>JBLXGF010000003.1:407738-423072 GCA_048261205.1 Hoeflea sp.
CCAGAGCCAGAGCCAGAGCCAGAGCCAGAGCCAGAGCCAGAGCCAGAGCCAGAGCCAGAGCCAGAGCCAGAGCCAGAACATGCATCGCTTGATGTTCCGTTCGCCCACTCAACGACGCTTCTTATGCCAATAGCTTCGATCGTGACCTGTATCGAGTGTCTGGAACTGGCAAACGATTGGAGCCCATGGATCAGCGCCGATGGCAACGCGCGGCACGCCCAAGCAAAACTAAGAATGCTCGGTCACTATGGGGGCGCAATAGATGGAGTCTGGGGTCTAGCAACTCGGACGGCACTTAGTGAATTTGCTCTTCTTGCGATTGGACAAAGGGCTGAGCTGCTCAATGCAGAGCTTTACGAGCACTTAGAAAATGCAGAGTCGTACGTGTTGGCATCGAACCTACGATCTACAAATGTCGAGTTCGGTACAGAAATCCCAAATGGATCGAGCATACTTGTAAAAAGCACTTCGTCAGCAGGCTCAGTGACTATCAAGTCTAGCGTCAAATTGGTGGGCCCCAAAATCGTCGGTGGAGGACGTCTCCGTTTTGATGCTGGAAATCTTCGCATTGTTTCAAATGCAATCGTCATAGAAGGGGTGGAGATATCGAGCGCGAGTTACATTCTCAAGGATGAGCGATCTGAATGGGAACTCCTAAAGTTTGAGGGAAGAGAGCTGATTTTTCGAAACTCGGCGGTCAGAGGCTCCAACAGCGGAGGACTGGAAATTGGGCCAACTGCACGTTCCGCATCCGTGGTCGATAGTGTGATTGAAAACAATAATAGAACTGGGATCACGATTATTGCGGAAAAGGGATTTGTAGGAGAAGTACAAGACACATCAGTCCTCAACAATGGATACGTCGGCATAGCTCTCTCAAATGGCCAGTCAGGATATGGGCGCGTAGTGATCCGAGGCAATAAAATCAGCGGGAACGGGCGATTAGATGAAAGGCAGCCAGGTATTTGGTTTAATGGTTGCGTAAACGCTGATATTCGGAACAATGATCTACGTGGAAATAAAGATCCTTTCCATTATGCTTTTGCTGCCGAAGGGTGTTTCACACTCAGAAATAATAGAGGGCAGCCGGACTATCCTTAAGAGCGAAAGGTATGTTAGTATTTTGTATGGTGGAAAAGCCGAGAACAGACTTTTTTCGGGCGTTGGACGACAGTATTTTCCCGCATATCTGCCGTTAGTTTTTATCGCGGCGAAGGTCTCCTTCCCGCCCGCTTTAGACCCCGGCTGGCTTCTTTCGCACAGGAACTCCCGGCCCCGAGCAGTCATTGCGACGGAGCACAACGAACGACTGAAACGAGCTTGAAGCGATCTTCGGTCGGCGCCCTTAGAGAATTACTTGGATTGTGGTACTGCTGGTCCGATCAAATCGGAGAGTGGAGCGTGGCAGACGCACAGGTCATTTCGGATCACTGGGGCAAAGGTGACGTCTTTGCTCGTATTCTGGAAGCAATGGAACGGGCGGGTATCAACCCGGCGACCGTGACGATTGAAGAACTGGCGCCGGTCGATCATTTTCATGCGAGGGGCTTCCCGGCGACCATCGAACTGGCAGACGTCCTTCCAATCAAAGAGGGCGATCGCCTTGTCGACATAGGCTGCGGAATTGGTGGCCCCGCCAGATATCTGGCCAAACGGTTTCGCTGTCATGTAGATGGTATCGACATAACGGCACCATTTGTGGATGCCGGAAACAGGCTTTCCGAGCTTGTCGGGATGACCGGCATGGTCGAGTTTCGACACGGGGACGGTCAGAAACTCCCTTATGCCGATGATTCATTCGGCGGCGGATACTCTCAGCACGTTACGATGAACGTGCCGAACCGCGACCTCTTTTTTGAAGAAGCGTTTCGCGTACTTGAGCCCGGCGCATTCTTTGCTCTAACCGAGCATGGTCTGGGCGAGGTGGGCGAACTTCATCACCCTGTTCCATGGTCGGAAGACGGCAGCGGGTCATATCTGATGCGCCCGGCAAATACAGTCGCCTGTCTCGAGCGCGCGGGTTTCGAGAAGGTGGAAGTGACGGATACCGGGGAAAGGTATCTGGCAGGCTACAAAGCCGCGATCGAACTCGCCGAGACAGGCACGGCTCCAGTGTTCGGAGTACACATTCTATTGGGGAAGCTCGCCCTGCAGATTGTCAGAAACGCCGCACGGAACATCGAGGAGCGCAGAACCCATCCGGTTCAGATTGTCTGCTACAAGCCGAAGTAGGCTGCTAGCCCCAAAGTGCGAGGTGTCAGCCCGTCCGCGATAGTGAGCGAAACCTAGCGGAAGGTCAGGCCGCCGTCGATGACCAGCGTCTGGCCGGTGACCGTCTCCGCCCGGCAGAATGTCAGCGCCTGCTCGGCCACATCGTCAATGGAAGTGGTCTTCTTCAACATTGCTGCCTCGCGCCACGTCGAAACGAAGTTTTCCGGCGCGCCGCTGCTCATCACCGTGTTCTCCATCAGCCCCGGCGCCACGCAATTCACACGCACGTCCGGCGCCAACGAGGCCGCGAGGAACCGGGTCAGGCCCGAGACGGCGGCCTTCGTGGGCTGAAAGGCTCGGTCGGCGCCCCAGGTCCCGTGCCCGATGGTAGAGCCGAAATTGACGATAGCACCCCGCGCGGCGCGCAGATGCGGGGCTGCGGCCCGGGAGGCGAGGAAGGGGCCGCGGAAGTTGATGTCGCTGATGCGGTCCCAGGTCTCGTGGTCGTAGGCGGCGAGATCACCCGCGGGCGGCCCCCCAGCCGCTCCGGCGGCGTTCATCAGGATCGCGAGACCGCCCAGTGCCGCGGCCGCCTGCGCAACACCCGCCTCTACCGAGGCCGGGTCGCGCAGGTCGAGTTGGACCGCGACCGCGCGGCGTCCGTGCTTTAAGACCGCGTCGCAGGCTTCGATCGCGCGATCCTCGCCGCCGCTCCAACCCACGGCGACGTCGGCGCCCGCCTCGGCGAGCCGCTCTACCAACCGGCGGCCCAACCCACCGCTGCCGCCAACGATGAGGGCCGGCTTTCCCGCGATGTCCATGTGGCGCGCTCCGTTCCCTGAAACCGTGGTTCTCCAACCTTGTATAATGCTGGCATGCTCCGACCGCTGACGCAACCGATCAAGCCAGAACCCGTCCTGTCGACGGGTTTGATTACTGTAGAGACGCCCAGAGTGTTGAATAACAAGGAAGCGGGTCCGGTGTCGCAGAGAAGGCCGTTTCTGTCCGTTGCTGGAACCTGCCATTCAATGGAAGGCAGCTTCGTCCCGCACATCAGACCTTCATGCGATCCGCAACGAATGCCCGAGCCCGGGCCTTGATTTTGTGCAAGGGAGAAAAATCTGCTTAAATGTGATGCATAGTCATGTCGCATGAATTAAAATCATGTTATAGCCTTAACCGTCGCCAAGCATGATTTTTCATTCATTATTCCAACACATTACTCGGAATTCACCCCTGCCAAAACGGAATATTCCCAAACTGGCACGGAACTTGATTGGGAGGAAAACAAGCTGACCGAAGGTCGGTCGGCGTTTCAAACCGGGGAGTTATCATGCAGAACAAATTTACTGACGTCCTTCCGCTGTCACGGCGGGCGCTTCTGCGATACGGCGCTGCGGCCAGCGCTTTCTCGTTTGCACCGGGGCTCGTCACCTCGTCCTTTGGACAGGACCGCAGCAAAACACTGGTCATCGCTGCGCCGGCGACACCGCTGAGCCTTGATGTCGAGAATTCGCTCTCACCCGGCACCATCGACACCGTTGCTGCATTTTATGATTATCTCATCGGCTTCGGAACCGTTCCCGACAGCGTCGAGGGTGTCATGCGCGAAGATCTGCAGCCGCGCCCGGATTTGCCGGGCGGCTACAATCTCAAGGGCATGCTGGCCGAAAGCTGGGACTATGCAGCGGATGGCAAATCGGTGGTCTTTACTCTGCGTCAGGGGGTGATGAGCAACTGGGGCAACGAGCTGACCGCCGAGGACGTGAAATACACCTTCGACCGCAAGTTCGAGGTCAAGGGCGCCGGCGCATTCATGACCTTCGTCATGGGCTTGCCGGACAAGGACGCGGTCAAGGTGGTTAGCAAATATGTGGTGTCTTTCACGCTCAATGATCCGAACCCGATCCTGATGATAGTGTGCGGCCATCTCGCCAATCCGATCTTTGATTCAACCAAGTGCAAGGAAATGGCAACCGCCGATGACCCTTGGGCCCGCGGCTTCCTCGACACCAATGTGGCTGGTTTCGGCCCCTATGCCCTCAAGGACATCACCCGCGGACAGCAGATGGTGGCTACCGCGCGGCCAGACTATTATGGCGAGAAGCCATTCTTTGAAACCGTGGTTTTCCGCGAGGTCCCGACGTCGGCAAGCCGTTTGCAGCTTTTGCTGGGTGGCGCTGTCGACATCGCGCAGAACCTGGCCCCGACCGAAATGAAAAGCCTGGAGGGGAACGCGGATGCAACCGTGACATCGATCGAGGCCAGCCAGATGCTGTGGATCGAACTCAACACCGCCTTTGCACCGCTCGACAACATCAAGGTGCGCCAGGCACTGAACTACGCCATGCCCAAGGACGAAGTGGTCGAAACCATCATGCAGGGCTTCGGCAAGAAGATGACCACTTTCATGCCGGATTTCTATCCGGGCGCCACAGCCGAATTCTATGACTATGACTTCGATATCGAAAAGGCCAAGGCTCTGCTCGCCGAAGCGGGTTTCGCCGACGGTTTTTCTTCGGTGCTGGCCTACAATGCCGGCATTCCCTTCGAGGAAACCATTGCCATCATGTACCAGACGGCGCTGAAGAAGATTGGCGTCACGCTCGAACTCAAGAAACTGCCGGCAGGCACGTTCTTTGATAGTCTGGTCAAGCGCAGCGAGCCCATGATCTTCAACCTTGATGCGCCTTTCACGCCGGATCCCGGGTTCTCCCTCAACCTCTACTTCCACTCCGGCTCCTTCCTCGATTTTTCCAACTACAAGAACGAGGAAGTCGACGGGCTGATCAAGACATCGTTGTCGACACTGGTGAAAGAGGATCGCTTCGCGGCAACGGCTGCGGCGCAGAAAATCATCAATGAAGAGGCGCCCTGGACCCTGATCGCCAATCCCGGCTTCCAGCTTGCCCATGGCAAGGACATCGGCGGCATTGTCTACTACACATCAAACAGGTTGAATTTTCAGGATTACAAGCGTGTCTGATATGAATCCGGCCGGCCCTGGCGGCCAGCATGCCGCAAATCAACCCGGCGGCGGGGAGTTCCCCGCCGCCGGATTGATAACGGAATTTCTGGGATTTCTCCGAAACAGGCCGAGCTATCTTGCAGGCTATGTGATCATCACGCTCGTAGCGGTCTCGGGGCTCATGGCGCCTTTGCTTCCAATGGTTTCGCCCGTCGACGCCGATGCCGGCGCCTATCTGCTGCCGCCGAGCTGGGCGCATCCGATGGGGACCGATTCTGCCGGGCTGGATGTGTTTTCGCGTGTGCTCCATGCGCCCAGGGTCGATCTTGTCATCGCGCTGGTCTCGACATGCTGGGCTGCCTGCCTCGGCGGTGTCATAGGCGCCTATGTGGGGCTTTGGGAAGCGCGCGGTGGCCCCAAGTCAGGGGCGGCAACTCTCATGCTGCGCATCGCCGATGTCATCCAGGCGTTCCCGGTCTTTGCGCTGGCGCTGGTGCTGGTGGCTGTGCTGGGCCAAGGCGTAACGGCCATTGTGGTCGCCATCGGCATCGTCAATGTACCGGTCTATCTGCGGCTCATGCGCGGTGAAGTGCTGCGCATCCGCGATCAGGCCTATGTCGAGGCAGCACGCATCGCCGGTGCTGGCGACTTCTATCTGCTGGTCCGTCACGTCGTGCCCAATGCCGCCCCACCGATGCTTGCACAGATGAGCATCAACACCGGCGTCGCGGTACTGCTGGCGGCTGGCCTGTCCTTCATTGGTGCAGGCGTGCGCGCGCCAACACCGGAATGGGGATCGATGATCGCCATGGGATTCCAGAATGTTGTCACGGGCCAGTGGTGGCCGTCGATGTTTCCCGGCCTGGCGCTGGCGCTGACCGTTTTCGGTCTCGGTCGGATCGGCGCTTCAATCCTGGCTTGGACCAATCCACGCGAGCGTTCGCGGCCGACTCGACGGGCCTGGAAAGCCTTTGCCGAAGGCCGCGCCTGATGCGAATCCTGTGTTATCTGCTCAAGAGACTGGTCTTCGCCATCCCGCAGATTCTCGGTGTGGCGCTAGTTGCGTTCTTCCTTCTCAAGCTCATTCCGGGCGATCCGGCGCCGATGATGCTGGGCCCGCTCGCCACCCAGGAAGCCGTGGACAAGCTGCGCGCTGAAATGGGCCTTGATCAACCTTTGCCGCAACAGTTCATCGCCTATCTCGGCCGTTTGGCAGAGGGCGATCTCGGCCGCTCCTGGCAGACAACAAATCCAGTGCTTTATGATCTTGCAGAAAGACTGCCTGCAACGCTTGAGCTCGTCACCCTGTCACTTCTGATGGCCATCGCCATCGGCCTCCCGCTCGGGCTGATGGCAGGGCGCAGACCCGCCGGGAGAGTGGCGCGGATTGCCGATACCTATTCGGTCGCCGCCGGGGCAATCCCAGATTTCTGGCTCGCGCTGGTGCTCATCTTCATTTTCTACAGCATCTTCAAGATCGCGCCGCCACCGATTGGCCGGCTGGATTTCGCGATCTTTCCCCCGCCACCAATCACCGGTTCGTATGCCCTCGACGCGCTGCTCGACGGCAATCTTGCCGGTTTCCGTGCCGCGTTTGCGCAGCTGGTGCTTCCTGTTTCCACGCTTGGCATCATCTATGCAGTCCCCATTCTGACCATGACGCGGGCCACGATCGAACGGCTGAACGAAACGGACTTCATCCGTTTCGCCAATGCCAAGGGTCTGAGCCCTGCGCGGGTTTCGCGGCATGCGCTACGCAATGCCCTGCCCTCGGTGATCACCGTCATCGGCATGCTCTATGGCACGCTGATTGGAAGCGTGGTGCTGGTGGAAGTGGTTTTCGCCTGGGGCGGCGCCGGACAATACGCGGTGTCGGCCGTGCTCAATGCCGACATCAATGCATCGCTGGGATTCATTCTGATGGCGGCGATCGTATCCCTGGGCGTCAATCTCATCGTCGATCTGGTCTCGCTGGCGCTCGACCCAGGCACACAGACCTAAGTGGAGGAATTGGAAATGTCCAAACCGAGTTACATCAAGGACGCGAGAACCCTCACGCTTTCGGGCGGCCTGGCTGTGCTCAACGCGGCGATCGCGGAAGCGGAGCGCATAGGCCAGCCGATGTGCATATCGGTCGTCGATACCGGCGGCAATCTCCTCGCTTTCGGCCGCATGGACGGATCGAAGGCACTGTCGGAGATATCCACCCGCAACAAGGCAATTACAGCGGCCTTGTCCGACGAGCCCACCGGCGGCGCCCATGCCGATGTGGAACTGCAGGTGACGCTTGCCCAGGAAAGCAAGTGGACCAACCTGATTGGCGGTCTACCGATCAGGGTGGATGGGTTCGTGCTTGGTGCGGTTGCTGCGGGCTCGGGCACAGGAACCCAGGATCTTGCCGTTGCCCGCGCCGGAGCAGGCGCCATCAGCGGTGCCGAGATGTTTCTGGATTTTGTCCCCATGGGCGCAGAGGATACGGGCATCATTCGCGGCAGTCATCCGGAGAAAGTGCGTGGCTGAGCTGGCAAAGGCGGCAGCGTATCAGCCAACCGAGGATGCAGTGACACTGGCCGGACGGATTCGCCGGGGCGAACTGACGGCTCGGGATGCGCTGAATGCTGCACTGGATCGCATTGGTTCGTTGAATGGAGCTTTGGCAGCCTTCTGCACGCTTGGCGTGGACCAAGCGACGGCAGAGGCAGAGGCGGTCGACAGGCAGTTGGACAAAGGTCAAAGCGTCGGGCCGTTGGCAGGCGTTCCGGTCGCGATTAAGGACCTGATCTCGACGCGCGGCCTGCGCACCACCTTCGGATCACCGCTCTACCGGGACAATGTCCCTGGGGAAGACGATATCGTCGTTGAACGGTTGCGCGCTGCAGGAGCCATCATTGTCGGCAAGACCAACACATCGGAATTCGGCTACGGCGCCGTTGGTCACAACAATCTGTTTCCCACCACGCGAAATCCCTGGAACACTGCGCTCACGCCCGGAGGCTCAAGTGCAGGGTCGGCTGCGGCAGTAGCGTCCGGCATGGTGCCGATTGCGCTTGGTAGTGATGGCGGCGGCTCGATCCGCGTCCCTGCCGGCCTGACCGGAACATTCGGCATCAAGCCGAGTTGGGGCCGCGTTCCAGTCTATCCCGGCTGCCGCGACGAGACACAGCCCGGCGCCTCAGGCTGGGAATCGCTTGAGCATATCGGACCCATCACCCGAACCGTCGGCGACGCGGCGCTGACGCTCTCGGTGTTGAGCGGCCCGACGCCAAGAGACCGGCACTCGCTGCCGCAAGAGCAGCTAGACTGGATGGATCTGTCACCCGATCACCTCAAGGGCCTGCGCATCGCCTTCTCGCCCGATCTCGGCTTTGCACCGATGGAAGCCGAAGTTGCGGCCATCGCGCGGTCGGGGGCTGTCGCGCTGGCGAGGGAATTTGGTGCGACACTGGAGTTCACCTCCCCTCAAATTGAAGACACCCAAAATCTCTTTCTCACCCTGGTTGCGCTCGATACAGACAGGTCGGGACTGCGCGCCATGGCGGCTGAAAACCGGTATCGCTTCACCCCGCAACTGGAACAGTTGCTCGAAACATCCTGGGATGCCGACGCCTTCACCGGCGCAATTCTGGGGCGCAAACACGTCAACAATCTGGTTTGGCGATTCATGGAACGCTTCGATCTGTTGCTCACGCCGACAACGGCAACCGCTGCTTTCGAAATCGATAGCGAAGGGCCCACACACATCGCCGGCATCAAGGTGGAACAAAGCGCCTGGACACCGTTTTCCGCACTGGCCAACCTGACGGGACTGCCGGCTGCCAGTGTTCCCGCAGGCATGACAGGCGACGGGCGCCCCGTCGGCTTGCAGATCATGGGCCGACACCTCGATGATCTCGGCGTTCTGCGGGCTGCGGCCGGAGTAGAGCAAATTCTGCCCTGGTCTGGCCGCTGGCCCGAACTTGTCAGGGGATCATAACATGGCTATCACACAGCCTGATTGCCGCTCGCATGGCTTTCTTGTTAGTCATGACGGGACAAGTTTCACGGAGTTGCCCAATGCCCAAGACCAAAACCAGTGCCCAGGCACCGTCTGCGGAAAAAGAGGAACCACGCCGCGACGAATTGCAGGTCGGCGCCCGACTGCGCCATGCCAGGTTGCTCGAAGGCATCCGCATTCGCGAACTGGCGGAACGGGTCGGCTGCGCGGAATCGATGATTTCGAAAATCGAGAACGGCAAGGTCGCCCCCTCGCTGACCATGCTTCAACGTCTGGTCGAGGCGCTCAATCGCGATCTTTCATCGTTCTTCGGGACGGACATCAATTCACCGGGTCTGGTGCAGAAACAGGGCGAGCGGCCGATCACACAAACCGACGCAATCCGCGGCGGTATAAATGTCAGCTACGAACGGCTGGTGCCTTTTGCGGCTGGAAACCTGCTCGAGGCCAATATCCATCGCATAGGACCGGGTGGCGAGAAGGTCGACCAGATCACCCATCAGGGCGAGACGCTGGGCTATGTGATCGAAGGCGAGCTGGAACTCTCGATCGAGAATGCCACCTACAATCTCAACACCGGCGATTCCTTCTTCTTCAAGAACCATCTCACCAACCGCTATCGCAACCCCGGAACCAGCGAAACACGGGTGGTCTGGGTGAACACGCCACAGATCCACTAGCATTTTGCAGCGAAGGACGGCAGCTTTGACCTTCCTCGCTGTCGAAAACCTCTGTACACAAATTCTCACCCGCGACGGACCCCGGACCGTTGTCGACGGCCTTTCGTTTTCGCTTGGCGAAGGCGAAGTGCTGGCCATCATCGGCGAATCCGGCTCCGGCAAGAGTGTCGCCATGCAATCGATCATGGGGCTGCTGCCGTCTCCGCCTGGTCTGGTGACATCTGGGAAGGCCGTGTTCGAAGGGCGGGACTTGCTGGCGCTGCCGGAAACAGAGTTGCGCAAATTGCGTGGCAACCGGATCGGCATGATCTTTCAGGAGCCGATGAGCGCGCTCAATCCGATGATGCCTGTCGGTGACCAGATCGCGGAGACCATCGTTACCCATCGCGGCACCAGCTGGAGTGCTGCGCGGGCCGAGGCAGTAAGCCTTCTCGACCGTGTCCGCATTCCCGATGCGTCCGGCAGGGCTCTGTTGCATCCTGCCGCGCTGTCAGGCGGGATGCGGCAACGGGTGGTGATTGCCGCTGCACTTGCCTGCAAGCCGTCACTCGTCATTGCGGACGAGCCAACCACCGCGCTCGATGCCACAGTCCAGGCCGAAATCCTGACACTGCTGCGTGAGCTCAAGGCGGAGGTCGGCTGCGCGGTCATCTTCATCACCCATGACGTCGGCGTGGTCAGGCAGATCGCCGACACCGTGCTGGTGATGCAAACGGGACGAGCCGTTGAAAGCGGTCGCCGCGATGATGTGCTAGGCAATCCGCAGGCAGCCTATACCAGAACCCTGATTGCAGCCTCCCTCCCCGCGACAACCCGGACGGCGATTCCGAAACCCGCCAGTGCCGCGCCCCCGCCGCTTGCCATCGAAGACCTGATCGTCTCCTTCCCCAGCAACACGGCAATGACGGCATGGCGGACGCCTCCAAGGCTATTCGCAGTTGATGGCGTCAGCTTGACCGTCGAGCCGGGCGAGACGCTTGCGCTGGTCGGCGAAAGCGGCAGCGGCAAGACCACGATAGCCCGTGCCATTCTGGGGCTGGTGCAGCCGGACGCAGGCCGCGTGCGCCTGCGGGGACAGGATGTGAGTACAGGGCGCCAATCCCTGCAAGGCCGTGTGCAGTTCGTTTTTCAGGATCCGCAATCTTCGCTCGACCCCCGATATCGGGCCTGGCAGTCAATCACCGAGCCGCTGCGGATTGCCGGCGAGACAAACCAGGCCACGCTCCGGGAAAGGGCGACCGAGCTGCTGGCGCAGGTCGGGCTCGACGCATCTCATCTCGACCGACTCACTCACGAACTCTCCGGCGGCCAGCGCCAGCGGCTGGGGATCGCCCGCGCGCTCAGCGTCGCACCGGAACTGATGATTGCCGACGAGGCCGTGTCCGCGCTCGACGCCACGACCAAGCTGCAGATCCTCGACCTGTTGCAGGCCATCCAGGCGGACGCGAATCTGCCGCTGTTGTTTATCACCCACGATTTCGCGGTGGTCTCCCGTATCGCCCACCAGGTCGCGGTAATGCGTTTTGGCCGCCTGGTCGAGATTGGCCCTACTGCTCAGGTGCTCGAGAACCCGCAATCAGCCTACACGCGGACGCTGATCGCAGCGGCCTCCGGAAGACCCGGTGATTCCGTTCCCATGGCCGGCGGTCATCGGCTTGGGCCCGCCGGCACGCAGCCAATCTGGCGGCCGATGCGCCAGCATGCGCCCGGCCATTTTGTTGCAGAGGAAGAGGCATCATGATGACATTCGAGACGATCATCCGTGGCGGAACCATTGTCACCGCTTCCGACACCTTTTCTGCGGATATCGGTATTTCAGGGGGACGGATCACAGCCCTTAGCGAAACGCTTGGCGATGCGCCCGAAATCATTGATGCGACCGGACTGCTGGTAATGCCCGGGGGCATAGATTCGCATGTCCATCTGGACCAGCCCGGGGCGCCCGGAATTGTCATGGCCGATACCTTTGAAACCGGCACCCGCTCGGCAGCAATCGGCGGAAACACGACGGTGCTGCCTTTCTGCCTGCAGCAAAAAGGCCAATCGTTGCGACAGGCGATCTCCGACTATCAGGCCAAGGCCAATGGCAACTGTTATACCGACATTGCCCTGCATCTGATCATCACCGACCCTGCGCCCCAGGTTCTGGGCCAGGAATTGCCGGCGCTGATCGCAGAGGGCTACACCTCGATCAAGATCTTCATGACCTATGACGACCTGAAGCTTGCCGACAGCGATATCCTTGCGGTGCTTGATGTGGCGCGCCAGCATCGGGCTCTGGTTATGGTCCATGCCGAAGGCTATGACGCCATCCGCTTTCTGACCGAACGGCTGGAACGCGAGGGCAGGACGGCGCCGTTTTTCCACGGCGCCTCGCGGCCCATCCCGGTGGAGCGCGAAGCGACGCACAGGGCGATCAGCTTTGCGGAGATCGTCGGCACCGAGGCGATGATCGTGCATGTCTCCAACCGCCAGGCAATGGAGGAGATCCGGCGCGCACAACAGCGGGGATTGCGTATCCATGGCGAAACCTGCCCGCAGTATCTGATGCTGACCGAAGCGGACATGGACCGGCCGGGCATGGAAGGTGCCAAATATGTCTGCAGCCCGCCACCACGCGACAGTGACAGCCAGGCCGCCTGCTGGGAAGGCTTGCAACAGGGGGTGTTCGAGGTGTTCTCTTCGGATCATTGCCCCTATCGCTACGAGGACGAAGCCGGAAAGAAAGCCCCAGACGGCAATAACAGTTTCCGCTACGTCCCCAACGGCATTCCGGGTATCGCAACCCGCATGCCGATCCTGTTTTCGGAAGGTGTCGGAAAAGGTCGCATCGACCTCAACCGTTTCGTCGCCCTGACATCAACCAATCACGCCAAAAGATACGGGCTGTATCCGCGAAAAGGCACCATTGCTGTCGGCTCCGATGCAGATCTGGTGCTTTGGGATGCGACACGCGATGTGGTGATCACCCACTCACTCCTGAAAGACGGCTGCGACTACACGCCCTACGAAGGGCTTGCCGTTAGGGGATGGCCGGTTCGCACTCTGCTGCGTGGGGTAACGGTCATGAAGGACGCCGAAACCGGTTCCCGGAGATCAGGAATGGAACTCCAGCGAAGTCTCTTTTGAGAAAAGCTGGCAGAAATGTCTGCTTTACCCATTGGCATTCGGAAACCCGCCAGTCAGCAACCGGCCCCAAGTCTGTCATTCGTGGTTGGTTTTGAGAAGGACACACCGCGGCATCATTCGCACACATTTCCTCCCAGTATCGCCAATTCGTCAACGGTCATGCTCCCCACTGGACTTCCGCGCCAAAGGAAGCATTGCTGTGCTCGGGTCGGCGGAGGAGCGTGAGCGGCTGACCCCGCCCGCAGAGCGGGCTTCACTCAGTGCAAGGCCAGATGTCCTGGTCGATGAAGCTGAGTGGAGACCAAAGTGACTATCCAAGAAATCGAAAAAGCTGAAGATCAGAGCGCCGGCCCCGATGCGACAGTTGCCCGTGACCAAGAGCCGACGCGCGTGGCCAAGCCTGTGAAGTCAGGCAAAAGGGGAGCCAAGACCAAGCGGGAGCAGCTTGTCACGCTGCTATCCAAACCGAACGGCGCCCGTATCTCGACGATCACCCAATAACTGAAATGGCAAGCACATACGGTGCGAGCGGCGATCTCGGGTCTGCGCAAGCGCGGACATGAGATCGTGAAGACCAAGTCCCAGAAGACCGGCGGGATGGTCTACGCGATCAATGCAGGAGCGAAGGAGAGGAAGCTGCTGCTGCGGGGGCGTCATCATGAGCCGGGCGGTAAGGGCAGGGGAGCTTGCCGATACCGCTCGCTTTGAAGCGATGTCCCGTGAGGACTGTATCGACGAATGGCGGCGGACGATGGGAGGTCAGTCGCTCAAGTATGTCTCGGTCCAGTTCATGCGGAGCGCTCTGGCGTATGAAGCACAGATCAAAGCCTATGGTGGCCATTCAAACGCGGTTCGAATGGGCCTCAAAGCCGCTTTGAAGGCGGATCCAAGATCGTCTGAAGCAGGAAGCTGGCCAAGTCCATTCCTCTTCCAAGGCTCCTGGTTTTTGGACTTGGTGATGATCTTCAAGTCCGACTATCCGCCGCTTGAACAAGTCGGCGTATGGGCCTTCAGGAGTGGTTCGTTCATCTGCTTTTTTCTTCTGGTGTATTCCGTGCTTATGACGGTCGCAGCTGCCCTCGCCGTCTATCGACTGGCACTTATTCGAGATCCGATGGAAGATAGACAATAGCTCATGTGGTGGATCGTTCTCAGATCTACCTGGCAACCATCAAGCGGCATGCCAATTCCCTTGCGCCCCACCTTGTCGCGAAAGTGTCGGAGACTTCAAACCAACTGCCATCATTGCCTGCACCGTGGTTAGCGCCCATGCATGAACACTGACATTCGTGGCCGGTAGCGTTCATGCATGCCGGCGCGCACTTTTCTTGTTCCCGGTAAGGCTGCACAACATAGATTTTGCCGAACCGCTCTAGCGAGCGATCAACGAGTTTGTTGAACCAGCTTTTCGGTATCTCCCAATATTTCTGGTCAGCATTCCAGACAGGCCGGTTCCGGCCCATGCTGGCCAGCCATGACTTGTTGTCACCTCGATATGGAAGCTTGGCTAGTAGCGGATCGCCTTTCTCGCCACTTCGCCAAGCGACGGGGATGGCCTGTTGCTGCCAAACTGCCACCAGCCGCGATGCATCGATCATCATAGCCATATGTAGTCTCCCACCGTTCTCTATCGAAGGTTGCGCAGAAATGTTGAGATTCGCAAGGGGGAGTTAGAAGCAGCAGGTTGATACGTGTGTAGCATCCACTAAGCTGTAACACTTAGGAAGCCCTAATGTTATCTAGGCAATTGAAATAATTGATACAATAGGTAGTGGCTGGGGAACCTGGATCCCCAGCTAAGGTTTTTCGACCTTCTCTCAAGCGCCTGAAATGGTTGGTGAAATCCGATCACCGCAGTTCTTGTAAGACAAAATTGTCATACACGCCCGGGGGACAGTCGTGCAAGACAATTCCCAAACGGTTCGTCAGGCTGATGAGCCAGCGCTGACTGATCATCACCGCGCCCGTGAGGATCAGTCTGAGTCATCTCTTCATTTGCTGAAAGACGCCTTCAATTGCGGTGGGTGCCACTTGCCCTTTGCCAACCTCGAACGCACGAACGACATATAGGTCTGGGCATTCGCAGCATGCTTCGCCTTGTGCCGCGTCGTGTTGCAGAAACGGCAGGCAGCCACGATGTTCGGCGCAACGTCCTTGCCGCCGTCGCATCGGGCCTCGACATGCTCGGCAGTACATTGGAACCGTTGTGCCAGCCCAGACGAAATCCCATAGCGCCCGATGAATTCCTCGGGCCTGGAATCCCACATCGGGTACCGGCAATAGAAACAGTAACCGCCTTGTCGCTGGGCCGCCTGTTTTCTGAGTTTCTTGAGTCTGTTTCCTGAAGTCATG
>JBLXGF010000004.1:0-401043 GCA_048261205.1 Hoeflea sp.
CGCATTATGACGCGGCTCTTGCTCTGCAGCAGAACGATTATTCCGAAATAAAGCAATACGCTTAGGTCCCGTGGACAGTCATGGATTTTTCAGTGAAGGGGAAATTCCTGCTCCGAATCCGACCCCCTCTCTTGGAATTTCTAGCACTTAGCTGACGCTAAGGTGCTGAAATTCCCATTCTCCCCCACCAAGGGGGAGAGGGGTTACGCGGCGCCATCCCACGACAATCCCCACCATTTTTGTCCACACCCTCCAAACCTCATGTCATCATCTTCGCACTCCCGCTGCCGGATGGATCGCGAACGTGACGGACCAGGCGGGAGGGAATGCCCCGGAGGCCCGCGTCCCGACGTATGGCGCGGATTTCGGGGAGGCGATGGTCAACGCGGTTCCGCTGGCGGGCGGCGCTCTCTCGGGCGCGCCGTGCAAAGCCAGCCACCGGGCCGGGGTCCGGTCCTCAACCTGCGCAAGCGGGCGAGGGCGGGACAGCGGTGCGGGCCTGTGGCGGACATGTTTGCGTGACAGCGAGCAGCGTCCGTGCCGGAATTCGCGCCCAAAGCAACTCCCGCGGCCGGTCCAGGCCGCGGCCGTGGCAACACGGGCGGAGGGCCCTGAAGAGGGGCAGGTGAGGTAGCCAGCTCCGTGTGATTGCGAGGCCGCCGCCTGTCGGATGCGGACATCATCCGGCGAGTTTCGGGCCGTGCGCGTGCTGCGCCACCCATTTATTCACTTTTCCAGAGGCAAAGCCCGCGCGCGGCCCTCCGGACTATCACTGATTCACACCCCGGCGGCGATGCCGCGCGGGCGCGGTTTTTCATGCCCTGATGCAGGCTGCGGGATAAAGCGGACTCAAGGTCGTGCCAGGCTGTCGCGCCGTCCGCCGGTCGATTTCAGGCCTGATGCAGCATGGCCTGCAGCGCCAGCGTGCTTGACCAGTTCCGCGCGGTCATCGCAACCTGGAGAACCCGCTCGACAGAGGCGGCGAGTTTTGAGCGTCCGGACCCGTTCGGAGTATGCAGATAAAGACCGTGCGGGCCCAGGTGCCAGCGGTCATCACCAAACTCACGCGAAGCCAGGTCCGCGACCGCATCCGGCGAGGGCGCCGCCGCAAGAACGAACACGTGAACCTGCTTTGGTTCGGCGGCGGCTTCAGCACTGAAGGGACAGCCGGCAACAATGGCGTCCCACTCGCCGGCAGACCGGAGCAGAACCACGGCCCTGAAGCCGCAGGCGGCCTCAATTGCGCTTTCCAGCCGTGTGTCCAGCCCGTCGCGCTGCGCCGCCGGCGCCCTGAAGACGAGATTGCCGGACTGGACATAGGTGCGGCAATCCTCCAGGCCGAGCCGCTGCTCTGCAATCTCCAGCAGCTGCTTCATCGGCAACCTGTTCTTGCCGCCGACATTGATGCCCCGCAACAGCGCTACCCAGGACTCCGCCATGCCGATCGACCCTCCCCGCTCAGCTATGGGCAAAAATATCGGTTTCCTGCCAGCCCAGCAGATCGAGCTTGGCGCGGGTCGGCAGGAAGTCGAAACAGGCTTTCGCATGCGCCTCGCGCCCGTCGCGGACCAGACGTTCGGTGAGCTTTTCGGTCAGCGCATGCAGATGCAGCACGTCGGACGCCGCGTAATCGAGCTGCGCCTGTGTCAGCTTCTCAGCGGCCCAGTCAGAGGATTGCTGCTGCTTGGACAGATCAATCTCCAGCAACTCCCTGGTGACGTCCTTGAGGCCGTGGCGGTCGGTATAGGTGCGGGTCAGCCGCGAGGCGATCTTGGTGCAGAACACCGGCGTGGCGGTGACGCCGAAACTATGGAACAGCACGGCAATGTCGAAGCGGCCATAGTGGAACAGCTTGCGCTTCCTGCGGTCCTCGAGCAGCGCCACCAGATTGGGCGCGCGCGTCTGGCCGGCGGCGATCTGGATCACATCGGCGGATCCGTCGCCCGGCGAGAGCTGCACCACGCACAGCCGGTCGCGGCGCGGCACCAGGCCAAGTGTTTCGGTGTCGACCGCAATGTCGCCGCTGTAGCGCGCCATTGCCTCGTCGGAAAGATCGCCCTTGTGGGTGCGTATATCGGCCATTGCTGTTGCATCCTGTTCTTGCGTCTAACGGGCTATAGACCGGGGACAGGCTCGCACGCAACAAAACGGCCGGGCAAGTTGCGCCCGGCCGTTGCAAGTGTTGAATGGGCTCGAAGGCCGTTTCCCGTCTCAGTCGGCGCAGGCCTCAGTAAGGGCAGTTGTTGTCCGACATGTAGTCATGCACGGTGATCTTGCCGGCAATGATGTCGGCCTTGGCGGCTTCAACAGCGGCCTTCATCTCGTCGGAGACCAGGGGTGCATTGTTCTCGTCCATGGCGTAGTCAACGCCGTCTTCGGCCAGACCGAGCGAGCTGAAGCCGTAGGAGAACGTGTCGTTCTTGGCATCCATGAAGGCGTTGTAGACGGCCACGTCGACGCGCTTGACCATCGAGGTGAGAACATGGCCGGGCTGCAGGCCGTTCTGGTTGGAATCGACGCCGATGCCGAGCTTGCCGGCGTCAGCCGCGGTCTGCAGCACACCGATGCCGGTGCCGCCGGCAGCCGCATAGACCACATCCGAACCCTGATCGATCTGCGACTTGGTGATCTCGCCGCCCTTGACCGGGTCGTTCCATGCGTCCGGCGTGGTGCCGGTCATGGCTTCAAGAACCTTGGCGTCGGGGTTGGTGGCCATCACGCCGCCCTTGTAGCCGCAGGAGAACTTGCGGATCAGCGGAATGTCCATGCCGCCGATGAAGCTGACAGTGCCGGTCTCGGATGCCTTGGCGGCCATCACGCCGACCAGGTAGGAGCCTTCCTGTTCCTTGTAGACCACCGAGCGGACGTTCGGCGCGTCGACCACCATGTCGATGATGGCGAAATTGGTGTCCGGATATTCCGGCGCGATCTTCTCAAGCGCCGCACCCCAGGAGAAACCGGCCATGACGATCGGATTGTTGCCGTCCTTGGCAAAGCGGCGCAGCGCCTGCTCGCGCTGGGCGTCATTGGCGATTTCGAAATCGCGGTAATCAATCCCGGTCTCGGTCTTGAACTTCTCGGCGCCACCATAGGCAGCCTCGTTGAAGGATTTGTCGAACTTGCCGCCGAGGTCGTAAATGATTGCCGGCTTGATGTCGGCGGCCATGGCGGTCGCCGACATGGCGGCCATAGCGAAGAAGCTCAAAAGCGTGCGTTTCATGATTTGCAGCCCTGTAGGTTACTTGTTGATCTTGTTGGTTCCTCCCGCAGCCCGATTGGGCAGACCTGCGGAATGTGCCGGCCCTGGCAGGCCGGAAGGGCATATCCTTGCATGGCTTTTGCCAAAAATCCAACGCCGATTTGCATCGCTTGCAGATAACGCAAACTGTCCTTGCGTCAGCTTGGCGATCACCGGTGCCGCAGAGCTTCAGCCAGGATCCGGGAACCGCACACCGGTGCCCCTGGCGGCTGGCTGAGCGCCGGCATTCCTGGCCGCATGCTGCTGATGGCTGGCCTCGGCATAATAGAACGCCGTTGCGGGGGCGATTTCGGTGACGATCCTGCCACTGTGCCCCGCCTGCTTGAGGGCTGCCTGGTAGGCCTCGCGCGCCTTAAGCGCCCGATCAAGCTGATCATCGCTGGTGGCAAAGATGGCGGAGCGGAAAAAGGTGCCGATATCATTGCCCTGCCGCATGGTCTGGGTCGGGTCATGATGCTCGAAAAACAGCTTCAGCAGCGCCTCATAGCTCAGCTGCTGCGGATCGAAGACCACCATGACCGTCTGGGTGTGGCCGGTGAGGCTGGAGAGCACCTCCTGGTAGGTCGGGTTGGGGGTCAGGCCGCCGGCATAGCCCGTGGCGGTGACATGCACGCCGGGCAGCGGCCAGAACAGCCTCTCGGCCGCGGAGAACCGGCCCATCGCGAAATAGGCGGTCTCCAGGCCCCCGGCAAAGGGCGGCTTCAGCGACCGGCCGGTGACGACATGCACGGCAGCAGTCTCGACCGGCGCGGCCCTGCCGGCCAGCGCTTCGGCTGCGGTCGGCATGGTGGTCTTGCGCTGGAACATTTCGACAAGGAACATGGTTGTTTCTCCCCACCTCCGTTTGAGGTGTTATGCTCGACGGCGAGGCGATGGGTGCGGGCAGCCGGCGAAGACCAAGACTATGGCTGCGCGGTGCCGCAAGCAACAGGAGAGCTGCTTTCCGCCTGATCCTCCCGCCGGGGACCCGGGCAACGAAGCCGCCAGGCCGGCCGTGACCTGACCCTTGGCGATCAAAGCTCAGGCGCTGAACCGGCCCGCGGGCTTGGGACGGCGGTAGGCGGCGAGATAAAACAGGAGCGAAAGCACCAGGAAGACGGCGGATGCCGGTTGCCCGAGAACCCAGACCACCCCGGGATCCCAGACCTGCGCCGGGGCATATTGGGCAACAAGGCTTTGCACGAAGGCCAGGGTATCGGGACTGTTGAGGCTCCACATGTCAAACAGCGGGGTCAGGACCAGCTGTTCGGCGGCCACGGACTGGATGGCGTCAACCAGCCCGGCCAGCACCGCCAGCACCAGGAAAATCAAGCTCAGTACCCGTGCGAAAAACCGCATGTCATCCTCCGGTCAGATGGTTTTGCCAGGCCGGACCCCCGGGCCGCAGGCAAAGCCACAGCCCGTGACATAAAGGCCCGAAAACCTCGTGGCAATGGCAAGTTGAAGGCAGCCGGCGGCGTGTGTGAGAATAATGTCATGAATGCGCCGAATTGTGGTTGCCAAGCAGGTGGTCTTGGCTATAGTGCCGCCCGATCCGGACCGGGGAATTTTGGTGCTTCGTCATCAGCTTTTCCGGCAGGGCGACCGCCTTGACAGCGGCCGGCATGTCCGGGTACTTGCCCGTCAGACGGATATGCGGAGAGGTGGCCGAGTGGTCGAAGGCGCACGCCTGGAAAGTGTGTAGGCGGGGAACCGTCTCGAGGGTTCGAATCCCTCTCTCTCCGCCATTATTTTGCGATCTTGTTATCTATTTGTATTTACTAGCAATATTATTCTGAAAATTTGGGAGTCTACCCCAAAACGCTACCCGAACAAATCTATAACTCGCACGTTCTGTAGTTCAGCCCAGTCCGGCGGGAGTATTCAACCAGAGTACTTGTCAAAAACATTCAGCAGTAAGATTTCTAGGTGGGCGGCGACGGATTTTTGACCGATCTTTAAGCTGTTGGGGTGTCCACATCCATTTCGGAGAGTTAGCGCCTTTTCTAGTTCCTGCTTCTGATTCTTTCCCAGAACTCCGATTGTTACTAGCCTGTCGAGAAAGTCTTTTTCGCCCATTATGGACAACCCGTCGGCGCTCTGAGCAGCCTTCCATTTTGGGTTCACTCGGCTTGCTTCTGCGTTGAACTTTGCCAGATGGTGATCTACGACTTCAGTATAGAGGACATCAACCGCAGCTATCCATGACATAACAATGGCGGACCTCAGTAGGTTGTATTCAAGGCAACGTATAGCCTCTTCAACAAACGCTCTTGTGGTATCTGACTTAATTTTTGCTAAATGAGTACGAAGGTCATTTTCGGCTTGAACTGCAATAGGCGACCGAGTGGCAACACCAATTTGAGCCAAGTGCTCCGCGCCAAGAGGCGTTATCTCCCAACCGGCTGGAAGCCTTATGGCCTTCCCCTTACTGCGAGATAGCACAGCGGATAGGTTCCACTTTTTTGGAATTCTAAAACCTGCTTGCGCCGCATCGGCAGTTAGGTTCGATATACTTATTGGCCGATCCTGCACAGCCAAAATCATAAGCAATTTGTCAATCGGAGCAAAATCTCCGTGAAGGAATTTCTTCAGGTCAATATCATGGGGCAAGCTTCTGCTCTAGCTCCCTCTTGACTTCCGCCTTCAGAGCATACGCCCCAGTCCCGAGCTGGTTAAGGCTTTTCCCCACTGCATTTTTAAGATTGTAAGAGAGATTTTTAGTGTGGTTAGCATTGTAGTAAGAAGTTGCATCCTTCATTCGAGCCAGCAACTCGCCTCTACTGAACCGGTCTTTTCCATCCACAACTTGAAGGCTTGCTGCTCCGGCCAATACCAGTTCAGCTCCTGTTTTGACATTCAGTATTGAACAAATCGAGTTGATATGAAGGTCACTCCCGTCTGAGTGTTTTGGGGTTGATACGCCGCCCTGATCAGCGTTGGCATTCCCGGATGAATTGGAGATTGAAAGAGGTGCTATTGCCTCCGATTTGCCAATGAGCTTTTCTATATGAGAGAAGAATATCTCAATGTCGTCTTTTGAGAATTTGCTGTCACCTTCGTACTCAAATTCCACTGACCCAACCTTAATGCGTACTCGCTCAGTCATTGTGCTCTCCAAATACGAATCAGAATATCAGAAGTCTATTTCACTAGTTTATAAATATGGAGGCCCCAAACCGGTCATCCGAGAAACGTTTGCATTCGCCCTTGCAGAATTTACTTAAAAGATATCTGCACTTCGCACTGAATAATTAGCATGACACTAAGTGACAGCCTTTAAGAAGCACGTTGGTCTGTTTGGCTTAGCGGCCCGGTGGTTTTGGGGCCGGTGGAGGAGGCACTGAAGGCATCCCCCTACCGGGTGAGTCACTCCAAGGCTTAGGACCCGGTGGTGGCGGACTGGGTCGCGGTGGTGGGGGAGGTTGGGGAGGCTTCGTCATTGTTCGGTCCAATTAGGTTTAGGTATGCAAACATACAAACACAGATTGTGGCCGCAGAGAAGAAGCCAAACGCGGCGGTGTTAAGATGGCAGGTCCACTCCCGGAGCGGGCTGCTTTTGAAGCTCGCCTCAAGCTGGCCCGCCAGGCATCTATCAACAATATCGATTTGATGCACCGCGTCCTGCCAGCCGGCCCGGTAGGACCAGAGGTTTGCGAGAATTGCTAAGATATAAAGCCCCCAAGCCGCGCCAAGCACTGGAGGGTATTTGATTGAGGCGAGCCCTCCTAGCTTGTCTGTAAACAATAGAGAGAGCCCGAGTGCGCTGGAAGAAAGCGTTAGGACAGCCTTGTCAAAGAGCGATATGTTGTGCTTCGCCAACTCTGCAAGAAACACCCGATGCGCCAAGAGGCGTTCATAGTCGGCGTTCTGCGGACTTTCTTCTTCTGACATAACGTCTAGCTCTTGCAGGAGTGCAGTGATTCTAGCTCCGCTCCAGAGTACGCTTAACTTGCATAGCGGTCCACTTGCCGCCTCTTGATGTCACCACCTGAATGGTCTTGTCTCTTAGGCCTCCCAGTTTCTGCCCTCGGGCCTTGGCTCTCTGAAGGGCGTCTTTGGTACGGCGGGAGATGAAATCCCGATCCTGCTCCGCAAGGGCCGCGTTTAAGTGAAGCTGGAACTTGTCCGCCATTGGCATCTGGGCAACCCGGAGCAGCACCTGGGGGGGCCGCTGCAATGGCCGGCCAGGAACGCCGTGTCGTGACGGTCTTCACTGACGATCCGGTCAGGGTGTCAGGTTTCCCGCCGGATGCCGGAATAGGTCTTTTCACGGTGCTTCCTCCAGGCTGACCTGCGGGCCCGAAGGCAAAGGCCCCTTTGAGGTCAGGCCGTTTCGGGGCCTTCGGTCGCAATCAACAGGCACCGTGCGCCCGGCCCGGGATCCAGCTCTTTCAGGGCGGCAAAGGGCGCCGCGCCGCTCGGTGTGGTCTGAATGCCATGCTTTGCACAGTCCCGCGCCACGCCCTCTGCCTGCTCATCTGTCACCGTCATGAACAGGTCGGCATCCCGGCGCAGCGCCTCGAATGCGATCAGCGAGGCGTCCTTGCAGTCAAGCCGGCCCATATTGGATTCCGGACCCTCGGCGCGCGTCAGTTTTCCCGCCTGAACACTCTTCAGCAGGCATGGCGCGGCTTCCGGCTCGACGACGATGATCTGCGGCTGCTGTGGCCAATGCTCGCGGATATGCGCGGCCAGTGCGCTGGCCAGTCCGCCGACCCCGGCCTGCACGAAGACATGCGTCGGCCAGGTCCCCGCGGACTCCAGCGCCTGCCGGCATTCCTCGGCAAGCACGCTGTAGCCTTCCATGATCAGGGCGGGACGCTCGATATATCCATCCCACGATCCATCTGCGAGAAGCAGCCAGCCGTTCTGTTCGGCGGCATCAATCGCATACTGGACGCTGTCCTCATAGGATCCATCGACCCGGACAACCTCGGATCCGGTCTTGCGGATTCGTTCGGCAAAACCTTCAGGAACAGCGCTGCCCAGGACAATGATTCCGCGGGCCCCGAAAATCCGCGCCCCGGCGGCGACCGACAGGCCGTGATTGCCGGCGCTGGCGGTGATGAAGGTCATGCCCGCCGCTGTGGTGCGGGCTCGTTCGCTGTCCAGGCCGGCGGCACCCGTAGCGCCCTCTATCATCTGGGCGACCGCAAAAACGCCGCCCAGCGCCTTGAAGCTGCCCAGCTTCATCCGCCGGGTTTCATCCTTGACCATCAGCGCGCCAATGCCGAGATCCGCGGCAAAGACCGGCATCACATGCAGCGGTGTCGGTTCGTAGACCGGGCACCGCTTCAATAGCGCCATGGGCCGGTCCGGCTCGGTGCGGAAAAGGCGCTTAACGCCCGGCTGGTTCAATCGCGGGTTGGTGAATCTCATGAGGATACGATATGCCAGTCGTTCGACCGGGAGACATCAAAAATCTGATCGATCTGAGAAAATTCAGCATTCCATGCCCGTTTATTGCTCATTCGGGATCACAAGGAAGCGGCATACTGAGCTTGAAGTTCATTGACTGCACCAGCTTGCAGGCCGCCCGACAAAGGTGGCCGGCGCGCGCGGCAAGGGCTGGCAAAGGGTCATGCGGCGATAAAAAACCAATATTCAGCCTTGAAGACCACGGCTGTGGTGCTTGCTCAGAACAGCTGTTTGAAAATGCGGACGTGGCGGCACGATCTGCACAGTCATCCCGGACCGGGTTTCAAAGATTGCATTCCGGGCAAGGGCGCCGGATTCCGGCTGCGCCTGGTCGAGAGGCAACTTCCTGCCTGAATTGCAGGTCACATGAGCAACAATCCGAATGAAGCGCCTGCCGGCGCCGGGATTGATGCCGGCATCATCATCCGAGACCGGCCGGAACGGTCCCGCAGCTTACCCCAGCGGCACATCCAGGCCGACTTTGGTGCGGTCCATGACCACCGATGTTCTGAAGCGCTTGACGTTTGAGTCCTTGAAGAACAGGCGGTGCGTGAGGTGCTCATAATCCTCCATGTCCTTGGCCAGCGCGATGATGGCGAAGTCTGCCTCGCCAGTGACATAGTAACACTGTTGCACCTGCGGCTCGGCTTTTGCCTTTCTCCGAAAGGCGTCGATTTGATCGATCCGCTCATGCTCCAGCTCCACAAATATCAGGAAGGTCATCGCATAACCGACCGACTTTGGATTGATGAGTGCGGTTTCCGCCATGATCGTTCCATCAGCCTTCATGTTGCGAACCCGGCGCTGGACAGTCGCAACGGAAAGGCCCGTTTCAATGGCGATGGTTTCGAGGCGTTCGCGTGAATTGGCCTGCAGCATACGCAGGATTATCTGGTCAGAAGCTGAAATTTCCATTATGACTATACCTGGTCAGATTAAACGATAAATTGATTGATCTTCTCACACCAGGATGGATCCACGACTTTTTCTGTCAAAATCCCTTGCTAGCATAGTCTTTAGCATCACAAGTTGGACGGTTTGTCAAAAACCCCGTTTGCCAGATTTTCTACCTGGCAACCAAGTCAGAGGCCGAGAACCCTGACTGATCCAGCCAACATCATCGATGTTTCAAAACGTCCCGCGCAAGCGCGCTTGAAGTTCCGGCACCCGATGCTCACGGGCACGCAAGAGATAAATTTCGCCCGGGACCTCGCCGGCCGGATGCGGCGGACGACCGCCAATGGAGAGAGCACACCAGGCCCTGGCAGGATTCAAAATCACCGAAAAACTGGAGCTGTTGCCAGAATCCGGTATCGACAAGCCAAGTCTGCATTGTAGGTTGTCGCCAACTGCCTGCCAGTCCCGCATGCCGAAACGCTGAGGGTATTGCCGGCGCAGAAATCCGAGCATTGGGGGACGGCAAGATTAGTGCAAACGACATACAGGCTTTCGTGATCCACCTGACGCGCGCTGAAGCGCGGCGGGCGCAGGTTGATCGCATTCTTGAGGCCTGCCCAATACCGGCCCGGGTGATCGAGGCCGTTGATGGCCGGGCACTGCCGGCGGCGGAGATCGACGCGGTCTATTCGCGCAAGAGCCTGCTCGCACCGCGCTATCCGTTTGAGCTGGGCGCCGGCGAGATCGGCTGTTTTCTCAGCCACCGCAAAGCCTGGCAGGCGATTGTCGACAAGGGGCTCGAGGCCGGGCTGGTTATCGAAGATGATGTCGAAATCGACAGCACGATATTTTCCAAGGCGCTGGAATTGGCCCGGAAGCATGTTGGTGACCTGGGCTATATCCAGTTTCAAACCCGCCCGGTCAAAGGCCCCTCTGCCGTTGTTGCGCGTGAGGGCAGCGTTTCGATTGTCAGGCCGCAGCTCGGCCAGCTTCGGACCTCGGCGCAGCTGGTGAGTGCGGAACATGCGGCGCATCTGCTGGCGCTGACCGAGCGGTTTGACCGGCCTGTCGACAGTTTCCTGCAAATGAGTTGGGTCACATCAAAGCCCTTATGTTGCGCCGTGCCGCCTGGCATCACCGACCGCACTGCACAATCGGGCGGCAGCACGATTTCCCAGAAGAAGCAGCTTTCCGACAGGCTCTCGCGGGAAATAAAGCGCTTCGTCTACCGTCGCAGAATACGAGCCTGCTCTGCGAAATTCGCGCAACAGGCAGAGTGAGCCCGGCTAGGCAACCGGCTTGCCTTCGGCATGGATATTCTGCATGAACCTCCAACAGGACTATGTGCACGGAACGTCGCTTGCGGGCCGTTTTGTGAAGCCGGACCGGGACCAGGACATGACCATCCCCTGCTACTATATCAATCTCGACCGCTCGCCCGAGCGGGATGCATCGTTCCGCGCCGAATGCGCCCGCGTGGGGATCGAACCGACCCGCGTTGCGGCTGTCGACGGGCGCACAATCAATGCGACGGAGCAAGCCAGGCTGTCGGCGCTGAAAAGCGGCCGGCTTGGCCTCGGCCCGGGCGAAATGGCCTGCTATCTGAGCCATCGCAAGGTCTGGACGATGATTGTCGAAGGCCCGGATGAATGGGCGTTCGTTGCCGAGGATGACATTCATTTCAGCGCCGATGCTGGTGTATTCTTTACCGACACCAGCTGGCTGCCCGGTACGGACATCGACATCGTCAAGGCGGAAACCGCACGGCAGCGGGTCAGGCTCTCACCCCGGCTTCACGCCGCGGCGCATGGCCACGACATGCGGCTGCTGCAATCCTATCACGGCGGCACCGCAGGCTATTTCGTAAGCCGTGCGGGCGCTGCGAGGTTGCTGGAACTGACAGCCAATGTATGTGATGCGCTCGATCATGTGATGTTTCATGAATGGATCGGCGTGGTCGACAAGCTATCGATCCTGCAGCTTGATCCGGCCCTGTGCATCCAGGACTATCTGGTCGCCAAGCCCGCCAGCCGGATCGGCTTCACAAGCACGCTCGACACCGACCGCGCCGCCAGTTCCGCTTCTTCAGGCCTGAAGAAGCGGCCCAAGGGGCTGTCCCTGATCAAGCGTGAAGTTTCCAGGCCGTTCAGCAGGCTCTGGGCCAGTTTGCGCGCCTTGGCCGACAATGTGAGCGGCGTGGCGGTGGTCAAGCAAATCCCGATTCGGGATATCTAGAGCATGAGTACTGACAGCCAGATACCTGTGTTCTTCATCAACATGGACGATGCCGCCGACCGGAGGGACTGGTTCGAGGCCCAGGCATCCCGCCTTGGACTGGAGGTCACCCGTGTTGCTGCAGTCGCCGGACGGGATCTGCCGGGCGAAACGCTTGCCCGGCTGAAAGCCTCGATCCAGTCGGGCACGCCGCTCGGCCCCAGTGAAATCGGCTGTTTTCTCAGCCACCGGAGGGTCTGGGAGCAGGTGCTTGCTTCGGGCGCTGAATGGGCCTTTGTCGCCGAGGACGATCTGCATCTGGCGGACAGTGCGGCCGCTTACTTCCGCTCAACCGGGTGGATTCCGGGTGACGCCGAGTTGATCAAGGCAGAAACCACCTTCCGCCGCTGCCATATGGCGCGCCAGGGGGCACTCGCTCCGGACGGGCGACACCTGCGTCAGCTGTTATCGCTGCATGGCGGGGCGGGCGGCTATTTCATAAGCCGCAAGGCGGCTCAGGACGCACTAGATCTGACCCGCGACATCTGCGAGCCGGCGGACCATGTGTTGTTCAATCCCGACTTCGGCTTTTTCAACACTCACAAGACCTACCAGATAGATCCGGCGATTGCGGTCCAGGACCTGCTGCGCCGCGAGAACAAGGCCGGGTTCCTGCAAAGCGGGCTGGCGATAGAACGTAAGAGTCAGAATTCTGTGCCTGCTATCACACTTATTCAACGTGAACTCATCCGCCCGTTTAGGCAATTTGTGCAATGGCTCAAGGATCGTTGGCGTGTCGTACGGGATCAGACTTCGTTCGAGGCCGTGGAATATCGACTTAGCGAAAGTGGTGTTGTGCAGAACAACCGCGTCAAAAGAAAACGATCATAACAGCCATCGCACCCGGTAGGGGCGGCTTGCGGCAGCGATGCTTTTTGTGTTCTTTACCGGCACAAACCATAACATCACCTGCGTTTTGAACCTGGTGGAAGAGTTTTGATGGCCCAAATGCTCGAGGGGATACCGATTTGCGAATCCGTCTTTTTGGAAAGAAAAAATCGCGTTTCGATAAATCTGTTGAGATCGTGGAAGGAAGCCGAATTTGTGGAGAGACCACAATAGGCCATAACACCTATATTGGGGCCAGGTGCGATGTAACGAAGGCGGAGATCGGGAGGTATGTCTCCATCGCAAACAATGTTTCCATTGGTTCGGGTGAACACCATATTAAGAATATTTCTACAAGCAGTCTTTTCTACAAGAATGCGTATGAGGAGCTTACCCGGGGGTCTTGCATAATTGAAAGTGACGCATGGATCGCTGTCGATGCTATCATTCGTCGCAATGTCAGGATTGGTTTGGGTGCCGTAGTTGGCGCGAACTCCTTCGTAAATCGGGATGTTCCAGATTTTGCAATTGTCGCCGGGTCGCCGGCGAAACTGATTGGGTACCGCTTCGACGCAGATCAGATAGAGCGAATACGTGCCAGCCGTTGGTGGGAAAAGGAATATGATGAAGCCAGGCAAATTATCGCACGGCTACAGGAAGAAATTTCCAAGGAACCCATGGCAACCTAAAGCCGCGATCAGAAAAGACCGGTTTCAGTGCTGAAATGAGGGCGCTGAAATTGACTGAAAGAACAGCGATGATCATCACCCAAATCAATGGCGGGCTGGGCAACCAGATGTTTCAGTATGCCGCCGGCAGGGCTCTGGCGCTGCGGCATGGTGTCGAGCTTGCCCTTGATACCCGCATTTTTGACGGAGCAACGCAGTTCGGTCTGGGGCTAAACCATTTCGCCCACGCAGCCAGGGAAGGTCTGCCGCCGGAAATGCCGCCTGAACGCAGGCAGAACCGGCTGCAATACCTGATCTGGCGTGGCCTGAAGCTCAAGCCGTATCTGTTCCGGGAAAACGGCCTGAGCTACAATGCTGGTTTCGACAATCTGGGCGATGGCGCCTATCTGAAGGGCTACTGGCAGAGCGAGCGCTATTTCAAAGCGGTCGAAGGCACCATTCGCGGCGATTTTCGGATCGTTTCCTCACCCTCGCCTGAGAACGCTGCGATCCTGGCCGAGCTTACCCGGCTGCCGGCCATCTCGCTGCACATCAGGCGCGGCGATTATGTGAACAATTCGCGCACCAACGCCACCCACGGCACCTGCACACTGGACTATTACGCGCGGGCGGTGGAGCTGATTGCCGGGAGAATGACCGAGAAGCCGGTGATCTTCACCTTTTCCGATGACCCGGCCTGGGTGCGCGAAAATCTGGTCCTGCCCTATGAGATGCGGGTGATGGAGCACAATGATTCAAACCACAACTACGAAGACCTGCGGCTGATGAGCGCCTGCCGGCATCATATCATCGCCAATTCGTCGTTTTCCTGGTGGGGCGCCTGGCTCAACCCGTCACCCGACAAGATCGTGGTCTCGCCGGCCCGCTGGTTCGCCGATCCCCAGATGGTCAATGACGATATCTGGCCCGACTCCTGGATCAAACTCACATAGCGCTGATTTGCGGTTATGCCACCGAAGGCGGCTATCCGAGAGCGGCCTTGAGCGCTGTGGCCAGCTGCTGCATTGGCTCATCAAGCGGGTAGTGATGATTGCCGATGAACAGCCCGTGTGTATCGGCCAGTTCGGCATTCGGCAGCCCGCCATGGATTTCATAGTCCATGTAGCGCGTCACCACTTCGTTCTTGGCAAAATTGCCGGCCACGATCGGGCGGGCCTCGATGCCGTGACGGTCAAGACAGCTGACGAGGTCCTTGCGGGTAACGCCACAATCGGGATCGAGGATCATCGAGAAACCGAACCAGCTGCTGTCGCCGGTCTCGTGCTGGGTGCGGATTTGCTGGAAACCGGCCATCACCTGCTTGAACAGGACCGCGTTCTTGCGGCGATTTTCCACGATCATCGGCAGCTTGGCCATCTGCTCGATGCCGATGGCGCCACTCATTTCCAGCGGCCGCAGGTTGTAGCCAGGCAGCACGAAACGGAAGGCCTCCTCGAACGGATCGTCGCTCTTGGCGCCGGTCACGTGGTTTGGGTTGGGCAGATTGCGGGTCCAGCCATGCGCCCGGAGGCTCAGCATGATGTGATAGAGCTCCTCGTCATGGGTGACGGTGACGCCGCCTTCCATGGTCGAGATGTGGTGCGAGAAAAACGCCGAATAGCTGCCTGCCAGGCCGAACGTACCCGCCTGCCGGCCGTTGTAGGTGGCGCCGAGGGATTCGCAATTGTCCTCAAGCAACACGATGTCGCGGTCGCCGATGATCGTCTTGATGCGATCAAACTCGTTCGGATTGCCAAGCAGGTTGACCGCCAGAATGGCCTTGGTCTTGTCATTGATGGCGGCTTCGAGCCGGCCCAGATCGAAGTTCAGCGTGTCGAGATCGATATCGACGAATTTCAGCCGCAGGCCGTATTGGTAAAGCGGGTAATAGGTGGTGCTCCACGACACTGCCGGCACGATCACCTCGTCGCCGGGCGCGAGCCTGTGGCGCGAATGATAGCGCAGTGCGGCTACGAACAGCAGATTGGCCGAGGAGCCGGAATTCGACATCACCGCATAGGGCGCGCCGATCTGTTCAGCGAACAGCTTTTCAAAGGCCGCAACTTCCTTGCCCATCGAAAAGAAGCCCGATTTCACCACGCGGTCGATGGCCGCATATTCCTTCTCATCCCAGGAACTGGTGGCCAGCGGAAAGGCTTTGTCTGTCACGAATGTTTCTCCTGAGCCGCGGCGGGAAGCGCACGGAAATGGGCATAGGTCTGGGCAATCGCGTCATCGAGCGAGGTCGACGGCAGCCAGCCGAACTGGCCCTGCAAGGCGACCGAGACGAGTTTCTGCTGCATGCCGACCGGCTTGCTCAAATCATGGGTGAAGCTGCCCTGCCATCCGATGACCCGCGCCACTGCGGCATAGTAATCATTGATCGAGTGGTCATGGCCGACACCCATATTCATCATGCCGGGCAGATCTTCAAACCGCGCGGCAGCGGCCCAGATGCCGTCGGCGAGATCTGAGGCGAACATGAATTCGCGCCGTGCCTCGCCGCTGCCCCAGATCTCGACGCTGTCCGCACCGGTGCGGGCAGCCTCGTCAACCTTGCGGATGATGGCGGGCAGGAGGTGGGAGACGGCGGGATCGAACTTGTCGTGGATGCCGAAGATGTTGCAAGGGATGAGCGTCTTGTAGGCAAGCCCGGGATTTGACTGGCGGACATAATCGCACAGCCGCGCGGTCATCACCTTGGCCAGCGCGTAGCCTTCATTGGTGGGTTCAAGTTCACCGGTCAGCACCATGCTCTCTTGCAGCGGATTGGGCGCGGCGCGCGGATACATGCAGGAACTGCCGATATTGATCAGCTTGCGGGTTCCCGCCGCACGGGCGGCCATAACGATGTTGCGTCCCATGTCGAGATTTTCGACCAGGAACTCGACCGGGTGCGCCATGTTGGCCTGGATGCCGCCAACCCGGCCCGCTGCATGAATAATCATGTCCGGCTTGACACTGGCGATATAGGCTTCGGTCGCCGGTCCATCGGTGAGGTCAAGCTCACGGCTGCGCGGTGCGATCAGCTCGTGTTGGCCGGCCATCGCGTGGTCGCGGATGTTGCGCCCCACCATGCCGTTGCCGCCTGTCAGCACTATCTTCATCGGAGCCCGTCCCCCTGCCGCCGGCAAGCCGTCACTTTCCGTCCCGCGTCGCCTCAGCGAGATCGGCTTCCGCCATCTCGGCGACGAGATCGGCAAATGATGTCTGCGGGGTCCAGCCGAGCTTCTGCTTGGCCTTCGAGGCGTCGCCCAGCAGGGTCTCGACCTCGGTCGGACGGAAGTAGCGCGGGTCGACCTTGACGATCACCTTGCCGGACGGATCGCGGCCAACTTCGTCCACGCCTTCGCCTTCGAAAGTGATGGTCATGCCCAGCGCGTCAGCCGCGGCGAGCACAAAATCGCGTACCGAATACTGTACACCGGTGGCAATGACGAAATCATCGGGCGTATCCTGCTGCAGCATCAGCCACTGCATTTCGACATAGTCGCGGGCGTGACCCCAATCACGCAGCGCATCGAGATTACCCAATCGGAGATCTTCCTGCATGCCAAGCTTGATGCGTGCCAGTGCGCGGGTGATCTTGCGCGTGACAAAGGTCTCGCCGCGCAACGGGCTTTCGTGATTGAACAGAATGCCATTGCAGGCATAAAGCCCGTAGGCCTCACGGTAATTGATGGTGATCCAGTAGGCGTAGAGCTTGGCCACGGCATAGGGCGAGCGCGGATAAAACGGCGTCCGCTCGGTCTGCGGGGTTTCCTGAACAAGGCCGTAAAGCTCCGAGGTCGAGGCCTGATAGAACTTGCTCTTGTCTTTCAGCCCGAGAATACGGATGGCTTCGAGCAGCCGCAGGGTGCCGAGCGCATCGGAATTGGCGGTGTATTCCGGCTCTTCGAAGCTTACCGCGACATGGCTCTGAGCAGCCAGATTGTAGACTTCGTCGGGTTTGGTCTGCTGCAGGATATGGGTCAGTGACGAGGAATCGGTCATGTCGCCGTGGTGCAGCACAAACTGGCCGGAGCGGCCATATTCACCGTCGAACAGATGGTCGATGCGGGCCGTGTTGAACAGCGAGGTCCGCCGCTTGATGCCGTGCACCTCGTAGCCCTTCTTGAGCAGGAATTCCGAGAGATAGGCGCCATCCTGTCCGGTCACGCCGGTGATGAGAGCGGTCTTGGGCGATGAGGATTGGGTCATGGCTTCGGCTTTGTCCTTTGGGCGGCGGCCTGCACGATACGGGCGGCTGCGCGTTCATGATCGGCGTAGCAAGACGCCTTTTCCTTGTTCTTGGCGATAAATTCAAGCCGCGACTGATAGTCCGCCTCTGACACCGAGGCGATTGCCGCCTGGATATCTTCGAACGACGTGCAGACAATCATCCCGCGCGGATCGAATATGTCGCCGATATCCGGCGCGCCCCAGTAGATGGGAACCGTTTCGCACAGCAAACAATCCACCAGTTTTTCGGTGAAATAGCTGGTTTCGCGCACGTTCTCGATAATGACCGAATAGCGGAAAGGCGCCAGGCCATCGGATTTGCGCTCGAACGGAGCGTATCCGCGGCCGAGGATTTCGGCATCGATAGAGCCGGACTTGATCCAGTCCACCGTGCGGTGGCGCAGCTTGTGGCCTTCGAGATAGTCTTTTGTTGATGCGATCAGCGAGAGCATGCGGGTCTTGGACATGTCGGTTTCCCGCCAGTCGGGCACCCAGGTTGACCCGAACAGGAAGCGGATGCCGTTGGGGATCGCGCCAAGCAGCGGGGGATTGCAGGTCAGGACGCGATAAAACCGCCGCCACAACAGACGCAGCCATGCCATCTTGCTGCCATGTACGGCTTTCGGCTCGACCACCATCACCGAAATGTTCGCGCGGACACCCGGACGCGGCATGTAGAGCAGCCGCGACGAGACATAGGCTATGAGGTGATCGGTTTCTTCCATATCGGAAATGCAGCCATGGCTGAGCCGCTCCGGGCGCCCCAGCGGCCATGCGAGTGCGTCAAGCGATAGCCCGGCGAGCTTTCGGGTCACCTTTGTATTGTAAGGCAACAAGGCTATGGCCGGGGCGTTGTCATGAGGATGGATTTTCGTCATGATTTGATTCTGCGAACATTCTGAATGTGGACAAGACCCCACGAAACAATCGTGTGAGGGTCTTGTGCTGTTTTTCGCGTCATTTCAAGGGCTGTTGCGGCCAATTCCGAAATCGGCACCGGTCCCAGATGGAAAAGAAATTGCCGCAACTATACCGGAACGCCGGGTGATGCAGATCATGGAATGACGTGCAGATCATCGGTGATGGCCAGTGCGGCGTCGGCCAGGCAAACCACTCAAAGCCCGAGTGGCCGATTCTGGATGCGGCGATCCGGATGACGCCGGTTGAGGAGGTGCATGCCTATCCCGCTGGCAAAGCAGGTCACCACCGTCGCACCGTAAACCGCAGCGAAATACAGCAGATACTGATAAACGGGGCCCATCAACGAAGACAACATGCAGATACATTCTGCTGGTGTTCCTGCGCCGGTGCCGTCTCGCTGCCTTTCAGATCCAAGCCTGCCGGAGTGGCTGTTTCCGGCAGACGCCGTTCAACAGCTTGCCTGATCCGGCATCAATGCCCAATGGTGTTGCGACAGCCGCTGAATGCTGAAATATTTGGATATGCAGACACTCTTCGTGTCATCACTCGAGACGTGCAAAATCAGTGGTGAAGCTGAGCCTTCACCCGCATCCCCGGGAAGATGTCGCCGATATGCATATAATCATCACCGGCGGGTCAAGCGGCATCGGTGCTGCGGTCGCTGAGATCGAAACCCAGCGCGGTGCGAAAGTTTCGATTGTCGCCAGGCGTGAAGAACCGCTCAGAGGCCTTCGCGTGCAGATCCTTGCGCGGGATCCATCTGCACAGATCCACACCTGTGCTGCCGACGTTACAGATGCGGCCGCGCTGGCGAACGCCATCGAGACCTGTGAGAAAGCCTTCGGCCCCTGTGACCGGCTGATCGCCGCGGCCGGCATTGTCGAACCCGGCGAGCTGATCTCGCAGGACATGGAGAGTTTCCGCTCGCAGGTCGAAACCAACCTGTTCGGAACGGTCAATGCGGTCCGTGCCGTCTATTCCGGGATGGTTCAGCGCCAATCGGGACAGATCGTCATCCTGTCGTCGGGATCGGGACTGATCGGAATTCACGGCTATACGGCCTATTGCGCCTCCAAACATGCGCTGGCGGGGTTTGCCGAGGCTCTGCGCCAGGAAGCAAAGCCAAATGGAATAGCCATTTCCATCTGCTTTCCGCCGGACACGGATACGCAGCAACTGGCAGCGGAACTGCCACTGCGTTCACCCGCGGCTGCGGCCATTATCGGAAACGCAAGACCCTGGCCGGCGGACCGGGTCGCCCGCCTTATCGTCAAAGGCGCGGACCGCGGCCGGTTCGGGATTTATCCAGGGCTGCGGATGACGCTGCTGGGCCGGTTCGGAGCGCTCGTCGCTCCTGTGCTGCGCTGGTATTTTGACCGGAAAATTGCAAGTGTCCGCAGGAGCCGGGACGATTGAACGCTTTGCCTTTTCCGGAGCCGTAAACTATCCTGCCGGCATTCGCCTGCCTCGCTTCACACGACGCGACCATTGCATGAGACAGCAATAGCGGCTGGAGACTTTCGTTGAAACCACTCGACGTGATCAAGGCGCCGATTTGGCTGGCGGAACTGGCCAGCAGCGCCAAATCGTTCAAATCCAATCCGCTGATCGGAAGCCCCTGGCTCAATGAGCGCGGACTGCACATTGCGCGCCTGCGGAAAGCCGAAAGCATGGCTGACAGCAGACGGCGGCGATTGACCCATCTGGTCGACAGCGAGGATGCCGAGAATTTTGCCCGCGACGGCTATGTGGTGCGCCGCAACGCCCTGCCGTCCGAGGTTTTCGCGCGGCTGCGCGATCAGGTGCAGGACCATGAATTTCCGGCACAGGAAATGCTGCAGGGCAATCCCGTCACCCGTTTCATCCCGATCACCCGGGCGATGATGGGCACACATGCCGAGCTTGGCGCATTCGTGCGCGGGCGGCTGTTCCAGGGACTGCTTCGCTATGCCGCCTCGGCCAACGCGGAGCCGATAAGCTTCATCCACACCGTCTTTGCCGAGCCCCGCCGGGGCCGCGCGATCCACAGACCCTGTTTCATTCCGACACCTTCCATTCCACCGCCAAGGCCTGGTATTTCCTTACCGATGTGGCCGAAGACGGCGGGCCGTTGACTTATGTGCCGGGTTCGCACCGGATGACGCCCGCGCGCCTCGCCTGGGAGCGGGAGCAAAGCCTCAGCGCGCGAAGCGGCGCCAACAGTCACCACGCGCACGGCTCGTTTCGTGTATCAGATGAGCAGCTACGCGATCTGGGCTATACAGCCCCCGTCCGCATAGCCGTGCCCGCCAATACGCTGGTTGTGGCCGATACGCACGGGTTTCACGCAAGGGCGGCGAGTGAAAAGGACCGTGCGGCTCAGTCTCTACGGCTCTCTGCGCCGCAATCCGTTTGTGCCCTGGACCGGCCTCGATCCTTTCAGCCTGCCCGGATTGAGCGGCGTGTCAGGTCGATGCTCGGCTTCAAGGCATTTTCAAGCGCGACCATAACGCTTGCCGGTATCGAGATGATTCAAATGATGCGTAAGCGACAAGTCAGACAGTCCCACAACCCCAGCCGATCGTTTGCTGAGCAATTCCACGCTCTGGCCAATGCCTTCTGACCGCATGTCCGAAACGGCTCTTTCTCCGCCATATCAAAAGTTTGCAACAGAGCCATACCAGACATTGCGAATCGCAACCATCTCTCGAATGGAATCAAGCGGCAGATGTCAATGGTTATTCAAGATTCTCCACTACATCTTAACGCACGTTAATGACCAGCTGGAGCTAGAGTGTTAAATTTACGTTAATGAAACGTATCCCCTTGTATATATGGGGATATAATTGCTCTTAACCAGGGGGGTCGGATATGATCAAAATACTGTCAGCCACACTCAGCGTAATTATGCTGATTCCTGTAGTTAGCTCATCTGCAGCAACAACAACTTATAAACATCCTACTATATCCATGAAGTCAGGCAATCGAGCTGGACTTCAAAATGTCTTCGCATGGGATGAAAAATGCAGAACAGTACCTGTAGATATAAAAGCATATAGACCTAAACTTGGCCTTGTGTATCTATACAAGGACCGCTTTAAAATCCCCGGCAACCAGAGTCGTGAATGTTCTGGACGCGTTGTCGATGGATACAAAATTGTCTTCAAGGCGGACAAAAACGCTAAGGGCACAACCTTGGTAGAATACCAGATACGGTCCAAGAACGTTGATAGACTATTCAAGTTCCGCCGGACCCTGCGAATTAAATAAGTCAAAATATATCTCTGGGAACGGAGCCTCCGGCTATCGATTGGTTTTCGTGAACGGACAATCGTGACCAGAATCAGAGAGCTTACAGCGCATGGCAATACATCGGTTGCCATCACGTGCACCGTTGTGCGCTGCAAGAAGGCGACTAGTACTACGCTAGCACTACGAATGAACCATGAACTGTTGATCAACTGTAAGGAGAACTGAGATGCGTATTAAAACGGCTGCAATCACCTTCACTGCCGTGCTCATCGGAGCAAGCGTTGCCAGCGCTCAGACACTGTCTGTCGGTGGAGGAATTGGCGGGGGCCTGGCTTTTGTTTCGGCTGGTGCTGGCACGGCCATCGCTGACACCACTAATCTGGCAACCGGAACAGCAGCGGCTTCGACTGTTGGTGTCCCGGCCTCTGCCGCTACAGCGACGTCCAACAATACTTCCACTGCCGGCACTGCAGGCACCGCCGTCGCGGTGGGTGTGGGTGGCTCGCTCGGCGCCGGACTTGGCGTCGCCAACGGTGTCGGCTCAGTGGCCGGCGCAGGCGGCATTTCTGGCGCAGGCAGTGCGTCATCTGGTAACGCCGCCGGCACAGCGCAAGGCACTTCCAGCGGCGTCGGTGGTGCGGCGAATTCGGCCAGTGGTGGCACCTCGGTCGGTGGCGGCTCAGGCGGCGGCACAGCCTCTGCGGCAGCTGGCCCTGGCGGGACCGCTGCTTCGGCTGCCGGTGGAGCTGGCGGCGGCTTTGGTGCAACCAACTGATTGCACCTTATCGACTCCGGTCGCCATTTGGCGACCGGAACGTCGTCAATCTGTTTCAATGCCCAACCTGATGGTTATGCGTGGATATGGAGCTTATCATGAATCATCCCTTCTCACCCTCCCTATGCAAAAGATCAGGCATAGGCTCGCGATCACTGTCTTCCGTAGCGGTTGCCGTGGCGGCATTGCTGTTTTCACCAACTTTGGGTCTGGTGCAGGCGCAATCGACTGTGGTGACCGATAGTGCGACATCGTCATCCACTGATCCAGAATCTTCCTCGGCCTCCGTGCAGATTCTAGCCCAAGCTGTCCAGACGTCAGCAGGCGGTGTTCTTTTCGACCCTGTGGGGGTGAACCCAACATTCGTCAAGGCCGACACGCCTGCGGCGGCATCGACCGGGACCAACACAACGGCCGCAGAGTCGATTGAGGTCAGACTTAGGGCGACTGCCGCAAACGGTGAGAGCCAATTCGTGGCCTCGCAAAATTGCACCAGCAGTATAAACCTATTTTGCAGCTTCCAGAAGGCCTTGGCGAGCCAGTTCACCAAGGCATCGCTCGGCACTCCTGATAAATCGGCCGCGAGTAATTCGGCCGTGAAAGGTATTCCCGGAAGCCATATCGGTCTTTCCGGGTCAGTGGCGCTCAGCGGAACAGTCACTGCGGGCGGCAGGACGGTCAGTGTTGATCGGAGCGTCTCCGTCAATCGGAATGTTGGCGTGGCCGCCACTACAGCGCCCGGAACTTCTTCAGGCTTCGGTTTTGGCAATGCAATGAGTTCCGCCAGTTCGGTGGGTTCAGGAACTGCCGGAGCCAGTAGCCAAGGTTATGGCAACAGCCTCTCGGAAACCGCCACCTCTATGGCTGACGCCGTTTCGGGTGCTGCCAATGACAGCTTAGGCGGTGGTGTCGGTATTGGTGCAGCTTCCGGCGCGAGCGCCAGTGTCGACTGAACCTGCGTCGATTTTATGTATTCAAGACCCACCCGGTTTCGGCAATGATCGGGTGGGCGCAACTTGTAAAGACTACGTGGATTGGAGCCGCAATTGTGGATCGGATTAGAAAAATTTTCTACTGCGAATCCATCACAATCGCCCCAACCGATAACCATCCGCTGTGAAAATTGAGATCGACAGAACAAGGCGAATAGTGATAATATTATAGTGCTAATTTTAAATATGCTTAATATCTTAAAAGTTTATTCTTATCGTGTTCGAATAGCATAAAGCGAAGTGTCCATGGTGTGGAGTCGGGTAATTGGCACTTTCAGTTGAGTTTTCCCTTTGGGGATCAAGCAAAAGCCTTGCCGGTCGTTCCTGGCCGCTTTTTGGTGACCACGAGTCGGTTGAGTTTCTGTTGGAAGTCAGCAGCCGGTTGCACCAGTATGCTCCGGGCTCGGTGATTACGTTTGAAGGCCAAAACAATGCGTGCGTGATATGCGTGCTAGGGGGATGGATTTCCCTGTCAAAGACCCTTGAGAACGGTCAAACTCAAATCATCGATTTCGTGCTTCCCGGTGATATCACTTTCGCAGCCACCGCAGATGGGCTGACCTCGCAGTGTACTATCATCGCACAAACCTCTGCGCGGCTGGCCATATTCAGTTTTGCCGATTGGGAGAAAATGGAAAAGGATATCGAGGGCCTGACCAAACTGGTGAGGTCGTTGGAATCTGCTGCTCATGCAAGGCTTTCCGAACGCTATTTGCGCATGGGAAAGGGCGATGCACGGATGAGGATCGCTTATGCGCTGCTGGAGTTCTTCGTACGGCTGACGTCTCACAGTGTGACAGGTCCTGTCCATTTCCATATTCCTTTAAGGCAGCAGCAGCTTGGTGATTTTACCGGCGTCTCATCAGTACATGTCTGCCGTACCCTCAAGGGCTTTTGCCGCCTCGGGATACTTGCGGTACAAAACCATATGGACATCACGATCAAGAACCCCGTTGCATTGGCCGAAATCGCTCAGGTCAGCATCCAAGACCTGAGGCTCTCGATTACGCCGCTTAACCGGCAATGAAATATTAGAGGACAGACTGCCTAAGAGCGTCGCCTTCAAACGGGTCCGGGTGGAGCAGCAAATCTACGGTCAGCTCCGCGGGGGGCGATGCTGCCCTGGTCACCAGAGACAATCGTCGAGGTGTCGGCCCTTTATGAGGGTCAGACAATTGCCACCGTCAGCTGCGACGCCTTTCACCCGATGCTTGCTGCCAATGGCCTGATTCCAACTCACCGTGGCTTTACCCTCGATCTTTCCAACCATCCGGACGGTACGTATATCCTCCACTTCGTTGCAGATGGAGAACGGATTTCGAGCCGGAGTATTCACAAGACTCCATTTTCCCCTTTCATTTTGAGGGATTCGGGTTGTGATCGACGCGGCACCTGTTTTGTCATTCCCAATCCTCGCGGCGACGTACAGCAGCGCGAGGAAGCACGTAGTATTCTTCTGCTCGCGGCCGCCGCCGCAGAGGCCTGTGGCAATCCCACGACGATCGTGATCGCGGATCCGGACGTCGCGAAAGCCCTGGAGCTGCGCGCCGCAGTTGCGGACCTGATCGGATCGGTTGCGACGGAGGCGCTGGCGCAGGCCGAATTCGTCGCTCTGCCCCCTCCACCGCTGGATTCCACGGTTTCCGGAACGCAAACCGCTGCCTACTGCCTCGATATCTGGGTTCGCGCAAACGAATTCGACCGCCTCGTTGTGCCCAGCCGAAATGGTGTTGCCGCCTACTGCGTTTCGTCGAGACGCCAAGGGACCGGCGTCGTGGCCAAGACCATCACCATAGTGGTTGACACATTTGCGATCGTCGACGCGCTTGCATGCGATACTCTGCTGGATCGGCCCGCGCTGCTTTTCACCGAGGCGCTCGAACGGGAAGCGTTGAATGGTGCCGACGAACTGATCGCACCCAATAGTCTGGCCGCAAATCGCTGCAACGAGGTCGTTCGCGGCATCTCGGCCAGGGTTCAGGTGGCTGCACAGAGTGTGGGCGAGGCCCATGACGGCGCGAGATTCGTCGCCGACCCTGACGGCAACTGGCTCTTCTTTGCCGGTCCTCTCAACACACCGGCCGGCCTGGTGCTGGTATGTGATGCACTGGACCGGCTTGCCAGAAAGATTCAAGGAGCCGGCAAGACCATCGGCGTTGCATTTGCCGGACCGGAGGACTGGGTCCGTGGCAAGCGCGGCGGTGATTATGTGCGGCTGCGTGCCGCAAAATGGCCGTTCCGAATTCGCATATTTCGTGACCTCAACTTCGACAGCCTGCGCAGAATTGCAGCCGGGTACAGCGAGCGCAATGCCATCGCACTGACCCCTCCCGCGTTGACCGGAACACCCTGGGATGCGCTATGTGATGTGACCGGCCTGCAGCGGCTTGCTCTGGAAGGGATCCGTCCCGATAACAGCAGCGATTTTGCTGACGTGATTTTCCAGGCACTGGAGAATGGATCTGCAAAGCAAAGGCAACCGGCAGGAAACGCGCTTGGCAGATCGCTTGGCGCACCGGCATCGGCGCACGGATCAAACCAGCGTCCAGACGGAGCGGGCCGGGCCAGGCCTTTGGTGAGTGTCTGTGTCAGCCACTTCAATCGTAGCACAGTGCTGCGCCAGATGCTGGCGTCGGTCATGGCCTGTGGCTACCCCAACCTCGAGATTGTCGTTGTTGACGATGGCAGTCATCTGCCGGGCGTGACCTCGGAGCTGCAGAAGGCGGTTGATGAAACCGCGCCCGGCATCTCGCGCATTGTAAAGCTGCGCAACAGCCATATCGGTGCCGTGCGCAACGCCGCCGCGCGGAGCGCCCGCGGCGATCTGCTGATCTTCATGGATGACGACAATCTCGCCCATCCCGACATGATCGAGACCTTTGTCAACGCCCACTACAAGACCGGCGCCGGCATCGTGACATCCCGGTTCGGCCTGTTCAACTCGACCGATGTGATTGACCCGTCCAGTGATGTTCCCGAAGCAATCATTGTGCCGCTGATGCCTGACAGAGGCGCCGGCGTCCTCTCCAACTGCTTTGGCGACGCCAATATATTGATCACACGTCAGGTCTTCGAAACCATCGGGGGATTTACGGAGGACTATGGCCGCGGCCACGAGGATTGGGAGCTGCTGGCAAAAGCAGCAATGAGCGGCATTCATCAAGAGCTGCTGACGAAGCCGGTATTCTGGTATCGCGTTTCGGAAAGCGGCATGCGGCTCAATCGTGAAAGCGAAACCGTTGATCTGCAGAGAAATATCCGCGGCTATCGTGACCGCCTTCCGACAGAGATCTATCGCCTCCTGCAACTCGCCCAGGGCATGGTCGATCGCTGGGACAGCAGGCGTGAGCCGCATCACATTGTGCCGCGGGCTCCCTTGAACGTCGTCAGACAACAGGCCTTTGGCCGGGTGGCGGTCATCATGCGCACCAGGGACCGCCCGGTGCTGCTCAAGCGGGCGATCGAAAGTGTTCTGAGCCAGACCTTTACCGACTGGACCCTCGTCATTGTCAACGAAGGCGGAGACCCCGAACCCGTCCGCAAACTGCTCGAGACATACAAGACAGCCCTTCAGGGGCGCGCCATCTTGATCGACACCCCGTCCTCAACGGGAATGGAAAATGCCGCGAACGCCGGACTTGCAAACTCGGTCAGCGAATTTGCGGTCTTTCACGACGATGACGATGCCTGGCATCCCGGCTTCCTGCAGAACACCGTTGCCTGTCTTGAGCGGAGCCCGCCGGAAGTCGGCGGTGTCGTGACCCACGCGACGGTGGTCATCGAGGAAATCGTCGAAAACCAGGCCGTTGAACGCAACCGGTTGCCTTTCAACACCGTTGAAGCCATCGATCTGTCGAAACCCAGTATGGAGAACCAGTTCCCGCCGGTCGCCTTCCTGTTCAAGCGCTCGATCATGGATGTGATCGGTCCGTTCGACGACCGTCTCCCGGTCCTGGGTGATTGGGACTTTCATCTGCGCGCCGCCAGGGCATTCCGCCTGGAAGTCATCGCTGAACCGCTTGCCTATTACCACCACCGTGTGGACGGCACGGGCAGGCATCACGAAAGCACCGTGGCCGCCGGCAAGGATCGCCAGCGGCGTCAGCCCGTAGGCTTCATCACGGCAAACATGCGCGATGCACTGGCAGCAAAGCGCGGCGAGAAAGCCATCAGCGATAGCGAACTGGCATATTTCAGCGAACAGCATCGCGATGTCATCGACACCATGACGGGTTTGCCGGAGCACATGCACTGGCTGGACAAAATACTGGACGATCAAGCTGCCAACGGGAAAGGCCTCGAGCCGGGGCACCACAAGGGCTCGGCCGCTGATTCCCGTTGACGGAACCGGGCAGGCGATTATCGCACAGGACTCAAAACAGAACGGCCCGCTGCCTGCGCAACGCGCTCGAATACCCTAATCTTTGGAATTGGTTCGGCTGCCCTGCTTTGCCAGGAAATCCTCGATCTCGAGTGCCAGGCTGTCAGGATCAGCGCCCATTGTCTTGAGGTGCAACTCGGGCGTTTCCGGTTCTTCATATGGCGAGCTGATGCCGGTGAAATTGGCCAGCTGGCCGGCGAAGGCCTTCTTGTAGAGACCCTTCGGGTCGCGGCGTGCGCATTCCTCGATCGGCGTGTCGACGAAGATCTCGATGAACTCGCCGGGCACCATCAGATCGCGCGCCAGCTTGCGCTCTGAGCGGAATGGCGAAATGAACGACACAAGCACAATCAGCCCGGCGTCGGTCATCAGCCTTGCCACCTCGGCAATCCGGCGGATGTTTTCCACCCGGTCAGCCTCGGTGAAGCCGAGATCCTTGTTGAGCCCGTGACGGACATTGTCACCGTCGAGCAGCACCGTGTGCCGGCCAAGTGCGTGCAGGCGTTTTTCGACCAGATTGGCAATCGTCGATTTGCCGGATCCCGACAGGCCGGTGAACCACAGTACCACAGGATTCTGGTGCTTGAGTCCGGCACGAGCCTCGCGGGTCACGTCGATGGACTGCCAATGCACATTGCCGGCGCGACGGAGCGGGTGATCGATCATGCCGGCGCCGACCGTGGCGTTGGTCAGCCTGTCGACAAGGATGAAATTGCCGGTGGTCCGGTTGTCGCGGTAGGCGTCGAAGGCCAGCGGTGACCCGGTGGCAAAATTGCAAACGCCGATCTGGTTCTTCTCAAGCTGCTTTGAAGCCTGATGGGTGAGCGAGTTGACGTCGATGGAGTATTTGAGCGCCGTCAATGTGGCGTTGGTGGAATCGGTTTCGGTGCGCAGCACATAGCTGCGGCCCGGCATCAGCGCATGCTCGCCAAACCAGATCACATGGGCCTGAAACTGGTCGGCTACATGGGGCCGCGCATCGGGCGCCACCAGCATGTTGCCGCGCGATACGTCGACTTCATCGTCGAGCACCAGCGTGACCGCCTGGCCTTCACGGGCGCTTTCGAGATTGCCGTCCGCGGTGACAATGGCGCTGATGCGGGAAGACTTTCCGGTCTTGGCCACGACAACCTCGTCGCCGACCGTCACAGTGCCGGACGCGATCTGGCCGGCAAAGCCGCGGAAATCGGGATCGGGACGCACCACCAGCTGCACCGGCATGCGGAACGGCTGGTCCAGCACCGGGTCGGCAATGGCAACGGTTTCCAGATGCTCGATCAGCGCCGGGCCTTGATACCAGGGCATGGCCGCCGAGCGTGAGGAGACATTGTCACCATAGCGGGCTGACATCGGGATGGCGCGGACCTCGTCAAAGCCGAGCTGTTCGGCAAATTCGATATAGCCGGCGACGATGGAATCGAACACTGCCTGGTCATAATCCACCAGATCGATCTTGTTGACCGCCAGCACGATGGAGCGGATGCCGAGCAGTGAGACGATATGCGAGTGCCGCCGCGTCTGTTGGAGCACACCCTTGCGGGCGTCGATCAGCACCACGGCGAGATCGGCGGTGGAGGCGCCGGTGGCCGTGTTGCGGGTATATTCCTCATGGCCCGGCGTGTCGGCGACGATGAACTTGCGCTTGTCCGTGGCGAAGAAACGGTAAGCGACATCAATGGTGATGCCCTGCTCGCGTTCGGCTTCCAGCCCATCGACCAGCAAGGCGAAATCCATGTCTTCGCCGGTGGCGCCGTGCTTGCGGCTGTCATTTTCGAGCGTCGCCAGCTGGTCTTCGAAAATCAGCTTGCTGTCATAGAGCAACCGCCCGATCAGCGTCGACTTGCCGTCATCCACAGACCCGCATGTGATGAAACGCAACAGCGTCTTGGAGTCTTGCGCACCGAGATAGGCGCTGACACTACCGCCGAAATCCGGACCAAGGGAACCGGGCATCAGAAATAGCCCTCTTTCTTCTTCTCTTCCATCGAACCTGCCTCGTCGCGGTCAATCAGGCGGCCCTGCCGCTCCGAGGTCCGCGCAATCCGCATTTCGGCAACAATGGCTTCAAGCGTGGTGGCTTCGGACTCGATGGCTCCGGTCAGCGGATAGCATCCCAATGTGCGGAAACGGACCATCCGGTTCTCCACAGTCTCGCCTGGCTGCAGCTCCATGCGATCATCATCCACCATGATCAGCATGCCGTCACGTTCCACCACCGGCCTGGGCGCTGCGAAATACAGCGGCACCACCGGAATGGATTCCTTGAGGATATATTGCCAGATGTCGAGCTCGGTCCAGTTCGACAAGGGGAATACCCGGATCGATTCACCCTGCCCGATGCGGGTGTTGTAGGTCTTCCACATCTCCGGCCGCTGGGTTTTCGGGTCCCAGGCATGGCTTTCATTGCGGAACGAAAAGATGCGCTCCTTGGCGCGTGATTTTTCCTCGTCGCGCCGGGCACCGCCAAATGCCGCATCGAAACCATATTTGTCCAGCGCCTGGTACAGCGCCACGGTCTTCATCACATGGGTGTGGGTATTGGAACCATGGCTGAACGGGCCGATGCCCTGGGCAATTCCGTCCGGGTTGGTGTGGACAAGCAGATCAATCCCGTAGTCTTTCGCCATCTGGTCACGGAAGGCAATCATCTCCCTGAATTTCCAGCTTGTATCGACATGGAGGAGCGGAAATGGTGGCTTGGCCGGATAGAAAGCCTTGCAGGCCAGCCGCAGCATCACAGATGAATCCTTGCCGACCGAATACATCATCACCGGTTTTTTGAACGACGCGGCGACCTCGCGGAAAATGTGAATCGCCTCTGCTTCAAGGCGGTCAAGATGGCTCACCATCGAGCGTCTTCTCCTTTGAGGCAGAGTTGTTATCTACAGCGAAGCACGTACAAGCTACATCGCGCCAAGCTGATCCCGCTCAGCCTGCTATGCCAATTCACACTGGCGCAAGGGTCAACATTTGGCAAAATTTCCGATTCCGGACGCCGAAATACTTGGCGCATCGATGCCGCGAGACCGTCCGCGCTGTCGTTCCTTATCAAATCAACAGATCGGTTCTGCAACAACCTTCTTGCATCGGCTCAAGCTTGAACGGTATGCCGTGCCATGCAAGTGTTTGTTCAATTGTTCTGAGAGTGGGAAATCATGAAGCATGTGCTGGTTACCGGGGGCGCTGGCTATATCGGCTCGCACGCCTGCAAACTTCTGGCACAGCAGGGCTATGTGCCGGTGGCTTTCGACAGCCTTGTGACCGGCTGGGCCAGCGCCGTAAAGTTCGGGCCGCTGGTGCAGGGTGATCTTCTTGACCGCGACGCGCTCGATGCGGTGTTTTCTCAGTACCAGCCCATTGCTGTCATGCATTTTGCAGCCTTGAGCCAGGTCGGCGAGGCCGAGCGCGAACCGGGCCGTTACTGGCGCAACAATGTGCTTGGATCGCTCAACCTGGTCGAAGCGATGATTGCGGCGGATTGCAAAAGCCTGGTGTTCTCATCCACCTGTGCGACCTATGGCGACCAGGACGGCGTTGTGCTGGATGAACTGAGCGGCCAGAAGCCGCTGAATGCCTACGGCGCGTCCAAGCGGGCGGTTGAAGAGATCCTGCGCGACTTCGGCGCGAGCGATGGCCTTGAGGCCGTGGTGTTTCGCTATTTCAACGTGGCGGGTGCCGATGTGGACGCAGAAATCGGTGAGTGGCACCAGCCGGAAACCCACCTGATTCCGGTGATGATTGAAGCTGCCGCAGGCGCGCGCGGCGCGCTGACGATCTATGGCACGGATTATCCGACGCCTGACGGCACCTGTGTGCGCGATTATGTGCACGTCATGGATCTGGTTGACGCACACCTCAAAGGCCTTGAGTGGCTGCTTGAGGGCAAGGGCAGCCGGGCGTTCAACCTGGGGACCGGCACCGGATTCTCGGTCAAGGAGGTTATCGCCGAGTGCAAGGCAGCAACCGGCCATGATGTGCCGCACAGCATCGGTCCGCGGCGCGCGGGGGACGCGGCAGCACTTGTATCGGGCAGCCGCCGGGCAATCGAGGAGCTCGGCTGGACGCCGGAACGCTCGACACTGCAGCACATGATTGCCGACGCCTGGCGCTGGTACAAGACCGGCGGCTATTCCGGATGACGCCGGGTGGCGTTAAATGACACCCGGCGGCCGGTTTCGCTGCTTCACCGGCGAGCAGCGCATCAGGCTTCAGCAGGCACCTTGACGTCTTCCGGCCTGTTCTTGCGGCGCCGGGTGACCAGCACGAAGAACAGCGGCACGAACAGGATCCCGAGCACCGTGCCCGAGATCGTGCCGCCGAGCACGCTGGTGCCGATGGCGTTGCGGCCGCCCGAACCCGCACCGGTGGAGATGACCAGCGGCAACACGCCAAGCGAGAAGGCCATCGAGGTCATGATAATCGGGCGGAAACGCTGGCGTGCTGCCTCACGTACCGCATCGAACAGGGGTTCTCCCGCCTCGTATCGCTCACGCGCGAACTCTACGATCAGAATGGCGTTCTTGCCGGTCAGACCGACAACGGTGAGCAGCCCCACCTGGAAGAACACGCCGTTCTGGTAGCCGCCGTACAGGGTCCACAACAATGCGCCGAGAATACCGACAGGCATGGCCAGCATGACCGCGAACGGGATGGACCAGCTTTCATAGAGTGCCGCAAGGCAGAGGAACACGGCGGCCAGCGACAGGGCATATAGCAATGGCGCCTGGTTGCCCGAATCACGTTCTTCCAGTGACAGTCCGGTCCATGCCACGCCAAAGCCCGGCATTTGCGCGGCAAGCCGCTCGATTTCCGCCATGGCTTCACCGGTGGTCACGCCGGCGGCCGGAGATCCCTGGATCTGCATCGAGTTGACCGCATTGTAGCGATTGAGACCCTGCGGGCCGAATGTCCAGCTGCCTTCCGCAAAATTGGCAAAGGGAACCAGCCCGCCGCTCGCATTGCGTACCTTCCATTTCGAAAGGTCGGAGGGCAGAGCGCGGGAATCGGCCTCGCCCTGAATATAGACGCGCTTGATCCGGTCGCGGTCGATGAAGTCGTTGACATAGGTGCCGGCCCAGGCGACCTGCAGCAGCTGGGCCACGTTGGTGGCGGAGATGCCCATCGCACCGGCTGCACGCCAGTCAATGTCGAGGTGATACTGCGAGGCGTCTTCAAGGCCGGAGGGACGCGCTGATGCAATCAACGGGCTCTGGGCGGCCATGCCGAGCAGCTGGTTTCTGGCTGCCAGCAAGGCGTCATGGGACTGGCCATCACGGGCTTCCAGATAGAAGTCGAAGCCGCTCATGATGCCGAGTTCGGGAACCGAGGGCGGCACGATCGGGAAGGCCATTGCGTCCTTGATGCCCATGAAGGCCGGAAAGGCACGGCCGGCGATGGCCTGGGCGCTTTGACCCGGCCCTGTCCGCTCCGACCAGTCCTTCAGGCGCACGAAGGCCAGACCCATGTTCTGGCCCTGGCCGGAAAACGAGAAACCGACCACCCCGAAGACCGATTCCACATTGTCCTTCTCATTGACAAGAAAGTGGTTCTCAACCTGCTCCAGAACCTTCTGGGTCCGGCCGGCCGTGGCCCCGGTCGGGGCCTGGATCAGCGCCAGCAGGATGCCCTGGTCCTCGTCAGGCAGGAAGGCGGTTGGTGTCTGAATGAAACTCCAGCCCATCAGGCCAACAAGAGCAAGATAGACCACGCCGACGCGGAATGGCCGCCGGACAATCCAGCCGACGCTGCTGCCATAACCGCCACTGATCCGCTCAAACACGCTGTTGAACCAGCGGGCGGGGCCCTTCTTTGCGTGATGGGCGGACTTTGCGGTGAGAAGCGTGGCGCACAGGGCCGGGGTCAGGGTCAGCGCAACCAGCACCGAGAGCCCCATGGCCGAAACGATGGTGATCGAGAACTGCTGGTAAATCACCCCTGTTGAGCCGCCGAAGAAAGCCATCGGGACGTAGACCGCCGACAGCACCAGAGCGATGCCGATCAGGGCGCCGGTGATCTGGCCCATGGATTTGCGGGTGGCCTCAAGCGGGCTGAGCCCCTCCTCCTCCATGATGCGCTCGACATTTTCCACCACCACGATAGCATCATCAACCAACAGGCCGATGGCAAGCACCATGGCCAGCATGGTCAGCGTGTTGATGGAGAAGCCGAACAGCGCCAGGATACCGAAGGTGCCCAGAAGCACGACCGGAACAGCAAGCGTCGGGATCAGCGTGGCGCGGAAATTCTGCAGGAAAACCAGCATGACGATGAAGACCAGCACGATGGCCTCGATCAGTGTCTTGACCACTTCCTCGATGGAAATCTTGACGAAGGGAGTGGTGTCGTAAGGTATGACATAGGAAACGCCTTCGGGAAAGAAGGCCGAGGCCTCCTCGATTTTGGATCTCACAAGCTCGGAAGTATCGAGCGCATTGGCGCCAGCCGCCAGACGGATTGCCATGCCGGTAGCCGGGTTGCCGTTGAAGCGAGCAATGGTGGAATAGTTTTCCGATCCGATTTCGACGCGGGCAACGTCCTTCAAGAGCACCAAACCGCCATCGGTGGCGGCCCGGACGACTATTCCCTCGAAGTCTTCCGGTGTCGTCAACAGCGATTGTGCGGTGATGGTGGCGTTGAGCTGCTGACCTTCGACCGACGGCAATGTGCCGAATGCGCCTGCTGAAATCTGGGCATTCTCTGTCGAAACAGCACCCAGCACATCGCTTGGCGCCAGGCCGTAGGCCGACAGCTTTACCGGGTCGAGCCAAATCCGCATGGCGTATTTGGCGCCGAACACCTGCACATCTCCAACGCCTTCAATGCGGCTGAATTCATCAACCAGATTGGTGTTGAGATAATCGGAAAGGTCGGTTTGATCGAGTGCGCCATCATTGGAAATCAGGCCAATCACCATAAGGAAACTGGCAGACGATTTCTGCACGGTCACGCCCTGGCGCTGAACCGTCTCCGGCAGCAGCGATGTTGCCTGAGAGAGTTTGTTCTGCACCTGAACCTGGGCAATGTCGGGATCAATCCCGGTCTCGAAAGTCAGCGTGATCGATGCCGTTCCGGCCGAGGTTGAGCTCGACGAGAAATAGCGCAGGCCATCAAGTCCGGTCAGCCGCTGCTCAATGACCTGCGTCACCGTGTTGGCAATGGTCTGCGCCGACGCACCGGGGTAGCTGGCATTGATCGAGATGGTCGGCGGGGCGATCTGCGGATACTGCGCGACCGGCAGCGTCAGGATGGAAAGAACGCCGGCACCCATGATGATGATCGAGATCACCCAAGCAAAGATCGGCCTGTCGATAAAGAAACGTGCCATGTCAGTCTCCGCAAGGTCAGTTCTGAGCCGGTTCTTCGGCGCGTTCTTCGGGGGCAACCGTGGCGCCGGCGGCGATCTTCTGAAGGCCTTCGACGATCACCTTGTCACCGGTCGCTACTCCGTCACTCACAATCCAGTCGGAATCGCGATCGCTGATAATCGTCAGCGTGCGCTGCTCGACCACATTGTCAGCGGTGACAACCATGGCGGTCGGGTTGCCGCGGCGGTCACGCGATACCGCTTCCTGCGGAACAAGAACGGCATTGTCGATAACGCCCTGCGGCATCTCGACCTGCACATACATGCCCGGCAAAAGCATCTCGTCGGGATTGGGGAACTGCAGCCGCAACGTCACCACACCGGTGAGCTCATCGACATGCGGCTCCGCGGCGGTCAATTCACCGGTCTGGTCGTAAGCCGTGCGGTCGGCAAGCGTCAGCTTGACCTTGGTGTCAATGTTCGCACCTGCCGCCTTGGGCCCCTTGCGCTTCCAGCGCACGAGATCGGCAGCCGACTGGGCAACATCGACATAGACGGGATCGAGCTTGCGGATCACTGCCAGCGGATTGCTCTGTCCGGATATGACGAGCGCCCCTTGCGTGGTCAGCGAAAAGCCGATGGCGCCCGAGATCTGGGCGCGTATGGTGGTGCGATCGAGGTCGATATTGGCAGCCAGCAATTGCGCCTTGGCAACCTGCAAAGCCGCATCGGCGCTGTCACGGGTGGTGATGGCCGCATCCACAGACTGCTCGCTGGCGACATTGCTCTTGCGCAGCGCCTCCATGCGCTTGAGTTCGCGATTGGCCGAATCAAGGCTCACCTGCGCCTGGTTGACGGCAGCTTCAGCGGCCACGACCTGGGCCCGGTAGGTTGCCGGATCAATGCGATAGAGAACATCGCCCTCCTGCACTTTCGAGCCTTCCTCGAAAAGCCGTTCAACGATAATGCCGTTGACCTGCGGACGCACTTCCGCGACGCCGGAAGCCACGACACGCCCGGGAAGGGTGGAGGTCACGGTCACCGTCTCGGCCGTCAGGGTGACGACACTTACCGGCGTCGGCGGGCGCTCCTGCTGCTGTGCCAAGGCGGCAGATGACAGCATCAGAGACATACACAGGGCGTAAGGCGCTAACCTCATCACATTTCTCCACCAATTCAGGAGTACCCACTTGGCGAATATTCACGCATTGGGTAATATGGAAACCAACCGGTTTTATATTTGTTTTTTTACCGGACGCAAGCAGCTATGCTGCACCCGCGAAGACGGGAGAGACGATGTGTTGCCAAAGTGCCGCAATTCGCGACGCGGTCCGGGCCGGCCGCGTCAACTCGATACGGCTGAACGCGAAACGATCATCATTGATGCTGCGCAACGGATCATTGTGGCCGAAGGACTTGCCGGAGCCTCGATGGCGGCGATTGCCCACGAGGCCAGCATGTCGAAAAGAACCCTTTATGACGTGTTTGAAAGCCGTACCGCGCTGTTTGCGTCAATCATCCGGCGGCTGCACAGAACGATCACGCGGCCACTGCAGGAAACTGAACTCGACCTGCCGCTTTGCGAACGCCTGCGCTTGTTGCTGACACCGACGGACGAGAAATTCTCGGATCCGCTTCCTCTGTCCATTCTTCGCGCCGTCATCACCGAAGCAGAGCGGCAGCCGGATCTGGTGCGGGAATTTCTGCAGGAAGGTCCGTATGCGTTCTTTGGCATGGTGCGCGTGGAACTCGACCGCTCGGTTGCCCGCGGCGAAATCCGGATCAGCGACACGGAGGCTGCGGCGCGCCTGATGACGGACATGGCGCATGGAAGCGTGCTCGAACATCTGCTTGTCTCCCAATCAGCCGGCGGGCGTCAGGAAGCCTACGAGCGGCGGCTCAAGCTCGCCATTCGCGTGTTTCTCAGCGGCATTGGCGAAGACGACCACGAGTAAGCCAGTCCACGACTCGATCATCACATAGCAGCGGCGCCGGTTTTCAGCGCTGCCGGAAGACCAATTCCGGCCGTTGAGGGGGTGGTCTCACAATGAAAGAGCGCGCTTGTCGATCACAAGCGAGCCGAAGGCAATTGGGACTGACTGTAAACAAACTTCACGACAGACAGGCCAAATCTCTCAGACTGCGGATTCAATTCATTAATCTGGAAGCTGTATTTTACTTGAAGACAACCGGCGATCCGCCAGACTCCGTGAAATCTGATAGTGTGAAAATACCTGAAATCATGCCAGATACTCCGCAGCAATCTCTCGGCAACAAGCCGTCACAACGACTGATTTTTGCCTATCAAGGCGCATTTTTGATTGTTGTCCTTTTCGGTCTCGGATGGTTTTTTTACTTCGCGACAGCGGAAAACTGGCCACTTGCCTACACAGACCTGACCATGGTTGCTCTTGGAGCGCTGGGCTGGCTGCTGATCAGAAATCATCAGATCAACGCTGCACTGACCCTGCTCGAAGTCGCCTTTTTGATCTTTATCGTTGCCTTCTGCCTGGTCTTCGATGTTCCGACCGAAGCCAATCCAAGGGTTTCCCACCTGTTTCTGCCGGCCATCGCGCTGCTTGCCTATTTCAATTACCTGCGCGAGAAATCGAGCTTCCAGCTTGTCGTCATCGCAGCTGCGCTTATGAGCTTCATCTATTTTTCCAGTACAAAGACGGCGGCTCCGTTCGCGCAAAGCGTTCCCGACGAAGTCCGGTATCTGGGAATCTGGATCAACTCCACTCTGGCGACGGCAATGTTGTGTAGCGGTGTCTACGCAATCCATCGTGCGTCCACCGGACAAACCGAGATCTCGCGTGCATTGCGCAGCGCTGTTCGAAACAACCAGCTGGAACTGTATTTCCAGCCCCAACTCGACAATGCGCGACGGATCATAGGCGCTGAGGCCCTGCTGCGGTGGAAGCACCCGCGACGCGGTTACATTCCGCCGGGCAACTTCATTCCAATCGCCGAAGAGAGTGGCTTGATGCCTCTGATCGGCGGGTGGGTCCTGAAAGAAGCCTGCCGGACATTGGCTGCGTGGCAAGACGACCCTGCTCTCAGCCGGCTCACTCTCGCGGTTAATGTGAGCGCAAACCAGTTCAACGTCACCGGATTCGAGCAGTCTGTTCTGGAAGCGGTCAAACTTTTCAACGTCGACCCGACCAAGCTCAAACTGGAACTTACCGAAAGCGTCATCATTTCCGGGGTTGAGCCGGTTGTCGCCAAAATGAATGTCCTGCGCGCGTCGGGAATCGAATTCGCGCTTGATGATTTCGGTACAGGCTACTCCTCACTGAGTTATCTGCGGCAATTGCCGGTCAGCCAGCTGAAAGTCGACCGCAGCTTCGTTCAGGAATCGCTGGAAAGCCCGGGTGGCGCTTCACTGATCAGAAGCATTGTCAGGATGGGGCTGGAGCTTGACCTTACCGTTCTCGCAGAAGGTATTGAGACCGCTGCCCAGTACCTGTTTCTGCTCGAATGCGGCTGCCAGGAATTCCAAGGGTATTACTTCGGCCGACCGGTACCCGAGAATGACTTCAAGACCCTCGTCATCAGTACGGCGGAAACCACTTCGGGGTCAGCGCAACTTCAGCCGTTGCTGAAATCTGCAGCGCGATCATAGCAGAGCATCTTGCCTTGCCCCCAATGAGATGACTGGGGAGCATAACACCAAACGGCCCGCCCCGGTTGGGAGCGAGCCGCTGGTGTCATGTCTGGCGGAGGAACAGGGTGTCAGTTGACGTCACTGTCCCAGCCGGAAATGGCCTTGGCTTCGAGGAACTCCTCGATGCCCCAGACGCCGCCTTCGCGGGCCCGGCCGGACGCCTTGACGCCGCCGAAGGGCGCGCCCGCACCGCGCGACTTGCCGTTCATCTCGACCATGCCGGAGCGCAGGCGCCGCGCCATGCGGTTGCGCTTGGCGCCGTCCTGGCTCTGCACATAATTGGTCAGGCCGTAGATCGTGTCGTTGGCGATCTCAACAGCGTGCTCTTCATTGTCGAACGGGATGATCGACAGTACAGGTCCGAAGATTTCCTCGCGGGCAATGGTCATGTCGTTGGACACATCGGCAAAGATGGTCGGGCGAACATAGTAGCCACGATTGAAGCCCTCGGGACGGCCCGTACCGCCGGCAACCAGGCGCGCGCCTTCATCGATGCCCTTCTGAATCAGGCCCTGAATCTTGTCGAACTGCGCAGCCGAGACCACCGGCCCAATGTGATTGCCATCATCGTGTGAGGAGCCGACCTTGACGGTGGCGGCAACTTCAACGGCCTTGTCGACGGTCTGATCATAGACCGAACGCTCGACCAGCATGCGGGTCGGGGCGTTGCAGCTCTGGCCGGTGTTGTTGAAGCAATGGCGGACGCCGCGCTCGACGGCCTTGGCGTCGGCATCAGCGAATATGACATTGGCACCCTTGCCGCCGAGTTCCAGGCAAACCCGCTTGAACGTGTCGGCGGCGGCCTTGGAAATGGCCGCACCGGCACGGGCCGAGCCGGTGAAGCTGATCATCTCGACATCCTTGTGGGTCGACAGATCCGTGCCGACACCGACGCCATCGCCATTGACCAGGTTGAACACGCCTGCCGGCACACCTGCAGCGTGGACGATCTCGGCAAAGACGATCGAGGACAGCGGCGCGACTTCAGACGGCTTGAGCACCATGGTACAGCCCGCCAGCAGCGCCGGTATCACCTTCAGCGTCACCTGGTTCATAGGCCAGTTCCACGGCGTGATCAGACCGACAACGCCGATCGGCTCCATGGCGATACGGTCGTTGGGCGCATGAGGCCCGAGCGGCCGGATGAATTCGATGTCCTTGAAGGCGGTGATGAAATTGTCGATGTGCCAGGTGCCGGATGTGACCTGGCTGGACCGCGACATTTCAATGGGAGCACCCATTTCGAGGCTGATCGCCTGGGCCATGTCCTCGGCGCGCTCGGCATAGACTTCACGGATTTTCTTGACATAGCCGAGCCGGACCTGGGGGTCGGTCTGGGACCAGCTGTCAAAGGCCGCCTTGGCGGCGGCGACCGCCTTGTCAGTGTCTTCGGTGGAGCCGAGCGAGATCACCGCACAGGCTTCCTCGTTCGAAGGATCAATGACTTCGCAGTCCCGAGCCTTGATTGGGGCAACCCAGGCACCATTGATGTAAAACTCGCGCTTCTCGATCATATCATTCTCCAAACGGTTCCAAACGTCCCACATGGGCACGATGTCATCTCAATTCAAATCTGTAGGGGCGGGTGGCAGGTGAATGCAACCTTGATTTCAGCTGACAGCTTCAATGTTATTGATGCCTTGATGAATAGTGCTTCTATGAGCGATTTATTCGGCGAACGGCAGCTAGGGGATAGCCCTGAGCAGGTCCGGTGTCGGGAAGCAGCCGGGTTTCAGGCCATTGCGGGCCTGCCATTCGCCGATCGAGCGGCGGGTCTTGTAGCCGGGCAGGCCATCGGCGCCGCCGACATCATAGCCCTGCTTTTCCAATGAGGATTGCAGGCGGGCGATGTCGGACCGCAGCATCTTGCCGGTATTGCCCCAGGGCGTGACAAAGGCAGCGCCGCCATGGGCCATCCGGTCGGCCAGATTGCCGATGAAAAGGGCATAGAGATCGGAATTGTTGTATTCCTTGATCACGTAGAAATTCGGCGTCACGACAAATTCCGGACCGTAGATCCCGGCCGGGACCAGCACCATGCCCGGCGCGCGCCGTTCATGGTCGGGAAACGGCCTGCCGGAAATGCGGATGATGCCCATATCGGTGAGCTTGCTGATCGGCCGGGCGCGGTCGGGCCCTTCGAGCGCGCAGGTGACGCCTGCCGGGATGACTGCCTCAAAGCCCCAGTCGCGGCCGCGCACCCAGCCTGACTGGGCCAGATAATTGGCGATGGAGGCCAGTGAATCAGCCGTCGAATTCCAGATGTCGCGCTTGCCGTCACCATCAAAGTCGACCGCGTGATCGAGATAGCTCGACGGCAGGAACTGCGGCTGCCCCATGGCGCCGGCCCAGGAGCCTTTCATCGCGGAGGCGGCAATGTCACCGCGCTGCAGGATCTTCAGCGCAGCCAGGATCTCCTTGCGGAACAGCTCGGGCCGCGTCGACATGAAGGCCTTGGTGGCAATCACCTGAACCGCGGAATGGGGAATCTTGGCCCGGCCGAACCCCGATTCACGTCCCCAGATGGCAACGATTATGGAGCCCGGAACGCCGTAGCGGTCTTCGATCCTGCGCAGCAGGCCGGCATGCTGCTTCATCAACGAGCGGCCCGAGGCGGCCAGTCCCTGAAGCCGTTTCTCGTCGAAATAGGCGCCGGGGCTGCGGAATTCGGCCTGGCTCTGCGCCCGCGCCTTGGGTTTCGGAAAGCCGGGCGGCGCCAGATCAGGCAGGTCCCAATTGAGATTGACACCAGAAAATGTGCGGTCGAAAACCGGTTTGGTAACGCCGATGCGTTTGGCTTCCGGCCACAAGTCCGCTTCAAGCCACTGGCGGAATTGCGCTTCCACACCGGCTTTGGTGGCAGCCTGTGACGATGGGACCGCAAGCGCGGTCACGGTGAAAGCAAGAATGGCGGTCAGAAGCAGGGTGCGAATCATGAGCCCAGCCTAACCCGAGTGCGGTGGCGGGAAAATGGCCGTTGAAGCACCACGGGCCCGGTTCGCCGGAATTGTCTCTGTTGGCGTCAGAAAGCGGTGCGGGCGCGAATGGCTGCGGCCAGCGTACCCTCGTCGAGATAATCCAGTTCGCCGCCGACCGGCACACCGTGAGCCAGGCGGGTGACCTTGATTTCGAAGCCGGACAATTGCTCGGTGATGTAATGGGCCGTTGTCTGGCCTTCGACGGTGGCGTTGACGGCGATGAGGATTTCCTTGACCCCGCCCTTGGCCACCCGGTCGACGAGACCGGCAATCGACAGATCATCCGGGCCGACGCCATCGAGCGGTGACAAGGTGCCGCCCAGCACATGGTAACCGGCATTCATCGCCGCGGCGCGCTCCAGCGCCCAGAGATCGGCGACATCCTCGACGACGATGATGACGCTCTGGTCGCGGGTGGGATCGGTGCACACCGTGCAGGGGTCCGAGGTGTCGGCGTTGCCGCAGGTCGAACAGATGCGGACCTTGTCGAAGGCCTCGTTCATGGCGAGCCCCAGCGGGCCCATCAGCTGATCCTTCTTCTTGATCAGATGCAGCGCGGCGCGGCGGGCCGAGCGCGGCCCCAGCCCCGGCACGCGGGCGAGCAGCTGGATCAGCCGCTCGATCTCGGGGCCGGTTACACGCTTCTGCATTTCATTGTCTCCTGAAGAAAAGCCGCCAGCCCGGGCAGGACCCTAAAACGGCAGTTTCATGCCGGGAGGGATCGGAAGGCCGGCGGTCAGCTCCTTGGTCCGTTCCGCAACCGTGGTCTCGAGCTTGGCCTTGGCATCATTGTGGGCGGCGACAATCAGATCCTCGAGGATCTCGACGTCATCTTCCTTGAACATCGACGGATCGATCGAGAGGCCCTTCATCAGGCCCTTGCCGGTGAGCCGCACGCTGACCATGCCGCCACCGGCAACGCCTTCGCATTCGAGCTCGGCGAGTTCTTCCTGCATGCGTTCCATCTTGGACTGCATGTCCTTGATCTTGCCCATCATACCCATGATGTCTTTCATCCAGGTCTCCTTTTCGCGTGCAATTGGTTCGAGTGTGTTTTGCCGGCTTCAAACCGGCCTGAATGTTCCTGGCCGCGCCTGTCAGTCCAACCCGTCATCAGGCTCGATTTCGTCAGGCAGAATATCACCGTCCTCGGACGGCAAAAGGGCGTCGCCATCGATTACTTCCTCTGCAACCGTGATCCGCACATCGGTGACGCGGGAGCCGGGAAATTGCGCCAGAATGGCAGCGACATCGGGATCCTGGCGGGCATCGCTGACCAGCGCCTCGCGTTTGGCTGTCTCGCGCTCGGAAATGGTCGGCGCGCCCTCTTCCCGGCTGAGCGTGACCGACCATTTGGTGCCGGTCCAGTCACCGAGCTTCTTGATCAGTTCGCCGGGCAGGCTGGAGCTTGCATCCGGTGCGAGGTTGATTTCCAGACGGCCCGGCTCCAGGCGGACCAGGCGCACACCAGTGCGAATCTGAACCTTCATGGCGATGTCGCGGTGCTTTTCGGCAAGCGCCACCATGTCCTCAAGCGAGCCGATGGCGACTTCCTCAGCCGGCTCAGCAACTGCCGGCGCGACGACAGAAGGCTCGGCTGAATGGGCCAGACGCATGGCCGGTTGGCCACCATTGCCACCACCCTGGGACATCCGCCGCTCACCGACGGCCATAGCGGTTGCTCCGCCGCCGGACGAACCACTGCCGGATGGCTGGCCGCTGCCGCCAGCAGATGTGCCGCCGGAATTCTGAAAGGCCTTCAAGGCGTCTTCGGGTGACGGCAGGTTGGCCGCATGGGCGATGCGGATCAACGCCATTTCGGCGGCGGCGGCTGGCCGGCTCGATGTATCGGTTTCGGTGATGCCCTTGAGCAGCATCTGCCAGACCCGCGAGAGGATCACGGTCGAGAGCTTGGCCGCATAGTCGGCGCCGGACTCGCGCTCGGTCTCGGTCAGCGAGGGATCTTCGCCTGCTTCGGGTACAAATTTAAGCCGTGTGACCAGATGGGTGAAATCCGCCAGATCGGTAAGGATGACCGAGGGACCGGCGCCGGAATCATACTGATCGCGAAAATTGGCAAGTGCTGCGGCCACGTCACCTGCCATCAGCGAGCCGAACAGCCCGACAATGCGCGACCGGTCGGCAAGCCCGAGCATCGCGCGCACGGCTTCCGCATCAACCGTACCGCCACCGTGGGCGATCGCCTGATCAAGCAGGGACAGGCCATCCCGCACCGAGCCTTCGGCGGCGCGGGCGATCATGGCCAGCGATTCGTCATCGATCGATATGCCTTCCTGGCCGGCGACATTCCTGAAATGTGTCACCAGCAGGCCCGAATCGATGCGGCGCAGGTCAAAGCGCTGGCAGCGCGACAGCACGGTGATCGGGACTTTTCGGATCTCGGTGGTGGCAAAGATGAACTTCACATGGGCCGGCGGCTCTTCCAATGTCTTGAGAAGGCCGTTGAAGGCCTGATTGGAGAGCATGTGCACTTCGTCGATGATGTAGACCTTGTAGCGCGCCGACACCGGGCGGTAGCGCACCTGCTCGATGATCTCGCGAATGTCGTCGATGCCTGTATGCGAGGCCGCATCCATCTCGATGACATCGACATGGCGGCCTTCCATGATCGCCTGGCAATGCTCGCCGGGTACGGTCAGGTCGATGGTCGGCTTGCTGATTTCGGCGGTCTCGTAATTGAGCGCTCGCGCCAGAATGCGGGCCGTGGTGGTCTTGCCGACGCCGCGCACGCCGGTCAGCATCCAGGCCTGGGCGATGCGGCCAGAGGAGAATGCGTTGGTCAGCGTCCGGACCATCGGCTCCTGGCCGATCAGATCGGTAAAATCCCTGGGACGGTATTTGCGCGCCAGCACCCGGTAGGGCGCCTGGCTCTCGGGATGTGCCGTTGTCTTTGTGCCGGTTATCTCGTCCATGACAGTTTTGCCGCCCTCGCGCTGGCCCGATGGCCGTTCGGACCAAATTTGCACCCTGGCTGAGACCCGTCAATGACAGGGCCTGCCATTTCGGGCGTGGGCGAAAGGGTGGGAGGCTGGCACGGTGACCCGTGCCGAGCTCGTTAGGGCTGCTTCCTTCCGGACCTGACCCGGTTGGCGAGTGGCTCGTCCACCACCAACCTCCCGACAGCACATATCGTCAATCGAACAGGCAAAAGCAAGCCAGAGCGAAAAAAAACTGCTAGAGTTGATGTCCAACCCTGTCCGACGGTGTATCTCATGTCCGATTTTGTTCTCGATCCGCGTCTTGAACGCGACACCACCTTTTTGATGAACCTGGGATTGTGCCAACTCCGCTTGATGGAGGATTCACGCTGGCCCTGGGTGATTCTGGTCCCGCAACGAAGCGGTATTATAGAAGTTTTCGACATGACCCCGCTTGATCAAACCATGCTGACATTCGAAACCGCGATTGCCGCCAAGGCGGTGAAGCAGGCGTCGGACTGCCTCAAGATCAATATCGGCGCTCTTGGCAATCAGGTCAATCAGTTCCATCTTCATGTCATTGCCCGCAACGAGGGAGATCCGGCCTGGCCCGGACCTGTCTGGGGACATGGCGAAGCCCGTCCCTGGGACCCAGCTGCCCGCAGCACATTTACCGAAAGACTTCTCGAGGCTCTCTGACATATGACATTTTCTCTTTTTGACCATGACGCTCCTCATGGCGAGGCCAGCCGTCTGGTCGCCTTTTCTTCAAACCGGCTTGACCGCCGGTCCGAACATCGCACCGAGACCGAGCTGGGCGATGCGCTCAAGGATCCCGCGACACGCTACTTCGCCATCACGCAGGGCCGGCTGGCGATGCGGGTCAACGGGGAAGCGGTCGAGGGTTTGCTCGAAGCAACCGATCTCGCCGGGATGCTGCCGCAGGACGCGGACGCCGTGCTGATCGGCTGGACGGAGGCTGATGCTGCCCGCATCGCCATTCCGGTTGGGGTGCCGGCCGACGATCTGCCCGAACCCTACAAGGCCATCGATACGCGCTCGGTCTATCGCCAGGCCCTGATGGATGAGGAAACGCTTGGCGCTTTTGCCCAGGGCACCAGCCTTGTCAGCTGGGCACTGGCCAACCGGTTCTGTGGCGCCTGTGGCGGGCCGATGACGCCCGAATCGGGCGGCTACCGGCGGCGATGCAATGCCTGCGGCCATGTGGCATTTCCGCGAACCGATCCTGTCGCCATCATGCTGACCATTGACGAGGCGAGCGACCGCTGCCTGCTGGGCCGCAGCCCGCATTTCCCGCCCGGGATGTTCTCCTGCCTGGCCGGCTTCATCGAACCCGGCGAAACCATGGAGGACGCCGTGCGCCGGGAAACCCTGGAGGAATCGGGCATCAAGGTTGGCCGGGTGCGCTATCACGCAAGCCAGCCCTGGCCGATGCCGCATTCGCTGATGATCGGGGTCTATGCGGAAGCCAAGAGCCTGGAAATCGCGCGGGACACTGCCGAACTGGAAGATTGCCGATGGTTTGACCGGGCCGAGACCGAGGCCATGCTCGCCAACGTGCTGGGCGAAGACAAGGCTTCAGCGCCGCCTCCGGGCGCCATCGCGCACCGGCTGATGCGCGACTGGCTGGATTGGGGCCGGTAGGTTTTCAAGCGTTCCGGGTTGTCAGCCTTCGGCTTCTTCGGCGTGTGATCCGTTTTGCGCCAGCCTGAACGGATGAGCCGGATAGACGCCCAGAATCCGCAGCTCCTTGGAGAAGAATGTGAGCTCCTCCATGGCGCGAGCGACCGGCGCTTCGTCCGGATGGCCATGAATATCGGCATAGAACTGGGTGGCGAAGAACTTTCCGCCGATCTGGTAGCTTTCGAGCTTGGTCATGTTGACGCCATTGGTGGCAAAGCCGCCCATGGCCTTGTAGAGCGCCGCCGGAATGTTGCGGACCCTGAAGACAAACGTCGTGACCATCACTTCGTCAACGATGGGGCGGGGCGGGATTTTCGCCTCGCGTGAGAGCACCACAAAGCGGGTGACATTGGTTTCGGTGTCCTCGACATTCTCCTCAAGAATAGTGAGGCCGTAAAGCTCCGCGGCAAGCCGCGGCGCAAGGGCCGCCATGCTGCGGTCGTTGCTTTGCGAGACCTGCCGGGCAGCGCCCGCAGTGTCGCCGGCGACCACGGCCTTCCAGCCATTGGCGCGGACCACCTTGCGGCACTGGCCGACCGCGTGGACATGGCTGTGCACGGTGCGGATTTCCGACTTGTCGACGCCCGGCAGCGCCATCAGCTGGAAATGGATCGGCATGAAATATTCACCGACGATCTTCAGCTCCGATTCGGGCAGCAGATAGTGAATGTCGGCGACCCGGCCGGCGATGGTGTTTTCGATCGGGATCATCGCCAGATCGGCTTCGCCCTGCGTGAGCGCATTGAACGCGTCTTCAAACGTGGCGCAGGGCAAAGGCTCCATGCCGGGAAACATGTCGCGGCAAGCCATGTCGGAATTTGCGCCAAACTCGCCCTGGAAGGCGATGCGGTTGGTGTTTGCGGTCATCAGGTCTGTCCGTTGTGAGAAATGCGCGCCTATTTCGGCGCCAGGATCTTGCGGGCGCGCTCAAGGTCGGCGGGAGTATCGACACCCAGAGGCACCGAGTCAACGATCGCCACATCGATGCGCATGCCGTCTTCGAGCGCCCGTAACTGCTCGAGCGATTCGCGTTTCTCGAGGGTGGATGGCTTCAGCGAGACAAAGCGCTCGAGCGCCGAGCGGCGCCAGGCGTAAAGTCCGATATGATGATATAGCGGGCCTTCGCCATAAGGTGCCGTCGCCCGGGTAAAATAGAGCGCGCGAAGCAAACCGTCGCCGATCGGCGTGCCGATGACCTTGACGATGCTGGGATTGATCTTTTCCGCTTCGTCGGAAATCTCGACGGCCAGAGTGGCAAGGTCGGCATCTGATCCGGCAAGCGGCAGGGCTGAGCGGCGAATGGTCTCAGGCTCAATGGCCGGGATATCGCCCTGCACATTGAGAATGATCTGCGCCTTCGCCTCCGGGTCCATCAGCGTCGCCGCCTCGAACACCCTGTCTGATCCCGATTGATGGTCGTCGCGGGTCATCACCGCTTCGAAACCCGCGGCTTGCACCGCTTCCGCGATTTCGCGCGAATCAGTGGCAACCGCTACCCGGCCGACACCGGCAAGCACCGCCTGCCGCGCCACCCTTACCACCATCGGCTCGCCTGCGATGTCGGCAAGCGGCTTGTTGGGCAGCCGGGAGGACGCCAATCGCGCCGGAATAATCACCAGCGTATGCTCTGAACCTGTTGCCATGGCGCGTCCATTCCCTCATCTTGCGGCGCAAGTGTCAAAAAGTCTCACTGCCACTGTTACAAACGGTGTTGCAACGAACTTGCAAAAGACATAGGTTCCGCGCGATTTCAAGACTGGTTCGGATATTGCAGGAAACTGGGCGGGAAGCCGAACCGAAACGGAGCGACGGAACATGAATTCCTCATATTTCAATTCTGCGGCGGGCGCTTTTCTGGGCATTCTGTTTGTTGTGATGACTCTTTCGATTGTTTCGGAGGGCATTTATGACGCACATGAGCCGGAAACCGAAGGCTTTGCGATCGAAGTGGCCGAGAGCAGCGGCGATGCCGGCGCACCTGCGGAAGAAGCAGCGCCTGAATTGATCGCTCCGCTGCTCGCCAGTGCTGACCCCGCCAAGGGCGAGGCCGTGTTCAAGAAATGCGCAGCCTGCCACACCAATGACGCGTCAAATGCCAACAAGGTTGGCCCTGGCCTTTGGAACATCGTCAACCGGCCGGTCGCAGCCCATGACGACTTCAAGTACTCCGCAGCCATGACCGAATTTGCCGAAGGCGGTTCCGTGGTCTGGGATTACGAGCACCTGAGCAACTTCCTGGCTGCGCCGAAGAAATACATCAATGGCACTGCTATGGGCTTTGCCGGCTTGAAGAAGATCGACGAGCGCGCCGACCTGATCGCCTATCTCCGCACGGTCGGCGACACTCCGGCGCCCCTGCCTGCCGCGACCGAAGCCACTGCCGTACCAGCTGCAGAAGCGACTGCGGAACCCGCAGAAGAAGCGGCCGAGACGCCAGCTCCAAGCGAATAGGATCTTCGCTGGAACGAAATGCAAAGCCGGGCCGCAAGCCCGGCTTTTTTTGTTATATTAGGAAGAAATGTGAGGCAGGCCCTGTAAGCGCGGCGGAAGTGACCTATTGTCTCCTGATGACCAAGGTTACCGGAGACCCGCAAACATGATCAATCGCATCGCCCCCATCATGCTGGCACTTGCCGGCCTGTTCGTACCGGTCAACGCTTCCATAGCCCAGGAGCCCGTCTGGCGGCATGCCACCGCGCTGATTGAAGAGCCGAAATACCCTGAGGACTTTGCGCATTTTGAGTATGCCAATCCGGATGCGCCGAAGGGCGGCACGCTGAAACTGTCGGAAGAAGGCACCTTTGACAGTTTCAATGCCATTCTGGCCAAGGGCGAACTGGCGGTCGGTCTGAACCTGATTTTCGACACGTTGATGAAATCATCGGAGGATGAGATTTCCTCATCCTACGGTTTGCTAGCCGAGAGCCTTTCCTATCCCGACGATATCTCGCAGGTTACCTTCCGGCTGCGGGCAGAAGCCAGTTGGGCCGATGGCACACCGGTCACACCGGATGATGTTGTCTTCAGTTTCGACAAGGCAAAGGAACTCAATCCGCTGCAGGCGCAGTATTACGCGCATGTCGTCTCGGCCGAGAAAACCGGCGACCGGGATGTAACTTTCCGCTTCGACGAGACCAACAATCAGGAACTGCCGCAAATTCTCGGCCAGATCCTGGTTCTGCCCAAGCACTGGTGGGAGGGAACGGACAAGGACGGCACCGCCCGCGATATCAGCCGCACCACGCTTGAGCCGGTGATGGGGTCAGGCCCTTACCGGATCGAATCGTTCAAAGCCGGATCGACGATCCGCTACGAACGCCGTGAAGACTATTGGGGCGAGAATCTCAACGTCAATATCGGCCACAACAATTTCGGTGCCATCGAGTATGTCTATTTCACCGACGCCAATGTCGAATTCGAGGCTTTCCGCGCCGGGACGGTCGATTTCCGGCAGGAGAATTCGGCCAGCAAATGGGCGACGGCCTATGATTTCCCGGCCGTCGAAAACGGCGACGTCAAGCTCGAGAAAATCGAGAACCCGCTGCGCGCCGTCGGCATCATGCAGGCTTTGGTTCCAAACTTGCGCCGCGAGAAATTCCAGGATGTGCGGGTGCGCCGGGCGCTGAATTTCGTGCTGGATTTCGAGGATCTGAATCACAATCTGGCCTTTGACGCGCTCGCCCGGGTCGACAGCTATTTCTGGGGCACCGAGCTTGCTTCGTCCGGATTACCGGAAGGGCGTGAAAAGGAAATTCTCGAAGGGATGAGGGACAAGGTTCCCGCCGAGGTCTTCACCACGCCCTACACCAATCCGGTGGGTGGCGATCCGCAAAAGGCGCGCGCCAATCTGCGGCAGGCTTTGACCCTTTTTCAGGAAGCAGGCTACGAACTCAGATCCGGGAAACTGGTCAACGCAAGCACCGGCGAGCATTTCGGAATCGAGATCCTGCTTTCCAGCCCCTCGCTTGAACGATCGGTGCTGCCCTATATCGCAAGCCTGAAGAGAATCGGGATCGACGCCCGGATCCGCACCGTTGACGCCTCGCAATACACCAACCGGATAAGAAGTTTCGACTACGACATGATCTGGAACGTCTGGGGACAATCGCTAAACCCGGGCAATGAGCAGGCTGGCTACTGGGGGTCGGCTTCCGTGGACCGCGAGGGATCGCGCAATTTTGCCGGCATCTCGGACCCCGCGGTCGACGAACTGATCCGGATGGTGATTTTCGCGCAGACCCGTGAGGAAAAGATCGCCGCCGTGAAAGCCCTCGACAGAGTGCTGCTGGCGCATCACTACGTGGTGCCGCTGTTTTACAGCGATGCGGTCAAGGTGGCCTACTCCAAGACGCTCGCCCACCCCGAGGAGTTGCCCTATTACGGGCTCGGCTTCCCGGACATCTGGTGGTCGGCCAAGGCAGAGTGAGAGTTTTTGGGCCTTGCACCCGATTCGACATTCGATTCTGTATGAGGCAGTCGCGAATCAGCCAGGAATCCGGATTTCCTGCTGGAAGGATGCAGGATTGATCAGGACACACATCACCATGGGCGATCCAAGCGCCACGACTGAGGGGAAAGCGGCCTGATGGGCGCCTATATTCTCAGACGTCTGCTTTTGATGATCCCGACCATTGTCGGCATCATGGCAATCTCTTTCGCTGTGATCCAGTTTGCGCCCGGCGGGCCGGTCGAGCAGGTGATTGCCCAATTGACCGGCGAAGGTGATTCCGCAATCGACCGGATTGCCGGCGGCGGTGACACCATCGGCAGCGCGCAAGAAGATTTCGGCGATCCGGGATCCTCGCAATATCGCGGCGCGCAGGGGCTTGATCCGGAATTCATCGCCAAGCTGGAAGCCCAGTTCGGCTTTGACAAGCCGCCACTTGAGCGTTTCGGGCTGATGATGTGGAATTACATCCGCTTCGATTTCGGCGAGAGCTATTTCCGCAGCATCGACGTGATCGACCTGATCAAGGAAAAGATGCCGGTTTCGATCTCGCTGGGCGTGTGGATCCTGCTGCTGTCCTACATCATCTCGATACCGCTGGGGATCAAGAAAGCCGTGACCGACGGATCGCGGTTCGATGTCTGGACCTCCGGACTGATCATCATCGCCTATGCCGTGCCCGGCTTTCTGTTCGGCATCCTGCTGATCGTGCTGTTTGCCGGCGGATCGTTTTTCGACTGGTTCCCGTTGCGCGGCCTGACCTCGGACAATTTTGCCGAACTGAGCTGGCCGGCCAAGATCGTGGACTATTTCTGGCATCTGGCGCTGCCGCTGATCGCGCTGTCGCTGGCAGCTTTTGCCACCACGACGCTGCTCACCAAGAACTCGTTCATCGATGAAATCCGCAAGCAATATGTCACCACCGCCCGGGCCAAGGGCCTGAGCGAAAGCCAGGTTCTCTACCGGCACGTGTTCCGCAACGCGATGCTGATCATCATTGCCGGGTTTCCCGGCGCGTTCATTTCAGCCTTCTTCTCAGGATCGCTGCTGATCGAAACGATCTTTTCGCTCGACGGGCTGGGGCGTCTCGGCTTCGAATCGATCATCAAGCGGGATTATCCGGTGGTGTTTGCCACTCTGTTCATCTTTTCGCTGATGGGGCTGGTGGTCGGGCTGATTTCAGACCTTGTCTACACCTGGGTTGATCCACGTATCGACTTTGAGAAAAGGGATGTCGGATGAGCGCTGCGGCTTCCAGCAACCCTCAGACCTACGACGTCAATGGCCGGCCAAAAGGCTGGCTGTCGCCGACCAACAAGCGGCGCTGGGCCAATTTCAAGGCGAACCGCCGCGGCTACTGGTCATTGTGGCTGTTTCTGTTCCTGTTCATCGCCAGCCTGCTGGCCGAATTCATCGCCAATGACCGGCCAATCCTCGCCTCCTACAAGGGCGAGATCCTCTACCCGGTGCTGGTTGATTATCCGGAAGAGAAATTCGGCGGGTTCCTGGCGCGCACCGATTACCGCGATCCGTTCATCCAGGACGAGATCGAGACCAATGGCTGGATGATCTGGCCACCGATCCGCTATTACTACAACACGGCCAATTCCTTCATACCGCATTCGGCGCCGACCGCGCCTTTCTGGATGCTGGACGAGGAAACGCGCTGCTCGGCCTATCCACTGCAGGATGAGGATCCCGGCTGCACGCTTGGCAACATGAACTGGCTCGGCACCGATGATCAGGCGCGCGATGTCACGGCGCGGATGATTTACGGATTCCGCATATCGGTGCTGTTCGGCCTGACGCTGACCATTTTCTCGGCGCTGATCGGCATCGCAGCCGGGGCGGTGCAGGGCTATTTCGGCGGCTGGACGGACCTTCTGATGCAGCGCCTCATCGAGATCTGGTCATCCATGCCGGTGCTCTACATCCTGTTGATCATCGCCGCGGTGCTGCCGCCGGGGTTCTGGATCCTGCTCGGCATCATGCTGCTGTTTTCCTGGGTGTCGTTTGTCGGCATCGTGCGCGCAGAATTCCTGCGGGCGCGCAATTTTGAGTATGTCAACGCGGCCCGGGCGCTGGGTGTCGGCAACGGCACCATCATGTTCCGGCACCTGCTGCCCAACGCCATGGTGGCGACGCTGACCTTCCTGCCCTTCATCCTGTCGGGCTCGATCACGACGCTGACGTCGCTCGATTTCCTCGGCTTCGGCCTGCCGCCGGGATCAGCCTCGCTGGGCGAGCTGATTGCCCAGGGCAAGCGCAATCTGCAGGCGCCCTGGCTGGGGCTGACAGCGTTCTTCACCATCTCGATCATGCTGTCGCTGCTGATCTTCATCGGCGAAGCGACCCGCGATGCCTTTGACCCGCGAAAGACATTCCGATGAGTGGCGCCACAGACAAAACCAGCGAACCGCTGCTGTCGGTGCGCGACCTGTCGGTCGAATTCCACCAAGCCGGCGAAAGCCAGACGGCGGTTGATCATATCTCGTTTGACATCAAGCGCGGCGAGACGGTGGCGCTGGTGGGCGAATCGGGATCCGGCAAATCGGTTTCGGCACTGTCGGTGCTGCGGCTGCTGCCCTACCCGGCAGCCAGCCATCCCTCCGGCGAGGTGCTGTTCAAGGGTCAGGACCTGCTGTCAGCGCCGGAGCCACAGATCCGGGAGGTGCGCGGCAACGACATCACCATGATCTTCCAGGAACCGATGACCTCGCTCAATCCGCTGCAGACGGTGGAAAAGCAGATCGCCGAGATCCTCCATCTGCACCAGCTGATCAAGCCGGACGAAGCCCGGCGGCAGGTGCTGGAACTGCTCACCCAGGTCGGCATCCGCGATCCCGAAACGCGGCTGGCCTCCTATCCGCATCAATTGTCGGGCGGGCAGCGGCAGCGGGTGATGATCGCCATGGCGCTGGCCAACCGGCCGGAACTGTTGATTGCCGACGAGCCGACGACAGCGCTTGATGTCACGGTTCAGGCACAGATCCTTGAATTGCTGCGCGATCTGAAGACCCGGCACGGCATGGCAATGCTGTTCATCACCCATGATCTGGGCATTGTGCGCAAATTCGCCGACCGGGTCTGCGTCATGACGCAGGGCAAGATTGTTGAAACCGGCCCGACCGCCGAGATTTTCGCCAATCCGCAGCACGCCTACACCAGGCATCTGCTTGCCGCCGAACCCAGCGGCGAGCCGCCAGCACGCAATGAAGCCGCTCCGGAAGTGATGCGGGCCAAGGACATCAAGGTCTGGTTTCCGGTCAAGCAGGGCTTTCTCAGGCGCACGGTTGACCACATCAAGGCCGTTGACGGGCTGTCGCTGTCGCTCAAGTCGGGTCAGACGCTCGGCGTCGTCGGCGAGTCGGGATCAGGGAAGACAACGCTTGGGCTTGCCCTGATGCGTCTCATTCGCAGTGAAGGCGAGATCTATTTCAACAAGCTGCCGCTGCATGAGCGGTCGTTCAAGCAGATGAAGCCGCTGCGCAGCTCCATGCAGGTGGTGTTTCAGGATCCGTTCGGGTCCCTCAGCCCGCGCATGTCGATTGCCGATATCGTCGGCGAGGGACTGGCGATCCACGCCCGCGATGTCTCGGCGCGCGACCGTGACAAGCTCGTCGCCGATGCGCTTGAGGAAGTGGGGCTCGACGCAGCAACCCGCTGGCGCTATCCCCACGAATTCTCCGGCGGCCAGCGGCAACGCATCGCGATTGCCCGGGCGATGGTGCTCAAGCCGCGTTTCGTGATGCTGGACGAGCCGACCTCGGCGCTCGATATGAGCGTTCAGGCGCAGGTGGTGGACCTGTTGCGCGATCTGCAGAAGCGGCATGACCTGGCCTATCTGTTCATCAGCCACGATCTCAAGGTCGTGCGGGCACTGGCCAATGATGTGATCGTCATGCGGGCGGGCAAAGTGGTCGAGCAGGGCAGCGCCGACAAGATTTTCGACCACCCCGAAACAGATTACACCAAGGCGCTGATGGCCGCAGCTTTCAACCTGGAAGCCGCAGACAGCGCCGTGGTCAGCGAATAGGCGATTTTCATGACAGAGAATAACGGCAAGGGGCGCGTGCTGCTTGCACTCACCGGATGGGAACCGCAGGTCTGGATTGACGAGCTGCGCAAGGCCGCGCCGGACCGGCAGGTAACGCTTGAGCCGAATGGCGAGGCGGACCCGGATATCGATTATGCCATTGTCTGGAAACAACCACCCGGTCTGCTGTCGAAATTGCCGAACCTCAAGGCCATCTTCTCGCTCGGCGCGGGCGTTGATCATGTCTTTGCCGACACTACTCTGCCAGACGTGCCGATTGTGCGGGTGGTGTCGGCCAATCTGACCACCCGGATGAGCGAATATGTTGTCTGGCAGGTGCTCGATCATCACCGCCTCGGCCCGCGCTACCGGGCGCAGCAGGCTGAACGGGTCTGGTTTGAGGATCGCGACCAGAAGGCCGCAGCCGATCTCACCGTCGGGATCATGGGGCTGGGCGAGCTGGGACGCGACGCTGCCGAAAAACTTCGCGTCATGGGCTTTGAAGTTTCGGGATGGTCGAGAACGCAAAAGCAGCTTGAAGGCGTCACCTGCCATGCGGGCGAGGACGGGCTCGATGCTTTTCTGGCCTCGGCCGACATTTTCGTGGTTTTGTTGCCGCTGACCGGTGAAACCCGGGAAATCCTCAACCGGGATCTGTTCCGCCGGATGAGCAAGCGTGGCCCACTGGGAGCGCCGGTGATGATCAATGCCGGGCGCGGCGGATTGCAGAACGAGGCAGACATTCTGGCAGCGCTTGATGAAGGGTTGCTGTCAGCGGTGACACTGGATGTGTTTCAACAGGAGCCGCTCGATCCCGATAGCCCGTTCTGGACCCACCCCAAGGTGACGCTGACGCCGCATGCGGCTGCGGCATCGATGCCGAGCTCTCTGATCGAACCCATGGCCAGGCAGATGGACGCCTTTGAGCGCGGCGAAGCGCTGGTCAATCTGGTCGACCGCACGGCTGGATACTAAGCCGGCTATCGAATAAATTACCGGGCCGGTTCAAGGCCTGCGATAGACCGTGGGCAGACCATAGAGCCTGGCAATCCGGTCGATGGCGGCTTGAAGCGGTTCGCGGGTTACAGTCATGGTGCCGCCGGAAGCGTGAAGCAGCGTGTCCGGGTCCTCGAGAAAGCCGACATGGCCTTTCCAGAACACCAGATCGCCCCGCAGCAAGCCATCGCGTTGCGGGTCGACGACAGCGCCGAGGCCTGACGCCTGTTGATCGGAATCGCGCGGTGCGGCTTTTCCGGTCATGGCCAGCGCCATCTGCACCAGACCGGAACAATCAATGCCCAGGCCGGTGCGTCCACCCCACAGATAAGGCGTCTCGAGAAACCGGGCTGCCACGGACACGGCGTCTTGGGTGGCAGCTTCACCAACCGGGCGCAAATGCGTGGCGACAATCGCTGAGCCGTCTTCCAGAAGCGCGTAGGGCGTGCCCCTTGTTTCCGCATCGCCGACGATGCTTACCCGGCTTCCCATCGACAGGACCATGCGATGCGGAAACCGCAGATCCGGGCCCGGATAGACGAAACTGCGGGGCACCGCCACGACATGCGTGGCCAGTGTCGAACCTTGCCTGATTGCCTCTTGGCGCACATAGCCGACGTAACCGTCGGCCGCCAACTGCACCCATGCCCATCCACCGGAAATGTCGAACACGATCAGCGCCTCCCCCAGAAGCGCCTGGGTGTCAATGCTGCACTTTGCATCAGGTCTGGGGCGGATATCGGCGACGGGCACGATCACCTCGCCGGGCGCGCCTTCGGTATAGCGCTCAGCGGTCACCTGACCCTTGAGGCGGCTATCTGCCAGGTCAGCCCGGTAGGCATGGGACCGGTGATCCAGTGCATCGCTCATGCGCTTGCTCCCTCGGCGGAGGACAGCTTGCGGCCTTCCGCGATGATGATATCGCCAAGCCTTTCGACAAACAGCGCGCCTTCCACCGTCCGCTTGATGATGACGTTGCGTCTGTCACGCTCATCGCGGACCCGGCGCACCAGCGCCATGTGGCCCATGGTATCGAGCGCCCGGGTGATCACCGGCTTGGTGACGCCCAGCATGGCGGCAAGCCCGCGCACCGTATGGGGCGGCGGCGCCAGATAGATGTGCAGCAGAATGGCCAGTTGCCTCATGGTCAGATCCGGCCCGATGACCCGCACATGTTCAAGCGTGGCGGCATGCCACAAGCCGAGTGCGTCGGATGGCCGGAGGTCAAGGGACATGGTTTGCGTGCTTATATCATTTCGGTACCGGATACATTGGCCGAAACACCAGCACTTCGCAAGCCAACCGGAATCAGTCAGGCCGGATGGCGTTTGCTGATCACCTCGAACAGGGCGCGAATGCCCTGGGCTTCGCCGCCGGACGGCGCATGGGGCTTGTCCTTCGGTGACCAGGCGAAGATGTCGAAATGCGCCCAGCTGATGTCAGACCCGACGAAACGCTTGAGAAACAGCGCCGCGGTGATCGAACCGGCAAAGCCGCCAGCCGGGGCATTGGTCAGATCAGCGATCTTGGCTTTGACGTCGGCTTCGTAGGGCTTGTACAGCGGCATGCGCCAGAGCGGATCAACCACATCCGCCGATGCCAAGGCCAGAGCGGAAGCCAGGGTTTCATCATCGGTGTAGAAGGGCGGCAGATCAGGGCCGAGCGCCACCCGCGCGGCGCCCGTCAAAGTGGCCATGTCGATCAGAAGCTCCGGCTGCTCCTCGCAGGCATAGGTGAGCGCATCGGCCAGCACCAGACGGCCTTCGGCATCGGTGTTGTCGATCTGAACCGTCAGACCCTTGCGGCTGGTGAGCACATCGCCGGGCCGGAAAGCGGAGGCCGAGATCGAATTTTCAACCGCCGGAACCAGCACGCGCAGATCCACCGGCAATCCTGCATCCATGACCATCATCGCCAGCGCCATGACATTGGCAGCCCCGCCCATGTCCTTCTTCATGTTCAGCATGGAAGACGACGGCTTGATATCAAGACCACCGGTATCGAAACAGACGCCCTTGCCGACCAGTGTCAGTTTCGGCGCGCCCACCTGCCCCCAGCGCATTTCGAGAAGACGTGGCGGCTGGGCGGCGGCGCGGCCAACCGCATGGATCATCGGAAAGCCCTGCGAGATGAGATCATCGCCTGCCACCACATTCACCTTGGCCTTGTAGTGGCCGGCAAGACCCCGGAAGGCCGCCTCCAGCGCATCGGGGCCCATATCATTGGCGGGCATGTTGACCAGATCGCGGGCAAGCCAGACCGCGGCCACTGTCCGCTGGAGTGCCGCGGCATCCGCATCCTCGGGAATGGCCAGCCTCGGGCCTTCCGGAGCGGATTTCCGGTAGCTCTCGAACCGGTAGGCCCCCATGCCGAAAGCCAGTGCCATGGTTGCACCCGGGATCGGCGAGGTCTCGATGTGCCAGTCGCCCTTGGGCAGTGCCTGCGCCAGCTTGCCAGCGGCAAGCGGGTGGCACTGTCCCTCTTCGCCCAGACCGAACAGCGCTCCGGCCAGCTTGCCGTCTTGACCGGGAACCAGCAGCACAGCGCCTGCCGCCGCCTGGAAGCCTGCGGCCTTGGCCCATGCCAGCGCTGCATCATCGAGATTGCCATTCTCGATATCTGCGGGCGACACCGCCCGGACCGGCAAGCTTGCTTCTGCCGCAGACGAGAACACGGAAGGACGGTCGATATAGGCATAGGGCGACATGATTTCTCCTTGCGGTTCTCCGCATCCGGCGGCGGAGAATCAATCGTTAACTCTTGATTAGGGTTAACAGATTATTGCTGGTGTGAAGACTGTGGCGCTGCCGTTCAGGGCCGCCGCGACGTTCAATTATCGGGATCAGAGCAATGTCAGCGACCCAAACACGTTCCATTTTCCCACGCCAGCTGCTCGGTGCGGTGTGCATCGCAGCGCTCGGCCTTTCGCTCGCAGGATGCGCGTCAAAGGGACAGCTGACAACGGGTTCGATTCCCTCCATGAACAAGCCGCTTGAGGCGATGAATGCATCGGAGCTGCATTCCGCTGCCGAAAGCATTGGCCAGGCCTATGACCGTAACCCGAAGGACGCAGCGGTGGGCATGAAGTATGCATCGGTGCTGACCATGGGTGGCCGCGCGGAACAGGCCCTGGCAGTGATGCAACAGGTTGCCATTCACAATCCGACAGACCGGACGGTACTGGCAGCCTATGGCAAGGCGCTTGCAGGCGCCGGCCAGTTCGACAAGGCGCTGGACTCCATCCAGCGGGCCCAGACACCGGATCGCCCGGACTGGCAATTGCTGTCCGCGGAAGGCGCTATTCACGACCAGATGGGTGATCCCGCCACCGCGCGGCAACGCTACCGCAAGGCACTCGACCTCCAGCCCAATGAACCATCCATCCTGTCAAACCTGGGTATGTCCTATGTTTTGCAGGGCGACCTGAGGACGGCAGAGACCTATCTTTCGACAGCGGTCAGGCAACCCGGCGCTGACAGCCGGGTCCGCCAGAACCTTGCGCTGGTGGTCGGTCTGCAGGGCCGCTTCCAGGAAGCCGAAAAAATCGCCGGAGCGGAACTTTCCCCGCAACAGGCGAGTGCCAACGTGACCTATTTGCGCGCCATGCTGTCCCAGCAAAACGCCTGGAACAAGCTCAAGGAAGCGGACGCAAAAAACACCAACTGATGCGGTGGTCCATTCCGGCAAGGTGAGGCCAAGACTTGCCGCCCCCTCTTGCCGCCGTCGTTCCGCCCGGAATTGTATTTTGCCCACGCGCGGATCAGATCGACGCCAAGTGGGTTGATGCCGCCTGGCGCTGACGCATCCTGCTCCACAGCCGGCACGACCGGCTGCCCCCCGACTTTTGTTTATTACCGCAGTGATATCTTTTTGACCCAGAGCCACTGGTGGCAGCAGCTCAGTCGCCAGGATCGAGCCAAAGCCTCAATTGCGCCGAGAATGCCCACGGACTGCCGTCCCCCCCGACGCGCGGCGTTGGCCGAGTGGGTGGATGTGCCGTGGATTTTAGCCGCCGAAATTGTCCATCACCTGGATGGCGGCAGGCCCGAGAATCACGCCGACTAGCACGGGCAGGAAGAACAGGATCATCGGCACGGTGAGCTTCGGCGGCAGTGCGGCTGCCTTCTTTTCGGCCTCGGTCATCCGCTGGTCACGGCTTTCCTGGGCGAGAACACGAAGAGCCTGGGCAATCGGTGTGCCGTAACGCTCGGACTGGATCAGCGCCTGGGTGACGGATTTCACCATCTCCAGGCCGGTCCGGTTGCCCAGGTTTTCGAAGGCCATTCGCCGGTCCTGAAGATAGGACAATTCAGCGGTTGTCAGCACGAACTCTTCAGCCAGAGCCGTCGACTGAACCGCAATTTCCTCTGCCACGCGCTTCAGCGCGGCCTCGATCGATACGCCGGATTCCACGCAGATCAGCATCAGGTCCAGTGCATCTGGCCAGGCAAGCTTGATCGACGCCTGACGCTTGCCTGCCTGATTGGAGACGAACATGTTGGGCGTATAAAAGCCGATATAGGCGACGACGATGCAGGCCAGAATCCGGACGGTCAGCGGCTTATCGACAAGATTCTCAAGCACAAAGACATAGACAATCGCGGCGACAAGAAAAATGAACGGCAACACAAAGCGCGCCAGCAGGAACATATTCAGCGAATTCTGGGTCCGGTAGCCCGCCGCACGCAACTTGGCAATGGTGGCGCCATCGGCAAGCGCATCCTTGAGATTGAGCTGCTCGACAATACCGCGCACAGAGGCATTGTCGCGGGATCTGAGGCCGGCACTCTTCTGGCCGTTGCGCGACTGTTCGGCGTTGAGGCGGGCGCGTTCCCTGGCGCGGATTTCATCGCGCTCGAGAGCCGCGGATTTCATCCGCGTGTCGAGATCGCCCTTTTCGAAATAAGGCGCCAGAATGGTGAATAGCGTGGCGAAAACCGCAATCGCAATCAGGATGGGAACCAAATTGGCCGGGTCCATGATGGACGACGCAAGATCGGTTATCATGATTTTCGTCCCCTAGATGTCAAAGTTGATCATGTTACGCATCACCATAATGCCGATCGACATCCAGACGGCGGATGCTCCGAGGATCAGATGCCCGCGCGGGTCGGTGAAGAGAATCATGATGTATTCGGGTGATGTGAGGTAGACCAGCGTGGCAACAATGAACGGCAACGCACCAATGATGGCCGCGGAGGCCTTTGCCTCCATCGACATCGCATTGATCTTGCCCTTCATTTTCTTACGGTCACGCAAAACCCGGGAGAGGTTGCCAAGGGCCTCCGACAGATTGCCGCCAGCCTGAGCCTGGATGGTGATCACGATGGCGAAAAAGTTCGCTTCCGACAGCGGTATCCGGGTGTAGAGCCGGGTGCAGGCCTCCGGAATATTCATCCCCATCTGCTGGGCTTCGACAATGCGCTTGAACTCGGTGCGGACAGGCTCCTGACCTTCGGCCGATATCATCCGGATCGCGTCGTTCAGCGGCAGGCCCGACTTGATGGACCGCACCATAACGTCAAGCGAGTTGGGAAATTCGTTCAGAAACGCCTTCATCCGCCGGTTGCGCAGGAAACCGATAACCCAGCGCGGCACGCCTGCCCCGAAAATAATCATCACGCCCAAGGCAACCAGCGGGTTGCCTTGAAGGACAAACGCCACAAATCCGGCGATGAAGCCAACAAGGGCTGAAATGATGTAGAATTTCTGGACAGAAATGGTCAGACCAGCCTGGGCGATCCGGTCTTTCAGAGCCGGCGATTTGCGGCGGTCATTTTCCTTGTTCTTCTCTTCCAGCGTCTTGAGCGAATCCTGAACGGATTTGCGCCGCTTGTTGGCTTCATTGAGCCTGTCACGCGCAGCCGTTGCCTTGGAGCGGTCGGTTTCGGCCGACTTGACCCGTTTGACCCGGCTTTCCGCCTTGCGTTCGCCCTCGATACGGGAATAGAGAACGCCATAGCCCAGCGCCCCCGCCGAAAGCGCGGCCAGGCCGATGATGGCGACTACCACTATATCCAGACCAAACACGCACGCGTCTCCTTAATCGGTCATTTTTTCCATGGCATCAAGCGAAGCGGCCAGCCGCTTGTCTTCGCCATAGTAACGGGCCCGGTCCCAGAAATTCGGCCGGCCGATACCGGTCGAACGATGTTCGCCGATGATCTTGCCGTTGGCGTCTTCGCCAATCATCTCGTATTTCATCAGATCCTGGGTGATGATCACGTCGCCTTCCATCCCGATGACTTCGGTGATGTGGGTGATACGGCGGGAACCATCGCGCAGGCGCGTCGCCTGAATGACAATATCGACGGATCCGGCAATGATTTCACGGACCGTCTTGGCAGGCAGCGTGAAGCCGCCCATGGCAATCATCGATTCCATACGGCTGAGGCATTCGCGCGGGCTGTTGGCGTGAATTGTGCCCATCGAACCATCATGGCCGGTGTTCATCGCCTGCAGAAGGTCGAACACTTCCGGGCCACGAACCTCACCAACGATGATGCGTTCAGGGCGCATACGGAGGCAGTTCTTGACCAGATCACGCATGGTGATCTCGCCCTCGCCCTCAATGTTGGGCGGGCGGGTTTCAAGCCGCACCACATGCGGCTGCTGAAGCTGAAGTTCCGCCGAATCTTCGCAGGTGATGATGCGCTCGTCAGAATCGATATAGGCGGTCAGGCAATTAAGCAGCGTGGTCTTACCGGAACCGGTACCGCCGGAAATCACCACGTTACAACGCACACGTCCGATAATCTGCAGAACCGCAGCGCCTTCCGGCGTAATCGCACCGAACCTGACCAACTGATCAAGCGTCAGCTTGTCTTTCTTGAACTTACGAATGGTCAGCGCAGTGCCGTCGATTGCCAGCGGCGGCGCGATGACGTTGACACGCGAGCCGTCGGGAAGACGGGCGTCGCAGATCGGGCTGGATTCATCCACCCGGCGGCCGACCTGGCTGACGATACGCTGGCAGATCGACAGCAGCTGACTGTTGTCGCGGAACCGGACATCGGTTTCCAAAACCTTTCCAGCGACTTCGATGTAAGTCATGCCGGAACCGTTGACCATGATGTCGGCGATGTCGTCACGCGCCAGCAACGGTTCAAGCGGACCATAGCCGAGCACATCGTTGCAGATGTCATCAAGCAGTTCTTCCTGCTCGGCAATCGACAAGGCCAGGTTCTTGATCGTGATGATATCATTGACGATATCACGAATTTCCTCACGAGCGCTCTCACCATCAAGCTTGGCAAGCTGTGAAAGGTCGATGGTGTCGATGAGCGCCGAGAAAACCTGGCTCTTGGTATCGTAATAGGCCTCGTTGCGGGCGGACTTGCGCTTGACCGGCGGTTCTTCGCGGCGCGGGGCCGGCTGCTGCACAGGCTGCGGGGCGGGAGCAGGTGCTGCCGGGGCCTGAGCGGCTGGAGCCGGAGCCTGTACCGAGACGCTGGCCTCAAGCGCCGGGGCTGCCGGTGCTTCGGCACGGACCACAGGCTTGGGTGCCGGAGCTTGCGGCAGCCTGCCGGATCCATCATTGCTGCGTTTGCCGAACATGTTGCGTTCCACTCCAGACTTACAGATTACTTACGGCCCAGAAGGCCCATCAGAGACGACAAACCTGCCTTCTTGCGTTTCTTCACTTCCGCTCTGCCGGTCACCACATGGGCGATCTGGGACAGCGATTCGGCAGTTGGTGATTTGGCCGAGGATTCGGCAATCATCAAACCGGAGTTCGCCGCTTCACCAAAGAGCGGGGCATCGAAAGGAATGATCGCAAGAGGATCAATGTCCAACGGATCGCAGAACGCCTCGGGTGAGATTTCAGGCCGCTTGGCCATTCCCACCTGATTGAGAACCAGAAGCGGCGGATGATCATTCGGGCGCAGTTTGCGCAAGGTGTCGAACAGGTTCTTGGTGTTGCGCAGATTGGCCAGATCCGGGGTTGCCGTAATCACGATCTCATCCGCGGCGCAAAGCACTTTGCGGGTCCAGTCATTCCAGACATGCGGCACATCAAGCACCGAAACGGGTGCGTTGCGTTGAATGATGTCGAGGATCGGCAGGAATGCGTCACCCGAGAAGTCATAGGTCCGGTCCAGCATGGACGGCGCCGCAAGCATGGAAAGATGCTCGGAGCATTTTGACAGCAACCGGTCGAGGAACACTTCATCGAGGCGGTCGGGCGAATATACCGCTTCAGCTATGCCCTGTGTCGGGTCGGTATCAAAATTGAGATTAGCGGTGCCGAAAGCCAGATCGAGATCGGCCAGAATGACCTCGCTGGAAAACAGGTTGGAAATGCTCCAGGCGCAGTTGTGGGCGAGAGTGGAGGAGCCGACACCGCCTTTCGCTCCGACAAAAGCAATGGAGCGGCCCAGCGGGGCAGCGTCCGGATCGACGAAGATAGTCGAGATGACACCGATCACATCGGCCATGGAAACAGGCGCAACAATGTACTCAGAGACGCCATTGCGCACCAGTTCACGGTACAAGGCGACATCATTGACATGACCGACGATAACCACCCGCGTGTCGGGATCACACACGCTCGCAAGTTCCCCAAGCTCATCGAGCAGGGCCTGACCTTCGACGCGGGTCTCCAGAATCAGAAGATTGGGTGTCGGCGATCCTGCAAACATGTTTGCCGCAGCCGAAACTCCGCCGGAATTGATGCGCAGGTTGACCTTGGCCATGCGGCGGTCCTGAGAGCACCGTTCCATGGTCTTGGCCATGCCTTCGGTTTCGACGAAGGCGTGGACAGAAATACGCGGCAGAGGGCGGATCCGCTCGAAATCACCCCGTTCCGAAGCGATGTCTGCGTCATCGGACTGGGTTTGCTGCTCAAGCGCATAATCAAGATTGGTCATAAACGTTGTCCTGCTTCGTAGAGCGCGTTGTGGTTTGCCTGGTCATTATTCCAGTCCCGCACCCTTGGTCCGGTATGCCTCAATCACAGTGGAGCGCCGCTCGGCATCGATCGGGGTCATGCCGCGGGGCGCAATCAGATCACCTGGATTGGCGATCTGGGCGGCCAGATTGTTCTGGGTGGCGCAGCCGAAATTGGCATAGTGCTTGTTCTCGGTGGTGTCGGCAAGCATGTCTTCGGGCCAACGCCCGCACTCTCCGGTGGACGCGCTGATGGCCATGAAGGCTATGCGAATGGGCGCAGCATCGGTAGGGGACGAGACCGGATAGGGAGATGAAAGAATACGGTTGGCAGGAACGCCTTCCTTGCGCAGGACATCGGCCACCTGTGTTGAAAGCACCGAAGCCGCACCGGCATTGGCGGAGCCTGTCGGCACCATGATGCGGATGGCACCGGATGCGCTGGATCTGTAACTCTGGGCCGCGCCGCGGACGGTCTCACGCATGGATGTCGTCAGTTTGCGGTCGCCTGAAGCAACCGCCAGATCCACCGTATGCTCCTGTTCTGCGACAATGATCGGGTGGTTGGTGCGGTAATCATCGGGAACCGCGCCCACCGTAATGCTCTTGCCAGGCCAGCCGGCACAGCCTGAGAGCAGCAAGGAAGCGACCAGCATCGGCGCCGCGAAAGTCCGGAGCGGCCGGTGATCAGGATTAACGGGAACAGAGATCTTGCTCGACATGGTGAGGTTCCTGATCATTTGTAGATGAAGCCGACAACGCCGTGGTAGCGGCCCGGTGGCAGATCGGTTTCCATCCGGCCGTAGACCCGGTTGACGCGGCCAAGAAAGAAACCGGCGCCATCGCTGGCTGCATTGAAGTTGTCATCGGGGCGGGCGATTTCGTTGCGCGCCACAGGCTTGACGATATAGGGCGTGGCAATGATGACCAGCTCGGTTTCGTTACGGACAAAATCCCTGCTGCGGAAAAGCGTGCCGAAAACCGGCACTTTGGAGAGCCCTGGATAACCCGACATGGCCTGGCGGATGTCGTCCTTGACCAGCCCGGCCAGCACAATCGATCCCCCGGAGGGCAGTTCCACAGCAGTCTCGGCCTCACGGCGCTTGATCGAAAGCCGGGTCAAGCCGGAATTGCGGCCCGCGCCCTGAAGTGAGGTTGAGCCTTCGAATGTGGGCTCGGATACTTCCGTCAGGATCTTGAGTGAAATGCGTCCCGGTGAGAGGACCACCGGCGTGAAGTTCAGCCGGATACCATATTCGACTTCGCGGTCGGTGTATGATGGAGGAGTCGTGGCGTCACCCGGATCGTATTCATCGCGGAGCTGGAATTCGCCACCGACATAGAACTTGGCGCTTTCGCCCGAAATCGCCGTCAGACTCGGCTCGGCCAGGGTGCGCATGACACCGGCCTGTTCCATGGCATTGACATAACTGGCGATCGAACGGCCGCCGATCGAACCTGCCAGCGCGGCATAGTTCAAGCCGGTGCTCAGCGAGCCCAAATTGGCCGGGTTGGAATTGACAAATGCGGATGAAGCGCCGGTGATGCTGGAATTGAACCCAAGCTGCTTGAGCACCTGGCGGCTGACTTCGGCAATGGTGATCTTCAGTGTCACCTGATCCTCGCCGTCAATCTTCAGCAGGTTGACGATCTTAGACTTCTGGCGGGCTTCCGCATAAATCGCCACGGCGCCTTCGCCACCGGTGCCGCTGCTTTCGGTGATGTTGCGTGTTGTTGCCTCACCACCGGTAAGGAAGATCTGCGCCAGATTCGCGGCTTGCGCGGCGTCCTGCGGTGTCCGCACAGAGCCAGTCAGAACGATGTTGTCGGAGATGATTTCAACATTGATGTCCGAATCGGGAAGGAAGCGGGCGAGATGGGCCTGAAGACCCGAGACATCGCGTTCAATCTCCAGCTCGATGGCGACAATTTCCTCGCCGTTTGGTCCAAAAATGAAGATATTGGTCTGACCCACGGTCTTTCCAAAAAGATAGAGCCTGCGGGATGTCCGGGTGACCGCATCGGCCAGGCTGGGATCGGCGACCAGAATGTCATGCGCGTCGGTGGGCAGATCGATCACAAGCGCCTTGTTCAAGCCGAGCTTCACCCGCTTACTGACGCCGGGACCGGTGCGCTTGATCTTGATGACGCTTTCAGCGGCGGCTGCAGACGACATGATCCGGCCGCTGGATGGATCCACACTCATTCCGGCAAACATGGTCGAGCTCACCAGCGCGATACTGGTGATGGATGACAGGAGCGATTTTGCAAATGGACGCACGTTCATTCTCCGCATTAGTTGGTGGCGCCAACTTTGGTTATGGTGCCAGAGCGGATCAGCTGGATGGCTGCACTGCCGTCTTCGCCGCTCAATAGATAGTTTGCGCCGTCGCTGTCCGGTTCCTGGACGTCGGCGACACTGCGCAAGGCAAGGGTCAACCGATCGGCCATCTGCTGCGCGACGGTGATGATTTTTGTCTGTTCCGGCGTCAATTCGAGGGTTGCGGTGGTTCCGACCGCGGTCCGGCTGCCATCGGCGTTTTCTTCAATGCGCTGATCGATTGCCAGGATCCGGATGTTGGACAGGATGACCTCGGTCAGAAATCCCTCTTCGGCGGCCTTGCGACGGACCATGATCACATCCACCCGGTCGTTTGGCAGGATGAAGCCGCCGGCGCTTGTGGCTACCGAAATTTCCGTCGCGATCGCGCGCTTTCCGGCAGGAAGCAGCGAGGACATGATCCGGGACGACGAATCAACGATCTTTTCGTTGCGCAGGGGTTCTCCGGCAAACAGTGGAAGCCTTACAACTGCACCGCCAAGTTCGGCTATTGCGTCGGGACGGTTGTCACGACGGATCAGTCCTTCGATCACGCCATCTTCCGGCCAGCCTCTCCACTCCAGCGAATCTTCACCCAAACGAGCGCCAACCGGCAGGTTGGCGGTTGTCACCAACACATCAATGGTTGGCATTTTCTCGATGATCGGTTCAGAGGAGACTTCTGTTACCTGGACGGTGGGTGACGTCAGGTTCATGGCCAGATACCCGGCCAATCCTGCGGCCAGACCTGCCACTGACATGATGACGACGCGGGCGGTTTTCATACTGTTTCCTCAAACGGATATTGGGTACGCTGACCGGAGAATGCATTGGCAATCGTGTAATTATGGTTAATGACCCGGTAGCAAACACGGTTAACGCAAAATTACCGGGCGGATCGTGATCGGGCCGGGCGGAAGCCGACGCGTTCGAAGCCTGCTGATGTGAATGGATTGGCCGGAAACGGATCCGCCAGGACTTCAAGGGCCGTCGTCTCGGGAACTGGAAAAACCGTCCGCGAACGGGCGAAGCCCAATGCGTCAGAAATACGATTGGGGAGATCTGAACCGGCGTTTGCTGAGAGGCTTTGCCAGGAAGGACCGCAGTTTCGAGTGCTGCCCAAAAACGGCTGTCAGTTCAGCCGGCCCACCGCATGCAGGAAAAGCTCGGTCTCGGGATAGGTGGCAAACGCGGCCACGCCTATGGCTACGCCGTAGGGTATTCCTTCGCGATCCTTGAAGAAATGCATGGGGATCGGAAGCGGCGCCACCAGAAGCAGGTTTTGGTTGGCGCGAATTGTCAGAACAACAAGGGCAAGGATACCGCCAAAGACTCCGGTGAACCCGAGAAACGTGACAAGATCGATGTTGAAACCGTACCAGAGTGCCGCAGCGCTGAGAATCTTGGCATCTCCGCCACCCATCACATTGAAGGCGAACAGGGCAAAACATCCGGCAAACACCGAAAGCGCTGCCGCCACGGACCATGCAAAGGTCACCAGATCCATGCCGCTGAACGGCGCTATCACAAAGAATGAGGCCGCCAGGATAACCGAAATGCGATTTGGTATTTTCATCGAGATGAAATCGCAGAATGCTGCCATGGCCACGCAAAGCGGAAAGATGACAAAAATCGCGGCCTCGAACATCGGTTCACTCCTGAATCTGCAGGAAAGACTAGGCGAAAGACCTTAACAAAGCGCAACAGCCGTCAAACAGAAAAGGCCGCCCTGAGGGCGGCCATTTCGTGATCGTGTCTGTTCCGACTACCGCCAGTTATTAACCGGCCGAGTAGTTCAGCTTCTTGGACAGCTGGTCGAACTGGTTGTTCAGCGAGTTGCCAAGCGTGGTAGCGCCTGTGATCAAGGCAACCGAGATCAGGGCAGCGATCAAGCCGTATTCGATTGCGGTGGCGCCAGATTCGTCTTTGACAAAACGGTTCAAAAGATTCTTCATGGGTCTGTTCCTTCATCCACTAGTGTTTTTCAGCACTCCGCCAACTGCTTCGGCTGGTCGGATAAGGCGATCTTAGGAGAGGGTGTTTTCAAACCGCTTAATGAACACGGTTAGCAAAACCTTTCACCGGCAAAGCCCGGCACATGGTAAATAAAGCGCTAAAAAACCGGGCGCTTTTCTAACCCCCAAACCGTCATAGCCAGCACCAAAAATCCTGGCGTTCAAAAGCTGGCCGAGGCTGCCGCTGCTGTTTGACCTGCGCTCTATTATAAAGAGTGGCGGCCACAGGCCGGGATTAGAGTGCAGGCGGGGGCCTTGGCGCACCCCAAAATGCCGATCCTTCAGAAAGAAATTGGCGGAACCACCTGACCTTAAGGCTTCGTTCACCAATCCCGGCGATTTTAGGGACGATATTCGCAATTCCGAGGACACGGCATGACCCAACCCAACCCTGCGCATCGCCAGCTAGCTATGCTCGCATGCGGCGCGGCATTGGCAGCGATGGTTTCATTCCCGGCGCAGGCCGCGGAAGATGTTATACGCGTCTTCATGGATCATGCACGGATTCTCAAACTCGACCGTGCGGTCAGCAAGGTCATCATTGGCAATGCCAATGTGGCAGATGTGGCCGTGTCCGATCCGCAGACAATCGTTCTGACCGGCAAGTCCTACGGCACGACAAACCTGGTCATTCTCGATCAGGCAGGCGATGCCATTGTAGACGAACGCATTCTGGTGTCGGTGGACGAGGCTAACACGCTTCGGGTCTTCAAACAGACAGCCCGGTCTGTCTATTCCTGTTCACCGGCCTGCGAAGAACATGTCCCGACCGTTGCGGCAAACCCCTGATACAGATGGCTGATCCAGCTCATTGATCCAGCCCGGCAGATGTCGTGCTTAGACATTTGTTTACCACTTGCACGGCTTGCCGGCATCTGTGTTACGAAAATTCAACCAGTTTGACCTAGCGTCGGTTCCAGGAAACGAAAGTCCGGGAGTCTGACGATGGTTGTCGACGATCAAAGCAGTACGACACGCAAGGCGCCGCGGCGGTTACGGCGGATGCTGGCGCGTTTGCAGAGGTCGCGCGACGGCTCCACTGCCATCGAATTTGCGCTGCTGGCATTTCCCTTTTTTCTGCTGATCTTCGCGACGATCGAAGCCTTCATCGCCTTTGCAGGTGAGCAGTTGCTGGAAAACGCCGTGGACACGATGGCGCGGCAGATCCGCACCGGACAAATCAAAAACCTGTCCGAGGATGAGTTCCGCACCAAATTCTGCGCTGAAATCAGTCTGATGATCAAGTGTGCTGCCGAGGAAGACCCTGATAATCAGAAGCTCTATATCGATGTCCGGGAATTCGCGACTTTTGCGGCGATCCCCAATTACATTCCCAAGCAAGGCAGCAGTCAGTTTTCCGATCTGGATTCGTCCGAATTCGCTTACAGCCCCGGCGGGCCGAAAAGCATCAATATCGTCCGCGCCTATTATCGCTGGGAAGTCATGACGGACCTTGTCAGGCCGTTCATCACCAACATCCGCAAGGATGGCGAAATGCCGCGCGACTATCTCATGGTGGCTACGGCCGCCTTTCGTAACGAGAATTTTCCGTGATCGGGATCATGAATTTCTCGAAAGGCGAAACACATAAGGAACCGCGGTCATGACCGGCTTTCTAGCGAAACTGAACCGAAGTGCACGAAGGATCCGCGGTGACCGCTCAGGTGTCGGTGCGGTGGAATTCGCGTTGATAGCTCCGGTTCTGATCATGCTCTACATGGGGTCTCTGGAAATTTCGGTCGCCATGTCGGTCAACAAGAAACTGGCGCGCGCCGCCAGCACCGTGGCTGACCTGGTGACGCAAGACAGTTCGGTCGACAAGACCTTCCTCGCCTCCATGGTCAATGTGGCGCAAAGTGTCATGACACCGTTTCCTGCCGATGGTGTGAAGTTGAAGATCACCGGCATTGAGATCAACGCCTCAGGCGAGGCCAAGACAAAGTGGTCGTGGAAGGAAGACAATACTAAGCCCTACGCAACCGGTTCGGCACAAACGCTTCCGGCTGATCTGGCTATTCCAAATACGTTTCTGGTGCGCACTGAAATCGAGTTCGACCACAAGCTTCTGCTCTTCGTGCCGGATCTTCCGAGCGTCGATATCCGCACCTTGCATATGAAGAAGACCTATCACCTGCGCCAGCGCATCGGCAATGAAGTGACCTGCGATAGCTGCTTGCTGAACTGATTTGCCTCAAGGCAGGTTTGACGCGGATTGCCGGTCGGGCATGGCTTCGACCAGTCCACTGATATTCTGGTATTCTTCCGGTCCCGGAATGACATAGCCACCGCCATAGGCAGGTTCGAAAATATCCAGCAGGCCCGGTGTCGATGCCGCCATTCCATCAAGAAACGTGCCGAGAGCCTCGACCAGATCATCGGGCAGAGAGCGGTTTGCGGCGTGCGGGCCATAAGGAATGCGCTGTGATGACCAGATTATCCTGAGCGGTTCAGCGTTCTCGAGCGCGGTCCGGTTCCAGCCTCCGAACAAGCGTTCGAGCCCACCCCCTCGGTCACCGGGGATATCGGGCAACCAGCCGAAGAACCCGTCGATCTCACCTGCCTGATAAGACGCGATAACGGCGCTGACACTGCCGCCGCGAATGAGCTCCGGCAAATCCAGACTGCCGGCCTTTATCGCCTGATGCGGGATCTGCCAGCCGGACACCGATGTTTCGTCGGAATAGCCGACTTTCAGTTCGGCGACAGGGATGGTGATGCTGTCACGCGCCACAAGCACCGATCTGAAACCGGTGGAGCCGTCAGCGGCAACAGGAATGCGAAAAGCCCTGACGCAGCCGCAGGCTGCCTGTGTTGCAGCAAATGACCTGGCTGAATGGATGGCATAGCCAACACGGCCGCTGGCGTGAGCATCGATCAAGGCCGCATAGCTGCCGAGCTTTATGATTTCGACGGGAATGCCAAGATCGTTGGCAAATGCACGCTGGATCGCTTCCAGTTTGACGGGATCGGTTGCCGCAACATGGGTTTCCACCATGCCGATGCGCAGCACTGCAATCGAATCGCGGTAGTCGGCTTTTGCCGTTCCGGCCCAGACCATGGCGCAGCAGATCGCCGCCCAGCCCGGCCTCCGAAGGCATCCCGCAAATCTGACAATGCGATCCATCATACCCATCACCGGTCTATATCACGATCACAGTGGAATGCACGGTTATGGTGAAAACAAGGTTACCGGCCGCAGACAATCGGACGTCTTTCGATCACGTTCGAAACCGGCTAACTTGTCGGCCACTGCAGCGCCGCGCATCCAGCTGGATGGGCTGCGCTGTAACACATTGACATGATGCATGTGCGTTTGGTTCAGACGAATGCGGTTGAACGCGGCATGCATTGGGAGACTTTTCCATGGCGCGTGCATTTCTGTTTGTTCTTGATTCCTTCGGTATCGGCGGAGCCCCCGATGCGGAAGCCTATGGCGATCTGGGCGCAGACACGCTTGGCCACATAGCAGAGCAATGCGCGGCGGGCCTCGCCGACCGGCCGGGGTTGCGCAAGGGGCCGTTGTCATTGCCGCACATGCAGTCGCTGGGGCTGGCCGAAGCTGCGCTCAATGCCACCGGCAACCTGCCTGCCGGCTGGTCTCTCACATCGAAGCCGCGCGGAATTCACGGTGCAGCCAGTGAAGTGTCGCATGGCAAGGACACGCCGTCCGGACATTGGGAGATTGCCGGTCAGCCGGTGATGTTCGACTGGGGCTATTTTCCCGATGACGGGCCGGCATTCAGCGACGAGTTGGTTGCCAAAATTGTCGCGGAAGCCGAATTGCCGGGCATCCTGGGAAATTGCCACGCGTCGGGGACGGAAATCATTGCCCGGCTTGGCGCGGAACACATGAAGACCGGCAAACCGATCTGCTACACCTCGTCGGATTCGGTTTTCCAGATTGCCGCACATGAGGAAAGCTTCGGTCTGGAAAGGCTGATTGAGCTGTGCCAGATCGTGCGCAAGATCATCGATCCGCTGAATATCGGCCGGGTCATCGCGCGGCCATTCGTCGGCTCGACCGAGACCGGGTTTGACCGCACGGGAAACCGGCGGGACTTTTCCGTTCCGCCGCCGGGGCCGACATTGCTCGACCAGGTCAGCGACAGCGGACACCGGGTGTTTGCGGTCGGCAAGATCGGTGACATCTACGCCCATCAGGGGGTGACCGACATGCGCAAGGCGAGCGGCAATCCGGCGCTGTTCGAGGCGACGCTGAAGGCAACCAAGGAAGCCAAGGACGGCGATCTGGTGTTCACCAATTTCGTCGATTTCGACATGCTGTACGGGCATCGCCGGGATGTGGCGGGTTACGCCGCAGCGCTTGAAGCACTCGATGCCATGCTGCCGCGTTTCGCCAAATTGCTGAAACCGGGTGATCTGGTGCTGATGACGGCTGACCATGGCTGTGATCCGACCTGGCGCGGCACAGATCACACCCGGGAACGGGTGCCGATCCTTGGCTTCGGTCCCGGCGTTGCGGCCCGCGATATCGGCGTCCGCTCGACCTTCGCCGACATCGGTGCGACATTGGCACGGCACCTGGGCCTGCAGGCAACAGCCAATGGAAGAAGCTTCCTGTGACTGAGCCACTCGATACAACCGCGATCAGGAAGGCCGAGCTGCACTGCCACATTGAAGGTGCGGCCTCTCCCTCGCTGGTAAAGGCACAGGCCCGCAAATACGATGCCGATGTCTCTGGATTCATCTCCGGCGACACATATGTCTGGTCCGATTTCACCGAATTCCTGACAGCCTATGACGGCGCCGCATCACTGTTTCGCACCGAGGAAGACTACGCGCTGCTGGCCCGGACCTATCTTGAGGAAATTGCCGCCGAAAACGCGATCTATGCAGAGATTTTCGTGTCACCCGATCATGCGGTGGCCGCCGGGCTGTCCAATGCAGCCTATTTTGGCGGGCTTGCCGAGGGCATCGCCCAGGCCAAGGCATCATCAGGGATCGAATGCCGGATGATCATCGTCGGCATCCGGCATCTGGGTGCGGAGAAGGTGGAAGCCGCAGCACGGCTGGCAGCCGCGCGGCCTCACCCGCTGATCACCGGGTTCGGCATGGCCGGTGAGGAACGGTTCGGCCAGGTTGCCGATTTCGCCCGGGCTTTCGACATTGCGCGCGACGCCGGGCTGGGCATTACGATCCATGCCGGGGAACTGGCAGGGCCGGAAAGCGTCCGGGCGGCGCTTGACCATGTTCGCCCGTCACGCCTTGGCCACGGCGTCAGGGCGATCGAGGATACAGCACTGGTCCAGCGGATTGCCGACGAGGGCGTGGTGCTGGAAGTCTGCCCGGGATCCAATCTGGCGCTGAACGTCTTTCCCGACATTTCCAGCCATCCCTTTGACCGGCTGCGGCGCGCTGGTGTGAAAGTTACTCTGAGTTCGGATGATCCGCCCCATTTCGCGAGTTCGGTGGGCCGGGAATACCAGATGGCGGCTGATGCATGGGGCTATGACGCACCGGAACTGACCGAAATCACCAGGACCGCGATTGAAGCTGCATTCGTTGACGCGCAAACCCGTGCAAATCTCTTGGGACAGCTCGACTGAAATCCATTCCCGCGGTTGCCGGACTTAAGGAATACGTGTCTAAATCACGGTCAGCTCATGCTGCGCTCCCGGAGGATTTCCGCGGCGGAGCCGGCGGGAAATTTACGGAATGGGGCACAGTGCGCATTGATAACGGTGATCAGCGCGGCACCCGCTCACAGCTTCAAGGCAGAACAACATGGACGGCGTTACAGTCATCAACCACCCACTGGTGCAGCACAAACTCACCATCATGCGCAAGAAGGAAACCTCGACGGCCGGCTTCAGGCGGCTGTTGAGAGAGATTTCGACGCTTTTGTGTTACGAGGTCACCCGCGATCTCGAGTTGACCATGGAGCGGATCGAAACGCCGCTGGTCGAAATCGAAGCGCCGGTTCTTGAAGGCAAGAAACTGGTCTTTGCCTCGATCCTGCGCGCCGGCAACGGCCTGCTGGAAGGCATGCTGGACCTGGTCCCTTCGGCGCGCGTCGCCCATATCGGCGTCTACCGCGATCACGAAACGCTGGAAGCCATCGAATATTATTTCAAGGCACCCGAGGATGTCAGCAACCGCCTGATCATCGTTGTCGACCCGATGCTTGCCACCGGCAATTCGTCGATCGCCTCTATCGACAAGCTGAAAGAGCGCGGCGCGCGCAATATCCGCTTCCTCTGCCTGCTTGCGGCGCCGGAAGGGATCCGTAATTTTCAGGCCGCGCATCCGGATGTCCCGATCTACACAGCCTCGATCGACAGCCATCTTAATGAACAGGGCTATATTGTTCCCGGTCTGGGCGATGCCGGCGACCGTATGTATGGCACCAAGTAAACCGGTCAGACCCTTGGCGGCCGCCCACTGATGGATTCAATGGGCGGGTCCGGCAAGTGTTGAGGTCAGTTGAACAGCGTCAACAATGTCTGGGCGTTGGAATTGGCGATGGAAAGTGACTGCAGGCCCAGTTGCTGTTGCGTCTGCAGCGCCTTCAATCTGCTGGATTCCTCATTCATGTCAGCATCAACGAGACGGCCAACGCCGATATCGATGCTTTGAGACAGGTCTTGCACAAAGTCTGACTGCATATCGACCCGCCACTTTACCGTGCCGTAGGTCGAGGCTTTTTCGATGGCGTATTGCAGCATGGCATCGATGACCACGATCATTTCGTCCAGCTCGGCATCCGTTGTTGAGCTGGTGAGCGCAATCTCGGTGACACTGGGATAACCGGCGACAGTTGGGCTCGGGCTCTTGAAAAGCACCCAGCCCGTCGAAAACCCGGCGTCCCACGCAAAATTCGGGCTGGTGGCGATCCCCAGATCGCCAATGTGTCCGGTCATGAAATCGAACATCGCCCAGGTGTCGGACGGCTCGGCGACCTGTGTCTCGTCGTAGTAGTCAAGCTTGATCGTCTGCACCGAAATCAGGCCGTCACTGCTGCGCGTAAACCCGCCAACGAGTTCCTTGTCGGCAACATTGTTGGCGGCATCTTCGGGCGTGGCGAGATAAAGCCAGTTCTCGCCGCTGAACGTGGCTGACTGGGCGATACTGACGAGCTGATTCTTGAACTCGTTGAATTCCTTCTGCACCTTGCCCCGGTCGACCCCGGGCTCGCGCGCAGTGACGAAGCGGGCCTTGATCTCGTCAAGTATGTCTACAGAGGCTTCCATGCCATTGAAGGCGACATCAACCTTGGCGGCACTCAGCGCAAGGGCGTCTTCGACCGCGGACAGCGCCTTGTTGTCCGAACGCATGGTGGTGGCGATCGACCAGTAGGCCGCGTTGTCCGCGGCGGTTTCGACCCGATATCCGGTGGCGACCCGGCTCTGCGTGGTCTGCAAGTTATTGTTGATACCGCGAAGCGTTTGAAGGGCTACGGTTGCACCTGTATTGGTGTGAATACTCGTCATACAGAACTCGGCTACAGTTAAAACAGACCGCAATAGCCGTGTACGTCGAGAGGCGACGTCCCAGTTGTCATGACTGGCTTGTTCGGCTCCCTAAAATTAGGCCGGAAAGATTATCGTATTGTTAAGCCTGCTGTTGAAAAGCGAAACCGGATTTACCTTTTCGCAAGGGTAAACCCTTGCGATCAAACAGAGACCCGCATTCAAGTACAAACCGTGCGCCCGTTAGGGTCTTCTTAACCAATCGGGCTGTTTTTGGTTCTGAATCAATGCCGTTTCATCCTGTGTTAGCCTTAAACCTGTTGAATAGCCGGGATTAGCAAGGGTGCCGGCATGATTAAAAACATTTTCTTCGTTTCCTGCGCAGTGCTCGTGATTTCGGGTCTGCCCTACTATGCCCAGGACATTTCCGCCCTGGTCTCACAACAGGCTGAACCGGAAACCGGGACCCAGGCCCCTTCTCCCCTCGCCGCCAAGGTGCAGAAGACTGCTTCCAAACCGACCGCGCATTATGCGACCGGGGTGCGTGCCGCACTTGTTCCCATAACCCGGGAGGGGCATTATTCTGCTGACTTCCGCATCAACGGCCGCAGCGTCAAAGGGCTCATCGACACCGGGGCCACCTATGTGGCCATCAACGCGTCAACAGCACGCCATCTTGGGCTCAATCTTTCGAGATCGGATTTCAAACATCAGGTACAGACGGCCAACGGCAAGACCGGTGCTGCGCTGGTCAATCTTGAGCGGATGGAAATCGGAGCCATTTCGGTCGGCAATGTCGAGGCATTCGTGCTTGAGGACAAGGCGCTTACCTCAACCCTGATCGGCATGAGCTTCATGTCGAAGCTGCAATCCTATCGGGTCAGAAACAGCACAATGGAACTCATCAACTAGACCTGTTCCCTTCGTTCCGCGCTATCCATGCCGACCCAGGACGACAGGTGATATATCCGGCGCCGCATCGCCAATCCTTACCGCCAAGCGCAATTGCCGATCAGCAGCTACCAATTGATCGTCGGTCCTGGCGTGGATGAAGGCCAACGGCGTGTCTTTTTCGACGCGCATGCCGATGGGCGGCAATTTCGTCAATCCGACAGCATGATCAACAGGGTCGCCTGGCCGGGTGCGGCCTCCGCCAAGTTCGACAACACTCAATCCGATCGCGCGGGTATCGTAGCCGGTTACATACCCTTCCTGCCCGGCGAGGCAGGCCGAGACGAGCGGTGCCGTTTCCAGATGACGGTCCGGATCGGCAAGGAAATCCAGCGGGCCACCGAGGTCGGCCACCATCCTGTTGAACCGCTCGGCAGCGCTTCCATCGTCCAGCGCGGCGAGGGCGCGTGCGTTTGCGTCTTCCGCACTGGTTGCCAGACCGCCAGAGACCAGCATCTCGGCAGCGAGCGCGAGCGTGACCTCCAGCAACCGGCTGTCGCGGGCCTTGCCGGTCAGAAAATCCGCCGCATTCCTGACTTCGACTGCGTTGCCGGCAGCACTCGCCAGAGGCTGGTTCATGTCAGTCACAAGCGCGGTGGTCGGCATCCCTGCGCCAACCGCAACCTCGACCAGCGACCGCGCCAGTTCATTGGCCCTATCCAGATTGTCCATGAACGCGCCATTGCCGCATTTGACATCAAGCACCAGCACGCCAAGCCCGGCGGCCAGTTTTTTCGACAGAATCGAGGCGGTGATCAGCGGCACCGATTCAACCGTCGCGGTGACATCCCGGATTCCGTAGAAGCGTTTGTCAGCAGGCGCCAGATTTCCGGTCTGACCGATGATGGCGCAGCCCGCCGAGGCAACCACCTTGCGAAACAGCGCATTGTCCGGCATCGCCGTGTAGCCGGGGATCGATTCCATCTTGTCGAGTGTTCCGCCGGTGTGGCCAAGACCACGGCCGGAAATCATCGGCACCGCCAGTCCACAGGCTGCTGCAATCGGCGCCAGCATCAAAGAGACGTTGTCACCGACACCGCCGGTCGAGTGCTTGTCGACCACCGGGCGGTCGAGATCCGGCCATTGCAGAACTTCGCCCGAATCGCGCATCGACACGGTCAGGGCCACCGCCTCCCTGCGGCTCATGCCCTTGAAAAACACCGCCATGGCAAAAGCCGCGACCTGACCTTCACTGACGCTTTCATCGCCAAACCCGCGGATGAAGGCTGCAATGTCCGCGGGATCAAGTTCACCACCATCGCGCTTGGTACGGATGATCTCCTGCGGGAGGAAACTCAATAGGCTTCTCCCTGCCCTGTTGCCGTGGAACGCCCTTCAAGCGTAGCGAGAATGTCGCCAAGCAGGCCGGACGCGCCAAAGCGGAACGTTGCGGGCGACACCCAGCCAGAACCGAGGATGTCTTCACACAAGGCGAAATAGGCTCGCGCATCATCCACCGTGCGGATACCTCCGGCGGGTTTGAAGCCAACATTCCTGCCTGACCGCTGGATGACCTCGAGCATGATCCGTGCTGCTTCAAGTGTGGCGTTGACTTCGACCTTGCCGGTCGATGTCTTGATGAAATCGGCCTGTTCTTCCAAAGCGATATCGGCCGCGCGTGAAATCAGCGCCGGGTCCTTCAGCTCGCCTGTCTCCAGGATGGTCTTGAGCGTGACTGGCGCAGGCGCCGCTACACGGACGGCGCGGATCATGTCGCGCACGGGCTGCTCATCACCGGCAATCAGCGCTTTCCAGGGGATGACCAGATCGATCTCGTCCGCCCCGTCGGCCACAGCGCGAACGGTTTCAGCAACTACCTCTTCGACAGGCAAGTCACCGGACGGAAAGTTGACCACTGTGGCGATCCGCACCGGAGAGCTCTGCCCCAATCTGGCGCGCGCGGCTGCAACGAAGCGCGGCCAGATGCATACGGCCGCCACCGAACCGTAGTCATTCACAGCGCGATCGACCAGCGCAAGCGTGGCCTCTTGTGTCGCCGCGTCACCAAGTTCGGTCAGGTCGAGGCAGGAAAGCGCTGCCAGAGCAACTGCCTTGGGTGAGGTGAGATCGATTGGGTCAGCCATGGGTCGGGTCCGGATTTTCAAACATTGCGGTCAGGATTGCCGAGAGGCGTTTGCCGCCAATCGGCGCCATGTCCTTGGTTTCCTGATGACTGAGCTCGCCGCCCGTCATCCCGGCGCCAAAATTGGTGATCACCGAAGCTGCAATCACGTTGATACCGAAAAATCTTGCCAGAATGACTTCGGGAACTGTCGACATGCCAACGGCATCCGCGCCCAGGGTTCGCGCCATGCGGATTTCTGCCGGCGTTTCGAAACTGGGGCCGGAAAACCACATATAGACACCTTCATGCAGTTCGGTTCCGGTGTTTTGCGCCGCCGCCTTCATACGCTCGCCAAGCCCAGCGTCATAGGCGCTGGTCATGCCGACAAAGCGGCCATCACTGGGCTCGCCAAACAGCGGATTGGTTCCGGAGAAATTGATGTGGTCGGAGATCCGCATCACCGATCCGGGCGGCATGTCCTGGCGCAGCGATCCGGAGGAGTTGGTGAGGATGAGATTGGTGACACCGATGCCCTTGAGCGCCTCAAGCGGCGCCCGCATGGCATCGGCCTTGCCCTCCTCGTAATAGTGCACGCGGCCAGACAGGATCACCACAGGGGTTTTTCCGATCAGCCCGGCAACCACCTCTCCGGCATGCCCGGATACGCCGCTTTCAGGAAATCCCGGCAGATCGCCATAGGGGATGCGGATCGGATCGGTGACCGTTTTGACCAGCGACCCGAGACCGGAACCGAGCACCAATGCGTGGCGCGGCATCAGGCCACGCAGCCGTTCCGTCAGCACATCGACCGCCGTCGTCATCCAATCACCTCGGTCTCGAAGGCATAAGGCAGCAGCTCGTCCATGCGCAGTGTCTTCTTGACACCTTCGGCGTCACACAGATGGATGAGGGTGTCGGCATCGGCGAATTCCGCCAGCCGCTGCCGGCATCCGCCGCAAGGCGGACACAGCTCGAGCTTTTCGGCAATCACCGCAACTTCGCGAATACGGGTTCCACCCGCCATGACCATGTGGCTGATCGCGGTGGTTTCCGCACACCATCCTTCGGGGAAGGAAAGCACCTCGATATTGGCGCCCGAATGGATCTTGCCGTCATCGGCGCGGATGGCCGCACCGACGGGGAACTTCGAGTAAGGCGCATGGCATTTGGCCATGGCATCCCGGGCAGCCTCAAACAGATCATGGGCCATTTTATCGTTCCTTGACATAAGGCACACCGCCCGCCCGCGGCGGGATGGCCTTGCCGATGAAACCTGCAAGCAGGATTACGGTGAGCAGATAGGGCAGTGCCTGCATGAACTGCACCGGCACAACCCCGATGATCGGCAGCTCGTTGCCCTGCATGCGGATCGACATGGCATCAAGAAAGCCGAACAGCAGGCAGGCGAACATGACGTTGACCGGCTTCCACTTGGCAAAGATCAGCGCCGCAAGCGCAATGAAGCCCTTGCCGGCGGTCATGCCCTTGACGAACCCGGCGGTCATGGCCATCGACAGATAGGCCCCGGCAATGCCGCAGAGAATGCCGCAGCAGATCACAGCCCGGTAGCGCAGCCAGGTCACCGAAATTCCGGCCGTATCAACCGCGCCGGGGTTTTCGCCAACGGCACGAAGCCTGAGCCCGAAACGGGTCCGGTAAAGCACCCACCAGGTGAACGGAATCAGCGCAAAGGCCAGATAGGTGAGCAGGAAATGACCTGACAGCAAATTGGAATAGATCGATCCCAGAACCGGAATGTCAGCAATCTCGGCGGCAAAGGGAAGCTCGACAGTGGTAAAGCGGGAGTCGCCGCTCAGCTGTGGCGTCCGCCCCCCCTGCCGGAACCAGGCCTGGCCGAGAATGACCGTGGCGCCCAGTGCGATAAAATTGATGGCCACCCCCGAGACGATCTGATTGCCGCGCTGGGTGATGGAGGCAAAACCATGCACCAGCGCCAGACAGACCGACACCGCAATTGCCCCACACAGTCCGATAAGGGCCGACCCGGTGACCGCGGCAGCGGCACCGCCGGCAAAGGCCGCAGCCAGCATCTTGCCTTCGAGGCCAATGTCGAAAATGCCGGCACGTTCGGAGTAGAGACCGGCCAGAGCCGCCAGGATCAATGGCACGGACACACGAATGGTGGATTGCAGAATAACGATGAGCGTGTCGAAATATTCCATGGCCTTACTCCGCCGCTGGCAAGGGTTTGTCGGAGCGTGCGCCGCCGAGAGTCGCAAAGAACGACGTGATTGCCGGGCGGAACATGTTTTCGAGGGCGCCGGCAAACAGAATCACCAAACCCTGAATGATGGTGATCATGTCACGCGAGATCTGCGGCATCTCAAACGAGATCTCCGCACCGCCCTGATAGAGCATTCCGAACAGGATAGCCGCCGGGACAATGCCCACCGGATGCGAGCGGCCCATCAGGGCGACCGCAATCCCGACAAATCCGGCTCCACTGACAAAATCAAGCTGCATGCGGTGCTGATCGCCCATGATCGGGTTGAGCGCCATCATGCCGGCCAGCGCGCCCGACATCATCATGGTGATGATGATGATGCGGCTTTGCCGGATGCCGGCATAGGCTGCCGCCGAAGGGCTGTGCCCCATGGTGCGGATCTCGTAGCCAAGTTTGGTCCGCCAGATCACCACCCAGACAACAAAGGCCGCGACCAGCGCCAGCAGGAAGGACAGGTTGAATGGCGCACCGCCGATATCAAGGCCGACAGAGGCCAGCAGCCAGTCGAGCCGCGGCAGCTGCCCGGCATCGGCAAAGGCGCGGGTTTGCGGGGCCATTGAACCGGCGGGCTTGAGCACATCGACCAGCACATAGACCATGAGGCTGGAGGCAATGAAATTGAACATGATGGTGGTGATCACCACGTGGCTGCCGCGCTTGGCCTGCAGCCATCCCGGTATCATCGCCCACAGGCCGCCGACCAGGGCGGAGCCAAGGATGGCAGCAGGAAAGACGATATACCAGGGGGCAAACTGATCGAGCCACAGACAGGGCAGCGCCACGCCGAGGCCTGCAACATAGGCCTGGCCTTCGCCGCCGATGTTGAACAGCCCGCAATGAAAGGCGACGGCGACGGCCAGCCCGGTGAAGATGAAATTGGTGGCATAGTACAACGTAAAGCCGATGCCCTCGCCATAGCCGAAGGCGCCCTCGATCAACAGGCCTGCAGCGCGCAGCGGGCTCTCGCCGACCGCCAGCACCACGAGACCGGCGACCAGAAAGGCGACGATGAGATTGATCAACGGGATCAATCCGTAATCCACCCAGGCGGGCAGCTTTGCATAGGGCACACTCATTGTGCTGCCTCCTTGGAATCTTCGACACCGGCCATCAGCAGCCCAAGCTCACCTTCGCTGGCGTCAGGCGCCCGCTCGCCGACAATGCGGCCATCAAACATCACCAGTACCCGGTCCGAGAGGGAACGGATCTCGTCCAGCTCGACCGAAACCAGAAGAACAGCCTTGCCCGCATCGCGCATCTCGATGATGCGTTTGTGAATGAATTCAATAGCGCCGACATCGACGCCACGGGTCGGCTGCCCAATCACCAGAACTGCCGGATCGCGTTCCATTTCGCGCGCCAGCACAATCTTCTGCTGATTGCCGCCGGAGAAGTTCGCGGTTTTCAGCCGTGGATTTGGCGGGCGGATATCGTATTTTTCAATCTTGTCGGCCGCGTCCTTGCGGATCGCATCGATATTGAGAAACATGCCGTTGAGATATTTCGGATCATCGTGATAGCCGAGAATCGAGTTCTCGCTTTCGTCGAATTTCAGTACCAGTCCCATGTGCTGGCGATCTTCCGGGACATGGGCAAGACCGCGATGACGCAGCTCCGAGGGATCGGCCGTGCCGGTGACATGGATCGGTTCTCCCTGCAACAGAACCTTGCCGGAAACCGCACGGCGGATGCCGGAAATGGCCTGCAGCAATTCGGACTGGCCGTTGCCCGCGACGCCGGCGATGCCGACGATCTCCCCGGCCCGGACATTGAACGAGACATTCTTGACCATGTCGACGCCGCGGCCATCGCGCACCGACAGGTTCTCGACCGACAACATGACGTCGCCGGGTGATGCCGGACCTTTGTCGACCCGCAGCAGCACATGGCGGCCGACCATGAGTTCGGCGAGTTCCTCCACCGAGGTTTCCGCTGTTGTCCGGGTTGCAACCATTTCGCCGCGGCGCATCACCGAGACTTCGTCGGTGACCGCCATGATCTCCCGCAGCTTGTGGGTGATCAGCAGGATGGTCTTGCCCTGGGATTTGAGCTGCTCGAGGATGCGAAACAGATGGTCGGCTTCTGCCGGGGTCAACACGCCGGTCGGCTCGTCGAGGATCAGGATCTCGGCGCCGCGATAAAGCGCCTTGAGGATTTCGACGCGCTGCTGCAGTCCGACCGGCAGCTCCTCGATGACCGCGTCCGGATCCACATCAAGCTCATACTCCCGTTCGAGCCGCTTGAGTTCCTGGCGGGCCTTGGTGATGCCGGCGTTGAGAACCTGGCTCTCCTCGGCGCCCAGCATAACGTTTTCAAGCACGGTGAAATTCTCAACCAGCATGAAATGCTGGTGGACCATGCCGATTCCGGCGGCGATGGCGGCGTTCGGATCCCGGATCACGGTTTTCTTGCCATCGACGAAAATGTCGCCGGCACCGGCCTGGTAGAAACCGTACAGGATCGACATCAGCGTCGATTTTCCAGCGCCGTTCTCGCCGATAATTCCGTGAATGGTGCCCTTGCGAACACGCATGTTGATGTTCTTGTTCGCGTGAACGAGGCCGAACTTCTTGTCGATCCCCTTCAACTCAATGGCAATGTCGTTCATGTCCACTCGTCTTTTTCTTGGTTCGCCACCACCATCTTGTCGCGGGCGCGGTTTTCGGTCCTAAACGTCACTCCGCAAACTCGAAACGTGGAGTTCATTTGTCCCTTTGAACATCGTCTGAGGCTTCTCGAAAATCGATACAAATTTTCGGGCCGATGCTTTAGTCTCGACAGTTCTGATTGCAAAGTCCAGAATCAAATAGGCGCGCAGTTTCGTGGTCCGCTGTTTTCAACATGGCCGTAGCGGTGATGCGGCCTTGGCCTGCACTCTTGCTCTCGCGCCCATGACATGGTGAAAGCTGGCTTATGACACGATCTCCACCGCCTCTGCGCACCGATTTCAAGGTCTTTAGCAGCCTGCAGACCCGCTGGGCCGACAATGATGTCTATGGCCACATGAACAATGTGGTTCATTATCAGCTGTTCGATACCACTATTAATCAATGGCTGATGGAGAAAGGACTGCTCGACCCGCTGGCTGGCGCAATAGTCGGACTGGTGGTTGAGACCGGATGCCGCTACCACGCCGAAGCGATGTTTCCGGACAGGATCACGGCAGGCGTCAGCGTCGCGCGGCTTGGCGGATCATCGGTGACCTACGCCATCGGGCTGTTCCGCAATGACGAGGACACAGCTTTCGCGGACGGCAGATTTGTCCATGTCTATGTCGACCGCACCACGCGGCGGCCAGTTCAGCTGCCGGATTCATGGCGGGCGACACTTGGGGAGATCGCGCAATGAGCGGCAAGGAAGAGGCGAACATGGACACTGAAACCCGTCTGGTGCGGCTTGAGGAACTGGTGGCCCATCAGCAGGCGGCGATCGAGGACCTGTCCCGGCAATTGACCGAAGGCTGGAAACAGAACGAGAAATTGCGCACCGAGCTGGGACGGCTGACGGACCGGTTTCAGGATCTCGAAGACGGCGCAGACAGCCCGCCCGCCAATCAGCCGCCGCCGCACTGGTAGGCTGGTTCAGGCTTCCGGTTGAGCACGCTCAGCTATCGCCCGGTAGATAGCGGACGAAGGCAAACCGGCTGCCATCGGGCGACCAACAGGGCACATTGATGGTGCCCTGACCGCCAAACAGCGCCAGCAGCGTGCGGACCGAGCCGTCTGCCGTATCGAGCAACCGCAGTTCCACATCACGATCGCGCGGGTGCCCCTCGGTTCCGGGCTGATAGCTGAGATAAAGCACCGACCTGCCATCGGGGGCGGGATGCGGAAACCAGTTGACCCGGTCGTCATCGGTCATCCGCTCAGGAGCGCCGCCAGCGACTGGCACCCGCCACAGATCCATGCTGCCACCGCGGTCGGAATTGAACCAGATCCAGGCGCCATCGGGCGAATAATCCGGACCGTCATAATGGCCACCGCCGCTGACAAGGTGCTGTTCGACACCCCCTTCCACGCCGATCGTGTAGATGCCGAACCCACCCTCGCGGCGGCCGACATAGGCGAGCGTGCTGCCGTCAGGCGACCAGCCGTGCCACCAAGACGGAACCTCGGCGGTGACACGGCGCGGAGTGCCGCCGGCACTTGGCAGAACCCAGATGCAGGATTGTCCGGTACCGGTGGAATTGCTGATCACCAGCTGTCTGCCATCGGGCGAGATGCCGTGGTCATTGTTGCAATTGACCGCGTGGTCGGTGTCAATTGCAACAAGCTCCGGCATATCGAGCGGAACCCGGAACATGCGGCCATCGCCGTTGACGATCAGGGATGCGTTGTCGGGCGTCCAGTTCGGCGCCTCGATGAGGCGCGGAGTCGCCAGGACCTCCTGCACCTTTCCGGTGGCAAGCTCATAGATGCAAAGCTGGCTGCGCATCATTGGTCCACCGGTATATAGGCGAAGCGGTCAAAGTCTGCGGTGATGGCACTGCCCGACGTGTCGAAGGCAGCCATTCCGGCAAAGGCGCCGGTGAAGGAGGCATGCTCGCCGCGGCCGCCTTCATCGGAGATCACGCTGGCATCAAGTACCGAGCCGACCGGGCGCCAGTTGCCGCCGGCAAGCCTGCAGAAGAACTGCAGGTCCGCACCATCAACATTCATCGCCAGATCGACCGGGCCGTCTTTCGGCAAGGCGACCGGCTTTTCCAGCGGGAACTCGAGCTTGCCATGCGGCCAGTCGCCGGGACAGCTCAGGATGGTCAGTGAACGGCCGACGTCTTCATGCCAGGTTACAGCCAGATAGTGGAACTTGTGGCGGTTGTAGTAATGCACCAGCCCGGCGGCCTGCTGAAAATTGCGCGGCGCGAAATTCAGGGTCGTTTCGGCGCGGAAGCTCAGATGTTCCTGCCGCCGGGCGACCAGCGCCTGTTCGAACCAGCTGCCGATGGATTCGCGCGCATGAAGCCGCAGGGCCGAACCGGTCATCGTGAAGATCCGCTCCGGGTAAGGCGTGCGGAGCCACTGGAAGTCGTCGGGCAAAGTGTCGCCGGTGAAATCGCAGATGACCGGTTGATCCGGTGTCTTTCGGCTCGCCGGACCGGGCGCTTCGACCTCGACGTCAGGAACCAGACCGCCCTGGGCCAGCCGCAGCCAGCCATCCTCGCCCCAGACGCATTTCTGGATCGCCGTCTCGCGGCCGAGCGGTGACCGGCGCATGCCGGGCAGGGGCCGGGAACATAGATGGGTATGATAGACCTCGCCGTCCGGGGTCTCGACCATCTGGCCGTGCCCGGCGCGCTGCAACACGGCGTCGGGTGCGTCCTTGGAGGTCATCAGGAAGGTGTCGGGGTGCAGTTCGTAAGGACCGGTCAGCTTGTGTGAGCGCGCCATGGTGACGGCGTGATCATAACCGGTGCCGCCCTCGGCCACGGTTATGTAGTACCAGCCATCGCGTCTGAACAGATGCGCGCCTTCGACCAGCCCGTGATCGCTGCCGGCAAAAATATTGACCGGTTCGCCCACCAGCTTGCCGGCGCCGGCATCATATTCCTGCGCCAGGATGCCCGCAAAGGCCGGGTGCTTGGGGTTTCCGCCCACCGAATCGGTGCGATGGTTCCAGACCATGTTGAGGAACCATTTGCGGCCGTCATCATCATGAAACAGCGAGGGATCGAAGCCGGAAGAGTTGACGTAGACCGGATCGGACCAGGGACCGGTGATATCCGGCGCGGTGACGATGTAGTTGTGGGCATCCTTGAAATTGCCGTCGAGCCGTTTGACATCGGTGTAGACCAGCCAGAACAGCCCGTCGGCATAAGACAGGCACGGCGCCCAGATGCCACAGGAATCGGGATTTCCGCGCATGTCGAGCTGGCTGGCGCGGTTGAGCGGACGGCCGACCAGGCGCCAGTTGACCAGATCCGTCGAGTGATGGATCTGGACGCCCGGGTACCACTCGAAAGTCGAGGTGGCGATATAATAGTCCGGTCCTGCCCGGCAGATCGAAGGGTCAGGATTGAAGCCGGGCAGAATCGGATTAACGATCTGGCTCATGGCGCTGCCTCCTCATAGGCGGGCACCCCGGCAGGCACGGAATCCCAAGCCTGGCGTGTCCGCGTGAACTGGGCCTTTTGGGGCGTGAACAAATGACTGTCGTCGAGACTGCCCGCATAGATCGTGACAAGATCCGGCGCGGCCTCCGGCGTTCCGAAGAGCAGGCTGTGGCACCTGGCGCAGAAGTTCCTGACCGCCATCCTGCCGCTACCGCCGATGCTTTTCGACGCAACCGCCGGACCATTCACGGTGAAGCCGGACCTGGCCACGCCCATGATCGGGACGTGGCCGGTTCCGGATGCCTTCTGGCAATCCACGCAATAGCACAGCAGGCTGAACAGCACCGGGCCGTTCGCCTGGTAACGGGTCTGCCCGCACAGGCAACCGCCCGTTATGCGTATTGCGGCGGCTGTCACTTCCTCTTCGGCCCCTTGCGCTCGGCGGATGCCGCCCAGAGGTTGATGTCGGCATCACGGGCATAGGTATCGATTTCGGCAAGCTCGGCTTCGGTGAAATCCTGATTGTCGAGCGCGCCGACGCAATCGATGATCTGCTGCGGCTTGCTGGCGCCGATCAGGGCTGTCGTGACACGGCCGCCACGCAGCACCCAGGCAAGCGCCATCTGCGCCAGCGTCTGACCGCGGCGCTTGGCGATTTCGTTAAGCGACTTGATATTGCCCAGATTGCGCTCGTTCAGGAAACCGGCCTGAAGCGACTTTTCCTGGGCGGCGCGGCTGTCATCGGGAATGCCATTGAGGTATTTGCTGGTCAGCATGCCCTGGGCCAGCGGGGAGAAGACGATCGATCCGATGCCTTCCTCGTCGAGCGTGTCGAGCAGGCCATCGTCCTCGACCCAGCGGTTGATCATCGAATAGCTCGGCTGATGGATGAGGCACGGGGTGCCGAGCTGCTTGAGGATTGCGGCGGCTTCCTTGGTGCGCTTTGAATTGTAGCTCGAGATGCCGGCATAGAGCGCCCGGCCGGAGCGGACGATATGATCCAGCGCCATCATGGTTTCTTCGAGCGGCGTGTCGGGATCAAAGCGGTGCGAATAGAAGATATCGACGTAATCGAGCCCCATGCGCTTGAGGCTCTGGTCGCAGCTCGAAACCAGATATTTGCGGCTGCCCCATTCGCCGTAGGGACCGGGCCACATGCCGTAGCCGGCCTTGGACGAGATCACCATCTCGTCACGCAGGCCATGAAAATCGGTCTTGAGGATTTCGCCGAACGCGGTTTCGGCCGAGCCGGGAGGCGGACCGTAATTATTGGCCAGATCGAAATGGGTGATGCCAAGGTCAAACGCTGTGCGGCACAGTTCGCGCTTGAGCTCGTGCGGCGTGTCACCACCGAAATTGTGCCACAGACCAAGCGAGATCGCCGGCAGTTTGAGCCCGGATCGGCCGGTGCGGCGATAGCTCATGGAATCGTAGCGGTCGGGTGAGGGTGTCCACATATTCAGATGTCTTTCTTGTTCAGCAGCGCCGCCGCTTCCTCGATACCAAGCGGGGCCGCCTGCTCGCAGCTTGTGGTCGGGCGAATGAACGCACCGGTTTCTCCCGAACGGAGAATAGCCGTCATCACATCTACCACATGGAGCGCAAATTCAAGCGAGCAACGGTGAGGCCGGTTCTCGAGAATAGCCAGCGCCATATCGGCCAGGCCCGCCGTACGATAATTGGCCATCATGCCTTGTTTGTGCTCCTGGTTGGGCACACCGAGCGCATGATCCCATGAAGGAAGGTCGATGGCTTCACCGCCCTGGCCTATCAGTTCGACCGTGCCACCGAAGAAATTCGGATCCGGAACCACGAGGCTGGCTTCGGTGCCGTAGAGCTCCATCGGGCGATGGCCATGGGCCTTCACATCCCAGCTGGCGCCAAGGGTGACGACCGCGCCATTGGCGAATTCCAGAACCGCATGCACCGTGGTGGGCGTCTCGACCTTGATCAACTCACCATGGCGCGGTTCGGAGGTGATCTTGCGCTCCGGGCTGGGGATCGAGGACATCGCAGCCACCCGGACGACCGGGCCAATCAGCTGCACCAGATTGGAAATGTAATAGGGTCCGAGATCGAGGATCGGGCCACCGCCGGGCTTGAAGAAAAAGTCCGGATTGGGATGCCAGTGCTCCATGCCGGGGCTCAACACATGACAGGTTCCGCCAGTGATGCGGCCGGCAGCACCACCCTCAACCAGATGCCGGGCCAGCTGATGGGCGCCACCGAGAAATGTGTCGGGAGCGGAGCCTACGCGGAGCCCTTTTTTGGCGGCCCGCTCAGCGAGATCCCGGCCCTCTTCGACGGACAGTACGAAGGGTTTTTCCGAATAAACATGCTTGCCCGCATCGAGCACCTGGGCCGAGACCGCATAATGCACTGCCGGTACCGTGAGGTTGACGACCATATCAATGTCGTCGGCGGCCAACATGTCCTCAACGCTTTGGGCGCGGATGCCATATTCGGCCGCACGGGCCTTGGCGGCCTCGGCATTGATGTCGGCGCAGGCGCGAATCTCGACGCCCTTGAACAGAGGCGCCAGGCCCAGATAGGAGGTTGATATGTTGCCGCATCCGATGATGCCAACGCCGAGAAGTTTCGCCATATCCGTTACTCCACTGCGCCACGGCACCAGTCGAGGGATCGCGATGCGAACCGGCCGGCGTCCGAGGGGTTGTCATGTTCCATGACGAACAGTGTCGCCGGGGTACTGGTCTTGAGTTGCCCGAACAGCCCTGCCCAGTCGACGGTGCCGTGGCCGACATCGGCCCAGCCGTCTTCATCGGCCGCTTCACCTTCAGGCGCGATGTCCTTGACATGGACAGCGGTGATCCTGCCGCCGTGACGGGCAATCCAGTCCGCCGCATCCGCGCCGCCGCGAATGACCCAGGCAATGTCGGCTTCCCATTCCAGCTCCGGGGCGCTTTCCAGAAGTATCTGCATCGGGATTGATCCGTCAGCGAGCGGCACGAATTCGAAATCATGGTTGTGCCAGCCAAAGCCGTAGCCGGCGGCGCGGACTTTTTCGCCCACCGCGCTCAGGCGTGCGGCGAAGGCCTGCCACCCGGCCTTGTCGGATGGGCGCTGCTCGGCGGCGATATGCGGGCAGTAAATCTTGCTGACACCAAGGGTCGAGGCGGTTGCGAGGACTCCGTCAAGATCGCCCTCCAGCGCATCAATGGAAAAATGGCCCGATGGCATGGCCAGACCGTTCTGGTCCATCAGCTTCCGGAAAGCAGACGGGTCTTCATAGACACCGCCGAAACCTTCGACATTCTTGTAGCCGGCGGCAGCGAGCATCGCCAAGACATCAGACCAGGGCTTGAAATTGCGGGCGCTGTAAAGCTGAAATGAGAAATTCATCGGTTTGAACTTTCCTGATTTTGGAGTGGCTCGATTTCATTCGGTTCGCCGGTTTTCATGGCCATATCCATGGCAAACAGACGGAAACAGTATGGTCTCACACTGGCGCGGCAGACCGGCTCTTCAAAGCCGCAATTCGCTTGCCGCATCGAAGATCGAGGCCTTGGCCGGATCGAACCCGATGCGAACTGTTTGACCGGATTGCAGCACGCTCTGCCCGTCCACCCGGAAGCGGAACTCCTTGCCGTCGAGCACGGCCCAGACAAGAGTGTCCGCGCCCATCGGTTCGACAACCTCGATTTCCACCTCGATGCTGAAAGGTTCATCAGCCGCAGCATCGCCGCAGCTCACATGCTCGGGCCTGATCCCGAAGACGGCCTTGTTCGGCCGGTCGTCGCGGACGAACGGATATCGCGAGAGCGGGATCTGGGTGGAGGCGAAATTGAAACTGGATTCACCGGCGCCGGAAATTTCGCCTTCGATGAAGTTCATGCCCGGTGAGCCCATGAAGCCGGCGACATAGAGATTGACCGGCCGGTTGTAGATTTCGTGGGGCGTGTCGAGCTGTTGAATGATGCCGTTGCGCATGATGGCAATCCGGTCCGCCAGTGTCAGCGCCTCGATCTGGTCGTGGGTGACGTAAATCATGGTGTTCTTGAGCCGGTGGTGCAGACGCTTGATTTCAACCCGCAACTCGGCGCGAAGCTTGGCGTCAAGGTTTGACAGGGGCTCGTCAAACAGGAAGACATCGACATCGCGCACCAGGGCACGGCCGATGGCGACACGCTGGCGCTGACCGCCGGAGAGCTGCGCCGGTTTGCGCTGCAGAAGCGGCTCTATCTGCAGCACTTCAGCGGCGCGGGCGATCCGCTTGGCGATTTCATCTTTCGGCATGCGGGCGTTTTTCAGACCGAACGAAAGATTGCCCTCGACCGACATCTGCGGATAGAGCGCATAGGACTGGAACACCATGCCGATGCCACGGTCCTTGGGTTCCTCCCAGGTGACATTCTTGTCCTTGATGAAGATCTGGCCTTCCGAGACATCGAGCAGGCCGGCGATGCAATTGAGCAAAGTGGATTTGCCACACCCCGAAGGGCCCAACAGAACAAGAAACTCGCCATCCGCGATATCGAGATTGAGATTCTTGAGGACCTTCACCTCGCCGAAATTCAGGCACAGATCTTTGATGGATACGCTGGTCATGGGTCAGCCTTTCACCGCGCCGGCGGCAATGCCGCGGACAAACAGTTTGCCCGATATGAAATAGATGATCAGGGGAACAAGCCCGGTGAGAATGGTTGCAGCCATATTGACGTTGTATTCCTTCACGCCCTGCACCGAGTTGACGATGTTGTTGAGCTGCACCGTCATCGGGTAGAGGTCGGGTTTGGTGTAGATGACGCCGAACAGGAAATCGTTCCAGATTCCGGTGACCTGCAGAATGATGGCCACCACGAAGATGGGCAGGCTCATCGGCAGCATGATCTTGAAATAGATGCCCCAGAAGCCGGCGCCATCGACCCGCGCGGCCTTGAACAACTCTTCCGGTACCGAGGTGAAGTAGTTTCGGAACAGAAGTGTCAGGATCGGCATGCCGAAGACCGTGTGCACCAGCACCAGCCCGGTCAGCGACCCGTAGAGCCCCATCTCCCTTAACAGGATGACGATCGGATAGATCATCACCTGGTAAGGGATGAAGGCGCCGAAGATCAGGATGGTGAAAAAGGTGTCGGCGCCCTTGAACCTCCAGTTGGCCAGCGCATAGCCGTTGACCGAGGCCACGGCGATCGACAGCGCCACCGAGGGCATAAGAATCCGCACCGAGTTCCAGAAGCCACGCGACAGACCTTCGCAGTTAAGACCGGTGCAGGCCGTCGCCCAGGCCTTGACCCAAGGCTCGAAGGTGATTTCCACCGGTGGCGAAAAGATGTTGCCCAGGCGGATCTCCGGCATGCCCTTGAGCGAGGTGACAATCATCACATAGAGCGGCAACAGATAGTAGAGCGCGAAGACGATGAGGGTCCCGTAGAGAAAGATGTTGGCGCGGCTGATCGACCGGCGTGGTTTGCGACCGCGCGGTCCGGCTTCGAGCCGCGGGGAATCGGCCAGTTCGGGGCCGGCTGTAACAAGACGGTCAGCCACGCTTCTTTCCTCCGAATTCGAGATAGGCCCAGGGAACCAGTACAATCAGCACGGTGAGCAGCATCATGGTCGAGCCGGCAAAGCCCTGGCCGAGATTCTGCGACAGGAACATGGCGTCATAGACATATTTGGCCGGCACTTCCGAGGCGATGCCGGGTCCGCCACCGGTCTGTGCGACGATCAGATCGTAGAGCTTGACGATGCCCGAGGCGATGATCACCAGCGTGGTGATGAACACCGGGCGCATCATCGGGATAATGATCATCAGATAAGTCTTCCACATCGGAATGCCATCGACGCGCGCGGCCTTCCAGATGTCCTCGTCAATGCCGCGCAGGCCCGCCAGCATCAGGCACATCACCAGCCCGGTTCCCTGCCAAATCCCGGCGATCAGCACGCCGTAGATGACGATTTCGGCATTGTAGAGCGGATCGAAGGTAAAACTTTCCCAGCCGAGATTGCGCACAACCCTCTGAACGCCGAAATCGGGGTTGAGAATCCATTGCCAGACCAACCCGGTAACGATGAAGGACAGGGCGAAGGGATAAAGAAAGATAGTGCGAAAAGTGTTCTCGAAGCGGATCTTCTGGTCGAGCAACGCCGCCAGCAGGAAGCCTATCAGCAACGAGAATATCAACGAGAGGATGCCATAGATGAACAGGTTCTCGATGGAGATCAGCCACTTGTTCGAGTTCCAGAGCCGTTCGTACTGGTCGAGCCCGACGAATTTCTCCCGCGGCAACAGCTTGGAATTGGTGAACGAGTAGGTGATCGTCCACAAGGTTCCGCCAAGGAAGACGACGCAGGCTGTCAGGATCATCGGAACAGCCGCGATTTTCGCGTTCATGTTCCGCAACAGTTGACTCGGTTTCCGGTCCGCCGTCATGTCGCCTTACCCCAGATTGCTGGTTTCGAGCCCCGCCACCGGCTATCGGCCGGTGGCGGGGTCACTGCTTTGCTGTCAGGCTCAGTCGGCGCTGGCGACGATATCGGCGAAGCGCTTCTGGGCGTCCTCCGCAGTGATCGATGTCGTGTTGAAGAACTCGACGAACAGATCGTTGACCTGGGTCAGGGAGTCCGCGCTCATCAATTGGTCCGGCGCCTGGATGATGTTGCCCTTGTTGAGAATCTCAAGGCCTTTCTTCATGCAGTCGTTGGCCGCGTTGATATCGACATCGCCGCGCACCGGCAGCGAGCCCTTCTTGAGATTGAAGGCGACCTGGACCTCCGGCGACAGCATCAAGCGGGCGAGTTCGCCCTGCGCGGCTGTCTTTTCCGCGTCGTCAAGGACAGGGAAATAGAACGCGTCGCCGCCGGTCTGGATCACTTCATTGACACCCAGGCCCGGAAGGCAAGTGTAATCGGTGCCCGCAACCTGGCCGGCCACCGCGAATTCGCCCTGCGCCCAGTCGCCCATGATCTGGCCGCCAGCCTGACCGGTGATCACCATATTGGTGGCCTGGTTCCAGTCCTGCACCTTGGATTCGGCCGACATGGAACGGGCCTGGTCAGCGGCGCGGAAGACCTTCGCAAGCTCGGGTCCGCCGGCAAGCTCGGCATCTTTCTCGCCAAAGATCTTGGTGTAGGCGTCGGGGCCGGCGAGCGCGACCAGCAGAACCTGGAAGGCAAGCGTGGTCTGCCAGGGCTGCTGGCCCATGGCGAGCGGGATTTTGCCCGCCTTTTCCAGTGCCGGGGCGGCGGCGGCAAACTCTTCCCAGTTGGTGGGAACGGCGACACCTGCGTCTTCAAAGGCCTTGTTGGACAGCCAGAGCCACTGCTGCGAGTGGATGTTGACCGGCACGCAGTAGATCTTGCCGTCGAGCGTGCAGCTGTCGAGCAGGCTCGACGGACGCACCTTTTCCCTCCAGCCCTCTTCCTCGGCGATGTTGGTGAGGTCGCGCATAAGGCCGGCTTCGACCAGTTCTTCGGCCTGACGGCCATGGTTGAACTGGGTGGCGGCCATCGGGTCGCCGCCGGTGATGCGGCTGATCATAATCGGCCGCGCCGTGCCGCCGGAGCCGGCGATGGCGCCATCGACCCATTTGTTGCCGGTGGCATCGAAAGCCTTGGCGAATTCGGCGACGGCCGCGGCTTCGCCGCCGGATGTCCACCAGTGGGTGACTTCCAGGTCTGTTGCATTTACGGATGTCGAGAGTGCCAGAGCGGACGCGCCAGCCAGAAAAAGCTTGAATGTGTTCATCGAGTTCCCTCCCAGGAATGTTCCTCCTCCCGGCCTCGCTGCTCTGCCGCAACGTTCCGGGCCCACCGGTGTCCTCACACCGTTTTCAATCGATTACATCGGCGATGAAAATGCTGCAGTGCAATCGATTACATAAAGGTTGACCGCGAAGAGATTTGGAGTCAAGTGCTATTTGCGAACGGCCCGTCAACCCCGTTTCCGCAGAGCCAGGAATGCAGTTCACCATGGAAACAAAAGCGCCGAAGATTACCGATGTCGCAAGGCTTGCAGGAGTCTCGACGGCGACTGTAAGCCGGGCGTTGAGCAAACCGGAAACCGTTGCGGAATCAACGCGTAACGCCGTACTTGCCGCGGCGGAAAAGAGTGGATACCGGGTCAATCTGTCGGCCCGCAATCTCCGGCGCCAACGCACCGGCGCAATTGTGGTGCTGGTTCCAAATCTGGGAAATCCGTTTTTCTCGGAGATTCTTGCAGGCATCGAGACGGCTCTTTCGGAAGTCGATATCAACATGCTTGTCGTCGATACAAGGCAGGCCCATACCAAGCCGCAGCTCGTGCGGGAGTATCTGCACGCAACGCGGGCCGACGGAATCATTGCGCTGGACGGCTCGCTGCCCGATGAATTCCTGTCCGTGGCGAGTTCCGGCAACGGAGCGCCCCCAATCATCTTTGCCTGTGAATGGACGCCCAGAGGCGAGTTTTCATCGGTCCGCACGAACAATGCCTGTGGCGCCGGGATGGCGATCGGGCATCTTGCGGAACTGGGGCACCGCCGGATCGGAATACTCACCGGTCCGCAAGACAATGTGCTGACCCACACAAGAAGCGCGGGCGCGAGAGAAGAGATGGCCAAGAGGGGCCTCACGCTGGACCCTTCTCATGTTTTTAACGGCGACTTCAGTCTTGAATCGGGCGCGCGCGCAGCTCAGGCCTGGCTTGCACTCGGCCTGCGCCCCAGCGCGCTTTTCTGCCAATCCGACCAGATGGCTTTCGGATTCATCTCCGAACTGGCGCGGCACGGCGTGTCGGTGCCCAACGATGTATCGGTGGTCGGATTTGACGATATCGGCATCGCAAGCCGTTTCATTCCGGCGCTGACCACTGTTCACCAACCTCGTCAGCAGCTGGGATTGTATGCTGCCCGGATGCTGTTTGACCATATCCGGACAAACGCCAGCCCGGCGATCGAGACCACAATTCTCGATGTCGAACTCATCGTGCGCGACAGTACCCGGGAATTTGCCAGTTGAAATGCCCAGGGAATATTCTTATATAAAAGATTATTGATGTTTGCCGACGGGACCGCTGTGATGCTTGATGCACAAGACATGCTCGAAATGGAACCGCGCATGGCCGAAGCGGCGAAGCTGATGGAAATGCTGTCCCAGCCGGTGCGTCTGCGCATTCTGTGCATTCTGCTTGATGGCGAACAAAGTGTCCTCAAGCTTGCAGACATGACGGGCCTCTCCCAGCCTGCGATGTCGCATCATCTGCGCAAATTGCGTGACGCCGATCTGGTCAACACCCGCCGCGATGCCCAGACCATCTACTATTCGCTGAAGGGCAAAGAAGTCGCCGCGGTGCTCGAGGTGCTGCATGGCCTGTATTGCACCACTTCCCGCGACGCCACCTGCTGATACAGGCGGGTCCCGCGGCAGATGCTGCGGGGATGCTGTCGATTTATGTTTGAAACTGAGACTCGCGCATTGAGTGTTTTCAATGGTTTGCGTGGGATTGAAGTGCAACGCTTTACACTTCATATGAGGCTCGAGCGCGCATTTATTACACTCTAATTGGGATTGATTGACCGCGCTGCGCAACAGTGAGAGCCACACCTGCACGGAATTGCTGAACTCCTTCTTCTATCCATTCATGGCGCTTCGCTCGCGTCAGGCGGAAACCCGAAGAACCGGGCCGGTTTGCTCTATTTCCGGCGGGTTTCGGATTGCCCGCACCCCGGGTGCGGCCTTCGCCAAACCCATTGATCTTGAACCAAACCGGCCCCGCAGAATGGTTCCATCTAACCATGAAACGCTCTAGCTGTGAGCTTTCAACAGAGCCGCGTCTGCCGTTGCCCAACTCAAATTAATCACTCCCGATTCGCACACTTGAATAGAAAGCGTCACTGGTTGAGGGCGCCCATCGTTTGGGCGCGCTCACGAGCCCTTCGGCAGGTGGATCGAATTCGCCACCTCGATCAGATGCGGGGCGATTTCGGCGCGAACCCTGTCGACGCTCCATTTCAGGCTGGACACCGAACATTGCACCGTCGCCACCGGGCGACCGTCGCCGGACAGGACCGGCGCGGCGATGCCGATCTCGTTCATGATGTTCTCGCTGTGGGTCAGCCCGTAGCCGCAGGCGACCGCATCCTCGATGGCCTCGGCGATCTTGCGCCTGTCGGTCGTCGTCTTCGACGTCACAACCCGGACCGGCCAGGTCTCGACCGCCTCCTTGCGCTCCGCCTCGCTCATGCGCGCAATCATGGCGCGGCCGCTCGAGGTGGTGAGCGCCGGCAGCCGGCGCCCGGCGACCATGGCGCCAAAGGCGGTCAGTTGCGTCGGGATGCGGATGACATAGACGATTTCGCGTCCCGCCAGCCGCGCGACATTGACCCGCTCGCTGAGCAAGCGGCCGAGTTCGATGAGTTTCGGCATGGCGAGCTGCACCAGCGGATCAGCCCAAAGATAGGCATTGCCCAGTTCCAGAAACTTGATCGAGGGACTGTAGCGCCGCGATTCCGGGTCCTTGTTCAGGTAGCCGACCTTGTGAAGCGTGTTGGTCAGGCGCTGAACCGCGCTCTTGTCGAGCCCGGTCAGTTCGGCGATCTCAGTCAGTCCCAGCACCGTGTGATGTTCGTTGAAGGCATGGAGGACCCGCATCCCCTTCTCCAGCGAACCAACAAACAAGGTGTCCTGTTTTTCTTTTGTCAAAGATCCTCTCCTTTCGGCCTGCCCGCAAGGCGCGCAAGGACGTTGCGGGGTTGGGTAGACTACATTCTTGACACATTCCAGACCTCCCAATAGTCTAAACCATAATACGGTGCTACGTATTATAATATAATAAATGGGAACCAGAGGGGCCGGTTTCGTGCCGGTTAAGTGAGCAGATGAAAACACGTCTATTGATGAGTTCCGTCGCGCTGTCTGTCGTGATGACCGCCAGCGCCGCCCTGGCCGACAAGGCCAGCGATACGCTGAACACCACCTTTACCAAGGAACTGGAATCGGTCGACAGCTATTTCAATTCAGCCCGTGAGGGCGTCATCCTGCAGCGTTCCGTCTGGGACGGCCTGCTCTATCTCAACCAGGAAACCGGCGAGTACGAAGGCAACCTTGCGACCTCCTGGAAATGGGTTGACGACACGACGCTGGAACTGACCCTGCGCGAGGGCGTCAAGTTCCACAATGGCGAGGAGTTCGATGCCGACGACGTGGTCTACACCGTCGAGTTCGTTTCCAACCCGGAGAACGGCGTCGTCGTTCAGCGCAACGTCAACTGGATGAAGGGCGCGGAGAAGATCGACCAGTACACCGTCCGCATCTTCACCAACGGAGCCTTCCCCGCGGCGCTCGAATATCTGGCCGGCCCGGTTTCGATCTATCCGAACGAGTATTACGCTGAGGCCGGCCCCGCCGGCATGGCGCTGAAGCCGGTCGGCACCGGTCCCTACCGGGTCGAGAGCGTCGAGCCCGGCAAGCACTTCGTGCTGAAGAAATACGACGGCTATCACGGCGGCCCGAAGGGCATGGCGTCGATCGGCACGGTCGACATCCGCACCATTCCCGACGTCAACACCCAGCTCGCAGAGCTGTTCAGCGGCGGCCTCGACTTCGTCTGGGGCGTGCCTTCGGACCAGGCTGAGAAGCTTGCCGCGATGGACCGGCTCAACGTCGTCAACGAGAGCACCATGCGGATCGGCTATCTCGAGCTAGACGCGGCCGGCCGCAGCGGTGCCGACAACCCGATGACCAGCAAGCTGGTGCGTCAGGCGCTGGCCCATGCGATCGACCGCCAGGCTATTGTCGACAATCTGCTCAAGGGCGCCTCGAAGGTGGTGAACTCGGCCTGCTTCCCCAGCCAGTTCGGCTGCGAACAGGACGTCACGGCCTATGATTTCGATCCGGAAAAGGCCAAGGCGCTGCTCGCCGAAGCCGGCTATCCGGACGGCCTGACGATCGACCTCTATGCCTATCGCGACCGTCCCTATGCCGAGGCGATGCTCTCTTATCTCGCCAATGTCGGTATCACCGCAAACCTGAAATACCTGCAATATTCGGCTCTGCGCGACCTGCGTCAGAAGGGTGAGACCAGCATGAGCTTCCAGACCTGGGGCTCCTACTCGATCAACGACGCCTCCGCCATCACCAGCCAGTTCTTCAAGCACGGCGCCGAGGACTTCGCCCGTGACGACGAGATCTTGGCCTGGCTCGATATCGCCGACACCGCGGTGGACACCGAAGTGCGCAAGGAAAACTACTCGAAGGCCCTGAAGAAGATCGCCGAAGAGGCTTACTGGGTGCCGCTGTTCTCCTACAATGCGAACTACGTGTTTACCAAGGAGGCCAGCTTCACACCGACCCCGGACGAGGTCGTGCGCTTCTTCGACGTCAGCTGGAACTAGGCGGCTCGACAAGGTCCGCGCCGGGCTTTCCTCCAGCCCGGAGCGGACCTCAGCTTCCGCAGATCCACCGGCGCGCCGCCGCCAGCTGACGATTGGAACCCGAGATGCTCATCTTTACCCTCAAACGGCTGGGCCTTGCCATTCTGGTGACCTTCACCGTCTCGCTGCTCAGTTTCAGCCTGCTGTTCATGGCCGGTGACCCGGCCTCCGCCATCGCCGGCGAGAACGCCAGCGCCACCGACATCGAAGCGATCCGCGCGCTCTACGGTTTCGACCGGCCCTTCCTGGTGCAGTATGCCGATTGGCTGACAAGCGCGCTCACCGGTGATTTCGGCCAGAGCTATTATTTCAAGCTGCCGGTCTCAACGCTGATCGGCGAGCGGCTTTCCACCACCATGCTGCTTGGCGTTTGCGGCATTTCCTTTGCGCTCGTGACCGCCATCCCGCTCGGGGTCGCCGCCGCAATGCGCCCCAATTCCCTGATCGACCGCACCGCGCTGTTCCTCTCGGTGATGGGACAGGCAATGCCGAGCTTCTGGTTCGGGCTGGTGCTGATCGTCGTTTTCTCGATCCAGCTCGGCTGGTTGCCTCCATCGGGCTCTGACAGCTGGAAGCACTTCATCATGCCGACCATCGTGCTCGGCTACTATGCCATGCCGGCGATCATGCGCCTTACCCGCGCGGGCATGCTGGAAGTGCTCAACGCCGACTATATCCGCACCGCGCGCGCCAAGGGCGCCAGCGAAATGCGGGTGATGTTCAAGCATGCGCTGCGCAACGCCGTGGTGCCTGTGGTCAGTCTCGCGGCGGTGCAGATGGGATTCATGCTGGGCGGCTCCATCGTGGTGGAATCCATTTTCGCCCTGCACGGCGCCGGCTACCTCGCCTGGGAGTCGATAGGCCGCAACGACCTGCCGACCGTGCAGGCGCTGATCCTGATCTTCTCCTGCTTCTACATCGTCTTCACGTTCCTGTCGGATCTGCTCAATGCCTGGCTAGACCCGCGAATCCGGGTGGGCTGAGACATGGCGCGCACAATCGAAACCGTCGCGGAGGAACTCCGCACCCCGAGCCCGGCCAGCCTCCTGCGCAAGCGGGTCTTCGGCCACTACGGCCTGGTCTTCGGCATCTGTGTCCTTGTGATCGTCGTGGCGCTGGCGCTCTTCGCGCCGCTGCTGACCCCGCATGATCCTTACGCGCAGGATCTGGTGGCCCGCATGCGACCGCCCTTCTGGATGACGGGCAGCGACCCCGACCATCTGCTCGGTACCGATTATCTGGGGCGCGACTATCTGGCGCGGCTGTTATACGGCGCACGCATCTCGCTCGCCATCGGCCTCTTCGCGGCGCTGATCTCCGGCCTCATCGGCACGGCGATGGGCGTTGCGGCGGGCTATTTCGGCGGCCGGGTCGACCTCGTCGTCACCTTTCTGATCAATGTCCGCCTTGCCATGCCGGTGGTTCTGGTGGCGCTCGCCGTCGTCGCCCTCCTCGGCGGTTCGCTGCAGGTGGTCGTCTGCGTCCTCGGTCTGCTGCTGTGGGACCGGTTTGCGGTGGTCATGCGCTCCTCGGTGCTGCAGGTGCGCGATCTCGAATATGTCAATGCTGCAAGGGCCATCGGCTGCTCGACCAGGCGCATCATCCTGCTCGAGATCATGCCCAACGTGGTCAACAACCTGATCGTCGTGGTCACGCTCGAGATGGCCCATGCCATCCTGCTGGAGGCGGCACTGTCCTTCCTCGGCCTCGGCGTCCAGCCGCCGACCCCCTCTTGGGGTCTGATGATCTCGGAGGGCAAGCAGATGATGCTGTTCGAGCCCTGGCTGATCGCCATTCCGGGCGTCGCGCTGTTTATCCTCGTGCTGGCCATCAATCTTCTTGGCGATGGTCTGCGCGACGTCACCGCGCCGGAAAACAGGGGATGAGTACGACCATGAACGAAACCGTCCTCACAGTAAAAAATCTCACCATCGACATCCCCATGGCGCGAGGCACCCTGCATGCAGTGCGCGGCATCGACTTCGAACTGAAGCGCGGCGAGACGCTCTGTATCGTCGGCGAAAGCGGCAGCGGCAAGTCGCTGACCTCGCTCGCTATCATGGGCCTGTTGTCGAAGAAGATGCGCTGCAACGCCACCAGCCTCGACTTCTCCGGCCTTGACCTGCGCAAACAATCGCCGCGCGCCATGCGGGCACTGCGCGGCGACCGCATGGCGATGATCTTCCAGGAGCCGATGACCTCGCTGAACCCGGCCTACACCATCGGCGACCAGTTGATGGAGGCGTTGCAACTGCACCGTCCGGTCAGCCGGCAAGAGGCGCGCGCCCGCGCCGCCGAACTGCTCGGCAAGGTCGGCATTACCGCGGCCGAAAGCCGGCTCGGCCAGTATCCGCACCAGCTCTCCGGCGGCCTTCGCCAGCGCGTCATGATCGCCATGGCGCTGATGTGCGAGCCGGAGCTGATCATCGCCGACGAGCCGACCACCGCGCTGGACGTGACCATCCAGGCACAGATCCTGCGCCTGCTCGCCGACCTGCAGCGCGAGATGAACATGGCGATGATGCTCGTCACCCACGATCTCGGCGTCGTCGCCCGCATCGCCGACAAGGTTGTCGTCATGTATGCCGGCGAAGTGGTCGAGAGCGGCAGCGCGCGCGAGATCTTTGAAAACCCGCGCCATCCCTACACGCGCGGTCTGCTGCGCTGCATCCCGATTCCCGGCAGGACGAAGCCGGGTGAGCATCTCGGCTCCATCCCCGGCATCGTCCCCTCGCTGATCGGCGCCGTCGAGGGCTGCGCCTTCCGCTCGCGTTGCGACGTGGCCAAGGACGCCTGCGCAGCGGCAATACCGGTATGCCACAGCGGCAGCGACCACATCTATCGCTGCATCCATGATGCCCAGGCAGGAGTTTCGACATGAGCGTGACCATCACTCCTCCCGTCCTGGAACTCGCCTCCGTCGCCAAGACCTACCAGGTCCGGCAGGGCATGTTCTCCGCACCAAAGCCGCTGCATGCGCTCGGCGGCGTCAGCCTGCGCATTCACAAGAAGGACGTGCTCGGCCTAGTCGGTGAGAGCGGCTGCGGCAAGTCGACCCTCGCCAAGATCCTGCTCGGCCTCGAGGCGCCCACGTCTGGCCAGGTGCTGGTCGACGGGCGCGAGATCACCGCGCGCGACCGCACGGTGCTTGCCCGCCGCATCCAGCCGATCTTCCAGGATCCGTACTCCTCGCTTAATCCGCGAAAGAGCATCGAGGACATCATCGCCCTGCCGCTTGTCGTTCACAGGATCGGCGACGGCGCGTCGCGGGCCAAGGCGGTCTCCCGCATGCTCGATCTCGTCGGCCTGCCGCAGCGAGTGCTGAAAGGCTATCCCAACCAGCTCTCCGGCGGCCAGCGCCAGCGCGTGGCGATTGCCCGGGCGCTGGTGATGAACCCGGAGATTGTCATCTGCGACGAGCCGACCTCGGCGCTCGATGTCTCCGTTCAGTCGCAGATCCTCAACCTGCTCGGCGATCTGCGCGAGGAACTGGGGCTCACCTATCTCTTCATCAGCCACAACCTCGCCGTGGTCGAACATCTGGCGACGCGGGTGGCGGTAATGTATCTGGGGCGGATCGTCGAGGAGGCGCCGTCAGCTGAACTCTTCGCCGGGCCGCGCCACCCCTATACGCGCGCCCTGCTTGAATCCGTGCTGACGCCGGATCCTGACCTGTCAGTCCCCGACACCCAGCTCGGCGCCGCCTATCCCAACCCGATCGACCCGCCGTCCGGCTGCCATTTCCATCCCCGTTGCGCCATGGCGATTGATACCTGCAAGACCACGCCTCCGCCCCATGTCACGCGATCGACCGGTCATGTCGACTGCCACCTGCATTCCGTACCCACGTCTTGAAGACTAGGCCATGAGCAATTTTTCCCGCACCCAAACCGTGCGCAAGCACGTCATCGAGACAAAGGGCGGCATCGTCGCCTCGCAGCACCGGGTGGCCGCAGAAACCGGTGCTGCCGTGCTTTCCGCCGGCGGCGACGCGGTGGATGCAGCGGTCGCCGTTTCCTTCGCGATCGGTGTCGTCGAACCCTGGATGAGCGGACCTGCCGGAGGCGGCGCCATGGTCGTGTGGCGCGAGAACAAGCAACGCGCCCATACCGTCCAGTTCGGCATGCGCTCGCCGGCCGGGCTCGATCCGGCCAACTATCCGCTCACGGGCGGCAAGACCGCGGGCGACCTGTTCCCATGGCCATCAGTTGCCGGAGACCGCAACATCCAGGGCGCCACAGCCATTGCCGTACCGGGCACCGTCGCCGGTATGGAACTGGCGCACGCAACGTGGGGCCGGGCAGACTGGAAGGATCTCGTCCTGCCGGCAGCCGACCTTGCGGCGAAGGGGATGCAGGTCGACTGGTACGCCTCGCTGATCATCGCTTCGGTCGCCCGCGATCTGGCGGCGGATGCGGACGCGGCGGCGATGTTCCTCGACGACGGCACCTGGCCAAAATCAGCCGGCTGGACAGCGATTTCCAACATCCGCCTCGACCAGGCCCGGATGGCCGACACCTTGCGGCGCATCGCCGATGCCGGCGCCCGCGACTTCTACGAGGGCGACATCGCAGCTGCCCTTGCCGCCGACGTCCAGGCCAAGGGCGGTTCGCTCTCGCGTGCCGATCTCGCCGCCTATCGGGCCAGGTTGACGCCGGCCCTCGACGTCTCCTATCGCGGTGGCACCGTTCATGCAGCGGCTGGGCTGACTGCCGGTGCCAATCTCGCCGAATGCCTGCAGATGATGGAATCGGCCTTTGTCCCCGGCGCTGCTCCCGATGGCACAAGCTATGCCGAGATGGCGCGGGCGCTCTCCGCCAGCTACGAACGGCGGCTGCGCGAGATGGGCGACACCGAGGCTGTGAACGCGCCCTCCTGCACCACCCATTTCAGCATCGTCGACCGGCATGGCAATATGTGCGCCGTCACCCAGACCCTGCTGTCGGTGTTTGGCTCGCGGGTGGTCTCGCCCTCCACCGGCCTTCTGATGAACAACGGCATCATGTGGTTCGATCCCGAGCCCGGCAAGCCGAATTCGCTTGCGCCGAACAAGGCCTGCCTGATGAACGTCTGTCCGGCGATCGGCGCCAAGGACGGCCGTCGCTTCGCCATCGGCGCTTCGGGCGGACGCAAGATCCTGCCGGCGGTGCTCAACCTCACATCTTTTCTGATGGATTTCGACATGTCGCTGGAGCAGGCCTTCCACCATCCGCGCATCGACAACAGCGGCGGCGGCGCCATCATCACCGACGAGACGCTGCCGCCGGAAATCATTGCTGCACTCGCGGCCGTCCATCCTGTCACGACCACGCGACGAACTGTCTTCCCCTATGCCTTCGCCTGCCCGGCGGGCGTGCTGCGGCGGGACGGAGTGAATATGGGCTGCACGGAAATCATGTCGCCATGGGGCGACGCCGTGCCCGAAACCGAAGGAGCCTGACTTGGCAAACCGTGACCGCGCCATCGCGCGCATCGAGACCTATCTGACCAGCGGCGGCTACGAGACCGAGCTTGCGCGCATGCTCGCCTTCGAGACCGAGAGCCAGGAGCCTGCACGCCGGCCGGAGCTGATGCGTTATTTGGTCGAGGAGATGGAGCCGAAGCTGTCCGCTCTCGGTTTCTCTTGCCGCATCATGGAGAATCCTGTCGACCGGACGGTCCCCTTCCTTTTCGCCGAGCGGATCGAGGATCCCGGCTTCGAAACCGTGCTGAGCTATGGCCATGGCGACGTCATCCGCGCCCAGACCGAGCAGTGGCGCGAGGGGCTGCATCCCTTCCGGCTGGAGCGCGAGGGCGATAGGCTCTACGGCCGCGGTACCGCCGACAACAAGGGCCAGCATTGCATCAACATCGCCGCGCTCAGAACCATCATCGAGGAACGCGGCGCACTCGGCTTCAACTGCAAGATCATCATCGAGATGGGCGAGGAATGCGGCTCGCCCGGCCTTGCCGAGCTGTTCGCGCAGAACCGTGAGACCTTCGCGGCAGACGTGTTGATCGCCTCTGATGGCCCGCGCCTGCATCCCGAGCGGCCGACGCTGTTCATGGGTTCGCGCGGCGCGGTCAATTTCGATCTGCGGGTCGAGCTGCGCGAAGGGGCCCACCATTCCGGCAACTGGGGCGGGCTGTTGCGCGATCCGGCCATCCTGCTCGCTCATGCCCTGGCTGCAATCACCGACCGGCGCGGGCAGATCAAGGTGCCCGAGTGGCGCCCGACCAGCCTTACCGCAGCGGTACGCGAGGCGCTGAAGGACTGCCCGGTCGGCGGCTTCGACGGCCCGAGCATTGATACCGACTGGGGCGAGGAAAGCCTTAGCCCGTCGGAGCGGGTCTTCGGTTGGAACAGCTTCGCCGTGCTCGCCCAGACCAGCGGGGTGCCCTCGGCTCCGGTCAATGCCATCTCGGGACGTGCCGATGCCCATTGCCAGCTGCGCTATGTCGTCGGCACCGATCCCGATGACATTTTGCCGGCACTGCGGCGCCATCTCGACGCAAACGGCTTCCAGTTGGTGGAGATCGTTCCCGCCGAGCGCGGCTTCTTCCATGCGACCCGGCTTGATCCAGACCACCCCTGGGTGGAGCGAGTGAAGGCATCCATTGAGGCAACAACCGGCAAGAAGACTGCCATCCTCCCCAATCTCGCCGGTTCCCTGCCCAACGAAACCTTTGCCGACATTCTCGGCCTGCCGACGGTCTGGGTGCCGCATTCCTATCCGGGCTGCTCGCAGCACGCGCCGAACGAGCATGCGCTGCATTCTATGACCCGGGAAGCGCTGGCGATGATGGCCGGCCTGTTCTGGGACATCGGCGAAGCAAATGTCTCCCGCCGCTCCCAAGACATCGAGAGATGATGATCGGTTGCCGGTTGGCGAAGAGTTTGCAGCAATGCCGCTTCGATGACCTGCGTCAGCTGGTCAAACGCCATGAGGACGCAGTGGTGTGGGGCAACAGCCCTCCCTGAGCGATCTTGAGCCGATCCTGTCGAAGCGGAAAGTGCGCGGCTCACCGGAAATGCGATGAATCCAAAAGCGAGGCAGCGCCATCGAGTTCCTCGCGCAGACGATGCCAGCGACGGTCGAGATAGACCAGCGAACGCGCCTCCGGGCGCTCCTCGTCGGGCCGCACCTCGCCTGCCAACAACTCGGCCGCGACGATCGTCGCGCCTTCGATTGGCAAGACCCCGAGCCGGCGGGCACGGAACCAGCTGGCGACGCCGGTGTAGCGCGGCTCGCCCGTGGGAAGCCGCTCCCAGTCCCCTCCCGGCGGGAAGCGGTCCGCGCCACTCGACGCGCAGAGCTGCGCCAGGTCGATGTCATCATAGCGCAGCAGGTGAATCACCATGGTCTCGGCCCGCAGCAACGGTTCGGACGAGCCCGACTTCATCGAAAGGGAAAAGGCGACGATTGGCGGCGCGGCGCTTACAGAGATCAGCGAGGAAACGGTCATCGCCACCGGACGGTCGCCGGGATCGGCCGTGATCACCGCAACGCCAGCGGGATGGCGGCGAAAGGCTTCGCGGAAATGTTCGGTCATCGGATGCGGCAGGCTCATCGATATATCTCTTCCAAGTCATGAGAGGAGGCAGGGCGGCATTCACCGCCCTGCCTTCGGACTACTTCTTTTCGATCAGGTCGTAGAATTGCCAAACACGATCGCTCCACAGGCCGCCAATTTCGCGACCCGCAGAGGTGACGATCGAGGGCGCGATGGTGAAGTGGTTCGCGGCGACCAGCATCTCGCGGTAGGTCCGCTGCATCACACCGGCGCGCAGCGACATCCCGCCGGCGGCGCGATAAGCGAAGTTGCAGACATCGACACCGACCTCGTGAATCTCGGACTTTGCCAGGTGAACGAGGCTGATCTGGCGGGTTGAGACACTGTGGCCGGCCTCGACGGAGGCCTCGATATCACGCCATGTCTCGAAGACGAAAGCGCGGGCGGCGCGGTAACGGGCCTCGGCACGACCGTAGTCGAACCAGAACTTCTCGCTCTCGCCGAGCATGCCGGCGCGGCCTGACTTCGAACGCGCGAACTTGGCAATCTCGTCGAGCATCCGCCGTCCCGTGCCCAGTGCCCAGCCGGTGTGGCCGATAGCGGCGAGCCCGACGACGCCGAGACTGAAGAATTCCTTCTGGCGCAGGGGCGGGGCGGTCTGGATCGGGAAGACAAGATCATCAGCGATGAAGACGTCCTCGGCCGCATAGTCGATGCTGCCGGTACCACCGAGGCCCAGCACGTCCCAGTTGCCGAGCTGCTTGTGCTCGGAGACGGGCGCATGAGTGGCCATGATGATGGCGTTGCCGTTTTCGTCGGTCGCGGGCTTGCCGGTTCCGTCATCAACGAAGGCAGCACTGTGGGTATAGGTGGCGTGGCTGAAGCCGCTGCCATAGCTCCATTTGCCGGTCAGCCGGTAACCGCCATCGACCTTTTTCAACATTCCGAGCGGAGCACCCTGGCCGGAGAAGCGGTTGTCAGTCCCCGGCCCAAAAAGGCGTTCGACGGCGCTGTCGGGCAGGAAGGCCGCCGACATTGCGCCGATGCAGCAATGCACCATCGAAACCCAGCCCGCCGATCCCGAATGCCAGGTGATCGCCTCAATCAGTTCCAGCCCCTGGGTCGGAGGCAGTTGCGCGCCACCGAGATTTTCCGACGCAAAAATATGCGACATCCGCAGCGGCTTCAACGCTTCGAAGGTGGACGCTGTCAGTTCGCCCTTCTCTTCATCGGCCGCGGCGTTGGCTTCCAGAAGCGGTCCAATCTCCGCGATCGTCTTGAGCATGTCCTTATAGTCAATACTGGTGCCCCAATAGGGGTGCTTCATGGGCTTGTTCATTGTGATTCCTCCTCAAATTGCGTTCAGCCGGCGAGAAAGTCGCCGATCTTGGTGAGCGTTTCTGGCTTTTCCTGCAGTACGAAATGGCCGGCGTCCTCGACCAGGATCAGCCGCGCATCGGGCAGCGCCTCAATCCAGAGCGGAGCCTGGCTGGCTGGCAGCAGACGGTCCTGCGTGCCCCAGACGACAAGAGTCGGGTTGGTATTCCGCGCCAGGAAATGGCGCAGGTTGGGATGGCCCATGCCGAAGGGCGTAAGCAGACGGCCGAGCGTCTCGCCTTCCCGGGCGCGATCGGCACCGAAGGCCTCTGCGAAGGCGGCGTCCGATCCGTCAGGGAAATAGCGCAATGCGACAGCGACATCATGCGCCAGATATCCGGGCAGATCCTGAGGCGCGACCTCGCCCAGATTGGTAGCTGGATGAGCCGGATCGTTCAGGCCGGCGGGCGCAATCAGCACGATCTTATCAAACCGCTCGCGCGCGACGGCCGCCAGTTCGGTGGCCATCCACCCGCCCATGGAAAAGCCGATGAGATGCGGCTTCTGATCGAGATCCAGCGCGTCAAGCAGGTTCAAATAGTGCAGCACCATGTCGGACATGCCTGCCACGTGCGGCGCGTCGCCCGAGAAACCGAAGCCGGGGTGGCTGGCGCAGAGGACGCGGAAGCGGTCGGCCAGGCCTTCTGCGAAATCAAAGCCTTCAAGCGTCGAAGCGCCGTGCAGAAACAGCACTGGCTTGCCTTGTCCGATGGCTTTGACCACCGTTTTCGTCCCGTCGATATCGTATTCAAGCGTTTCGAACTGAACGGCCATTTCTGTTTCCTCCTCAGGCATGTGCCGGCTGGATCAATACCTTGCACTGCGTGGTGCGGTGGCGAAGGCTCTCGAAGATCTGCGGAACCGGCGAAAGATCGATTCGGTCTGTAATCAACGCTTGCGGCGCAAACGGGCCACCTCGCAGGGCATCGAGCGCCACGCCGAATTCGTTGCGTTGGTGGAAGAACACGGAAAAGAGCAGGTTCACTTCCTTGGTCAGCGCGACAAACGGGTCCCATTCGTCGCCGCCGACGCAGAGGCCGACACCAACGACGGTGCCCTGCAGCCGGACAGCGCCGACAGCCGCCGCAATCAGGCCGCGCTTGCCGACGCATTCGAAGACGATATCCGGCGCTCCGCCACAGGCATCGGCGAGGTTTTCGGTCAGCCTGTCGCCGGAAAGAGCGAAGCCGGTTGCGCCGAGTGCGAAGGCCCGGTCGCGTTGATGGTCGTGAAGATCGGCCACGACCACACAGGATGCCCCCATCCGCCGGGCCCAGAAGGCAACGAGAAGCCCGATCGGTCCCGCGCCCAGGATCGCCACCCGGTCCCCTGGCTTCATGCCGGATCGGATGATGCAATGCAGCGCGACCGAGAGTGGCTCGGCCAGGGCGCCGTCCTCGAGCGCCACTTCGTCCGGCAGGATATGGCATTGCCGGGCGGCGACGGTCACGTATTCGGCATAGCCGCCGCCGATCAGGACCATCTCGGGACAGCGGCCGGGGTCGCCCCGTCTGCAGGCTTCGCAATGCCCGCAGCCGCGCATTGGCACGACGGCCACACGGTCTCCAACGCCAAGACCGGTCACCTCCGTTCCGACCGCGACGATGTCGCCTGCAAATTCGTGACCAAGAACGAAACCGCCCGCGATCCCGAAGGGGACTGGGTCCTCGGTGATGTGGAGGTCGCTGCCGCAAATGCCGCAGGCGGCAACGCGTAACACAACCTCATCTGGCGCGGGCGCCGGCTCGGGCATCATACCGATCCGCAGCGGACTGCCGACACTGTCAAAGATAACTGCTTTCACGGAAACCTCCTTCTCAGCGGTTTGGGTCGAGGAGCTTGCGCCTGATCGGGAACCAGGGCGCGTCCCATCGCTTCGAAGCCAGCCCCCAGATGCCGCTTCGAGCGTAAAGCGCCACGAGCAGTGTCATCAGGCCGAGAACGACGAAATAGGTTGCGCCATACTCACCGAACCAACGGTCCGCAATGAAGTAGATCAGCGACCCGATCAGGACGCCTTCGATTGACCCGATGCCGCCGATCATGACGATGAAGATCACGATATTCGTCCACATCGGATCGAAGGCCGAGCCCGGGGTTATCCTGAGCTGGGCCATGAAGTAGATCGCGCCGGCAAGGCCGCAGCCGACCGCCGATGCGACATAAACGAGGAAGCGCAGCTTGGCGACGTTGACGCCCTGACTGGCCGCCGCGATGGGATTGTCGCGCATGGCGATCAGCGCGAGGCCAAAGCGCGAGCGCAGCAGCCAGTAGCTGCCGCCCAGCGTGACAATGAGCATCATCGTGCAGAGCAGCGACATGGCGACATTGCGCTCAAACAGCGAATAGTCCTTCATCACGCGGAGCGACATACCGGCACCGGAATTGACCAGCGGCAGGTTCGATGCAATCAGCCGGAAGACCTCTGCCAACACCCATGTTCCAATCGCGAAATACGGACCGTCCAGACGGTGAAGCAGCAAGTACATCGGCACGGCCAGCACTGCCGGCACCAGCAGAGAAAGGAAGACCGCCATGAAGGGATTGATGCCGTAGGTCTGGGCCAGAACGAACAACGCATAGCCCGACGCGCCCATGAAGGCATGCTGGCCGACGGAGACCAGGCCGGCATAGCCGGCGAGCAGATTCCACATCTGAGCGACTGCGATATAGCAGCACAGAATGAGAACCGACCGGATCGTTCCAGTCGAGGCCCACCACGGCATGGCGGCCAATGCCAGCAACGCCAGCACTGCCAGCGTCATCGCGATGCGGCCCGACCGCGTCTGGCGCTGGACGGTGACCTCGGGCAATGCGATTTCGGCATAGGGGACTGCGCTCATGATAACGCCTTTCCGAACAGGCCCTGCGGGCGGGTCGCCAGCACGATCAGGAAAACAAGATGTCCGGCGAGAACGCCGAAACCAGGGTCGATGCGGAAGCCGATCGCCTGCGAAATTCCGAGCACCATCGAGCCGATGAAGGCGCCCCAGACGGAGCCCATGCCGCCGATGATCACGGCCTCGAAGGCATAGATCAGCTGGGCAGGTCCGTCAGCCGGTGCAACGGTCGAGCGCAGCGCCTGGAAGACCGCTGCAAAGCCGAGGATACCGACCGCAACCGCTGTTGCCATTGCATAGACGGCGCGGGTGTTGATGCCGGTCATCGCCGCCGCCTCGACATCGGCCGACGCGGCACGAAGCGCCCGGCCGAAGCGGGTGCGCTTCAACACCAGATCGAGGCCTCCGGTCAATCCCGTGGCAACCGCGAGCACGATCAGCGGGAGCAAGCCGATATAAATGCCACCGATCTCGATGGATTGGCTCTCGATTCCCTGGCCGGGCAGCGAACGGCTGTTGGCAGACCAGATCTGCAGCATCAGGTTCTGCAGCGCGATCGACAGCCCGAATGTCGCGATCAGCGAGGGCAACGGATCATCGCCCACCACCTTGTTCAGCACGGCCTTTTGCAGGACCCATCCCATCATCACCGCGAGTGGCACCAATATGATGAGCACAGGAAGCGGTCCGAGACCCCAGGCCATCGCGATCGAAATGCCGATCAGCGACAGCAGAATCACCAGATCGCCATGGCTGATGTTCACGATCCGCATCACCCCGAACATCAACGCCATACCGAGTGCATATTGGGCATACATACCGCCCAGCAGTACCCCCTGAACCAATGCGTCAAACCACACCATGGCTGGCTCCAAAATAAGCTTCACCGATTTGCTCGCGGGTGACGTCAGCGGATCTGCCTGTCAGCGTCACTCGCCCCTCAAGCATGCAGTAGAGACGGTCGGTTGCCGACTGCGCCAGGCCCACATCTTGTTCGACCAGGATCACCGCCGTCCCGGTTGCCCGGATCTCGGGCAAGGCAGCGTAGATCTCGCGGATTACCTTGGGCGCCAGGCCGAGACTGATCTCGTCGCACAGCAGTACACGCGGCTGGCAGAGCAAGGCACGGCCGATGGACACCATCTGCTGTTGTCCGCCCGAGAGGCTCTGCACTTCCGTGCGGGCCTTTTCCTTGAGGATCGGGAACAGCTGGTACAACCGCTCGAGCGTCCACCCGCCTTTGGTGCCCATGCGCGCGGCCTGATCGATGGCGACGCGCAAATTGTCCTCGACCGACATGCCGGTGAAGAGACGGCGGCCCTCGGGCACGATCGCAACCCCCTTCTGCACCATGCGGTCCGTGGCCGCGCCCCCGATGGGCTCGCCGTCGAGCCAGACCATCTCGCGCGCCACCGGCAAGAGGCCCATGATGGCGCGCAGAAAGGTGGATTTCCCTGCCCCGTTCGCACCGATCAGGGCGACGGCCTCGCCCTGATGCAGCTCGGTGTCGACACCGTAGAGCGCCTGAAAATCCCCATAGCGGGCGATGAGCCCCCGGGTGGAAAGAATGGCCGTCATGCCTCGATCCCCATGTAAACCCGCTGCACCTCGGGCAGCGCAATGACTTCGGCCGGCACGCCATCGGCGATCATTTCGCCGAAATTCAGCACGATCAGCCGATCGGCGACCGCAAGCAGCGCGTGCAGCACATGCTCGATCCAGACAACGGTGACACCACGGTCACGGATGCGCCGCACCAGCGCCACCAGCGCCTTCGATTCATCGTCGGTCAGCCCACCCGCGATTTCGTCCAGAAGCAGCAGCTTCGGATCCGAGGCCAGCGCGCGCGCCAGTTCCAGCCGTTTGCGGTCGAGCAATGTCAGAGCGCCTGCAGAAACATTGGCCTTGTCGGAGAGCTCGCAATCGCGCAGCACCTGGGCGCAAAAGGCATAGCTCTGCTTCTCGGACCGGCCGCCGCCGAAAGCGGCGGCGACCAGCAGGTTCTCGAAAGTGGTCATGCCGGAATAGGGACGCGGGATCTGATAGGTCCGCCCGATTCCCATCTGGCAGCGCCTGAACGGCGGCTCACGACGCAACAACGTGTCGCCGAGCTGGATCTCACCGCCCGAGGCACTCAGATCGCCGCTGATCATATTGAACAGCGTCGTCTTGCCCGCGCCGTTCGGGCCGAGAATGCCGAGCACCTCGCCCCGGTTTACGTCGAAACTCACGTCGTGCAGGACGCGAACGGCGCCGAAGGACTTCGACACACCGCGCGCTTTCAGCAGGATTTCTCTGTCCATCACTTTGTCCGCGTCCTGTCTCGTATCACCAGGTGATCGGCACAATGGCCTGTTCAGGCGCGAAGAGCTGATTGACCGTGTTGTCAACGATCTTCAGATCATAGGGCCACTTCTCGCCCTTCACCCACTGGCCGCCAAAGATCGGCGTCTTGCAGACATTCTTGTGGGTCGAACCGTCGAACTTGATATTGCCGACCAGCGTCTGCAGATCTGTGGCGGCCATCGCGTCGCGGTTTGCCGTGCGGTCGAGCGGATCGGACGAGCGCTTCAGGATATCCAGGGCAACCTCTAGCAGCGCATGCGAATAACCCAGCGGCTGTGTCCACTGGCGGTTGGTATCGGTTTCCCACTGATTGGCAATGTCGCTGCTGACCTCGCCGGTCAGCGACGACTTGAACGGGAAAGCCGGTGTCCACCAGACCTCCGAGGACATGCCATTGCCAAGCGGCCCCATGGCTTCCACGCCACCGGGGAACAGCAACGCCGCCGCGACCGTCACTGCCTTTGGCTTGAAGCCCTGCTGGTTGCACTGGGTGATGAAGGTCTTGAGATCGTCCGGATAGGTGATGCCGCCGATGATCTCGCAGTTCTGGTTCTTGAACTCGGCGATCTGCGCCGAGAAGTCATTGGTGCGCGGCTGGAAATAGCCGGGTACCACCACCTCGTAGCCCGCAGCGCGGGTCGGCACCGGCAGGCCGTAATCGTCGTTGCCCCAGGTCTCGCCGTCGATGTTCTGGGGGAACAGCATGCCGACCTTCTTGTTGCTATCGAGGCCCTTCCACAGACCGACAAAGGTGTTGAGCGCCTCATCGAGGCCCCAGAAGAAGTGATAGGTCCAGTCGAAAGACGCCTCGGCTCCGCCGCGCGGCATGACCACCGCTTGCCAGGGCGCACCCGACGAGATGCAGGGGGTCTCGTAGAGCTCCGCCTGCTCGGCGGCGGGCAGAATGGTGTCGGTGGTCGACGCCGGAACCAGCAGATGGACTTCGTCATTGAGGATGAGATCGCCCGCGATTTCCGCTGATTTGTTCGGATTTGACTGGCTGTCGCGATCGAGGATCTCGATTTCGTAGGTCTTGCCATTGTCACATTGCAGTTGACCGCCGAGCAGAGTGCGGATCTTCTCCAAAGTGTAGCCGTCGGTTTCACCGAACAGGGCAAGCGGGCCGGTGGTGGGGCTGATATAGCCGATCTTGATCTTGCCCGCAGTGGCTGCGCGCGCGTAGCCGGGCAAGGCAAGCGTGCTGACCGCAGCGCTGGCTCCAAGCCCCTTGAGCACGGTCCGGCGACTGGGGTTCAGGCCCGCTTTCACCAGCTTGTTGTTGATGTTGGTCATTGTCGTTTCCTCCCGTTGATAAGCTGTATCCGGCCCTGCCTCCTCTACAGAGCCGGCCTCACTTCGAAACGTCTTCAGGTCATCCGCAGCAGTGCACCTCCATCGATGACGATCTGCGCGCCCGTCACGTAGGACGAGGCAGGCGAGGCCAGATAAAGTGCCAGGCCTTTGATTTCTTCCGGATCGCCGATCCGGCCGATCAGCGACTGGTCCTCGAAGGCCTTGCGGTCCGCCGGATTGCGCAACCGGCCGCCGGCGATGTTGGTGATGAACGGACCAGGCAGGATGGCGTTGATGCGGATGTTGTATGCCCCGAGCTCCATCGCCATGTGGCGAACCAGATGGTTCACCGCGGCCTTTGCGGGCATGTAAGGCGTGCCAACGATGCTCTCGTTGATCAGCGAGGCGATAGACGATGTGACGATGATCTGGCCGCCGCCATTGGGCTTCATGTGCCGGACAGCGTGTTTGATCGTGGTGTAGACCGAGGTCAGGTTGATTTCGATCACCTTGTCCCAGTGTTCGTCGGACAGGTTCTCAATGGCGCCCTCGGGATTACGCTCGCCCGTCGGGGTGTTGAAGCCAGGCCCGGCGTCGATCCCAGCATTGGCGAACACCACATCGATCGCGCCCGCCTTTTCGGCCACCTTGTCAAAGGCCTCCGCCATGGCTGCGCGGTCGCCCACGTCGACAAGCAAGCCCCAGACATCGCCGCCCGCGGCGCTGATCTCGGCGACGGTTTTCTCCAGCCCTGCAGGATTCAGATCGAAAATGCAGACCCTGGCTCCGTGCTCGGCCATGATCTCGGCATAGGCCTGACCAATTCCGCTGGCGCCGCCGGTGACGATCACCGACTTGCCTCGGACATCGAACATTTTTTCAAGCGCGGCCATCAGTTTCCTCCTGCTTCCCTAACACCAACCTGTGCACAAGCGCCCCCGGAAGCCCTGCAGCGCAGGGTCACTTCGTCTTTCACGACACCGCAATCCCGGCCTTCGTGGCGGCAGCCGCTGCTACGAGCCATCGGTTGTCTCCTTGCCGGACATTCCGGTTTCATTCGGCTGTTGCGGGCAGAGAACAAGGTCGAGCTCGAGCGCATGCTGCCGTTTCTTGCCATTGAGCGGAAGCGCGCGGAACTCAGCCAGGAGTTCGGGCTTGACGCCGAAAATGGCATCCCGGCCGATCGCAGGGTCCAATTGGTCAAAAATGTGGGTCGTCAGCGTCTCGAAGCCCTCGGCTGAAACGCGAAAATGAATATGGGCCGGCCGCTCCAGGCCAAGGCCGAGCGTCGACATCAGCTGACCGACCGGCCCGTCGGAAGGAAGCGCGTAGCCCTTCGGCTTGACTGTCAAGAAATGGAACCGTCCCTGCGGATCGGCACGGAACCGTCCGCGCAGATTGAATTCCGGCTGACGATCCGGTTCCTGGTTCTCGTAAAGACCCTCGGCATTGGCATGCCAGACCTCAACAATCGCCCCACCGATCCCTGCGCCGTCGAGCGCGACGATCCGGCCCGAAACTTCCAGCGGCTCACCCTTGGCATCGCGCGAGATGTTTGCGCCGAGTGGCATTTCCGGCGCGTCGGCGCGGTAGAAAGGTCCGGCGACCGTGTTTGGCGTGGCTCCAACGGGGCGCGGGCTGTTCTGATCCTCGATCAGCGAGGACACGCCGAGAACATCGACGAACAAGACCCATTCCTGCCGCCGCGCATCCGCGTAATGGCCAACCTCGGTCAGGAAGTCGATCACCAGCCTGAATTCCTCTCCCGTGGGTTGAAGCTCGGCAACCAGCGTGTGCAGTCCATCGACGATCGTTCGCGCGGCCGCCGTCAGGCGGGACTGATCAGCTGCCGCAAGACGCCTCGAGAACTCCTTGGCTTGGGCGGAGATGTGCTGGGTGAGTTCATCCCTTTGCTTATCCTCCATCGCTCCAGGGCCTCCACTCCCCTTGCCAATTGGGATAGCACGGCCCGATGCGATTCTTGATGAGTTGTGGGATCGCCTGTATAGCAAATTGCTATGAAGCTGAACGAGCACCACTTGATGCAACTCGCCGCGGTGCTGGACGCCGGGGGTGTCACGGAAGGAGCCGCCATGCTGGGCATGACCCAGCCTGCGGTCAGCCGTTCGCTTTCCAAGCTGGAGGCGCGGGTCGGAGAACCGCTCTTCCTCAAGGGCCGCCGTCCGCTACAGGCGACACCGCTCGGCGAACAACTGGCAGCGCAAGGACGCATGATCATCATCGCGTCGCGCAGGGCCTCCGATGCCGTACAGGGCTTTGTGACCGGCACGAAGGGTGTCATCCGCGTCGGCGGCGTGCCCTTTTTCATGGATGCGATGATCAGCCGGATGATCGCGGAGTTCCAGAACTTCGAACCAGAGGTCACTGTGCAGCAAAGTTACCTCAACCAGCCCGAAATGATCGCTGCGCTGCAGGGCAACCAGATCGATCTCGGCATCGTGCCGATCGGCACGCCCGATATCGGAGCGGGCTTTGAATTCACCGAAATCCTGCCCGGCCGCAATATCGTGGCTTGCCGGCCTGACCACCCTCTGCTGCGCAATCCCCGCCTCAAGGCACAAGACCTGGCCAGTTTTCCCTGGGTGGCCCCCCTGCCAGGTTCGCCGCTGATGTCGGACCTGCAAATGATCCTGATGAGCATCGGCATGTCGGACTTGAATGTCCGTTATTCAGGGGGCTCACTGATGAGCGTGATCAACTATATTGCCGGGACCGACGCAATGGCGGTGCTGCCATTCTCCGTGGTTTTCGCGCAGCGCTACGAAAACCGGGTGACCGTGCTTCCTTATGAAATCCCGCAACCCAACCGTTCACTCGGCATCCTGCGCCGGGTTGGAGGGCCGCGCACGCCTGCGGCAGAGCGCTTCGCCAGCCACATCACGACCTCGTTCGACAATCTGAAGCACATCATCAAGCGGCATGAGAACGCCGTCGTCTGGGGCCGCTAAAGCATGGGCCGCCTGTCCGGAGTTCCAGGAATTGGTCCCCGCAATTCTGCGCAGTCTACCGCTTAAACCTCCATCCGCCTTATCGAGCCAAGACTGAGACGCCTTGCCCGCCTCGGCGACGGCATAACCGCGCGCATATTCGGGATACTGAACGAACTCGCAAGTGAAGCCATTCAGGACGGCACAGAGCGCATTACCGATGAAGACATTGATTCCTGGAAGCCAGCCTTGGAAAAGGAGGCGGCTTTCGCATAGCCAACAAAAACTGCCCGAGTCCCAGTTTGAAGTGTAAAGCGACAGATGAATTTGGCCCTGCCCTGACAATCCTGCTGGCCCAGCGAATGGATGAACGGTCTTCCTGACACCCCCGCGCAACCCAATCTGGACTTAGAGGTAGACAGTCTGGCTTTACGCGCCAGACTTGACTTTCGTTCGTCTGCGCGGTCCGTTTGACCTTGCGATGGCGGAGGCGGTCGCTGTCAATTTGCCAAAGCGGCGAGGACTAAAACGTGGTGCAACCGAAACATCGGGCGGCGCGTCTTGGGGAGGGTGAATGAACCAGACCAGCAGGGCTTCAGGCGCAGCTGACGGCAAGACCGGAATTCGCAAAACCACCTGTTACATGTGCGCCTGCCGCTGCGGCATCAATGTCCATATGTCAGACGGCAAGGTCAGCTATATCGAAGGCAACCGCGATCACCCGATCAACAAAGGCGTGCTGTGCGCCAAGGGATCGGCGGGGATCATGCAGCATTATTCGCCGGCACGGCTGAGGAAGCCGCTCTTGAGAACCGGCGAACGCGGCTCAGGTCAATTCAAGGAAATCGAGTGGGATGAGGCGCTGGCGCTCGCCACCGACTGGCTCGGCGAGGTGCGGCGCACCGATCCGCGCAAACTGGCATTTTTCACCGGGCGCGACCAGAGCCAGTCGATGACCGGCTGGTGGGCGCAAGCATTCGGCACCCCGAACTATGCCGCCCATGGCGGTTTCTGTTCGGTCAACATGGCGGCGGCCGGCATCTATACGATGGGCGGTGCGTTCTGGGAATTCGGTGCGCCGGACTGGGAGAAAACCGAGCTGTTCATGATCTTCGGCGTGGCCGAGGATCATGATTCCAATCCGATCAAGATGGGGCTGGGCAAGCTGAAAGAGCGCGGCGTCAAGGTGATCGGCGTCAATCCCGTGCGCACCGGCTACAACGCCATCGCCGACGAATGGCTCGGCATCACGCCGGGCACCGACGGGCTGCTGATCCTGGCGCTGGTGCATGAACTGATGCGCGCCGGCAAGATCGATGTCGATTACCTGATCCGCTACACCAATGCGCCCTGGCTGGTGATCGACGATCCCGACAGCGCCGGCCATGGCCTGTTTGCCCGGGACGAAGACGGGACGCCGCTGGTTGCCGAACGGACCAGCGGCAAGACACTGCCGTCCTCCACGCCGGGGATCAAACCGGCCTTGAAGGGCCGGTTCGAACTGCCCGATGGGCGTCATGCAACACCGGTGTTCGAATTGCTGGCGCAGAAATATCTCGACCCTCAATACGCCCCTGCCGAGGTTGCCGGACGCACCGGAATCGACGCCGAGACGATCATCCGCATCGCCGGCGAAATCGCCGAGGCGGCGTTCGAACGCGAAGTGATCATCGAGCAGCCCTGGACCGACATGAAGGGCGAACGCCACGAGCGGATGATCGGGCGGCCGGTGGCGTTTCACGCCATGCGCGGCATCTCGGCGCATTCCAACGGGTTCCAGACCTGCCGGGCGCTGCACATGCTGCAGATCCTGGTCGGCTCGATTGATTGCCCCGGGGGTTTCCGCTTCAAGCCACCCTATCCGCGGCCCGTTGCCGGTCAGCCGCGGCCGCATGGCGGGGCCTGTGCCGACACGGCTTTGGCGGGCCCGCATCTGGGCTATCCGCGCGGACCGGAAGATCTTCTGCTGGAAGCCGATGGCGAGACTGCGCAGCGCATCGACAAGGCATTTTCCTGGGACGCGCCGCTGTCGGCCCACGGCATGATGCACATGGTGATTTCCAATGCCCATGCGCGCGATCCCTACGGCATCGACGTGCTGTTCATGTACATGGCCAACATGGCCTGGAACTCGTCGATGAACAGCTCCTCGGTAATGAAGATGCTGACCGACAAGGACGGGAATGGCGACTACGTGATCCCGAAGATCATCTATTCGGACGCCTATTCCTCCGAAATGGTGGCATTCGCCGATCTGATCCTGCCCGACACGACCTATCTGGAACGGCATGACTGCATTTCACTGCTGGACCGGCCGATCAGCGAGCCGGAGGCACTGTGCGATTCGATCCGCTGGCCGGTGGTCGAGCCGGACCGGGATGTGCGCGGTTTCCAGAGTGTGCTGCTTGATATCGGCGCGCGGCTTAAGCTTCCGGGCATGGTCGATGAGGATGGATCAGCTGTTTATAAGGACTATGCCGACTACATCGTCAATCACCAGCGCAAGCCGGGCATCGGCCCGCTGTCGGGCTGGCGCGGCGAGGACGGCGACAAAACCGGACGCGGCAAGCCGAACCCCGACCAGCTCAAGCGCTATATCGAAAATGGCGGCTTCTCGCAGGTGCATGTGCCGCAAGAGGCGCATTACTTCAAACACGCCAACCGGGCCTGGAGCGACTGGGCGATCGAGCACGGGTTGCAGGACGGGCCGGTGGAGAACATTTTCCAGCTCTATCTCGAACCCTTGCGCAAGTTTCAGCTGGCTGCCGAAGGCAAGATCAAACCGGTGCCGCCGGAACATCACCGGGCGCGGATCAAGAGCTGTTTCGAGCCCTTGCCCACATGGTACCCGCCCTTTGCGGACGAAGGACTGAGCGATGACGCCTACCCGCTGCATGCCATCACCCAGCGGCCGGCGGCGATGTATCATTCCTGGGGATCGCAAAATGCCTGGCTCCGGCAAATCCACGGCGAGAACGCGCTGTATGTGCCCGGCGATGTCTGCGACCAACAGGGACTGGAGACCGGTGACTGGGCGCTGGTATCGTCGCAATCCGGCGAAATCCGGGTCAAGATTGCCCGCATGGACGCGGTCAACGGCGCGACGCTGTGGACCTGGAACGCCATCGGCAAGCGGTCCGGTGCCTGGGCACTCGACGCCGATGCGCCGGAAGCAACACGCGGGTTCCTGCTCAACCATCTGATTGACGAATTACTGCCACCCAAGGGCGACGGCCGGCGCTGGGCCAATTCAGACCCGATTACCGGACAGGCCGCCTGGTTTGATCTGCGGGTGGCGATCCGCAAGGACCCCGACCAATCCGCGGACCAGAGCCTGCCCCGTGCCGGTCCACAGACGAGCCCCGTGGGGCCGCCGCCGAAAAATGTCCGCTTCGGGCCGGAGGCCGCCGAATGACCAGTCTTCCCACCGCATCCGAAAAGCGCCTCGGTCTCGTCATCGATCTCGACACTTGCGTCGGATGTCATGCCTGCGCCGTCAACTGCAAGGAATGGAACACCAGCGCCGGAGCCTCACCGCTGTCCGATGTCGACGCCTATGGCGCCGATGTGTCGGGCGCCTGGCTCAACCGGATCCACACCTTCGAGGTGACCCCGGAGAATGCACCGGCGCAAATCGTGCATTTCCCCAAATCCTGCCTGCATTGCGATGACGCGCCGTGTGTCACCGTGTGCCCGACCGGAGCCAGCCACAAGCGCTCCGAGGACGGTATCGTGCTGGTCAATGAGGATATGTGCATCGGTTGCGGGCTGTGCGCCTGGGCCTGCCCCTATGGCGCACGCGAGATGGATCCGGTCGAAAACGTGATGAAGAAATGCACGCTGTGCGTGGACCGGATCTACAGCGAGACCTTGCCCGAAGAGGACCGGATTCCGGCCTGCGTGCGCACCTGCCCGTCAAGTGCGCGGCATTTTGGCGATTTCAACGATCCCGCCTCCAATGTCTCGCAACTGGTGGCCGAACGCGGCGGCATCGACCTGATGCCGGAAATGGGCACCCGGCCGGTCAACAAGTATCTGCCGCCCCGGCCAAAGACCCGCCCGCATGCCACTGCACCTGCAACCACTGCACCGGCGGCCCTGCCAAAGGCCGACGGCTTTCTGGGCTGGCTCGACGCCGCACTCGACAAACTCGGATAGTCCCATGCATCCTGCTGTCTCCGTCATTTTCTTCACCGTCACATCGGGCGCCGGGCTTGGCATGATCTTCCTGCTTGGGCTGGGGTTTCCGGTCGATGCTTCTGCGGCTTGGGTGTTTTTCGTGGGCTTTGTCGGTGGCGGCCTCGCGGTGGCAGGACTCCTGGCCTCGACCTTCCATCTCGGCCATCCGGAACGGGCCTGGCGTGCGCTCAGCCAATGGCGCTCCAGCTGGCTGTCGCGCGAGGGTATCGCGGCGATCGTAACTCTGGTCCTGTTTGGGATTTATGTGCTGATCTGGATGGCGACCGGTTTGCGCCATCAGCTTCTGGGATTGCTCGTCGCAACCGGCGCCGCGATCACCGTGTTCACCACGTCGATGATCTATGCCCAGCTCAAGACGGTGCCACAGTGGAACAGACGGTTGACGCCGCTGGTCTATGGCGGGTTCGCGCTTGGATCGGGCTGGCTTCTGGCCTCCGCCTTGGGGACCCATGACGCGCCGGAACTCTGGGGTATCGTGCTGCTTGGCCTGGCCTGGGCGGCAAAATGGCTGTGGTGGGCACGGGCCAGCCGGAGCCGGCTGTCGGACACCGGCTCATCGCCCGAAACCGCCACGGGGCTGGGCTTTATCGGCAAGGTGCGGTTGCTGGAACGCCCGCATACCGGCGAAAACTATCTGACCCGCGAAATGGTGCACCGGATCGGGCGCAAGCACGCCCGGCGCCTGCGCATGCTGGCATTGCTGCTGGGCGGCGTGGTTCCGGTCGCCATCCTTGCGATTGTCGGCCTGACCGGTGCGCCGGCTCTGCTCAATCTCGCCGCCGCGGTTTCGATGCTCGTCGGGCTGCTGGCGGAACGCTGGCTGTTCTTTGCCGAAGCCGAGCATGCGGTGTCGCTCTATTACGGACACCGGTGAAGCCAGCGCGAACGCCGCTTACCTGATCATTCCGGCTTCACGGTAGAATTTTTCAGCGCCGGGATGCAGAGGGATGGCAATGCCATTGAGCGCGGTCTCGCTGGTCACCGCGGCGCCCTTGGCGTGGCCGACATCCAGCAGTTTCCGCGTCGCCGGATTCCACAGCGCCTTGGTGATCTCGTAGATCAGCTCATCTTCAAGCTCAAGGCGGGTCAGCCATTGCGCGCCCACGGCAATTGTTTCCACTCCGGCCACATCCGGATAGGCTCCGTCGGGTATTGCATCGCGGGTGAAGAACGAATGCTCACGCAGCATGCCGTCCACTTCCGGTCCGGTGATGGGCACGAGGACAATATCTGCAGCGCCGGCGAGCTCGGCGAGGGCACGGGCGGGGTACCCGCCGACAAAGAACAGCGCATCGACTTGGTCATTGCGCAGCGCATCGGCGGCCTCCTCCGGCGTGAGATGTTCGACACTGATGTCGTCTTTCGACAGACCGAAGGCCTCAAGCACCAGAAGTGCGTCGGGATAGGTTCCCGAATCTGTCTTGTCGAGCGAGACCCGCTTGCCCTTGAGGTCTGTGACAGAGGCGATGCCGGAAGTCTTTGAAGCAATCAGGTGAACATGTTCGGGATAGAGCGCCGCAATGACGCGAAGATCACGCATCGGCTCCTGACCTTCAAACGTACCGGTCCCGGAATAGGCCCAATAGGCAACATCCGACTGGGAAAAACCGGAACTCAGGCCGCCCGAGATGATTCCACTGATATTGGAGACAGAGCCATGCGAGGACTGGGCAACGGCCACCAGGCCGGGCACACCGCAGGAGCCGCCTTCATCACATGCGCGCGAGCCGGGTGGATTGGAGACCGCGTTGGCAATGGTGCCTGCCAGCGGGAAATAGGTTCCACCGACCCCGGCCGTGCCGATGGTGAAATAGCGAATTTCCTCGGCCTGGGTGTTTGCCGCACCGGTGACCAGCACTACTCCAACCGCTATTGCCCTGATGGCGCCTGACAGCGCCGAAAATCCAGTTCCCATTCGTTCCCCTCACCTTGCGACTGCTTGCGGCCGGTCTGACACCGGTCTTGTTCAATCTGCGCACAAACTCGCGGTTTCGCGTGTCAAAGTCAAAGGCAGGCGCAGGAGATTGTGCCTCCGCGAGATGGGACAAGGATCTCAGTCTTCCAAGGCACCCTTGCGCGACGCTACCGCCGCGGTGTCGCCGATGATCTTGAGCAGGTTGTCTCCCATGCGGATGAACCGGCGAATGCGCCGGGTCAACACGTAGCCCGCTTGCGCAGCACGAATTTCAACCGAACCGTCCTTGCAGCCGGGATTGACGATGATCTCGGCAAGCAGCTGGTCCGCCTGGACACGATCACCCGGTGTCACGTGAAACAGGATTGTGCCCCCCACCGGCGCCAGCACCATGTCGACATGGCGGATAGGCTTGCCGACGAAATCTTCCCGCAACGCGGGAGCCTGTATTGCCCCGGCGTCCACAACACCACGACCCTGCAGGAAGCGGTAAAGCCCCTCGGCATCTTTCCGGGCAAGGGACGCGTCAACGTCGTTCTGGCCGCGCAACTCGACCGTGGTGACGCAATGACCGGTGAGGTTGCCATTTGGCGCGCGGGCCCGCATTTCCTCAAAGGCTGCTTCCTCGAACGCGCGGTCGGAGCCTGAATCCCACAGCAAGGCTGCTTCCGCATCAAGGCAGGCGGCGAGGTCGGACATTTCCGGCCACAGTTGTTCGGGAGCGTAGATATATTGCACGCCCTCGTCGTCGCAGTGCAGATCCAGCACGATCGGACAGCCGCCGGCGAGTTCCAGCAGCCGGCTTTTCAGGCGCCGTTCGGCAAAGACGGGTGCCGAGGCCTGATCAAGCAGGCGGACACCGGATTCGTCGGGAACCGGGAAATCGCGGTTGAAATTGGTGCGGGTTCCGGTCGCAAACCGGCCCATGTGTTCGCCGTAGAGATGTTGTGCCGCGCCGATCGGATTGGCGTGCGGCACCAGGGTCAGCGATCCCAGCAGGCGGCCCTCTGCCTCTGCCTTCTCAAGCATCGGAATGAGAAAATGCATAGCCGCAACGCCGGGGCGTTCGTCCGCATGCAGGCCGGACTGGATGTAGACGCGCGGGGCAGCGGCATCCGAGCCCTCAAAGCGATGGACAATCAACTGATAGGCAATGCCCGGCGTTTCACCTGCAATGGTCTCGATCTCGGTCTTCATTGGTCATTACCCTGACTGTGTCTGTTGCGGCGGACTGGCGACAGTCCCGACTACACCCGCCGGGCGCGGATGTCGCCCAGAATTTCCCGCGCCGCATTGTGTCCGGGCACGCCGGTCACGCCGCCGCCGGGATGGGTTGAGGAGCCGCACATGTAAAGCCCCTTGAGCGGTGCGCGATAGGCCCCATAGCCCAGCACCGGGCGCGCTGAAAACAGCTGGTTGAGGCTCAGCTTGCCGTGGAAGATATCACCGCCAACCAGCGACAGCTTGCGCTCCAGATCCAGCGGCGAAAGCACCTGCCGGCCAATCACGCTCTTGGCAAATCCCGGCGCGTGGCGGTCCACGGTGCCGATCATCAGATCCGCGACGGCTTCCTTGTGGTCGTCCCAGGAAGAGCCGCCGGGAAAACCATCCGGCAATTGCGGCGCAACGTGCTGACAGAACAGGCTCGCCACATGCTTGCCCGCGGGCGCAAGCGCCGGGTCAAGAGTCGAGGGAATCAACATCTCGACGATCGGTTTGCTGGACCAGCCATGGGCACGGGAGTCGAGATAGGCGCGGTCCATGTAATCAAGCGACGGCGCGATGATGATCCCGGCGCTCAAATGATCGCCGGGTTCGGGGCGGGCGGTGAAGACCGGCAACGCGTCGAGCGCGACATTCATCCGGAAGGTGCCCGAGCCGCTCTGCCAGTAGCCGATGCGGCGGCGGAAATCCTCGGGCAGCGGGGCGTCTTCGAGAAGATCACCAACGAGCAATTGCGGATGAATGTTGGAGACCACGAGATCGGCCTCTATACGTTCGCCGTCTTCGGTGATGACAGCTGTCACACCGGCCGTGCCAGCTTCGGCGCGGGCCACCGGGGTGCCGGTTTTCACCACAACACCCTTTTCCTCGCAGGCCTTGCGCATGGCCTGGGTGATGGCGCCCATGCCGCCGATGGCATGGCCCCAGACGCCCTGCTTGCCGTTCACCTCGCCAAAATAGTGATGCAGCAGCACATAACCGGTGCCGGGCGCCAGCGGGCTGGTCCAGTTGCCGACGATGCCATCAAAGCCGAACAGGGCCTTCACCGGATCACTCTCGAACCAGCGATCGAGGATTTCGGCGGCCGAACAGGTGAAGAGATCCAGCACATCACGCCGCGCATCGAGCGACAGGCGGGAGAACTGCCGCCCGAGCGAAGCGGCTTTCAGCAGCTCGGGCACGGCCGACAGCCAATTGCCGTCGGTGACATTGGGCGGCGTGCGCAACAGCAGATCGCGCAACACATTGGCGGCGTTTTCGAGCATCCGGTCGAAGCCGTCGAGCGCTTCGGCATCGCGGGCCGAGAATTGCGCCACCGAGGCCTTGGTTCGGCCCGGTCCGGCCTCAAGCGCCCTTCCATCGGGCAACGGGAGAAAATTGCCCATCTTGCGCTCGACGATTTTCAGCCCGTGACGATGCAGATCAAGATCGGCGATCACTTTCGGATTGAGCAACGAAACCGTGTAGGAGGCAACCGAATTGCGAAAACCGGGATGAAACTCCTCGGTGATTGCGGCGCCGCCCACCGTGTCGTTCTTTTCAAGAATGGTGACCTTGTGCCCGGCGGCCGCCAGATACCAGGCGCAAACCAGCCCGTTGTGGCCGCCGCCGATGATTACCGCATGCTTCATGTTTTATGCCCTGCTTCGAATGGCGGCATCCTGCACCGGGAGCAAAGGCGTGCGCAATGGGCCGCGCAAGCAGACACAGGCGGCCATTTGCCGCTTGACGACTATTTCGCGGGAAATCTCTTATCCGCGATCCGGTCGACCAGTTCAGTGGGCAAATTCGTCATGAATTTCAGATGCAGGCCATCGTCTGACCGTTCAATCACGGCACAGGGAAATTTCGCTTCCAATCCCTCAAGCACGAAATAGACGAAATCAGGTATCGGCTCTGACAGAAGGCGGCAGACGTGACAGCCATTTTCGGAAATGTTGTCCATCCTGCAGGACTGCTTTGAATAGCCGCGGACCCCGTGAAGCAAGTAGTAGACAGTTCCCACTTTATTGGTTTGCCGGCGGGTGTGTTCGCGCCTGTCCTCATCTGGGAGACGTGACAAATAGTTCTTGGACGCGCTCACATTCTGCCCCCTAATCCAACTTTTCCTCACTTACCATTGCATTTCAGGGGTTAAGTTCAGGTGTATTTTTGCGGGCTGTCCGGAGTACCGCACTTGACGCAGACAGCATCATGGTGCGCATTCGGGCATGGTTTCGCTTATGGATGATTCGCCCACCAACGCCGCCGAATTCACGGTCAGTGAACTTTCCGGCTCTATCCGACGGACAGTCGAGGATGCCTTCGGCAATGTGCGCGTGCGCGGCGAAATCTCCGGCTATCGCGGCCCGCATTCGTCGGGCCACGCCTATTTCTCGCTCAAGGATGACAAGGCCCGCATCGAGGCGGTGATCTGGAAGGGCGTTTTCTCGCGGCTCAAGTACCGTCCCGAGGAAGGGATGGAAGTGATCGCCACCGGCAAGATCACCACCTATGCCGGCTCGTCAAAATACCAGATCGTGATCGAGGCGATCGAACCCGCAGGCGCGGGCGCCTTGATGGCGCTGATCGAGGAACGGCGGCGCAAGCTGGCTGCCGAAGGCCTGTTTGACGAAGCGCGCAAACAGTTGCTGCCCTATATGCCGATGGTGATCGGCGTGGTGACCTCACCGACCGGCGCCGTGATTCGCGACATCCTGCACCGGATTGAAGACCGCTTTCCCGTCCATGTGATCGTCTGGCCGGTGCGGGTTCAGGGCGACACATCCGGCGATGAAGTGGCGCGCGCCATCACCGGTTTCAACGCATTTGAGGCAGGTGGTCCTATCAAGCGACCTGACCTGATCATCGTGGCGCGCGGCGGCGGCAGCCTGGAGGATCTCTGGGGCTTCAATGACGAGGCTGTGGTGCGGGCTGCAGCTGAATCGGACATTCCGCTGATTTCGGCAGTGGGGCACGAGACCGACTGGACGCTGATCGACCATGCCAGTGACCGCCGCGCGCCGACGCCGACGGGGGCTGCCGAAATGGCGGTGCCGGTGAAGGCCGATCTGGAGGCGCATCTGGCGACACTCGCCGCGCGGCTCAAATCGGCGCAGACACGCACGCTCGACCGGCGGCGCGAATCGCTGCGCGGTCTGGCGCGCGCCCTGCCGACGCTCGACAGCGTGCTGGCTTTACCGCGGCAGCGGCTGGACCGTTCGGCGCAATCACTGGGCCGGGCGCTCGAACTCAACACCGCCAACCGCCGCCGCCGCTTCGAACAGCAGGCGGCCCGGATCACGCCGGTGGCGCTGGTTTCGGCGCTGCGCGAGAAGCATCAACTGGTTCGTGACAAGATTGCCCGCATGGATCGCGTCCAAGAGCGGCGTATCGATGCATTGCGTGCCCGGCTGGACCGCCACGCACAGGCTGTGGCAACGCTGCCGCGCCGGATCCGTGACGCGCATGGACGCGGCCTCGAGCGGCTCACCGATCTGGGCCGCAGAAGCGACAGCGCGCTGACCCTGATGCTGGATCAGCACAAACGCGGGCTCGGCGCGCAGGCGCGGATGCTGCAATCACTGTCCTATCAAAGCGTGTTGGGGCGCGGCTTTGCGGTGATTCGCGACCAGAACCGGGCGGTGCTGTCGCGCGCGGCACAGGTCGAGACCGGCACGATGATCGCCGTCGAATTCGCAGATGGCGAAGTTTCGGCGCTGGCCAGCAGCGATCAACCGATCTCCGCGCCGAAGAAGCCGGCTCGCGCCAAGCCCGGAAAAACCAAGGAGCCGGGACAGGGCAGCCTGTTCTAAGATTCGAACAAACTTGGCCGCCAACATATAATGCGATAGCAGCGACCCTGTTCAGGCAACCACAGACGCCGGGACTGCCTTCAATGCCCGTATGGCATCCCTCGGATCAAGGCGCAGCTGCAACCCGCGCTGGCCGCCATTGAGGAAGACATGCGGCTCTGACAATGCCGCCTCTTCGATTGCGGTCGGCACCTGCTTTTTCTGACCGAAAGGACTGATACCGCCAACATGGTAACCGGTGAGCCGTTCGGCATCGCCAGGCTTCATCATTGTTGCCGATTTGCCGCCGAGCGCTGCCGCCAGCTTCTTCATGCTAACCTCATGGTCGGATGGCAGCACGACGCAGACCGGCTTGCCGTCAAGTTCCGCCATCAGGGTCTTGAGCACCCGCGATGGCGGCTCGCCGAGCGCTTCAGCGGCCTGCAGGCCGATGCTTTCGGCATCCGGGTCGTAGTCGTAGCTGTGGACGGTAAAATTGACGCCGAGCCTGGAGAGGGCCTGGGTCGCGCGGGTGGTCTTCGCCATTTCGAGTCCCCTTACGCGAAGAACTGCTCGTAGCGGTCGGGCTTGAAGCCGATGATGAGCCGCTCACCGGCTTCCAGCACCGGGCGCTTGATCATTGAGGGCTGCGCCAGCATCAGGGCGATGGCCTTTTGCTGGTCGAGATCCTGCTTGTCAGCGTCGGGAAGTTTTCTGAACGTGGTGCCCGCCCGGTTGAGAACGGTTTCCCAGCCGGCTTCGTGGCACCAGCGCTTCAGATGCGCTTCGTCGATGCCGGACGCCTTGTAGTCGTGAAACTCCGCCTCGACCGCATGATCGGCAAGCCAGCTCCGCGCCTTCTTCATCGTGTCGCAGTTCTTGATGCCGTAGATGGTGACGCTCATATCCGGCCCCTCATTCCCATTCGATTGTTTAAATGGCATATAGCTCATTGAAATGACTGACAAATGCTTTCTGGCGGCAAGAAAATTCCGACGCCGAGGCCATCGAAAATGCTTTTGATTCTAAAGTAAAAATCTCCGCGAAAATAATTTTGAGATTTCCCCAACTATCGGGACCAGTCAGATGATTTTGCGCCTCGCACCGTGCAGCGAGGCCATCAACGCGGCCTCAAGAGGTACCGTCAGCAATTCATATCACGCATCGCAAATGGATGCCAAAGGCACGAACATCTTGATCCCGGAGTTTGGCGGAAGCTCCCGTGCTCGGCGACCAGCATCGCGCACTGACGACAGCGAAGATCAAATGCAAGGTCTGGCACGGGACAAACTCCGCTTTCTCTTCGTAGGAATGATTCGGAGATCCCTATTCTATGTTCAGAGTATCCTGGCATAGCTGAGAAAACTCGTGCCTCTGGTTTTTCAGGCAGCTCTTGATTGTGAATGGGTTCAGCCCACCGCAGACTTCCCTCATTTCTGACTGGCACATGCTGGCGGTGACCCAGAAAGCCTGACAAACGGGAGACAGCTTCGGGGCGTTCTCCTCGACGCATGCCGATATGGCATCCGGCGTAAGCCGCCATGGCCGCAGGCAGATCGACCGGATTTCCGCTCCGCACGTTTCTTTGACCGCAGCCGAAGGCGCGGCTGCCATGGCGGCCTGCAGTGAGATGAACAGGCTCAGGGCTGAAATGGACGATGGCCATAATCGCTTTCCGGCAAGGCCAAAGGTTTCGCAGCTCCAAATAAAACGGCGACCGGCATTTAGCGCCGCTCTGTCGTTCTGGAGGGAGCTGAGGTGTCGTTGGAAACGCTGTTCGGGTTGGCTCATGGGGTCAATCTCCTGGTTATTCCGAGTGCGTCGGGCGGGGATCCAAACAGCCCGAGGGGGATGGATTGCCGTCGTATTGAAAGTCGTCGAAGCTGAAGAGCCAGTCCGGCTTGAGGCAACCGGCACGAACGAGGAAGCGCCTGAGGAGTTGAGTTTCCGAAACACCCTGTCCGCGCGGCGATTGGAATGCGTCAGTGCGTCGCGAGCGCTTTGGGCTTCTTTTCGGTCCATTCCGGTGGCAGCCCGTAATTGGCAGCAATCGCGCCCAGCACCCCGGGTGCCCGGCCAAAGGCTTCACAGGCGGTGTATTTCGGTTTTCCGCCGAGCCAGGATTGCACCCCGTGTTTCGACGGAAGGGAAATGTCCAGCATCTTCGGCTCCTTGCCCGCGACAAGCATTCTGGAAAAGTCACTCGCGAACTTAGATGCGAGGCCATAGGCGTCGCCCACCTCCGAAACGCGAGGGTTGTCCTGGATCGCGTTTGCCCCGCGGGCCCAGACGATCGCCGCGCGCTGGACGCCGCCGCTATCAACGGCCTCCGCTTCAACCGCCAGCCCGCCCAGGCCTATGGGCAGGCGTGGCACGCTGACAAAGGGAACATCGCTGGGAATGGCAAATCCGCCGCCCACGGTGACAACGGTCGCGAGTCCCGCCGCCATCTTGTTCGTCGGAACAACCTTGGTAATTACGGACCGGATCGTGATATCCGCCGGATGGCCGGCTGGAACCATCTTATATTTATCGCTCAGCGCGACGCAGAGTGCGCGGTCCAGCGCATTGGAGACCATTGAACGGTCGGCTTGCGACTTGACCCGGGATGCGGCGCCAAATGCGTAGGTGGTCGGCACGATGCTGACAGTCTTCACCGCAGTGAGAGCCTGGCCGTCGACATAGATCCGCTTCTTTAGCAGCGTTCCCTTCGGCGCACCGAGATTGCTGTAGGAAGTCAGTGTTCCAGCGTTCTCCATTGGCACTGCGGCACATCCCGATATCGCAACAATCAGCGGTAAGGCCAGACAGAGATCTCTCAATAGGGATCGTCGCGGAGAAGCGGCAAATCCCCGGAACGCGAAAATGGATGGATTGTTGCTCACGCTTAAAGGTCTCCGTCACACATGTTGGAGGAACGATGCAAGCCTGGGATTGCCGCAACATTACAAACTGATCTGAGGGCGGCTGATTTTGTCCTTGGCAGGGTTGCGTGGAGGCTCAACACCCTTTGTTTCGGGATGCCGTCTCCACCAGGAGATGCTCGACGGCCAGTCAGGCATCTCGCAAGACCAATGCCACGACGCTGGCGACCCCAAGCGTGAAAGTTGCCGCCGCGAGAAGTCCCAGTCCCAGCGATGGTGCAATTTCATTTGATAGCTGCAGGACCGTATAGGCCTTCTGGCCAGCAGTGATCGGCCAGTACCTTGCAAACCAATCGCCGATCACACCAGGTATGGATGGTGCGATAGCCGGCGTGAGCAGAGTGATGCCGACAAGCGCCGCCAAACTGCCGGCAGTCGACCGCGCGAGAACGCCCACTGAAAGCCCGATGACGGCGATGAGCACCAGGTAAACCGTGGCTCCAGCGAGCGCCCGGGCAACGCCCGGACCGGCAATGCTCGCATTGGGAAGACCAGCATCTCCAAGCACCATTTGTACCGCCGTGAAACTGACCAGTGCCGTGGCGATTCCGGCGCCAAGTCCCATCGCGGACACCACTGCCGCCTTCGCCAGGAAAAGGCGTGGCCTTGAAGGGACGATGGCGAGACTGGTCGCGATCATGCCGGTCTCATATTCGGACGTGATGCTCAGCGCGCCCAGCATCCCGACCAGGAGCTGAGCGAACAGGAGTCCCTTAAGGCTCGCCGCCGTCGGATCCCAGTCATCGGGCAGGTCTGACGGCTGGGCGCCGATCAGGTCGGACACGCCGAGTAGCCCCAGCGACACGCTCGCAAGCATTGCGCTCACCACCAGCAACCAGGTGGTTCTGACGCTGGAAAGCTTTGTCCATTCGGAAGACAAGATGCTCATGCGGCGTGACCTTCATGGTCGCACGCGTCCCGCGTGAGACGAAGGAAGACCTCTTCCAGCGACCCCCGGACCTGGGTCAGCTCTTCGAGGACAATCGCTTCCCGGGCGGCAATCCTGCCGACGGTCGTCGTGTCGGCGCCGGTGATGAGGAGGCCCGCTGCAGAAACGTCCTCGCAAGCAAAGCCCGCGCGGGCCAATGCCGCCGCAAGTTGAGTTCGCGAAGGGGTCCGAACCGCAACAGCGCTCGACGCGTGAAGCCGGATGAAGTCCTCCAGCGTGCACTGCGCAATCAGCCGGCCCTGCGCAATGACGACCAACCTGTCCGCCGTCAGTTCCATTTCCGACATCAGATGGCTCGAAAACAGGATGGTTCGCCCCTCATTCGCCAGAGCCTGGAGCAAAGTCCGCACCCAGCGGATTCCTTCCGGGTCGAGACCATTAAGCGGTTCGTCGAGGACAAGAATGCCTGGATCACCCAGCAAAGCCGTCGCGATACCAAGCCGCTGGCTCATCCCCAGGGAGAAGGTTCCAACCGGGTTATCGGCGGCACTCGTGAGGCCCACGAGATCCAGAACCTCGCGAACCCGCGCCCTTCCGAGGGCAGCAGCTTGTGCGAAGGCGAGCAGGTGGTTGAATGCGGTACGATGCGGATGAGTTGCCCGCGCATCCAGCAATGCGCCGATGGTCCGGGCCGGATTATGTAACTGGGCGATGTGATGACCGGCGATGCTGATTTCGCCCGAGGTCGGCCCGGTCAACCCGAGCAGCATCCGCAAGGTTGTGCTCTTCCCCGCTCCGTTGGGACCGAGGAAGCCGGTAATGACGCCCGGTTCCGCGGTGAATGACAGATCCTTCACCACCAGCTTATTGCCGTATCGCTTTGTGAGCCGATGCGCGCGGATGCCGGGTTCTTTTGCCTTGTCACCGTGCTGGTGAGGAAGCCGCATGCGCCCATCTGCGAGAGGAAGTACGACGTTCGATTGGATGTCTTGCTTCGCTCCGTGCGGTCGGGGCCGGCAGTGACGGGTGGTGCTCATTTGCGGCTACTCCAGGACATAGACGTAGGCATAGGCGTAGGCGCAGTCTGGGTTGACCTGCTCCTTCAAGGGACGCACGCCACCGCCAAAAGCTTTCGAGATCGGGGCGATGGCAATGGTTGCCAGTGAGGCAGCGAGCAATGTCCGGCGGCGCAACAGGAATTGCCCGCGCTTTTGCATGTTTTGCTGGGCGATGGGATTTTCGTGATTGTCGATCATGCTCACTCCGGGAAAAGGTCTGCCCTGCCGAGCAGACAAAGCGGGCAGCTTTGACAGCGCCGCTAAGCTCGGCAGGACGACACGATGCGTGATTAAAAGGGATTGCGAGGATCGGTCAGCAGATCCGGATTTGGCACAACCGATTTGCTCGCCACGTTTGCCAGCATTTGATGCGCCATATGGAATCCGAAGTCTTCGGAGATTGCCTTCTTCCAGTGTCTTGAGAGGATGTTGTGGGTCGCCCAACGCGTATAGCGCGGTCTTTTCATCATGTAGTAGGCCAGGTCCCAGGCCCTTTCGAGAAGCTCTTCCCGGGAAAATATCTCATTGACGAGACCGAGTTCGAGAGCCTTTGGCGCCGGAATGGATTTCGCGGCATAGACACAATAGGCGGCGCGCTTTGACCCCATCAGAGCCTGCAGCGCCATGCCTTGCCCGTCGCCGGGAGGGCTTCCCAGCCAGAAGTGAGGATCCATGAAGTCTGCATACGGCGCTGAAAAGGTGACGTCGGACAGCAATGCGAATTCCGTATGGACTCCGGGGCCGTTTACGGCTGCGATGGTGGGGATGTCGATGCTGTAGATGAAGCTTTCTATATGCTTCCACCCGTCCATCATCCGCTGAAAAATGTGATCCGGGTCCAGCTCTGCCGCCGGTTTCGGGTTGAGCCCTTTCGGGTCGCCCATCATCCACTTGTCCCCTGTGCCGGTCAGGATCAGCACCTGATTCTCGGGATCGTTGCCGACATCCTGCCATACACGGGCCCATGCGTTGTGGGCGGCATGGGTATGTTTGTAGGGGCCGTCGTCGGTATGCATACGAAGCTCGATAATGCCGCCCTGGCGCCGCATCTTGAAAAAGCCTTCATAGCGCTTGGCGTAGTCTTCGAATGATGTTGGGGCGGCATAGCCCTTCCATTCTTTGCGCGGATCCCAGGTCATGAGCGCTGCCTCCGGGAATGGCTGGTGAACGTGCTGCGTGAGATGTGCTCGAGGAGCTCGGCTCTCAGCGAAGCCGGCTGGCATACTGCCGGTGATGGGTAATTGTCGTTTGTCATAAGGGTTGCTCTCGTTTCCATACCGCTGCAGGGCACAGCGGTTGTTCGTGAGGAACGATGGGACGTAAGGATTGCGTGGGCATTACAGTCCGAGCCAGAAATGCTGGCGGGGCCCGGCGCCGGCGAGATATTTTCTGGTGCCGGAAGCATGGGAATGAAACGTTGCACAAACCAGGCCGGGCCGAGCCGTCAAGAAGGGTGCGAAAGGCAGGAAAATCCTGCCAATTCGAGGCCTGAGGGCAAGCTCTTCGAGGTTAAAGCCGCATTGTTACTTTGGTGCCCTGGGAGCTGCTTTCGATGCTGGCATAGCCGCCATGTTTTTCGGCGATCTGCTTTACCAAGCTCAGTCCAAGCCCTGCCCCCCGGCTGTTCGGGACCACGCGGTAGAAAGGCTCGAACACCAGTTCCTGATGATCTGCCGCTATGCCGGGGCCTTCGTCGCTGACGCTGATTTCGCCGTCCGCCAATGCGGAAACCGTGATGGTCCCATGGCCGTCGCCGTGCTCGATGGCGTTCCGGATAAGATTGCCGATCGCTCGGCGCAGGGCTGAGCTGTCGCCTTTGCGTCCGACGGATTCTGCCTCGCCATGAAACGAGATCTCGTAACCGGCAGCGATTGCGAGCGGCGCGAGATCCGCCACCGCCGTGCACGCGATATCGATGAGATCCACCGTTTCGTCGAGATCGGTCGTTTGGTTGCCGCGTTCAAAATCGAGGAGTTGTTCTGCCATATCGGCCAAGCGCGCAACGTCATCCAGCAATCGCCTGCGCTCCGGCCCTTCAGACAGACCCTCGATGCGCGTTTGCACGATCGCGATCGGCGTCCTGAGTTCATGCGCCGCGTCGATCAAGAAGCGCTGGCGTTTCCTGAACTCGTTCTCAATGCGGTCGAGCGCGCCGTTAAATGCAATGACCAGAGGAGCAACTTCCTTGGGGATGCCAGCCACGGGAAGACGTTCGCCCTGCCGGTGGGGTTGGATTTGCGACGCCATGTCAGCGACGTCGCTTACCTTCGCGATTGCGCGCCCGACAATTTGGGGAACCGCGAGAAAGATTGCCGGCAGCGCAATTGCAAGCAGCGAGAGGTAGATCGGATAGGCCTCTTTGAAGATCGTGAGAACAGGCCACCCTTTGCCGGCGGTACCGCCAAAGAGAATCCTGACTTCCCCGATCGGCGTCTCGACGTCCTCGACCGAAGCGATTTCACGCACACCGTTCGCCCCGCGAAGATCGGCCGAATGAAACAGATGCACAAGCGGAACAATAGCGGCATAGGTTGCGGGGACGGTTCCGCGGGAGAGAGAATCTCCGTCGGTTGTGGCGGCCACGAACCAAAGCCCCTCGTTCCGCTCGATCAACGATCTAAGCGCCGGCGTTTCCCTGAGTGAGAGCTGGCCCTGGCGATCGCGCTCGATCGCCCCCGCCACGGCGGATTTGACCTCCTGCTCCATGGCGACATTCGGCGAAAGAACCATCGTGGCATAGACGCAAAGCCCGATGATAACGACAGCAATGACGACCGTGATCACGAGACTGAGCTGCCAGCTCAATCTCCACCGGAGCGAGGGATTTGATTGACTCCCGACTCTCATCCTTCTTCCCTCAGGAGATAGCCGACACCCCTGATATTGTGGATCGTTACCCCCGCATTGGCGTCCGACAACCGCTTTCGCAGCCTCGAAATGTGGGCATCAAGAGCGTTGGATTGTATTTCCTCCTGATAATTGTAGACCGCCTCCTCAAGCGTGGAGCGAAGAACGGTCTTCCCCTTCCGCTTGGCGAGCGCCTGCAGGACGAGAAGCTCACGCCTGGGAAGATCAAGCGGCACGGAATCAGACGTGACATCGAGATGCAGCGGATCGATGTGCAATCGCCCCACCCGGATACGCTGTTCCTCCAGGGTTGGCGGCCGCCGTAGCAGGGCTCGCACCCGGGCCATCAGTTCCTCGACGAGAAACGGCTTTCCAAGGTAATCATCCGCGCCAAGGTCCAGACCCTCGACGCGCTCCAGCGGCTCGTTTCTGGCCGTCAGCACGATGACGGGCGTATCAACCCCGGCACGCCTCAACTTCGGAATGAAGGTCAGGCCCTCGCCATCGGGCAATCGCCGGTCCAGGAGAATGGCGTCATATTTGTTCTGAAGTGTGAGCTCATGTGCATCCGCGAGATATACGGTATGGTCGGTGACAATACCTTGCTTGCCCAGAGCCGCCGACAACGCATTCGCCAACTCCTTTTCATCTTCAATCAGCAGGAGTCTCATCAATCAGCAGGAGTCTCATCGCTTCTCCGTGTTTTAGGCAGCACTCTGTCCTGCCAAGATTGCAACAGCATTACGGGGATACGAAGACATGAAGGGCACGTCGGTGAAGCGGCGTGCCCCATGGCTCGATCCGGGTTTGATGTTCATGCGCGCTGAGCCCGGCCGCAACGGCCGGAAGAGCTCCTTGGCAGCGGTCTTCGGCCGTCTACGGTTGCGGCGGCCCTGGCGGCGTTATCGCGAATGTCAACGACATCCCGGACTCGAGAGGCACAGAGCTTCAGCGTTGTGGGAGTGAACAGGTTTCCAGCTTGCTCAGGCGAAGGTCTTCTCTGCAGGCAGCATATCGAGCTTGCCGACGAAGTCTTCCATGCTGATTTGCCCGAGATCCACATTCTTGGCACCGCCGCCGGCGACGGTCGTGATATCTTCGATCCCGAGTATATTCAGGATCATCCTGAGATATTGAGTGGCGATGTCGCGGTCCCTGATCGGCGAACTCTCACCATATTCGCCGCCCGAGGCGATCAGCAACGTGGCCTTTTTCCCGGTGACCAGGCCGCTGCCATCGAACCCCAGCGTCAAGCCTTTGCGCACGATATGGTCAACCCACGCCTTGAGCGCGGCGGGAATGTTGTAGTTATAGACCGGAGTGGCAATGACAAGCTCGTCGCAGTCCAGAAGTTCCCGGACAAGTGTATCGGAAAGCCCCAACTGTGCTTTCATCTCCGCCGTCTGTGCATCGGGCGGTGTGAAATAGGCCGCAAGCCAGGGCATCGTGACCCGGGGAAGGGCCTCTTCGGCGAGATCACGGGTGATGATCTTGCCGTTCGGGTTCAGTGCCTGCCATTCCGCAAGGTAGCGCCGCGTCATGTTGCGCGACACCGAGGCGTTACCGCGCGGGCTGGTTTCAACAACGAGAAGTCCGGTCATGCCACATTCCTTTTCCTGATGGGTGCATGACAAAGAGGATAGGGCTTCCAGCTATCCGGCGGGAGTGATATAAATCCGATGATCTCCATCACATCAGGTGATAGTTTTGATTTCATCGCTGAGTCTTGATCAACTGCGCGTGCTGGTGGCGATTGCCGACACCGGCAGTTTTTCCGCCGCCGGCCGCAAACTGACACGGGTGCAATCCGCCATCAGCCAGACCGTCGCCACGCTGGAAGCGAACCAGGGGGTTACGCTTTTCGACAGAAGCGGTCACCGCCCGCAGCTCACGGACACGGGCCGAATCCTGGTGCAGCAGGCGCGCATGGTGCTGGCGAGCGCTGCCCGTTTCGAGGCCGTGGCCGCAGGATCACGTCAAGGCATGGAGGCAGAGCTGGCGCTGGCCATCGACCCGCTGGTCCCCACCGCACCCCTGATCGGAAGTCTTCGTGCGCTGCATGAGGCCCATCCACAATTGCAGATCAGCTTTTCGACCGAGGGGCTTGGAGGCGCGCTCCGTCGTTTGCGCGCAGGCGATGTATCGCTTGCCCTTTGCCTGCTGCTGCCCGACGCGCCTGAGGATGTGATGGCGACGCCGCTCATCCGGATCAAGCTGTTGCCGGTGGCTGCAGCAGATCATCCCTTGGCGACCCTTGGCCGTACGGCAACCCGTGTCGATCTGGAAAGCCATGTTCAGCTTGTTCTATCCGACCCGGCGAACCGGAATGGACCGAACTACGGCCTGACAGGCTCGGCTCCATGGCGGTTCGTCGATCTCGGACGGCGCATGGATTTCCTGCTCGCGGGCTTCGGATGGTGCCGGATGCCCGAGCATCTTGTGAAGGAGCACCTGGATGCAGGCAGGCTGGTCCGGCTCATGCTTGATGACGATACCGGACGGAATGCAGATCCGTTGACGATTTATGCGGCACATCTCTCCGATCGCGTGCCTGGCCCGGCGGGCCGCTGGCTTTTGAGCGACCTGGCGGCGCGATTGGCAGACTGAGCCGCGCCCCGCCGTATCAGCCTGGTCGCCAACGCCCCGGCCGGATAATGCTTCAGCGGCCATGCCTTCGTTTAGACCGATTCAAGAATGTCCTCAATGAGGCCAGCCTTCTGCAGGGGTTGCCACTGCAGGTTCCGTCTTGTCAGAACGCTGGAGGCGGGAACGTCCATTCTCGCGATCCGGTCAAGCCAGCCGAAGTGGGATGTTGAGTCTTCTTCGGAAAGCGACGTCACCGGCAAGCTCAGCCGTTTGCCGATCGCTTCGGCGACCTCGCGGACCGCAACGCCTTCCTCGCTCACCGCATGGTAGCGCTCGCCACTCACGCCCTTGTCGAGAACGAGGCTGTAAAGCCGGGCGGCGTCGAGCCGATGTACCGCCGGCCAGCGGTTTTGTCCGTCGCCCACATAGGCCGAGACACCCTGTTTGCGCGCATGATCCATCAGGTAGGATGCAAATCCCTGCCGGTTTTGATCGTGGACCTGCGGCATCCTGATCACCGAGACGCTGACGCCGCTCTCGGTCAGGGCCATGGCCACCTGCTCCGACACGCGTGGCATGCCATGGGCGCCGGCCGGCAGGATGTCGGTCTCGGTCGAAACCCGCCCCATCAATGGCGGCAGGCCCGACGTGACGATGAACCTTTTGTTCGATCCGGCAAGGGCGCTGCCCATCGCTTCGATCGCGACGCGGTCCATCTCGCAATTATCAGCCATGCGGGAGAAATCATGGTCGAAGGCCGTGTGAATGACGGCGTCGGCCTGCTCCGCGCCACGGCGCAAGCTGTCCAGATCCCGCAGATCGCCCTGCAGGACGTCACAGCCGGCTTGCCGCAAGGCAGCGACAGACGCTTCGGAGCGTGCAAGTCCCACAACCTGGTGTTTGTCGTTGAGCAGGTTGGCCACGATTGCCGAGCCGATGAAGCCGGTCGCGCCGGTCAGGAAAATTCGCATTTCATATCCTTCGAATTGGTTGCGGAGCAGGTTTGAGCGGGAGAGCACTCTTCAGGTCCGGGCGTTTACCAGGCCACCGGTCCGCCTTCGTCCGAGAAGGTTCCGGTCGGTCCGTCATCCCCGATGAGCGCAAGCCGCACCGGTTCCCGCGCGCCCTCTTCCACGCTGCGCGTGCCGTTGAAGTTGTTAAGCGCAGTCGAGGTAAAGCCGGGGCAAGCGGCGTTGACCTTGATGTTGGTGCCTTCGAGGGCAAGTGCAAACGCCAGCATCACGGCGTGCGCCGCTGTCTTTGACACGGAGTAATTGCCGAACATCCGCCGGTGCGAATTGGCGGGATCGGAGTTGAGCGTCAGCGATGCGCCCGAGCTCCCGGTAATGACGATGCGGCCCGCAGGCGACTCGCGCAGAAGAGGAAGCATTGCCTGTGTCACGGCAATGACGCCGAACACATTGGTCTCGAACACCGTCCGGATATCGGCAAGAGGCGCGTCGGTAAGCAGGTTTTTCCTGACAGCCTCTGCGAAGTCCTGGTTCGGCTTCGCCCGCGAGATCCCGGCATTGTTCATCAGGATGTCCAGACGGCCGAACCGGGTGCGGATGAGAGCGGCAGCTTGAGCGATCGATGCTTCATCCGTGACATCGAGCTGGATAGCGTGGGCTCCCGTTCCGATTTCCTGCGCCGCCTTCTCGCCCTTTTCGAGGTCTCGCGCGCCGACAATCACCGTCAGCCCATTTGCGACCAGATCCTTGGCGATCTGAAGGCCTATTCCTTGAGTGGCTCCCGTGACGAGAGCAACGCGTTCGTCCGACATGATGAAGTTTCCTTGTTTCTTCGCTGGCTTTTTAGAGCCCGAAAGCGTATTAAACGGAACAGTCTTCCGCCTATATACGGAACACTGTTCCGTTTAACAAGCCCTGATTGGCGAAATGGGAGAATCCATGCCTGGCAGATCGTCGGAACGGGCCGTGCGCGCAGATGCGCAGCGCAACATCGAGACACTGGTGCGAACAGCACGGGACGTGTTCGCCACGTCAGGCGTTGAGGCGCCGATGCGCGAGATCGCCGAAAAGGCAGGTGTTGGCGTCGGGACGATATACCGCAACTTTCCGCAGCGCTCCGATCTGATTGCAGCGGTGTTTCGCAGTGAGGTTGATGCCTGCGCGGACGCCGCGGCCGGTCTTGCGGAAGCCTTTCCTCCGGGAGAGGCGCTGGACCGCTGGATGCAGCGCTATGTCGACTTCATCGTCGCCAAGCGCGGACTGGCTGCCGCCCTGCATTCGGGAGACCCGGCATTCGAAGCGCTGCCTGCTTATTTCGACAGCCGGTTTGAGCCCGCGCTGCAGAGGTTGCTCGATGCCGCCGTCACCGCCGGAGAAATACGCCCCGACGCAAATCCCTATGATCTCTTGCGCGCGGTCGCGAGCCTGTGCATGCCGTCAAGCGATGGAAATCCCTCAGCCGCTCGCCGGCTGGTCGCGCTGCTGGTTGACGGGCTGCGTTATCGCGCGGCCGGTCCGCAGGGCCCGAACGAGGGTCCTGCACATAAGCGCGACTAGTTGTGAGCTTTCTGCAGGTTGTCCATTCAGCCGATAGTCGGGCCTGAACGAGATCGCGCCCGATGGTGCGACGCGCACATACATGCCGTCACGAGCCCCGTTTCTCCTGACGGTACTTTCGTTTTCCGGTTGGTCAATGGCGGTGAGGCCCGTCAGAGAGGCCGCCGGACGCGATCTATGCCCACCGATGGATGTCGACAGGCACAGGATGAATTTTTTTAGCAGCTTAGATCGTACAGCAGCATAAAACCGGCGGCGTTTGGACGGGCCTGAATCACTCCCACTCGATGGTGCCGGGGGGCTTGGAGGTGACGTCGTAGACGACGCGGTTGATGCCCTTGACCTCGTTGATGATCCGGGTCGCGGCACGCCCGAGGAAATCCATGTCGTAGGGATAGAAATCCGCGGTCATGCCGTCAACCGAGGTGACGGCGCGGAGCGCGCAGACGAACTCGTAGGTGCGGCCGTCGCCCATGACGCCGACTGTCTGCACCGGCAAGAGCACGGCGAAGGCCTGCCAGATGGTGTCGTAAAGCCCGGCCTTGCGGATCTCGTCGAGATAGATCGCATCGGCCTGACGCAGGATGTCGAGCTTGTCGCGGGTGATGCCGCCGGGGCAGCGAATAGCGAGGCCCGGCCCGGGGAACGGGTGGCGGCCGATGAAGCTGTCGGGCAGGCCAAGCTCCTTGCCCAGCACCCGGACCTCGTCCTTGAACAGTTCGCGCAAGGGCTCGACCAGCTGCATGTTCATGCGCTCGGGCAGACCGCCGACATTGTGGTGCGACTTGATCGTCACCGAAGGACCGCCGGAAAACGAGACACTTTCGATGACGTCGGGATAGAGCGTGCCCTGGGCAAGGAAATCGGCGCCGCCGATTTTTTTGGCTTCTTCCTCGAAGACCTCGATGAACAGCCGGCCGATGGTCTTGCGCTTGGTTTCCGGGTCAGCCTCGCCTTCCAGCTGCGAGATGAAGCGGTCGGACGCATCAATCATTTTCAGATTGAGATTGTAGTGCTCATGGAACATGGCCACCACATCGGCGGCCTCGTTCATGCGCATCAGGCCGTGGTCGACCAGAATGCAGGTCAGCTGATCGCCGATGGCTTCATGGATCAGCAGTGCTGCGACGGAGGAATCAACCCCGCCGGAGAGCGCGCAGATGACCTTGCCGGAGCCGACCTGGTCACGAATCTTCTGCACCATTTCCGCCCGGTAGGCGGCCATCGACCAGTCGGATTTCAGACCGACGATCTTGTGCACGAAATTGGACAGCAGCTTGGCGCCATCGGGCGTGTGCACCACTTCCGGATGGAACATGGTGGTGTAATAGCGCTTGTCTTCATTGACCGAGATGGCAAAGGGTGCGTTCGGCGAAGTGCCGATAACCTCGAAACCTTCCGGAAGCCGCGTGACGCGATCGCCATGGCTCATCCAGACCGGATATTTCTTGCCGACTTCCCAGAACCCCTCGAACAATGGCGAGGCCTTGAGGATTTCGACATCGGCACGGCCGAATTCGCGGTGATGACCGCCTTCGACACTGCCGCCGATCTGTGTGCACAGTGTCTGCTGGCCATAACAGATGGCAAGGATCGGCACGCCTGAATCAAACACCGCCTGCGGCGCGCGCGGCGAGCCTTCGCGGGTGACCGAATCGGGACCGCCCGAAAAAATCACGCCTTTCGGCTGCATCCGGTCAAAGCCTTCATCGGCCAGCTGGAACGGGACAATTTCGCAATACACGCCGGCTTCGCGAACCCGGCGGGCAATGAGCTGCGTCACCTGACTGCCGAAATCGATGATCAGGATGGAATCGGGATGGGTGGTGTGGAGGATATCGTTCATGGCGAGCGATTAAGCCAAAGCGGCGCCGGATGCAATCGCCGCTTCAACGCGATCCACCGCCAGAGCCAGTTTTTCATCGATGATGTGCAAATATTCGGTCCAGTCGTCGATGTGGTTGAGCTCGGCCTTGCCGTCGGAGATGCCGCGCAGGCCGATCACCGGCACGCCGAACCGGCTGGCGGCACGCAAAACAGCGAAGGTTTCCATGTCGACCATGTCGGCATCAATCAGATCATAGGCCGCGCCCGAGACAATGTTGGCGCCGGTCGAGAGGCTTGCCGAGGGCACGCCGTCGGCGATCACCGGCAAGGGCAGCACGGCAGGCAGCTCGAGAAACGGGGTGCGGCCCTTCTCGAAGCCCAGCGGGCTTGCGTCCATGTCGCGGTAGCTGACCGAGGAAACCTGGTAGACACCGGTCTGCTCCAGCATCCGCGATCCCGCCGAGCCGAGGCAGACGATGCAATCGGGCCGCGCCCGGTCCATCAACGACAATCCGGCGGCCACCGCGCTCGCTGCCTCGACCGGGCCGACGCCGGTGATCAGCGGCTCGAACCGCTCTTTGAGATGCGGGCCGTATTCCGGCTCCGCCGCCATGACATAGAGCACCTGGCTTGTGCCGACTGTCTTGAGTATACCGCTCATCCGTCTATCCCTTCACGGCCCCGGACCACCATCATGGTGCCGGTCATTGATGCAATCAGCTTGGCGGGACCATCGGAAATGGCATAGCCGCGCCCGTCACTGACGATGATTGTGCTGCCGGGCTTGGTGACTTCGCCCCGGAACAGGAAGCGGTCACCGCGGCCCGGCGACAAAAGGTTGATCTTGAACTCGATGGTGAGAACCGCGGCATCCTCCGGCATCACCGAAAGCGCCGCATAGCCGCAAGCCGAATCGAGCGCGGTGGACAGGATCCCGGCATGCAGAAAGCCGTGCTGCTGGGTCAGATCTTCACGAAACGGCATTTCGATCTCGACGACGCCATATTCCACGCTGGTCAGCGCCGCGCCTATGGTGCGCATGATGTTCTGACGCGCAAAGCTGGCGGTGACGCGTTCGCGGAAATTCTCGTCGGGCCTCTCATTCATGCGGCAATTCCTTTCGCAGGTGCGAAGGTGCCAAGCAGAGGGTCAAACAGCAAGCAAATTCTCGAAGATGACCAGCTTAGACCGGGTTTAGCCACCAGATTGCGCCATTGAGCAGCCCGGCGAAGCTGACCCAGGCGGCATAGGGCAGAAACAGCAGCGCGGAAGGACGGTCACGATTCCAGGCGAGCGCGATGAAGCTCAGGATCGCAAGCAGCATGGCGACAAGAATTCCCAGCGCCAGATCCGGGCGATGCAGCGTGAAGAACACCGGTGACCAGGCGAAGTTCAGCGCCATCTGGATAAACCAGAGCTTTGGCAGCCAATGCCCCCGTTCGCGGATGAAGACGCGCGCGCCGGCGATGCCGATCAGCACATAGAGCACCGTCCAGACAGGGCCGAAGATCCAGTTCGGCGGATTGAACGAAGGCTTCTGCAGCTCCTGATACCAGGGACCGGGGATCGAGGCATATCCGATCAGACTGCCGCCGGCGACGGTCAGAACGACAAACAGGATCAATGTCAGCGCATGCGATTTACTCACGATTTCACCTCTGGTCAGTCACGATCCGTCATCTAGGGCGCTGCGCTCGACGTGCCATCCCTGCCGGCTGTCAGGCCTTGCGGCGGAAACCGGCAAAATAGAAGCCGTCGGTGCCGGTACGCCGTGGCGACAGCACCAGTCCCAGGTTCTGATCGGCATAGGGAACCGGCGCATCCGCATCGGCGACAGCAGAGCGCCAACGCTCCTTGAGGCTGATGGTTTCAAATTCCGGATGACGCTGCAGGAACGCCTTGACGCGGTCGGTGTTTTCTTCCGGCAGCAGCGAACAGGTGACATAGGCCAGCTCGCCACCGGGGCGGACATAGATGCACGCATCCTCCAGCACCTTGTCCTGATCGGCGGTGCGGTCGGCGATGTTCTTTTCGGATATCCGCCATTTGGCGTCCGGACGGCGGCGCCAGGTGCCGGTTCCGGTGCAGGGCGCATCAATCAGCACCCGGTCCATGCGGCCTTCGAGACCGGCCAGGTTCGCCGCCCGTTCCTTGATGTAGATGATTTCGGCGCCAGCGCGGCGCATGCGCTCGACCATCGGCGCAAGCCTGCGCCGGTCGGCATCATAGGCGTTGATGCTGCCCTCGTTGTTCATCATCGCTGCAAACGCGAGCGACTTGCCGCCGCCGCCGGCGCAATAATCGAGAATCTTCTCGCCAGCGGCCGCTCCGGCCAGGCCAGCCGCCAGTTGCGAGCCTTCGTCCTGGATTTCGAACCAGCCCCTGGCGAAACTGACTTCGCTGGTGGCGGCGATCTGGCGCTGCGGGCCAATGCCCGGTTCAATGCGGATGCCGTTCGGTGCCAGCCGTGTCGCGTGAGCGCCCTGTTCGGCAAAGGCCTCCAGCACCTCTTCGCGACCGGTCATCAATGTGTTGACCCTGAGATCCAGCGGCGGACGGGCTGTCATGGCCCGCGCCTCGGCTTCCCATTCGTCGCCAAAGGCGCGCTCGAAGGAGCCTGCCAGCCATTCGGGAATGTCGGCGCGGACGTGAGGTTCGGCCTGTGACAGGTCACGGGCCAGAGCGGCGGCGAGGCTTTCCGTCGACGGAATCTCGGGGGCGAACTTGTCCCCGTCCAGGCTGGCGGTCAGTTCTTCCGGGCTGATGTTCCACTGCCGCAGCAAAGTGGCGACCGCCAGATCGGCGGGCGTATCGCCATCCATGATGAACCCGTGCGACAGTTTCATCCGCAGCGCATCATGCACCAGATTGGAAATGGCCGCGCGATCGCCGGAACCGGCGAAACGGTGGGACAGGCCCCAATCCTTGAGCGCATCGGGAACCGGCCGGTGCCGGATTTCGATATCGGTCAGGACTTCAATGGCTGCTTGCAGGCGTCCGCCTAGGCGCATGGTCTGATCTCCCAATGCATAGTGCGCCCACATCAATGGAATTGAACGTGACCGCACATGCATGATTGCAAAGTTTCGCAGCATCACTGCCGCGTCACATCGGGCGCGCGGTGCTGCAAGTTGCCCTCTGCTAGCCGGTCAGATCACGCTTAGCAAGCGATTCACCCGATAAGCGGGCCTAGATGCAGCGCCCGCCATCGACTTCCATGGCGACGCCGGTGATCATCGAGGCCTCGTCCGAGCAGAGGAAACAGGCCGCATTGGCCATGTCTTCGGGAGTGGAAAACCGCCCCAGCGGAATGGTCGAGAGAAACTTGGCGCGGATTTCCGGCGTATCCTCACCCATGAAGGATTTGAGCAAGGGCGTTTCGCCGGCCACCGGATTGATGGCGTTGACGCGCACGCCCGAGGGCGCCAGTTCCACGGCCATCGACCTGGTGGCGGTGATCATCCAGCCTTTCGAGGAATTGTACCAGCTCAACCGTGGCCGCGGGCTGACACCTGCGGTGGACGCAACGTTGAGAATGGCGCCCGCGCCTTTTCGTTTCATGACCGGAACGAAATGGCGGGCGGTGAGGAAAACCGACTTGGCGTTGACGGCGAGAACACGGTCAAAATCTTCCTCAGTGATCTCTTCCATGGGCGCGGGCAGATGAGTGATGCCGGCATTGTTGACCAGAATGTCGAGACCATCGAAGCGCCCGAGCACGATCTTTGCCATCGCCTCCACGCTGTCATTGCTGGAGACATCCACCGTCACGGCGAAGGCCTGGTCACCCAGCTCAATCTCCAGGTCCTGGGCGGCGCCGGCATTGATGTCGGCGATGGCGACGCGGGCGCCCTCTGTCAGGAATTTGCGGACGATACCTGCGCCAAATCCGGATGCGCCGCCGGTGACCAGCGCTGTCTTGCCTTCAAGTCTCATACTGTGCTCCTCACAAAATGATCAACGGCCGTGCCAGACGGCGACGGTTTTCAAGGCCGAAAAGCCGTAAAGCGCCTCAAACCCCTTTTCCCGGCCATGACCGGATTTGCCGACACCGCCGAAGGGCAGTTCGACGCCGCCGCCGGCGCCATAATTGTTGATAAAGACCTGGCCGGAGCGGATCGCCCGCGCCATCCGCATCTGCCGGCCACCGTCATTGGTCCAGACTCCGGCAACCAGCCCGTAATCGGTGCCGTTGGCGATGGCGACAGCTTCTTCCTCGTCGCGGAACGGAATGATCACCTGCACCGGGCCGAATATCTCGTCACGGGCCAGCGCGTGGCCGGGGTCGACATCGCCATAAAGCGTCGGGCGGACATAATGGCCGCCCATCGGCGCAGATTTGGGCATCTGGCCCTCGGCCACCGGGGCGATGCCATCCTCGTCGGCTTCGGCAAGAAAGCCCTGCACAATGTTCTTCTGGCGCTCGGAAATCAGCGGGCCAACCGATTGATCCTCAATTGCAGCACCCACGGTCAATGCCTTGTAACGCTCGCTCATCAGCCGCACGACTTCCTTGTGCAGCGAAGCCTCGACCAGAATGCGCGAGGAGGCCGAACAGGTCTGGCCGGCATTCTGAATACCGGCATTGACCAGAAACGGCAGCGCGCGCTCCAGATCGGCATCGGCAAAGACTATCTGCGGCGACTTGCCGCCGAGCTCCAGCGTTACCGGAATCACGTTCTGCGCCGCGGCCTGCTGTATCTTGCGCCCGGTCTCCACCGATCCGGTGAACGAGATGTGATGTATTCCGGGATGCGAACAAAGCGCGGCACCCGCCTCCTCACCAAGGCCCGGCACCACATTGAGCGCACCGTCGGGCAGGCCGCATTCGGTTGCGATCCGCGCGAAGGCGAGAGCCGTCAGCGAGGCTTCTTCAGCGGGCTTGAGGACGGCTGCATTGCCCATGGTCAGTGCAGCGCCGACCGAGCGGCCGAGGATCTGCATCGGATAGTTCCAGGGGATGATATGCGCGGTGACGCCGTGCGGTTCGCGCAAGGTGAAGACGGTGTAGTCATTGAGATAGGGGATGGTTTCGCCGTGGATCTTGTCCGCAGCCCCGCCATAGAATTCCAGATAGCGCGCCAGCGCACGCGCATCAGCGCGGGCCTGGGTCAGCGGCTTACCGACGTCATGGGCTTCGAGCTTGGCCAGCCACTCGATGTTCGCTTCCACTGCGCGGCCGATCTTTGCCAGCAGGCGGCCGCGTTCAGCGGCCGGCATCTGCCCCCATTCGCCTGTCAGCGCGGATTGCGCGGCATCGACGGCGGCTTCGATCTCGGCTTTTCCTCCGCGGGCAATGCGGCCGATTTCATGGCCGGTCGAAGGATCTTCCACAGGCAGGGTCCTGCCGCCACCAGCGCCGATCCATCGGCCGCCAATCAGGCACTGGCTCACGTCAAATCCGGCGTCCAGGGTGTGGGTCACGGGTCGTCCTTTCTTCACTGTCAGTTTGCCGGCGCAGCAAGGGCTGCTTGCAGAGATGGCGTCGCAGCCACCAGCTTTTGGGTATAGGGATGCTGCGGATTGCGAAACACACTTTCAGTCTCGCCCTGTTCGACGATCTGGCCGTCCTTCATCACCAGCACCCGGTCGGTAATGGCGCGCACCACAGACAGATCATGCGAGATGAACAGATAGGACAGGTCCAGCCGGTCCGACAGGCCGGCGAGAAGATCGAGGATCTGGGCGCGGATCGACACATCAAGCGCCGAGACAGCCTCATCCAGAACGATCAAAGCCGGCTCAATGATAAGTGCCCGGGCGATGGCGATGCGCTGGCGCTGACCGCCGGAAAATTCATGGATGTATTTGCCGGCGTCACCGGAGGTCAGCCCGACTTCGGTGAGTGCGCGGTCAATCCGCCGTTCCAGGTCCGCACCGCGGGGCGGATCCTTGACGAGATGGAACGGTTCCGTAACAAGCCTTCGCACCCGGTGACGCGGGTTGAACGATCCATAGGGATCCTGAAACACCACCTGCATGCGGGCGCGAAGCTCGGGATGGGGGCCGTCGCCTGCGCTGGTGAAGACATGGCCGTTGAGCCGGATATCGCCGCCCTGCAAGCCATCGAGCGCCAGGATCGAGCGGGCCAGGGTGGATTTTCCGCAGCCGGATTCGCCCACCAGGCCGACATTCTCGCCGTGGGAGATTTCGAAACTGACATGATCGACCGCGCGGAACGGCGGCGGCTTGACGAAAAGGTTGCGGCGCGGCTGCTGGTAATCGCGGACCACCTTCTCGACCGCCAGCACCGGTGTTTCGCCGGGTTGGGGCTTGCGCCCGCGCTCCGGCACATGGGCGGAAGCCGAAAACAGCGCCCGCGTGTAGGGGTGGCGCATGGCCTGAAAGATCTCGCGGGTCGGGCCCGCTTCCACCACCGCGCCGTCCTTCAAGATGGCTATCTTGTCGGCAAGTCCCGCAACCACCGCCAGATCATGGGTGATGAGCATCAGCCCCATGTCCTCCTCGCGCACCAATTGCCTAAGCAGCTCGAGGATCTGGGCCTGGGTGGTCACATCCAGTGCGGTGGTCGGCTCATCGGCGATCAGCAGTTTGGGACGGAGCGCGATGGCCTGGGCGATGACCACGCGCTGGCGTTGGCCGCCCGACAGATCATGCGGGAAGCGGTCGAGCGGAAAACGGTCCTCGCCGAGACCAACGCGGTTCAGCATGTCGCGGGCGATCCTGAAGGCCTCGCGGCGGCTGGCGCCGGTGTGGATACGCACGGTTTCAGCCACCTGGTCGCCAATGGTGCGCACCGGATTGAGCGCCGTCATCGGCTCCTGAAAGATCATGCCGACATCACGGCCGCGCAATTTGCACAGCGCCGGCTCGTCCATGGTGGAGAGATCGGCGCCGGCCACCTTGATCGATCCGCTCCACTGGCTGCCGCGCGGCAGCAATTGCATCACCGACAGCGCGGTCATCGATTTGCCGGACCCGGATTCGCCGACCACACCGAGGATCTGGCCGGGCTCAAGTATCAGGTCGATGTCGTGCAGCACGGTGGTGCCGTGAATATCGACCTTCAGATCAGAGATGGAGAGCACCGGCATCAGCGCCCCCGTCTGAGTTTGGGGTCGAACAGATCGCGCAGGCCGTCGCCCATCAGGTTGAGGCCGAGCACGGTGATGATAATTGCAAAGCCGGGGAACAAAGCCATGTGCGGCGCCAGCGAAATCAGGGTCTGGGCATCGGCCAGCATGCGGCCCCAGCTCGGCAGCGGCGGCTGTGCCCCGAGACCGACATAGGCGAGCGCCGCCTCGGCAAGGATGGCGAGCGAGAACTGGATGGTGCCCTGCACGATCAGCAGATTGGCGATGTTGGGCAAGATATGCTCGGCCGAGATGCGCGCCTTGTTCTTGCCTGCCACCCGCGCGGCAAGCACGAAGTCACGGGTCCACAATGACAGCGCCGCGCCGCGCGCCAGCCGCGCAAACACCGGCACATTGAAAATACCGATGGCGATGATGGCGTTGACCGCGCCGGGGCCGAACACGGCGGTGATCATGATCGCCAGCAAGAGCGACGGGAAGGCAAAGACCAGATCATTGCCGCGCATGATAATTTCATCGACAAGGCTGCCGCGACGGGCCGCCGCATACAGCCCCAGCGGGACGCCGAGCAGCATGCCGATGCCGACGGCCACAAAGGCCACGGCGATCGACACCCTGGCGCCGACCATGATCATCGAAAACATGTCGCGCCCGAAATGATCCGTTCCGAACCAGTGCTCAAGCGATGGCGGCTTGAGTTTGTTGGCGATAACGAGCTTGGTCGGATCGAACGGCGTCCAGATGAATGAGACCAGCGCCAGCGCGACGAAAAGCGCGGACAGCACGAGGCCTATCACGAAGGCGGGGTGTCCGGCGGCCATCCGCAGCAGGGATCGGCTGGAGGGTTGTGTGTTCATGTCCGGCGCCTGCGCAATCGCGGATCGGCTGCCGCATAGGCGAGATCGACCAGGAAGGTGACGACAATGACGGAGAAGACCAGGAGGATCACCACCGAGCGGACAACAATCAGATCGCGCTGGGTGATGGCCTGAAACGCCAGCCGTCCGAGGCCCGGCAGATAGAAGACGTTTTCAATGATGATGCCGCCGGCGAGCAGGAAGGAGAATTGCAGGCCGATGATGGTCAGCACCGGAATCAGCGCATTGCGCAGCGCGTGGCGGCGCAGCGCCTGGCCGCGGCTCAGCCCCTTGGCGCGGGCGGTACGCATGAAATCCTCGTCCAGCGTGTCAATCAGCGAGGAGCGCATGACCCGCGCCAGGATCGACGCCTGCGGCAGGGCCAGAGCGATGGCCGGCAATGTCAGCGCCTTCATCGCAGGCCAGAAGCCGGCTTCCCATCCGGGAAACCCGCCGGCCGAGAACCAGCGCAGATTGACCGCAAAGACCAGCACCAGGATCATCGCGAACCAGAAATTCGGGATCGCCACGCCAAGCTGGGTCGCGCCCATGACGGATAGATCAGCAGCGGAATTGCGGCGCGAAGCAGCGAGAATGCCGGCGGGGAAGGCAATCAAGGTGGAGAGCGTCAGCGCATAAAGCGTCAGCGGCAGCGAGATCACCACACGCTCGGCAATCAGTTCGGAAACCGGCACCCGGTAGGTGTAGGACATGCCGAAATCACCCTGCAGCAGGCCCGCTACCCAGCCGATATAACGCAATGGCAAAGGCTCATCGAGGCCGAGCTGGGTGCGGAGCGCGGCGACGGCCTGAGGATCGGCATTGAGGCCCATCATGAAGGATGCAGGATCGCCCGGCACCACTTCCATCACCAGAAAGATGACCAGGCTGGCGGCAACGAGGCTGAGCGACAGGGACAGGAGGCGCCGCAGGAGATAGGCGGTCATCAGATATGATCCAGGGGGGCACGATCCACAGGGGCTTGATCCAGGGGCATGGTGGCGCAACGGCCGGACATGCGCCCGGCCATTGCTAGCGTCTCAGGTCTCAATCTTCCCAGTAGACCGCAGTCATGTCGTTGGCCTGGGTCGGCGAGTTGGGCCAGATGCCCTTGAGCTTGGTGTTGGCAACGCCGGTGCGGGCGAGCTGGAACAGATAGGCGTTGACGTAGTCGTCAGCGATCTTCTTCTGGGCCGCCTGCATCAGCTCGGTGCGTTTGGCCGGATCGGTGGCCTTGTCAAGATCGGCCATGATCGCCTTGAAGTCCGCGTCGCCATACTGGAAGTAGTAGTCGTCGCGGCCATAGATGCCGATGTCCATCGGCTCGGTGTGCGAGACGATGGTCAGGTCGAAATTCTTGCCCTTGAACACATCTTCGATCCACTGCGCCCATTCGACATTGGTGATGTCGACATTGATGCCGACCTCACGCAATTGCGCAGCAATGATCTCGCCGCCGCGGCGGGCGTAGCTCGGCGGCGGCAGTTTGAGCGACAGGGTGAGATCGCTGACACCAGCTTCCGCCAGCAGCGCCTTGGACTGGTCCGGATCATAGGCCGACTGTCCAGTCAGATCGACATAGGCCGGGTTGTGCGGCGCGAAATGGGTGCCGATCGGCGTGCCGTAGCCGAACATGGCGCCATCGATGATCGCCTGACGGTCGATCGCATGGGTGATCGCCTGGCGCACCTGGATGTTGTCGAGCGGCGCTTTCTTGTTGTTCATGGCGAGAATGGTTTCGCCTTCGGAGGAACCGATGATCACCGAGAAACGCGGGTCGGCCTCGAACTGGACCAGATTTTCCGGCGCCGGAAAGGCCGGATAGGCATCAAGATCGCCGGCCATCATCGCCGCAAAGGCGGCTGTCGGATCGGAAATGAACTTGAAGGTCACCTTGTCGAGCTTGACCGGCGTGCCCCAATACCCGTCGTAACGGCCGAGTTCGACGCGGTCGCCCTTGACCCATTCGGTAAAGCTGAACGGGCCCGTGCCAACCGGATTGGCGGCGTTTTCGGCGGCGGTTTCAGGCGCAACAATCACCGCGTCGCCCCAGGCCATGTTGAACAGGAACGAGCCGTTCGGCTTGGACAGGGTCACCTTGACGGTGGCCGGGTCGATGACGTCGACCGAGGCGATGTCGGCGAACAGTGCCTTCTGGGCATTGGTGGACTCGTCGGCGCGGGCACGATCGAGCGAGAACTTGACGTCATCTGCATTGAAGTCGGAGCCATCGTGGAATTTCACGCCGGTGTGGAGCTTGAAGGTGTAGGTCAGACCATCTTCGGAGATCTCCCAGCTTTCCGCCAGCGCCGGCAGGATTGAGCCATCGGCGCCAAAACGGGTGAGACCTTCAAACACATTGGCATAGACCACTTCGTCAATCGCCGCAGCCGCACCGCCAGTCGGGTCAAGGTTCGGCGGCTCGAGCTGCATGCCGATGGAGACATCCATTTTGGCTGCCGTGGCCGGCGTGACGCCGAGAGCAAGTCCCAGCGCCAGCAATGAGACGGCTGCCACGGTGATTGGTTTGTTTGTCATGTCTGCTTCCTTCGCTCCCGTTGGCACGGCTAACGTCTTACGCGCGCCCGTGCAGTAGATCGTCCAATGCAAAGGCCATCACCTTTGCCGAATCAATCATGTCGTCGATCCCCACATACTCGTCCGGCTGGTGCGCCAGGTCGAGAATGCCGGGTCCATAGGCAATACAGTCTTTCAAGCGACCAATGCGGTCAATATGTTTCTGATCATAGGTGCCGGGCGAGACGACGTGCACCGGCTCGCATGAAAGAGCCGAACGAATGCCCCGTTCGACCGCCTTGACCACCGGCGAATCCACCGACGTCATGGTCGGGCTGACCTGCCAGAGTTCGTCGAAATCATAACGGAACCCGCTGCGCTCGGCCTTGACCCGCTCAAGCAGCGAGACGATTTCCTCGCGCACCTCCTCTGGCGTTTCCTCGATCAGGTAGCGCCGGTCGATCACCATGCGGGCCTCATCGGGCACGCAGGCAGAGGGAAAGCCGGTGAAACCGGGATCGGGTTCCGCCTGCCCGCCATGCAGCGAATTAATGTTCATGGTCGACTGACGGGCGCCATCGGGGACCACCGGCATGGCGGTGTGTTTTTGCGCCAGCGCCGGGAACAGGGATTTTTCCATCTCGGTGATGACGGCGCCCATGTGGCGCACCGCGCAATCGCCGAGAAACGGCATCGAACCGTGGGCAATGCGGCCATGGGTCTTGATCTGGGCCCACATGACGCCGCGGTGGCCCAGGCAGATCCGGTCCTTGTTGAGCGGTTCGGGAATGATCACGTGCTGCACGCGTTCGGGCGAGAAATAGCCCTGTTCGGCAAGCCAGGCGACGCCGCCATAGCCGCCGGTTTCCTCATCCGCCGTGCCGGAAATCTCGATCGCGCCGGGATAGTCGGGCCACAAAGCCACAAAAGCTTCCGCTGCTACGATCGAGGCGGCGAGCCCGCCCTTCATGTCGCAGGCGCCGCGGCCATAGATCTTGCCGTCGGACACGGTTCCGCCAAAGGGATCGAATGTCCAGCCGGCGCCGGCGGAGACCACATCTATGTGGGAGTTAAAGTGCACGCATGGCCCGGACCGGCCACCTTCGCGGCGGCAGATCACATTCCAGCGCGGATGCCGCTCGCTGTCTCCGGGTGTGCCCTCGGCGCGCAGCAATTTAACATCGAAACCGGATTTTTCGAGGCGGCGGGCGAGATACTCGCAGATGTCGCGGTAGAAATCGCCGGGCGGATTGAGCGTCGGGATCCGAATCAGATCCTGGGTCAGCGCCACAAGATCATCGCGCCGGGCGGCAATTTCCCTGGTCAGGGCCTGCTGCCGCCCCGGAATCGCCGCGTCATCCGTCATCAATCGTCTCCGATAGCGCCACGCATCAATCGAACGCACTAGGGCGCTGTAACCCTTTGAAAAAATTATCACGCCACAATAGCGAGACAATCGGGTCTGGCAAGACGGTGGAAGCGTTTCACTGCTGGATTGAAACGCCAGGACCAGGAGACGGAATCAGGAAATTACGCGATAGCAAACTTTCGCGACCCCCGACTTGATCATGCCGAGCTGACCGGCTGCGGCCTTGGAGACGTCAATGATCCGGCCCTTGATGAACGGCCCTCGGTCATTGATGCGCACCACGACGGTTTTGCCATTGCGCGCATTGACCACCTCGACCTTTGTTCCAAAGCGCAGGCGTGGATGAGCTGCGGTCAGCTTGGAGGGATCCATGCGCTCGCCCGAGGCTGTTTTTGAGGTCAGCGCATACCATGAGGCGCGTCCACAGGACGGATCCGCAGCCGAGGCCTGACTGATGCTGGCCAGCGTCGCCACAACAGTCAATAGTACGGCAAGGAACAACACCACGATTGATGCGTTAAGCTTGGTTGAAGTCAATTTTCTATCCCTTTTGGTGTAATGGCGGTTGGTGAAGGCCAAACCGGGCCAAAAGAAGACTGTCAAAATCACTTCTTGTTGCGTTTTGTTGCAATGCAGCGAAGCTATTTCTGCCGCGACCCATCGCCACGCAGGGCGTCAAGCCCGGCATGGTAATCGGGATAGAGAAAATCGTAGCCTGTAGCCTTGATCTTCGCGTTGGAGACGCGCTTGTTCTCGCCGTAGAACGAGCGTGCCATTGGCGAGAGTTCGGCGGTCTCGAAATCAATCTCTGCGGGCGGTTCGACGCCGATAATGCGCGCCGCCTCGCTAACCACGTCCTGCGGCGGTGCGGGAAGATCGTCCGTGACATTGTAGATCCCGCCAAGCCGCTGCCTGGCGAGCAAGGCCGTGGCGCCGCCGATGTCGGCAACGTGGATGCGGTTGAAGACCTGTCCCGGCTTGATCAGCCGTCGTGCCTTGCCTTCATGCATTGTCTTGAGCGCATTGCGGCCCGGACCATAAATCCCCGACAATCTTATGATCGCCAGCGGCACATTGGCCTCCGCTGCCAGACGGGTCCAGCCGTCTTCTGCGGCCAGACGCGCCACCGAGCGCCTGGACTTGGGCCGGCAAGGCGTGTCTTCATCGACCCATTCACCGCCATGATCACCATAGACACCGACAGTGGACAAATAGCCGACCCATTCGAGTTTCGGCATTGCCGGGCGCAGACCTTCGGCAAACACCTGCAACAGCGGATCTCCGGCTGTATCCGGGGAAATCGACATGACCAGATGGGTGGCCTCGTTCAGCGCCGCGCTCACATCATCCGATGGCGCTCCGCCTTCATAGATGAAGGGGGTCAGGCCAGCGCCTTGCAACGCTGTGAACCGCTCCGGGCTGCGGGTGGTGCCGCCGGCGAATTCACACTCGCCGGCAAGTTCGCGGGCAATGGCCAGGCCGGAAAATCCGGCGCCGAAAATCATCAGTCTCATGTGTTCAACCTTGCTTTGGCTTGGTCTGGTGTGTCCGCAGCGCCGAGCGCCAGGCGCCATTCTTCGTCAACCTGAGGATCGGGCTCGTCTGCCCGCTGCGCCGATAGGTGTTGCATGTGATCGCGCCCCATCAATTGCGACAGCGCCCAGATGGCGCCGCCGCGCACCAACGGCGACGCATCCTTGAGCAGGGCTTCACAGCCAGGCACCAGAGCCGGATCGGAACTGTTGCCGGCAGCAATCAACACATTTCGCAAGAACCGGTCCCGGCCAATGCGCTTGACCGGTGAGCCCGAGAAGAATGCCCGGAACGCCGCATCATCCATGGCGAGAAAAGCGGACAGCGGCGGGGAGCGCAGATCATCGCGGGCGATCAATTTCGCCTCGTTGGCGGCCTGGGCGTATTTGTTCCACGGGCAGACCGCCAGGCAATCGTCGCAGCCATAGACACGGTTGCCGATCGCCTTGCGGAACTCGACCGGAACAGGGCCCTTGTTCTCGATGGTGAGGTAGGAAATGCAGCGCCGCGCGTCGATCTGGTAGGGCGCGGGGAAGGCGTCGGTCGGACAGGCATCGAGGCAGGCGCGGCAGGAACCGCAATGGTCGATTTCAGGGGCATCCGCCGTCAGATCGATGGTGGTGAAGATCGAGCTGAGAAATATCCACGAGCCATGGCTGCGGCTGACCAGATTGGTGTGCTTGCCGATCCAGCCGAGACCGGCTGCCTGCGCCAGCGGCTTTTCCATCACCGGCGCGGTGTCGACAAACACCTTGACGTCTCCCCCGGCACGGGAGGCAAACTTGGCCGCCAGCTCCTTCATCCTGCCCTTGATGATGTCGTGATAATCGCGATTGCGGGCATAGACCGAGATCGTTGCTCTGTCCTTGTGGGCGTGGTTTTCCAGCGGATCAGTATCGGGGCCGTAATTCATCGCCAGAACGATGACCGAGCGCGCCTCGGGCCACAGCACCTGCGGGTCGGCGCGGCGATCCAGGGTTTCCGGCATCCACTGCATGGAGCCGTGCCGCCCGAGAGCGACGAATTCGCTCAACCGGTCATGCAGGCCCGGCACGGCCTTGGCAGAGCTGACAGCCAGGGCACAAAACCCGAGGCGCTCGGCTTCGGTTTTCAGGAAGGCTTTGAGACGCTCGGCTTGGAGTCCGCCTGTGGCCGGAGGACCGCCGCCCGGTGCAAGCGGCCCGGTATGACTGGCGCCCGCCATCAGCCTAGAAATCAAGGTCGGCGTAATGGGCGACTGGCGGCAGGTTGCGGATCCGGTCGGACAACAGGGGCCGGAAGGACGGACGGGATTTGACGCGCTGATACCAATCCTTGGCCTGCGGATACTCGTTCCATTCGATCTCGCCGAGATAATCCATCACCGACAAGGCGGCTGCGGCTGCCAGATCGGCATAGCTGAGCCGGTCGCCCGCGAGCCAGGCACGCGATCCGGCAAGCCATGACAGATATTTCATGTGTTGACGGATATTGGCGCGACCGGTGCGAAGCATCTTGGGATCGGGTGAGCCCCCGCCCTGGCTTGCCGGGATCTGCAGTTTGACAATCCGCTCACGCACCAGCGGGCGCACCACATCCTGCTCGAACTTGATCAGGAACCATTCCACAAGCCGCCGGATTTCAGCACGCCGAAACGGATCTTCCGCGAGCAAGCGGCGATCACGCTTGAAGACGCCAAAGGATTCATCAAGCCATTCCGCAATGATGTGCGGGCCGCACAGGGCGTGACCATTGTCGGTCCTGCAGACAGGCAAGGTTCCGGCCGGGTTGATCTTGAGAAAATCCGGGCGCTTCTCCCAGGGCAATTCTTCCACCAGGTCGGCGCTGAAATCGACCTCGCTGAAACAGACCCGGACAAATCGGGACGCGGCGGATGTGGTGTGATGATATAAAACTGGCATCGTGAAGCTGAACGTGTTTGCGTTGGCGCCGGTGCGCGGGACTGGTCAGGTTCCGGAATTTAGAGCTATAGGGACTGGCCCACTCCAAGACAAGCGAATCACTGACCGGATGTCGGGCTATCCTTGTCTTAAAAGCGGGCAACCCAAAGGCCAAAGGCTGCCATTGTGAGAAACAGGACGCTCCAGCATGAATGAAACGACGATTGTGGGGGCTGTGCTCGGCCTCATCGAAGGTATGACAGAATTTGTCCCGGTTTCCTCGACAGCCCATCTGTTGCTGGCCGGCCATTTCATGGGTTTCAAATCCCCTGGCAACAGTTTCGAAGTGCTGATTCAACTGGGCGCCATTCTGGCGATCCTGTCGGTTTATTTCGCACGGCTGTGGACGCTCGCGATCTCGCTGCCTTCCAGCGCCAAGGCGCGGCATTTTGTCGGCGCCATTCTGCTTGCCTTTTTGCCTGCAGCCGTGATCGGCGCTCTGGCGCATGGGTTCATCAAGGCGGTGCTGTTCGAATCGACTGCGCTGATCTGCTGGGTGCTGATTGGCGGCGGCATCATCCTGCTGCTAATCGACCGGATGAAACTGACGCCGAAATACACCAATGTGATGGATTATCCGCTGTCACTGGCTTTCAAGATCGGGCTTTGCCAGTGCCTCGCGATGATTCCCGGCACATCGCGATCCGGCGCCACCATCGCCGGCGCCCTGCTGATGGGAACCGACAAACGCTCAGCAGCCGAGTTTTCGTTCTTTCTGGCCATGCCGACAATGGCTGGCGCCTTCGCGCTGGATCTCTACAAGAACTACGACAAGCTGGCCTATGATGACGTTGTCACCATCATCGTTGGCTTTATCACAGCCTTTATTGCAGGAGTGATCGTGGTACGGGGTCTGCTTGATTTTGTCTCACGTCACGGCTTCGCGCTGTTTGGCTGGTGGCGTATTGCCGTAGGCTCACTGGGGCTTTTCGGCCTGTGGCTGATGGGCTGACCCACGGCACGCAAGCGCATCTGACCTACCCGATTTCAAATGGAAATCATTGAACGCGGAGTGCGTGTTTTCAGATTTTGCGGTGTAAGGTTTCCAAGCGCCCCGGCGTCTCCCACAGGAGACGCGGCGCTGCAGCTATTTCAGTCGGCGATTGTCTGGACTGCGCAGGGATCAACGCCATAGGCCGGCGAGCAGCCTTTGGAAGAGTGGGCAACGCTGCGCGGCGCAAAGGCGGATGCGGACAAGATCACCACAATTGCGAAAGCGAACGCAGATACGACTGTTTTACCCATAAATTCATGTCCTGATCTTAGCTTATACTGAATTCTGTCTACGGCCATGTGGCAAAGATCTCTCTTCGCATGCGACTGGCTCCGGCCTCCGGGAGACGAAGGGCGATTTACCCGGCTCTGATGTTTGGTTCAAGGCAAATTCCCGAACCACGAACAAATAAGCGGCTGAACGTTAAATCATTGCTAACCATGCGCCATTCCGGCAACACTGCGGCGGATCAGATCGAGCGCAAGCAGCGTCAGGCAGATCTTGAAGATCAATTGAAACCGGCTCTCAGGGGTTTTGTGCAGGATATGCACGCCAACCCAGGTGCCTGCGAGGCCGGTGAGTATCATCGTCGCGATGAGTGGCATCCATGGCCAAAATGCAAACCCGGCAAACGCGAAAGCTGCGGTCTTGACCATGTGCTGCAAGCTCATCAGCGCCGCGGTGGTGGCCTGAAACCGCAGCCGTTCGGGAAAGGTCTTTGACAGGACCACGGCATTGAATGGGCCGGTCGCGCCGAAGATCATGGTCAAAAAGGTGGTGATGGCCCCGGTCGCGGCAAAGCCCGGCAACCCGATTGCAGCGAGGCGGGGAAGACGCATCCAGGATATCAGCAGGATAAAGCCGCCAAGTGCTGCCTTGAGCGCAGGTTCGGGAAGAGCCCCGACAACGTGGCCACCGGCCCATGCACCAGGAACAGCGCCGATGAAAAAGGCTGCGAGGCACGCCCAGGCAACATGGTTGCGCAGAATCGCTGCACGGCCGACATTGGAGCCCAGTTGCACCACACCGTGGACCGGAATGATGGTGGCGACAGGAACCAGATATCCCATCAGCGCAAGAAGTGCGACGCCGCCGCCGATGCCCACCGAGACCGTCAGCGCGGAGGTGAAAAAACTTGCCGAGACGAGAACAACCACCGCCCACGCATCCAGCCCCGGCGGGGTCAGGTGCGAGAGCAGCGATGCAAACAGGTCACTCAGGCTTCGCTACCGGTGCCGCTGTACTGGCCGTGCGGCCGGTACCGGCTGAGATAGGTCGGAAGGATGGCTTCCACGCTGGTCGGCGCGATGCCGATGCCGGCCAAGGTGCGCTTTTCCTTTGCCGCTTCGGCCGAAACCACATTATCGCTCTTGAGGAGCGTCACCTGGTCATCGGTCAACGGCGGATCGATGAACGGGATGAACGTGGCGATCTTGCCGATCAGCGACGCCAGGCCCCAGGGCAGAGGCAGCAGGACGCGCTTTCTGCGGGTAATCTTGAGGATTTCCTCAAACACGTCCTTGAAGGTCATGATGCGCGAACCGCCCAGCTCGTAAATCGTGCCGGGGATCAATGTTCCGTCTACACTGCGGGCAACAGCTTCGGCGACATCGCCGACATAAACCGGCTGGAATTTGGTTTCACCACCGCCAATGAGCGGCAGAGCAGGTGAGAACCGTGCCATTTCGGCAAATTTGTTGAAGAAACCGTCTTCCGGGCCAAAGACGATCGATGGACGCAGGATCACCGCGTCAGGCATCACCTTGGTGATCGAGGCTTCGGCAAGGCCCTTGGACCGGGCATAATCGGATTCCGAATCGAGGTCAGCGCCAATAGCCGAAAGATGGGTCAGGCCGACGCCTTCGGCGCGGGTGGCTTCGGCGACCGCGCGGGCGCCGAAATCCTGAACCGATGCGAAGGTGTTGCGGCCGGCTTCAAAGAGAATACCGACACAATTGACGACATGATCGGCACCCTTGACCGCCCTGTCGACCGACGCCCGGTTCCGCACATTGGCCTGAACCGCCATGATCTGGCCGACACCGCCGAGCGGTTGCAGATGGCCTGCGAGATCCGGACGGCGGACGGCGACCCGAACGCGGTAGCCGCGTTTGGCAAGCGCGCGCACAATATGGCGTCCAACGAAGCCGGAGCCGCCGAAGACCGTGACGAGCTTGGGTTGATTGAGCGATGTCATCTATGCACTCCCTGACAGGATCTTTGCGCCGGTTATTGCCGCGTTTGCAACCGGAATCGGCCGCAGTCCACCCAAGCTCTTAGTCAAAAACCGGCGCAAGGTGAAGACCTCCTCCGCCCTGCGCGGGGATTAATCGCAGCCTGGCCAGCACGGCGCGTCCAATTGAAGCCGTTATGGCCGCTCGAAAGCCTTGAAAGGATGCACCAGGCGCTTCAGGCGTCATGGCCCTTGGCGATCAGCAGTTCACCATCGGAGAATTGCTGGCGGATCGCGCGGGCCTTCTGGTAGGTTTCGGAATTGTAACAGGCCAGTGCCGCATCGTAGCTGGGAAATTCGATCACCACGTTGCGGGACCGTGCCTGGCCTTCGACGGCATCGAATTCGCCGCCACGGACCAGAAATGTTGCGCCGAACTCCTTGTAGGCCGGTGTCGCGGTCTCGACATAGGCCTTGTAGGCCTCCGGATCATGCACATCGATGCGACCAATCCAGTATCCCTTTGCCATGGTGACAGTCTCCCTTTTCAGCCTTGAGCCATTTCGGCGGTGATCGCTCTTGCCGCTGCCGCCGGGTCGGCGGCGGCGGAAACCGGCCGTCCGACTACCAGATGTGAAGCCCCCGCGGCAAGCGCCTGAGCAGGTGTCATCACCCGTTTCTGATCCCCGTGATCTGCGCCCGCAGGCCGGATGCCCGGCGTGACGATTGCCATATCCGGACCAACAATGTCGCGAACGGCGCGGGCTTCTGCTGCGGAGCAGACAATCCCTCCCATGCCTGCGTCCCGGGCCTGCGCCGCACGGCGCAAGACCAGCTGCTCAGGCGAGAGGGCGTAGCCGGCATCGGCAACATCGTCCCCGTCCATCGACGTCAGCACGGTGACGCCGAGAAGGCACAGATCGGAGCCGCGGGCAGCTTCAACAGCGGCCTGCATTGCCTTGGGGTAGGCATGGATTGTCAGCATGTCGACACCCATCCTGACGACGTTCTCGACGCCTTTTGCGATGGTGTTGTCGATGTCGAGGAGCTTCATGTCGAGGAAGACCTTGCGGCCCGAGGCCTTGAGTTTTCCGGCCAGCGGCAATCCACCGGCAAAGGCAAGCTGATATCCGATCTTGAAAAAGATCGCTTCGCCGTCAATCCGGGCCACCAGCGCCTCGGCTTCGGCGACGGTCGGCACATCGAGCGCCACGATCAGGCGCGGATCGACGTGGTCATAGGATGGTGAACTCAGTTCATGCGCTGCAGCTGACATCTTGCATTCCCTCCGTTTGAGCGGTCCTCGCATGAAGACATGGGGATCGCAAGACCACAATAACCTGTAACAGGCCTGGACCGGGCCAAATCACCGCTTCGTCAGCCTGCCGTCATCATCGCACAATGCCGGATCAATGATTTGCAGGTGTTGGTCAGCATTGCCTGGGTCCTCTCGTCCTTGAGCCGTCCGTCCGCCTCGAAGGCATCCGCCGCACCGCTCACCGCGCATTGTTCGCTGATCACCTGGGTTCCGACGTTCACCATCACCGAGCGGACATGATAGAGCCCGCGAATGCCGCCCAGCTTGCCATTTGAAGCCGATCCAAGCGCCACATACCGGCCCTGCCACGGCTTGAACGCCCGGTCACCATCCCTGGTGATCAGGCTGACCCAGTCAATCATGTTCTTGAGCAATGGCGGGATCGACGAGTTGTATTCCGGGCAACACAGAAAAACTCCGGAGTGGGCCGCAATCAGATGTCCCAGTTTGACGGCATTTTCGGGAACACCAGTCTCGTTCTTGAGATTCTCATCAACAAGCGGCAACGGATAATCCGCCAGCGAGATCCGGCTGACATCTGCGCCCTGCCCGGCCAGCTCCAGAGAAGCGGCCGCGGCCAGCGCCGCATTGAATGAGCCGTTGCGGTTCGAGCCGGGAAGAACGAGAATTCTGGGGGTCATGTCTGCTCCGCTGCATTTGCTTACGTGCCGGGATATTGTTTCGCGGAGGCCATCATACCCAAGCATCAATAGGGGGGAAGCATCAGCGGCGGGATTTCGGCAAATTGATGCAGGCTGGCCGAAGCGGCAGATGCCTTGTCCCTGCAGCGTTCAGGCGGTTCGGCTCAAACGTCGCACATCAGACAACCGCTTCGCCCCGGCGATAAATCCACAATCGCGCGGGCGGAACATTGCGCAACACAAAATCATGATGAACCACCTGGAAACTCGCTCCCCGGGACACCACCGGTGACGAAGGGCCATAGGAGAATTGCACCACAGGCCGCCCCGGCGGCACACGGTCAAGCAGATCTTCGATCAATGCCACCCTGGAAGCCATCGGAAAATTGAGCAAGGGAATCCCTGAAACCACGCTGTCAAAGACACAGGTCTTCGAATGACCAAGCGTTTCGTCAAGATTGAAGGCATCGCCGCGAATGAAACGCACACCTGGAAAATCGATCTGCAGACGGGTGTGAAAATCCGCGGAGAACTCGATTGAAAACAGATCGGACGGAGCTATCCCGCGCGCCAGAATGGCCCGTGTGATGACGCCGGTACCGGGTCCCAATTCGAGCACCGGCAAGCCGGAAGCCGGATTAACCACCGATGCCATGGAGCGGGCGGTCACTGACGAGGTCGGCATGATAGCGCCAACGGATTTCGGACCGTCCATCCAGCCTTTGAAAAAGCGGATCTCATCGTCAAAGCGCCTGGCAATGCGCCCAGAAAAAGTCATGCTCAAGACGTTTGTCCTCCCCCGGGCAAATTACACAAAACCAACTGGAGACAAAACATGGTTTCTCTTGGGCAGAACCCGTTGCTCCAGGGCTTAATCCGACATCGTGTCGAAGAAGCCCTTCATCTTTGAAAAGAAGCCGGTCGATTCCGGACTGGTCTCCTTGGACGACAGCTCCTGGAATTCCATCAGCAACTCACGCTGCCGCTTGGACAGTTTCTGCGGCGTTTCAATTGTGATCCGGACATAGAGATCGCCAAACTGGGCAGATCTGAGCACCGGCATGCCCTTGCCGCGCAAGCGAAGTTCCTTGCCCGGCTGTGTGCCTTCGGGAACCGTGACCCGGGAGCGCGCACCATCCATGGTGGTGATGTCGAATTTTCCGCCGAGTGCTGCCGAAGTCATGGAAATGGGAACGGAGCAGTAGAGGTCCGCGCCTTCGCGCTGGAACACCGCATGGGGACGTACCGACAGGAAAATATAGAGATCGCCGGCAGGACCGCCGCGCATGCCGGCTTCGCCCTCACCCGACAGTCTGATGCGGGTGCCATCCTCGATGCCTGCCGGAATATTGACCGAGAGCGAACGCTCTTCGGTGACGCGACCCTGGCCTGCGCATTTGGTGCAGGGGTCGGTGATGGTCTGGCCACGGCCGTGACAGGACGGGCAGGTTCTCTCGACCGAGAAGAAGCCCTGCGCGGCGCGAACACGACCAGCGCCGCCACAGGTCGCACAGGTGGTCGGCTGGGTGCCCGGCTTGGCACCCGAGCCGGTGCAGACATCACAGGTTATCGAGGTGGGAACGCGGATTTGCGCGGTCTTGCCGGTGTAGGCTTCCTCAAGCGAGATTTCCATGTTGTAGCGCAGATCGGCGCCACGCTCACGGCCACCGGAAGACCGGCGACCGCCGCGGCCACCCATCATCTCGCCAAAAATATCTTCGAAGATATCGGAAAAACCGCCGCCGCCGCCCATGCCGCCGCCCATACCACCCTGCTCGAAAGCAGCATGGCCAAAGCGGTCGTATGCCGCACGTTTCTGGGGGTCCTTCAAATACTCGTAAGCTTCGCTGACTTCCTTGAACCTGTGCTCTGCTTCCGCATTGCCAGGGTTTTTGTCCGGGTGGTACTTCATGGCAAGCTTGCGGTAAGCGCTTTTCAGCTCTTTCTCGTCCGCGCCACGCGCCACACCAAGCGTTTCATAAAAGTCTGGCTTGGCCATAGTGTCCGTCAATCTCTCTTCAGGGAGGCGCCCGATTGAAAGCCTGCTGGCCAATTGGACGCTCTGGAACTCACACTCCCGCAACTCGAAGAGTCACAGGGTTCGCGCCTTGGCGCGCACACATGCGTCATGTAGTCACTCATCGGGAAAAATTCTAGCCCCCAAGGAACCGGATAGTCTGCAGCCGATCGTGTTTCACACCTGTGGCCGGGACAAGACGCGTTGTTTGGCCAGCCCGGTAAGCGATGTTTCAATCCACTTGCCCACCGGCCGCTCGAACCGGCGTGCAGACACCAGAGCCACGCCGATGGTAATCACCATGGGAAGCGGCATGTAGATCCAGAACAACACGGGATCATCAATGCCGATTATGCGTTTCCAGATTAGCGAGTAAGCGAAAAGCTCGACCACCGGGTGCCAGAGATAGACGCCAAAAGAGACCACAGCCACCGGCATGACCGGCTCAAGCCATGCCGTTTCATCTTTTTCGGTCCGGTCTGACAGCGCAGCCAGAACAATGGCTACACCGAACATGGCAAGCGTAAGATAGATATTGGCGTCGGAAAACATGGCGGCAAACACGCAGCCGAGCATGCCCCAAGCGAGCCATTGGCAGCGCGGCGGCACTTTCAGTTGCCGCGTGAGCACACACAGGAATGCTCCAAAGCTGAAATCGGCAGCCACGCGATAGGCCGCCCACAATTTCGTTTCGAACCACAAATCATGTTGTTGGGTTGCGCCGTTGTCAGCGATTTCCAGCGCCACGATGATAGCGGCCACCAACAGTGCCAGCCCCATGGCCTGCCCCCGGGCAAAGGCAAAAAGCACGACCGGAAAGATCAGGTAGGCAAACCATTCCCCAGACAGCGACCACGACACATAATTGAAGGTCAATTCGGAATCCACGCCCCAAGCCTGGATAAGCAACAGATTGGCAGGCAGGGCCGAAAAGTCATAGCGGGTGTCAGCCCCCTGGGAATGCAGCAGCCCGAGATGCACAAAAACACCGAACGCCACGAAGAACAGGAGCGTGATCAGATGAAGCGGGTAGAGCCGCGAGAGCCGCTTGATCAGGAATAAGACATAGTTGTCGCTTGTGTTTTCCATCCGGCCATAGTGCTCGAAGATCAGAAAACCGGACATGATGAAGAACATGTCTAGCAATGGCAGCATGTGCTCAAACCATTCGACAATGGGTGCCGGATTCGGCGCATAATGCGAGAAGTGATAGGCCATCACCAGCATCGCGGCCAGAAGTCTCCAAACGCCGAACAACCTGTAATTCTGCCGCACCAAACGCTCCAATCATCGGGACGGGCCTGCTCCTCCATATGCCGGAACAATCCTCCGCCCTTGTATCCTTTGCCCGGTTCTGCTGACCGGAGACCCTTTCAGGATGGGTGAAAACACCACTGTCCAACATGAATTAGAATCCGGGGCCGATACTCACAACTCGAAACTGAGATCATCGTAAACGCGAAAAGGGCCCCGCTAGGGGGCCCTCCTTCGTTTCACCGTGATGTCAGATCGACAATCAGGCAGACTTTTTCTCGCTGTCGTCGTCGTCGTTGACTTCTTCGAAGTCCGCATCAACGATCTTTTCTTCGCCTTCGGCTTCGCCGGCGCCTTCTTCGGCCTGGCTCTGCTCATACATGGCCTGACCAAGCTTCATGGAGACTTCCATCAGCGTCTGGCTCTTGGCCTGGATGTCCTCGGCGTCAGGCTCCTCGGCTTCCACTGCGGCCTTGAGCGCAGCGATCGCATCGGAAATCGCGGTCCGGTCCTCTTCGGAGACCTTGTCGCCATAATCCTTGAGCGACTGTTCCGAGGAGTGCACGAGGCTTTCACCCTGGTTCTTGGCTTCGACCACGGCGCGGCGCTTCTTGTCGCTCTCGGCGTTGGATTCGGCTTCCTTGATCATCGCCTCGATGTCGGCATCGGAGAGACCACCGGATGCCTGGATGCGGATCTGATGTTCCTTGCCGGTGCCCTTGTCCTTGGCCGAGACATTGACGATGCCGTTGGCGTCGATATCGAAGGTGACTTCGATCTGCGGCACGCCGCGGGGAGCCGGCGGGATGCCGACGAGATCGAACTGGCCGAGAACCTTGTTGTCGGCAGCCATTTCGCGTTCACCCTGGAAGACCCGGATCGTCACCGCGTTCTGATTGTCTTCAGCGGTGGAGAAGACCTGGCTCTTCTTGGTCGGGATCGTGGTGTTGCGGTCGATCAGACGGGTGAAGACGCCGCCGAGCGTTTCGATGCCGAGCGACAGCGGGGTCACGTCGAGCAGCAACACGTCCTTGACGTCGCCCTGCAGAACACCGCCCTGAATGGCGGCGCCCATGGCAACCACTTCATCCGGGTTGACGCCCTTGTGGGGATCCTTGCCGAAGAACTTCTTCACGACTTCCTGGATCTTGGGCATGCGGGTCATGCCGCCAACCAGAACCACTTCATCGATTTCACCGGACTGGAGACCTGCATCCTTGAGCGCAGCCTTACACGGGGCAATCGTGCGCTGGACGAAATCATCAACCAGGCTCTCGAACTTCGAGCGGCTGAGCTTCATGGTCAGATGCTTCGGACCCGATGCATCAGCGGTGATGAAGGGCAGGTTGATTTCGGTCTGGGATGCAGACGACAGTTCGATCTTGGCCTTCTCGGCAGCTTCCTTGAGACGCTGCAGCGCGAGCTTGTCCTTCTTCAGGTCAATGCCCTGCTCTTTCTTGAACTCGTCGGCCAGATAGCCAACCAGGCGCATGTCGAAGTCTTCACCACCGAGGAAGGTGTCGCCATTGGTCGACTTCACTTCGAAGACGCCGTCGCCGATTTCGAGGATCGAAACGTCGAAGGTGCCGCCACCGAGGTCATAGACAGCAATGGTCTTGCCTTCGGTCTTGTCCAGGCCATAGGCCAGGGCTGCAGCCGTCGGCTCGTTGATGATGCGCAGGACTTCGAGACCGGCGATCTTGCCGGCATCCTTGGTGGCCTGACGCTGGGCGTCGTTAAAATAGGCCGGGACGGTGATGACGGCCTGTTCGACCTTCTCGCCGAGGTAGGATTCGGCGGTTTCCTTCATCTTCTGAAGGATCATCGCGGAGATCTGAGCCGGGGAGTAGTTGTCGCCATTGGCCTGGACCCAGGCATCGCCATTGTCGCCACGGACAATGCTGAAAGGAACCAGTTCCTGGTCCTTGGCAACGGCCTTGTCTTCAAAACGGCGGCCAATCAGGCGCTTGACCGCAAAAAGCGTGTTTTCCGGGTTGGTCACCGCCTGCCGCTTGGCCGGCTGGCCAACGAGGCGTTCGCCGTCGTCACTGAAAGCCACCATCGAGGGGGTGGTGCGTGCACCTTCCGCGTTTTCAATCACGCGGGCATCCTTGCCATCCATCACTGCAACGCAGGAGTTGGTGGTTCCGAGGTCGATACCGATTACTTTAGCCATATTGAATTCTCCTTGAAGCGAGCTGCCGGGACCCGGTCAGGCGTTCCATTCGACAGCCCCTAACGGGACACTACTGAAAACAGGATGACCCGTGTCATCCGTCTCCGCTAACAAAGCCAAGACCATATTGAATAGAGTCTCCCCTGCAGCGTTGAGCCGTATATAAGAATGTCACCTGCAGACTGCAAGCGTCATGGGAAACGCAGATTGCACGATTTTGACGGTTTTTTACCGCTTAAAGTGGCCTGATTGCATGTCAATTCCCCATAAGGATGTCAAGCAGGGTTGTCCGCCTCGTGCCCGTTGGCTGAGTCGGCGCAGATCCCACCTCTGCCGGCGGCGTCAGGAAATTGTTGTTGGTGGCGCCGGTCGCATCGCGCGAAACCGGAACCGGTGACAGATCGCGCACCAGACCGGCCACCGGATCCGTGTTTTGAGCGCCGGGCTCATCGATTGCGACCGGCGGCAGCGGACCGCCCAGAGGCAGGTTTGTCGGCGGCAATCCGGAATGTGCAGCCTGCATGAACTGTTTCCAGGTCTCTGCCGGAAGGCCACCACCGGTGACATTCTTCATCGGCTTGCCGTCGTCATTGCCAAACCAGACACCGGTTGCAAGATTGGCGGTGTAGCCGACAAACAGCGCATCGCGGTAGGACTGGGTGGTTCCGGTCTTGCCGGCAGCCGGCCAGCCGTCAAGGCGGGCCTTGCGGCCGGTTCCTTCCTCGACAACACGAACCAGCATCTGGTTCATCATCGCCGCAACGGCGGGATCAATGACGCGGGGCGGATTGTCATAGGTGTTTTCGTAAAGCACCTTGCCGTCATGGGTGGAGACCCGGCTGATGACATGCGGTGTCGCCTTGTAGCCGCCATTCATGAACGCGGCATAGGATCCCGTAAGCTCGAGCAGCGTGACTTCAGACGTGCCAAGCGCGATCGAGGCATTGGCCTTCAATGGCGCTTCGATGCCGAGCCGCCGCGCGGTCTGGACAACCGTCTTGGGGCCGACTTCCATGACCAGCTGGGCTGCAACCGTGTTGAGCGAGTGGGCCAGCGCATCAGACAAGGTGACCTCGCCGCGGTACTTGTTGTCGTAGTTCTCCGGGGTCCACTTGCCGATTTTCACCGGCGCGTCATTGCGCACCGACAAGGGTGTGCGGCCCTGCTCTAGAGCCGCCGCATAAACGATCGGCTTGAAGGCAGACCCTGGCTGGCGAAGCGCATCGGTGGCCCGGTCAAACTGGCTGGTGGCGTATTCCCGGCCGCCGATCAGCGCCCTGACCGCACCGGTGCCGTCGAGAGACACAAGCGCGCCCTGGCTGACGCGGAATTTGGCTGAGTTTTTTTCAAGCGCTTCCCGCAAAGCTTTCTCCGCCTCACGCTGAAGCTGGAAGTCGATGGTGGTCTCGACCACCAGGTCCTCGGTTATCTTGCCGACCAGATCCGGCAGGCGCTGCATCACCAGATCAGCGACATAGTTTTCAGAGCCTGTCCAGTAGCTCTTGGCGCGGACTTGCGGGCTGGTCAGTGCCGTGGCGATTTCGCTTTCCGACACCACACCCTGATCGCGCATGGCAGCCAGTACCACTTGCCCGCGGGCTTCCGCCGCCTTCGGGTTGCGGGCCGGCGAGAGCCGTGACGGGGCCTTGAGGAGACCGGCCAGAAGGGCGGCCTCGGCAAGCGACACATCGCGGGCCGGTTTGCGGAAATAGCGCCGTGACGCCGCTTCGACGCCGTAAGCGCCGGATCCGAAGAACACCCGGTTGAGATACATCTCCAGGATCTGATCCTTGGAGAAGCGGTGCTCGAGCCACAGCGACAGCAATACCTCCTGCACCTTGCGCTCGATGGTGCGTTCGGGTGACAGAAACAGGTTCTTGGCAAGTTGCTGGGTCAGCGTCGAGCCGCCCTGAACCATCCGTCCGGCCATGACATTGGACACCATGGCGCGCGCCAGGCCGATCGGGTCGACGCCGAAATGCGAGTAGAACCGGCGATCCTCGATGGCGATCACGGCTTCGGGAATATAAGGCGACATGTCGCCAAGCAGCAGGGCTTCTCCACCGGTGGCCCCCCGATTGGCCATGGTCTCGCCGTTGACAGAGACAATCTTGACGTTGGGCGGGCGGTCGGGGATCGACCAGGTCGCGGCACTGGGCATGCGCGCGCCGTAAAAGACAACCACGCCGGCAATGGCGATTCCACCCCAGATCCCCAATACGCAGCACCAATAGACCATTGAACGCAAAGCGCCGGTGATCCGGCCGCGGGATGTCCGCCCCCTGGGTTTGCGGGCTTTTGACTGAGGTTTCTTGCGTCTTTTTGCCGAGGCTGTCTTGGCGTTTGACTTCGGCCCCGTCTTGCCGGCGACACGCTCGTCCGCAAGGGTACGCGAACTTCCCTGCGATCGGCCGCCTTCAAAAGAAGGTTCGATACGGCTTCGGGTTGTTTTCTTGCGCGCCATGAAAAGTCCGGATGCTGATGGGTTCCGGCAAGCGGCGCAACCCATTTGTGCTGCGCGCGATCCGGATTTTGGTTTCACAGCAATTCCGTCATGAAGACATGCGATGTCCCATTCCGAAACTGCCCGGCGATCTGGAAACACCCTAAATGCGACGATTTAAGGGGTGGTTAAGGAAACCACCCCTTTCACGGTGTCAAAACCGGCTTTGCGTTAAAGCCCTATCGAACCGACAGCGCATCAAGAATGCGCACCCATGAGCGGATTCCCTTGGCAAAGGATGTCAGGTCATATTTTTCATTGGGTGAATGGATGCGGTCATCGGTGAGGCCATAGCCGCACAGCACCGACTGCAGACCCAGAATGTTCTGGAAATCGCCGACAATCGGAATCGAGCCGCCCATGCCGATCATCACCGCAGGTTTCGGCCATTCGTCGGTGAGCGCGTTGCGGGTCTTGGTGACGACCGGCGAATCAAACGGCAACTGGATAGCTGGTGAGCCGCCATGCGGCGCATAGCTCACGGTGCAATCGGCAGGCAGCCGGGCTTCGACATGGGCTCGGAAGGCAGCGCTGACCTGCTCGGGATCCTGCTTGCCGACAAGCCTGAACGAGACCTTGGCCGTGGCCTTGGCGGCGATCACGGTCTTGAAGCCTGCGCCGGTGTAGCCGCCCCACATGCCGTTGACCTCTGCCGTAGGCCGCGCCCAGGTCAGTTCCAGCACGGAACGGCCCTTTTCGCCTGAGGGAACAGAAAGACCGACTTCGCCGAGGAAGTCTTCAGCCGTCCTGCCGAGGCTTTCCCAGCTGGCAAGCATCTGTGCCGGGGTTTCCTCGACGCCGTCATAAAAGCCTTCCAGTGTGACGCGGCCGGTTTCATCATGCAGATCGGCAAGGATTTTCGACAGGATGTGCAGCGGATTAGCGGCAGCACCTCCGAACAGGCCGGAATGCAGATCCCGGTCAGCGGCATGGATGGTGACTTCCTCGCCGACCAGGCCGCGCAGTGCGACCGCTATCGCCGGTGTTTCCGGATCCCACATGCCGGTGTCGCAAACCAGAGCACACTCGGCCTTGAGCTCATCGGCGTTGGCTTCAAGAAACGGCTTGAGCGAGGGCGAACCGGATTCCTCCTCGCCTTCGAACAGGATGGTGATCCGGCACGGCAACGAACCCGAGGCGCCCTTCCAGGCCCGGCAGGCCTCGACGAAGGTCATCAACTGGCCTTTGTCATCGGACGAGCCGCGGCCGGTGATGGCCTTGCGGCCGGGTGCGATTTCCTTGATTGCCGGCTCGAAGGGCGGGTCGGTCCACAAATCGAGTGGATCAACCGGCTGCACATCATAGTGGCCATAGAAAAGGTAGTGCGGCGCATCCGGCGTTGCACCGGCATGATGGGCGACGACCATGGGATGACCGGTGGTGTCACGCAGACTTGCGTCAAACCCGAGCGATATCAGCTCGTCGACCAGCCATTGACCGGCACGGCGGCATTCCGGTGCATAGGCCGGATCGGTCGAGATCGACTGGATGCGCAGAAGCCCGAACAGGCGCTCGAGGCTGTCATCAAGATTGGCATCGGCGGCGGAAAGGGCGGCGGTCAGATCTGTCATGGGAGGCTCCGGAAGGGAATCAGAAGCAGGCAATCTAGCGCCGGGAAAGGGCAAAAGAAAAGCCGCCATGGCCGGAGGGGAAGGCCATGGCGGCATATTGTCAGGACAAGGGCCTATAAAGGGGGCGGGGCGGCCCTTGTCCATGGTCTGGAAGCGGCGGGGGACGAGCCGTAATTCCAGACATCGGCTTATTCGTTCGCCGGTGATAAGCATTTGGTCCCGTGAATGTGGCTTTTCAAGGACACGAACATTACGGTTTTGTAACGAATGCGTGATCCCAGCGATGAAGCCAATGTGCCTGTTGCAGGCGGCCAAACGCCATTTCTGTGCCGATATCGTGCAAGATCATGATCAGGCAGAGGAAAGTGCCGGATGCACAGGCTCCGAGGCCTGACGAAACCGTTTCGGGGTGATGTTGGTTACCCGGCGGAAATCCCTCTGGAAATGCGCCTGGTCGGCATAGCCGCAGCAATAGCCAATCTCAGCGAGAGGGGTTTTGGTGTCCGTCAGCAACTCGGTGGCCCGGCGCATTCGCACCCTGCGCAAGGCAGTCGAGAAGCTTCGCCCGTCTGCGGCCAGCTGGCGCTGCAGGGAGCGGGTAGAGATGGCCATCTGCCTGGCTGCATCAGCTATTTTCCAGCTGCGCCCGACATCGGACTCAAGCAGGCCTGCGAGCCGATCCACTATGTCTTTTGCGTTCTCGGGCCGCGCGCTCAGGTCCGGCATCTCCCTCGTCCGGAAGGGCGACCAGACAATCCGGAAGGTTTCAAACGACTCGCCGGACGGCAAATTCGCATGTCTGAGATCAGAGGCGCGGAGGTCTGCTCCGGCGATCAGCAGACGGCATTCTGTTGCGCCCACCAATTGGGCAAGCCCCATCAACAGGCCGGCGATAAGGCAGTTTTCGCCGGCCGTCGGCATCGAGCCGAGACTGTAGCGATGACAGGCCCAGCCTTCGTCACCCAGAGGCTCAATCCGGGTCCGGTGCGACGCATGATGATAGCGCTCAAGCCGCAGCCATTTGCCGGCGAGAACCTGCGGATCGGCGGAGCGTCTGAACACGGTGGCAACCGGTGTATCCTCGATCAGATGCAGATTCTGACCGACCGAGAGCAACAGGCCGGTGCCGTGACGCTGCATGACCCGCTCGACCAGACTGCGCTTGACCCCTGCCGGTTCAAGGCCATGGGAAAATGGGTCCGGCAAAGCCTGCCCGGAGACCAGCGCCGGGTCGGCTGCCCCGACCACACGCTGAACCAGGTTTATCAGGCCTGCGCTGGCAAAGTTCTCCATGGGCGCTCCTTTTCCGGCCAGGCCGGGGCTCCCGCCTCTTGCGACGCCACAGCTGATCATAGCCGCATCTTAGAAAATTGAACAATTGCGCCAAACCGCAACTGGCGCACATGTTCAATACTCTGACCACGCGACAACTCATGATCGCCTCCGACCCAAACACAGGAGGCAAACCATGCCCAACTCTCACGGACTTGCCATCATCACCGGCGCCAGCCGCGGAATCGGACTTGCGCTGGTCAACCGCTATCTCGAAGCCGGCTTTCCGGTGCTGGCCATTGCCCGCGATACCGCTGTCCTGCAGCCGCGCGAAAACCTGACAGTGCTTGATGCCGATCTCGCCGGGCGGGCGGGAATCACCCGTGCAGCCGATCGGGTGAAAGCAATGGGGCTGCCGGTCGCAGTTCTGATCAACAATGCAGGCGTGCAGAACGCCATTGATTTTACCGGCCCGGACAGTGCAAACCCCATGTGCCCGGATTGCATCCGGGATGAGATTGCACTCAATCTGACCGCTCCGATGCTTCTTGCCCTTTGCCTGCTTCCCCTGATGCTCCGGCCCGGCGGCACAATCGTCAATGTGACTTCTCTTGTCTCGCGCCAGCCGAAACCCTCGGCACCGGTGTATTCGGCGTCCAAGGCCGGACTTGCCTCCTTCACACAGTCACTTCGGGTGCAAATGCGATCCGAAGGGATTCGCCTGGTGGAGGCAGTTCCGCCGCTGGTGGACACCGGAATGACGGTAGGCCGGGGATCAGGAAAAATATCGCCTGAAGCAATGGTTGACGCGATTTTCGTAAGCGTCAGGGACCAGAAGAGGCTTGCGGCGCCCGGATTGTCGCGGCGGGTCCTGCTGTTGAACCGGGTCTGGCCGGAACTGGTTCGCAAAATTCTGGCGCGGTCATGATGGCTTTTGCGCCACCGGGCCGGGGCAGATGCCGCATCGCCACCGTTTTTCCCGGCATATCGCGCGCAAAACGCATGGACCTTGAGAGCACCCCGCTGTAATCCTTGCTCCATGAAAAAAGGTGATCATCTCTTCCTCGTCGACGGCTCCGGCTATATTTTCCGGGCCTATCACGCTCTGCCGCCGCTGACGCGCAAATCCGATGGCTTGCCCGTCGGCGCGGTGTCGGGTTTCTGCAACATGCTGTGGAAGCTCGTGTCGGAGGCGCGCGACACCTCCGTGGGCGTCACACCGACGCATTTCGCGGTGATCTTCGACTACTCCTCGAAGACCTTCCGCAACGAGATGTACCCCGAATACAAGGCCAACCGCTCGGCGCCTCCGGAAGATCTGGTGCCGCAGTTTGCCGTCATCCGCGAGGCAACGCGGGCGTTCGATCTGCCCTGTATCGAGATGGAGGGTTTTGAGGCCGACGATCTGATCGCCACCTATGCGCGGCTGGCGCGGGAAGCCGGCGCCGATGTGACGGTGATTTCGTCGGACAAGGACCTGATGCAGCTGGTCGGGCCGCAGGTGTCAATGTATGACAGCATGAAGGACAAGCAGATCGGCGTGGCCGAAGTCATCGAAAAATGGGGTGTGCCGCCCGAGAAGATGATCGACCTGCAGGCGCTGACCGGTGATTCGGTCGACAACGTGCCGGGCATTCCCGGCATCGGCCCGAAAACCGCGGCGCAGCTGATCGAACAGTTCGGCGATCTGGACACGCTGCTGGCCCGCGCCGGCGAAATCAAGCAGAACAAGCGGCGCGAGAACATCATCGAATTTGCCGACAAGGCCCGGATCTCGCGCGAACTGGTGCGGTTGAAGGATGATGTCGAGGTCGCCGAAAAGCTTGATGAGCTGGTGCTCAATCCGCTCGACGGGCCAAAGCTGGTGGCGTTTCTCAAGGGCATGGAATTCACCTCGCTGACACGCCGGGTGGCGGACGCGACGGAAACCGATGCCAGTGCGGTAGACGCTGCCGAAATAGCCGTTGATGCGGCAGCCGAGATGCGCGGCCCCGATCTCGATCCGGGTGAGGCATCCGTCAAAGGCGACATCGACGACACACCGCAGGGACTGGCCAAACGGCGGGCCGAAGCCGCCGGGTCCGCCAAGATCGACACCAGCGCATACGAGACGCTGAGCAGCATCGACCAGCTCAAGGCCTGGTGCGCACAGGCGCGCGAACGCGGGCTGGTGGCATTTGACACCGAAACCACATCGCTTGATGCGATGCAGGCCGAACTGGTCGGCTTCTCGCTGGCATTTCCTGAAACCGCACCGGACACCGGTGATCTGAAAGTCAAAGCCTGTTACGCGCCGCTGGCCCATTCCAATGGTGCGGGCGATCTGCTTGGCGGCGGCGGGGCGCAGCCGGGTCAGATGCCGATGCGCGCAGCGCTGGATGAGCTCAAAGCGCTGCTGGAAGATCCTGCCGTTCTCAAGATCGGGCAAAACCTCAAATACGACATGCTGGTGATGGCCCAGCACGGGATCCGCATCGAGAGTTTCGACGACACGATGCTGCTGTCCTATGTGCTGGACGCCGGTCAGGGCGGACATGGCATGGATGCGCTGGCGGAACGCTGGCTCGGGCACAAGACCATCGCCTACAAGGAAGTAACCGGTTCGGGCAAAAGCGCGATCCCGTTTGCCGAGGTGCAGATCGACAAGGCAACGGCCTATGCGGCGGAAGACGCCGAGGTAACGCTCAGGCTGTGGCATGCGCTGAAGCCAAGGCTGGTCTCGGACGGGCTGGCATCGGTCTATGAGCGGCTGGAACGGCCGCTGGCGCCGGTGCTGATGCGCATGGAAAAGCACGGGATCCGGGTCGACCGGCAAATCCTGTCGCGGCTGTCGGGCGAACTGGCTCAGGGTGCGGCGGCGCTGGAAGAAGAAATTCAGGCACTGGCCGGTGAAAACTTCAATGTCGGTTCACCCAAGCAATTGGGCGAAATCCTGTTCGACAAGATGAGCCTTCCGGGCGGCACCAAGACCAAAACCGGACAATGGTCCACATCTGCCCAGGCGCTGGAAGATCTGGCCGCCGCAGGCCACGAATTGCCGCGCAAGATCGTTGACTGGCGGCAGCTAACCAAGCTCAAATCCACCTATACCGACGCATTGCCGGGATTCATCAACCCTCAGACCAAGCGGGTGCACACGTCTTTCGCGATGGCGGCGACCACTACGGGGCGGCTTTCCTCATCAGACCCGAACATCCAGAACATTCCGGTGCGCACCGCCGAAGGCCGCAAGATCCGGACCGCCTTCATCGCCGAACCGGGCAATGTGCTGATTTCGGCCGACTACAGCCAGATCGAACTTCGGGTGCTGGCGCATGTCGCCAACATTCCGCAGCTGACCCAGGCTTTTGCCGATGGCGTCGACATTCACGCCATGACCGCGTCGGAGATGTTCGGCGTTCCGGTTGAAGGCATGCCATCGGAAGTGCGCCGCCGCGCCAAGGCGATCAATTTCGGCATTATCTACGGCATCTCGGCCTTCGGCCTGGCCAATCAGCTGAGCATCGAGCGCTCGGAAGCCGGAGACTATATCCGCAAATATTTCGAGCGGTTCCCCGGCATCAAGGACTACATGGAGGCCACCAAGGCGGAAGCCAAGGACCGTGGCTATGTCACGACCATTTTCGGCCGCCGGGCGCATTATCCGGAAATCCGCTCGTCCAACCCGCAGGTTCGCGCCTTCAACGAGCGTGCCGCGATCAACGCGCCGATCCAGGGCTCGGCCGCCGATGTCATCCGCCGCGCCATGGTGCGGATGGAACCGGCGCTCGAAAAGGCCGATGCCAATGCCCGGATGCTGCTGCAGGTTCACGATGAACTGATTTTCGAAGCGCCCGAGGGGGATGCCGAAAAGATCATCCCGGTGATTGTCGACGTGATGGAAAACGCAGCCATGCCGGCTGTCAACATGGCCGTGCCGCTGAAAGTCGACGCCCGCGCGGCGCTGAACTGGGACGAGGCTCACTAGAGAGCCTCGCTTCCCAAATGAGGTTCTGGGCCAACTCTACACGCACGGGTCACCAAATTGTGACGCGGTGACGTATGGCGTTCGATTGACGCCATCGTGGCCCTGTGGTGTCTGGAACTGAATTGACCGTCCAAGGAGGAATGCCGTGTTGAGATCCCCGACCCTGCTGGCTGGCGCGCTGAGTGCAGCACTTGCGTTGACATTTGCAGCCCAGGCTGCAGACCCCAACCCGCGCGACTGGGATGCGGTCCTGGAAGAGGCCAAGGGCCAGACCGTCTATTTCAATGCCTGGGGCGGCTCCGAGAACATCAACAGCTATATCGGCTGGGCCGGCGAAACGCTGAAAGAGCGTTTCGGGGTCGAGGTGGTTCACGTGAAACTCGATGACACTGCCAATGCGGTGGCCAAGGTACTGGCCGAAAAAGCAGCCGGCAAGGATGAGGGCGGCTCGGTCGACCTCATCTGGATCAATGGCGAGAACTTCGCCTCGATGAAACGCCAGCAATTGCTGATGGCGCCGGACTGGACCACGGGCCTGCCGAACTGGGCCTATGTCGACCACGAAAACAAGCCCACGATCCTGACCGATTTCACCATTCCGACCGACGGGCTGGAAAGCCCCTGGGGCGGCGCCAAGATGGTGTTCTTCCATGACACCGCCCGCACACCGGCTGACAGCGTGCCGCACTCCTCGGCAGAGCTTCTGAAATGGACCCAGTCCAATCCGGGCCGTTTTTCCTATCCGCAGCCGCCGGATTTCATCGGCTCGTCATTTCTCAAGCAGGTGTTGATCGAAACCATCGACGACAGATCCAAGCTCGGCAAGCCGGTGACCGAAGCCAGCTTCAAGGCGGATTCCGCGCCCCTGTTTGACTATCTCGACAAGCTGCATCCGAATCTGTGGCGCAGCGGCAAGGCCTATCCGCAGAACTACCCCGACATGAAGCAGAAGCTGGCCGATGGCGAACTCGATATCATATTCGCCTTCAATCCCTCGGAAGCCTCGGCCGGAATCGCAGCCGGGGAATTGCCCGACACCGTGCGGTCCTTCACCTATACGGATGGCACGCTGGGCAACACCCATTTCGTCGCCATTCCCTACAACGCCGCTGCAAAGGCCGGCGCGCTGGTGCTCGCCAACTTCCTGATCTCGCCGGAAGCCCAGGTCCGCAAGCAGGATCCTTCGGTCTGGGGTGATCCGACCGTGCTGTCGATGGACAAGCTGTCCGACGATGACCGTGCAGCGTTTGATGCGCTTGATCTCGGCATTGCCACCCTGAAGCCCGATGAGTTGGGTCCGGCGCTGGATGAGCCGCATCCGGACTGGATGGAGCATATCGAGGGCGAATGGCTGAGGCGCTACGGCGCGGCCAACTGACCTGCATGGCTGCGCACAACGAGTTCAGCTGAGATGACGGGCGGCGTGCGCCTGGCGCGACTGGCGCCGCCGCTGACACTGGCGATCCTGCTCGGGCCGCTGGTTTTCGGGCTGGCCGGAACCGCGCTTCCGGCGCTGGGTTACTTGCCCGAATTGGGCGGCGTAAGCTTCACCACAGCGCATTTTTTGGCGCTCTCCGAAGTTCCCGGAATTCTCCGTTCGGCGGTTCTTTCCGTGCTGATCGGGCTGGTCACGACGCTGGTGTCGCTCGGGGCTGTCGCCGCGTTTGTGGCCAGCGATCTCTGCACCTCCGGCTTTGCCCGGATGCGGCGGATGATTTCGCCGCTCTTGTCAGTGCCGCATGCGGCGGCGGCATTCGGGCTGGCGTTTCTGATCGCGCCGTCGGGCATGCTCATGCGGCTGGTCTCGCCCTGGCTCACCGGATACAGCCAGCCACCGGATCTGCTGATCGTCAATGATTCCATGGCGCTGTCGATGATGGCGGGCCTGATCGTCAAGGAAATCCCGTTTCTGTTTCTGGTGACGCTGGCCGCCTTGCCGCAAACCCGGCATGTCGAGACCATGCGGCTCGGGCGGTCGCTGGGCTATGGCCGGATTGCCAGCTTCACCTTCCTGTTGTGGCCGCCGCTTTACCGGCAGGTCCGGCTCGCCGTGTTCGCGGTGGTCGCCTACGCCAGTTCGGTGGTCGATGTGGCGCTGATCCTCGGGCCGCATCTGCCGCCGACGCTGCCGGTGCGGCTGATCGACTGGATGAACGATCCGGATCTTGAAACGAGGTTTCTGGCCTCAGCCGGGGCGGTGGCCCAGCTTGGCGTGACACTGGTGGCGCTGATAGCCTGGGTGGGACTTGAGCACATTGGTGCAATGCTGATCCGGGTCAGCCGTGGCGCCGGACGACGCTGGCAGCGCGATACGGCTCTTCGCGCCAGCGCACGGCTGGTTATGATCACCTCGGCAGCCGTGGTTTTCGGCGGGATTGCCGTGCTGGCGCTGTGGTCGGTTTCCGGGCTTTGGCAGTTCCCCGACGCGCTTCCGGCCAATTTCAGTCTGCGCAGCTGGATGCAGGCACTGCCGCGGATGAGCGGACCGCTGGCCACAACGCTTGCGGTTGCAGGGCTGTCGACACTGGCCGCGCTGGTGTTGACCATTCTGTGTCTCGAACGCGAATACGAGACAGGCCGGGGCCGGGGCGGCGGCGCTTTGCTGCTGATCTACCTGCCGCTGATCGTGCCACAGATTTCCTTCATGTTCGGCCTGCAGGTGCTGTCGATCTGGCTCGGGGTCGATGCCAGCTTCCCGGCGCTGGTGGTGGCGCATCTGGTGTTCGTACTGCCCTATGTGTTCTTGTCATTGAGTGACCCCTGGCGGGCGCATGACCGCCGTCATGATCTGATTGCCGCAGGGCTTGGCATGAGCCGTACCCGCACATTGATCCGGATCCGGTTGCCGATGCTGACGCGGGCTGTGTTGACGGCGGCGGCTGTCGGGTTTTCGGTCTCCGTCGGGCAGTATCTGCCGACTGTGCTGATCGGCGCAGGACGGCTGACAACTGTCACCACCGAAGCCGTGGCGCTGGCAGCCGGCGGCAACCGGCGCGCCATCGGGGTTTACGCCTTCATGCAGACACTGCTGCCGTTTCTGGCTTTTGCCATTGCCACGGGATTGCCCGGCTTGGTATTCCGCAACCGGCGAGGCTTGCGGGTGTGAGAGTGGACAGTATGACCGACAATCAGGGACTTCGGCTGGAGGGCGTGCATATCTGCCTGGGCGATCGCGTGCTGGTGGCGCTGGATGCACAGGTCGGCCGCGGCGAGACCCTGACCGTCATGGGGCCATCAGGCTCAGGCAAATCGACGCTGCTGGCCTATCTCGGCGGGTTTCTCGATCCGGCCTTCACTGCCAGCGGCCGGGTGATCGTCGACGGGATCGATCTGACCGCGCTCGAAGCAGAGAAGCGCCATGCCGGAATCCTGTTTCAGGATCCGCTGCTGTTTCCGCATCTAAGTGTCGCCGACAACATCGCCATTGCCATTCCCGAAGATGTAAAAGGCCGCAAACAGCGCAGGGCGCTGGCCGAGGAAGCGCTTGAAGACGCCGGCCTCGCAGACTTCGGCGACCGGGATCCGGATACGCTGTCGGGGGGACAAAAGGCCCGTGTGGCGCTGCAGCGGGTACTGATGTCGCGGCCGCGGATTCTGCTGCTCGACGAACCGTTTTCCAAACTCGACGCGAACCTGCGCGAGCAGACCCGGCAGCTGGTGTTTGACCGGGCGCGCCGCGCCGGATTGCCGGTGGTGCTTGTCACCCATGACGAGGAAGATGCCCGTGCCGCCGGCGGACAGCTGCACAAGGTCGATCCGGCGTGAGCGACATTGCCGCCCGCTATCAGGAGCTTCCGGTTTCCGATGCGCTGGCACCCTTGCGCGCGGCTCTTGCCGATGGCCCAAACGCCGTTCTGGCCGCACCTCCCGGTGCCGGCAAGACCACTCTGGTGCCGCTGGTGCTGGCAAGCGAGCCCTGGCTAACCGGCAAGATCATCCTGATCGAGCCGCGGCGGCTGGCGGCCCGCGCGGCGGCACGGCGGATGGCGTCAATGCTGGGCGAAGAGGTTGGCGGCACCGTCGGCTACCGGATGCGGCTCGACACCAAGGTTTCGGCCAGAACCCGCATCGAGGTGGTGACCGAAGGCGTGTTCACCCGCATGGCGCTGTCCTCGCCGGATCTCGATGGTATCGACTGCGTGATCTTCGACGAGTTTCACGAGCGCGCGCTGGAGGCTGATTTCGGTCTGGCGCTGGCGCTCGATATCCAGTCGGGCCTGCGCGAGGATCTGCGCATTCTGGTGATGTCGGCGACGCTGGACACGGATCGCGTCGCAGTCCTGATGGACGATTGCCCGGTGGTCGAGAGCCTGGGACGCAGCTATCCGGTCGATATCCGCCACATCGAAAGGCCGTCAGGTACGCGCATCGAAGCGGCGATGACGAACGCCATCGAGCTGCTTCACCGCAGCGAAGCCGGCTCAATCCTGACGTTTCTGCCAGGTCAGGGCGAGATACGGCAGGTCGCCTCCCGGCTTGAGGGGCGGCTCGGCCCATTGACGGATATTCAGCCGCTTTATGGTGGTCTTACTTCGCAAGAGCAGGATGCGGCGATCAAGCCGGCGCCCGAGAGCCGGCGCAAGGTGGTGCTGGCCACGCCTGTGGCGGAAAGCTCGATCACCATCGATGGGGTTCGCATTGTCATCGACAGCGGACTGGTGCGGCAGCCGGTTTACGAACCGTCGACCGGAATAACCCGGCTTGAAACCATCAAGGCCTCGCAGGCTTCCGCCGATCAACGCGCCGGACGCGCCGGACGAACAGCGCCGGGGATTGCCGTCAGGCTGTGGCGGGAAGAGCAGAGCAAGGCGCTGCCCGCTTTTTCGACACCACAGGTGCTGGCGAGTGATCTCTCGGCCATGGTGCTCGACTGTCTGGCCTGGGGAGTGAAAGACCCGCGCGATTTGCGCTTTATCGATCCGCCACCCGAGGCTGCGATCACCGAAGCCCGGATCTTGCTTGAAAGCCTTGGCGCAATCGACACGGATGGCGGCTTGACCAGCCGCGGCAAACGCATGCGGGCGCTGGCGCTGCCGCCGCGATTGGCCTCGATGGTGGTTTCGGGGCAGGAAGACGGGCACGGCTATGCGGCAGCCGAGCTGGCGGTGCTGCTCACCGAACAGGGTCTTGGCGGGCAGGATGCGGATCTCGAAACACGCTTGTCGCGCTTTCGCTCTGACCGGACTCCCCGGGGCACGGCGGCGCGGGCGCTGGCAGCACGGCTCTCAGGGCGCAAGCGGCCGTCAGAGACTGCCGTCCCGGCAGCAGCATTGCTGGTGCATGCCTTTCCCGACCGGATTGCCCGGCAGCGCGGCGCCAGGGGCAAATTCGTTCTGGCCAATGGCCGCGGCGCCATGATCGACGAGACCGACCGGCTGGCGGGCGCGGAGTTCCTGGTGATCGCCGACATGAGCGGCAAGGCACAGGCAGCGCGCATACTCGCCGCCGCGGAATTGTCGGGCGAAGCGCTGGAGGACGTTCTGGAAAGCCGCAGTGTCCAGAGCGAGGAGTGTGTGTTTGATGCGCAATCGGGCGCGGTACGGGCGCGGCGGATCACCCGGCTGGGCGCCATTACTCTGGCCGAGACGCCGCTGCCGAAACCGGATGATGCGGCGGCGATGGAGGTGCTGTGCGCAGCGATCCGCAAGATCGGCATCAAGGCGCTGCCGTTTTCGTCTTCAGGCCTGCAGTTGCGTGACCGGATCGGGTTCCTGCACAAAAGCCTCGGTGCGCCCTGGCCTGATGTGTCGGACCAGGCGCTGCTCGCGGAGCTGGAAACCTGGTTCGCCCCCTATCAACCCGGTGTGACTTCACTAAAGGCGATTGACCGGGACGGTCTGAACGAAGGCTTGCTGTCTTTGTGCGGTCCCGGGGCCAGAGGTGAGATCACACGGCTGACCCCGTCGCATTATGAAGCGCCAACGGGCTCTCGGGTGCCGATCCGCTATGACGAGGGCAGCCCTGTCGTGGCCATCCGGGTGCAGGAACTGTTTGGCGAAACCCGCCATCCTGCAATTGCCGGCGGGCGGCTGCCGCTGACGCTGGAACTGCTGTCGCCGGCGCACCGGCCAATCCAGACCACGCAGGATCTTCCGGGGTTCTGGGCCGGCTCGTGGGCCGATGTGCGGGCCGAAATGCGCGGGCGCTATCCACGCCATCCCTGGCCGGAGAATCCTGCGCAAGCAGCGCCGACACACAAGGCCAAACCGCGTGGGACATAAAGCGCCGGCCAAACCAATTGCGGATTGGCTTGCTGATGCGTTAGATCAAAGCGCATGACCGTTTTTCCATCCTTCATTGAAGATCACTCGATCCGGCACCGGTTGCGGCTGCAGACGCTGACGCGGCTGAGATGGCTGGCGGTGATCGGCCAAAGCGTAACGGTTCTGATTATTGCGCATGGCTATGGATTCGAGGTTCCTGAACTTTTCTGTTTTTCACTGATTGCCTGTTCGGCCTGGATGAACATCTTCCTGTCCGTGCGGTTTCCGGCGGCTCACCGTCTGCCTCCGCTCGGCGCGACGGCCGTCTTGTCGTTCGATGTGCTGCAATTGTCCGGCCTCTTGTTCATGACCGGCGGACTGGCCAATCCGTTTTCGGTGCTGCTGTGCGTTCCGGTGATCATCTCCTCGGCGTCACAGCCGGTCCGCCACACCTTGAGCCTGGGCATCCTGTCGGTGTCCGCCGGTACAATCCTGGCATTCTTCTCGCTGCCGCTTCCCTGGTACCCCGGCAGCACTTTCGAAGTGCCGTTCCTGCTGATCGCCGGTGCCTGGATCGCCATCGTCTCGACCATGGCTTTTACCGCATTCTATTCCTTCCAGGTCTCGGCGGAAGCCAATCAGCTGGCCGATGCATTGGCGGCGACCGAACTGGTGTTGCAACGCGAACAGCATATTTCGGCCCTGGATGGTCTGGCGGCGGCGGCGGCGCACGAGCTGGGCACACCGCTGGCGACCATCCAACTGGTGGCGCGGGAAATGGAAAAGGCGCTGATTGACGATCCTCGGTTTACCGATGATCTGCTGCTGTTGCACAGCCAGACGGAACGCTGCCGCGACATCCTCAGGCGCCTGACCACGCTTTCGGCAGAAGACGAGGCGCATATGATGCGGCTGCCGCTGGCCTCGCTGATCGAGGAAGTGATCGCGCCGCACCGGGAGTTCGGCATCGAAATCGAGGTCATTCACACCCAGTCCGACATGCGCGAAACCATCGGACGGCGCAATCCAGCCATTTTGTTCGGGCTGGGCAACCTGATTGAAAATGCGGTTGATTTCGCCGAAAGCCGGGTCACCGTGACAGTCAGCCATGACCGCGACCGGGTGGACATCTCGATTGATGATGATGGCCCGGGTTTCGCGCCCGACGCGCTGGCCCAGATCGGGGTGCCGTTCATGAACCGGCGCAACCGGCTGGACCGGGAAAAAGGCGGCGGTCTGGGACTTGGACTGTTCATTGCCAAGACCCTGCTTGAACGCTCCGGCGCGGCTTTGGAATTCGCCAACAAAGCGCCACCGGCGACCGGTGCCCATGTCAAAGTGAGCTGGCCAAGAGAAAAAATGGACCTATTTGGCAACGACAAGGGTGTTTGATATGCGTTTGGAGCTGGATAATCTGGCCAAACGCATTAAATCGGGTGTGCAAACCTGCATTGCCAGCACCGGTGAGGTGAAACATGACCGGCGATACCGCCCAAACTACAGAAGCCGAGGCGATCGGGGCAGACGCCACGCTGCTGCTTGTCGATGATGACGCCCCATTCCTGCGCCGGCTCGCCCGCGCCATGGAAATGCGGGGTTTTGAGGTCGAGATTGCCGAAAGCGTGGCTGAAGGCCTCGCCAAGGCGCGTGCCAGAACACCCAAATACGCGGTGGTGGACATGCGGCTTCAGGACGGCAATGGACTGGATGTCATCGAGGCGATTCGAGAGCGCCGCGACGACACCCGCATCATCGTGCTGACCGGATATGGCAACATTGCCACAGCGGTTACCGCGGTGAAGCTTGGGGCGATCGATTATCTGGCAAAGCCGGCTGATGCCGACGAGGTGTTTGCCGCGCTGACCCGAAAGCCCGGCGAACGGGCAGAGGTTCCCGAAAACCCGATGTCGGCTGACCGGGTGCGCTGGGAACACATTCAGCGGGTCTACGAGATGTGCGAGCGAAACGTCTCCGAGACGGCACGGCGGCTCAACATGCACCGGCGGACCCTTCAGCGTATCCTGGCAAAACGCGCACCGCGCTGAAACAGGCTGCACCTAGCCAGACAATCGCGGCCTCAGCCTGTGCCCGCCGCCAGTTCGGCGAGCAGAAGGCGGTCGGCAGCGGCGCGGGCAAAGCGCAACAGCATGGCCTTGCGGGTTGCCGCCGCCAGCCGGTGTTCAGGCGCGTCGCGCAGCAGATGGCCGGACCACTCGTCGGCGATGATCAAGCCGCATTCCGCAGGAAAGATATCGGCGGGGACGCCGGCGTGCGTGGCGAAAAACAGCCTGTCGCAGTGCTGGCGGTAATCGGGCCACTTGCTGTCGGAACGGTAGTCTTCAATGGAGGATTTGATCTCGACGATCCAGATTTCGCCGGCCGGGCCAAGCGCCACCAGATCGGCACGGCGGCCGGATGCCAGCGGCAATTCCGGCACCATCGACAACCGCAAATCCGAAAACAGGCGCTGCACCCCGCGGCGCACCATCAGCGCACGATCGGACTGGCGACCGTCGACAAGCGGATTGTCAGAATGCGGGGAAATGATCGGCATGTGCTATAGGTGCCACTTCATTGGTTCTATCGCAATATCAGGCCGCACTCATGTTGCAGAAAAACAATGCGGGCTGACAAAGCTGGATGAATTCCTCGATTTTTCATTCAAAACAGTTGCATAGTTCAGACTTAATTAAAATAAACAGCTTCACGTTGGCCGCGACTCAGACCCTGCGGTTACGCCTCGCTTTCGGAAGTTTTTCAAATGACATCTCGCCTTTCCCTTACCATCGCCGGAATGATCGCGACGCTTGCTCTTGCCGGCTGTTCTTCAAGCACTGATGGCGGCGGAACCTCCCAGATCTTCACGTCGGAATACGGCTCGGTGACCGATGCCGGCTATTCGATCCCGGCCGTACCGATCAGCAAGGTCGACAAGCAGTTCCACCGCCAGATCGTCTCCTACAGCACCAAGGAAAAGCCGGGCACCATCATCGTCGACACGCCCAATCGCTTTCTTTACCTGGTGCTGCCCGGCCGGAAGGCCGTGCGGTACGGCATCGGCGTCGGCAAGGCCGGGTTTGCGTGGGAAGGTGAAGCCTATATCGCCTGGAAACAGGAATGGCCGACATGGACTCCGCCCAAGGAGATGATCGACCGCAAGCCGGAACTGGCCAAATATGGCAAGGATGGCATGAAGCCCGGCCTGAGCAACCCGCTCGGTGCACGTGCGCTCTACCTGTTCAACCAGAAGGGCGAAGACACATTGTTCCGGCTGCACGGCACGCCTGAATGGAATTCGATCGGCACCGCCGCATCCTCGGGCTGCATCCGTCTGATGAACCAGGACATCATCGACCTCTACCAGCGCGTCCGTCCCGGAAAGAACGCCCGGGTGATCGTCAAGCAGTAGACCTGGCTGACACAATTCAGACATTCAAAAGCCCGCCCGGTCATTTGACCAGGCGGGCTTTTTCGTGGCCGGTCCGAGGCGCACGAAGCACCCCGGTGATGTGTCTGCTCAGGCCATAGCGGCCTTGAGCTCAAGGCGGCGGCGGTGCAGCACCGGCTCGGTGTAGCCATTGGGCTGGGAACGGCCTTCCAGCACCAGTTCGACAGCTGCCTGGAAGGCGATTGACTTATCAAAGTCGGGCGCCATCGGGTGGTAGGCCTTGTCCCCGGCATTCTGGCCATCGACGACAACCGCCATCCGCTTCAGGGTCTCGATGATCTGATCCCTGCTCACAATACCATGATGCAGCCAGTTGGCCATGTGCTGGGCAGAAATCCGCAGCGTGGCGCGGTCTTCCATCAGGCCGACATTGTTGATGTCGGGCACCTTGGAGCAACCGACGCCCTGATCGACCCAGCGCACCACGTAGCCAAGGATGCCTTGCGCGTTGTTGTCGATTTCGTGCTGGATTTCCTCGGGCGTCCAGTTGGGGTTCCTGGCCACCGGAACGGACAGGATGTCATCCAGTTTGGCACGGGCGCGGGAGCGCAGGCTGGCCTGAACGTCGGACACATTGACCTTGTGATAATGAGTGGCGTGCAGGGTGGCCGCGGTTGGCGAGGGCACCCAGGCGCAATTTGCGCCCGCCTTCGGGTGACCGATCTTCTGCTCCAGCATCGCCTGCATCAGATCCGGCATGGCCCACATGCCCTTGCCAATCTGGGCGTGACCGGCAAGACCGCATTCAAGCCCGATGTCGACATTCCAGTTTTCGTAGGCGGCGATCCAGGCGGCCTGCTTCATGTCGCCCTTGCGGATCATCGGGCCGGCCTCCATCGAGGTGTGGATCTCGTCGCCGGTCCGGTCGAGGAAGCCGGTGTTGATGAACACCACACGCTGGCTGGCAGCCCGGATGCATTCCTTGAGGTTGATGGTGGTGCGGCGCTCCTCGTCCATGATGCCCATCTTGATGGTGTTGGGCGCCATGCCGAGTGCCTTTTCGACACGTGAGAAGATCTCGACAGCGAAGGCCACTTCCTCGGGGCCATGCATCTTTGGCTTGACCACATACATCGAGCCCTCGGCCGAGTTGGCGCGGCGGCCATCGGGGCCGATATCGTGCAGGGCGATGAGGCCGGTCAGAAACGCATCCATGATGCCTTCCGGGATCTCGCTGCCATCGCTCATGAGGATCGCCGGATTGGTCATCAGGTGGCCGACATTGCGGATCAGCATCAGCGAACGGCCCTTGAGCGATGCGGCCTTGCCGTCCGGTGTGCTGTACTCGATGTCGCCATGGAGCTTGCGGATGAAGCTCCGGCCGGCCTTGTGCACTTCCTCGGTCAGATCGCCCTTCATCAGGCCAAGCCAGTTGCGGTAGACAAGCGTCTTGTCCTCGGCATCAACGGCAGCGATGGAATCCTCGCAGTCCATGATCGCGGTCACGGCGGATTCGAGCCCGATATCGCCGATGCCAGCCGGATCTGTCTTGCCAATCATGCTGTCGGGATCGACAAAAACCAGAGAATGCAACCCGTTCTTCTGGAAATAGAGCCGGAAGGCGTGATCGCTGTCGCGCTTGAAGCCGGTGTATTGCGCCGGATCAGCCAGAGCCGTTTCGCCACCGGCGGTGCTGATCTTCAGTTCACCGTTTTCAAAATCAAAACCGGTCACATCTGCCCATTTGACACCTGCCAGCGGTACGCTGTCATCGAGAAAGGATTTGGCCCAGGAAATGACGCGGGCGCCGCGCTCCTCGTCATAACCGCCGGCCGCGGGCAGGTCGCCCAGCGCGTCGGTTCCGTAGAGCGCATCATAGAGCGAGCCCCAGCGGGCATTGGCCGCGTTGAGCGCAAAGCGGGCGTTCATCACCGGAACAACCAGCTGCGGCCCGGCGATGAGGGCGATCTCGGGATCAACATTCTCGGTCGAAACCTGTACCGGGCCGCCTTCGGGCAGCAGGTAGCCGATCGAGGTCAGGAAATTCTTGTAGACGTCCATACCAACCGGCGCGCCATTTTCGCGGTGCCAAGCATCGATCTTTTCCTGCAGCGCATCGCGCTTGGCCAGCAGCGCGCGGTTTTTCGGCGCCAGATCAGCAACGGCATCAGCGAAGGCCTGGAAAAATGCGTCTGCCTCGACGCCAGTGCCCGGCATCGCTTCGTTGACGATAAAGTCGTGCAGGTCGGCGCTTATCTGCAGGCCGTTCTTTTCGATTCTTGCCACTGTGATTCTCCGTTTTGCAGGCACGATCCCGCGCATCCCAATTTTGTGCCGACCCTGCCGGGCGGCGCATTGCCTGTCAATTCATCTAAGGTGCAAATGATTTATTCCAAATCGGAACAAATCATTTGCCAGCTATGCGCGGCCGCCCCGACGCCACAGCGATAAAACGGGCTTCGATGAACTTCTCCAGGCCCTCGATCACCGGCATGTCGATATGTTCGACAAGCTCCACGCCGGGATGATCAGCGCCGCTGCGGGTTGCCGCCTGGCTGGCTTCGGAGCGAGCCAGCTCACGGGCCCGGGCGAAGGCTTCCGCGCGGTCCCTGAAAATCTGGTGTTCGCCACCGCCATTGACGGCATAGTGTCCTTCATCGGGTTCGCTGACAAAGACTGTCACCGTCTCGCGGACCTGACCGACCACGGCACCCACCGCATTGGCGACACCGGCATGGACCGGTACGAAACTCTCGATATCCAGCATGTCGGCAATCGCCGGATAATGCACCGGAGCAGATGCGCCCAGTGCAACCAGCGGCCGGTCAGGCTTCAGGCTGAATCGGACCAGACCCGCCTTGCGGCTGAGCGCGCGATCAATGAAGGCCGACCGAGATACGTCCATTCCGGTCATGTCATCATCGGCAATCAGAGCGGTCAGTACGGCTTCGGCGCTCTGACGGGTGAGCCGCGCGGAGACCATTCCGGCCAGTTCGGCGGGAGACTCCGCAACAACCCGGCCGGAGCCTGCCTTGCGCCGGCAAAAGATCTCGGCGCCGAGCCGTGCGGCTTCCAGGTTCCATTGATCCTGGCGTCGCAGAACATGCATCGCATCGGATGGGGTGAAGCCGGCGATCAGCACCAGACCACGAGCCACCAGGCGGTCGAGCGTGGCGCGTTGCGACGTTCCGGTCAGCACCACGTCAAGCGCCTGCGGTTCGAGCGTGATCCGCTCATAAAGCACCGCTTCCTGCGCCGTTAAGCCGGCAGCGAGCGCCTCGGGAAGCCCGGTGCGAAGCGCAAATCTTCCATCGAACCGCCCGGCGAAAGAGGATTGCGCCTGCTTTTCGAGACCCGCAAGAATCGGTTTCGGCCAGAGATGAGCGGCGAGGCTCAAGGGCATCAGCCGGCGCGGACCCAGGGTCAAGCCGGCGTCGAAACCGGCTTCGTCAAGCCGCACCTCGGAATCGCCGCCGAGACCGAATGTGTGCATCGCCACGGCCTCGACCATGGTCCGGTAGCGCCCGACAGTGGCGCCTTCGGTATCGATGCGGGGCATGCCGCCATCAAGCACGGCCACGTCGGTCGTGGTGCCGCCGATGTCGGACACGACAGCGTTATCCAGCCCGGTGAGATGGCGCGCGCCAACCAGGCTTGCCGCCGGGCCTGACAGAATGGTTTCGATCGGACGCATCAGCGCTTCAGCGGCTGAAATCAGCGCACCGTCGCCGCGCACCACCATCAAGGGTGCGTCGATTCCGCGGCTTGAAAGATAGCCGCTGGTCGCATCGATCAGCCGCGCCACCATGGAAATCAGCCGTGCGTTGAGCAGCGTGGTCAGCGCCCGGCGCGGGCCACCCAGCCGCGACGACAGGTCATGGCTGCAGGTGACCGGCAAGGATGTGCGTTCCCGTATGAGGTCCCGTACCGCGATCTCATGGGCAGGATTACGGACCGCAAAATAGCCGGCAATCGCCACGGCGGAGACTTCCTTGCTCAAACTGTCCAGCTGCGCTTCAAGCGGGGCCAGATTGAGCGGGGTCTCGTTTCCATGCACATTGTGACCGCCGGCGAGATAAATGACCGGATCGGTTCCCAGAGCTTCAGCCAGTCCGTCACGGGCCAGGTCCTGCGGTCCGAAGCCGATCATCACCAAGCCGGCGCGGCCACCCTGGCCTTCGACCAGCGCGTTGGTGGCCAGCGTTGTCGAAAGCGAGACCAGGCGAATGCGTTTGTCGGCGCCGCTGATTTCCGACAGGACGGTTTCGACCGCACCCGACACGCCGATTGCCAGATCGTGGCGGGTTGTCAGCGACTTGGCTGAGGCCAGCACACCTTCGGTCTCACTGTAGAGAACAGCGTCGGTATAGGTGCCACCGGTGTCGATGCCGAGAAACAGTGGTGAAGTCATGTCGCGCAATCCATTCCTGCGCTCCGCAGCGGATGGGAGCTGACATCTCACTTATGACGGTTTTGCCCCGGACGCCACCACCTCTGACGACATACACCAACGCCTCCCGGGCAAACGGTCCGCCGGCCAGCCTCAGCGGCGGCTGATCCGCATCGGCAGCCCGCCTTGCGGCTGCGTCGTCAGTTTCTGCATTGGCCAGGGTTTGGTCTTGTCGGTGCAATCGAAGCGATAGCGCGACAGCAAAACGCCGAGCGCGATCACGGCTTCCTGCAGCGCGAAGGTGGCGCCGATGCAGATGCGTGGGCCAGCACCGAAGGGCAGATATTGAAAGCGATCGATCTTGTCGCGGTTTCCGGGCAGGAAGCGCGACGGAATATAGGCATTCGGCTGCTCCCAGAGTTTGGTGTGCCGGTGCAGGGTCCAGGGCATGACCAGCACCGTGGTGCCCGCATCTATGGCAACCGTCCCGCCCTTGCCGTCATGCCATTCGTCATCTGCAATAGCAGCACGGTTGATCGAGGGGGCTGGCGGATAGAGCCGCATCGCCTCCTCGAAGGCGGCCCGGGTCCAGGGCATGGCATCGAGCCATTTGACCGGATCCGGTTCGCGGGCCAGCACCTCGTCGATTTCGGTCTCCACCATTTGCCGGTCTGACGGCGAGTTGGCCAGACAGTAGAGTGTCCAGCCCAGCGCCCGGGCGGTGGTTTCATGACCTGCGCCGACAAAGGTAATGATGTTGTCCTCGATTTCGTCCAGCGTCAGGCCATCGGGCCCTTGAAGCCGCATCAGCAAGGTGAGGAAATCCTCCGGCACCTTCTGCGGGTCAGTGCGCATCAATTGCTGGCGGCTGGCCATCGTCTGTTCAACTATGCCACGGAATTTGGCGAGAACAGACTTGCCCAAGATCCGCCGCAGGCGCGGCACCCAGGGCGGCGCCTTGAGCAGATCCATCGGGTCGATCCGGCCCATGGTGGACAAAAGCCGCTCGATATCCCCGGCGAATTCTGCCTCGTTGCCTGCCACCTCGCCGGAAAACAGTGTGGCCGAGAGGATGTCGTAGGTCAGTTCGGTCATGTCGACTGCGATGTCACGCACCTCGCCGCTGTCCGCCGCAATCTCGTAGCGATCGGTAAATGCGCGGGACTGCTCGAGCATTTGATTGGCAAAGCCGCGGGCGTGGCGCGGCGTGAATACCGGCGCTATGGCCTTGCGGGTGCGCTTCCAGACTTCGCCCTCCGCCGTCAGCAGCCCGTCACGCAGGATCGGACGCAGAACCAGCTGTCGGATCACCGCCATCTCGTAGTTGCGGGCGTTGTCCACCAGGACATGACGGATCAGGCCAGGATGGTTGACGATCAGAGTGCGCTCGCTGAACAGCTTGACCTTGATCCATTCCTTCTGGAAGGACGGTTCACCCCACAGTTCGAGTGGATTGCGCAACACCGTCCGGATAATCTGCAGGCGTGATGGCGGCGTGGTTCGCGGGACCGGCGCAGGTGGTACAAACGGGATGCAAGGGTCTGTCATTCGGCTTCCTCAGAGGTCCGGCACACGGGTCAATCGCGGTCCTTGCGGCCGCTGTTTGCGGCAACCAGGAAGCAATCTTTGGGTTCCGGCGCATTCATCCCCATATATGCATTCGAAAACCAACAATTCCATGGCGTCGCGGATTTGGTTTTCATCAGTCGCCCGCCTATACTGAAAGTTCGTATTCGCGGTGATTCGCCGCCGCATTTTCATTTATTCCGCCCGGCATCGCCGCTCTGGATTGAAAGACAGCATAATGAACGACACGCCTGAGACAAACCCGACCGCAGGTGCCGAATACGGTGCCGAATCGATCAAGGTTCTCAAGGGCCTGGATGCCGTGCGAAAGCGGCCGGGCATGTATATCGGCGACACTGATGACGGCTCGGGCCTGCATCACATGGTCTACGAAGTCGTGGACAACGCGATTGACGAGGCGCTTGCAGGCCATGCCGACCGCGTCACCGTGACGCTCAATCCGGACGGTTCGGTGACGGTGACCGACAATGGCCGAGGCATTCCGACAGATATCCACAGCGGTGAAGGCATTTCGGCGGCAGAAGTCATCATGACGCAGCTGCATGCCGGCGGCAAATTCGACCAGAACTCCTACAAGGTGTCGGGTGGCTTGCACGGCGTGGGTGTTTCGGTGGTCAACGCCTTGTCGGTCTGGCTGAAACTGGTGGTGCGGCGCAAGGGCAAGATCCACCAGATCCGGTTCACGCATGGCGTTGCCGACGCACCGCTGGAGGTCATCGGTGACTGTGGCGACGAGACCGGCACCGAAGTGACTTTCATGCCGAGCAGTGAAACCTTCACGATGATCGACTTTGAATTCGGCACACTTGAGCATCGCCTGCGGGAGCTGGCGTTTCTCAATTCCGGCGTGCGTATTCTCTTGGCCGACCGGCGCCATTCCGACGTGAAAGAGCTGGAATTGTATTATGAGGGTGGGCTGGAAGCCTATGTGCGCTATCTCGATCGCGTCAAGAAGCCTCTGGTCGTCGATCCGGTGACCCTTCTGGGTGAAAAGGACGGCATCGTTGTCGAGCTCGCCATGTGGTGGAACGACAGCTACCACGAGAATGTGCTGTGCTTTACCAACAACATTCCCCAGCGCGACGGCGGCACGCATATGGCGGGCTTCCGTGCGGCGCTGACCCGGCAGATGGTCTCCTATGCGGACAGCTCCGGCATGACCAAGAAGGAAAAAGTTTCGCTCACCGGCGATGATTGCCGCGAGGGACTGACTGCGGTCCTGTCGGTGAAGGTGCCTGATCCGAAATTCTCGTCGCAGACCAAGGACAAGCTGGTGTCGTCGGAAGTCCGGCCGGCGGTTGAAAACCTGGTCAACCTGACGCTCAGCGCCTGGCTTGAAGAACATCCGGCGGAATCAAAGGTTCTGGTCGGCAAGGTGATCGAAGCCGCAGCCGCGCGCGAAGCCGCCCGCAAGGCGCGTGAATTGACCCGCCGCAAGGGTGCGCTCGACATCTCCTCGCTGCCCGGCAAGCTTGCCGATTGTTCGGAAAAGGATCCCGCCAAGTCAGAACTGTTCCTGGTGGAGGGTGATTCCGCTGGCGGTTCGGCCAAACAGGGCCGGTCGCGTGAAAACCAGGCCATTCTGCCGCTTCGAGGCAAGATCCTCAATGTCGAGCGGGCCCGGTTTGACAAGATGTTGTCGAGCCAGGAAATCGGAACGCTGATCATGGCGCTCGGAACCGGCATCGGCAAGGACGAGTTCAACGCCGACAAACTGCGCTACCACAAGATCATCATCATGACCGATGCTGATGTCGACGGCGCGCATATTCGCACCCTGCTGCTGACCTTCTTCTTCCGGCAAATGCCGGAGCTGATCGAACGCGGCCACCTCTATATCGCCCAGCCGCCACTCTACAAGGTGTCGCGCGGCAAGTCCGGCCAGTATCTCAAGGACGAAAAAGCGATGGAGGATTATCTGATCACAACGGGGCTGGATGAAGCCTCGCTGGAGCTGTCGACCGGCGAAGTCCGGACCGGTGCGGATCTGAGGGATACCATCACCGATGCGTTGCGGATGCGGGCACTGCTCGAAGGCCTGCATTCGCGCTATGACCATTCGGTCGTGGAGCAGGCGGCGATCGCCGGCGCCTTCAATCCCGAGCGGATCACCGATCCTGCCTCGTCGGAAGCGATGGTCGCGGAAGTCGCCCGGCGGCTTGACATGATCTCCGAGGAATCAGAGCGCGGATGGACCGGTGTCACCAGCGACAATGGCTACCGGTTTGAACGCGTGGTTCGCGGCGTCAAGGAAGCAGCCTATCTCGACTCCGGGCTTATCGGCAGCCAGGACGCGCGGATGATCGATCAGATGAACGCCAAGCTGCGCGATGTCTACTCCGAGCCGCCGGTGCTGAGGCGCAAGGAAGGCGGGACCCAGATTTCGGGACCACGGGAATTGCTGCAGGCCGTGTTCGCGGTTGGCCGCAAGGGCCTGACATTGCAGCGCTACAAGGGTCTTGGCGAGATGAACGCAGAGCAGTTGTGGGAAACAACGCTTGATCCTCATGCCCGTTCACTGCTGCAGGTGCGGGTCAATGACGCGGTGGACGCCGACAGCCTGTTCTCAAGGCTGATGGGCGACGAAGTTGAACCGCGCCGCGAGTTCATTCAGGAAAACGCGCTTTCGGTGGCCAATCTCGACGCCTGACCGGACACCATTTCAGACATAAGAATGACGCCGCCGCCCCGATCTGGAGCGGCGGCGTTTTCGCAGCGCAATCATTGTTTCCGAATCAGCCGCGGCCCTTCCAGGGCACGAGCCATTTTTCAGCCATGCGCATCAGGATATCGATGCCGTAGCCGATGATGCCGATCAGGACAATGCCGAGGATGACGATGTCGGTGAGCTGGAACTTCGAGGCATTGACGATCATCATGCCGGCGCCGCGGTCAGCGGCCACCAGTTCGGCGGCAACCACGGTGCCCCAACATACGCCCATGGCGACGCGTGCCCCGGTGAAGATTTCCGGCAGGGAATTGGGCACGATGACGTGCCGGAGGATCTGCCATTTGGAGGCTCCCAGCGAGTAGGCCGCGTGCACCTTGGAGATCCGGACGCCGGACACCCCGGCACGCGCCGCAATGGTCATGATCCACAGCGCCGCCAGGAACAGCAGAATGATCTTGCCTTCCTCACCAATGCCGAACCAGATGATGATCAGCGGGATCAGCGCCAATGGCGGCACCGGCCGCATGAATTCGACAATCGGATCGAACCAGCCGCGAAACCAGTTGGACAGGCCCATGGCGTAGCCCAGCGGGATGCCGATGAGGCTGCCAATGAGGAAGCCGACCAGAACACGCCCGAGCGACGAGCCGAGATGTTCCCACAGCGAGAAATTCTTGTAGCCCTCGCTGGCTATTTCACCCAGACGGCTGAGCACAGCCTCGGGTGCGGGAAGCCAGATCGGCTCCATCTGCCAGCCCTTGTCCGGCTTGATCGACAGGCTGCCCTTGCTGGTCATGGTGATGTCGCCATCGGAGAACCGGACAGTCTCGCCCGGCGCGATGGGCTGGCCGTCAATGGCGATCAGGCTGTAGCCGTCTTCATTGCCGCCAATGTCGTTTTCGTTGGGCCGGCTGAGAGCCGACCTCCAGGCGCCGATCTTGACGGCATCATCCACCGCAAAGCTGTGAGGCTTGTCAGATACTTCCGGAAGAGCCACATCCTCACCAACACGGTAGACCCGCAAATGTGCGACCGCATCATCGGTCTCACCGGCGGCATTGCGAGCCGTGTAGGTGAATCTGGTGTCGCCGACAAAGGGGCCCGGCACGTGCAGCGGCGTGATGACCGAGCCTGTGAACGCACCCCAGATCGCAAACAGCGCGATGACGGACACAACGGACGCAAAGCGGTTTGGCGAGACAGCACTTTCATCGCCGAATGTCACGGTTTTCAGGCTGTCGAAATCGTGGATGTGATGACGCGACCGCTCCCAGAACCGGTAGGCGAAATAGGCAAACGCGAAAATGGCCAGATAGAGAAAAAAGACAATCATGCCGATTCCTCCTGGCGGCCCATGATTTCCTCTTCCATGTCCCAGATCATGGAGAGGATTTCTTCCCGGCGCTGGCCGAATTCGGGTTCCTTCTTGACCAGCCGCAGATCACGGCCGACGCCCATTTCGGCAAACGGCAAGTGATACTCCTTGTGAATCCGGCCGGGCCTCGGCGCCATCACCAGCAGCCGTTCGCCCAGAAGCAGGGCTTCCTCGACCGAGTGGGTGATGAGAATGATGGTCTTGCCGGTTTCCTTCCAGAGCTTGAGCACCAGGCCCTGCATTTTCTCACGGGTCAGCGCATCGAGCGCGCCGAGCGGCTCATCCATCAGAATGACATCGGGATCGTTGGCGAGACACCGTGCAAGTGCGACCCGCTGCTGCATGCCGCCGGACAATTCATAGATCATCTTGTCACCGAAATCCTGCAAGCCGACAGTTCTGAGAAGGTTCTCGACAACGGGAGCCGTTTCCGATGCCGGCTTTCCGGCCATATCCGGACCGAAAGAGATGTTGCGGCGGACGCTCATCCATTCGAACAATGCGCCTTGCTGGAAAACCATACCCCGCTCGGCGCCGGGCCCGGAGACCTTCTTGTCATTGAGTGTAACCTGGCCGCCGGTCGGGGCAAGAAAACCCGCAACGATGTTGAGAAGGGTGGTCTTGCCGCAGCCCGAAGGACCTAGAACAGCCAGAAGTTCGCCTTTTGCCAGTTCAAGCGAAACGTTTTTCAATGCCTGCACCGATCCGCCATTGGGCAGATCAAAGCGCATGGAAAGGTCATCAATGACCAGGTTACCCATGGCTACTCCAATCATGGAAACAAACTGTGCCGTGGTCGCGCGGCCGGACGCAATATGTCCGGCCGCGCGTTGATCTGGTTCTGACTTACATTTTTGCTGCCGCAGCAAGCGGGCCGGTGTTGACAGCGCCGTCATAGGTGTCGCGCGATTCCGGAATGTTGCCCTGTTCCTTGAAGAAATCGCCCACACCCTTGAGGAATTCCGGTGTGGCCTTGCCGAGCCACTTGTCCGACAGCTGCGCTTCAACCGTGGGGAACTGGAATCCCTTGAGCGTATCGGCGGCATCGGCTTCGCTCATGCCGGCATCCTTGGCGATGACCGGCAGCATTTCCGCGGAATCGGTCAGCCATTTGGCGTTCATGTCGGCGGTCACCTTGAGGAACTTGGCGAGAACGTCGGAATTTTCTGCGGCAAAGGAGGCCGGCACGGACGTGACATCATAGACCGAGATGCCGATAGCGTCCTTTTCGGCGCCGGTCAGAAGCACGTTGCCATGCTCTTTCATGCGGCGCAGCGAACCGCCCCAGCCACAAACCATGTCGAGGCTGCCCTGGGCAAAGGCTGCCGCGCCATCCGGCGGGGACATGTCGACCACTTCCATGGTCGAGACATCGACGCCGAAATGCGCCATCTGCTTGAGGAAGCCGTAATGCGCGGCGGTGCCGATCGGCACGCCGACCTTCTTGCCTTCCAGCTCCTTGGCGCTGTCCTTGTCGATTTCGAGTTCGGCCTTGACCACGCAGTTGTCATTGTCGTTGTAAACAACGGCGATGTCGGCGACCTGCAGGTCCTGCCCCGCAGACGTTGCCACGACGAATGGCGGAACGCCCTGGCTCACCGATATCTGGACATCGCCCGAAGCCATTGCCGCCGACATGGCGGTTCCGGCGTCAAAGGATTTCCAATTGACCTTCATGCCCAGAGCCTCGTCATACAGGCCCTCGACCTTGGCGAACTGGAACGGCATCGGCCATTCGAGGAAGTACCCGACCGTGATTTCGTCCGCCTTGGCCGCCGATGCGGTGGCAACCATGGCAATGCCGGCCAACAATGCGGAAATTCTTGATGCAGCTTTCATGTGATGCTCCCTGTCCGGGCCAGCGTGATGCCGGCCTTTCGATTGCAATTCATTGCCGGCAAACTCGAGGTTTCCGGCGCTGTTCCCGTTTTTTTTGGCGTTCTTTTGAAATCTATCTTGCGCCTAGATGGACAAGTCGATCAAGTCAGCGGGCAAAGCCATAGCGCCAATTTGCCCGACAACATTGTACCAGTTTTCTTTCTCCGCTGCAGATCATTGGTTTTAATAGGTTTTTTCTGGCCATATGGTTTGAGAGCCTCTGGCCCTATTCTCTTGACTGCGACTTCGGCGATGGTTTTGATGCCGGAGAACCGGAGATAACCATTTTCCCGGGAGGGACCGCTCATGAACATACCCATTCAAACCAATGACATGAGTGCGATTGTCGAAGCTGATCGCGCCCATGTCTGGCATCATCTGATCCAGCACAAGCCGTTTGAAACCATCGATCCGCGGATCATGGTGGAGGGCCGTGGCATGCGGGTGTGGGATGCAGCCGGCAAAGAGCATCTCGATGCCGTGTCCGGTGGCGTCTGGACAGTCAATGTCGGCTATGGACGCGAGAGCATTGCCGATGCGGTGCGCGACCAGCTGGTCAAGATGAACTATTTCGCCAACAGTGCGGGATCGATTCCCGGCGCGCTTTTTGCCAAAAAGCTAATTGAAAAAATGCCCGGTATGAGCCGGGTCTATTATTCAAACTCCGGATCGGAGGCCAATGAGAAGGCCTTCAAGATGATCCGGCAGATTTCTCACCGGCATCACGGCGGCAGGAAATACAAAATCCTTTACCGGGACCGCGACTACCATGGCACGACAATCGCCGCGCTGTCGGCCGGCGGCCAGCCGCAGCGCGCTGAACAATATGGGCCAATGGTCCCCGGCTTTGTCATGGTTCCGCATTGCCTTGAATACCGAAACCAGTATCCGGACGCGGAAAGTTATGGCCTGGCTGCCGCCAACGCGATCGAGGAGGTCATCCTGCGCGAAGGCCCGGATACCGTCGGCGGACTTTGCCTGGAACCGATTACCGCGGGCGGCGGCGTGATCACCCCGCCACCGGGCTATTGGGAGCGGGTTCAGGAAATCTGCACCAAATACGACATTCTGCTGCATATCGATGAAGTGGTCTGCGGCGTCGGCCGCACCGGGGCCTGGTTCGGTTACCAGCATTACGGCATCAAGCCGGATTTCGTTACCATGGCGAAGGGTGTGGCCTCGGGTTATGCGGCGATTTCCTGCACGGTGACCACCGAAGCGGTGTTCGAGCAATTCAAGGACGATCCCTCTGATCCGATGTCCTATTTCCGGGACATCTCGACCTTTGGCGGCTGCGCAGCAGGCCCGGCGGCGGCGCTTGAGAACATGCGAATCGTCGAGGATGAAAACCTCATCGAGAACACCCAGGCAATGGGTGAGCGAATGGTGAACAATCTGCGGGTGCTGCAGGACAAGCATGCCGTGATCGGCGATGTGCGCGGCAAGGGCCTGTTCATCGGCGCTGAACTGGTCAGCGACCGCAAGACCCGGGACCCGATGGAGGAAAAACGGGTACAGGCCGTTGTCGCCGACTGCATGGCGCAAGGCGTGATCATCGGCGCAACAAACCGGTCGCTGCCGGGCTTCAACAACACATTGTGTTTCAGTCCGGCACTGATCGCCACGGCCGATGATATCGACCGGATAACCGACAGCGTCGACCAGGCCTTGACGCGGGTGTTCGGCTAGCCGCGGCGATACGGCCGATCCACTGCAAGGGCGGCGGGACAAACATTCCCCCGCCCCTTCCGCTCAGCTAAGTCTGTCGATATGCTGGCAAAAACCGGCTGGGCTATTGAATGTCGATTCCGATAGACACGTTTTTCCTCGACCCCAAATTCGAGGGAACTCTGCAACAAAAGATCCAGAGAATGATCAGCGAGGGGGTTCTTTCGGGCCGCTTCATGCCGGGATCAAAACTGCCTTCGAGCCGCAAACTGGCAACCCATCTGGGGATCAGCCGGATTACCGTGACGCTGGCCTACAGCGAACTGGTCTCGGATGACTACCTGATCGCCAAAGGACGCTCGGGATACTATGTCTCTCCGACCGCACCGCAGCGGACCCGGTTTGAGCCGCCTCGCGGCGAAATAACGGATTCGGTCGACTGGAGCCGGGCGATCGGACAACGCTATTCCGGCCAAATGCTGGTCGAAAAGCCGGTTGACTGGCGCAGTTATCCCTATCCGTTCATTTACGGCCAGGCCGACGAGAAGATCTTCGATCACAGCAACTGGCGTCAATGTGCGCTTCAGGCGCTGGGCAGGCGGGAATTCCTGACCGTAACGTCCGACAGCTACGAACGCGATGATGCCGAGCTGGTCAAATATATCGCGCTCAATACCCTGCCCCGGCGCGGTATCCACGCCAAGCCGGAACAGATCCTGATCACCATGGGCGGACAGAACGCGCTGTGGCTGGCAGCCCAGGTGCTGCTCAACCAGCGGCGTACCGCTGTGATGGAAAATCCCGGCTATCCGGGTCTGAGAGTGGCGCTCAATCTGGCGCGATGCAATGTGGTGAGTGTGCCGGTCGACCATGCCGGCATGCGGCTGGATGCGTTGCCGGCCGGGACCGACGTGGTGTTCACAACCCCGAGCCATCACTGCCCGACAAGCGTGACAATGCCGCTGGAGCGGCGCCAGCAGCTTCTGGAAAAGGCCTCGCGGGACGATTTCATCATCGTCGAGGACGATTACGAGTTCGAAATGTCGTTCCTCAATCCGCCGGCGCCGGCGCTCAAATCACTCGATGAAGAAGGCCGGGTGATCTATGTCGGCTCGTTTTCGAAATCGCTGTTTCCCGGATTGCGGCTCGGATACATGGTCGGTTCGGAAACCTTTATCCGCGAAGCGCGGGCGCTGCGCATGGTGGTTGTCAGGCATCCGCCGGGGCATCTGCAGCGCACGGTGGCGAATTTCCTGTCTCTGGGCCATTTTGACGCTCTGGTGGCGCGCATGGGCCAGACCTACCGGCGCCGCCGCGAGGTGATGCAGGAGGCGATCGACCGGCGCGGACTGGAGGTGGCCGGTTCGGATGTTTCGGGTGGCTCCAGCTTCTGGATGAAGACGCCGGATCATATCGATGCGCGCGATCTGGCTAAGGCGGCTAGGCAACGCGGCGTGCTGCTCGAGCCCGGCCACTTCTTTTTCGAAACCCCGGAAGACGGCGCCCATTACTACCGCATCGCCTATTCGTCGATCGAAAGCGCCAAGATTTCGGCCGGAATCGACATCATTGCCGACACAATTGCCGAGTTCTGAAATAAAAAAGGGCCACGCATCAGCGCAGCCCCATTATTAACCCGGTTTGAGCGGTCAGGCGGCGCCCTGCTGGGGGCGCATGTCATCACGGCTGATGCCGGCGACAACAACCGGTTTCTTCATGGCATCGCGGCGGAAGGGTTCGCCCAGCTCCTGATTGAGCAGCACTTCTATGAAGGTGGTTTCGCCATCCTTCATCTGCCGCTCAACCGCCTTGGCCAGCGCCTCGGTCAGGCTTTGCTGATCCTTGACCACGATGCCCGTGGCGCCGCAGGCCTCGGCGATCGCGGCATAGGACGTATCACGGTCGAGTTCGGTGCCGACGAAATTGTTGTCGTACCAGAGCGTCGTGTTGCGCTTTTCCGCGCCCCACTGGTAATTGCGGAAGATTACCATGGTGATTGCCGGCCAGTTCTCGCGGCCGCAAGCCGTCATCTCGTTCATCGAAATGCCAAAGGCGCCATCGCCGGCAAACCCGACAACCGGCACGTCGGGCTGGCCGACCTTGGCGCCGAGGATCGACGGAAAGCCATATCCGCACGGGCCGAACAGGCCGGGTGCAAGATATTTGCGGCCCTCTTCGAAGGTCGGATAGGCATTGCCGATGGCGCAGTTGTTGCCGATGTCGGACGAGATGATCGCGTTTTTGGGGAGTGCGGACTGGATGGCGCGCCAGGCCTGGCGCGGTGACATCAGATCGGCATCGCGCTGGCGCGATTCCTCGTTCCAGACCGTGCCGGGATCGTCTTCCTCGTGGTCGAGCGAGGACAGCTCCTGGGCCCAGCGGGATTTGGTCAGAGAGACGAGATTGCGACGGTCTTCACGGCCTGCGTCACCGGCAGTGTCTGCGAGCTGGGCGAGGATGGCGCGGGCGACCTTGGTGGCGTCGCCCTCAATGCCGACGGTGACCTTCTTGGTCAGGCCAATGCGGTCAGCATTGATGTCGACCTGGATAACTTCGGCATTCTTCGGCCAGTAGTCGATACCATAGCCCGGCAGGGTCGAAAACGGGTTGAGCCTGGTGCCGAGCGCCAGCACGACATCGGCCTTGGCGATCAGTTCCATCGCGGCCTTGGAGCCGTTGTAGCCGAGCGGGCCGACTGCCAGCGGGTGAGAGCCGGGGAAGCTGTCATTGTGCTGGTAGTTCGAGCAGACCGGCGCATCGAGACGTTCAGCCAGTTTGGCGAGATCCGGGATCGCGCCGGACAGCACCACGCCGGCGCCGGACAGGATCACCGGGAACTTGGCCTTCGACAGCAGATCGGCGGCTTGCGCAATCGCCTGCTCGCCACCGGATGGGCGTTCGAAGCGGACCATCTGCGGCAGCTCGACATCGATGACCTGGGTCCACATATCGCGCGGAATGTTCATCTGCGCCGGGGCGGACCCGCGCCAGGCCTTCATGATCACCCGGTTGAGAACTTCGGGAATACGCGTCGCGTCGCGCACTTCTTCCTGATAGCAGACGCAATCGGCAAACAGCCGCATCTGTTCCATTTCCTGAAAACCGCCCTGGCCGATGGTCTTGTTGGCCGCCTGCGGAGTGATCAGCAGCATCGGCGTGTGGTTCCAGTAGGCAGTCTTGACCGGTGTGACGAAGCCGGTGACGCCGGGTCCGTTCTGGGCGATGGCCATCGCCATCTTGCCGGTGGTGCGGATGTAGCCGTCGCACATCAGGCCGGCATTGGTTTCGTGGGCGCAATCCCAGAAGGTAATCCCGGCTTTTGGAAAAAGATCCGAGACCGGCATCATGGCCGAACCGATAATGCCGAACGCATGTTCGATGCCATGCATCTGAAGAACTTTGACGAAAGCTTCCTCGGTGGTCATTTTGGGCATGGGACGTTTCTCCTTGTTCATGGCTAAAAACCACAACTGGCCCGATCAGCTCTAGTGCCAGATTGACGGCATCGCAACGCCAGATCAAATTGCCGCCGGCGCGTGTCCGGCAGCAATTCAGTTTCCGTAAAGATAACCCGGCAGCCACAGCGCCAGCCAGGGAAAGACAAAGACCAGGATCAGACCGAAGATCTGCACGGTCATGAACTGCATCATGCCGAGATAGATATCCTTGAGGTCCCAATCCGGCGCCACACCCTTGAGGAAGTAGGCCGAAAGGGCCACCGGCGGCGACAGCCAGGCGGTTTGCAGACAGACAGCCACGAGAATGGCGAACCAGGTCATGTTGACGTTCATTTCCACCAGCACCGGCTGCAGGATCGGCAGGATGATGAGTACGATCGGCACCCATTCAAGCGGCCACCCCAGCAGGAAAACCATCGCCAGAATCATGATGATGATCAGGCTTGGTGAAAGATCGAGCAGCAGCAGCCAGTCGGTGATCAGGCCCGGCGTTCCGAGTCTTGAAAAGACAGCGCCGAAGAAGTTCGAGGCAGCAACCAGAAACAGGATCAGAACCGATATCTCGAGGGTCTTGAGCAATGCGTCATAGGTGCGCTTCCAGGTGAATTTGCGGTAGCCGATGGTCAGCAGAACCGAGCCGAACGCACCCATGCCCGCACCTTCGGTTGGCGTAGCCCAGCCCAGCAGGATCGATCCCATGGCAAAGGCAATCAGAATGGTCGGCGGCACCAGGCCAAGGATGAATTCACGCCAGACGTGGCTACGGTCAGCGGGGATCTGGTCCGCGCGCAGAGGTGGTCCAAGATCAGGGTTGAGCCAGCAGCGGCCCAGAGCATAGACGAGGTAGAGAACCGCCATCATCACACCGGGCAGGATAGCCGCGGCAAACAAATCGGTGACCGGGACTTCGAGTACCGGGCCCATGACGACGAGCATGATCGACGGCGGAATGAGAATTCCGAGCGTCCCGCCGGCGGTGATGGTGCCGGCTGCAAGCCGCACATCATAGCCGGATTCGCTCATGGTCTTGGCGGCCATGATGCCCAGAATGGTGACGGAAGCCCCGACGATGCCGGTGGCGGCGCCAAAGACGACCGAGACGAAAAGAACGGCGACAAACAGCGACCCGGTCATCCGGGCCAGGATCAGCTGCACCGCCTTGAACAAGCGCTCCATCAACCCGGCCTGCTCCATCATGAAGCCCATGAAGACAAACAGCGGCACCGCAGCCAGCGTCTGCTCCATCATCGAACCATAAAATTGCAGGGTCATCAGGAAGATCGTCAGCTTCAGGCCAAAACCCCAGGCGCCGAAGACAATGCCGAGAAAGATCAGGGTGAAGGAAATCGGGAAGCCGATGAAGATTGCGAACAGCATCGCCCCGATCATCAGGAAGCCGATGATCTCCGGTGCTATCTCGAAAAAGCTCATGACGGCCACCTGCCGCGTGTCGCCGCGTACCATGACTTGAGAATTTCGGAGACGCCCTGAACCAGCAGAAGCGCCACGCCGACGGCGAGCGAGACCTTGACCGGCCAGACCAGCGGCGCCCAGGTGCTGTCACCGGCGCGTTCGCCCTGCAGGACAGATTTGAGGGCAAATTCATAGCCTGCGATCAGCAGGAAGATCATCGCCGGCATGAACAACACGATATAGAGGACCAGGTCGACGCGGCCCTGGGTCCTGACCGTGAAATTGCGGTAGAGAAAATCAGCCCGGATATGCAGGCCGTGCATCAGGGCATAGGCCGCGCCAAGCATGAACGACATGCCGTAAAGCATGCGTGAAACGTCGAAGGCCCAGAGGGTCGGCGCGATGAAAAACTTGCGTGCAATAACCTCATAGACCATGGCCAGAATGATCGGAACAACCATCAAGGCCACAACGCGGCCAACCCATTCGGAGACCGTATCGATGGTGTGGATGGCAATGCGGGCGGCGGGATGCATGTCACTGGGCATCCGGGTGCCCGGCCCGGCCCGGCGTTCGGCGAGCAGCTCGTCACCGATCGGCAGCATGTCGTCTGATTCATTCCCGGCCATCACGCCCTCCCTTGCGACATCTCTTTCACCCCTTGCAGGATCATTGACCCGCCCCGCAGCGCGCGGGGCAGGTCACCAGCTCTGTTATTATTGCTTCTTGAGCGTTTCGGCGTAGGCCGCGCCGAGATTGGCGTTGGTGCGCTGGGCCTGAGCCCAGTAAGGAACCGCCGTCTTGGCAAACGCCTTCTGGCTGTCCCAGACTTCCTTGAAGAAGGCATTCTCGGATGCGTTCTTCTCGAGTGCAGCGTTGGCGGCAGCCATATATTCGGTGAAATATTCCGCCGGGGTGTCATGCAACTGGACGCCGTCCTCGTTGATCAGCTTGTCGAGCGCCTTGCCGTTTTCGTTGATGCGATAGGCCATGGCCTTCATCAGCGATGCATTGGCGGCCACCTCGATGGCCTTCTGCTGCAATGGCGTCAGCGAGTTGTAGACATCGCCATTGAGATAGAGGTCGGCATTGACCACCACCTGGTGCAGGCCCTGCAGATAGTAGTGCTTGAGCACCTTCTGGAAGCCGAACACCGAATCCGGCTTGGGGCAGCACCATTCGGCCGCGTCGATGGTGCCCTTTTCCAGTGCCGGCAAAATGTCGCCGCCACCCATGGCGACCGAAGCCACGCCAATGTCCTTGTAGGTCTGACCCGGAATGCCCGGAGGCGTGCGGAACCGGTATTTGCGGAAATCGGCCATGGTCTCGATCGGCTCCTTGAACCAGCCGAGCGCTTCCGGGCCGACCGGCTGCAGCATGAAGCCCTTCACATTGACGCCCATCTCCTTCCAGAGCTGGTCATAGAGTTCCTTGCCTCCGGCATTGAGATACCAGGACATGAAGGCGATGTTGTCGATGCCGATGCCGGCACCGGCCACCGGTGAGCCGAACAGCATGGCGGCGGGGTGTTTGCCGGACCAGTAGTGAGTCCAGGCAAAGCCACCGTCGATCAGGCCTGCATCAACCGCATCGAGAATTTCCTGAACACCGACCACCGCGCCGGCGGGCAGGATCTCGAATTCGACCTCGCCATCGGTCAGTTCTTTGACGTCATTGGCAAAATCCTGAAGCATGACGACTTCGTCAGCCGTGTTGGGGATGACCGACTGGACCCGGATCGTCGTCGTCGCGTTGGCGGATACGCCGAACAACGACGTTGCCGCCAGCAGAGCGACAGCTGCTGCACCCTTGGTTAGCTTGGTTAGTCTCAACATGAGGTTCTCCTCCCTTTTCATGTCTTGCCTCCGATTACACCTCAGACCAACCTGACCGGCGAAGGCTTCCCGGACAGTGTATTAGAATGGTTGGGCGGCTATCTCTGCTCACGATATACCGCCTCTCAGCATCGTCAGAATCCCGGTTTCGGGGTCAACAATGCCGCGATAGAACATGTCACCGGCGACATAGAGCAGGACCAGAAGCCCGAGCCAGGAAATGGCCGGGTAACGGGTCAGAAGCTTCATGATCAACGTCGCGGCAAAAGCCATCAGCAGGATTGCCAGCCCGAGACCGAACACCAGCATGCTGGTGTTGCCATCAGCGATGGCCGCCACGGCGAGCACATTGTCGATCGACATGGAGAGATCGGCGATGGTGATGGAAATCAGTGCCTGGACAATCGTCTTGCGCGGCGGGCCGGTGTAACCCTCGTCTTCATGCTCGGCTGTCTCAAGCGCTTCGGCGGCTTCGCGGTCGATATTGTCACGAATTTCACCATAGAGACGCCAGCAGACCCAGAACAGCAGCAAGGCACCCAGAAACAACAGGCCCGGCACGCCAAGCAGCTTGGTGGCCACCAGTGCAAATATGATCCGGAGGCCGGCAGCCACAACAATGCCAAACAAAATGGCGCGCTTGCGCATTTCCGGCGCCAGGGACGCCGCCGCCATGCCGATGATCAGCGCATTGTCGCCCGACAACACCAGATCTGCCAGAACAATGGCACCGAAATCAAAAACCTGCTGCAGCATCAGCGGGCTCCCCGCAGGCCTGGCCGGAGACTGGTTTTCATGATCGCATATCCTCCCTGATCATGTCGGAGGCCTTTTCGCCGATCATGATCGCCGGTGCATTGGTGTTGCCCGACACGATCACCGGCATGATCGAGGCGTCCGCCACCCTGAGGCCATCGACCCCGCGCACCCGCAGCCGTTGATCAACCACAGCCATAGGATCCGAACCCATCTTGCAGGTGCCGGTCGGGTGATAGATCGTCGTCGCGGTGTCGCGCGCCCATTTGAGCAAGCCGTCAAAATCCTCATCGGGTATCTGCTTTCCGGGGGCATGCTCTTGCGTGATCAGGTCCGCGACCGGCGTATGCCGGCAGATGCGGCGCGCCATGCGGATGCCCTCGACGATGGTTTGCTGATCAAGCGGCGTCGCCAGATAGTTGGGGTGGATCAACGGATGATCCTCGATCCGGGCCGAGCGCAGCCGGATTTCGCCGGTGCTTTCAGGCCGAAGCTGCAGCACCGAGACGGTGAAGGCGTCGAAATTATCGGTGTCGGTGGTCGGATTGTTGGCGCTGAATGGCTGGATGTGAAACTGGATGTCGGGTGTATCAAGATCCGGTCGTGTCTTGAGAAAACCGGTGCCAAGACTGGCCGCAAGGGTGAGCGGTCCCGAGCGGTTGAGCATATATTCAAGCCCGATCCGGGCCTGGTTGAAAAGCCCGCGGGTGCGGGTGTTGATGGTGGGTGCGGCGCAACGGTAGACGGGGCGGGCCTGAAGGTGGTCCTGCAGGTTCTGGCCGACGCCCGGGAGCTCTTTCTTGAGCGCAATGCCATGCCCGGCAAGATGCTCAGGTTCACCGATGCCTGACAACATCAGGATCTGCGGCGAACCGATGGCTCCAGCCGAGAGAATGATCTCGCGCCGCGCCGCAATTCTCAGCGGCGATCCGTGGCGGCGGCCGCGTACAGATACCGCGCGGCCTTCGGCAAGCTCGACAGTGTCGACCTGCATACGGGTGAAGACCTGGAGGTTCTTCCGGAATCTGGCAGGTTTGAGGAAGGCTTTGGCAGAACTGCAGCGCAGTCCGTTCCGCGCCGTCAGCTGAAAATAGCCGACACCTTCCTGGCTTGCGCCATTGTAATCGGGATTGAAGGCGAATCCGGCCGATTTGGCAGCTTCGATCCAGGCGTCGACCACCTGCCAGGACTGGCGCGACCGGGAGACCGACAACTCGCCTTTGGCTCCGCGCACCGGGTCAGCCGTGCCTTCCCAAGCCTCGCTGCGCTTGAACAGGGGCAGCAGATCATCCCAGCCCCAGCCGACATTGCCCATCTGCCGCCAGCCATCGTAATCCTGAGGCTGGCCGCGAACATAGAGCAGGCCGTTGATCGAGCTGGAACCGCCCAGCGTCTTGCCGCGGGGCCAGTTAAGCGAGCGGCCATTAAGACCCTTGTCCGCCTCGGTCCGGTACATCCAGTTGAGCGCCGGATCCTTGATGGTTTTGAAATAGCCAACCGGCACATGAATCCATGGCGACGCATCGCGGCCGCCGGCTTCAATCAATGCCACCGAGACCGACGGATCAACCGAAAGCCGGTTGGCCAAGACGCAACCTGCTGATCCCGCTCCGACGATGACAAAGTCAAATTCCAACCAGATAAGCCTTCTTGTGCAAAAATTGAGACTTTACTTCTCGTTAATCATCGTATTCACTTCTTGAACCCGAGCGCAAGAGGGGGGCCAACTGGCCATAGTGATTTGTCAGGACTGGATTGAGAATGCCGAATTCGGAAGACCGCATCGCCACAAACCTGCGCACCCTGCTGATCCTTGAAGTGGTCGGCACAACGAACGAGCCGATGACTCCGACCGAAATCAACCACTCGATCGGTCTTCCGAAACAGACCATCCACCGGCTTTGCACGACGCTGGTGGAAGAGGGGTTTCTGGTCTACGAACCGAACGGAAAACGCCTGCGTGCCGCGCGGCGGGCCCGCGCGCTCGGGGCGGGACTGCTGCATTCGTCGCGGGACCACATTCTGCGCCGGCAGATCCTGATCGAGCTCGCCAAGAAGACCGGAGAAACAATCAATTACGTGGTTCCTGAGGATGCCGGGATGAGCTATCTCGACCGGGTGGAAACCGGCTGGGCATTCCGGGTGCAGCTGCCGATCGGATCACACGTGCCGTTTCATTGCACGGCCAGCGGCAAGACCTTCCTGGCCAGCCTCGATTCACGGAAACGCAAGGCGTTTGCCCACGGCCTTGCGCTCGAGCAGCAAACACCGAAGACCATTACCGATCCTGATGCGCTGCTCAAGGAACTCGCCGCTGTCTCGAGAGACGGTTTTGCCATCGACAATGAGGAGTTCATGGATGGCATGGTGGCAATCGCGGTGCCGGTGATGGACGACGCAGGCCGGTTTCTGGCGGCGATTGCCTGCCACGGGCCGAATATAAGGCTGTCGACGGAAACCCTTCGCGGTTTTCTGGGCGACTTCAACATTGCCGTTGAAAAGATGCGGGACGTGCTGAGCTGACGATCCTGTCCGGCGCAGACACACTTACAATACCGTGCCCGGCGCCTTAGCGTGTTCTGCTGCACAATGGGCAATGATCGCGCCTATGTGGCGGCAATCGCCAACCGAGAAGGTCAGCGGCAACCGCATATCAAACAGGCTTGCGAGAATGCGATCGGTTTCCGGCAGGCTTTGCTGTTCGACATAACGCCAACTGTGATGATTGGAGGTGAAACCCACCGGGTTTTCATCGCCAAACCATTTCAGCTCGACGCCCAGACCCTTGTTCGCCGCCACAAAGGCCTGCGCTCCGGCTGGCGAAATACCGGGCAGAGAAAACTGGATGGAGCTTCCGACATAGCGCTCTTCTTCCGGCCGCTTGCACAGCACAACACCCGTTGTACCGCGAAGCGCATCTTCGACCGCCCGGTAGCGCTGGTTCCAGCGCTCGATGCTGTCTTCCAGCCGGACAAGCTGCGGCAGCAAAATGGCCGCGCGCAGATTGTCCATGCGGCCCGACATGTTGGGTGTTTCCAGCCGGATTCGCTCGAAAACCTCGGCGGCGGGGGCTGCTCCATGGCGCTCATAGAGCATGTAGGAGCCCGACAGGATGATGGCGCGCGCCATGAAATCGGGATCATCGGAGGTGAGCAAGCCACCTTCACCCGAATTGAGATGCTTGTAGGTCTGGGTGGAAAAACACCCCGCCAGGCCAAAATTGCCGCTTTTCCTGCCGTTCCAGGATGCCCCCATGGTGTGGGCGCAATCCTCGATCAGGATCAGGTCATGTTTGCGGACGATCCCGTCAAGACGCTCCATGTCGGCCAGATGGCCGCGCATGTTCGACAGCAACAGGAAACGCGCGCCCGATGTCTTTGCCTTGCGCTCGAGATCCTCAAGATCAATCACCAGGTCTTGGGTGATTTCAAGGAGCAGCGGTTTGCCGCCGGCTGCGGTGATGGCGCCGGGGACGGGCGCAAGCGTGAAGCCGTTTGTCAGAACCGTTTCACCCTGCGCGAGACCTGCCGCGCGCAAGGCAATCGTCATGGCATATCCACCCGAGGCACAGGCCAGACAGTAGCGCGCGCCCTGATAGGCCGCATAGGCCTGTTCCAGTTCTGAGGCCTTCGACAGCTCACCCGGCTTGCCGTTGTAGCGATGCAGACGGCCTGATTTCAGGACCTCGGTGGCGGCGGCGACCACCGACTCATCAAGCGATTCCTGCTGGGTAAAATTGCCGGAAAACGGTTTCAAGGGACACTCTCCTGAGCCAGATATTGGCGTTACCCGGCATAGGACGAACGCGGCCCAAATCTTACGACCAGTTCGGAGACATGCATAGGGACACTATCGATCGAAGCTGCGGTGATCAGCACAGGCTCAACACTCAAAAACAGCGCTCAAACGCTTGTTGTGGCTGTTCCCAGGCTTGCCTGTTCGACGAATGGCCCCCCAAATTGCAAGGGGTCGTTGTTGCAATGCAATAAAACCGTGCTACGCTCGTTAACCGTTTGCGCGCCGCAATACGTCAGACTCCGGTAAGGATATGATGTGCATTATGGCGCGAGCTGGGCAGCTTGTCTGTCGCAAAAAGAGGCATACCGTCATGTTCTACCAGATGTACGAACTCAACCACGCGGCCATCGCGCCGATGCGCGCCTACGCCGATGCCATGCGCCTGACATTTCAGAACCCCGTCAACCCGATGTCGCACACGCAGTTTGGCCGCTCGGTCGCCGCCGGGTTCGAGCTGTTCGAGCGCACCACGCGCCGCTACGGAAAGCCTTCATTCGGACTTAATGAGACAGCGCTCGACACCGGAAAGGTGTCCGTCCATGAAAAGATCGTCTGGTCGCGGCCGTTTTGCAACCTGATCCATTTCGAGCGCGCCTTGCCTTCCAACCACAAGGCTGACCCGAAGATCCTGGTCGTCGCACCCATGTCTGGCCATTATGCCACGCTGCTGCGCGGCACCGTCGAAACCTTGCTGCCCAAGGCCGAGGTCTACATTACCGACTGGACGGACGCCCGGACGGTGCCGGTATCCGAAGGACGTTTCGATCTCGACGACTATATCGACTATGTCATTTCCATGCTGCACGCGCTTGGCCCCGACACGCATGTGCTCGCCGTCTGCCAGCCGTCCGTGCCGGTGCTTGCCGCTGTCGCGTTGATGGAAGAAAGCGGCGACACCTTCGCGCCGTCGACCATGACGCTGATGGGCGGCCCGATCGACACCCGCATCAACCCGACCGGCGTCAACGAGCTGGCCCAGGCCAAGCCGATCGAGTGGTTCGAAGAGAATGTCACCATGCAGGTGCCGTGGCCGTTGCCGGGCTTTTCCCGCCAAGTCTATCCGGGCTTTCTGCAATTGTCCGGCTTCATGACGATGAACCTCGACCGCCACATGATCGCGCAGAAGGATTTCTACAATCATCTGGTCAAGAACGATGGCGATTCCGCCGAACGGCATCGTGACTTCTATGACGAATACCTCGCGGTCATGGATATGACTGCCGAATTCTACCTGCAGACCGTCGATACGGTGTTCATCAAGCATTCGCTGCCCAAGGGCGAAATGATGTATCGCGGCCGCAAGGTCGACACGACTGCCATTCGTAATGTTGCCCTGCTGACGGTGGAAGGCGAGAATGACGACATCTCGGGACTGGGCCAGACAAAGGCGGCGCATACCATCTGCCCCAACATTCCCGATGACATGCGGCAGCACTACATGCAGCCGGATGTCGGGCATTACGGCGTCTTCAATGGTTCCCGATTCCGGGCGGAAATCGCGCCGCGGATCCTCGATTTTGTCCGCACACATGCACAGGGCAAGAGCACCAAGAAGGCCGCGCCGAAGCTCATCAAGGGTGGCCGGAGCGACTGAATCCCATTTGAACAGCATTTTAGAAATCCGATATTTCGCTTTTAAAACAACGAAATATCGGATTTTTGCGACCATTTTCTTGAATAGGATCGCGGTTCATACCACATCAAATACACAAGGGAACGATCCCCGTTTCCCTTTACCAGATGAGGTTTTGACCTATGACACAGACCGCATTGATCCGTCCTGCCTGGACGCCGGCGACCATCGCCCTGATGGTTTTGGGCTTCATGGTATTCTGGCCGCTCGGCCTTGCCATGCTCGCCTATATTATCTGGGGTGATCGGCTTGACGAGTTCAAGGCAGACGTAAACCGCGCAACCGACGATTTCACAAGCGTGTTCCGCAAGAACCGTCATTGCATGCGCAGCACCGGCAGCGGCAATGCCGCCTTTGACGAGTGGCGCGACTCCGAGCTGTCACGGCTCGATGAAGAGCGCAAGAAGCTCGACGAAATGCGCCGCGAATTCGACCAGCATATGCGTGACCTGCGCATGGCGCGGGATCGCGAGGAGTTCAATCGCTTCATGGCTGACCGCAAGGCCAGCCAGGCCAGAACGTCGGGTTCGGTGCCTGACTTCAACGCCTGAATTACCCTGTAAATGACCTCCCAGGGAGGGCGGCGTTGATAGCGCCGCCCTTTTTGTTGTGCCTTTGCCAGGCCCAACTTGGCCGCGAGCGATATTTCAGTCCCTGTGTGACAAGCGAATCGGATAAATGAGCATCATGTTCGGACTTGCCCGCCCTTCCCGTAAGACCCCCGCGCCGCGGCCCGTTGCCGTCACCGTCAATGGCCGCGACCTGCCATTGACGGTCCGCGAGAACGCGCGTGCCACCCGCATGACGCTTCGCATCGAGCCCGGTGGCCAGGCGCTGAAGCTGACCATTCCAAAGGGATTGCCCGGCCGCGAAATCGACGAATTTCTGACCCGCCACCACGGCTGGCTGATGACCCGTCTGGCGCGGGTGGAAGAGACCGGACCGCTGGCGGATCAGGGAATGATCACCATTCGCGGCGTGGAGCACCGGATCAAGATGACCGGAAAGCTGCGCGGACTGGCCGAGCAGACCGAGATCGACGGCGTGCCGACCCTGCTGCTCTCCTGCCTACCCGAGCATGTGGGCCGCCGCGTCTCCGATCACCTGAAGCGGGTGGCGAAGACCGAAATGGAACGGCTCGTGAGGGAACATGCGGCAACACTGGGCAAACCGTTCCGGTCGATTTCCTACAAGGACACGAAAAGCCGCTGGGGATCGTGCACTTCGGAGGGCAATCTGTCGTTTTCCTGGCGGATTGCGATGGCGCCGGATTTTGTCATCGATTATCTCGCCGCGCATGAAGTGGCGCATCTGAAGGAAATGAACCACGGACCGGATTTCTGGGCTGCCTGCAAGGCACTTTGCCCGCGCACCAAGGAAGCCAAGCGCTGGCTCAAGCAGAACGGCTCGCGCCTGTTTGCGGTGAGTTTCTAAGAACAGCCGCTGCGGCCACCGCGCGACGATCGTCGCAGCATAGATATCTCGACTCTCAGGCGGATTTATGCGACGTCAGCCGCCATGACGATAGAGATCAAGATTTGTGGCCTGAGCACGCCTGAAGCAGTGGATCGCGTGGCCGATCTGAACGCTGATATGGCCGGGTTCATCTTTTTCGAGAAAAGCCCGCGCCATGTGGCGATCGAAACCGCTGCAGCATTGGCCGCGCAGGCGCGGAGCCGTGGATTGACCACGGTGGCTGTCACGGTCGACATGGATGATGCCGGGCTCGACGAAATCGTCGCCCGGGTGAAGCCGGACTGGCTGCAGCTGCATGGCGGCGAAAGCCCCGAGCGCGCTGCAAAGATCAAGGCCCGCTACAAATTGCCGGTGATGAAGGCATTCGCCATCCGCGAGGCTGCCGATCTGGAGCGCATTGCACCGTATCAGGGTATTGCCGAGCGGTTCCTGTTCGACGCCAAGCCGCCGAAAGGCTCTGATCTGCCCGGCGGCAATGGCGTAAGCTTTGACTGGCAGCTTCTTGCCGCGCTTGACGGGACCGCTAGTTACATGCTTTCCGGTGGGTTGAGCAAAGACAATATCGGCGAGGCGCTTTCTATCAGCGGTGCAACCATGGTCGATGTGTCGTCCGGCGTCGAAAGCGCACCCGGTGTCAAAGACCTTGATATGATGGATGCATTTGTCCGCGCTGTGCAGGATGCGGACAAGAGACGGCTTCAGGAGTAGATGATGAACCAGACAAGCACCCCAAACTCATTCCGGACCGGCCCCGATGAACAGGGCATGTTCGGAATTTTCGGTGGCCGTTTCGTTGCCGAAACGCTTATGCCATTGATCCTGGAGCTGGAAGAGGAATGGACCAAGGCGAAAGCCGATCCGGCCTTCCGGGCCGAACTCGATCATCTCAACGCCCATTATGTCGGCCGGCCATCGCCGCTCTATTTCGCCGAGCGGCTGACCGAGCATCTGGGCGGCGCCAAGGTTTACTTCAAGCGCGATGAACTCAATCACACCGGTTCGCACAAGATCAACAATTGCATCGGCCAGATCCTGCTGGCCAAGCGCATGGGCAAGACCCGGATCATCGCCGAGACCGGTGCTGGCCAGCATGGTGTGGCATCCGCAACCGTGGCCGCACGCTTCGGCTATCCGTGCGAAGTCTATATGGGCTCCACCGACGTGCAGCGTCAGGCGCCGAACGTGTTCCGGATGAAGCTGCTGGGCGCCAAGGTGCATCCTGTCACCTCCGGCCACGGCACGCTCAAGGACGCAATGAACGAAGCGCTGCGCGACTGGGTAACCAATGTGGACGACACCTATTACCTGATCGGGACAGCGGCCGGACCGCATCCCTATCCGGAAATGGTCCGCACCTTCCAGTCGGTGATCGGCCAGGAAACCCGCGAACAGATGATCGCGGCGGAAGGCCGTCTGCCGGACATGCTGGTCGCAGCCGTCGGCGGCGGGTCCAACGCCATCGGCCTGTTTCACCCGTTCCTGGATGACAAGGATGTGCAGATTGTCGGCGTTGAAGCCGGCGGCAAGGGCCTTGACGGCGAAGAGCACTGCGCCTCGCTGACCGCCGGATCACCCGGCGTGCTGCACGGCAACCGCACCTATCTGCTGCAGGACGGCGACGGACAGATCAAGGAAGGCCATTCGATTTCGGCCGGTCTCGACTATCCCGGCATCGGACCGGAGCATTCCTGGCTGAAGGAATCCAACCGGGTCGACTATGTGCCGATCATGGACACCGAGGCGCTGGAGGCTTTCCAGCTGCTGACCAGGCTCGAAGGCATCATTCCCGCGCTGGAACCAAGCCATGCGCTGGCTGAAGTTATCAAGCGGGCGCCGAAAATGGACAAGGACCAGATCATCGTGATGAACCTGTGCGGCCGTGGCGACAAGGACATCTTTACTGTCGGCAAGATTCTCGGCGTGGAGCTCTGATCATGACCACTCGCATCGATACCCGTTTTGAAAAGCTCAAGGCCGAGGGCCGGCCGGCGCTGGTGACCTATTTCATGGGCGGCGACCCCGACTATGACACCTCGCTGAAGATCATGCAGGCGCTTCCGGGCGCCGGCTCAGATGTGATCGAGCTGGGCATGCCGTTTTCCGATCCGATGGCCGATGGCCCGGCAATCCAGATGGCCGGACAACGGGCGCTGAAGGGCGGACAATCGCTTTCCAAGACCCTTGATCTGGCGCGCGACTTCCGCAAGGGCGACAACGAAACGCCAATCGTGCTGATGGGCTATTACAATCCGATCTACATCTATGGCGTGGACCGGTTCCTGGCCGACGCCAAGGAAGCCGGCATCGACGGGCTGATCGTGGTTGATCTGCCACCGGAAATGGATGAGGAACTGTGTTTGCCGGCGCTGAAAGCCGGAATCAACTTCATCCGTCTGGCAACACCGACCACCGATGACAAGCGGCTGCCGCGGGTCCTGAGCAACACCTCGGGCTTTGTCTACTACGTCTCGATGACCGGCATCACCGGCTCAGCCATTGCCGACACATCGAAGGTCAATTTGGCCGTCGACCGGATCAAGAGCCACACCAACCTGCCGGTCTGTGTCGGTTTCGGGGTGAAAACCGCCGAACAGGCCCGCGCCATCGGTCAGTCCGCGGACGGCGTGGTGGTCGGCACGGCCATCGTCAATCAGATCGCCAATACACTTGATGCCAAGGGTGCGGCAACAACCGACACGGTTGAGAGCGTCGCGACCATGGTGCGCGGACTTGCCACCGGCGTCCGCGCCGCACGCCTTGCACCGACACAGTAAGACCCCCACATTGGGTGACGAACCGGAGAGAACGCATTGAACTGGATTACCAACTACGTCAGGCCAAAGATCAATTCGATGCTCGGCCGTCGCGAGGTTCCGGAAAACCTTTGGATCAAATGCCCCGAAACCGGGGAAATGGTGTTCCATAACGATCTGGAAGAAAACCATTTCGTCATTCCGGCCTCCGGCTACCACATGAAAATGTCGGCCGAAGCCCGGCTCAAACACATGTTTGACGATGGCAAATACGAGCTGCTGCCTTCTCCCAAGGTGCCGCAGGATCCGCTCAAGTTCCGCGATTCGAAGAAATATGCCGACCGGTTGCGCGAAAACCGCACCAAGACCGGTCTCGAAGATTCGATCGTTGCCGGCCATGGCGCGGTGCAGGGCGTCAAGATTGTCGCCTGCGTGCATGATTTCTCCTTCATGGGCGGATCACTCGGCATTGCCGCCGGCGAAGCCATCATCGAGGCTTTCGAGGCAGCCATTGCCCGAAACTGCCCGCTGGTGATGTTCCCGGCGTCGGGCGGCGCGCGCATGCAGGAAGGAATCCTGTCGCTGATGCAATTGCCGCGCACCACCGTCGCAGTAGAGATGCTCAAGGAAGCCGGGCTGCCCTACATCGTGGTGCTGACCAACCCGACCACCGGCGGGGTTTCGGCATCTTATGCGATGCTCGGCGATATTCACCTGGCGGAACCGGGCGCTGAAATCTGCTTTGCCGGCAAACGGGTGATCGAACAGACCATCCGGGAAAAGCTTCCCGAAGGCTTCCAGACCTCGGAATATCTGCTTGATCACGGCATGATCGACATGGTGGTGCACCGCCACGACATTCCGGCGACTGTTGCCCGCTTGCTGAGAATTTTCCTCAAATTGGATGCCCCGGCGCCCACCGCGCTTCCTGCCCCTGAAAAACCTGCTGAAGCCGTACCGGCCGAAGCTGCGGAATAAGGGTCCAAAGGCCGGAAACGGTGGCGAGAGGAGCGGTCGTGTCGGCTGCGGAACGGGAAATCAACGCGCTGATGGCGCTGCATCCGAAGGGCTTTGACCTGTCGCTCGGACGGATTACCCGTCTGCTTGAACGCCTGGGAAATCCGCACGAGAAGCTGCCGCCGGTGATCCATATCGCCGGCACCAACGGCAAGGGATCTACCAGCGCCTTTTGCCGGGCCATCCTCGAAGCGCACGGCCTGAAGGTTCACGTCCACACATCGCCGCATCTGGTCAACTGGCACGAGCGCTTCCGCATGGGAGCCGGTGGCGGCGGGCGGCTGGTGGCTGACGACGTTCTTGCCGACGCGTTGCGCCGGGTGGCGGATGCCAATCAGGGCGAGACGATCACCGTCTTCGAGATTCTGACAGCAGTGATGTTCGTGCTGTTTTCAGAGCATCCCGCCGATGCGGCGCTGATCGAAGTGGGACTTGGCGGACGGTTTGACGCGACCAATGTGATTGCCCATCCGGCCGTCTCGGTGATCATGTCGATCTCGCTTGATCATCAGGCCTATCTTGGTGACCGGGTGGAGCTGATCGCGGCGGAGAAGGCCGGAATCATCAAATCAGGCTCACCGGTGGTCATCGGCGCGCAGACCGAAGAGGCGGCGCGCGAAGTGCTGATCGAAAGCGCCGAACGGCTCAGATGTCCGCTCAGCATTTACGGCCTGGATTTCTTCGCTGTCGAGGAAAACGGACGGCTTGCCTATCAGGACGAAGACGAGCTGATCGATCTGCCGTTGCCCAGGCTTGCCGGCAGGCACCAGCAAAGCAATGCGGCAGCCGCTATCCGTTCCTTGAAAGCAGCAGGCTTCAAGCTCAACGAGCGGCAAATTGCCGAGGGCCTGCTCAATGTTTCCTGGCCCGGCCGGCTGGAGCGGCTCACCTCCGGCAGGCTGGTCGACACCGCCATGCAGGGTGTAGAGCTCTGGATCGATGGCGGGCATAATCCCGGCGCAGGCAAAGTGATTGCCGAAGCCATGGCCACTCTCAATGACCGCGATTCCCGGCCCCTCTTCCTGATCACAGGCATGATCAACACCAAGGATCCGGTCGGCTATTTCGATGCCTTCGCGGGCATGGCGCGGCATGTGTTCACGGTTCCCGTTTCCGAATCCGAGGCGGGGCTGGATCCCGAATTTCTCGCCGACACCGCAGACGAGGCCGGGCTGACCGCTGAATCTGCCAAGGATGTCGAAACCGCGATCGCCACCATCTGCAAGAACTGGGATGGGCTTGAACGGCCTCCGCGAATCCTGATCGGTGGATCGCTCTACCTGCTGGGTGACGTGCTGAAAGCCAACGGAACACCGCCGGTTTGAAGCTCTTGCCGACCTGATCCGTATCCGGACCGATGCTCATACAAAAACCCGCCCGGTTTCCCGGACGGGTTTTTCATGGTTCGAGAACCTGAAATCAGGCGATGGCGCCGGAAATCCAGCTCGAAAGCGCTGTTTTCGGCGAAGCGCCAACCTTGATGTCGGCCACAGCACCGCCCTTGAACATTGCCAGGGTCGGGATCGAGCGAACCCCAAACTGGGACGCCAGCTCCGGGTTTTCATCGATGTTGAGCTTGACGACCTTGACGCTGCCTTCCATCTCGTTGGAAATTTCCTCGAGGCTCGGAGCGATCATCTTGCACGGTCCGCACCATTCAGCCCAGAAGTCGACGACGACGGGAACGGTGGAATCGAGCACTTCGCTCTGAAAATTGGCGGTGTCTACTTTAACGGTTGCCATGCTTAGGCACTCCTTTGGTGGATGACTCGTGTGGATCCAATGTGATGATTCGGCCTCAAGTATTCAAGGCATTTCGCTAGAGCCGATCATCTTTAGCTGGAAGCGATTTGATGGACAGGATTTTTCGTGTCAGCGAGGAAAAACCGCAAGCGGGCTGATTACCGATCGAGATTGATCAATGCCTGGTCCAGCACGGAGCCGGGAATCTCGATCAGAAACGGCCCGGACACATAGACCAGCGCCGCCTCAATTCGCCGCCCCGGATACAACGGCGCCAGAAGCGCACGGTAGATGGCGAGCTGCGACACATGGCCGGATGGCGGCGGTTCACCGGGATTTGGCGCAAGGCCGGTCTTGTAATCGACAATCAGCACCCGGTCGCCATCCAGCGCAATACGGTCGATACGGCCCGAAACGGCCCGTTCCTCGCCGGCAACGTGCAAAGTGCCCATGACCGAGACTTCCGCCTCGCCGGGCGCATCGAAAATCGGTGCGAAGGCCGGATCGCCGAGGACTGCCAGCACCTGGGCCTCGATGGCTTGCGCCGCATCTGCCTGCTCTGCCGGCAGCGCCCGTGCCAGATAACGGGCAAGCACAGTCTGGCGCTCCGCCGGGGGAATACCGGGCAAGACCTGAAGCAGGCGGTGAATCATGCTGCCGCGCTCAAGCGCTGCGGCCGAACCGGTCTGGCTGCCAGCAAATGGCGAGCGTGAAGCCAGTTCACCACTGTTTTCCAGCACGGCGCTGACGCCGGACGGCGCCAGGGGCCGCGGCAGACGCTGAGGCGGTGGCAAGGGAGCGCCGCGGATTTCGATGCCACCGTCAGCGGCAGCGGGCACAGGTTTGGGAGCTGGCTGAGCGGTTGCAGCCGTGGTTTCAGGGCGGGTCCGGCAGAACCGTCGTGCTTCGAACGGCTCTGTCACGGCCTCATGCATGACATCCGAGACGGTGTAATCGGCCTCGCTGGCCGCGCGCTCGATTCCGTCCGATGCAAGGGAATGCCAGGTCGGCGTCCTGACCTCCCTGACGCCGCGATATCCGCAGACCACCAGCCGGTCTGCAGCCCGCGTCAGCCCGACATAAAGCAGCCTGCGGTATTCCTCCTCGGCCTGTTCGCGCATTTTCTCGCGTATCGGCGCAATGGCCTCATTCTCATGGGCCTTGTCAGGAAGCCAGACCGGAATACTCGGCGGCTCGTCCGATCCGGGCTTTGGCGGCAGCAGCCAGAGCCGCGGCTGATGGCTGTGCTGGAACGCCTCACCGCCCGAATCGACCAGAAACACGATCGGTGCTTCCAGCCCCTTGGCTGCGTGCACGGTCATGATCCGCACCGCGCCTGACTGGCCTTCCATCTCGCGCTTGATTTCCGGCGTATCGGTTTCAAGCATGGCGAGAAAGGATTGCAGACCCGGCAAGCCGGCCTGTTCGTGATCGAGCGTCAGCCCGAGAAATTCGTCAAGCACATCACCGACTTCATGACCGAGACGGGCGAGATAGGCGTTGCGGCCGCCATCGGGACCAAGCAGGCCTGCGAAGAAATCATGCGGCGGCTGATGGGCGGCGCGGGTGGTCCAGCGTTTGAGTTTCGTGACCGCGGCCGCAAACCGCTGGTCGGTTTCGGCGAGCTCAAGCAATCGCCGCCAGACCGATATTCCATCTGTACGTCCGGATGTCAGACGGAACAGGTCATCCTCATCCAGATCCAGCAACGGGCTTTTGAACAGGGCTGCGAGCGACAGATCGTCATCTTCAAGCAGGGCAAACCGGCCAAGCGCCATCAGATCCTGCACCGCGATGTGATCTGTCAGCCGCAGCCGGTCGGCGCCCGCCACCGGGATATCCGTGGTCGCCTTGAGGGTTCTGAGCAATGTCGGCACGAAACCGTCGCGCTTGCGCACCAGCACCAGAATATCGCCGGGCGCGACGGGCCGCATCTCTCCGGATTTCTGATCCTCGATCATTTCCTTGCCGACCCATTGCCCCAGCACATCGGCAATACGGCGCGCAAGCTGGGCTGCGGGTGCGGATTCGGGCACCTCGTCAAAGGCCGCGGTCCAGTCCTCATCATTGCCGGTCTGCTCCCTGGCGATCATCGGCCAGATTTCGACCAGGCCGGGCGCCTGCAGCCGTGCTGTCTCATGGATCACCGGCTCGTCAGCCGAGCCCATGCCGCGCAGCGCATCGTCGCTGGCAAAGACGTGATCGACAAGCTTGAGCACTTCGGTGGAGGAACGGAAGGACACCCGCAGCGACACCTGCTCGAACTCCGCATCCGCCGCCCGCGCGAGCCTGGCAATGCGGCTACGCTCTTCGGCGAAGCGCTCGGGCCGGGCGCCCTGGAACGAGTAGATCGACTGTTTCTCGTCGCCGACGGCAAACAGCGTGCGGGTGGCGGGCCTGGCTCCTTCGCCGGCAAAGAACTCATCCGACAGGGCCGCAATGACGTTCCATTGCAGGGGAGCCGTGTCCTGGGCCTCATCGACCAGCACATGGTCGATGCCCTGATCGAGCTTGTAGTGAACCCAGGCGCTGGCGCCGCTTTTCGACAGAAGCGCTTCGGTGGCGCCGATCAGATCGTCATAATCGAGCAAGGCCTGACGGGTTTTCAGTCTTTCGAACTCACCGAGATAACGCCGCGCCAGATGGAACACCATTGTGGAGGCCGACAGCATCTTGAGCCGTGCCTGCTTGTCGAAGATCTCGACGATCTGCGCCTGAGCCGCGGCAACCCGGTCGGCAAGCTCGGGAAACCGCTCCGACACCGTTTTTGACGCGATGGTGCCGAGCTTGGCCGGCGATCCGGATTTGGTGAAGAACACCTGTTTGAGCAGCTCCAGCCGTTCGGCCGGATCTGCTTCGGACCCGGCTGCGAGCAATCCATAGGCCAGATTGTAGGCCTTTGCCGCAGATTTGGCGGACTCGGCGAACTCGTAGACGGCGCGCACATAATCGACCGGCAGCGCCTCAAGCGGCCAGGATTTTTCCACAAGCGAGGTCTCGGTTTCATCCGGTGACAGGTCCAGGGCTGCCCGGATCAGCGCTTCGGCGCCAGCCGAAGACTTCGCCCTGGCGTCAAAGGCGAGATAGTCGCGACGCCGCGCATAGAGCCCGGATACCAGTTTTTCGAAGCCGGCTTCGCCGCCAATATCGAGCGCGCCGGTGACGGCAGCCGCAAGATCAGGGTCATTCTCAAACGATTGCACCGACATCAAGTGGCGGCGCGCCTCGGCCAGCAGTTCGTTGGCCTTCTGGTCATCGAGAACGTTGAAATGGCCGGGAATGTTGGCTTCCAGCGGAAACCGGTGCAGCACCGCCTCGCAGAAGGCGTGAATGGTCTGGATCTTGAGACCGCCCGGTGTTTCCAGGGCTGTGGCAAACAGACGGCGGGCGCGCACCAGCTGATGCGGCTCGGCTTGCCGGCCTTCAAGCTCGGCAATCCTGCCGGCGAGAGCCGCATCATCAAGCCGCACCCATTCGCCGAGCGTCTTGAAAATGCGGTTCGACATCTCCGCCGATGCCGCCTTGGTGTAGGTCAGGCACAGGATCGCCGAGGGACGTGCGCCGCGCAGCAGAAGCCGGATCACCCGGCGGGCCAGAACATGGGTCTTGCCGGATCCGGCATTGGCCGAGACCCAGGCCGACAGCGTCGGCGTGGCCGCCCTGTTCTGACGCATGGTGGTGTCGGAAATGATGGCCCCGCTGGTATCATCCGTCATCGCCGTCGCCTCCCTCTGCATCAACGGCGGTCTGCCATTCGGCGACGCGCGCCAGATGATCATATTCGCCGCCGAAATCGCGTGCACTGCGGGGGATGGCGCGCGACAGGAAGCCGCGTTTGCCGGACCGCAGCAGGGCGACCAGCCGGCTGAACTCCTCGACCGCCTTGTCGGCCAGATCCTGGGGCGCAAGAAACTCGTCACGGCCCGGTTTGTCAGGATCGGTGTCGACGCGTTCAGCAAACGGCTCCCGGCCGGTCAGGCGCAGGTAAAGCAGAGCCGATACCGGCATCTTGCCAACTTCCGCAAAACCGCCATTGAGCAGCGCATAGGCTTCCAGCGCCAGTTGCGGGTCAAGCAGGATGCGGGCCTCCTTGCGCGAGGGCGTGCCACCGGTCTTGTAGTCGATAATCCAGACGCTGCCGTCCTGGCGCAGATCCAGCCGGTCGGCCATGCCGGTGAGTTTCAACCCGCCAAGCGGCAGCTCCAGGCTGGCCCGGGTCTCAACCAGCGACCGGACCAATCCGCTGGATGCCTCTTTTTCCCAGGCGGCGATGGCTTCGGCCGCCTTGTCGAAGCGCATGCGCCAGACCAGCGCGGTGGCATCGGGCAAATTCGCCCTGGCAAACTGCTCTGAGGCGATGTGGCGGAGGGTTTCCAGCGTCCGCGCCGCCGGATCAGCCTTTGAAATGAATTCTTCGAGGATTTCGTGGTAGAGCGTGCCGCGCTCGCGCGGTCCGGGATCGGTGAGAAACGGCTCCAGCGGGTCGAGACCGAGAATCCGCCTTGCATAGATGGCATAGGGATCGCGGCGTAGTTTACCGACTTCGGAAAATGAGTAGCTCCTTGGTTGAAGCTCTTCCGGCGGGCGCGGCTCCGGCCGTGGGGAGGTTTTTGCTGACTGGCCCTGATCAAGTGTGCGGGCGTGGGTGAGCAATTGCGCACCACGAGACCGGAGCATGGCAGCCGGTTCCGGACCGATGACGGCCAGGAGCCTCTGAAGCCAGCGCGAGGCAACGGTCGGGGCCTTTCCGGAGCGGAAGGAGCGCGACAGCACCACTTCGGGCGCGCCCATGGCCATCTGAAAATCATGGGCAGCCTGGCCGATGCGGCGTTCGGGCGGTTCAAGCCCGATGGCTGCCTTCATCGAGCGCGACAGGAACGGATCTTCCTGCCCGGCCTGGGGCCAGACACCTTCGTTGAGAGCGCCCATCAGCAAGGTGTCGACATGCTGCAGCCGGGCCTCAAGCGCGCCCCAGATGAAGGCGCGGGGATGGCCACCGGCGCGCGGCTTGACCATGCGGCCGGAGATCAGCGCATCGAGCGCGCCCAGCCATTCGTGGCCAGTCATCGCGAGCATCGAGCCGCTGTCGCGGGTTTCAAGCAGCACGGCGGCAAGATCGGCGCCGGCCTCATCGCCCCACAAGGCATCGAACGCGCCGGTCTCATCAACGCAAATGCGTTCGAGGGCTTCGGCCGTCAGCGCGGCCAGCCTGCCAATCGGGATCTGATTGGTGACATTTGAAGCTGTGCGGTCGACGAGGAGTGACGTCAACGGTGCGAGAGCGTTGGTTGCGCGGGCCGCGAAATCACGCGCCTGTTCTGCCTGCTCATCGCTGATCCGCTTCAACCATTGCCCGGTATGACGCTCCGTCCGGCCCAGGTCACGAGACCTGACCAGGGCCTCGAGCTCTTCAATATCGGCGCCGCCGCTGCCGCCGCGCAGCGCAATCCGCTCGACATAGCCTGCCCGGGCCCTGGCTTCAGGCCGGGTCAGACCGAAGCGCGCCAGCGGATGCTTGATCAGGGCGGCGATGGCCACCGGATCGCCCGGCGCGAAGGCCACATGCACAACCAGCCGCGCCAAACCGCCCTGCAGGCTGGAGGTCAATGGCGAACCGCCCGAATCATTGGCCTCGATGCCGTAGCGCGCCAGTTCGGTGACGACGCGGCGGGCCAGATTCCGGTCAGGCGTGACAAGAGCCGCTGTCGGCTCGGCGGTGCCCGGACGCGGCTCGAGCGCGCGGCGCATGGCAGCTGCCAGGGCAGCGGCTTCCTCACGCTCATTGGCGGCCTCGATCAGGCTGACGGTCTCAAATCCCGGCTTGATGGCCTCCGCATCCGGCAAGAAGCCCGCCTCGCCCCATGCTTCCGTGGCCATCGCCGGCAGCAGGGCGTGGGAGACCAGCGTGCGGCGGGCCGCCAGCTCCGGTGAGAGGCCGCCGATTTCGGGAATCTCTTCAAGCCGTTCGGTTTCAACACCGCATGTCTCAAGCAGGCTGAGAAGGCCATATTGCGGATGGCTGCGGATGGCGACATCGACCAGATTGCGGCCATCGGGCGATTGCCGGGTGATTGCTGCATCCGCCAGGGCCTGCCAATGGGCCGGCCGCATGGCGTGGTCGAGGCCGGGAAGCACCACGGCCCCGTGCGGAAGCCTGGCCACGGTGGCAATCAGCCGGGCGGTCGATGGCCTGGTGCCGGTCGATCCGGCAACGATGACCGGACGGTCAGCAGGAGAGGCTGCGAGGCTGCGGGTAAAGACATCCAGCATCGCATTGTGATGCCGGGCTGGACTGGAGCGGTGAATTTCTTGCAGCAGTGACGGCCAGAACTCACGCGCTATCCTGAGAAACTCGGCCGTCAGCTGCCACCATTGCTGCAGATCGGCATCGGCCACCGTGTCGAGCCCGGCGAAATCGCATTCTTCGCTTTCCACCGCCTGGATCAGATCGGACAGGGCGCGGCCCAGCCAGATCGCATCCGCCGGATTGGCGGGAGCGACCAGTGGTACGCCGCCGAGATGATCCTTGACGGTCTGCGGCAGGGCCTGCTTCCAGGCCAACACCAGATCGGCAAGACGCAATGTCGCCGCTGTCTGCGGAATGGGCGGATCAAGCGCCAGCGTTTCGGGATCGGCGGAATCAAAGAAGCCCGCATCATCATCGGTTTCGCCCAAGGGACGGATGGACGGCAGGATTGCCGATCCCTTGCCGATCAGATCGGTCAGTTCGGAGCGCAGCACGCGGGCCGCGCGGCGGGTGGGCACAAAGATTGTGGCGCCGGCCAGCGAAAGCGGATTGCCGGCTTTATAAGCCAGTCCCGGCACCAGCCCGCCTTCGATGATCTGAGCGGCGAGCGTGGCCAGGAAATCCACGCCGGGCGGGATCGTGACGATGCGGGGTGAGACCTGGCTCACTGGACCGGTTCGCCGAAATAGGCGGCGCGGGCAGCTTCCGCCTCGCCGATGGCTTCGGGCGTTCCCACGGTGAGCCAATGGCCCCGCATCGGCAGACCAAACAGGCGGCCCTGGCTTTCGGCCGCATCGAAACAGCGGTTGAGGGAAAATTTCGGTTCGGTGATGCCTTTGAAGATGCGCGGATGAAGCACAATCGCACCGGCATAGATGACCGGATCGCCTTGGCCCTTGTAGCGCGTCAGCCGGCCATCTTCGGCGATGTTGAAATCACCGGCGCCGGTGTGTCCCGTGGCCTGGTCGAGCCGGGCGGTCATCAGCAGGATATCCATTGATTCGGAATCGAAACGATCCTTCATGCGGGTCAGGTTGTCGGTCTCGCTGCCGGGCTCCTCAAGCCAGAAGGTATCGGCGTTAAGCACCAGAAACGGTTCGGATCCGAGCATCGGCAGGGCCTTGACGATGCCGCCGCCCGAATCGAGCAATTGCGCGGTTTCATCGGAAATCTCGATGGTCATCCCGGATTGTTCTGACAGCCAGTCGATCAGAGGCGGCGCGAGATAATGCACATTGACGACACCGTGGTTCACTCCGGCACGGGCGAGCGCTTCCAGGCCATAGGCAATCAGCGGCTTTCCTGCCACTTCAACCAGCGGCTTGGGCCGGGTGTCGGTGATCGGGCGCATACGGGTGCCAAGCCCCGCGGCAAGGATCATGGCGGTCTTGATGGTCATCAGCTCGGCGGTTCCGGTTTATGATTCGCTTTGGCCGATACCAGCCTTTGCGAACCAGAAGCGCAAGGGTTGCAACACCGGATGTTGCAGGGAAGCCGCGATATAGGCCTCGATTCGCGGCAAATGCCGCAAATATCCGGCTTTGCCGTCACGTTGCTTGAGCCGGACGAAGATTCCGAGGATCTTGGCTGCACGCTGGGCCGCCATGATGGCGTAGGCCTTGCGGAAACCGGCTTCGTCAAAATCAGGATCACCGGCTTGGCGGGCCATGACATAGCGATCGAGCAGCTGACCGGCCAGTTCCTGATCAACCGTGACCCGGGCGTCCTGGCACAGGGAGGCCACGTCGTAAGCCGACGGGCCGATCATCGCGTCCTGAAAATCGATGATGCCGAGCCGGTCCAATCCAGTTTTCTCCGCGCGCCAGATAAGGTTGGGCGAATGATAATCGCGCAGGACCAGCGATTTTTCGGCTCCCAGCAGGTCGGCAAACAGCGCGCGCCACAGCTCGATATATTCCTGCCGTTCCGCATCGGGCACCGGTGTGCCGCGCTTGAAGGGCAGGTACCAGTCGGTCAGCAGCTCCACCTCGATCTGCATGGCGCGGGCATCGTAAGCCGGCACATGATGCAATCCGCCGCCTACCGGCAGTGGGCCGGGAAGCGGTTTGCCATGCAGCACGGCCAGACAGTCAATCGCGACCCCGTAGCGGTCCGGATCCGGTTTGCCATCCGCATCAAGGATGCCGTCGGAGCCAAGGTTTTCAATCAACAGAAAACCCTGATCGAGATCCTCGGCGAGAATTTCGGGGGCGGCAAAACCTTGCGCGCGCAGCCAGCGGGCAATGGCGACAAACGGAACGACATCCTCGGCGAGATGGGCAATCTGCGAATAGGGCAAGCCGTCACGAACCGGCGGGCCATCGGGCTGGCGCGCCGCGTTCATCAAGATGAGCGGTTCCTGATCCTGAGGACGGATCGTCTCATAGGAGCGGGTGGACGCATCGCCCTGCAAATGACGCCGGACGACCGGGGCCGAACAGGTTTTCTCAAGGAACGCCCGGGCGGCGCGGGATCGTTCAAGACGGGAAAGAAAGGCTTCCGGGCCAGACAGCGTCACGGTGCGGCTGTCGCCGGTCCCGTCAAACCGCAGCATCACCCGGTCCTCAGGCAACAGCTCAAGTGCCTTTTCCGGCCATTCGATCAGCGCCGCACCTTCGGCCAGCGCATCATCCAGGCCCAGCTCATCGAGTTCATCGGGTGATCCGATGCGGTAGAGATCCATATGCGCGATCGGCAGGCGCAATTGATAGCTCTGCACCAGCGTGAAGGTCGGGCTCGGCGCGTCGAGCTCCGGATCATCGGCAATGGCGCGGATCAGCGACCGGGCGAAGGTCGATTTTCCGGCGCCGAGATCACCCGACAGACAGAGGCAATCACCGGGTTTGAGCGCCAGCGAGACATCTTCGGCAAACTGAGCCGTCGCTTCCGGGTTGGCGAGCTCGATGCGCAGGGGGATTGCGCTCATCAAGCGTTACTCGGCCGCATCACGGGCCAGCGTATGCTGGATCGGAAAGCGGCATATGATCGTTGCCCCGCCTTCCTCGCCAGCCTCGATGGCGACGGTGCCATTGTGCAGGCCGACAAAGCTCTCGACGATGGACAGGCCCAGTCCGGCGCCGCGGCGGCGGCCCGACTGGCCATTGGTCTCAAAGCGGGCGAAGACATCCTTGCGGGCATTTTCGGGAATTCCCGGGCCGGAATCGGTGACCGAGAAACAGATCGCATCATCGTCCTGCCGGCAGCTCAGGCGCACGGCAGAGCCATCAGGGGCAAAATTCGCTGCATTCATCAGCAGCTTGAACAGAATCTGCTTGAGCCGCTGGTGATCGCCGATCATTTCGCGCGGCGCATTGGCGGTGTCGATCTGCAGCGACAGCCCGTTTTCCTTCAGGCGGTCGGCAATCTGTTCGCCGGCTTCGGCAAAAAGCTCTTCGATGTTCACCACACCGGCGTCGATCCGCATGATGCCGGCATCAACGGTGGCAAGATCGAGGATGTCGTTGACGATGGTGAGCAACACCGACGACGATGTCGCAATGTGATCGAGATATTCGGACTGGCGCTCGTTGAGCTCGCCAATGCCGGGAGTCTGCAGCAATTCGGTGAAACCGATGATGTTGGTCAGCGGCGAGCGCAGCTCATAGGAGACATGCTGCACGAAATCGTTCTTCAGCGCATCGGCCTTGCGCAGGGCCTCGTTCTTTTCGGTCAGCATGCGCTCGGCGCCGACACTGTCGGTGACGTTGACGAAGGCGATCATGGTCTGCCCATTGGGCAGCGGCACGATGGCGTAATCCAGAATCAGCCCGGTGACCAGCTCGATACGGCCTTCCCGGGTGCGGCGTTCATCGTCGAAACCGGTTATTGCGCCGGCAAACAGTTTCCAGCCGTCGGGCTCGCGGTAAGACGGCTCGCAGGCTTCGGCGATGTGCTTGATATGGGTGCCGGGCTTGACCTGCTGCTCGGTGAGACCCCAGAGCGCGCGGAAAGACGGGTTGGACAGACGGATCTTGCCGTCCGGCCCGAACACGCCGACGCCCTCGGCGAGGTGATCGATGGTTTCACCCTGTGCTTCGAGAAGCGTGTTGTAGCGGGTTTCCAGATCAACTTTTTCGGTCAGGTTTTCGAACACCCAGGTAACACCGCCCTGCGGATGGGCATTGGCGAAGACATTGAGGGTCTGGCCATCGGGAAGATGCCACAAATGCGGCGTCGTCTCGACCGAGCGGTAGACCGAGAGCATCTGCTCTTTCCAGTCGCGCCAGGCATGCGGTTCAGGCAGTTTTCCGTCGGCGCGCAGCCGTTCGAGAAACTCGCCATTGTCGGGCCTGCGGGAGAGAAACGGCGTGTCGAGTTCCCACAGCCGCTGAAACGCCTGATTGTGAAACTGAAGCCGCTGATCCCGGTCAAAAATCGCCACCGGCGTGGCCAGGTGATCCAGCGTTTCGGCGTGGCTCTGGATGGTGCGCTTGAGTTCCTGGCGAAGATCTTCCTCAATCGACACATCCAGCGCCAGCCCGGCCGTGCCGGAGGAGGTCTTGGCGTCTGCAACCTCAAAGAAGCGGCGATGGCCATGGATGACCGTCGAGACCTTGTCCAGGAAGGGCCGTTCCGGCGTTGCCTCGGCGCGAACCCGTTCCCGCGCTGCGGTTCCAAGCAGTTCCAGCCCCCGCGTCAGCGCATCCTGCCGGTCTTCAGCCTCAACGGCCTGCGCATAGGCATTGTTGACCCAGACAAGTTTCGAGTCGGGTCCACGCAGCCAGACCGGCATATCGATGATATCCAGCAAGGCCTGAAACGTATCGAGCGAGCTGAGCAAGCGGTTGCGTTCGGTGGTGAGTTCGGCGAGTTCGGCGCGAACGCCGGAAAGTGTGACGAAACGGACAAAGGCGCGGCCGCCGGAAACACGGCCCTGCGCCTCGATAACATGGCTGCGGGTGGTCTCGACAATCATGTCGAAGCGTTCGGCCTGGGCGCGCAGCCGGTCGATGGCTTCATCGAGGGCGGCGGCCGACCGTGGCTCGAGCCAACGGCCAAAGGCAAGGAAATCGCTCTGTTTTTGCGGCGCGCCGGTTTCGGCGGAGAGTTGTCCGAGCACTTCGGCAGGCAGCCCGACACCATCCCAGACCACGATCTGGCGATCCCGATCGACAATCAGGGCTTCATGACGCGAGATCTTTGCGTTGGCATCCGCCAGAGCGGCGCGCAAGCCGACATTTTCAAGATCGATCTTGCCGCGCTCGCGGATCAGCCAGATAGCCGAGATCATGGCCGCCGAGATAGCGCCAATGACCATGGCGAAATTAACAACTTCCAGGGAGGACACAGAGCCGCCGGCTGGAGCCGCGTCTGACGAGGCCTGGGCCAGAACGGGGAGTGCCGAGACCAGCAGGCCGCCACTGAGCAGTGCAGTGCCAGTCAAGACCTTGCGCCGGAACCGGCCGAGACCTTTGAATACCGTCCGGGTAAGTCCAAATCGCCGCTTGCACCCAAGTGAATCTGTCTTCACCGGCATGTCTCAGTCCCCTCGTGGTCTGTCTGACAGACATTGCCAATCCGTTGGCCGATTCGTTGCCTGCGCCGCCACAACGCGAAAACGAATCATTGGCTAAAAACATACCTGTTTCGCGAATCACGGTGAAGAGGACGATGCGCAAAAAGAAACCGCGCCCTTTTTGTCAAGGACGCGGTTTCAATATCTTGTGGGTATCGATTGAAAAATCAGTACCTGTAGTGTTCCGGCTTGAACGGACCTTCAACGGTCACGCCAATATAATCTGCCTGGTCGGCCTTGAGCTGGGTCAGTTTGGCGCCAATCTTGTCCAAATGCAGACGCGCCACCTTCTCATCGAGATGCTTGGGCAGCACATAGACCTCGTTCTTGTATTCAGCGCCCTTCATCCAGATTTCCATCTGCGCCAGCACCTGGTTGGTGAAGGAAGCCGACATGACGAAGCTCGGGTGACCGGTTGCGTTACCGAGATTGAGCAGACGGCCCTGGCTCAACAGGATCATGCGATTGCCTGACGGCATCTCGATCATGTCGACCTGGTCCTTGATGTTGGTCCATTTGTGGTTCTTCAGCGCAGCGACCTGAATTTCATTGTCGAAATGGCCGATGTTGCCGACGATGGCCATATCCTTCATCTCACGCATATGCTCGAGGCGGATCACATCCTTGTTGCCGGTGGTGGTGACAAAGATGTCTGCCGAACTGACGACGTCTTCAAGCAGGACAACCTCGAAGCCATCCATTGCCGCCTGAAGCGCGCAGATCGGATCGACTTCGGTCACCTTGACGCGGGCGCCGGCGCCGCGCAGCGATGCAGCCGACCCCTTGCCGACGTCGCCGTAACCGCAGACAACGGCAACCTTGCCGGCCATCATGGTATCGGTGGCGCGGCGGATACCGTCAACCAGGCTTTCCTTGCAGCCATATTTGTTGTCGAATTTCGACTTGGTGACCGAGTCATTGACGTTGAAGGCCGGGAACGGCAGCAGGCCCTTCTTCTGCAGGTCATAAAGACGGTGCACACCAGTGGTGGTCTCCTCCGAAACGCCCTTGATGGCGTCGCGGGTCTTGGTGAACCAGCCCGGGCTTTGCTTCATGCGCTTCTTAATCTGGGCGAAGATGGCTTCTTCTTCTTCCGAGGAAGCAACCTCGATCAGATTGGTTTCACCGGCTTCGACCCGTGCGCCGAGAAGGACGTAGAGCGTGGCGTCGCCGCCATCGTCAAGAATGAGGTTGGCGCCTTCCGGGAACATGAAGGAGCGATCCAGATAGTCCCAGTGCTCGACAAGAGTCTGGCCCTTGACGGCAAACACCGGCACGCCGCTCTTGGCGATGGCTGCTGCCGCATGGTCCTGGGTCGAAAAGATGTTGCAGGATGCCCAGCGGACATCGGCGCCAAGCGCAGTCAAGGTCTCGATCAGCACCGCAGTCTGAATGGTCATGTGCAGCGAACCGACGATGCGCGCCCCCTTGAGGGGCTTCTGCGCGCCGTATTCTTCACGCAGGGACATCAGGCCCGGCATTTCGGTTTCGGCGATATCAAGTTCCTTGCGGCCAAAATCGGCCAGCTCGATATTGGCGACGACATAATCCTGGTTGGCGGTCATATGATTTTCCAAAGGTTCTGAGATCCAGCCGGGACAGGCTGGATTGCATGGCGCTGCCATAGCAGGTATCGCTCATGCTGGCAATACGATATAAAGATGTCTTTATGTGGGAATATCTAGACTTCTTCGCCGAATCGATCGGCGATCAGTGCCTCAAGCGCGTCCAATACTTCTTCGGCCTGACGGCCTTCGGCTTCGACTGCAATCGAGCAACCGGTGCTCGCAGCGAGCATCATCAGACCCATGATCGATGTGCCGCCGACCGTCGAGCCTTCACGCGTGACCCGCACCACGGCATCAAAGCCTCCGGCGGTCTGCACAAAGCGTGCCGAAGCGCGGGCATGCAGGCCACGCTTGTTGATGATCTTCAACGACCGGGACTGAACTGGGGAACCAGACGTCATTTGCCAGACAGCAGACGGCTTGCAACATTGATGTATTTGCGTCCCGCATCCTGCGCGTCGGCCAAGGCCTTGGCCATGTCGTTGCCGCCGCGGACGCCGGCCAGTTTGATCAGCATCGGCAGATTGACGCCGGCAATCACTTCAATGCGGCCTGAATCCATGACGGAGATGGACAGATTCGAGGGCGTACCGCCAAACATGTCGGTCAGAATGATCACGCCATGGCCAGATTCGACCCGCGATACCGCACCGACAATGTCCAGCCGCCGCTGATCCATATCATCTTCCGGGCCGATGCAGACGGTTTCAAGAGCGGTTTGCGGTCCGACAACATGCTCCAGCGCATGCCTGAACTCTTCCGCGAGCTTGCCATGGGTGACAAGCACCAATCCGATCATTTTGCCTCCAGCAGCATTCGGCCTGCGCGAATTTTGACCAAGCCATGCCAATTGCTTCGCAGCCGCGAACATTTTTGAGATTTCATCTTGGACAGAAGCAGGCGAAGTTCAAGCCAAAAAACGTCACAAAAGTGGCAAACTGCCTTTCACCTCTCCAGATCAGCCTAAAAACAGCTCAGGGCGGGCGGCGCGCAGGTATGAGAGCGGGCTGACTGCGCCATCGTGCCACAGACGCATAAGGGGCATCGATGCGCCATTGCACGAAAAGGTTTCAGATTCGGGCGGAAGACGGGACCCGGAGGACGGTTGGCTCAGCATGACCGCACATTGCATGACAGCCCGGTCGATCCGGCGAAAGCGGACAATTCCGGTTCCACGCAGTTCCAGAAGACCTCTTATCGGCTCCGGGCATGATGCTATGCAGCGATCGCCATGAACGGTGAGAATGGTCTGGTCATCGGCAATCAGGGCGGCATTCCAGCCAAGTGCTGCCGCCTCGGACAGGCAGGCGAAGGCGGCTCCGGTTTTTCCCGCCCCGGAAGGTCCGAGAAACAGAAGTCCGGTCTGTCCGACGACTATCGATGTCGCGTGAATGGATTGGCCGGCCGCAAGGGAGATGTCTGTCATTGGATTTCGGCGGGCAATTCGATGATGAACCGGGCGCCCCGCCATGTCCCTGGCTCATCACCGGCAATATTCTCGGCGGTGAGGCTGCCGTTATGGGCTTCAATGATCTGACGGCTGATGGAAAGCCCAAGACCGGAATTCTGGCCGAAATCCTCGCCATCCGGCCGGTCCGTGTAAAACCGCTCGAACACCCGTTCGATCACTTCGGCGCGGATGCCCGGTCCATTGTCCTCGATTACGACCTGAACCATGCCGCGGCGGCGGCGAAGGTGGATGGTGATACGGCCACCGGTTTCGGGCACAAAGGAGCGGGCATTCTCGATCAGATTGGTGACAACCTGGCCCAGCCTCAGATCATGGCCAAGCACGGTGAATGCGGATTTTCCCGTATTGCGCTTGTCGACCTTCAGCTCGATGGCGACTTCCTTGCCTCCGGCGCGAATCTGCCGGGCAATGTCGACAAGTTCGGTCAGGAGTTTCTTCATGTCGACTGTCACACCATCCTGGCGGGCCAGCTCGGCATCAAGCCGCGAGGCGTCGGAGATATCGCTGATCAGCCGGTCCATGCGGCGGACATCGTGCTGAATAACATCCATCAAGCGCTGGCGGGAATGCTCATTGCGCGCCAGCGGCAGGGTTTCGACGGCGCTGCGCAGCGAGGTGAGCGGGTTCTTGAGCTCATGGCTGACATCGGCTGCGAAACTTTCGATGGCGGCAATCCGGTCATACAGCGCGTTGGTCATGCCGCGCAGCGCCACCGATAGATTGCCGATCTCATCCTGCCTGTCGGAAAAATCAGGAATTTCCTCGCGCACACGGGCACCGCGGCGCACCCGGACCGCAGCGGCCGACAGTCGCCTGAGCGGAGTGGCGATGGTGCTGGCGAGCAGCAGGGACAGCACGATATTGACCATGGCCGCCACGCCGAAGACCCTGAAAATGGCCATGCGCTCGGCATGGACAATCTTGTCGATATCACCGGCCTGGGTGGACAGGAGCAGAACCCCGAGCACCGCCCGGAAGCGCTGAACCGGCACCGCGACGGACACAATCAATTCGCCCTTCTCGGTCACACGGACCACCGCGCCGCGTCCGCCGGTCAGCGCATTCATCACTTCCGGATAGATCGAGCCATCAGCGCCCGGCGGCTCCTTGTAGAGCGGCAGATCGCGGCGCTGGAAAAAGCGATTGAACCAGGTTGTCACCATTTCGGTCCAGCCGGGATCCACCAGTTCCGCTGGCGGCAGGTCATAGCGAAGCACCTGGCCGGAGGAATAGAGGTAACGTGAATCGAGAATCAGGCTTGCGTCGTCATCATAGATACGGGCGCGGGTCCGGGTTGGTGAAATCAGCCGGCGCAGCACCGGAGCGATGCGTTCCGGATTGATGGGAAAATCCAGGTTCTCGTTCGAATTGGTCGGCGAGATGCTCTGTCCCGCCTGCAGCTCAAGCAGCTTTTCAGGATCGATGGTGATCGAGTTGGTATCCACCGACGCCGACGCCGCAACAGCCCCGGCGATGATCTCCCCCTGGGTCAAAAGGCTCTCAACCCGGGCGTCAATCAGGCCTTCCCGGAACTGATTGAGATAGAGAATGCCCGACACCAGAACGATCAGCGCTGCAAGATTGAGAAACAGAATGCGGCGGGTCAGGCTCGAAAAGATGAGGTGCCCGAACAGCCGGCGCACCAGCTTGACCGGGTGCGCCCAGCTTGTCAGGGTCCGGATATCGGAAGCAGACGTGTCCTTGCCGTCCGCATTGTCCTCAGTTTCAATCGCCATGTGCGCTTTTTGCCAGATCCCGCTGCCTGTTTTGGAGGATGCGCTACAGCGCCGCGCATCCAGCTGGATGCGCAATGGTAACTGCAGCACGTCGAAATGATGCATTCAGGTTACCGGTCAATCGAATATATTGATCGCGGCATGCACTCGTCATGCCGCTTCCTTGAACCGGTAACCCACCCCGTAAAGGGTTTCGATCATGTCGAAATCATCATCGACCATCTTGAACTTCTTGCGCAGACGCTTGATGTGGCTGTCAATGGTGCGGTCATCAACATAGACCTGTTCATCGTAGGCCGCATCCATCAGCGCGTCCCGGCTCTTGACCACGCCGGGCCGCTGCGCGAGCGACTGCAGGATCAGGAATTCAGTCACCGTCAGCGTCACCGGCTCGTTCTTCCAGGTACAGGTATGACGCTCCTGGTCCATGATCAGGCTACCGCGCTCCAGCGATTTGGTCGGCGCAGCATCGGCCCGCCCCGGCGCGGCGGCTGCCGCTTCGCGGTTGGCGGCGCGGCGCAACACCGCCTTGACCCGTTCGACCAGAAGCCGCTGCGAGAAGGGTTTGGTGATGAAATCGTCAGCACCCATCTTGAGGCCGAACAGCTCATCGATCTCTTCATCCTTGGATGTGAGAAAGATCACCGGAATATCGGATTTCTGGCGCAACCGGCGCAGAAGCTCCATGCCGTCCATGCGCGGCATCTTGATATCGAAAATAGCAAGCTGCGGAGGACGGGCCTGCAGTCCGTCCAATGCGGAGGCGCCGTCGGTGTAGGTTTCAACACGATACCCTTCTGCTTCGAGTGCGATCGAAACCGAGGTAAGGATGTTGCGGTCGTCGTCGACGAGCGCGATTGTCTGCATGTCTGTCGTCTCCATCATCGTCTTGCACATCTCCAGGAAGTGCCCCCGCTTCTCCGGATACGCCGCTTGTAAGCGTCATTTCCAGATCCCGTCGTCACGTCCATGGGGATAAAGTGAGAACAAAATGTGGCACAGTTCCAATCTCAAGTCATTCCCTCATTGCCAGCCAGGTAAGCCGCCACGGCCAATTGAAACGATTTAAACAAGTGCACATTTTTTTAAATCGATTAATACTCTGATTTCATTCACTAATCTTCCAATTGCTTGTTGTTTTTTAAAATTCCTCTCCCTATGGTCCGGCGAAATTTGAACCTGTCCCGCGCTAGTACGAAAAGGAATCCGACATGAGTAAGGATTTGGGAGTGCGTAATCCGTCCGCCGGAATTGGCCAGTGCGGCCTGAACACCACAGGCACTGTGCGATATAACAGCAGCGAGGCGGAGTTGATCGAACTGGCCGTGGCAGGCGGCGAAGCAACGCTGACAGCTCATGGCGCGCTGCGCGCACTGACAGGCCAGCACACCGGACGCTCGGCCAAGGACAAGTTCGTGGTTCGCGACGCCACCACCGACAGCCAGATCTGGTGGGACAACAACAAGCCGATGACACCGGAAGCTTTCGAAACGCTTCATGCCGACATGGTGGCGCATGCCAAGGACCGGGACCTGTTCGTTCAGGATCTCGTCGGTGGCGCGGATGAAGAAAACGCGCTCAATTCCCGGGTCGTGACCGAGTATGCCTGGCACGCGCTGTTCATCCGCAACCTGCTGATCCGTCCGGATCGCGCAACTCTTGCAGAGTACATGCCGGCGCTGACCATCATCAACCTGCCGTCGTTCCGTGCCGATCCGGACCGCCATGGCTGCCGTTCCGAGACGGTCATCGCAGTCGACCTGGAGCGCAAGCTGGTTCTGATCGGAGGCACGTCCTATGCCGGCGAAATGAAAAAATCGGTGTTCACGGCGCTCAACTATCTGTTGCCCGCCAGGGGCGTAATGCCGATGCACTGCTCGGCCAATGTCGGCCCCGAGGGCGACACGGCGGTGTTCTTCGGTCTTTCGGGAACCGGCAAGACCACCCTGTCCGCAGACCCGAAGCGCACGCTGATCGGCGATGACGAGCATGGCTGGGGCGAACACGGCGTGTTCAATTTCGAGGGCGGCTGTTATGCCAAGACCATCCGGCTGTCGCGCGAAGCGGAACCGGAAATCTTTGGCACCACCGAACGCTTCGGCACGGTTCTGGAAAACGTCGTGCTGGATGAGCAGCGGATTCCCGACTTTGACGACGCCTCGCTGACCGAAAACACCCGCTGCGCCTATCCGTTGCATTTCATTCCGAACGCCAGCGAGACCGGCCGTTCGGGCCATCCGCTCAACATCATCATGCTGACGGCAGATGCCTTTGGCGTGATGCCTCCGATCGCCAAGCTGACGCCGGAACAGGCGATGTATCACTTCCTGTCGGGCTACACCGCGAAGGTGGCGGGCACCGAAAAGGGCGTGACCGAGCCGGAAGCAACATTCTCGACCTGTTTCGGCGCACCGTTCATGCCGCGGCATCCTTCGGAATATGGCGATCTTCTGCGCCGGCTGATCAATGACCACAAGGTCAATTGCTGGCTGGTCAACACCGGCTGGACCGGTGGCGCCTATGGCGAAGGCCAGCGGATGCCGATCAAGGCCACCCGGGCCCTGCTCAGCGGCGCGCTGGACGGGTCTCTGGACAGCGCCGATTTCCGCATTGATCACAATTTCGGCTTTGCGGTACCGGTGTCCGTTGACGGCGTCGACAGTGCGATCCTTGATCCGCGCTCGACCTGGGCCGACAAGAATGCCTATGATGCAGCAGCCAGCCGCCTGGTCGGGATGTTCATCGAGAATTTTGCCAAGTTCGAAGCCCATGTCGATGGTTCGGTGCTTGATGCAGCGCCCGGCTTCAAGGCTGCCGCGGAGTAACGTCTCCACTCATTTGTGCGATCTTTGACCGGCCCCGTTGACCCAACGGGGCCGGTCGCGCATTTTCTGCAGGTTCAAACCCGGGAAGGAGCATTCCGCCATGGCCGATACTGTTGCGCTTGCGCTTGACCGGAAAACCGATGCCGAAATGCAGGCCGAGGCGCAAAAATTCTTTGAGCTGATGCAGGCGCGCCGCACGGTCCGGGATTTCTCCGCTGATCCGGTGGATCCGGAGATCATCCGGCTCGCTGTCCGGACAGCCGCCACGGCACCCTCGGGGGCCAACCAGCAACCGTGGAGCTTTGTTGCCATCAGCGATCCCGAGACCAAACGCGCCATCAGGCTGGCTGCGGAAGAGGAAGAGCGGGCGTTTTATGACGGCCGGGCCGGTGAGGAATGGCTCGGCGCGCTGGCGCATCTGGGCACCGATGCCGACAAGCCGTTTCTGGAAACCGCACCCTGGCTGATAGTCATCTTCGGCCAGCGCTGGGGCACGGATGCACAAGGGCGCAAGGTCAAACATTATTATGTGCCCGAATCAGTCTCCATCGCCATCGGCCTGCTGATTGCCAGCCTGCATGCGGCGGGACTGGCAACGCTGACACACACACCCTCCCCGATGGGATTTCTCAACCGGATCTGCGACCGGCCCGATAATGAAAAGCCGTTTGTGTTGCTGGTGGCCGGGCATCCGGCCGAAAATGCACGGGTTCCGGCGATCAGCCGCAAGACCGAGGACGAAGTGCTGTTCTGGAAGACAGCGTCATGAGTGCCGACCCTCTCCATGCGGCCCGGGATATTGTCATCGCCGGCTGGGAACTGAGCGAGAGTTTCATCCGCGCTTCTGGCCCAGGCGGGCAGAACGTCAATAAGGTGGCAACCGCGGTGCAATTGCGCTTTGACATCCGCAATTCCCCCTCGCTCCCCGAACGGGTGAAAAGAAATGCCCTGAAGCTCGGCGGCAGCCGGGTTTCCAAGGATGGCGTCATCATCATCGAGGCCAACCGGTTCCGGACCCAGGAGCGCAACCGTGCCGATGCCCGCGACAGGCTGGTGGAGCTGATCAATCAGGCTTCGGAGCCGCCGCCGCCGCCGCGGCGCAAGACGAGACCGACCAGAGGCTCGGTCGAGCGCCGTCTGGCCGCCAAAACCGGCCGCGGTCAAATCAAAAAGGCCCGCGGCAAGGTTACCGAAGACTAGATTAGCGAAAGCTTTTTGGTTGGCACATCTGAGCGCGCATGGTTAAGTTGCGCACCATTCACTCGGGAGACGACAACCAATGGGTATTTTTGATTTCATCAAGTCAGCAGGCAAGAAACTCGGCATTGGCGGCGATGACGACGCACCTGATGCCGATGCGGTGAAAAAGGAACTGGATTCACACAAGCTCGGCACCGACAAGGTTGATGTGAAGGTCGACGGCGACAAGATCGTTCTCTCGGGGGTGGTCGAAGACCAGTCGATCTTCGAAAAAGCCATCGTGGCTGTCGGCAATACGCTCGGCATTTCCAAGGTCGAGGCATCCGAGCTCAAGGTGGTGTTGCCCGAGTCCGGCCTGTCGCTTGGCACAACCGACATGACCGAACTGGTCAAGGCTTCGACGCCGGCCAAGACACCGCGCTTCCACACGGTTGAAAAGGGTGACAATCTCTGGAAAGTCGCCGAGGCGGCTTACGGCAAGGGCAAGGGCTCGAAATACACCGTGATATTTGAAGCCAACAAGCCAATGCTGTCGGACCCCGACAAGATCTATCCGGGCCAGGTGTTGCGCATTCCCGATATCGAAACCGCCTGATACGGGCAGCTGATCATGAGAGCCGGACATGTTCGTTCTGCCCAGAGGCGTTCGCCACATTCCCGGCCATCTTGATCGCGATGAACAAAAGTCGCTGGTCGACGATATCCGGGCGGTGGTCAGTGAGGCACCACTGTATCGCCCGGAAATGCCGCGAAGCGGCAAGCCGTTGAGCGTCCGGATGACCAATTGCGGTGACCTCGGCTGGCTCACCGACAAAGCCGGATACCGCTACCAGGATCACCATCCGGTCACCGGCAAGCCCTGGCCGGCAATCCCCTCCCGCCTGATCAAGCTGTGGGAAGAGCTCTCGGGCCATCCGGCGCCGCCGCAGGCCTGCCTGATCAATTTCTATGACACCAGCGCCCGCATGGGGCTGCACCAGGACCGCGACGAGACCGATCTGTCCGCGCCGGTTCTGTCTGTCTCGCTTGGCGATGCCTGCCTGTTCCGGATCGGCGGGACGGAACGCGGCCAGCCAACCAAATCATTCCGGCTGGAAAGCGGCGACATTGTCGTGCTGGGTGGCGAAGGGCGGCTGGCTTTTCACGGTGTGGACAAGATTTATCCGACCACATCGACACTGCTCAAGGATGGCGGCCGCATCAACCTGACCTTGCGGCGGGTGACGGCCTGAATGCAGCCGGCCTTCCGTTTTAATGCGGGCTTCTCAACTCACAATTTGCGCAGAGCCACCTGCTCGATGAGATGATTGCGTGCCTTGCGCAGAATCAGGTCGGCCCGCGGCCTGGTCGGCAAGATGTTCTGGCGCAGGTTTTTCAGGTTGATGTTCTGCCACAGGCTTTCGGCGATGGCGCGGGCTGCATCCTCCTTGATAGCGGCATAGCGGTGGAAGAAGGATTCCGGGTTCTGGAACGCGGTCTGCCTCAGATTCATGAAGCGGTCGACATACCATCTGTGAATGTCGGCCTCCTCGGCGTCGATATAGATCGAGAAATCGAAGAAATCCGACACGAAGGGAATGATCTTGCCGTCTTCGGGCAAATCCCGCACCTGCAGAACATTGATACCTTCGAAGATCAGGATGTCGGGCCGGTCAATGGTGGTGAACTCGCCGGGCAGCACGTCGTAAGTCAGGTGAGAATAGCACGGCGCCTGGACATTGGGCTGGCCGGCCTTGATGCCCGAGAGAAAGCGCAGTACGGCGCCGACATCATAGCTCTCCGGAAAGCCTTTGCGGTCCATCAGGTTTTCCCGCCTCAGCACCGCATTGGGATAGAGAAAACCGTCGGTTGTCACCAGATCCACCTTCGGGCTGGAAGGCCAGCGCTTCAGAAGCTCGGCCAGAACGCGCGCCGTGGTGGATTTTCCCACCGCCACCGAGCCTGCAATGCCAATGATGAAGGGGGTTTTCGCAATACCAGACAGATTGAGGAAGCGCTTGCGCTGCTCGAACAGCAATTGCGAGGATTCCACATGCGCCGACAGCAGACGCGACAGCGACAGATAGATCCGCCGCACCTCGTCGAGATTGACCGGATCATTGAGGGACCTGAGCCGGCGGACCTCGTCCTCGGTCAGGGTCATCGGCGTATCGGCGCGGAATTCTGCCCAATTGTCGGCGGTGAAAAAGCGGTAAGGCGAAAACTCGTCGCCTTTAAAATGATCAAGGGGGGCCGGTTGGATAGTGGTCTGGTCCATGCTCACTCCGCCGTACGGCTCGCCTTTTCGGTAAGGCCCGATTGTGCGGTCCGGCCTTCGAGTTCACCCATCACCTCATCAAGAGGTATATCTGCAATCTTTAGCACGACCATCAGGTGATACAGAAGGTCTGCGGTTTCGCCGACCAATTCGCCACGCGTCTGCGCGGTTGCGGCAATCACGGTTTCGACCGCCTCCTCGCCCAGCTTCTTGGCCGCTTTGGGCATTCCGGCGGCAACAAGCCTTGCGGTCCAGGACTGAGCGGGATCAGCCTGGGACCGCTCGGAGACTATCCGTTCAAGATCGGCAAGTGTGAAGCTGGTCATTGCGGATGAGTCTCCTGGGGAAGTGTCCCGATGCAGGCCGGTCAGTTCAGGCGCATGTCGAGCCCGGCATTGGCCATATAGTGTTTGGCTTCGCTGATCGTATAGGTTCCAAAATGGAAAATCGAGGCTGCCAGTACGGCGGTGGCGTGGCCATCCCGAATGCCCTCGACCAGGTGATCGAGATTGCCGACGCCGCCCGATGCAATCACCGGCACCCGCACAGCATCGGCGATGGTGCGGGTCAGCGCGATATCATAGCCGGCTTTGGTGCCGTCACGGTCCATCGAGGTGAGCAGCAGCTCGCCGGCGCCGCGCTCGACCATCTGCACGGCAAACTCAACCGCATCAATTCCGGTCGGCTCGCGGCCGCCATGGGTGAAGATCTCCCAGCGATCTGTCTCGCCGGGGACAGACACTTTCTTGGAATCAATCGACACCACGATGCACTGGTTGCCGAACTTGTCGGCTGCCTGGGCAACAAAATCCGGGTTCTTGACCGCCGCCGAATTGATCGAGACCTTGTCAGCGCCCGACAGCAGCAATTTGCGGATATCGGCCACGGTTCGGACCCCGCCGCCGACGGTCAGCGGCATGAAGCAATGCTCCGCCGTTTGCGCTACAACGTCGAAGATGGTCTCGCGGTTGTCGGATGAGGCGGTGATGTCGAGAAAGCAGAGCTCGTCCGCACCCGCCGCATCATAGGCCTGGGCGGCTTCCACCGGATCGCCGGCATCGATCAGATCGACAAAATTGACGCCCTTGACGACGCGGCCGTCCTTGACGTCCAGGCATGGAATAACGCGGGATTTCAGCATCGGACGACCGCCTTCGATGTTTGCGCGTCCTCGCGGCCAAGCCGCTGCGGTGCACGCGGGCTGTCCTTGACGTCCAGACAGGGGATGACACGGGATTTCAGGGTCATGAGCGGTCGGCTTCCTCAAATTTCGTAGCTTCGACAGCGAGTGTGCCGTTCAAGATACCCAGCGCTTCCGCCGGATCGATGCGGCCGTCATAGAGCGCACGGCCGGAGATCGCGCCTTCGAGGCTTGCCGCATCGGGCATCTTCATGCGCACGATGTCGGCGATCGAGGCGAGACCGCCTGACGCTATCACCGGGATCGAAACCGCATCGGCCAGTTCGATGGTCGATTCCCAGTTGATGCCGGTCAGAACACCGTCGCGGTCGATGTCGGTGTAGATGATGGCGGCAACGCCTGCGCCCTCGAAGCGTTGCGCCAGTTCAATCACGCCGAGCTCGGAGGCTTCAGCCCAGCCCTCGACGGCGACCTTGCCGCCCTTGGCATCAATGCCGACAGCGACGCGGCCGGGAAACAGCTTGCAGGCTTCGCGCACCAGGTCCGGATCGCGCACCGCGATGGTGCCGAGAATCACCCGGGCCAGGCCCTTGTCGAGCCAGGCTTCGATATGGGCCAGCGTGCGGATGCCGCCGCCAAGCTGGACGGGATTCTTGGTGGCCTTGAGGATCGCCTCAACGGCAGCGCCGTTGACGGACTGGCCTTCAAACGCGCCGTTGAGATCGACCACATGCAGCCATTCAAAGCCCTGCTCTTCGAAGGCGCGGGCCTGGGCTGCCGGATCTTCATTGTAGACTGTGGCCGAGTCCATTTCGCCCAGCTTGAGCCGCACGCACTGGCCGTCTTTGAGATCGATTGCGGGGAACAGGATCATGTCAGGGCTTCCATTTGAGGAAATTGGCGATCAGGGCCAGACCCAGCGTCTGGCTCTTTTCCGGGTGGAACTGGGTGCCGGCCTTATTGCCGTGAGCCACGACAGCCGTCACAGGCCCGCCGTAATCGGTCATGGCAATCACGTCATCCGGATTGTTCGCCGCCAATTGATAGGAGTGAACGAAATAGGCGTGCAGCCCGTCCGGTCCTGTCGGGATGCCGTCAAACAACGGGTGTCCGGTCTTCAGATCCAGCGTGTTCCAGCCGATCTGGGGGATTTTCAAAGCCGGATTCGAAGGCTTGATTTCGACCACATCGCCGGGGATCCAGCCAAAGCCCTCAGTGGTTGTTTTCTCAAGCCCGCGGCTCGACATCAGCTGCATGCCAACGCAGATTCCCAGAAATGGCCGGGCCTTGTCTTCGACAGCGTGCCGCAAAGCGGCATCCATGCCGTCGATGGCATCGAGCCCGGCACGGCAATCGGCATAGGCGCCCACACCCGGCAGCACCACCCGGTCGGCCTTGGCGACATGATCGGCATCGGCGCTGAGAGAGATGGCAGCAGTCACGCCGGCTTCGCGCGCGGCGCGTTCAAACGCCTTGAGGGCCGAGCGGAGATTGCCCGAGCCGTAATCAACGATAACAACCTTCATCAGGTTCAGTTCCTTTCAACCGGCACGAGGCCGATGGAGCCATGTTCCCTGCCGGGCTGGCGGCCCAGGATCAATGGCGGGCGATTGGGTTTGGCATGTGAGGGCGCCGGGACGTTGCTGTCCTTGAGGGACTGCCGCGCGTGGATGTCGAAAGCCACATCGGAATCATCGGTCTCGATCACATCGACCAGACGCCAGCCGCGGCGCTGAAGCGCTGCCGCACGCCAGCCACGGCCTTCCAGCGCCGTGATCAGCGACAGCGCCAGATCAAGCGCAATCCCCAGAGCAGGCTGGCCGCCCGCGCTGGCAAGAGCGGTCGCTGCGGCTGTGACGAGAACTGCGGCAAAGGCTTCCAGCCACAAGCGGTTGAACAGGAGCCAGATAACCGGAGCAATGAAGGCTAATGGCGCAAAGCGGTCAGCGATCACCACCGAACGCTCGTCCGGTATCTGTGCGCCAGGGCTGGCCAGAACAAGATAGGCAGTCATTGCGGTTTTCTCCGATAAGCCTTGCTCCCCGGAAGGATTCAGGCCAGCGAGCCCTTGGTTGAAGGGATCCGGTCCTTCTGCCGTGGATCAACCTCACAGGCAACGCGCAGCACGCGGGCCACGGCCTTGAAGCAGGTCTCGGCGATATGGTGATTGTTGGCGCCATAGATATTGCTGACATGCAGGGTAATGCCGCCGTGCTGGGCCAGCGCCTGGAAGAATTCACGAACCAGCTCGGTGTCGAAGCTGCCGATCTTCGGCGAAGTGAAAGTCACGTCCCAGACCAGAAACGGCCGGCCGGAAATGTCGATCGCGGCCCGGGTCAGGGTTTCGTCCATGGCCAGATCCAGCGAGGCATAGCGATTGATGCCCTTGCGGTCACCCAGGGCCTTGGCCAGGGCCTGGCCGATGGCAATGCCGGTGTCTTCAACCGTGTGGTGATCGTCAATATGCAGATCGCCCTTGGCCTTGATGTCCATGTCGATCAGCGAATGCCGCGACAGTTGCTCCAGCATGTGATCGAAAAAGCCAACGCCTGTCGAAATGGATCCGGTGCCGGTTCCGTCAACTGACAGGGAAACGGATATATCGGTTTCGTTGGTCTTGCGGGCAACACTGGCTGTGCGCGCGTTTTCGGTGGTGGCCATCAGTCGTCTCCGAATGGTACTTTCGAGCGCTCAATATCAGTCTGCAATCGAAATATCCAGAACGGCTTTGGCCGGCGTCATCGAGCGGAAGCGCCTCAGGCCGGTTTGCATTCGTCCCCGAGACACTTACATAGGGCTGACCTCATTATATTGCGGCCCTTGGCGCCGCTTGCAGGAAAGGATGTCCCATGGGCGAGCACAATCCCTTTGGCCAGATGCACGCAACCACAATCATCACCGTGCGCAAGGGCGCGCAGGTGGTTATGGCCGGTGACGGTCAGGTCAGTCTTGGGCAGACGGTGATGAAGGGCAATGCGCGCAAGGTTCGCCGCATTGGCAAGGACAACAACGTGATTGCCGGATTTGCCGGTGCTACAGCCGACGCGTTCACCCTTCTCGAGCGGCTTGAAGCCAAGCTCGAGCAGTACCCCGATCAGCTGACGCGTGCGGCCGTGGAACTTGCCAAGGACTGGCGCACCGACCGCTACCTCAGGAAACTCGAAGCGATGATGCTGGTGGCGGACCAGACCGTGACGCTGGCGATCACCGGCAACGGCGATGTGCTGGAACCGGAACACGGCACCATGGCGATCGGCTCGGGCGGCAACTATGCCTATGCCGCGGCCCGTGCGCTGATGGACAGTGACAAGACCGCCGAAGAAGTGGCGCGCCGGGCGATGGAAATTGCCGGTGACATTTGCGTCTACACCAACGCCAACATCGTGATCGAAACCCTTGAGCTCGATTGAAGCTGCCCGCATCGGTTTCCGGCCGGTTACCGCGGATGACTATCCGCTTCTGAAAAGCTGGCTGACTGCGCCACATTGGCGTGAATGGTGGGGCGAGCCTGAAACCGAACTGGGCTATATCCGCGACATGGTCGAGGGCAGAGACACAACCCGTCCGTTTGTGTTCCTGCTCGACAAGGAGCCGGCGGGCTACATCCAGGTCTGGACCATCGCCGATCATCTCGAAGAGCCGTGGCTGAGCAAAGCGCCCTGGATATCCCGCGTACCGGCAGAGAGTGTCGGCGTGGATATCGGGATCGGCGAGGCAGCGAAGCTGTCGCGGGGACTCGGGTCGACCGTGGTCAGGCTGTTTGCCGAGCGTCTCACGGCCGAGGGCCACGGGACAATCCTGATTGATCCGGATGCGGCAAATCTCAGAGCCATTCGAGCCTATGAGAAGGCCGGCTTCAGAAAACTGATTGTTTCACGTGAATCATCGGGCGACAGTGAAACGCTGATCATGAAATTCGCGCGCGATGGCGTGCAGGACGAAAGCAGGGGACAGAATGATTGACAAAGCGACGCTTGACCGCGCGGTGAGCGCAGGCATCCTCGATGCCGCGCAGCGCGAGGCGCTCATCGCCTTCGCCTCCGCCAACAGCTCAATCCCGTCCCCCAAGACCGAAAACGGTTCGCTCTCGGTTGATGATCAGATGCGGCTGGTCGGCGGGGGCAATGACATCTTCGTCACCGTGGGTATCGTGCTTCTGTTTTCGGGCGCGCTGTTTGCGCTGCGGGCGGTGTTTCCCGGCGACAGCATGGTGCTTGCAGCACTGCTGGCTGCGGCAAGCTGGGCTGTTGCCGAAATCGTCACGCGGCAAAAGCGGATGCGGTTGTCGAGTACACTGCTGGCGCTGGTGTTCTCCGCATCGGTATTCACCATTCTGTCAGACTTCATCAGGGCAAGCTTTGGCCTGCCGGACGGCATCAATTTCTTGTCGCTGCTGGCGCTGCGGGATGATGCGATCCCGATGGGGCTGATCATGAGCGGCGGACTGATTGCAGCGGCGGCACTCTATTTCGTGCGGTTCAAGGTGCCGGTGCTTGCGGCAGTGGTTGCCATTGCGGCCACGGGGCTGGCCTTTCTCGCCGCCGTGCTGGTCTATTATGACCAGCTGACCAGCGGCGCGATAGCCGCTCCGGGGACCCGGCAGCTGGCCGAAGTTCTCGGCAATGCCCTGGTGGTGCCACTGGTGTGCGGCCTGATCATCTTCGCTGCCGCCGTGCTGCTTGATCTGCGCGACCGCGAACGGCAGACGGTCTGGTCGGATTGCGCCTTCTGGCTGCATGTGGTGTCCGCGCCGCTGCTGGTGCATCCGTTGTTCATTCTCGCCACCGGCCAGCAAGTCCTGGATGGCAGCATCGAACCGGCGACGGGTGCGGGCATTCTGCTCGGCCTGATGATGGCGCTGTTCGTACTGGTGGCGCTGGCGATTGACCGCAGATCGCTGCTGGCGCCGACATTGGCCTATTTCGGTTCGATCGGAATTTACTACCTGATCAGCGGTGCCGCCAACACAACCGGCATCCCGCCATTTGCGCTGATTCTGCTGAGCATTGGTGCGCTCGTTATCCTGTTCGGTGCCGGCTGGCAGCGTATCCGCGGCTTGATTATCCGGCCGCTGCTTCCCACATCGCTCCTCGACAGACTTCCCCCGATAAAGGCATGATCCCGACATGAGCAATTTCTCCCCCCGTGAAACCGTCACCGAACTTGACCGGTTCATCATCGGCCAGAACGACGCCAAGCGTGCGGTCGCCATTGCACTGAGAAACCGCTGGCGTCGGCAGAAGCTTGAAGGCCTGCTGCGCGAAGAGGTTATGCCGAAGAATATTCTGATGATCGGACCGACCGGCGTCGGCAAGACCGAGATTTCGCGCCGCCTGGCCAAACTTGCAGGCGCGCCCTTCGTCAAGGTGGAAGCCACCAAGTTTACCGAGGTCGGCTATGTCGGCCGCGATGTCGAGCAGATTATCCGCGATCTGGTGGAAGTCGGCATCACGCTGGTGCGCGAGCGCAAGCGTGGCGAAGTGGAAGCCAAGGCGAAGCTGAACGCCGAAGAACGGGTGCTTGATGCGCTGGTCGGCAACACCGCATCGCCCGCGACCCGCGATTCGTTCCGCAAGAAACTGCGCGACGGCCTGCTCGACGACAAGGAAATCGAGATCGAGGTGGCCGACACCTCGTCGGGCATGCCGCAGTTCGAGCTTCCCGGCATGCAGGGCGGCAATGTCGGCGTGCTCAATCTTGGCGATCTGTTCGGCAAGGCGATGGGCGGGCGTACCCGCAAGATCAAGACCACGGTCCGTGAGTCCCACGATTCGCTGCTCAATGACGAATCCGACAAGCTGCTCGACATGGAGCAGATCCACCAGGAAGCCCTGCAGTCGGCTCAGGATGACGGCATTGTCTTCATCGACGAGATCGACAAGATTGCAACGCGGGAAGGCGGAACCGGTGCAGGTGTCTCCCGCGAGGGCGTGCAGCGTGATTTGCTGCCACTGGTCGAAGGCACCACCGTTGCGACGAAATACGGGCCGGTGAAGACCGATCACATTTTGTTTATCGCGTCTGGCGCGTTTCACGTCTCCAAACCCTCGGACCTTCTGCCCGAACTGCAGGGCCGTCTGCCAATCCGGGTTGAGCTGCGCGCGCTGGGCAAGGACGATTTCCGGCGAATCCTGACAGAGACCGAAGCCAGTTTGATCAAGCAGTATGTGGCCTTGATGGCGACCGAAGACCTGACGCTGGAATTTACCGAGGACGCGATCGATGCCTTGGCGGAGGTTGCAGTCCACCTCAATTCAAGCATCGAGAACATCGGTGCGCGGCGTCTGCAGACGGTCATGGAACGGGTTCTTGACGAGATTTCTTTCACCGCTCCAGACCAGCCGGGCTCGACAATCACGATTGATTCAGACTATGTCCGGGAACACGTTGGCGACCTTGCGCAGAATACAGACCTGTCGCGTTTCATTCTTTGAGCAGCGATAAAAGGCAACGCATGGCCAGCAGGATGTGAACCGGACCGGTATCTGGCCGGATATGCGATCTGCGTGTCGGAGAGGAACTGATTGTGCCCAGCATCAAGCTCAATGCGGTAATTGCGATATCAATCGCATTCGGTATGAGCCTGGCATCCTTGCCCGCAGCATATTCGGCAGAAACTGTTGCCAAGGGTAATCGCAATGCAAAGCAGCCTGACATTCCCGGTGCATCCAAGCGCCGCACACAGGCAATGAAATCGACGTTCGATGCGAAATACGAAAAAATCCGCGACCTGATCGCCGAGGATGCAAGCCTTCGCCGCAAGATCAAGTCCGTGTCGAAAGCCTACCAGATCGACCCGATCCACATCGTCGGTGCGCTGGTGGGTGAACACACCTACAATGTCGACGCCTATGACCGGCTGCAAAGCTATTACGTCAAGGCCGTCTCCTATGCCGGCGAACGGTTTCGCTTCGAACATGATGGCGAGAGCGTTCTCGACTTCGTCAAGCGTCCTGAATTCGATGACTGCGACGAGAGTTCAGGCTCGCAAGAAGTCTGGACCTGCCGCGAGGAAATCTGGGAAGAAGCGTTTCGTGGCAAAAAGATATCGGGAAAATCCTATCCGAATGATCGTTTTGGCGCGGTGTTTTTCCAGCCGTTCTATGCCGGGCAGACCTTTGGTCTGGGGCAACTCAATCCGCTGACCGCGCTGATGCACACGGACCGGGTCAACAAGGTCTCCCGGCTGAGAAAGCTTGATGCCGGCAAGGCATCGGAGGTCTACAAGGCCATTATGGAGCCGGATTCGACGCTGGCCTATATGGCTGCGGATATTGCCTCCTCCATAGAGGCCTACAGAAAGATAGCCGGATTCGATATTTCGGAGAATCCCGGACTGACGGCGACTTTGTACAATGTCGGCAATGCCGCGCGCAGAGCCACGGCATTGGCTGCAGAGAACGACAAGCGGAAAAAGCGCGGCCTGAGGCCAAAACTTCCCACCGAGAACTATTATGGCTGGCTGGTCAATCAGCACGAAGACGAACTACGCGAAATCATTCAGCGCTGATCTTCGACCCATTTCGGCGACGTGCGGACGGACAGAACGAATCGCTGTTCCCGGCTATCGCGGCTTTGGCGAGACGTGAGTTTTGTCCGGGTCTTCTCCGGGATCAATGCCGTCAATCAACATTTCGATGCGTTCAAGCGTCGACCCGTCCAGCCGGGATATCGCCGTCGCAAGTTTGTTGGCAACTGCCGTGGCCTTCGGGGTAAGACCAGATGTGTTGATGGTGACTTTTGGCCTGGAAAGGCCCGCCAGCATCTGCAGTTCTTCGGCTTCATCCCAGATGATGTTGAAATAGCCGATGACCCGCTGGATGAATTCCCAGCTCGGCTCGGACCGGTTTCCATGCTCGAGTGCCGAAAGATAGGCCGGAGAGACGCCGATGGCCTTGGCCATCTGCCGCTGGGTGACGCCACGCTCTGCGCGCAACCGCCGCAGCGCTTCGCCAAACGGGGTCATCGCGGGCTGCCCTTTTCGCGGCGCAGCCGAATGTAAAGCGCGCCCTCACCACCATGGCCACGGGCGGCATCCTCATAGCCGGAAATCAAGAAGCGGAATTCGGGTTTCGAGAGCCAGACCGGAACCGCCCGCTTAAGCGCTCCCTCACTGCCGCGCGAGGCACCCTTGCCGGTGATCACAAGCACATGCCTGAGCCCGCGCTCATGGGCACGGGCCAGAAATCCAAACAGCAGATTATGGGCTTCGCTCTGGGTCAGACCATGAAGGTCAATGCGTCCGTCAATCGGCAGCCGGCCCCGGGACAGCTTGCGGATGACCGGCTTTTCGATCGGGTGCGGCTGATGACGGGGCGGTACCACAGGATTGGCGGGCGATTGCACCTGCCTGACCGGCTTGTTCTGCGGGACGGGGGATTCCAAAGCCGGATTCTCAACCGCGAACCAGTCATCCTCCGGAATTTCCTTTCCAGGGAAAGCCTCAACGGTGCGTGCGATGCGCGCCCAGATGATCCGGTCTTCGTGGCTCAGTTTCGACTTGTCATTGCTCATGACCGGCCCGCCGTGCAATCTCCGATCCGGCCGGAGCAAGGATGACAAATCTGGCGGCAGCCTTTATCGACCCGGCTTTTTCGCCGGCTTCCGAACCGCACCCGGCAAACAGATCGCCACGGGCCGGCCCGACGATCGCGGTGCCCGTGTCCTGGGCAATCATCAACCGGGCAAAGGGGCGCTGCTCGTCAAAATCCTCAAGGTCAGGCGCGCTGACAAAGATCGGCGTGCCGAAAGTGTGAATGCGCTTGTCAACGGCAAGGGACCGGCCCGGCTCGAGCGGGACCTTTGCCGCTGCCACAGGCCCCAGATCATCGCTTTCGACTTCGGCTTCTTCAAAGAAGATGAAGGACCGGTTTTCCCACATCAGACGGTCGGCCTCGTCCGGATGCGATGCGAGCCATTGCCGGATACTGGTCATCGACACAGTTTCCGCGGAAAGTTCACCGCGCTTGACCAGCAGACCGCCAATTCCGGTAAAGGGATGGCCGCTCTTTGCGGCATAAGTGATGCGCTCGATCCGTCCATCGGGAAAATGAAGCCGGGCGCAGCCCTGGACGTGGGCAAAAAACACATCAACCCGTGATCTTGCCCAGGCGATCTCCAGGCCGTGGCCATCAAAGGCACCGGTCTCGATGGCCTGGCGATCCGGGCAACAGGTCACCTCGCCTGCATCGTCCAGCATGAATGCATAGCCGGATTCAATGCCCGCGGGCGGATTTTCGGGATCCGGGACCTTGACCAGATTGCCGGGCTTGCGCAGAAACGGATATCGATAGCCGGATTCAGCGCGATCACTGACCTCCACCTCCGGTTCGTAATAGCCGGTGACAAATCCACTCTCCCCGTACGAGCTGATTTCCACCGGCCGGAACCAGGTTTCAAAGAAGGCGCGCGCTTCCAGGTCAGATAGATAGCCGGATTCAGGGAATGTTTGGGCAAGGGCTGCAGCGTAGGCCGGTTCGAAATCCGAAGGACTGAGACCGAGAGATCCGGTGCGATAGGCTTTGCGTGTGGTCGCGAAACCGGCTGAGCGACGAAAGGCGGCAAAGGCTGCTGCCGGCCTGTCGTCTGCCCAACCGGCCAGGGTCGAGAAGTCTTCCCGCCGAAGCGACAGTTCCATTACTGATCGGCTTCCGTCGCAATCAGACGCCAGTTGGGATCGCGCGAGCGTGTGTCGCGGGCAAAAGTCCAGACATCATTGACATCGGCAACCTCGACAAGATCTCCGTCAACCACTTCGCCATCCTTGTCCAGGGTAGCCGAAATAAGCTGGCTGATGATCCGCAGCGTGATGTTGGCTTCGGTGCCCTTCATCTCGGCCTGGATAATGGCGGCCTTTTCGATGCCGACAAAATTGGATTTGACCGTTTCGCCGCGCGATTCACGCTCGTCAATGGCCGCAACAAAGCCGTCATAGACCTCACGCGACAACAGCCCCTTCAAGGTCTTGCGATCACCTTCGGCATAGGCCGACACGATCATTTCATAGGCCGCGGTCGCGCCACCGACAAAATCATTGGGGGCAAAGGACGGATCGGCAGACACCACTTCGCGCAGGCCCTTATTGAGCTCGGTACCCGGTTCAGCATAGGCATCAACGGCGGCAAACATATCCGGCTCGGCATTTTCCCGGCCACGCCGGGGCAATGTCACCACCTTGGGATCGTCCAATCCTTCAGCAGGCTGCGCCTCGTCACGGCGCGCCATCCGGTCTTGCGGCGGGCGTTGTTCGTGGCCTGTCCGCTTGCCAAGCACGGACCTGAGCTGGATGAATATGATCACAGCCGCCACGAAAAAGAAGAACGTCACAAAATCAAAGGAACCCATTCCCGCCTTCTTTCGGTTACATCATCAATCAGGATGCATATAATCCTCTCAGGCCCATCAATCAAAGGGTCGCATCATTCTATTTGTCATTGGCTGTATAAACAGGCCTGACCTGACCCCGGATAATACATCATGCGTTTCTCTTTCATCCCGTTTTTGCTGCTTGCCGTGCCACTGGCCGAGATTGCGGCGTTTGTCGTCATAGGCGGTCAGATCGGGGTTTGGGCAACACTCGGGATGGTTTTGCTGACGGCAATCATCGGCAGCTTTCTGCTCAGATGGCAGGGTGTTGGGCTGTTCAACCGGATCAACGCGGAAGTGCGCGCCAATCGCGTGCCGGGCCGCGAACTCGTGCACGGCGCGATGATTCTCGTTGCCGGCGTGCTTCTGCTGACGCCCGGATTTGTTACCGACAGCATGGGTTTCCTGCTGTTCGTCCCGGCGATCCGTGATCTGGTCTGGCGCTTTGTGAAAGACCGGGTTGTGGTCCAGACCATGCCGGGCGGCTTTGCAAACACCACCCGCCCCCGTGGCCCGGCAAGTGACGGAGTGGTTGACCTTGATGAAGACGAATTCCAGCGCAACCCGGACGGCTCGTCGCCCTGGTCAGAGGACAGCGAACGCCTGTCCAGGCCCGGCAAGCGGGGCGGCGACGGCTCAAACGGGTTGTAAGCCGGAAGCCGAAATGCTAGCCCAATGCCGACAATTTACCGTATGACCGCGTTTGCGGATGAAAACAGGGAAGAGCCAAATGGCAAAAGACACGACCGGCAAGGGCGAAGCTGCAGCACCACAAGCCAAGGGAAATGGCGAAGCACCGACACTGAACATTCTGGCTCAGTACATCAAGGACCTCTCTTTCGAGAACCCGGGCGCGCCAAAGTCGCTGGGACCGCGCGAGAAGGCCCCCGAAATCAACATCAATGTCAACGTCAACGCCAATCCGTTGAGCGAATCAGAATTCGACGTTGTGCTGACAATGAACGCACAGGCCAAGTCAGGCAATGCGGTGGTGTTCAATGTCGAGCTGACCTATGGCGGTGTGTTCCGGGTTGCCAATTTCCCGCAGGAGCACATGTTGCCGCTGCTGTTCATCGAATGCCCGCGCATGCTGTTCCCGTTCGCACGCCAGATTGTTGCTGACGCAACGCGCAATGGCGGCTTCCCGCCGCTGCTGATCGACCCGATCGATTTTGCCCAGATGTTCCAGCAGCGCATGGCTGAAGAAAACACCAAGGCTCAGGTTGCCAACAACGTCAACTGATGCCCTTCCGGCTCATTTGACAGAGATGTGATTGCCGCCTTCGGGCGGCTTTTGCATTTCAGGCAGCAGGAAACACGCGCTCTCAGCTTTCGCCGGGTACCTTGCGCCAAATGGCGTCTTCACCGATGCGTTCGATCAAGGCAGAGTGAGCCTGAAACTCGGCATCGCTAAGGCGCGGCGGAAGCGGGCTTGGCCGCTGTCCGATAACCACAATCTCTTCATCGGCGGAACGCTCGGCGGTGTTGGTGTCCTTGCTCGACAACCCAAGCGCTGCCTGACGACCACCCAGCATCTCGATGTAAACATCTGTCAGCAGCTCGGCGTCGAGAAGCGCACCATGCTTGGTCCGGTGCGAGTTGTCGATTCCATAACGGCGGCACAGGGCATCGAGGCTGTTGGGGCCCATGGGATGGCGCCGCCGGGCCAGCGAAAGCGTATCAATCACCAGATCAGGGGCCACGGCCGGAATACCCACCCGTTGATATTCGGTGTTGAGAAACCCCATATCAAATGACGCGTTGTGGGCGACATAATGCGCCCCTTCAAAAAATGCGGCAATTTCCTCTGCAACCTCTGCAAACAAGGGCTTGTCCGCCAAAAATGCGTCGGTAATTCCGTGCACCGCCAGTGCATCGGGATGCACCTTGCGACCATCGGGGTTGATGAACAGGTGCAGCCAGCGGCCGGTCGGGAACTGGTTTTCGAGCTCGATGCAGCCGATTTCAATGATTCGGTCAGCCTGGTTGTCGAGACCCGTGGTCTCCGTATCAAATACAATCTCACGCATCTTGTTAGCCCTTCCCTGTCGAGCCGGACAGCTCGGCAACAATATCCGCGACCTGCTGTTTGGCCGCTTCCAGCCCCTGCCCGGTGTCGATCACATAATCGGCGCGTTGCCGCTTTTCAGCATCGGGTGTCTGCCTGGACAATATCGCCTCGAATTTCTCGGCCGTCATGCCCGGCCGCGCCAATACCCGCTGGCGCTGGATCTCCGGCGCGCAGCTGACCACAACGATGACGTCGACGCGGCCGGTTGTACCGGTCTCAAAAAGCAGCGGGATATCCAGCAGCACCATCTTTTCACCGCGTGCAGCCGCCTGTTTGAGAAAACTCTGCTCGCGCGCCCGCACCAGCGGATGAATGATGGCTTCCAGCCGCTTGAAGTCTTCCGGCCTGGCCATCAGTCTTTCGGACAGGATCTTGCGGTCGACCACACCATCGGGTGCGGTTCCCGGAAACGCCGCCTCGATCAGAGGTGCTGCTTCCGCGCTGTAAAGCTCATGCACCGTCTCATCGGCACTGATCACCGGGACGCCGAGAGCCTTGAACATGTCCGAGGTTGTCGATTTGCCCATGCCGATCGAGCCGGTGAGACCGATTTTAATCATCAATGCGACTCCATATCGGCAATGATCAGCCGGCGAAGGTCCGGCGTGACCTGCGGCGTGACCCCGAACCATCTGGCAAAGCCCGGTACCGCCTGGTGCAGGAGCATGCCCAAACCGTCAACGGTCTTCACATCCTGGCGCTTTGCCATGGCCAGGATCGGTGTTTCCAGCGGTATGTAAACAATGTCGGTGACCAGCGCGTTCTCCGCCATGACGGTAAAATCGATCACCGGCACATCGGTCCCTCCCATGCCGAGAGAAGTGGTGTTGACGAACAGATCGGCACCGCTGAGCAGGTCCTGAAGCCGGTCATCGCCGTGAGCCACGGCGCGCGGGCCAAACGTCTCAGCCAGAGCCCGCGCCCTTGCTTCAGTGCGATTGACGATATGGACTTGCTCAAAGCCGCGCGACAGCAAGGCATGGATAATGGCGCGGCTGGCCCCGCCTGCGCCAAAGACCACGGCGGTTTTTCCCGCGTCCCAGCCCGGTGCCATTTCATCCAGATTGGCGGTGAATCCGTAGGAGTCGGTGTTGGTTGCCATGACCCGGCCGTTCTCGAGCCACAGCGTATTGGCAGCCCCGATCTGTCTTGCAATGGCATCAACATCATCGACCAGATCCAGCACTGCTTCCTTGTGCGGAATCGTGACATTGCCACCGGTCAAGCCGGCCGATCCATCCCGCAGCGCGGAAATGAAAGACGGCAGGTTTTCCGGCGCGACGTCGACAGGATCATAGCGGCCCTCAAGGCCTGCCTGTTCGAGCCAGTGGCGATGGATCAGCGGCGAACGGGAATGGCCGATCGGATGACCTATGACAAAGGCGCGGCGGCGCGGATCATGCTTGTCAGCCATCGATGGCTCCCAGCGCCCGCAGTTGAGCCAGCAACGGCAGCAATGGCAGTCCGATGATGGTGAAATAGTCGCCATCGATGCGCTCAAACAGTTGAATGCCCTCGCCCTCGAACTGGTAGGCGCCAACGGAAGACAGTGCCTTGTCGCCGACATTGGAGAGATGGCGGCCGATGAAGGCCGGATCGGGATCGCGCATGGTCATCCGCGCAATCGACATGTGCCGCCAAAGGGTTTCGCCATCTCTGACCAGAGTCACAGCGCTGTTGAGTTCATGGGTCCGGCCGGACAGCGCAAGAAGCCTGCGCCGGGCTTCATCCATGTTGGCCGCCTTGTGAAGAATGTCTCCTGCAAGCGACAATGTCTGATCGGAACCGATGATGATCGCACCCGGGTTGCGGCTGGACACGTCCTGAGCCTTGGCTTCGGCCAGAACGGACGCCACATCTTCGGGTGAAAGACCGCTGAGCGGCTCTTCCACGGCGCGTTCGTCTATCTGCGCGGGCTCCACATCGAAATGCAGGCCGGCATTCTCCAGCAGAGCTCTTCTGAAGGGGCTTGCCGAGGCAAGTACGAGGCGCGAAGTCATGGACGTCTCCTGAAACGGGCGCAGTCAAGGTGCGGAGTTAGCGCCACTTGGGGCGCAAGGCAAGAATGGCGGCTGCGGTCTCTTCAATCGAGCGGCGGGTGACATCAATCACCGGCCAACCGTTGCGTTCGCATAATGAGCGGGCATATTTCAGCTCTTCGCTGATCAGCGCACGGTCCGTGTAGTGTTCGCCCTGATATCCGGTGGTCGATCCGAGAACCCGGTTCTGCCGGACCTGGGCGATGCGGTCAACGGACGCGACCAGACCGACGACCAGCGGCTTCTTGGCCTTGATCAGCCCGTCAGGGAGCGGCACACCGTGGACGATCGGAATATTGGCAGTCTTGATGCCGCGATTGGCAATATAGATGCTGGTCGGTGTTTTAGAGGTCCGGCTGATGCCCAGGATGACGAGATCGGCCTCGTCGAAATCAAGCGGCAATTGCCCGTCGTCATGATCGAGGGTGAAATTCAGCGCATCGATGCGCTTGAAATACTCCTCGCCCATGGCGTGCTGCGCACCGACCCGGCGGCGTGACGGTGCGCCGAGATAGGACTGAAACACGTTGATCACCGGCTCAAGCACCGAAACACTGGGCAGGCCCATGTCGCGGCATTTGAGTTCGATAATGGAGGCCAGCTCGGAATCCACGATGGTGTAGAGCACGATCCCGGGCGCGCCATCTATCGCATCAAGCACTGCAAAGAGCTGTTTGCGGGTGCGGATCAGCGGATAGACATGCTCCAGCGCCTGGGCGCCCTGAAACTGGGCGGCCGCGGCGCGTCCCGCGGCCATCAGCGTTTCACCGGTCGAATCGGAGATGAGATGCAGATGGAAATAGTTTTTGGTCTGCTCCACAGGATTCTCCGGGGGCTGTTGATAAGGCGGGACAAGAGTGACCTAGCGAGCCCCGCCTTTCAAATGCAAGGGATAACCCACCGGGTTTTCCACAATGGCCAGATTGAGGACAGTTTTTGGGGCCGGTTTTTGAACAGATTGGAAAACGCAAAGCCGGACACTGCGATTGGACATTTTCCGTGCCGGTAGGATGCTGGATTTATGCGGCAATTTGAAGCCAGTCTGGTCAAAGCGGCAATTCAGATTGGCCTTGCGCATCAACCCCGTCTATATGAGCAAGCTGTGGACAATGTGTGGATAAGTGCCAATCCCCGTAAGACACAGAGTCATAGAATCAGAATCCTTTTCAATAAGGATTTATTTAAGGAAGTGGTGGATGACAAAAACCGGTGATCGCAAAGTCATGAAGGTGTTGGCAGGTGAAACCGTCTTCCCTCCTCCCGTATGGCTGATGCGTCAGGCAGGGAGGTATCTGCCGGAGTATCGGGCCACACGAAAATCGGCCAAAGGCTTCCTCGATCTTTGCTACACACCGGATCTTGCGGTTGAGGTCACGTTGCAGCCGATCAGACGATTTGGCTTTGATGCAGCAATCCTGTTTTCCGATATTCTGGTGATACCGGATGCACTCGACCGGAATGTGCGATTTGTCGAAGGCACCGGACCCTTGATGGATCCGATTTCTCCGGAGGCAATTGCATCCCTTGATGCGTCGAACCTGCACAGCCATCTCGCCCCGGTCTACGAGACCGTGCGGCGGCTGCGGGCGGAGCTGCCTGCCGAGACGACGCTGCTGGGCTTCTGTGGAGCCCCCTGGACGGTTGCGACCTACATGATCGCCGGGCATGGGACACCTGATCAGGCTCCTGCCCGTTTGTTTGCCATGCAGCACCCGGAAGCCTTCATGACGCTGCTGACGCTGCTTGCGGATATTTCGGCTGATTATCTGATTGCCCAGATCGATGCCGGCGCGGATGCGGTTCAGATCTTTGATTCCTGGGCAGGCGTGTTGTCGGAGCGTGATTTCGCCAGATACTCGATCGCGCCGGTGAAACACATGGTTGACCGGATCCGCCGGGAACGGCCGGGCGTCCCGGTGATCGGCTTTGCCAAGGGCGCCGGCGCTCTTCTGGAAACCTATCGGGCCGCCACCGGAATTGACTGTGTCGGTCTGGACTGGACGGTTCCGAAGAAGCTTGCCCGGCAGATCCAGGCCGGCGGCGCGGTTCAGGGCAATCTTGACCCGCTGCGCATGGTGGCCGGTGGAACAGCGCTTGACGAGGGCATAGACGAGGTTCTGGAAACCCTCGGCGATGGTCCGCTGATCTTCAATCTCGGGCATGGAATCACACCGCAGGCGGATCCTGAAAATGTCACCCGGCTGATGCAACGGGTAAGGGGCGCTGAAAAACGGTGACCCACGACCGCGCAACAAGTCAGAGTGAAGGCAGGAAAGCCGGGACCAAAGCCTATGCCAGCATAGCTGCGGTGGTCCTGCTGGCGCTGGCAGCGTGGTGGTTCGAGCCGGACTGGCTCTACGGATGGCTCAAGGTTCTGCACATCGTGGCAGTGATTTCCTGGATGGTCGGGTTGTTCTATCTGCCGCGGTTGTTCGTGTACCACGCGGATGCCACGTCCGTCGGCGAGCCCTCCGCGACATTCGTGGTGATGGAGCAGCGGCTGGTCAAGGTGATCATGAACCCTGCGATGATGGTGTCCTGGGGCGCCGGGCTGTGGCTGGCCTGGACCGGCTTCGGGTTTTCGGGAGCCTGGCTCTGGGTGAAGATCGCGGCCGTGATTGGTCTGACCGTGTTTCATGTGTTCCTGAGCCGCTCCGCACGCAAGTTTGCAGCCGGTGAAAATACCATGACGGCGCGGCAATGGCGGATGGCCAACGAGATTCCGACCGTGCTGATGATTCTTGCGGTGATCATGGTGATCATCAAGCCGTTTGCCTGATCTGGTGATTTAGTGCCCATCGAGGCCGCGGAGGCTTCAGAATCTGCCGTTACGGGGCTTGCGACGTTTCACGTGAATCGCTATCTAGCAGATAACGTCTTCTATGGCGGGCGCCAGTATCTCTCTGGCCGGCTTCTCAAAGCCGGGTCACACATGCCCTCCACTTCCCATATCTTTAAATACAGAATTTGGATTTCCCATGCAGGAAATGAAGCTTCAAGAGCTCAAGAACAAAACTCCTACTGATCTTCTGGCCTTTGCCGAATCAGTTGAAGTTGAAAATGCCGGCGTTATGCGCAAGCAGGAACTGATGTTTGCGATCCTCAAGCAGTTGGCTGCACAAGAGGTCGAAATCATCGGTGAAGGTGTGGTTGAGGTTCTGCAAGACGGCTTCGGCTTCATGCGCTCGGCCAATGCGAACTATCTGCCTGGCCCGGATGATATCTATATTTCACCCTCGCAGATCCGCCGCTTCTCGCTGAAGACCGGTGACACTGTCGAAGGACCGATCCGTGGACCGAAAGAAGGCGAGCGTTACTTCGCGCTGCTGAAGGTCAACACGATCAATTTCGAAGATCCCGAAAAGATCCGCCATAAGGTGCATTTCGACAATCTGACGCCGCTCTATCCGGATGAGCGGTTCAAGATGGAGATCGACAATCCGACCACCAAGGACATCTCCGCCCGGGTCATCGACCTGGTTGCGCCGATCGGCAAGGGCCAGCGTGGCCTGATCGTAGCGCCGCCGCGCACCGGTAAGACCGTTCTGCTGCAAAACATCGCGCATTCGATCACCGCCAACCATCCCGATTGCTATCTGATCGTGTTGTTGATCGATGAACGGCCGGAAGAAGTCACCGACATGCAGCGCTCCGTAAAGGGCGAAGTTGTCGCTTCGACCTTTGACGAGCCGGCTGTGCGGCACGTCCAGGTCGCCGAAATGGTGATCGAGAAGGCCAAACGGCTTGTGGAACATGGCCGCGATGTGGTGATTCTTCTTGATTCGATCACGCGTCTGGGCCGTGCCTACAACACGGTTGTTCCGTCATCGGGCAAGGTGTTGACCGGTGGTGTCGACGCCAATGCGCTGCAGCGGCCGAAGCGTTTCTTTGGTGCAGCCCGTAATATCGAAGAAGGTGGGTCGCTGACCATTATCGCCACCGCGCTTATCGATACTGGTTCGCGCATGGACGAAGTGATCTTCGAGGAATTCAAGGGCACCGGTAACTCGGAAATCGTTCTGGACCGCAAGGTTGCAGACAAGAGAATTTTCCCGTCAATGGATATACTCAAGTCGGGAACGCGCAAGGAAGACCTGCTGGTTCCGAAGCAGGATCTGCAGAAGATCTTCGTCCTGCGCCGTATCCTGGCTCCGATGGGAACCACCGATGCGATCGAATTCCTGATCGACAAGTTGAAGCAGACCAAGACCAACAGCGACTTCTTCGATTCCATGAATACCTGACAAGTCGCGCAAACTTCCGATTCGATTCGAAACCGGTACAATTATGCGGGATACCATCTTTGCCTTGTCTTCCGGGGCGCCGCCCTCGGGCGTGGCGGTAATCCGGCTATCCGGTCCAGGAGTTCGATCCGGACTCGAAACCATTATCGGTTTCATACCGGAACCGCGGCTGGCAAAGCTTGCCACGCTTCGGGACCGATCCGGGCTTCTGCTCGACCGTGGTCTTGTGCTGTACTTTCCGGGACCCGCTTCGTTTACGGGAGAAGATGTCGCGGAATTGCAGATCCATGGCGGGCGGGCGTCGGTTGCGGCGGTCATGGATTGCCTTTCGCAGCTACCCGGTTACCGGCTGGCGGAGCCCGGTGAATATACCAAACGCGCTTTCGAGAATGGTAGGATGGATCTGACAGCCGTTGAGGGATTGTCCGATCTCATCCGTGCCGAGACCGAAACACAACGCCGCCAGGCTCTTGGTCAGGCCGCCGGCGCTTTGAGAGACCTCTATGACGATTGGGCCACGCGGATAACGCATGCGCGTGCGATGGTTGAAGCGGAACTCGATTTTTCGGACGAGGAAGACATACCGGGTTCAGTTTCAGACCGGATATGGCCCGCTATGAAGGTCCTGGCCGAGGAGGTGGCTGGCCACCTTGCAGGCGCGAAGGCGGGTGAAATCGTACGCGACGGCTTTCGAATTGCGTTAATCGGAGCACCGAACGCAGGAAAGTCCTCATTGCTTAATGCACTGACCCAACGCGATGTGGCAATTGTCTCGGATATCGCAGGAACAACGCGGGATATCGTCGAGGTGCGATTGGATATTGCCGGGCAGCTGGTTCTGCTGCAGGATACGGCAGGTATCCGTGAATCTGATGATGGCATCGAGCAGGAAGGCATTCGCCGGAGCAGAGCCGCTGCTAATCAGGCTGACCTTGTCCTGGAGCTTCGCGATGCCCGGACCGCGATTGCCGATAGCGAAGTGTTCCCGCTTACGGACAAATCCACAGTGGTGGTCTGGACGAAATCGGATCTCGTAGATACCGCAGTGCCGGCGGCATCGTCAGGGGAGCTTTTGCTGTCCAGCGTAACCGGCGAAGGTCTTGATTCGCTGTTGTCCCGAATTGAACATGAAATCGGGAAGGCTTATGCAGCACCCGGCGAAGTGCTCCCGACCCGGACACGGCACAAACAGTATCTGATAACCTGCCTCCGGGAATTGACGGCGGCGGTAGATGGCACTGGTATTCCGACGGAGTTACGGACGGAATATTTGCGGAATGCAGCGAACGCGCTTGGACGCATCACCGGCAAAGTTGATGTCGAGGATCTGCTTGGCGTCATTTTCTCCGAGTTTTGCGTCGGAAAATGATTCACGTGAAACACTGCAACGGACTTTCAGAACGATGGTGACTCACGTGAAACATTTCCGGCTCTGTTTCGGCATCTGCCGCCACCAAATCTGTTTCACGTGAAACAATAGCCTTGACTCGGTACAAGGCATAAAGAAGAAGTCGCTCTTCTGGAGATGAATGATGAAGTATGATGTGGTCGTGATTGGTGGTGGGCATGCAGGCAGCGAGGCCGCGTCGGCTGCAGCACGGCTGGGCGCAAGAACTGCGCTGTTAACCCATAGCTTCAAGACCATTGGGGCGATGTCCTGCAACCCTGCAATCGGCGGTCTCGGAAAAGGTCATCTGGTTCGCGAAATCGATGCCATGGATGGCTTGATGGGACGCGCCGCGGATCGGTCCGGCATTCAATTCCGCATGCTCAATCGCCGCAAGGGACCTGCGGTATGGGGACCGCGGACCCAGGCAGACCGCAGGCTCTACAAGCAGGCGATTCAAGAGTTTCTCAGCACGACACCCAATCTGGAAATCATTGAGGGCGAAGCCTTTGATCTGACAATGGATGATGGCCGCGTGACCGGTGTGTTGCTGAAGGATGGGACTGTTTTGAGCACGTCCGCGGTCGTTCTGACCACCGGAACATTTCTTCGCGGCTTGATTCATATTGGCGACCGCAAGATTCCTGCCGGCCGGATGAATGAGGAACCGTCATTGGGTTTGTCCAAGACCCTCGAACAGGCCGGCTTTCAACTTGGCCGTTTGAAAACCGGGACACCAGCCAGGCTGGACGGGAATACCATCAATTGGGAGCTGGTAGACTGGCAGGAAGCCGATGCGGAGCCAATCCCCTTTTCCTTTATGACCGGCAAGATCGAGGTTCCCCAGGTTCGCTGCGGGATCACCAGGACGACGGAGGAAACCCACCGGATTATCCAGGATAATATTCATCGATCGGCAATGTATTCGGGGCAGATCGAAGGCGTCGGCCCGCGATACTGCCCTTCCATTGAGGACAAGATTGTCCGGTTTGGCGAGCGCGACGGCCATCAAATTTTTCTGGAGCCCGAAGGTCTGGATGATTCGACCGTCTACCCGAACGGGATATCGACGTCGCTGCCGGAAGATGTCCAGGAGGCCTTTATTCGGACGATACCCGGATTGGAGAATGTCAGGATTGTTCAGCCAGGCTATGCCATTGAATATGACCATGTGGATCCGCGCGAATTGCATCAGACGCTGGAAACCCGCAGGATAAATGGACTTTATCTTGCCGGTCAGATTAATGGGACGACCGGATATGAAGAAGCCGGCGCGCAGGGCCTGGTAGCGGGCTTGAATGCGGCTCTGAAGGTTCAGGGCAAGGCGGAATGCCTGTTTAGTCGCACAGATTCCTATATCGGCGTGATGATTGATGATTTGACCACCAAGGGAATCAGTGAACCTTATCGGATGTTCACGTCCAGGGCGGAATACCGGCTGTCCCTGAGGGCTGACAATGCAGAATTGCGGCTGACTCAGAGGGCAATTGAATTGGGATGCGTTTCGCCGGATCGCCAGAAGAAGTATCAGGGCTATTTCGATTCGCTGACGAAATGTTTGAAAGATCTGTCCTCGTGCAGTGTGTCCCCGAGCGAAGCCGAGAAACAGGGACTGTCGCTGAACAAGGACGGGATTCGCCGGACCGCTTTCCAGCTTCTCTCCTATCCGGACATCGATGTTGACCGTGTGCTGGAGATCTGGCCGGAACTTGGAAGGCATGAGCGCAAGATTCTGGACGCAGCAGCCGTAGATGCAGTTTATGCCGTTTATCTCGAGCGCCAGAAGCAGGAAATCGAACAACGGCAACGCGAAGAGAACCGCCGCATCCCCGAAGATTTCTCCTATGCCGGTCTGCCAGGACTATCGCAGGAATTGCGTACGAAACTCGAGAAGATCCGGCCGCCGTCTATCGGACATGCAGAGCGTATTGAAGGGATGACACCTGCGGCGGTTGCTCTGCTTCTGGCGCATCTGCGCAAGGGGCCAGGTTCGGCAGATGTTGCGGTGGTGGGGTAACGTGACGGATATCGATAAGTTAGCCGGGTTCTTTCCCGACTCCGACTTTGTTTCACGTGAAACATGGGAGAAATTGCGGGTTTACGCCGCGCTTGTGCGGAAGTGGCAGGCGTCCATCAATCTTATCTCTCCCAACACCCTGCCGGATCTGTGGGACAGGCATGTCCTCGATAGTTTGCAATTGTACCGGTTGAAACCGGAACCCGTCAGATGGCTGGATATGGGAAGTGGTGCGGGGTTTCCCGGACTGGTGACGGCAATCTGCCTGGCAGAGAAGAACCAGGGCTGGGTCAATCTGGTCGAAAGCAATAACAAAAAAGCCGCTTTTCTGCGCCAGGTGATTGTCGAAACCGGAGCCCGGGCCAGCGTTCATCCCATGCGAATCGAAGCTGCGGCCGAAAAGCTCGAGGATATAGACGCCATCTCTGCGCGGGCACTGGCTTCCTTGCCGGATTTGCTGGGTTATGGGTCGCTGTTTTCAAAAAATGGCACCTCCTCGCCGATGTGGTTCCATAAAGGCTTGGATTACCCGGGAGAAGTCCGATCAGCGCGTGACCTTTGGGCCTTTGATCTGGTAGAACATCAAAGTCTGGCGCAGGATGGATCGGCAATCCTGGAGATCAGCAATCTTTCCAAGCGAAACTAAGCCGCGGACCCTTTTCGATGCAACTTTCGAAGAACCGGATCATCACCATCGCCAACCAAAAGGGCGGCGTGGGCAAGACTACCACCGCTATCAACCTCGCCACCGCACTGGCTGCGATAGGTGAGGAGGTGCTGATTGTCGACATCGACCCGCAGGGCAATGCCAGTACAGGGCTGGGGATCGACCGCAAGGATCGTGGCGTCTCGGCCTATGACCTTCTGACGCAGAATGCGACGGTGGCGGAGACCGTGATGCAAACGGCTGTGCCGCATTTGAGCATCATCCCCTCGACCATGGATCTGCTCGGGGTGGAAATGGAAATTGCCGGCATGCCTGACCGGGTCTTCAAGCTGAAGAAGGCGCTGCAGGCAGACGATGCCAAGCATTATGATTATGTTCTGATCGATTGCCCGCCCTCGCTGAACCTGCTGACGATGAACGCCATGGCTGCGGCCCATTCCATACTGGTGCCGCTGCAATGCGAGTTTTTCGCGCTTGAGGGGTTGAGCCAGCTGCTTGAAACGGTGGGCCAGGTCCGGGATACGCTCAATCCGACCCTTGATATCCAGGGTATCGTGATGACGATGTATGATGCCCGCAACAATCTCGCGCTGCAGGTGGTCGAGGATGTGCGCTCTCACCTGGGTGAGAAGGTCTACAGAACCCTGATCCCGCGCAATGTCCGGGTATCGGAGGCCCCTTCCTACGGAAAGCCGGCAATTCTGTATGATCTGAAATGTGCCGGCAGCCAGGCTTATTTGCAGCTGGCATCCGAGGTTATTCAGCGCGAACGCAATCGTAAGGCTGCCTGAGCCTAAAGGCTCTGCGGCAAGAGTGGATATGACAATGTCGGACGATATATCTAAAAAGCGCCTGGGGCGTGGTTTGGCAGCCCTGATCGGCGAGATTGACCAGCCGGTGCAATCGCAGTCGAAGCCGAGTGTTTCGGCGGACCGGACTGTGCCAATCGAGCATGTCAGGCGTAACCCGCGCAATCCGCGCAGGACATTTGATCCAACCGACCTTGAAGATCTGTCGAACTCGATCAGGCAGCACGGCATCGTGCAGCCGGTTATGGTGCGCGGCGCCGGAGACGACCGCTTCGAGATCATTGCCGGAGAGCGCCGCTGGCGGGCCGCGCAAATGGCCGGGCTGGTGGAAATTCCCGTTATTGTTCGTGATGTCGATGACCGGACAGCGCTTGAAATAGCCATTGTGGAAAACGTTCAGCGTGCTGATCTCAATGCGCTCGAGGAAGCGCAGGGTTACGAGCAGTTGATCGCCCAGTATGGCTATACGCAGAATGATCTTGGCGAAGTGATTGGCAAAAGCCGCAGTCATGTTGCCAATTCGCTGCGCTTGCTGAAATTGCCTGATGAAGTGCGGACAATGCTGGCGGAAGGCGCGCTGTCGGCCGGTCATGCCCGGGCCATCGTGTCGACCTCGGATCCAGTTCGCCTGGCGCGGAAAATCGCCGATGAAGGCCTCTCGGTTCGTGATGCCGAGAAGCTTGCGCAGAAAGACGCTGACCAGGGTAGCAGGCCGGAAGGGCAGGAAACCAAGTCAGGCAATCGGTCTGATGACAAGGATGCCGATACAATCGCACTCGAAAGAAGCTTGTCCGATGTGTTGGGGCTGAAGGTGCAACTGGCCCACAAGGGGCAAGGCGGGCAGCTCAGAATCGACTACAAATCGCTTGAGCAGCTCGATGAGTTGTGTCGGCTACTTGGCGAAAAATAGTATTTCTTTCAATAAGATAGTTGATTAACGGCTGAGCAGGCAGGCTCTGAGAAGGGCCTGGCGGGCAATGGACGCCTCCAGCTGCGGTCTGCGCCGTGTTTCAAGCACGGCGTCCGAGAGACGGCGCATCTCGCGGTTGATGGCGCCAAGTTTCCAGTGACGCAGCGCGCGTTCAACAACGGGCTTGCGCTTGAAGTGAATGCCCCGCCCCTTCTCGGTCAGGGCCTGGGCCGGCTGGCGGCCATGGTTTTCGACCAGTGTGCGCATCGCATCGAGCTGCTCGAACTGCATGATGCAGCTGCGGAGCACCAGGAACACCGAAGTTTTCGAGGCCAGGATCCTTTCCAGCGCGGCTTCCAGCCGGACCGGATCACCGGAGAACACCGCGTCGACCGCGTCATCAACCGAGAGGGCCGCGACGTCGCCAATCGCTTCCACCACATCATGATCGGTGACGGTACCGGTCCCGTGGCAGTAAAGCGCCAGCTTTTTCAATTCGTTACGGCTGGCCAGGCGGTCTCCGCCCAGCAATTGCGTGAGACGCTGACGGGCATCGCCCTGAATGGTCAGGCTGGCATTGCCAAGTTCCTGGTCGATCAGTGTCTGAATGCCTTTGGCGTCATCCGCATAGCAGGGAATGGCCAGGGCGGTGCGGGCGTTTTCGACAAGCTTGCGCAGGCCACTGCCCTTTTTCAGGTCCCCTGCCTCGATCAGCAGATGCGAGGAGCCCGGTTCGGCCTCGGTCAAGGCGCCGAGTGACTGAATGAGCGCCCGGTCATTGCCGGCGTTCTTTATCCAGACCAGCCGGTCTCCGCCAAACAGGCTTATGGCGCCGAACTCGTCGGCCAACCGGCCGGGATCGCCGGACAGATCAGAAGATTCAAGCTTGAGGACAGCAAAGTCGTCTTTCAGGTCTACACCGGTCTTGACAGCAATCTCGGATGCTCTTTCCGACACCAGACCACGGTCAGGCCCATAGATCAGTATGATCCGGTAGGGAGTTCCCTCGCGCCGGACAAATCCGGCAAATTCATGGTTCTTTAGTTCTGCCATGCCGCTTGATTGAACCGGTTTTGGTCTACAGCTCCTATCCGACAGAATGTTCGAAGAGTGCTGCAGCACTTTGACTTGATGTATCGACCTCAGGCTATACGCGACACCATGTGAACAGGCAGGTGTTACCGCGAAAGGACTGTCGCAATATCGGCCCGGACCAGGGCTGCAACCTGCCGCGCTGCCCGGTTTTCTGCGTCGAGTCCTGCTCTTTCCTGCGCGAAATTCTGCGAAGGCAGATTCAGCTGTGCGTCTACCGACCGGGAGCCTGATTTCATGATCTCGCCGGTGCTCGTTGATGTCAGCACATAATCCGCTGTCACGGTCATGCGGGCAGCAGCCAAGTTGTCGCCGCTACCTACCGGCAAAATGCCGGTGTTACTGGACGTGACTTTCAGGTCGAGGCTGTAGGCCGTGTTTTGCTGCTCACCACCGAAACCGAGAACCAGCTCATTGCGGACTACCTGTGCGACCCGTGTTTCCGCTGCCGCGACGGAGATTGATTGTTTCTGCCCGTCCATCGTTCCGTAGAGCGGTTGCACCTGGCATCCGGCCAGCAGCCCCAATCCGAGCACGGCAGCAAGTATCCGAGGTTTCCATCCCGATCCGGGAACTTCAAACGACAACATTGACGATCCTCTGGGGTACGATGATGAGTTTGCGCGGTGGATTGCCACCGGTAGCAGTCTGGACGAAATCAAGCGCCAAAACCGCCGCTTCGACAGCAGCTTGATCGGCATTGCGATCAATTGTCAAATCCCCCCGCTTCTTGCCGTTGATCTGCACCGGCAGCGTGACCTGTTCGTCCGTCACCAGGCTGGAATCAAAGTCTGGCCAGGCGATGGTTGCCACCATGCCGTCATTGCCGAGCAATTTCCAGCATTCTTCGGCGAGATGCGGCATCATTGGTGCAATCAGCTGCACCAGCATACCCGCCGCCTGCTTGCAGGCAGCCGCGAGTTCCGCATCTGCCTTTCCTGCAGCGACATCCGACAGCGGCGCTGCCAGTGTGTTCACCAGTTCATAAAGCCGCGCGACCGCCTTGTTGAAGGCGAGCTTTTCAATGTCTTCGCCGATCGCCTTGACGGTCTTGTGGGCATTGCGGGAAACTTCCAGTGCCTTGCCGGCAGAGCCAGTTGCGGCAGCGGTCTTGGCCAGCTCCGGAGCTGCTTCGCCAAGCAAACGCCACACCCGCTGGACAAAGCGGTGCGCGCCTTCAACCCCGGCTTCCGTCCAGATCACATCGCGATCCGGAGGGGAGTCCGAAAGCATGAAAAACCGTGCAGTATCAGCACCATAGCTATCGATAATGTCATCGGGATCGACAACGTTCTTCTTCGACTTCGACATTTTTTCAATGGAGCCGATGGTCAGCGTTTCACCGGTTTTGGCAAGCTTTGCCTGCCTGACGCCGTCAATGTCCTCGATCAGCACTTCGGCCGGGGCAACCCACTCACCCTTCCCCGCGCTGGTGGTGCGATAGGTCTCGTGAACAACCATGCCTTGTGTAAACAAGCCACGGAACGGCTCCTTGAGGTCAACATGGCCGGTCTTCTGCATGGCGCGGGTGAAAAAGCGCGAATAAAGCAGATGCAGGATCGCGTGCTCAATGCCACCGATATACTGATCGACCGGAAGCCAGGCGCTGGCAACCGCCGGATCGGTCGGCGTGTCATGCCGGGGGGCGGTGAAGCGGGCGAAATACCACGACGAATCGACAAATGTATCCATCGTGTCGGTTTCGCGCCGGGCAGCCTTTCCGCAGGCGGGGCAATCGACATGTTTCCATGTCGGATGGTGATCCAACGGGTTGCCCGGCTTGTCCAGCGTCACGTCATCAGGCAGCTGGACGGGAAGGTCCTTAGCCGGCACAGGAACCACACCGCAGTCGTCGCAATGGATGACAGGGATGGGGGCGCCCCAGTAGCGCTGGCGCGACAGGCCCCAGTCACGAAGGCGGAAATTGGTCTTGCGGGCGGCTTGCGGTGCATCGCCCAGCTTTTTTGCTTCAAGCTTAGCTGCAACCGCGTCAAACGCCTTGTCGGGGGTCATGCCGTCGAGATCGCGGGAGTTGATCATCACACCATCGCCGACATAGGCCGTGTCGGTGATGACGAAGCTCGCGGCATCGGCGTCTGCGGGCATGACCACGGGGGTGACCGGCAGATTGTATTTGCGGGCAAAATCAAGGTCGCGCTGGTCGCCTGAGGGGCAGCCGAAAATAGCGCCGGTGCCATAATCCATCAGCACGAAATTAGCGATATAGACCGGAACGGTCCAGTCGGGATCCAGCGGATGGACCACATTGATGGCCGTCCTGAGACCAATCTTCTCGGCAGTTTCCAGTGCTGCCAGCGAGGTTCCGGCGCGGCGGCATTCATCACAGAATGCGGCGACTGCGGGATCCCTGGCGGCTAGTTGCTTGGCCAGCGGATGATCGGCGGCAATTGCCAGGAACGAGGCGCCAAACAGCGTGTCGGGCCGGGTGGTGTAGACTTCAATATCTGTTGCTCCGCCGGCCTGGGCCGAGTCGGCAATCTGCCAACGCAGAGACAGGCCTTCGGATTTGCCGATCCAGTTCTTCTGCATCAGCCGGACTTTTTCCGGCCATTGGTCGAGCTCGTCGAGCGAAGCCAGCAGATCCTCGGCAAAATCTGAAATGCGGAAGAACCATTGCGTCAGTTCACGCTGCTCGACGAGCGCGCCCGAGCGCCAGCCGCGGCCGTCGATAACCTGCTCGTTGGCGAGCACCGTCATGTCAACCGGATCCCAGTTGACCTTGGAATTGCGGCGGTAAATCAGCCCTGCCGCGAGGAAATCGAGGAACAGTGCCTGTTGCTGCTTGTAATATTCAACGTCACAGGTGGCGAATTCGCGGCTCCAGTCGAGAGATAGGCCCATGGATTTGAGCTGCTTGCGCATCGCGTCGATATTGGCATAGGTCCAGTCACGCGGGTGAACCTTGTTCTGGATTGCGGCGTTTTCGGCGGGCATGCCAAACGCGTCCCAGCCCATCGGATGCAGCACATTGAAGCCCCTGGCGCGTTTGTAGCGCGCCACAACATCACCCATGGCGTAGTTGCGGACATGTCCCATGTGGATACGGCCGGACGGATAGGGAAACATCTCGAGCACGTAGTATTTCGGGTCCGGACTGTCGTTGTCCGTCTCGTAAATACGCGCCTCTTCCCATATGCGCTGCCAGCGCGTTTCCGCCTGTTTGGGATTGTAACGTTCAATTGCCATGAAGGATCACCAGAAACCTGTCAGATTTTGTCGCGACCTTCACCATGAAACCCGCCAAGCGTCAACCATTGAGCGGCCCCGGAGGTCAAGAACCGGTCTATTGGCGGGATCTGGAAGGCTGCGATCGCGGCTGAAAGGACTGCGTAGCTCGATTGGCAAGGCGGGCAACTCGGGTTAACACCGGATAGCCGAGTTTAAAGCAAGTGAATGGAGCACAGCGTGAGTGCACGGGAAAACCTGGAAAGGGTAAGGGCGGCAATTGCCGCGGCAGAGACCGAATCTGGCCGGAAAAGCAGCGCGGTGCGGCTGGTGGCGGTGTCCAAGACGAAACCTGCAGAAGAGATCACCCCGGTGATCGCGGCGGGACAACGGGTGTTCGGCGAGAACCGGGTCCAGGAGGCGCAGTCGAAGTGGCCGGAGCTCAAGGCTGCGACCGATGGTATCGAGCTTCACCTGATCGGCCCGCTGCAATCGAACAAGACGGCCGATGCCGTGGCGCTGTTTGACGTCATCCAGACGGTTGACCGGGAGAAGATTGCCAGGGAAATTGCCAAGGAAATCACCAAGCAGGGCAAGCATCCGCGCCTCTATGTTCAGGTCAATACCGGTTCGGAGCCGCAAAAGGCGGGTATCGAGCCGGACGAGGCGGCGGCTTTCATTACCTTGTGCCGCACCGAGCTTGGCCTGACGATAGACGGCCTGATGTGCATCCCCCCGGTGGATGAAAATCCCGGCCCGCATTTTGCGCTGCTTGCCAAGATTGCGCGGGAAAATGGCATTGATACGCTGTCGATGGGGATGTCAGATGATTTTGAGACCGCAATTGCCTTCGGTGCGACAGAGGTGAGGGTCGGCTCGGCAATATTTGGAGCGCGCTAATCGATTTGATCGGATGACCTAGCCCTTCGTCTAGTTTTCGCGGTGACCGCCGAGGCATAGGGTGCCGCAAATTCGGATTATGGAGCGTGACGCGTACAGATCTGCGCCGCGTCAGGGGTATGGAGGAAATGGTCATGGCTAGCAGTTACAGTGAGGTCTATGCAAGCTGGCAGAACAACCCGGAGGGGTTCTGGATGGAGCAGGCGGAGGCGATCGACTGGTTCACCAAGCCCACGACAGCGTTTGATCCTGATCAGGGTGTTTATGGCGGCTGGTATCCGGATGGAATCACAAACACCTGCCACAACTGCCTGGACCGTCATGTCGCTGCCGGCCGGGGTGAGCAGGTGGCACTGATCTATGACAGCCCGATTACCGGCGCTAAACGCACGATCAGCTATGCGGCGATGCTTGCAGAGGTCGAGGCCTTTGCCGGCGCCATGACCGACAAGGGAGTCGGCAAGGGCGACCGGGTTGTCATCTACATGCCGATGGTGCCGGAAGCGATTGTGGCGATGCTGGCCTGCGCCCGGATCGGCGCCATCCATTCGGTGGTGTTTGGCGGTTTTGCGGCGCATGAACTCGCCACCCGAATTGAAGATAGCCACGCCAAGCTGATAGTCAGCGCCTCCTGCGGCATCGAACCGGGACGTATTGTTGCCTACAAGCCATTGCTTGACTCGGCAATCGAACAATCACGTCACAAACCCGACGCGACCATCATCCTGCAGCGGGATGAACAGCGCTGCGAGCTGATCCCGGGCCGGGATGAGGATTATGCAGCGCTGATTGAAGCCAATGCCGGCCGGAAAATTGCCTGTACGCCGGTCCTGGCGACCGATCCGCTCTACATCCTCTATACATCCGGCACCACGGGGCAGCCAAAGGGCGTGGTGCGCGACAATGGCGGCCATATGGCGGCGCTCTACTGGTCGATGCACGCAATCTATGGCCTCAAGCCGGGCGAGGTGTTCTGGGCGGCTTCCGACATCGGCTGGGTGGTGGGCCATTCCTATATCGTCTATGCGCCGCTGTTGCACGGCAACACGACGATCGTGTTTGAGGGCAAACCGGTCGGGACACCCGACGCGGGAACGTTCTGGCGGGTGATTTCCGAGCACAAGGTCGCGGTGCTGTTCACTGCGCCGACCGCATTCAGGGCCATTCGCAAGGAAGACCCGCAAGGCAGCCTGATCGGCCAGTACGATCTTTCGGGTTACCGGGCGCTGTTCCTGGCCGGAGAGCGGGCCGACCCGGACACCATCCAGTGGGCCGAAAAAGTGCTCGATGTGCCCGTCATCGATCACTGGTGGCAAACCGAAACCGGCTGGACCATTGCCGGCAATCCGATGGGCCTGGGTCTGCTGCCGGTCAAATACGGCTCGCCCGCGGTGGCGATGCCCGGCTACGACGTGCAGGTGCTTGATGATGCCGGCCATCCGGTGTCCGCCGGAACGCTGGGCAATGTGGTGGTCAAGCTGCCGCTGCCGCCCGGCTGCCTGCCGACGCTGTGGAACGCCGAAGAGCGGTTTTTCAACGCCTATCTCGCCGAATTTCCCGGCTATTACAAAACCGCCGATGCAGGCTTCGTCGATGACGAGGGCTATCTGTTCATCATGGCGCGCACCGATGACATCATCAATGTGGCGGGCCACCGGCTGTCGACCGGCGGCATGGAAGAGGCGGTGTCGGGTCATCCCGATGTGGTGGAATGTGCGGTTATCGGAATTGCCGATGCGATGAAGGGACAGATTCCAGCCGGTTTCATCGTCATCAACAACGGTCATGGCCGCAGCGATGAAGACGTTGAAAAGGAAGTGGTCAAACTGGTGCGTGACCAGATCGGGCCGGTGGCGGCCTTCAAGACGGTGATGGTGGTCAAGCGTCTGCCGAAGACCCGTTCGGGCAAGATCTTGCGCGCCACCATGCAGAAAATCGCCGATGGGCAGGACTGGAAGATGCCTGCAACGATTGACGATCCGGGTGTGCTCGACGAAATTCTCGAGGTGCTGACAAAGCGCGGGATCGCCAAGAAGAGCGATTGACCTTGCTTGCCGTCCACGTCAATGTCCCGCCGCTTTGCCATAGCGGCGGGCTGGAGACCAAGTGCGAGTTTCCAGTCCGGCTGTGCAATCGAAAGATTCGGGCGAGTTTGTGCCTTCTGAGATGAAGCGCGGCGCTCCAAATAGGGATTTGACCATGAGACTTGATGGAAGAACTGCGATTGTGACCGGCGGCGCCAAGGGCATCGGCTTGGCGATTGTACGCCGCCTGGTGTCCGAAGGCGCCAAGGTGATGATCGCCGATATCGACGAGGCAGCGGGCAACGCGGCGGTTGAAGCGGTGTCGGGCGATGGTGAAGTGCGGTTTACGGCAACTGACGTTTCCGAGCGGCTGGATGTTCACAATCTGGTGGCCAAGACGATCGATGCTTTTGGCTCGATCAATGCACTGGTCAACAATGCCGGTATCGTCCACGCCGTGGATTTCCTGGATCTGGAAGAGGCCGATTTTGACCGCGTCATGGCGGTCAACCTCAAGGGTTCGTTGCTGTGCGGACAGGCTGTGGCGCGCCATATGGTGGAGCAGATCTCGAAAGGTGAAGAGCCGGGCTCGATCGTCAACATGTCCTCGATCAACGACACATTTGCCATTGCCAATCAGGTTCCCTATTCGGTGTCCAAGGGTGGTGTAAGCCAGCTGACCAAGGTCATGGCGCTGTCACTGGCGCCACATGGCATCCGGGTCAATGCGGTCGGTCCCGGGTCGATCATGACCGATCTGCTGGCCTCTGTGGCCGACAATCCAGAAGCCAAGACCCGGATCCTGTCGCGCACGCCGTTGGGCCGTATCGGCGAACCGTCCGAGATTGCAGCCGTCACCGCATTTCTGCTGTCGGGGGATGCCAGTTATGTCACCGGCCAGACGATCTATGCGGATGGCGGCCGGTTGCCGCTCAACTACACGGTGCCGGTCAAGGAATAGTGTTGCCGCACTACTGCCGGGCCATCCAGGTGGTCTGCCATTGATACAAAAAGGCCCGGCATTGCCGGGCCTTTTGCATGTGTGATGGTGAGACCTGCTCAGCCTTCGTCTTCGTCTTCCGGCTCGGTGCGCTTCATCGAGGTCAGCTTTGCAAAGACTGCATCTGCATCGATTTCCTTTTCGCCCTCGTCGTCCACCGGAAGGGCTGATTCGGTCTCACGAGCCGACACCAGCACGCTGTCCTGTTCGGAACCGGCGAGTGCGCCACGGCTCTTGGAGGCGCGTTCGACTTCGAGATCGAGATCGATCTGGGTGCACAGACCGAGAGTCACGGGATCCATCGGTGTCAGGTTGGCTGCATTCCAGTGGGTACGGCCGCGGATCTGTTCGATGGTTGACTTGGTGGTGCCAACCAGACGCGAAACCTGGGCGTCCTTGAGTTCGGGATGATTGCGCACCAGCCAGAGGATGGCGTTGGGCCGGTCCTGGCGTTTTGAAACAGGTGTGTAGCGCGGTCCCTTGCGCTTGGTTTCGGGAACCCGAACCTTTGGTTCCAGAAGCTTCAGCCTGAGGTCAGGATTGGCTTCTGCGGCGGCAATGTCTTCACGGGAGAGCTGTCCCGTGCCGACCGGGTCTAGGCCCTTGATGCCTTGCGAGGCTTCTCCGTCGGCGATTGCCTTGACTTCAAGCGGGTGAAGTTTGCAGAACTGCGCAATCTGATCGAAGCTCAATGCGGTGTTGTCTACAAGCCATACGGCGGTTGCCTTCGGCATGAGAAGCTGCTGTGCCATGAATACAATTCTCCTGTCCGTCCGCTCCGGGGGCGCGGGCCGTGGATGAAACCACCAATTCCGGGAAATCGGCGTTCTTATAACCGCAAGTCCGGTTAATTGCAATTGTCGCGCCACGCTTTCGTGAACCGGTCCAATGTCTAATTGCGTCAATGATTTGCGCTTGCAATAATGGTCGCCGTGAAAGTCGGGTTGCGCTTAGATCGACGTTACGCGCAAGTGTTAGTGAGGAGGCCCCCATGTCGCAGAAAACCTACAAAGTCCTGAAAGACGCCAAATCGAGGGCGTTGATCGATGATGAGACCTACCAGAAATGGTACAAGCAGAGCATCAAGGATCCGGACAAATTCTGGGACAAGCACGGCAAGCGAATCGACTGGTTCAAACCCTACACGAAGGTCAAGAACACCAGCTTTACCGGCAAGGTCTCGATCAAGTGGTTCGAAGACGGCCTGACCAATGTCTCCTACAATTGCATAGACCGGCACCTCAAGAAGCGCGGCGACCAGGTGGCGATCATCTGGGAAGGTGACAATCCTTACGATGACAAGAAAATCACCTATCGCGAGCTTTATGAAGAGGTCTGCCGGCTCGCCAATGTGATGAAATCGAATGGCGTGAAGAAGGGTGACCGGGTCACCATCTACATGCCGATGATTCCGGAAGCCACCTATGCGATGCTGGCCTGTACCCGCATCGGTGCCGTGCATTCGATTGTCTTCGGCGGGTTCTCGCCCGACGCGCTGGCCGGCCGAATCACCGACTGCGAATCAACCTTCGTGATTACCGCCGATGAGGGGCTGCGCGGCGGCAAGAAGATCCCGCTCAAACACAACACCGATCTGGCGATTGAAATCGCCCAGAGGGACGGCGTCATCGTCAAGAACGTGCTGGTGGTGCGGCGAACCGCCGGAAAGATCGAGTGGTTCGACGATCGCGATGTCTGGTACCACGAGGCAACAGCCGCGGCGAAGCCGGACTGTCCGCCGGCCAAGATGAAGGCGGAAGATCCGCTGTTCATCCTCTATACCTCCGGTTCGACCGGCAAGCCAAAGGGCGTTCTGCACACCACCGGCGGCTATCTGGTCTATGCCTCGATGACCCATGAATATGTCTTCGATTACCATGATGGCGACATCTACTGGTGCACCGCCGATGTCGGTTGGGTGACCGGGCACTCCTATATCGTCTACGGGCCGCTGGCCAACGGCGCGACCACGCTGATGTTCGAAGGCGTGCCGAACTATCCGTCACCCAGCCGGTTCTGGGATGTGGTCGACAAGCATCAGGTCAATATCTTCTACACCGCGCCGACCGCGATCCGGGCGCTGATGGGCGCCGGTGACGATCACGTCAAGAAATCCTCGCGCAAATCACTGCGAACGCTGGGGTCCGTCGGCGAGCCGATCAATCCGGAAGCCTGGGAATGGTATTACAATGTGGTGGGCAACAAGAAGTGCCCGATCGTTGATACCTGGTGGCAGACCGAGACCGGCGGCATTCTGATCACACCGCTGCCCGGCGCCACCGATATGAAGCCCGGATCGGCAACGAGGCCGTTCTTCGGCGTGCAGCCGCAGCTGGTCGATGGCGACGGCGATGTGCTGGAGGGGACGACGGAAGGCAATCTGTGCATCACAGATTCCTGGCCGGGACAGATGCGCACGGTCTATGGCGACCATGAACGCTTCATCCAGACCTATTTCTCCACCTACAAGGGCAAGTACTTTACCGGCGACGGCTGCCGCCGCGATGAGGACGGCTATTACTGGATCACCGGCCGGGTTGATGACGTCATCAACGTGTCGGGTCACCGGATGGGCACGGCCGAAGTCGAAAGCGCGCTGGTGTCGCATGATGCGGTGTCGGAAGCGGCAGTCGTCGGCTACCCGCATGACGTCAAGGGTCAGGGCATCTATTGCTACATCACGCTGATGGAAGGCCAGGAAGGCGACGATGCGCTGCGCAAGGCGCTGGTCGCCCATGTACGGCGCGAAATCGGGCCGATCGCCTCGCCGGACAAGATCCAGTTTTCGCCGGGCCTGCCAAAAACCCGATCGGGCAAGATCATGCGCCGTATTTTGCGCAAGATCGCTGAAGACGAGTTCTCGGCACTTGGTGACACCTCGACGCTTGCCGATCCGGGAGTCGTCGATGATCTGATTGCAAACCGGCAGAACAAGAAGGGCTGATCAGCCTGCAGCAAGTGATTGCCGCAAGACAAAGCGATGATATTGCAAGGCTCGAAATTGCCCGGTCTGATTGACAGGCCCGCCCCTTGATGGGGCGGGCTTTTCGATGAACAGCGGATGAAAGCTGTGTTTGGGTTTGGTTCAGGCCGTGTGGCCTATCACCGGATTATCAATTCGGAGAGGAACACCTGCCATGAAAACCACCATCATTCTTACCGCCGTTGCTATTGCCATTTCCGCCCCTGCATTTGCCGGACAAAAACTGGCCGCGCCGCAAGAGGGCCCGATGATTGTCAAGTCTGCACAGTTTGCCATCAAGTCGCCGGCCTCCAATGCCTGTCCTGCCCCGGCAAAATCAACGGGTTGGATTTTCACCAGCAAGCCCGGGCCGGTGTCTTACATGATTGTGCGCAAGGGTGGCGCGGTCGCCGGTCCGTTCAAAGCCGAGGCCGTCAAGGCGGCGTCAGGCGCAATGGCGACGATTTCGCGCAGTTTCGAGGTCACATCCGCCATTGATGCCGAATACCGGATTCTGGTTGCCGGTTCCGGCGGTGTGGCTTCCAACTGGGCGCCGCTGAAAGCAAGCTGCAAGATCCCGCTTGGCGGCTGACATATTGATGGCCATTTTCACTTGCAATCGGTCTGAACCCGTTACAGACTGCCCTTGTCTTCAACAAACCAAAAGGAGGTGATCTGATGTCGAGTGATTCCCAAAAGCCGGTTCGTACGATTCGGATTGCCGGACTTCGGAGCAGCCTCTGAAGAGCCGGTGATACTGGCAAGTCCTGATCCATCCATGATGTGATCGGGCAGGCGTCCAACCGGCGCTGGAATTCACGAAGGCCACCCCTTGCGGGTGGCCTTTTTGATATGTGCCGTGATGTATCGAGGGCCATCAATCTTATCCGGCACATTGCGGCTTGCGGCGTTTGCCGCCTTGATAGGGCCGGGCTAGGCCGCTTGCCAGCATGGCAGAGGCAATGTCGCGTGATCCGGCCTTCATGTCGGCCAGCACCCGTCCATAGTATTTCCCACCCGCCACGTTGATCAGCTCGACAGTCGGCACGCCCGATACCAGCCGTTCGAGTTCGTTGCGGGCCAATTGCGCCGCAGCCCGCTGCCCGGGGCAACGGGAACGGCGTTCCGGGGTATCAATGCCGCGCAACCGGACTGACACGCGCACCGCGTGGCCGGGCCAGGGGTGCGCGTCTACTTCGAGTGTATCCCCATCAATGATTCGGACGATTTGTGCAGTTACCGGTCCGGAAATGCTGCGCCACTGTGCGTCGGCCGCGTCAGCTGACTGCGTCAGACCACAGGAGACGACAAGCGACAGCAGGAACGTGCGTGGGTTGGGCGAATAACGGTACATGGATACGGAATATATTGGCGATATTATACTTGACAAACCCAACTCGATAAGCGATAGCGAATCAGCAAGTTAGTTGATTGGGTAACGTCATGTCCGTACTGAGCAGGGAATATTTTCACAACGAGGTCGCAGCCTTTGAACATGTGGAGAGCATTCTGTGGCCGAACGGCCCGGTTTGCCCGCATTGTGGGAACAATGACCGTATCTACTGCCTTGAGGGTGTTCGTTCCAAGCCGTCGAAAAAGAACCCGGAAGGCGTCGAGCGTCACGGCCTGAAAAAGTGCGCCGCTTGCCGCAAGCAGTTCACCGTTCGCATGGGCACCATCTTTGAGGAAAGCCACATCCCGCTTCACAAGTGGCTTCAGGCAATCCACCTGATGTGCTCCAGCAAGAAGGGTATTAGCTCTAACCAGCTTCATCGCGTCCTTGAGATCACCCTCAAGAGCGCGTGGTTCCTGTCTCACCGTATCCGTGAGGCAATGCGGACCGGTGTTTTCGATACCCCGCTTGGCGGTAACGGCAAGATTGTGGAAGCCGACGAAACTTTCATCGGCCACAAGAAGGGCTTTGAAAAGAAAGGCGGCGGCTTCGGCCACAAGATGACTGTCATGAGCCTTGTCGAGCGCGGCGGTGACGTTCGTTCGGTTGTTCTGGACCGGATTACCAAAAAGGGCATCGGCAAGGTGATCGCAGATAACGTGCATCACGAAAGCCGACTAATGACCGATACGGCTGCTTACTATAAAAAGCGTGGTTTCGCTGTTGCCAGCCACGAAATGGTCAACCATCACAAGGGCGAATATGTCCGCGATGATGTCTACACGAACACGCTGGAAGGCTTCTACAGCATCTTTAAGCGCGGCATGAAGGGCGTCTATCAGCATTGCGCTGAAAAGCACCTGCACCGCTACGCTGCTGAGTTTGACTTCCGTTATAACAACCGCATGGCTCGCGGTGTGAACGACAGCGAGCGGGCGTTGAATGCGCTGATCGGTGTCAGTGGCAAGCGGTTGACTTATGAAGGGCCTGATTTCGTCTAAGGAATTCTACAGGCCAAAACAGCTAGGATTCGTCTTCCATAGGGCGTCATCACGGAAGCGTAACGATAGTTGAATCAAGGAATCAAAGAGAGTATATTGGTTGGGAACCTGCCGCCGATGATAAGGGCCCTTGTGGGCACTTCGGGAGATAGTCGGGCCGGTGGGTTCCCGTTTTTCAATAGTGGTGCTTTTGACCATGTGCCCACATATCGCGCTGATAAGTGATTTTATCTGCGATTTGGTCAAGCTTGTCAGATTTTCCGAGTTCCCATTTCCGCTGAATCGCCCACGTACAATAGTCGGCTATCTGTAAACACGGGTCGGCAGCACTTGGCGGGAAAGTTGTCTGCCACTGATCGCGAGGCAAATGTTGCTGGATTACATCGTTAACGGCAGAGGAATATGCCTTTTGGCCTTTTTTGGTACCAATTGAGGCTGCTGTGATTTGTAACTCGTCGTCTGTGGTGACGAATTTATTGAGGGCATATCTGAAATGATAAAGCCAACCGTATTGGAAAAAACGTTCATTGGTGGAACGCACATGCGGCTGTGCCTTTGACTTCTCCATTATGGTTGCCTGGACAGTGAAGTCCTGCCCTTGAAGCAACTCGTAAACGGCATCACGGACAGGCGGCAAATCATCAACGGCATGAAAATAGCCACGCACCTTTTGGCCCTTCCATATCAATTCTCTCTTCAGGTCGATTAACTCGTGACCTATCGAGCAGTCATTGACGGCGATGGTGCAGAGTATGAAATAGCGACTTGCCTTCGGTTGCCTGCTAAAATTGAAGTCGCCAGCCTCGTCTGAGAAAATGTATTTGCGCATGGGATTAAACGTGATGCCTCAAGATAAAGCCAAGAACCAAATCGACAAATTCAAAGAGGCCGCTCGCGAACTGGAAACAGACAACGACGAGGCCAGCTTTGACGAGAAGCTTAGGCGCGTAATCAAATCACCGCCACCCAAAGAGGATGGCAAAAACAAAAAGCCCGCCGATTGAGCGGGCTTTTCGATGGAGAACCTCATGCGACAAAGATTTTATCTCAGAAGTCGGATAATCTGCCAAATCGCTCGTTTGCTGCGGGTCAAGATTGCTATCCACCAGCATTATTTCAGCGCAAAGACATGATTTTGTCGATGTCTTTGTCTGTGTAGTCCCCCAAAACGGTGTAGCCCTTTTTACTCAAGTTTATAACAACAAGCAAATCGTCAGCAGGATCGAATTTGGAGTTCTGATCGATCTGGCCCGCCACGGCTTTCGATGAGTCTAAATCAGACTGGAGCAACAAAAAGGATGTAGTCTCATCCCAATATGTTCCGCCCGCTGAGACGGTGCCTCTCACAGCTTCAATGACTGAATTGTATCTGGCGTTATAATCGCCATAGCGGGTGGTCTTTTGAGCGATTGTGAACGTGACGATGTAAATACCCATAAGGCGATCTCCTTTTCTACCGGAGATTCCTACATACCACATTCTCGCGTGGGTTTGTCAAAGATAATAACGCCAATATATTCCTATATCCGGCCGCTGACAATGTTGACCGGATCAAAAATCTATGGCGCGGCCGTTGATTTCCCAATCGCCAAACCGAGCCGGATCGGCGCCGCCACGGCCTCCGACTTCTTTTTCAGCTGCCTGGGCTTCGGCGTAACGCGCCTTGCGGCGGGCTTCGGCTTCGGCCAGCGCCCGTTGCGCGGCGGGGCTGAGCGGGGGTCGTGCGGCCTTCCCATCATCAGGTGTTTCCGCGGCCACCGGTCCGTTCTCCCCGGCGTCGTCTGCACCGGAACTGCTGCCGGATTCGATTTTGGGCGCTGCGTCTTCAGTCATGGGCTTGCTACCAGTTTGCATTCACATTGAAGATTATCTTGAAACAACCCATATCTAGCGTCACAAGCAACAAATTCCAAACCCCTCTGCCTGCACAGGCAACAGGTGCCCGGTCGCCGGAAAGGATGACGCCCCATGAATCTTGTTCGCACTGCCATGTTGATCGCGCTGATGACCGCCCTGTTCATGGGTGTCGGCTACATGATCGGCGGTACCGGCGGCATGATGATCGCGCTGGTCATCGCTGCGGCGATGAACCTGTTTTCCTACTGGAATTCCGACAAGATGGTGCTGCGCATGCATCACGCGGTGGAAGTTGACGCGCGCACCGCGCCGGAATTCTATCAGATCGTTGCGGATCTCGCGCAAAACGCGGGCCTGCCGATGCCGAAGGTCTATGTGATCCACAATCAGCAGCCCAATGCCTTTGCCACCGGCCGCAATCCCGAAAATGCGGCCGTTGCGGCGTCTGTCGGTCTTCTCGAAGCGCTGAGCGACGAAGAGGTTGCGGCGGTGATGGCGCATGAGCTGGCGCATGTGCAGAACCGCGACACGCTGACCATGACAATCACCGCGACGCTGGCCGGTGCGATTTCCATGCTGGGCAATTTCGCCCTGTTCTTTGGCGGCAATCGCGACAACAACAATCCCTTCGGCTTTATAGGTGTGCTGGTGGCGATGATTGTCGCGCCGTTTGCAGCGATGCTGGTGCAGATGATGATCAGCCGCACCCGCGAATATGCCGCCGACCGGCGCGGCGCCGAGATCTGCGGCAATCCGCTCTGGCTGGCCTCCGCGCTGAGAAAGATTGCCATGGGTGCAGGCCGTGTGGTCAATGAGGACGCTGAACGCAATCCGGCGACGGCGCATATGTTCATTATCAATCCACTGAATGGTCAACGCATGGACAGTCTGTTCTCTACCCACCCGGCAACGGAAAACCGCATTGCTGCGCTGGAAGCGATGGCTGGCGAGATGGCGGCGCCTTCGCCGCGCCAGGCGCGTCCGGCCAGGACGTCGGTGCCCCGATCGGGACCCTGGGGCCGTGACGGCTCAACTCCCCGCAAGGGGCCCTGGTCTTGACCGGCAGAGGGCCGGCGGGGCAGCGCAGAAGACCTCAGAAATCGCAAAACCGCCGCGATCCGGGCGATCTGAAGCCGGGTCTTGCCGCGCGTCAGGCGGCGTCCCGGCTGTTGTCGGCAGTGACCGAGAGCCGGGCGTCTCTGGACGGGCTGCTCGATCCTGCGGGCGGAAACCCGGCCTTTACCGGGCTTGGCGACCAGGACCGGCTTCTGGTTCGGGCGATACTCTTGTCGGCGCTGAGACATCTTCAGGTCATCGACGCCTTCATCGACAGTCTGGTCGACAATCCACTGCCCGAAGGCGCAAAGGCCTTGCGGCAGGTGTTGCGCGTCGGTGCTGCGCAGATCCTCTATCTCGATGTTCCCGACCGCGCCGCTGTAGATCTGGCCGTCACCCAGGCCGATTCAGATCCGCGCAACCGGCGTTTTGCCGGTCTCGTCAATGCGCTGTTGCGCCGGATGGCGCGGGAGAAGGACCAGCTTCTGCCGGAGATAGTTTCGGCAACTCCGGACTTCCCCGACTGGTTTGAAAGCCGGCTTCGGACCTCCTATGGGGAGGATGCTGAAGCTATTCTTTCGATCCTCTCGGAGCCCCCGGCCATCGATCTGACGGTGAAACGTGATGCTGACGACTGGGCCGTGCAGCTTGGCGGCGTCGTCCTGCCAACCGGTTCGGTGCGGATCGCCCGGCCGGATGGCCCGGTGTCCGGGCTTGCCGGATATGATGACGGCGCCTGGTGGGTTCAGGATGCCGCCGCCAGCCTTCCGGCGCAAATGTTTTCCAAGCTCGAAGGGCTGGAAATCGCCGATCTGTGCGCTGCCCCGGGCGGCAAGACCGCGCAACTGGCGCTGGCCGGCGCGCGGGTCACGGCCTGCGATCAGTCCGCGACACGGCTCGAGCGGCTGCGGGGCAACCTGGCGCGGCTCGGGTTTGATGTGGCAACGCAACTGACAAGGGCCCAGGATCTGGTTGCGCCGCAGGGCTTTGACGGGGTGCTTCTGGATGCCCCCTGTTCGTCGACCGGAACGGTGCGCCGCCATCCCGACATCCCCTATACCAAGGGGCCCGAGGACATCATGCGGCTGGCCCGGGTTCAACGCGACCTGCTCGATCATGCGGCCGGCCTGGTGCGGCCTGGCGGAGAGCTGGTGTTTTCCAACTGCTCGCTCGACCCGGAAGAAGGCGAAGAGATGGTGGCTGGTTTTCTCGCCGATCATCCGGCCTGGAAGATCAGGCCCGTGGATTCGGCGCGGTGGCCGGGACTTGAGGCGGCCATCACCGCACTGGGTGAAATTAGAACGCATCCTGCCATGCTGGGCAATGATGACCCCCGGCTTGCAGGGCTGGACGGTTTTTATGCAGTGGTTTTGACCCGGCAGTGATTCTCACGGCGGAAATCAGGTTTCGGGGCGAAAGCCTTGACAACAGCGCTGCCGCTTCACATTAGCTGAGGTTACACAGACGTTTTGGCGCATATTTCGCAGTCATTTGAGTGCGGACCGTGCATTAGTGATAGTTGAACAATCAAACGACTGTGTTACGATTCTCGTCCGGTGGAGGGCCGGGACCCGGTTTCAGGATTTCCCGTTTGGCATTTTCAATTCTCGACTCCCAACGTTCAGTACAATTGTACGGGACAGAAATCTGGCGGCGGTTTGCCCGCCGGATGGCTTTGGGACGGATCAGTGCTCTGCGGTTTGCCGGCGGAACCCCGGACCGGCTTGTGGTTGCGCCGATTGATTTGCGCATCGCCGATCCGCACATTGCCGAAGAAATCTATTCCGGGCGCTTCGCCATGGGCGGCAGCATGATCGATACGGGCGGAGGCAGCCCGTTTCAGATAGAGGTTGCAAACCAGTCATTCAGTCGCAGCCTGCATGGTTTTGGCTGGCTCAGGCACATGCGCGCCGCCGATCACGATCTGGCATTTGCCAATGCGCGGGCACTCGTGGACGACTGGATTGTGGTGGAGGGCCGCGAACTGGGAGGGCTGGCCTATGAGCCTGATGTTCTGGCCACACGGCTGATTGCCTGGTTTTCGCATTCGCCGATTGTCTTGCGCGGCGCCGATCACGGGTTTTACCGGCGGTTTCTCAAAAGCATCGCGTTGCAAACGCGGTATCTCAAACATGTGGCCGGGACGATGCCGGGCGACGCGACCCGGTTCAAGGCTCGCATAGCGCTGGCAATGGCAAGTCTGTGCCTGCCGTCGAGTCCCGGTGCGGTGCGCGCTGCGTCCCGGAATCTCGACAGTGAAATCGATGCCCAGATCCTGCCTGATGGCGGGCATGTCTCCCGCAATCCGATGGTGCTGATCGAGTTGCTGACAAACCTTCTGCCGCTGAAGCAAACCTATATCAATCTGGGGCAGAAACCGCCGCGCAATCTGGCCGCGGGCATGGACCGGATGTTTTCGGCCCTGCGTTTCTTTCGCCACTCCAGTGGTGAACTGGTGCTGTTCAATGGCGCATCGGCAGTCTCCGCGGACCGTCTTCTCGGTGTGCTGCGGTATGATGAAACCTCGGGTGTCGCGTTTCGCGAAATGCCGCATTCGCACTATCAAAGACTTTCATCCGGCAATACCGTGGTGGTTGCCGACACCGGCGCACCGCCCAGGGGCGGGCTTTCCAGCCAGGCGCATGCCGGCTGTTTGTCCTTCGAGCTCTCTTCAGGGGCGAATTGTTTCATCGTCAATGCCGGCGCGCCTGTGGTTTCCCATACATCCTATGCGGACTTTGCCAGAATGACCGCTGCCCACAGCACGGTGACGCTGGGAGACCGGTCATCACTGACGTTCTCGCATTCAGAGTTTCTGGGCCCGATTGTCACCGGCGGTGTGCGCAAGGTCAGCGTGGAGTCATTGGACGAAGACGGCAAGCATCAAGGCTTCAGTGCAAGTCATGATGGCTATATGGGCCGTCTGAAACTGTTGCATCGCCGCAAGATCAGATTGCTGTCCTCGGGTCACGAACTGCAGGGCCGCGATGAGATCCTCAAGCCGGATGAAACCGCGCCCGCGGCAGATAACCAAACCGATGCAGTGGCCCGGTTTCACATTCATCCGACCATTTCGGTTTCAATGGACGATGATAGTGTGGTCCACCTTACCGCAGGCGATGGCGAAACCTGGGCTTTTGTGGCGCGGGATCTGACACCGAAAATCGAGGAAGATGTGTATTTCGCCGATCTCGCAGGGGCGCGGACCAGCAAGCAGATCACGCTGGAATTCGATGTCGGCACGCAGTCGCAGGTCGACTGGAAACTGATCCGCACCAACCTTCCGCGCGCCTGAGACCGGCGATCCGTATCAAGCCGGCATCGAAACCGGTGCCCTTGGCGGGACCTGATCCGGAAATGCTCCACAGATAAGCCCAATTGCGTGTTTTATCAGGCCCCGGCCTGTGTTAACGCATCCTCGCCGCCTGGCTGACGCGGTTGTTTTGAGGGATTTCCATATGGCTGTTGTATCCAAAAACCATCCTGTGCCGGATCTGGTCAAGGTTCGCCGCGCGCTTCTGTCGGTGTCCGACAAGACCGGGCTTGTGGATTTTGCTCAGGGTCTCGCCGGGCTCGGCGTCGAACTTGTGTCTACCGGGGGCACCCGCGCGGCACTCGAAGCGGCAGGCCTGAAGGTTCAGGATGTCTCCGACCTGACAGGGTTTCCCGAGATCATGGATGGCCGGGTCAAGACCCTGCATCCGGGCGTTCATGGCGGATTGCTCTCGATCCGCGACGATGCGGAGCATCGCAGCGCCATGCAAGAGCACTCAATCGCCGAAATCGATCTGGCCGTGGTCAATCTCTATCCGTTCGAGCAGACAGTCGCCGGTGGCGCCGATGCTGCGACGATTGTCGAGAATATCGACATTGGCGGTCCGGCGATGATCCGGGCCTCGGCCAAGAACCATGCCTATGTCACCGCGATCACCGACCCGGATGATTATGCCCGCGTTCTGGAAGCGCTTCGCGGCCATGACGGCTCGGTTCCGTTGTCGCTGCGCAAGGAGCTGGCGGCGCTGGCCTTTGCGCGGACTGCTGCCTATGACGCTGCAGTGTCGGGCTGGTTTGCCAAAGAGCTTTCGCTTGAGGCGCCGCGGCACCGTGCTTTTGGCGGACAATTGCTCGACGTCATGCGCTATGGCGAAAACCCGCATCAGGCGGCGGCGTTCTATTCCAATGGCGAAAACCGGCCCGGTGTTGCGACTGCAAAGCTGCTGCAGGGCAAGCAGCTTTCCTACAACAACATCAATGACACCGATGCGGCATTCGAACTGGTCAGCGAATTCGAGCAGGCGCGGCCTGCCTGCGCCATCATCAAGCACGCAAATCCCTGTGGCGTGGCCGTTGGCGACAGCCTGAGCGAAGCCTACCGGCGCGCACTTGAGTGCGACCAGACCTCGGCATTCGGCGGGATCATCGCGCTCAATCAGCCGCTTGATGCGGAAACTGCCACCGAGATCGTCAAGCTGTTCACCGAAGTCATCATTGCCCCTGACGCCAGCGACGAGGCACGGCAGATTCTCTCCGCCAAGAAGAACCTGCGCCTGATGATCACCGGAGAACTCGCTGATCCGCGCCAGCCCGGCATGACAGTCAAGACGGTTGCCGGCGGGCTTCTTGTGCAGGGGCGTGACAACGGCATCGTGCTGCCTGATGACTTCAAGGTGGTGACGAAACGTGCTCCGGACGCCCGCGAACTTGCCGATCTGGCGTTCGCGTTCCGGGTGGCAAAACACGTCAAATCCAATGCCATCGTCTATGCGCTTAACGGGGCGACTGTCGGGATCGGGGCTGGTCAGATGAGCCGCGTCGATTCGGCGCGGATCGCGGCCCGCAAGGCAATCGATGCCGCCGAGGTTCTGGGCTTTGAAACACCGCTGACCAAGGGCAGTGTCGTTGCGTCCGACGCGTTCTTTCCGTTCGCTGACGGATTGCTCTCGGCGATCGAGGCGGGGGCGACCGCGGTTGTCCAGCCCGGCGGTTCAATGCGTGACCAGGATGTGATCGACGCGGCGGACGAAGCCGGTGTGGCGATGGTGTTTACCGGAATGCGGCACTTCCGCCACTGATCTGCCAGGCAGCGGGTTGGTGACAGGTAAATTCAGGGAAATCTTGTCCTGTTAACCCGTCGGTACTGATTGCAGGGGTAAGAGCTTTCGCGGCGGATGGTTTGACCCGGTCCGGCCGCGGAAATTGCTCTTTGGTGACGCTTTCTATCGATGAAGGCGCCTCAATACCCGAAGTATGTTCGCATACCTGAGGTATGGATATGTGGTCCTGTTTGCGATTAGATCATGCCTACGGGCCTGGTTTCCGGCTGGTCGGCCGGGTAAGGCGTGGTCCAGAGAATGATCAGGCCGAGTGCGAAGAACAGGATTATGGTCGCCATGCCCAGCCGCGCAGAGCCCGAGAGGGCGGTGACGGTCGCAACCAGGAACGGTGCTGCAAAGCTTGTTGCGCGTCCTGCCAGGGCATAGATGCCGAAATAACGGCCTGATTCTTCCTCCGTCACGCTCCGCGCCATATAAGCGCGTGATGAGGCCTGCACCGGTCCGAATGCGATGCCGATCAGGAGGCCGAAGGTGATGTAGGCTTTTTCCGCGGGCGTGCCGAACAAGCCGCCGTTGTCGGGGCCTGTAAAGGGCAGCGCACCGAACAGCGTAAAACCCGGTCCGGTCGACACGATGCCGAGTGTGGCGATCAGCAGCATCATGATGGCGATCATGACGACAAGCTTGGATCCGAGCTGGGTATCCAGACGGCTGGCATAGAGGCAGGAAAAGATTGCCACGACATTGAGCATGATGCCGTAAACGCCAATCTCGGTTATCGACCAGCTGAACATGGCGGCGGCAAATCCACCGCCCAGGGCGAGCAGCGCATTGACGCCGTCCTGATAGACCATGCGCGCGATCAGAAAGCGGAAAATGCCCGAGCGCTGGCGGACTTCGCCGAGCGTCGACCGCAGTTCGGCGAGACCGTCCCTGACCGCGCCTTTCAGCGCCCTGCGGCCGCCGGCATCCGGTGTGAACAGGAACATCGGCAGGATAAAGACGGCATACCAGAGCGCCGAAATCGGGCCTGATGCGCGGGCATCTTCGCCCTGAAGCGGATCGAGGCCAAATAGGGGATCCAGGCCGATCAGCGTTTTTCCGGTTTCAGGCGATGCCGCCAGAAAACCGATGATGAAGATCAGCACAATCATGCCGCCGAGATAGCCAAGCCCCCAGGCCAGATTGGACACCCGCCCTATCTGGGATTTCGGGACCAGCCGCAGCAGCATGGAATCATTGAAGACGATGGAAAATTCCGCGGCGACCGAGGCCAGGGTGAAAATTGCCACGACGGCGACCAGATTTGACCCCGGAGCCGCAAACCACAATCCGCACAGAGCCAGGATCTTGATGATTGCGAAGAATGCAATCCATGGCTTGCGCGGTCCGGTCTGGTCGGCAATCGATCCGAGCAGCGGGGAAAACACCGCAATGAGCAAGCCGCCCGCGGCAATGCCATAGCCCCAGGCTGCCTGACCGGTTGCCGGGTCGCTGGCCATGCGCGAGATGAAATAGGGGCCGAATATGAAGGTGGTCACCACGGTGAAGAATGGCTGGGCCGCCCAGTCGAACAGCATCCACCCCATAACGCCGCGGCGCTTGACAACGGGTGCCGGCGGCAATCCGGTTACATCGGTCATGTCTTTTGCCCTTAGGTCCAGTGCCTTGTCATGCGCGCAGGGAGCGCGCCAGATCGCTCAGCATCCCGGCGGCAACCGTAAGCTTGGCAACGGACAATTCGCCGCTGTCGGTCAGCGTCAGGATCTGGCCGCGCACATGTGAAATACGATCCTTGTTGGCCTTGAGCCATTGCTCAGCCGGATCGGATGCCTTCGGATTGCTGTCGAGTACGGTGCCGGCGATGATCCGGCGGGCTTGCGAGATTTCATCAAGGCTGCGGGCCAGCGCGAGCCCCTCGAAATGATCGGTTACGGGGATCCTGCCCACGGCCGCGACAATCCTGCCCAGCCGGAATGCTTCGGTTACGGCAAAGAATGTTTCCGTCGCCCGGTCCAGATCGGTCTTCGAGTGAGCCGCAACATGGCAGATGTCCGGCGCAAGGGTGAGACTGGTCAACCCGGCGATCTGATCTGCCAGGCCTGCGGGGATGGACTGAACGATCAGGGCGGCGCGGATGTCTTCGGCTTCCTGGCGCATGAAATCAGGCATGGCGGCGGCCATTTTTCCGTCAAGCTTGGCAAGGCCCTGCTGCATCGACTTGACCGCGGTCGCAAGATCGCCCTGCGAAGCGCCGGTCTTGAGCGCCCAGCCGGTTACCTCCTTCAGGGTGTTGCCGATGCGGGCATAGAGCTGGTTCTGGACGCCACCTGGAATCCTGGTGTCGAGGGCATCGACCTGTTCATAAAGCTGGTTGAGTGACAGGCCGTCGCGGGCAAGAACGAAGGCCTTGACGATGTCAGCCGCGGTTGCACCGGATTTGTCGCCCATGCCGATGACAAAGGCCGGCCCGCCGCGATTTATCGCGTCATTGCCAAGCAGGGTCGCAATGATCTCGCGCCGCAGCCTGTGGCTGGCAATATCGGTGGAATAGGTCTTCTGCATCTTCTTGGGGAAGTAGGAGCGCAGAGTGGTGTCAAAATAGGGATCGTCAGGCAGCGCGCTTGCAACGATCTCATCGAACAGCACCAGCTTGGCGTAGGACAGCAGAACACCCATTTCGGGGCGGGTCAGCGCGTGACCGGCTGCGATCCGTTCGGCGACGGCACCGTCGTCGGGCAGGTATTCGACCTTGCGGTTGAGCAGGCCGCGGCTCTCGAGATTGCCCATCACCCTGTTGAGTTCGCCAACGCCGGATATGCCTTCGGCTTCGGCGATCGATATGGCCAGCGTCTGCAGGTAGTTGTTGCGCAGCACCAGTTCGGCCACCTCATCCGTCATCGAGGCAAGCAGGGTGTTGCGCTTGGGCCGGGTCAGCCGGTCTTCGCGCATGGCGTTCGCCAGGGCGATCTTGATGTTGACCTCGACGTCGGAGGAGTTGACGCCGGCGGAATTGTCAATTGCATCGGAGTTGCAGCGGCCGCCATTCAGCGCATAGGCGATGCGGCCTTTCTGGGTGAGGCCCAGATTGGCGCCTTCGCCGATCACCTTGGCGCGAACCTGCCGGGCCTGGACGCGGATTGCGTCATTGGCGCGGTCACCGACATCGGCGTCGTTTTCGCCGGCATCCTTGATGTAGGTGCCGATACCGCCAAACCACAAGAGATCCGTTTGCATCGACAGGATGGCGGTCATGATGTCCTGCGGCGTGGCCTTGCCGGGCTCAAGCCCGATCACGGCTGCCGCTTCCGGCGTCAGGTCCACTGATTTCAGCGACCGCGGAATGATCATGCCGCCCTTCGACAGCTTGGACTTGTCATAGTCCTGCCAGCTGGAGCGGCCCAAGTCGAACAGGCGGCTGCGCTCGGCAAATCCAATGGCGCAGTCGGGGTTCGGATCAATGAAGATATCGCGGTGATCGAACGCCGCCAGCAGCTTGATCTGCGTCGACAACAGCATGCCGTTGCCGAACACGTCACCTGACATGTCACCGACACCTGCAGCGGTGAACGGCGTGGTCTGAATGTCGATGTTTATCTCGCGGAAGTGGCGTTTGACGGCTTCCCAGGCGCCGCGCGCGGTGATGCCCATCTTCTTGTGGTCATAACCGGCAGAGCCGCCGGAGGCGAAGGCGTCATCAAGCCAGAAATCCTGTTCCTGGCTCAGCGCGTTGGCGGTGTCGGAGAAGGTGGCCGTGCCCTTGTCGGCGGCAACCACGAAATAGGGGTCGTCGACGTCGTGGCGAATGGTGTTGGCCGGCGGGACAACGGCATCGCCAACAATGTTGTCGGTGACCGACAGCAAAGTGCGGATGAACAGCTTGTAGGCGTCACGTCCGGCTTCAAAGATCGCATCGCGGCCACCATCAGCCGGCAATTTCTTGGGATAGAAGCCACCCTTGGCGCCCACCGGGACAATCACGGCATTCTTCACCTGCTGCGCCTTGACCAGTCCGAGCACTTCGGTGCGGTAATCCTGGGCACGATCCGACCAGCGCAGCCCGCCGCGGGCGACGGGGCCGAAGCGCAAATGCACCCCTTCGACTTCCGCACCGTAAACGAAAATCTCACGGAAGGGGCGTGGCTCGGGCAGGCCTTCGAGCTTCTTGGGATCCAGTTTGAAAGCCAGTGCCGGCCGCGGCGCGCCGTCGGAACCGGTCTGGAAGTAGTTGGTTCTGAGCGAGGATTCGATCGCATTGATGTATCTTCTCAGGATGCGGTCATCATCAAGGCTGGGGACTTCAGCCAATGCAGTTTCGATTGCTTCAATTACACTCGCACTTTGTTCCGCGCGCTTGGCAGCCTTGAGCCCGAGGTCAAACCGGATCCGGAACAAATCGTACAATTGGGCGGCAATCGCCGAGTAGCGGTTAAGGCTGTGGGCAATATATTCCTGGGAATAGGCAATCCCGGCCTGGCGCAGATAGCGCGCATAGGCACGCAGAACAGTTGCTTCACGAACCGACAGACCGGCATTTGTGACCAGACGGTTGTAGCCGTCATTGTCGGTGTCGCCGCGCCAGACCGACAGGAAAGCCTCCTCCAGCCGTGCCCCATCGGTGGCCAGATCAATGGCGCGCTTGTCCTCGTGGATGATCTCCATGTCGTGCAGGACCACGGTGTTGGAAACACCAGCCTGGCCGTCAAGAAAAATCTCGTGGGTCTGCTCGCTGATGACCTTGAAACCGAGATTTTCCAGCAGCGGAACACGGCGAGACAGGGCCACCGGTTCGCCGAAATGGAAAATCTTCAAGGCCAGGTGATCAGCAGCCGTGTTGTCGCCGCGATAGAACGCGATCTGGATAGCACCGGTTTCCTTGCAGGCGATGATGGCGTCGAGATCAGCCAGGGCCTCTTCGGGCCGGAACCGTTCCTTGTAGGACTGGCTGACGCTGACGCGCTCGGTCTCGCCGCCGCCGAGCACCCGGAACTGGTCTTCCCAGCGGGTAACGATCGAGCGGACGTCGCGTTCGAGCTGATCCTGCGGGATCTGCGGCGTCTTGCCTTCAGAGCGGCCGATGATGAAGTGCACACGGGCGACGCCGCCTTCGGGGAAGGCCGGGTAGTACGCCGACACACGGCCATTATAGACCGTTTTGAAGTAGTCGCCGATGCGTTCCCGGGCGATCGAATCATACTGATCGCGCGGGACATAGACGATCAGCGAGACGAACCGGTCAAAGCGGTCGATGCGGGGCAGAACCCTGACCCGCGGACGATCCGAGAGCTCGTTGATCTGCATGCAGAACCGCGCCAGCAGATTGGCATCGATCTGAAACAGATCGTCGCGCGGGTAGGATTCCAGCGTGTTGAGCAGAAGTTTGCCGGAATGGCTCTCCGGGTCGAAGCCGAATTCGGAGACCACCGATTGCACCTTCGAGCGCAGCAGCGGAATCTTGGTGACCGAGCGGGTGTAGGCGGTGGAGGTGAAGAGCCCGACAATGCGCAGTTCGCCGACAACCTTGCCTTTCGAATTGAAACGCTTGATGCCGATATAGTCCATATAGGTGCGGCGGTGGATGACCGAACGCACATTGGCCTTGGTGACGATCAGAAAATCCGGGCCCTGCAGAAAATCAAGAATTTCCGGCGTGGTGGTGACCTGGTCCTTGCCCAGCCGCAACACCAGCACGTCCGGGTCTGACAAAATGCCCAGGCCTTGGCCCGAAGCTCGGCTCAACTCGGCTGATTTGCCGTCTTCGGTGTAGACATATTCGCGCATGCCAAGGAAGGTGAAATTGTTGTCGCGCAACCAGCCGATGAAGGCCAGGGCTTCCTGGCGCGCCGGTTCGGTCTTCTTGTCGACATCAAGCGCCACCAGATCGGCGGCGCTGTGGTCGATCATAGCCAGCATGGATTTCCAGTCGCTGACCGCAGACTGGACCTGGTCCAGAACATGGCGGACGCGGGCGAGGAGATCATCTGCCGCTGTCTCGCTGAGCTTTGGCATATGGATCTGGATATGGCTGACCCTTTGGGAGGGTTCGCTGCCGTCGCCATGGGAATAAAGCGTGGCGGGCTTCTTGCCCGACAGAACCAGAATGGGGTGCAAGGCCATCAGGATGTCGCGGACATCGGTGGTGACCTCGCCCATGACCGAATCATAGAGGAAGGGTTTGTTGAGCGTGGTTATCGCCAGAATCGTGACGTCGCGATCGTCGGTGGTGGCCTGATCGACATTCACGAGGCTCATCCGGGAAGATTTTCCATCCCATGCGCGAATCTCGGCTTCGGCCAATACCGCAGCAGAAGCGAGATTTTTTGCCGGAAAAAGCTCCAGATCGTCTGCGCTGACGCTGGAAAACAGTACCTCGGGATTGATGTGCGGCTTCTTGCCTTTGGAGGCAATTGATGCCGTCTCCGCAAGTAGTGTTTCCGACTTGCGGGTGTTCCTGATCCCCATCCCAAATCCTCCAAGGCTTGATCTTTGATCGAATCCTAGCAGAAGTGTGTGTCAAAGCGACCCGATTTCGCGCTGAAAGCCAATATTGGAGGAATAAACATGAAAACACCGCATGATGCCGTCATTGCGTTGAATCTGGAGCCGGAAACGCCACTAAGCGCCGAAATGCAGGCCTACTTTGCCAAATGCGAGGATAAGCTTGGCATGGTCCCCAATGTGCTCAAGGCCTATGCATTCAACAATGAAAAACTCGAGGCTTTTGTCGGGTTTTACAATGACCTGATGCTCGCCGGTTCAAATCTGAGCAAGCTTGAACGTGAACTCATTGCGGTGGCGGTGTCGTCGGTCAACAAATGCTTCTATTGTCTGACCGCACATGGTGCAGCGGTCCGGCAATTGTCCGGGGATCCGGTGCTCGGCGAGCAGATGGTGATGAATTACCGGGTTGCCGATCTCGAGCCGCGGCAGCGCGCGATGCTGGATTTTGCCATCCTGATCACGGAGGATCCGGCCCGGATTGCCGAGGCTGACAGGCAGAATCTGCGCGATGCCGGTTTTACGGATCGCGACATTTGGGATATCTCAGCGGTAGCCGCATTTTTCAATATGACCAACCGCATGGCGTCGGCAACCGACATGCAACCGAATCCGCAGTATCACGGGCTCGCCCGCTGATCCGGGCGGAGATGCAATCAAGCCGGGCTATGAACCGGGCACTTGACCGGGCTGGGAGCCCTTACGATGAAAGATGATGAAACAGTCCGCCAGGCAAAACGAAAGCTTGATCGTCTGGGTGAAGAGGGCGGCTTGTCGGCGTCACCGGTGATGAAGTCCGCGGCAAACAGTGTGCGCGATCACTTCACCGCCAAGGATGCGGACAAATCCGACAAGATCGAGGTCTGGGGCACCCGGATCGCCCGCGGATTGGCGCTGGTGGCGTTTGCCGGGCTGGTGTTGTGGATGATCGGGCAGATTTCGTGATGACACCAGACAAACAGCGCAATTCCGATATCCGGACATCGGTGATCGTGATTTCAAGCCATGTGGTTCGCGGCTCGGTCGGCAACCGCGCGGCAGTGTTTGCACTTGAAACCCTTGGCTTCCCGGTCTGGGCGGTGCCGACGGTTATTCTGCCCTGGCATCCGGGGCATTCACGGGCGACCAGAATCGTGCCGTCGCGGGAGGATTTTTCACTGCTGATCGATGATCTGTGCGGTGCACCCTGGCTTGAGGAAGTGGGCGGCGTGCTCAGTGGCTATCTGGGAGATGCCGGGCAGGCAGCGGATGTGGCCCGGCTGGTCGGCGCGGTGCGCAAGGCCAATCCGGATGCACTCTACATGTGTGATCCGGTGATTGGCGATACCGGCGGTCTTTACGTTCCCGAAGCCACAGCCACCGCGATCGGCAAAGAGCTGATTCCGATTGCCGATATTGCCACCCCGAATGTGCATGAACTTGCCTGGCTGTCCGGCGCGCCGATCACGGATTCCGCATCGATGACAGCGGCAGCAGAAACCCTTGGGCCGGCGCGGGTGCTGGTGACGTCGGCTCTGGCGATGATGGCAGGCAGCACCGGCAATCTGCTGGTCAGCGGCAAACAGTCGGTGATGGCCGAGCACCGGCTTATCCCCAATGCGCCCAACGGACTTGGCGACCTGATGTCGGCGACCTTTCTGGCCCGGCTGCTGGAAGGCATGGCGGAGGAAAAGGCCTTGCAGACGGCGACCGGCACGGTGTTTGAAATTCTGGCGCGGACGGCGCGGCGCGGCGCCGACGAACTGACGCTGGAAACCGATGCACAGAGCCTGCGGACCCCGATGGCGATGGTCAACATGCGCCGGGTGATGTCGATGGCCAACCGCAAGAAGCCGTGAGCGGAGGTGAGCGTTCCGGGCAGGTTCTGGCCGGCGTCGACGGCTGCCGGGCCGGCTGGATCGCCGTGGCAAGGCGTCCCGGAGATACGCGGCCGCAAGTTCAGGTTTTTTCGCGTTTCGCCGAGCTGGTCGCAGAATTTGGCGCGACAGCAACGATAGCGGTGGACATGCCGATCGGGCTGCCTGACAGAATTTCCGGAACGGGGCGCGGACCGGAACAGGCGATCCGGCCCTATCTCGGCGCGCGCCGGTCCAGCGTGTTCTCCATTCCGGCACGGGCTGCGGTCGAGGCTGAAACCTATCATGAGGCCTGCGATCTGGCTCAGCTGCACTCCGATCCGCCAAGAAAAGTGTCCAAACAGGCGTTTTTTCTGTTTGGCAAGATTCTTGAGATCGACCGCCTGCTGCGCGCCGACATCGGCTTGCGTCACCGCATCATCGAATGTCATCCGGAGTTCTCATTTTGCCGGCTAAACAACATGGTGCCGATGGCAGCGCCCAAGAAAATTCGTGGCGCCGTCAATCCTGCGGGAATTGCCGAGCGGATGGAATTGCTGGCGGCGCTTGGGATTGACCGGGACTTTTTTGCCAAAGGGCCACCGCGTGGAGCGGCCATGGATGACCTCATTGATGCGAGCGTCAATCTGCTGGTGGCCGGGCGGCATGCGCAGGGTCTGACAGAGACCTTTCCGGCCAGCCCGCTGCGTGATCGTCACGGGATTATGATCGCGATCCACGGCTGATCCGGTTTCCTCCGGGGCGAACGGATGGCTGACCGGCAAGGGTGCGCAAGCAGTCCGCAATGCCGGCGGGTCTGTTCGCGTGAGCAAAAAGGCTGATTGATCTTCGCCGCATGCCCGGCTATGTGCAAGGGATGTCGACATTTCCGAGCCGCCTCCTCGAAGGCTACAAGACATTCATGAGTGGCCGCTACACGGCCGAGCGGCAACGCTCCGTGATCTCGCAGAGACCGGTCAGGAACCGCACACGCTGGTCATCGCCTGTTGCGATTCGCGTGCGGCGCCCGAAACCATTTTCGATTGCGGTCCGGGTGAATTGTTCGTCGTGCGGAATGTCGCCAATCTTGTGCCGCCTTACGCGCCGGACAGCAATTATCACGCGACCTCCGCGGCGCTGGAATTTGCCGTTCAGTCGCTCAAGATCCGGCAGATCGTGGTGATGGGGCATGGCCGCTGCGGTGGTATCAAGGCGGCGCTCGATCCCAATGCGGCACCGCTTTCGCCCGGGGATTTCATCGGGCAATGGATGGGCCTGCTCAAGCCTGCCGCACAGCAGATTCAGGACAGCCAGCTTTTGACAAGCGGCGAACGGCAGATTGCGCTCGAGCGGATCTCGATTCGCAATTCGATGGCGAACCTGCGGACATTCCCTTGCGTCAAGATCCTCGAGGACCGCGGCTCAATGGTGATCAGCGGCTCCTGGTTTGATATTTCAACCGGCGAATTGTGGGTGATGGATCCCAAAACCGGCGATTTCTTCCGGCCCGAACCCGCGGAAGCTTGACATAGGGTGCTGCGGTCCGGTTCCATGAGTGTCAAGCGTCAAGAAGCGTGCGATGACTTGGGGAGCTTGAGATGATTGCAGTCCGGCCTTTGATATCCTTGCTGATTTTCGCGGCATTTCTGCCTGTTGCGCCGGCTTTTGCCCAAAACACCCTGCTTGACCGCTGGTATACGGCGCTTTTCGATGTCAATCGTGTGGCGATTGCCGATCTGCTTGCGGATGATGTGATCATCAATCTCGAGGATCTGGGGGTGACCCAGACCAAGGCCGAATTCATCGAGTCGCTTGATGAATGGGAAGAAGTGGCCAAAAACGCCAATCTCGCCTGGCAACTCGAAGAGGGCAAGGAAACCGGCCCGAACGAAGCTTCGGTGCTGGTGTGTTACCAGTTTCCCGACAACGAGATGATGATCCGGGAAGTTTTCGGCTTTCAGGAAAGCAAGATCATCAGCAGCGTCCAGACAACAGTCGGCGACAGCTGCGAAAGCTTCTGACAGGCAGCGCGCTCAGATCAACTCATCAGAACGCGCTGTGCTTTTTCAAGTCTCAGCCGTCGATTTCGGCGCCGATCTTTGCGATGGCTTTCTGGTAGACACCGGCCGCGTTCCATCCCTGAATGGCGCGATAGTTGCTCTCGCCTGGCTGGTAGCCGCCACCGCGACGCCATCCATGGCCACGCAGGAAGTTTGCTGTCGAGGCCAGGGCGTCGGCCTTTGATCCCAGGTTGACGCCGCCGCTGCCGTCGCCATTGACGCCAAAGCGCGCCACATTGGCGGGGAGGAACTGGGTCTGGCCGATTTCGCCGTGGGCAGCACCTTTGAAATCGGGTGAAATCCAGCCTTTCTGGATCAGTTGCATCAAGGCATAAAGCTGTTCGGTGAAGAAGGCAGAGCGGCGGCAGTCATAGGCCAGTGTGGCGACTGCGGAGACCGTGTGCTGATTGCCCATGAAGGCGCCAAAGCCGGATTCCATGCCCCAGATCGCGATCAAGGGACCGGCGGGAACGCCGTATTTCTTCTCGATTGCCGCAAACAGGCTGGCATTCTGCTGCTTCAGCCGCTTGCCCTTGGAGATGATTGTGGAGGCGCCACGCTTTTGCATGAACTGGTCAAATGTCAGCTTGAAGCTCTTCTGGTTACGGTCCGCCGAAATGGTCTTGGTGGCGTAGCGGACGTTTCTGAAAGCCTTATCAAGTGTGCTCTGGGAAATCCCGGCCCTGCTGGCTTCCTGTTTGAACTGTCCGACCCAGGTTGTGAATCCGCTTGACGTGTTGCCGCATGTGGCCGCCAGCGCCTGTCCGCTCAGTCCAGCTGCAAGCAGTGCTGCAGCGCCCACGATCTTGAGTTTTTTAAACCTGCTATCCATGACTGCCACTACATCCCTTGTGAAACCGTTCCGCGCGGACTTTGCCAGCGATTCGGTTAAAAGTCACGAAACGTTGCAACAGGAAAACCCCGCCATCGGATCTCAATGACGGGGTTTGCTGTTTTCAGGCTCCGGGCAATTACGCTTCGGCGCGTGGCTTGATCAGGCGGCGATTGACCATAAGCTCGGCAATCTGGATGGTGTTGAGCGCTGCGCCCTTGCGCAGATTGTCCGACACGATCCAGATGTTGAGACCGTTTTCGACTGTGGCGTCCTCGCGGATGCGGGAGATGAAGGTCGCATCTTCGCCGGCACACTCATAAGGCGTGATGTAGCCACCGTCCTCATGCTTGTCGATGACCTGACAGCCGGGCGCATCGCGCAGGATGTCACGGGCTTCGTCTGCCGTGATCTCGTTTTCAAACTCGATATTGACCGATTCCGAATGACCGATGAACACCGGAACGCGCACGGCGGTGCAGGTGACCTTGATCTTCGGATCGAGCATCTTCTTGGTTTCGGCCAGCACCTTCCATTCTTCCTTGGTGTAACCGTCTTCCATGAAGTCATCGATATGCGGGATCACATTGAAGGCGATGCGCTTGGTGAATTTCTGGCTGGAAATCGGATCGGCGACGAAGACCGCGCGGGTCTGGTTGAACAGCTCGTCCATGCCGTCCTTGCCGGCGCCGGACACCGACTGGTAGGTCGAGACCACGAGGCGCTTGATCTTGGCATGGTCGTGCAGCGGCTTCAGCGCTACCACCAGCTGGGCGGTCGAGCAGTTCGGGTTGGCGATGATGTTGCGCTTGGTGTAGCCGGAGATCGCGTCCGGGTTCACTTCCGGCACGATCAGCGGCACATCGGCGTCGTAGCGCCAGGCCGAGGAATTGTCGATGACGATGCAGCCCTGCGCACCGATCTTCGGCGACCATTTCTTGCTCACGGTGCCGCCGGCAGACATCAGGCAGATGTCTGTGTCGGAAAAATCATAGGTCTCGAGATTTTTCACCTTCAGGGTCTTGTCGCCGAAGGAAACTTCGGTGCCGACAGAACGGCTCGAGGCCAGCGCCACGACTTCGCTCACAGGGAAGGCGCGCTCTGAAAGAATATTGAGCATTTCGCGGCCGACATTGCCCGTCGCCCCGGCGATTGCGATTTTGAAACCCATGGTTCCCGTGCTCCTCTCTCCCCTTGTTAACGGTCAAGCGCCACTCTTCCCGCCCGGGGAGAGTGAGGGGGCGGAACGGGTCAGATCGTGGTTTTGGTTTTGATCGTGGTGCGCATGGTGGCGGTGTTTTGATGCAAGTGGGTTGAAATGTCAATTCCATCCAGAGCCAGAGTTTCTAACAGCCAGGAAACAGCTCTTCAGCCGCTTGCGGCGGACCCTCACCGAGATGGTCCGCCAATGCTGGCGCGGGGTAATATGGCCTGGCCGGTCTGGTGGAAATCAGGGATGCGTGATCGTGCGGGTGGCGCCAGACACCCGGATCGAGCTGCCCGGTTCATTGGTGAATTGCGCCTCAATCAGCGATTTCTCACCCATGTCCTCGCCCTGAATCAGCCGGATCCGGTTTTGGTGCGGCCAGCCGAGATCACGCAGATAGCCGGCAAAGGCCGCTGCTGCGGCTCCGGTGGCAGGATCTTCAAGCACGCCGCCGGAAGCAAAGGCGTTGCGCACGTCAAACTCGGTCTCGCTGCGGATATGCACCAGCATGATGGTCACGAGGCCGTAGCGGCGCATCAATTCGCGGCCGGCAGCAAGATCATAGCGCATTGCGGCAAGGTCGGTACGATGCTTGAGGACCATGACCAGATGATCGGCACCGGCATGGATTTCGGCGGGTGGCACTGCGCTGTCGAGCTGTTCATCGTTGTAGCCAAACATCGACAACGCCTGCGCGACAAGATCGGGGCGCGCTGCCTTGCTGCGGGTCGGCGGCGACTGCAGTGCGGCAATATAGCCGTGGTCCGAAGCAGCGGCCTCGACGCTGATTGTGGCTGCGTTGAGTTCAAGTTCAAATTGCCCCTCTCCACTGTGCCCGGCCAGTGCGGCTCCCAGCGCGATTGTTGCATGGCCGCAAAACGGCACTTCGGATTCGGGCGAGAAATAGCGCACGCGCCACTGGTCTGGACCGCCCTTGGGGACGGCGAAAGCGGTTTCGGAATATCCGATCTCGGCTGCGATCCGGCGCATCTCGGCTTCCGGGGCAAAGTGATCGGCAATGACAATTCCGGCCGGGTTTCCGCCCTGTCCGGCGTCTGAAAAAGCTGCAATGCGTTGTACAGTCATGGTGGCTTCCTTCATGGCTTAGCGTGGGCTGAAGATAGACAATCAACGCAAGTTAGACCTTGATAATTTCAAGGAAAAAATAGCATTCTGCCTTTGCAAATGAGTCTACTTGTTACCAAAGGCTTCAACATGAAACTCGATGATACCGACAGGCTGCTAATCAAACTGTTGTGCAGCGATTCCCGCATGCCGGTGAGTGAGCTCTCCAGGCGGGTGGGCCTTTCGGGGCCTTCGACCAGCGAACGGATACGGAAACTGCAAGACAGCGGGATCATCTCGCGTTTCACGGTGGATCTTGATCTCGAAGCGCTGGGCTATCCGTTGCAGGCGATTGTCAGAATCAAGCCTCGACCGGGCAATATGCATATCGTCGAGGACATGATCCTCAATGAACCGGGGTTTCTCGATTGTGACAAGGTGACCGGGGATGATTGCTTTGTCACGCGTCTGGCGCTCAAGTCGATCGCTGATCTCGATCCGGTGCTGCTGCCGTTTCACGAAAGGGCCGAGACCAACACGGCGATCATCAAATCATCACCGCTGCGCAGCCGGATTCCGGTCTAGGCGGTAAAGAAAAACCCGGTCAGGCGCATTGCCGGACCGGGTCAACAAAGAGCGCATCTTGCGCCAGAGCGTGTCAGCCGGCGTAGGCTGCGAGGATTTCGTCGCCCATTTCAGCAGTGGTGATCTGCTTGCAGCCATCGGACATGATGTCGCCGGTGCGCAGGCCCTTGTCGAGCACGGCAGCGATTGCGGCTTCGAGGCGATCGGCCTCTGCCACCATATTGAACGAATAGCGCAGGCACATGGCGAAGGACGCGATCATAGCGATCGGGTTGGCGATACCCTGGCCGGCGATGTCCGGAGCCGAGCCGTGAACGGGCTCATACAGAGCCTTGCGCTTGCCGGTCTTTGCGTCGGGTGCGCCGAGCGACGCGGACGGCAGCATGCCGAGCGAGCCGGTGAGCATCGCTGCAATGTCTGACAGCATGTCGCCGAACAGATTGTCGGTGACGATGACGTCGAACTGCTTGGGCCAGCGGACCAGCTGCATGCCGCCGGCATCGGCCAGCATGTGGCTGAGCTTGACGTCAGGGAAGCGCGCCTTGTGGGTGGCGGTGACCACTTCGTTCCACAACACGCCGGACTTCATGACGTTGCGCTTTTCCATCGAACAGACTTCGTTCCGCCGCGTGCGGGCCAGCTCGAATGCAACGGCTGAAATGCGCTCGATTTCATAGGTGTCGTAGACCTGGGTGTCGATGCCGCGCTTCTGGCCGTTGCCGAGATCGATGATCTCCTTGGGTTCGCCGAAATAGACGCCACCGGTGAGTTCGCGCACGATCAGGATGTCGAGACCTTCAACGATGTCCTGCTTCAGCGATGATGAGTTCGCCAGCGCCGGATAACATATCGCCGGCCGCAGGTTGGCGAACAGTTCCATGTCCTTGCGCAACCGCAGCAGGCCAGCTTCGGGGCGCACTTCATAGGGTACGGCATCCCATTTTGGTCCGCCGACAGCGCCGAACAGCACGGCATCGGCCGCCATGGCCTTTTCCATGTCGGCATCGGAGATCGCCTGGCCATGGGCGTCAAAGGCGCAGCCGCCGACCAGCCCTTCGTCGATGACGAAGCCGGCGTCTTGCTTTTCGTTCATCACTGCGATGATCTTGCGGACTTCGTTCATGGCCTCCGGGCCAATTCCGTCACCGGGAAGCAGAAAAAGGGAGCGGTTCGTCATGGATCATGCCTTTCGATGGAGTTGGCCGCCGGGGCAGCGGGCAAGCGATGTGATCCGGCGAGCTCGGGCTCTGCCGGATCGGGAAATATTGCTAGATTTTCTTCACGGCAATCACGGCATTGGTGCCGCCGAATGCGAATGCGTTGGAGATCGCGATGTCGACCTTCCTCTCTCGCGCCACGTTCGGGGTGACGTCGAGGTCGCAGGCCGGGTCGGGCGTCGTGTAGTTGATGGTTGGCGGAATCACGCCCTCGCGAACCGAATTGACGCAGGCAATTAGTTCAATGGCGCTTGAAGCTCCGAGGCAATGTCCGTGCATGGATTTTGTCGAAGAGACCGAGACCGTATCAGCCGCTGCGCCGAAGACGTCACGGATGACCTTGGTTTCGGTCTGGTCATTGGTCTGTGTGGCGGTGCCGTGGGCGTTGATGTAATCGACCTGGCCGGCTGAAATTCCTGCGTCAGCGAGGCAATTGCGGATTGCCGCAGCGGGACCCTCAACCGTCGGATTGACGATGTCGGAGGCGTCTCCGGACAATCCGACGCCGATGATCTCGGCCAGAATATTGGCACCGCGCGCCTTGGCGTGTTCGTAGGATTCCAGCACCGCCATTGCGGCGCCGTCGCCGAGCACCAGGCCGTCACGGTCGGCGGAGAATGGCCGGCAGACAGATCGGGCAAGAACGCGAAGCGATTCCCATGCCTTGAGCGGCCCGTAGACCAGCGCCAGTTCGGCCCCGCCAGCGAGCATCACATCGGCGCGGCCAAGCCGGATCTGGTCGACGGCCGAAATGAAGGCATGATTTCCCGACGCGCAGGCCGAGGTCACGCCAAACACCGGGCCTTGCAGGCCCATGGCGATGGAGACATGACCGGACGGCCCGCTGGGCATGACCCGCGGCACGGTGAAAATGTGAGCGCGTTTTTTTTGTTCGAGAAAGATGTCGACATAGCTCTGGTCGACCGCATCTGTTCCGAAAATGCCGACGCCGACAACCGCACCGGAGCGCTGCGGGTTGAATTCACCCGGCTCGAGACCGGCCTGTTTCATGGCCTGGCGCGCGGCGATCACCGAGATGCGGCTGATCCCGCTCATGGTCAGGCTTTGCCGTTTGTCGATCCCGTCGTCTTCCGGGTAGCCGATGATACCGCAGCCGGTCTTGACCTTCAGATCACGGGTGTCGATCTCCAGCGGCCGGCATCCGTCACGGCCTTGTTTCATGCTGCTCCAGATTTCATCCGAATTGCCGCCAAGGGCGCAAATTCCACCCATTCCGGTAATGACGACACGCCGCTGATCCATGGTCAGGTCTTGGCCGCGACGAGGTTCTTGACCACATCAACGATGTCACCGACTGTTTTCAGCGATTCCCAGGCTTCGGCGGTGTTCAGGTCGATCTCGATGTCGTGCTCGTCCTCGATATCCATGACGATCTCTGTCAGGACGAGCGAATCGATTTCAAGCTCTGAAAGTTCCGTTTCGCGGCTGATCTCGCTGGCGTCGATCTCTCCGGCGGTGGCAATCATTCCGATGATCGAGGCTTCGATATCCTTGGCCATTGATACTCCCTTCAACTCGCGTCAAGCGCGATAGTCCCCACAAATTCCAGCAGCTGATTGTCAGCTGACCACACCTAGAGCCAGGAATGGGTCGTGCTGTTTTTAGCTTCATAGGTATCGATGGCGCTGGCTTTCTCGAGAGTCAATCCAATGTCGTCGAGACCATTGAGCAGGCAGTGCTTCTTGAACGCGTCGATATCGAACTTGATCACGCCACCATCGGGTCCGCGGATTTCCTGTTCTTCCAGGTCGATTGATACGGTGGCATTGGCACCGCGGCGTGCGTCATCCATCAGTTTGTCGAGGTCTTCCTGGCTGACAACGATCGGCAGGATGCCGTTCTTGAAGCAGTTGTTGTAGAAAATATCGGCGAAGCTGGTCGAAATCACGCAGCGGATGCCAAAATCGAGAAGCGCCCAGGGCGCGTGCTCGCGCGACGAGCCGCAGCCGAAATTGTCACCGGCAACCAGAATGGAGGCATTGCGCCAGGCTGGCTGGTTGAGCACGAATTCCGGGTTCTCGGACCCATCTTCATTGTAACGTGCTTCGGCAAACAGGCCCTTGCCCAGACCGGTGCGCTTGATGGTCTTGAGATAATCCTTCGGGATGATCATGTCGGTGTCGATGTTGACAACCGGAAGGGGGGCGGCAACGCCGGTGAGGCGGGAGAATTTTTCCATGACTTGCGGATCCTGTCTGTCTGTGCCGGAGCATTTAACAAACAAAAAGCCGAAAAAGAAGAGGCTGGCCGCTACTTCGCTGTAAGAAGGCCATTCTGCGCGGCCAGAATCAGCATTTACATGTCGATAATGGTGCCGCGCCCGTCGTTCCAGATGCGGTAATCGGACTTGGATTTGTCATGGCTTGACGTCGCGGATGCCCTGGCCGTGGCGGGCTGAAAGCGTCCGGTCAGACGGGCGATGGTGATCGCTCCGGCGGCGAGTGTGCCAAGAACGAGTGCCAGAGCAACACCGGCGAAAGCTGCTAACACCAGGCCCAGGCCGGTGACGACTGCGAGAATTGGTCTCATAATCACATTCCCTTGTTTCACCCCAACTATGTGGTGATCATCGAGGCGGCGTTCAATAGCGCGCCTGGCGGGCTGTTTATCCGGTCCGCATGGTGCTGGACCCTTGCAAGGCCGGGCCGTCGAAGGCAATAACTTCAACATGACCAAATCATACCCTTCCAGGCCGGTGCGGCCTCGCCGTTCCGTGCTGTATCTGCCGGCAAACAATTCGCGTGCGCTGGACAAGCTGCCGGGGCTGTCGTGTGACAGCGTGGTCTTCGATCTTGAAGATTCGATCACGCCCGGCGCGAAAGACGAGGCGCGAGAGGCCCTGCGGAAGTTCTTCTCCGATGGCCGGGCTGCGAACCTGCCGGCAGGGATGGAGAAAGTCATCCGCATCAACGCGTTGTCATCACCATGGGGGGCTGAGGACCTGCTTGCGGCGCGCGGCTGCAAGCCGGATGCCATCCTGATTCCCAAGGTCGATGCGCCGGAGGACATTCTGGCGGTCGAAGACGCGCTGGACCAGACCGATGCGCCGGCCGGATTGCGGCTCTGGGCGATGATCGAGACGCCGCGTGGGGTGATGAATGCTGGCCAGATTGCCCGGATGGCGCGCAGTGACGGGGCGCGGCTGGATTGTTTCATTACAGGCACCAATGACCTGCTCAAGGAAACCGGTGTTGCAGCCCTCCCCGGACGGCCGTGGCTGTCGCCTTGGCTGATGCAGATCGTGCTTGCCGCCCGGGCTTACGGGCTTGATGTGCTCGATGGCGTCTACAATGACTTCAAGGATGAGGCTGGCCTGACGCGCGAATGTACGGACGGCCAGGCGATGGGATTCGATGGCAAGACGCTGATCCATCCGGTGCAGATCGCGCCGGCGAACCAGGCGTTTGGCATTGCGCCGGAACAGCTTGCTGAAGCCCGCGCAATTGCGGAGGCATTTGCGCTTCCGGAAAACCAGGATCGCGGTGTCATCAGCCTTGAGGGCAAGATGGTGGAGCGGCTGCATCTTGAAATGGCCGAACGGCTGATTGAAAAAGCCGAGCGTATTGAAGCAAGGCAAGGCGGAGACCAGGAGACATGAAACTCTATCGTTTTCTCACAGGCCCCGATGAGGGCGCAGATTTTTGCCACAAGGTCAGTCTTGCGCTGTCCAAGGGGTGGCAGCTGCATGGCTCACCCAGCCTGTCGTTCAACACGGTCACCGGGGTGATGCAATGTGGTCAGGCAGTGACCAAGGATGTCGAAGGCAAGGAATATGACCCGGCCATGAAGCTAGGAGAACAGTAATCGTGACTGAGTTTCTGAGCCGCACCGCTTCAGCCGACCTGGTCACCCTGCGGCTCGAGCTTCACCGCAGGCCGGAGCTTTCGAGCGAAGAGCGCGAAACCGCCGCGCGGATCGCAACCGAACTTGAACGTTGCCATCCCGATGAACTTCTCCAGCAGCTTGGCACGCACGGAGTGGCCGCCGTTTTCAACAGTGGGATTGAAGGTCCTACCGTGTTGTTCCGTTGCGAACTCGACGCACTTCCGATCACCGAGATCTCGACCTTCGGATGGCGCTCGGAGATCGACGGCAAGGGGCATCTGTGTGGCCACGACGGACATATGGCCATCCTATGCGGGCTTGCCCAAGAGCTGGCTGTGAACCGGCCTGCCCGTGGCCGGGTGGTGCTGTTGTTTCAACCGGCTGAGGAAACCGGAGCCGGAGCTGCGGATGTCATCGCCGATCCGCGGTTCGAGCGTATTCGTCCGGATTTTGCCTTTGCCCTGCACAATCTGCCGGGCCTGCCGCTGGGTGCCGTGGGCGTGCGGCCCGGTCCGTTCACATTTGCGTCCGAAGGGCTGGCGATCCGGCTGTCAGGCCGCACGTCGCATGCGGCCCAGCCCGAGGCGGGGCTCAGCCCGGCGGTCGTCATGGGGCAGTTGATGGCGGGGCTTCCGGCGCTGCCTGAAACGCTGGGCCACACGCCGGGGCATTCGCTGGTCACGCTTTCGCATGCGCGGCTTGGGGAGGCAGCCTTCGGCATATCGCCGGGTGAGGCCGATGTCTGGGTGACCATTCGCGCCATCAACGACAGTTTGCAGGCTGATCTGATGCGCGAAGCCGAAAAGCTTGCGCGGCAATTGGCCGAGGCCGATGGCTTGGCAGTGGAATTCGGCCATCACGAGAATTTTGTCGCCGGGCACAATGACGAAGAGGCGGTGTCAAGAATTGAAGCCGCGGCAGAGGCCCTGGGGGCGAAGCGCGTCGAGGTCGGCGATCCGTTCCGCTGGTCGGAAGACTTTGGCCGTTTCGGCAGCGTGGCGAAAACCGGTCTGTTCGTGCTCGGATCCGGTGAGGAGCACCCGCGGCTGCACAATCCCGACTTTGACTTTCCGGATGAGTTGATCGGTCCCGGAATTGCGATGTTCGAGTGGATCACACGGGATATCTGCGGAGGGCAGGCCCGCGATTGACCCGGCGCAGCATCTTCCAGTTTCGGGGCGTGGCCGAATTTCGGGTGGCCGGTCCGCCTATTCCACCCCGGCCTCGATCCGCTCCATATCGTCGTCGGACAGTCCGAAATGGTGGCCGATCTCGTGGATCAGGACATGGCTTATGATGTCGCCCAGCGTCTCGTCGTTCTCAGCCCAGTAGTCGAGGATCGGGCGGCGATAGAGAATGACCTTGTTGGCCAGCTCCCCGGTTTCGATGGCGAAACGCTGGGTCAGCCCCCGGCCTTCGAACAGACCGAGAAGATCGAAGGGGGTTTCAAGCCCCATATCTTCGAAAATCTCGTCGTCGGGGAAATCGGCAATGATGATGCTTACATTGCCGGTATGCACCCGGAAGCTTTCAGGCAGTTGTGCATAGGCATCGATGGCGAGTGATTCGAACTCGGCGAGAGAAGGTGCATGCCGGTCTCTCCAATCTCCTGTCTGATCAATCCGCGCCATTTAAAATCCTTCTGCCCGCCGAACCGTCTGTCTTGGTCCGGCCGGTCTATCACAGTGCATATAAGGGAAGTTGACCGGCTTTTCGAGGGCAGGATTTCACGGGCGGGGATTAACGCCGCGGGAGGTAGCGATCCGACAGGCCGCGGATGATCTCTATCAGCACTGCGGTGAAGACTCCGAAAGCCAGAAGTCCATTGACCGAAACAAAGCCCGAAAGAACCCGCCAGCTGTGTTCAACCACGACATCGCCGTAACCGACCGTTGTGAAAGACACCATCGAGAAATAAACGGCCTCCTCCAGCGATGGGAAGACACCGAGAAAATGGAACAGAATGGCCCAGATCCAGACGCAGACGGTGTTGGCGAGCAGCACCATCACCATCGCACTTGAGAGCAGCCAGAAAAATTGCCAGATGCCGGGACGGTGATCCGAATAATTGGTTTCCGCCCTGCGAACGAGACGCAGCGTGACCAGAACAAAGGCAATCATCACGGCAGTGGATGTCAGAATGGTCAGCGTGCCGATGATGAGTTCGGTGATCATGGAGTGCTTGCTCTGAGTTGGGTGAACATGGGCGCGACAGGCATGGGATTCGGCGGATTGATGTTAAGCCCTGGAGTGGAACACGATGCCCGGTTGCCGCGGTGAGATGAGCCTGCCGCCTGCTTGAAGCTATTTTCTGCAGGATTCTTATCTTGCGCGTTGATGCTGATCAATTCGGCAGCCGGAGCTGACGTAGCGGGTCAGCCCGACAATTCCCCTGTGCGCCTGGGTACCACAGCCGATGCGCAGGTCTGTGTGGCGACGTTGCGCAGACGCAAGACCGTTGGAATGATTGACCGCGGTGGGGAAGAGTGAAAACAGAAAGCCGGTTTTCCGGCTGTCCGAAAGCCAGTTTCATCATTTTTGAAATGTCGAGAAACTGGAGCGGGCGAGGCGATTCGAACGCCCGACCCCAACCTTGGCAAGGTTGTGCTCTACCCCTGAGCTACGCCCGCTCATGACCAGATCCGTGGGGAACTCGGACCGGCTGCCCAGGCTGTTCGGCCCGGACCGGCGCTATATGGCGCAACCTGCTTTCAAATGCAACAGGGAATTTTCAGTCAAATGCACTATATCGCAAACCGGCCTTGTCTGCGGGGTCTGTGCTGCGGGTTTGTGCGGCCGGCTTGTGCGGTTCCGCTTTGAAAATGGCAAGTATTGCGCTGATTTGCCGGGTTGCCTATCAAGAGCACACATCAGGCGGATGACATCAGACCGGCAGAGGTCTTTTGCCAGCCATAACCGAATTGACCGTTCAATCCAGCAAGAGTGGATCCCATGCCAAAGACCCGCCAAGACCTTTTTGATTGCCTTGATACGCTGGGCATAGCGCACCCGACCGTTGATCATGACCCGGTGTTTACCGTTGCCGAATCTCAGGTCCTGTGTGACCAGATACAAGGCGGGCATACGAAGAACCTGTTCCTGAAGGACAAGAAGGGCGCTTATTTTCTGGTCACGCTGGAAGAAAACGCCGAAGTGAACCTCAAGACCATCCACTCTCTGATCGGAGCAAGCGGCCGGGTTTCCTTCGGAAAACCGGAAGCGCTGATGGAAAAGCTCGGAGTGACGCCGGGCTCGGTGACTATTTTCTGCGCGATCAATGATCCGCAGCACGATGTGACCATTGTCATTGACGCGCCATTGCTGGACCATGACATTATCAATGCGCACCCCTTGAGCAATGATGCGACGACATCGATTGGTCGTGACGACCTCAAGCGCTTTCTCGCTCACACCGGCCATGAGCCGTTGGTCTTGAAAGTTTCGGAATAAAGCACGACCTTGAGTTCATATATTTATCAGCAGGCACGGAATCAGACCCATGAGTGACTTTGACAATCCCTACGCGCCGGCATCCGGTGGTCAGATGAGTGGCACGGTAACCTTTGGCAACCAGGCAAAACCTGCTCAGGCAGCGGCACCATCACCGCAACTGGGCGCTGGCGGAGTCTCCGGAGAGCTGATCTCTGACACCACGACCGCAGGGTTTACAGCCGACGTGATCCAGGCTTCTCAGGGTGTCACGGTCCTTGTTGATTTCTGGGCGCCCTGGTGCGGGCCGTGCAAACAACTGACGCCAATCATCGAAAAAGTGGTCCGCGAATCAAATGGCCGGGTGAAGCTGGTCAAACTCAACATTGACGAGCATCCGGCAATTCCGGGACAGATGGGAATCCAGTCGATCCCCGCCGTTGTGGCCTTTGCCGGCGGCAAGCCGGTAGACGGTTTCATGGGAGCACTTCCGGAAAGCCAGATCCGTGAGTTTATCGAGAAGGTAGCCGGTCCGGCGCCGACATCGTCGGCCGACGAGCAGATTGCAGAGATTGTAACGCAATCGCGGGAAGCACTTGCCGCGGGGGATGTCGAGACTGCGGCGCGCGGATTTGGCGCGGTCTTGCAGATGGACCAGGAGCATGTCGGAGCGATTGCGGGGATGGCCGCGTGCATGCTGGAAGCCGGCGAACTCGAACGCGCGGAAAAGCTGATCAACGCAGTGCCGATGGAAGAACGCAAGGATCCGGAAGTTGCGTCGGTATTCAAGCGGCTGGAGATGGCCAAGGAAGTTGCCGGGCTGGGCGATCCGGTCGAGCTTGAAGCGCGTCTGGCGTCCAATCCGGCGGATCACGAGGCGCGGATAAAGTTTGCCAAGATCCTCAATGCAAAAGGCCACCGGGAAGCGGCGGCTGACGAGCTGTTCATGATCATGCGCACCGACCCGAAATGGGAAGACGAGGCCGCGCGCAAGATGCTGCTTGAGTTTTTCGAAGCCTGGGGACCGATGGATGCGGCGACCCTGTCGGCGCGGCGCAAGCTCTCATCGCTACTGTTTTCCTGAGGCCTGAATTCCCGTCCGGGACTTGAGTTTTCTGCGCCTTGCACCACATTTCGGGGTATAGCGAATATTGGGGCTTTAAGGCATGCAAGTCGGTAACAAATCCTATCGGGTCGAAACGGATATTCCGGAACAGGTTCCGGTGTTTCCGCTGTCGGGCGCCTTGCTGCTGCCGGGCGCGCAATTGCCACTGAATATTTTCGAGCCGCGTTATCTCGCCATGTTTGACGACGCCATGAGTTCCAACCGGCTGATCGGTGTCATCCAGCCGGCGCTGACGGATTCGAAAGCCGCCGGCAAGGGGCCGGTCGAAGACCTCTGCCAGGTAGGCTGCCTGGGCCGCATTACCTCGTTTGCGGAAACCGGAGACGGCCGCTACGTCATCACCCTGGGCGGCGTATGCAGGTTCCGCATTGGCGCGGAGCTTGAGCAGGCGGGCAAGCCTTACCGGATATGCCAGATTTCGGCTTTTCTTGGTGACCTGGAAGCTCGCGACCGGGGTGCCGAGGTCGACAGGAAGGCCCTGCTCGACAGCTTCAAGGCCTATCTGGAAGCCAATGACCTGGAGGCCGACTGGAGTTCCGTCGAGCGGGCAAGTACCGAGTCGCTGGTCAATTCGCTGTCGATGATGTCACCCTATGGCCCTGCCGAAAAGCAGGCGCTTCTGGAAGCGGACAATCTGAAGGTGCGGGCGGAAACGCTGATTGCGATTACCGAGATTGCCCTGGCGCGCGATTCGGACGAACATGGCCCCGTTCTGCAATAGGCGGGTTCGACAGCCATGACACAAGATATTCAACCGCCCAAAAACACCCGATCCAGGGGCGCCGTGGACACCAAGATGCTGGAGCTTCTGGTGTGCCCGCTGACCTACGGCCCGCTCAAATTCGACCCGGCCAAGGAAGAGCTGATCTCGGAACGTGCCAATCTGGCCTACCCGGTGCGTGACGGTATTCCGATCATGCTTGTCTCCGAAGCGCGCCAGCTTCCGGACGAAGACTGAATTCCCATCGGGTTCCGCCGATGGGCGGATGCTTGACTGACCCCGGTTCTGGCTCAATTATAAGTCATCTACCCAAATCAGAAAGGCATGATTCATGTCCAGAAAGGGCGATCAGAGGCGTGAAGCGATCGTAGCGGCCGCCGCGCGGCTGTTCTGGATGAACGGTTTTTCCGCAACAAGCATTGCCGATATCGCGCGTGATGCCGGGGTGCCGCAGGGCAACATGTTCTACTATTTCCGGACCAAGGCCGAGCTCGCTTTGGCGGTGTCGATCGTGTTTGTCGATGAAACCCAGTCGCTGATCATTGAGGCGGAGGCGGCATCGCCGGATCCGCGGGAACGGATACGGTTTCTGCTGCAGCGGCTGAGCCAATCCAACCGCAGCAGGGTCGATAATGGCTGCCCGATCAGCGCGGCAGTCAGGGATTTTCGCCGTGCGGCGCCCGAAGCATCGGCGCGGGCCGGCCAGAGCTTCGAATTGCTTGTCAGTTTCATCGCGCGGGAACTGCAGAAAACCGGCCCCCGGCCCTCCATCGCGATGGCGCGGGCGCGGGCCGTGGTGATTGAATGGCAGGGCGGGATTGCGCTGGCGCACGCCTTCAACGACATGACCGTGCTGACGGAAAGCCTGCGCCGTGCCGAACACAGTCTGCAAATTGCGCCACAAACGGGGCCATGACTGCAGCTGCCGGATGAACTCAGATTGTTTCGCCGCGCAACAGCCGTGGGCCTGATGTGTCAGGAATGCCGGCTGCCTGGTTGATGAAATAGCGTTTCATGGCCGGCATCCGGTCGACCAGGCCGAGGCCAAAATCCCGGATCAGCCGCAACGGGGTGATGTCATTGGAAAACATCCGGGTCAGGATGTCGCTGGTGACGCCCATTCGCACGGTGTCGAAGCGCCGCCAGGTCTGGTAGCGTTCCAGAACCGTCAGGGAGCCGATATCGAGCCCCAGCCGGTTGGCCTCGACCACGGTTTCGGCCAGTGCTGCTACGTCGCGGAAGCCGAGATTGAGGCCCTGGCCTGCCACCGGATGAATTCCGTGGGCGGCATCGCCGGCCAGCGCCAGACGGGGCCGGACGAACTCGCGCGCCAAGGTCAGCCCGAGCGGAAAGGCGCGGCGTCCGCCTTCAACGCTCAATGCGCCGAGATGGTGCCCGAAACGGCGTTCAAGCTCGGCCTCGAAGACGAAATCATCCTCGGCAACAAGCCGGTTGGCGGCCTCTGTGCGTTCGGTCCAGACCAGAGAGGAGCGGTTTCCGGTGAGCGGCAGAATGGCAAATGGGCCTGATGGCAGGAAATGTTCTTCGGCGCGGCCATTGTGCGGCCGCTCATGGGCGACGGTGGTAACAATGCCCGACTGCCCGTAATCCCAGTGCTGGGTCTTGATTCCGGCCATCTCGCGCAAGGTGGATCTGACGCCATCGGCGGCGACCACAAGCCTGGCGGCAAACACCCGGCCATCAGCCGTTTCAACGCGGGCATCGCGGTCGGTGATGTCCAGCGCAGTTGCAGCGGCGGACTGGTGGATCTGGACGCCGATTTCGGCGGCCTTGTCGCGCAGGGCGGCAACCATGGCGACATTCGGCGCCATGTGCGCGAAGGGCTCGCCGTCCTCGATCTTGCCATCAAATGTCAGGAACACCGGGCGCACCGGATCGGAGGTGCGCGAATCGGTGATCACCATGTCGTTGATGGGCTGGGTCTCGGGTTCAATCGCCGCCCACACTCCCAGCGTGGCAAGCAGGTTCTTGGCGCCCGCAGCGATCGCCGAGGCGCGCTGGTCCTTGCGCCAGACTTCGGGAGGGGCAGCGTCGATCACCGCGATCTCAAGTGACGGGCTTGCGAGCTTGAGCGCGACAGCGGTCGACAGGCCGACATATCCGCCACCGCACACCAGAATATCGAGGCTCTCGGTCGTCATCGCATCTTCCTTCCGCAGGATCAGGCTCACAGATCTCGGTGACCCCGGCAATCCGGGGCTCTGCGCTGCCAAAGGCGGCTCCGGCCTTTGCAGCGGCGTCGTGACACCGTATACCGCATTGTCATCGTCCAGCCCACCTCTGCGAGAGGACCAAAATGTCGCGCACCGCTCCCACCGCCATGGAACAACTCGTCTCCAGCCTCGATATTGAACGGCTCGAGCAGGACCTGTTTCGCGGAACCAGCCCGCAGGTCGGCTGGCAACGTGTGTTCGGCGGGCAGGTGATCGGCCAGGCGCTGGTCGCAGCACAGCGGACGATCGCGGCAGACCGGCCGGTGCATTCGCTGCATGCCTATTTCATGCGGCCGGGCGATCCAGAAGCGCCGATCATCTACGAGGTCGACCGGATCCGCGACGGGTTGAGCTTCGCCACCCGCTCGGTGGTGGCGATCCAGCACGGCAAGGCCATCTTCTCGTTATCCGCCTCCTTTCAGAAAGAGGAAGCCGGACTTGAGTACCAGGATCCGATCCCGGACGTTGTGCAGCCGCAGGAGCTGCCGGGCAAGGCCGAGATGCGCGAAGCATTTCTGAGCGGCGCACCCGATCATATCCGCAGCTATTGGGAGCGTGAACGGCCGATCGAGGTCCGGCCCTTGTCGCTGGAGCACTATGTGTCCGACCGCAAACTTGATGCCCAGCAGAAGGTCTGGGTGCGGACCACGGGTCCGGTGCCGGAAGACCGCATCATCCAGGCCGCCATTCTGGCCTATCTGTCCGACATGACGCTTCTCGACACGGCTCTGTTTGCGCATGGCCGGTCGGTGTTTGACCGGGATCTGCAGGTTGCGAGTCTCGACCATGCCATGTGGTTTCACCGCCCTTGCAAGCTTGATGACTGGTTGCTCTACAGCATGGATTCTCCCAACACCAATGGGGGCCGCGGCTTCACGCGAGGCAGCCTTTTTCAGCGCGACGGAAAGCTGATTGCATCCGTTGCGCAAGAGGGATTGATTCGAGATCGGGCAAAAGCCTAATAAATGTGCAAAAGTTAATGATTGCCTAATATTTGGACTTCGACCCTGCCGCATCCCGCGCGATCGAATCTCTGAAATTAAATTATATTAATAAATTCAGCTATTTATGTCTGTTTTTCCAAACTGGCACGGCATTTGATTGCTTGCTGTTCAGGCGGGTGATCCAGCGCGTGTTGGGTCCATGTCAAGACAGGCGGCAGTGCCGCGGACAAAAAAGGATGGGAAACCAGATGAAAATTGTGATGGCCATCATCAAGCCGTTCAAGCTGGACGAGGTGCGCGAAGCCCTCACCGGCATCGGTATTCAGGGCCTGACCGTCAGCGAAGTCAAAGGCTACGGCAGGCAAAAGGGGCACACGGAAATCTATCGCGGGACCGAATACGCGGTGAGCTTTCTGCCGAAATTGAAGATCGAGATCGCGGTCGCATCGGATGCGGTGGACAAGGCGGTCGAGGCTATCGCGACGTCGGCCAAGACCGGCCAGATCGGCGACGGCAAGATCTTCGTCTATTCGATTGACCAGGCCATGCGCATTCGCACCGGCGAAACCGACGCCGACGCGTTGTAAGGCAACAGGAGACACACCCATGACACTTCAGATGTCACATAAATTCCCGCTTCGGCTCGGGCTGTTGGCAGCAGGCGCATTGGCCGCTTTTGCAGCTCCAGCCTTCGCCCAGGAAGCGGCAGAAGCAGCCGCAACCACAATGGACAAGGGCGATACCACATTCATGCTGGTATCGACCATTCTGGTTCTGTTGATGATCCTGCCGGGCCTGGCGCTGTTTTACGGCGGCCTGGTCCGCACCAAGAACATGCTTTCAGTGCTCATCCAGTGCACCTTGATCACCGCCATGGTGATGGTGATCTGGGTTCTCTACGGCTATTCCTTTGCTTTCGGCGGGTCTGAAAGCGCCTTCTGGGGCGGAACCGCCAAGATGTTCTTGGCCGGTGTCACTCCTGCCAGCGAAGCGGCCACCTTCTCCGATGGAGTGATGATCCCGGAATATATCTTCATCGCGTTCCAGATGACCTTTGCCTGCATCACGCCGGCCCTGATCGTCGGTGCATTTGCAGAGCGTATCCGCTTTTCTGCAGTCATGCTGTTCGTAGCGTTGTGGGTGACACTCGTCTACTTCCCGGTCGCACATATGGTCTGGGATGCCAACGGGCTGCTGTTCAAGATGGGCGCGCTTGATTTCGCCGGTGGAACAGTGGTGCACATCAATGCCGGTATTGCCGGCCTGATCGGTGCAATCATGGTTGGCAAGCGCGCCGGCTTCGGACGTGACATGATGGCGCCACACTCGATGACACTGACCATGGTGGGCGCAGCGCTGCTGTGGTTCGGCTGGTTCGGTTTCAACGCCGGCTCAAACCTCGAAGCCAATGGCGGCGCGGCACTGGCGATGATCAACACGTTCACCGCAACTGCAGGCGCCATTCTGGCCTGGACGGCGATCGAAACACTGCATCGCGGCAAGGCGTCGCTGCTTGGTGCGGTCTCCGGCATGATTGCAGGTCTTGTTGCGGTCACGCCGGCAGCGGGCTTTGCCGGCCCGGTTGGCGCCATCGCCCTTGGCGCTGTCGCCTCGGGCGTGTGCTACTACTTCGTGGCTGTGGTTAAGAACAAGTTCGGCTATGACGACACGGCTGATGTGTTCGGCATCCATGGCATTGGCGGTATCGTTGGTGCGCTGGGCACGGCGATCGTCAACATGCCGGGTCTCGGCGGCGCTGGCGGCGAAGATTATGCCGTCGGATCGCAGTTCGTCATTCAGGCTTCGGCGGTCGGCATCACCATCCTGTGGTGCGGCATCCTTTCGTTCATTCTGTTCAAGATCGTCGACATGACCCTTGGCCTGCGCGTCAGCGTGGAAGATGAACGTCAGGGTCTGGACCTGGCCTCTCATGGTGAAGCGGCCTACCACGGCTGATCAGAGCTTTATTTAAGCTGAATGAATTTGACGCGGCCCGGTACACCGGGCCGCGTTTGCGTTTAGACCCGGCAAAAATGCCGGGGGCCGCGCATGCATGGTTAATGCCGTATTAACCCCGCTCCGGTTAGATTTGCGGAAGATGGGCTTTTCAAAGGGCCCAAAACCCGATTCGGACATTGTGTACCCATGCAGTCAGGCTCTTCTTCGCTCTCGTCAGGCGTTCCTTCCCACAGCACCTTGCTGGGCGAACTGGTGCGCCGGCAGATCAGGTTTGTCATCGGCCTGGTTATCCTTGCCGGTCTGGCGCTTGCCATCGCAGCCCTTGCCACATGGAATGTGGCGGATCCGAGTTTTTCCAACGCCAATGGTGCCGTCCCGCACAATGCGCTGGGATTCAGCGGTGCGGCATTTGCCGACCTCATCATGCAATTCTTCGGGCTTGCGGGTGTCATCAGCCTGCTGCCGGCGCTGTTCTGGGCCATCGGTCTGCTGCGCAATCGCCCTGTGGACCGGATGTCCCGGCGCGGGGCTGCCTGGTTTGGCGGCGCCTGGCTGACGTCGGCGCTGTTCGGGCTGCTTCCCGGCTCACCGAGCTGGCCTTTGCCCAATGGCCTCGGCGGTGTCCTGGGCGACATGGCGCTGAAAATTCCGTCGGTGTTTACCGGAGGCTTCCCATCCGGACTCGTTGCCGTGATCCTGGGCCTTCTGATCGCGCCTGTGGCAGGCTGGCTGATGCTTTTTGGTGCCGGTCTGATTGGCAGAGAGCCTGTCCTCGACCAGGCTGAGCTTGCTGCTGTCGAAGACGATGATGAGAGTGACGAGCCAGCAAGCGGTTCGGTGATTCTCGGTGCGATGACCCATGCCTGGTTTACCGCGCGCGGACGAGTGCGGCGGATGACCGGTCTCGCCAAGCTGCAAAGGCTGCGGGTAATGCCGGAGTCGCCACTTGATCTGAATGGCGAGTATGACGGCGCCAGTGACGGGCTGTATGAAACGCCGATGCGCTCAGGCGGAGACCGCATCGAGCCAGGTTTCGCGCCAGTGGCTGGCCGCCGCACGATCCCGGTCGATGACGCGCCGCCTTTCGACATCGAGGAGGATGAAGCGCTTCCGGACGGCATCCTGTCGGACGATATGGGTGAGGACGAAGACCCGGCATCGGACTGGCAGCCCCGCACTGCACCTGCGCCGGCACGGAGCCCCTCACCGCCACGTATTTCCGCTCCTGCCGAGCGGCCCAAGCCAGGTGCACGGGTGCAGCGTGACGCCCAGGGCTCTATGCTGGAAGATCAGGGCTTTTCACTGCCGTCGGTTCATCTATTGTCCGAAGCCCGCAATGTGGCCAGGGATTCCACCCTGTCGCCGGAAGCGCTGGAACAGAACGCGCGCATGCTCGAAGGTGTTCTGCAGGATTTTGGCGTCAAGGGCGAGATCATTCACGTGCGGCCCGGTCCGGTTGTCACCTTGTACGAACTGGAACCCGCCCCCGGTATCAAGTCCTCGCGGGTGATCGGGCTCGCGGACGATATCGCCCGTTCGATGAGCGCCATTGCCGTTCGTGTCGCCGTGGTTCCCGGACGCAACGCCATCGGCATCGAACTGCCGAATGAAAAGCGCGAAACCGTATACCTGCGCGAACTGATCGCCAGCCGTGATTTTGAAACATCCAAGGCCAAGCTCGGCCTGGCGCTGGGCAAGACCATCGGTGGTGAGCCTGTTATCGCCGATCTGGCCAAGATGCCGCATGTGTTGGTTGCCGGTACCACGGGCTCGGGCAAGTCGGTGGCCATCAACACGATGATTCTGTCTATCCTGTACCGGATGGATCCGTCCAAGTGCCGGCTGATCATGATCGACCCGAAAATGCTTGAATTGTCGGTCTATGACGGCATTCCGCATTTGCTCACGCCGGTGGTGACAGATCCGAAAAAGGCCGTCGTGGCGCTCAAATGGACCGTCCGCGAGATGGAACAGCGCTACAAGAACATGTCGAAAATCGGTGTGCGCAACATCGACGGCTTCAACTCGCGGGTCGAGCAGGCAAAGGCCTCGGGCGAACCGATCACACGGACCGTGCAGACCGGGTTCGACCGCCAGACCGGCGAGGCCGTCTACGAGACCGAGGAATTCGATCTTACGCCGCTGCCCTATATCGTTGTTCTGATCGACGAGATGGCCGATCTGATGATGGTCGCCGGCAAGGATATCGAGGGTGCGGTGCAGCGTCTGGCGCAGATGGCGCGTGCCGCGGGTATTCATGTGATCATGGCGACGCAGCGTCCGTCGGTCGATGTCATCACCGGCACCATCAAGGCCAACTTCCCGACCCGGATCTCGTTCCAGGTGACGTCGAAAATCGATTCGCGAACCATTCTGGGCGAGCAGGGCGCCGAGCAGCTACTGGGCATGGGCGACATGCTCTATATGGCCGGCGGTGGCCGGATACAGCGTGTTCACGGTCCTTTTGTCTCGGACAATGAGGTCGAGGACATCGTTTCGTACCTCAAGACCCAGGGCGTGCCGGAATATCTCGACGCGATCACCGAGGAAGACGATGAGGCCGAAACGGGTGGCGGGGGGCCTGCCGGAACCGGAAATCTGGCGGAGTCAGATGATCCCTATGATCAGGCCGTGGCCATCGTGCTGCGCGATGGCAAGGCGTCGACATCCTATATCCAGCGCCGTCTTGGAATTGGCTACAACCGTGCCGCATCGCTGATCGAGCGCATGGAAAACGAAGGTGTGATCAGCGCCGCCAATCATGCCGGCAAACGTGAGATTCTGGTGCCGACCGAAGACGACATCGAACCGCGCTAGACGTCTGCCGATACATTGGACGTCACACTGGCGCCGCAGTCTTGAGCGACACACAGGGCGAATGAGAATGGAGAGACAGATGCTGAAGCAGAGCACTTCCACGACGATCAGTCGGCACGATTCGACCCGCCGGGCACTTCTGGGCGGGGGACTTGGCCTCGGATTGTCCCTGATGGCGGTTGCCGCCGGGCTTGTCGGATTTCCCGGAACCGCCCGCTCGGCGGATACCGCCCAGAAAGTTGCCGATCACTTTGCCTCAGTGAAAAGCATGACCGGCGAATTCATCCAGTTCGGCCCCAATGGCGAGCAGACAGGCGGCAAGTTCTTCATCGAACGGCCCGGCAAACTGCGTTTCAACTATGAAGCCCCGTCGGCGATCCGGGTGATCTCCGACGGCAAGGCGGTGGTGATCGGTAACCGCAAGCTGCGGACCTGGGATCTGTACCCGCTCAGCAAGACGCCGCTGAAGCTGCTTTTGTCCGACCGGATCGATCTTTCGGCCGACACGGTCAAATCGGTGAAAGAAGATCCTGATCTGACCACCATTGTTCTGGGCAACAAATCGATCTTTGGTGATTCGACCATCAGCATGATGTTCGATCCCAAAACCTTCGAGTTGAGGCAATGGACCATCCGCGATGCTCAGGGCAAGGACACATCTGTTATGGTCTTCAATGTCCGGACCGGGGTCACATTCGCGAAAAATGTCTTCTCCGTGCCTTACAATGAAGCGCACAAGTGGAACGGCCGCGGCGGTTGAGCCGGCCGCAATCCCTGATCTGCTGATTTAAAAGACCACGGATGATTGCTGATTTGGAACTGCGCTGCCGGACCGGCTTGCCCTTGAGTGGCTAATCGGCCACATACGGGCAGGCTCTCATCCTGGAAGGCAATCTGATTTGGCATTCTCCCTTACCACCTGGAATATCAATTCCGTGCGGCTGCGCATGCCGCTGATTCAGCATTTTCTGGAAAAAGAACAGCCCGATGTGTTGTGTCTGCAGGAGACCAAGTGTCCCAATGACGCGTTTCCGAGTGCCGCGTTCCGCAAGCTCGGCTATGAGCATATCGCCATCCATGGCCAGAAAGGCTATCACGGCGTTGCCATTATCTCTCGGCTGCCGTTGAGCGATGACCGCCGGCAGACCTATTGCGACATCGACCACACCCGAAACATTTCGGCGATTGTGGAGCTGCCCGGCTCCAGGCGGATCCGGGTACACAATTTCTATGTTCCGGCGGGTGGCGACGAGCCTGACCGCGAGATCAATCCGAAATTTGGACACAAGCTCGACTTTGTCGAGGAAATGAAACTGCTTCACGCCGAGGCGGAACAGGCCGAGGGTGTCTCTTCCATCCTTGTCGGGGACCTCAATATCGCGCCGCTGGAAACCGATGTCTGGTCCCACAAGCAACTGTTGAAGGTGGTCAGTCACACACCGATTGAGACCGAGAGCTTTCTGGCGATGCAGAAGGCTGGCGCCTGGGTTGACCTGATCCGCACCCATATTCCGCCGGAAGAGAAGATCTTCACCTGGTGGAGTTACCGGGCCAAGGACTGGGATGCCGCCGACCGCGGACGGAGGCTTGACCATGTCTGGTCTTCAGCGGATCTGGTGCCGGCGCTGAAAGGCATTGACGTGTTGCGCGAAGCACGCGGCTGGGACAGGCCATCCGATCATGTGCCGGTAACAGCGCATTTCGAATTTTGAGCATTGTTCGGTGAATTGGATGCTGTAAGCGACTGGCGGATCAGCTGGCGAAACGGCCGGCTATCTTGCCTAGGCCTGCATTGAGCGCGGCGAGATTTTCATCGATGCGCTGACGGACAATACCGGCGATTTCCGGATATTCTTCCAGCATGCGGCGAAACAGCGGCCGGCTTATGCGAATCACTTCGGCAGTCTCCGGCGCAATTGCGGTCAGCGAACGGTCGACCGGTGTCACCATCGCCAGTTCGCCGAGCAAGGTGCCGCGTTCGGCAGAACCGAGCTGAATGGCATGGCCATTCTTGCCGGCCCGGGTCAGGTCGAACCGGCCGCTGGCGACAACAAATGCGCAATCAGCCGGGGTGCCTTCACGAAACAGCAGCTGGCCGGCCTGCAGCCTTCTGCGTTCAGCGCCGAAGGCTATCAGACGCAGCTTGTCCTCACCGATGTCTCGAAACAGCGGAACAATGGACAAAAGGGCAATGTCGTCGTTCAGAGCCACGGATGTAATCCTTGAAAGCCCGGCTTACGAAGAGCCGGTGTCATGGGTGAAATGAGCCGCATCAGGGGATGATCTTGTAGCCGCCGCTCTCGGTGACCAGAATTTCTGCGTTCGAGGGATCAGCCTCGATCTTCTGGCGAAGGCGGTAAACATGGGTTTCGAGTGTATGGGTGGTGACCCCCGAATTGTAGCCCCAGACCTCTTCCAGCAGCACGTCGCGGGTTACGACCTTCTGGTCGGCCCGGTACAGGTAGCGGATGATGGCGGCTTCCTTCTCGGTCAGCCGGATCTTGGCGCCCTTGTCATCGAGCAGCAATTTCTGGCTCGGCTTGAAGGTGTAGGGACCGACGGTGAAGGTGGCGTCCTCGCTCTGCTCATGCTGGCGCAGCTGTGCTCTTATGCGCGCGAGCAGCACTGCGAAGCGGAACGGCTTGGTGACGTAGTCATTGGCACCGGCCTCCAGTCCCAGGATGGTGTCGGAATCGGTGTCGTGCCCGGTGAGCATGATGATCGGTGACTTGAAGCCGCCCTTGCGAAGCAATTTGACCGCTTCCCGGCCATCCATGTCCGGCAGGCCGACATCCATGATCAGAAGGTCCACATGTTCGGCCCTGGCCGCCTGCACACCTTTGGTCGCCGTCGATTCCTGGGAAATGGCAAACTCCTCATACAGCGAGAGTTGCTCGACAAGGGTTTCTCTCAGATCGTTGTCGTCATCTACCAGCAGGATCGATCGAGCGGTCATCGTGGCTTCCTTTTTCATACTTTGACATCGATGCCGGTCCGGAACCGGCACAGCCAATGGTGTCATATGTCATTGTGTCCCTGTTTAGGCACTTTCCGCGCAAGGGCAAAGTGCTAAATATCTCTGCCAGGTCACAGCAGGAGCACTTGATCGTGAGGTCGATGTTACACAAGCCGTTACTCAAACGGGGCAGAACGGGCACATTAGTGGTGCGTATGTCGCCGCGCGACCAGTTGAAGGGGCTGATCAGGTTCGGTCCTGTAACATTTCATGCCGCACTTGGCAGGGGAGGCGTAACCACCTTCAAGCGCGAAGGGGATGGCGGTACCCCGCGGGCGGCAATGGCTGTTCTTTCCGGGTTTCGCAGAGGCGGAATGCTGACGCCGGACCGCTCCGGGCTCCCGCTGCAAAGGGTGGGCTCCCGCGATGGCTGGTGTGATGCACCGGGTCATGCTTCCTATAACCGCCATGTCCGGCTGCCGTTTCCCGCCAGTTACGAAACCTTACTCCGCGGCGATGTGCTGTACGATTTCGGCTTTGTTCTCGACTGGAACATCCGGTCGCGGCGGCGCGGAATGGGCAGTGCGATCTTTCTGCATGTGGCCAAGCCCGGGTTTCCGCCGACGCAAGGCTGCATCGCGCTCAAACGCCGGGACATGCTGAGGCTGATGCCACTGCTCAGGCGCGGCATGATTGTGCACGTTGAATAGCGACTGTCCGGGCTGCGATCACACGCCGAACAGGCCGATGGTGGCGCCGATGCCGATCATCACCAGCAACCAGTGCAGGCCGTCGATCAGGGTCAGATCCCAGCCAAAACCCTGGTAGCGCTGATTGATGGACAGTGTGGTGAAGATGAAACCGGCCCAGATGAACAGCCCGGAAATGACACCATTGAGCAGCGTCACCTGATCGAATCCGAGATGACCGATCACGCCTGCGGTTACGAAGGCGAGGATCAGCTCCATGATGAAACTGTTGATCAGCAGCCCGGCCATGGCCGGTTTCGGACCCGAGGGGTCAAGTCTGGCTGCCTTCATCCAGCGCTTGCCCAGCGCGCCGTAGTAGATGGCGCCAATGATGAAAGCGACGATAGCGGCGACCAGGACCGCAAGATAGTTCATGCCCGCGAATTGCATGTGCCTCTCCCTTAAAAAGGCAAATATACCACGGATCGCAGATCACAGAACCGTTAGCAAAGCTGCGTATTCACTTGGTGATCTGCAGCCCTATCATGGGGTCTTTGACCGCTGTGCGTTGACATATGACCGCAGCACCGCATTCATCCGCGTCAAATGTCCTTTTCCCTGGGCCTTGAAGAATTCAAGAACATCGGAATCGACACGCAAGCTGATCGGTTCCTTGGTTTTGGTGTGATTGACCAGGACTGCATCGTCCCAAAAATTGTCGGGCAGGTCCGATCCGGCTTCTGCATTGGCGGAAGTGCGCATTTCGCCGCGTTCCTTCATGGTGCGCAGGTCACTTAGGCTTGCTTTTTTCATATTCTTCCCAGTCACGCTGGCCTCCTTTCCACGCTGTTATCAGGCGATAAACATTGTCCCTCCTGGTATAAACGACAATATAAACTTCGCCGTCGGCCATACCCAAAGCGATCATGCGGTTTTCGTCGTAATCCCTGCGTGTGTCTTCTTTTTCCAAAACGTCATTTTCAAAAATAAGAGCCGCCTCTAAGAGGTCGACGCCGTGCTTTTTGTAGACTTCAGCGCGCTTGATTTCGTTCCACTCGAATTCCACCAGAAGCTCCGCTGTCATCAACGTGTGGGTGGTTTGAGCGCTTATGTATATACTGAATGTATATACAATTCAAGCGTTAGAGCTAGACTTCATGCCGTATAGCGGAACACCGAAGTTCGCTTGATTTCGCTGTCCTCCAGCGCGCGGGTGACTGGCACCTGATAGGTGGCGAGCAACTCCATGCCCTCGCGCGGACAATAGGAGCGGCCCGGGTCGCCGATCAGCACCATCGCGCCGCGTTTCGCCAGGTCTGAAAACCATGGCAGGATCAACGCAGTCATGGCCTGATCGTAAAACACGTCTCCGGCCAGCACGACGTCCCAGCCAAGGTCCGTGCCGATGAGGTTGGACTGGCTGATTTCAAACTCGACATCATTGGCCTGCGCGTTGAGCCGTGCCGCGGTTGCTGACCAGGGGTCGATGTCGGCGGCTGAAACGCAAGATGCGCCGGCGCGCCTTGCGGCGATGGCGACAAGCCCGGATCCGGAGGCGAAGTCGAGAACCGATTTGCCTCTGACCAGATCCGGATTGTCGAGGATATGCCGGGCCAGACCCTGACCGCCGGCCCAGGCAAAGGCCCAGAACGGCGGCGGCAGGCCGAGCGCGTCGAGTTCATCCTCGGTCTTGAGCCAGAGATCATGGGCTTCATCGGCCAGATGCAGCCGGATTTCGGGCACATGAGGCGGTGTGCCAAGTGCGGTGTTGGCACGGATGAAGTGTTCCGGGTCGGTTTTCATAAAGGTGCCCGGGAAGCAGACATCACGTCGCCATCACTTGTTGATCACTCTGGCGAGCGCGGCGGATTGTCGAGATTGCCCATGCGGCAGACCTCGAGATACTCCGCTTCGGTGACCGGTTGCACCGACAGCCGCATCGAGGTGACCAGGCTCATCTGGGCCAGCTTCGGGTTGGCCTTGACGTCCTTGAGGGTGACCGGCTTGGGCATGTCGCACACGGCGCGGATATCGACACATTCCCAGCGCGGGTCGTCAATGGTGGTGTCGGGATGAATGAGTTTGCAGACCTCGGCGATGCCGACCACTTCAAGGCCTTCATTGGAGTGGTAGAAAAAGGCCTTGTCGCCCAACTTCATGGCGCGCATGTTGTTGCGTGCCTGATAGTTGCGGATGCCGTCCCACTGCTCGCCAGCATCGCCCTTGGCTTTCTGCATTTCCCAGGACCATTTGAATGGTTCGGATTTGAACAACCAGTAAGCCATTGCTACGCCTCGGGATTCTTGAAGACCCAATTGAAGGCGCGAATCTCGGTCGAGGCAAACAGACCGGCCATCGCGTAAGGATCGCCTGCGGCAATGGCTTCTGCCTCCTTCATATTCCCGGCTGATATGACCAGCAGGCTGCCCATCGGCTTCTCGTCATCGCCCAGCAGAGGTCCCGCCATCTTCAACACACCGCTGGCTTCGAGGCTCTTGAGATAGTCGACATGGGGCGGGCGGGTGGCCATCCGCAGGTCGAGCGAGTCCGGCTTGTCTTTGCACATCAGAGCATAAAGCATGAGATCTCCATCAGGTTTGGCATCGCTCGTGCAGGATGCCGGTCAGGTTCTGGCGCATTCTATGCCCTGCCCGGGCAGGCGTTTCAATACCGGGTCAGGCCTTGGCGCCGCGTTTGCCATGACCGATTGCAGCCGTTGCTGTCTGATCGAGAGGCCATCGCGACCGCGGTGCTAGATCGAGCTCGTCGGCGGGCAAACCTGCGGCCAGACGTTCGGCGCCGGCCCAGGCGATCATCACGGCATTGTCGGTGCACAGATGCAGCGGCGGCGCGATGAAGCGGAATCCGGCTTTTGCGGTTCGCATTTCCAGCGTTGCGCGAATCGCCTTGTTGGCGGCAACGCCGCCGGCCACAACCAGTGCAGGGTTTGAACCGGTTCCGAATCGCTCTGCGAACCGGTCCAGCGCCATCGCGATACGGTCGTCCAGGCTGGCGGTGACCGAGGTCTGGAAGGCCAGGCACAGATCGGCGATGGTCTGTTGCGACAACGGTGCCTGGTCTTCCGCCATCTGCCGCACTGCGGTCTTCAGGCCGGAGAAGGAAAAGTCGAGCCGCGGGTCCTTTCGCATCGGCACCGGCAGGCGAAAGCGCTTGGCTTCGCCTTTCAAGGCGGCCTGTTCGACTGCCGGACCGCCGGGATAGCCAAGGCCCAGAAGCTTGGCGGTTTTGTCGAAGGCCTCGCCCAGCGCGTCGTCGATGGTGGTGCCCCAGCGCTCGTAGTCGTTGACGCCCTTGACCAGCACGATCTGGGTGTGACCGCCCGAGACCAGCAGCAGCAGATAGGGAAACGCCACATTGTCGGTCAACCGCGCGGTCAAAGCGTGGCCTTCGAGATGATTGATGCCGATGAAGGGTTTGCCCGCTGCCATGGCCATGGCCTTGGCCGTCATCAACCCAACCATAAGTCCGCCGATCAGGCCTGGCCCGGAGGTCACCGCGATTGCATCGATATCAGGCAGTTTCACAGCGCTTTCTTCGAGCGCCTGTCTGACCAGTCGATCGAGCGTGGTAACGTGCGAGCGGGCGGCGAGTTCGGGCACGACGCCGCCAAAGGCCGCATGCAGATCAAGCTGGCTGAGGACGACATCGGAGAGAATTTCACCTGATCCGTCCGGGTGGCGGCGAACCACCGAGGCTGCGGTTTCGTCGCAGCTTGTTTCAATTCCGAGAATGTCCATGCTGCTGGTGCCTGTCACGTGTCTTTTATGGGGAGTTCCGGCCCGAATGTTGCGCTCGGGAGATGATCCCGGTACCTGTCAGTCGGTAACAACGGATCGGATATCTTGCAAATGAAACCTTACCGCATCGGCACCCGCGGCAGTCCTCTCGCACTGGCGCAGGCGTCTGAAACCCGCGCCCGGCTGATGGCCGCGCATGAGTTGCCGGAAGAGGCTTTCGAGATCGTGGTGCTGTCGACCAAGGGTGACCGGGTCACAGACCGGCCACTTTCGGAGATCGGCGGCAAGGGGCTGTTTACCGAAGAGATCGAGGAACAGCTGAGCGATGGACGGCTGGATCTGGCGGTGCATTCGTCCAAGGACATGCCGACAGTGCTGCCCGACGGGCTGGGTCTGGTGGCGTTTCTGGAGCGCGAGGATGTGCGCGATGCCTTTATCGGCCGGACTGCTGCGCGGCTTGAGGATTTGCCGCAGAATGCGGTGGTCGGATCGTCGTCGCTCAGGCGTCAGGCGCTGATCCGGCGGTTGCGGCCGGATATTTCGGTCATCACCTTCCGGGGGCAGGTGGAAACCCGGCTGCGCAAGCTCGGTGAGGGACAGGCCGACGCCACGCTGCTGGCCCATGCGGGATTGAAACGGCTTGGCAACACCGACGTCATCACCGAATTGCTGGATCCGGAGAGCTTTCCGCCGGCGCTCGGGCAGGGCGCGATCTGCATCGAAGCCCGGATCAATGACGAGCGGACCGCCGAATTGCTAGCGCCGATCAATCATCCGGCCACCCAGGCAGCGCTTCTGTGCGAACGGGCATTTCTGGGTGCGCTTGACGGCTCCTGCCGGACACCGATTGCCGGGCTGGCGACAATTGCCGGCAATCAAGTCACGTTTTACGGCATGATCCTGACACCGGACGGCACGGTCTGGCACGACATCCGCACCGAAGGTCCTGTCAGTGACGCGTCGGTGCTTGGGGCGGAAGCCGGTGCAGAGGTGCATGGCCGGGCCGGCAGCAGCTTCTTCGACAGCTGGCTCTGAGGCCGGACGGGTGCGTGTTCTGGTGACACGGCCGCAACCCGGTGCTGCCCGGACCGCGGCGCGGCTCTCGCGATCGGGCCATGAGGCAGTGCTGATGCCGTTGTTTGAGGCCACGGTGACAGCGAGCTTGGATGACCTTCCAGCTGTCACGGACATCTGCGGACTGATTGCCACCAGCGCGCGGGCATTTGGCATGTTTGAGGGCATGGATGTGGCGGCGGCGGGCCTGGCGGATGTGCGCGTCCATTCGGTTGGAGCCGCCACAGCACAGGCAGCGCGTGAAGCCGGATTTGAGCAAGTTCAGGAAGCGGGTGGCACTGCCGAGGCCCTCGTTCGGGACCTTCTGGCTGATCAGGCGGGGTCTTTGAGTGGTCTTCGCGGGGCCGACCGGCCAGGCCAGCGGACAAAGCTGGTGTATCTCGCAGGCGTGCCGCGAAGACCGTTGATTGAAACGGTTATGAGCGCGCCTGACACCGGCCTCACGGTGGTTGAATGCTACAAAATGGGCGAAATAAGTTATTCAACTGACATTTTAAATTCAGACATTTTGTCGCCCGCGCCTGACGTGATCCTGCTCTATTCGGCCAATGCAGCGCGGCGTTTCCGGGTGCTGGCTGAGACAAAAAATGTGCTCAAACCGCTGGAGTTCAGCCGGTTTCTCTGCCTTTCAGCGTCGATTGCGGCCGAATTGCCACAGAAATGGCAGTCCCGCGTCAGCGTGGCCGGACGCCCGGACGAGGACAGCCTGTTCGCATCTCTCGCCAAACTGGGTTGATTTACCGTAACCATGGTCATGGTTACGGCTTATTGAGACATAGTGTGCGTGAGATCAGCCACGCCACATCAGATCAAGCAGGAGATGCCATGAGCAAGGGCCCCACCCCGCGACACTCCAAATCGCCCAAACCGGTCACCATCGATCTCGACGCCACCGATGTGACGCCGAAGAACGAGGATCTCAAGCCGAAATCTTCGGCGACCGGACCCTCCGTTGCCAGAACACCCGATCCTGTAAAGCCGGAACAGCCGGCAAAGCCGGGCGAAGCTGCCGACAAGGCGAAACAGGCGAGCACAGCTGCGGCAACCCCGAAAAGCGAGGCGTCCGCCAAACCGGCGTCTGATCCAAAGCCGGGCTCGACAGCTGCTGATTCCAAGGCTCCGCTCGGGAAGACCCCGGACGGCAAGACGGCAGATCCCAAGGACAGCAAGACCGAGAGCGCGCCGCCCAAGGCTGCAGCATCCGGCGGAACAGCGGGTGCGGCGACCACCAAGCCCCAGGCATCTTCTGTCAAAAAGAGCGGCGGCGGACTGGGCATGGTCATGTCGGGTGTCATCGGTGCTGTGATTGCGCTGGGTGGCGGCTATGCGCTGCAGGCCGGTGGTGTGCTGCCGGCTCCCGCTGCCAATGGCGATCCGGCCGCACCGGTGGTCTCCCGTGTGGATGCGCTGGCATCCGAGGTTGAGACCCTGTCGCAGCAACTCGCCGGTTTTTCCGCGCAAACCGGTTCTGATGGGTCCGCCGAGCTTGCAGCGCGTCTCGACAGTCTTGAATCCGGGCTTGCCGATGTGGCTGCGCGATCCGGCGAAGCCGGCAGTGATACGGTGATGCTGGCGCCTATCGAGGAACGGATTGCCGGTCTCGAAAGCCAGATCGCCGCGTTGGCTGAAGCCAGCCCGGCTGCCGACCCTGCACTGGCGGCAGAGATCGCCGAGTTGCGCGCCGCCCAGAGCGGGATGCAGGCTTCGCTCAGCGAGCTTCAATCCGGGTCAGAGGCGTTGTCTGACAAGGTATCCAGGCTCGAATCCGAACAGGCAGCACTCGCCGAGCAGGTTGATGCGCCCTCACAGCAGATTGATGTGGCGCGCGCCATTGCCGCAGCCGGTCTCAAGTCTGCGATTGACCGCGGTGGTTCGTTCATGAGCGAGCTTGAGGCATTTGCCTCGGTGGCGCCGGATGATCCGGCGGTGGCGGAACTCAGGGATCTGGCGGCACGCGGCGTTCCCAGCCGGTCTGACCTGGTCGCAGGCTATTCCGATGCAGCAAGCACGGCCATTGCCGCGGCTGATCCGGGCAATCCCGACGCGGGTCTGGTCGACAGGCTGATGTCGAGCGCGATGTCGGTGGTCAAGGTGCGTCGGGTCGGGGATGTTCCGGGCGACAGCGCAGAGGCCATTGCGGCGCGCGCCGAAGCGCATCTGCTCAATGGTGATCTCGATGCCGCGGTGAGCGAATGGAACACGCTTCCTGAAGCCTCGCTGGCTGCCACGGCTGAGTATGGCGATGCGCTGGCTGCCCGGGCCCGCGCAGAGAAGCTGATTGCCGCAGCGGTTGCGCCATCGGGCGCTTCAGCTGCTCCGTCTTCCGAAGCCCCGGCCAACTAGGAGATCCGATATGATCCGGTTGTTATTCTTTTTTGTGCTGGTTCTGGCGCTCGGCTTTGGTTTTGCCTGGCTGGCTGACCGGCCTGGAGATCTGTCCATAGTCTGGCAGGATCGCCGTATTGAGATGTCGCTGATGACAGCGGTCACTGTCATTGTCTCGCTGATTGCGGCGATCATGATCGGCTGGTGGCTCATTCGCACCATTATTCTTTCGCCGCGCACGGTGGCCCGCTATTTCCGGGCCAACAAGCGTGACCGCGGCTATCAGGCGCTGTCGACCGGGCTTCTGGCCGCAGGATCAGGTGATGCAGCGATGGCGCGCAAGATGAACAAGCGGACCAAAGGCCTGCTGAAGGCGGATCAGGAGCCGCTGATCCATCTTCTCGATGTGCAGGCGGCGCTGATCGAGGGCCGTCATGAGGAAGCCCGCAAGCTGTTTGCAGCCATGGCTGAAGACCCGGAGACCAAATTGCTCGGGCTTCGCGGGCTCTATCTCGAGGCACAACGCCAGGGCGCGGACGAAGCTGCCCAGCATTATGCCGAAACTGCCGCCGATTCGGCGCCGCATCTGCCATGGGCGGGTGCTGCCGCGCTGTCCTACAGAACGCGGGAAGGCAAATGGGACGAAGCGCTCAAGCTGCTGGACCGCCAGCGCCACGCAGGCACCATCGCGGCTGCGGATGCCGACAGGACCAAGGCCGTGCTTCTGACTGCCCGGGCGCGTGAACATGTGGACAGCGATCCTTCCGGCGCGCGTGATGATGCGCTCGCTGCGCTGAAACTGGCGCCGGGATTCCCACCCGCAGCGGTGATCGCGACAAAGGCGCTTCTGCGTCAGGACAATTTGTCCAAGGCGGCCAAGATTCTTCAAGCGGCGTGGAAAATCAATCCGCATCCGGAAATCGCCGAGGCTTATGTTCACGCGCGGATCGGCGACACCTCTGCCGACCGGCTCAAGCGGGCAGAGCGGCTTGAGAAGCTCAAACCGCTCAATCCCCAGTCTCTGGAAGCTGTGGCGCGGGCTGCGCTGGACGCGCATCGTTTTGACCTGGCCCGGGAAAAAGCCGAAGCCTCGGCAAGATTGCAGCCCTGCGAAGGCATATACCTGCTGCTTGCGGACATTGAAGAAGCGGAAACCGATGATCAGGGCCGTGTTCGCCACTGGTTGAGCCAGGCTGTGCGCGCACCGCGGGATCCGGCCTGGACCGCAGACGGTTATGTGTCGGAAACCTGGGAACCGGTTTCGCCGGTCAGCGGCAAGCTGGATGCGTTTGAATGGAAGGTTCCGGTCGAGCAGCTGGCTGGCCCGAGCATCGACAACCAGCCGCCGGCGGAAGCCTTCGATAGGGCCATGGCGAGCTTGCCGCCAATCGCCAGGGTAGCCAAGCCCGATACCGCTTCAGTGTCCAACGGCGCGTCTGAAACTGAGGCTCCTGTGGCCGATCCGCTGGTTGAAGCCACGGCAACGGCGGAAAAACCAGCCGAAGCGTCACCGGCAGCAGTCAAGGCGAAGCCGTTACCGGTGATTGACGCGGATGTGGTCCCTGACACCAAGCCGCAACCGGTGCCGTCAAGCGGAGCCGCGGCCAAGTCCGCAGTTAACGGCAATGCCGAGCCGAAAGACAGGGTGGCCGCGACAGCCGAAGCTGCAGATGCGGAACCGGGCAAGGCAGCGGATGGCTCTGAGCCCAAACAGCCGGGCAAACCGGTAGAGGCTGACAAGACGGTAAAGGCCGGGACGGCGGCCACGTCCGGCAAGGCTACTGAAGCGCCTGTGACAACCGAGGCAGATCCCGAGGCTGAAGCAAGGGCCAAGGAAGAGGCGTTCCTGACCCATCGCCCTGATGACCCGGGTATCGATGTCAACGCAGAGCCGGAAAAGCCAAGCGGCCGTTTCCGTCTGTTCTGATCCGGCACTTGAAAGGGCACACTGAATGCTTGACCAGATACGTACATTTCTGCGCGAACTCAAAGGCGACGCGCCGGTGGAACCCGGCAGCAACGAAGCCGATGTGGCGGCGGTGGCGCTGTTCTTCCACGTCATCGGCGCCGATGGGGTGATAGACCAGGTTGAATCCGAAAAACTCAAGGCGTTGATCGCCCAGGAGTATGATTTGAGCGGTTCGGCCAAGCAGAAGCTTATAGAGGCCGGCGAACAGGCAGACCGTGAGGCTGTCGACCTCTATCAGTTTACCAGTGTGCTCAATCGCGCGCTGGAGCCGGACGCAAAAATTCATTTCATCGAGCTCTTGTGGAGCCTGGCCTATGCCGATGGCTACCGGCATGAACTGGAAGATCACGTCGTCTGGCGCATTGCCGACCTGATGGGTGTCTCAAGCCGCGACCGGGTGCTGGCGCGGCAGCGGGCACTTGCGAGTGCCGGTCTCGAGGATACCAACCCGGACGAAGGCAGCTGATGTAGCGGCATGTTTGCGCTCACGCGGTGCCTGAACCGGATTTCTGCTGCCGGTCCAGATCGGCTTTGAGTGCGGCGCGGCTTTCTTCCGCGTCGCGGTCGAGAGACTGGATCTGGCGCAATTGCGGAAATCCCATGCTCCAGGCAAGCGCCACACAGAGGGTTCCGGCTCCTCCGATAACAACGGCTGCCACCGGGCCGATCAGCGAGGCCATGACACCGGCGCGAAATTCGCCGAGCTCGTTGGATGCGCCGATGAACACCATGTTGACCGCGCTGACCCGGCCACGCAGTTCGTCCGGCGTCCACAATTGCACCAGGCTCTGACGGACATAGACCGAAATCATGTCCGATGCGCCCATGACAATCAGTGCCGCCATGGTCAGCGGCAGCGATTTGGACAGGCCGAAAACCACCGTTGCGGCGCCAAACACAGCCACGGCAATGAACATGGCGCGTCCGGCATGTCTGCGGATCGGCCGCGAGGCGAGATAGAGCGCCATGCCGATCGCGCCGATGCCCGGGCTGGCGCGCAGGAGACCGAGCCCCCAGGGACCGAGTTCCAGCACATCGCGGGCAAAGACAGGCATCATGGCCACGGCTCCGCCGAGCAGCACCGCAAACATGTCCAGAGAAATGGCGCCGAGCACGATCTTCTGATTGCGGACATAGCTGAAGCCGGCGACGAGCGTCTGCCAGCTCTGGGCCTGGCCGCGCGACCGTTGCAGCGGTGGCGGCACCAGGGCAAGGGCGATGATCGCCAGCGTCAGAAAGACCAGGGCCGTCAGATAGGGCACAATTGCGCCGAGGCCATAAAGCAGGCCACCGGCCACCGGGCCGACGATGGTTGCGGTCTGCCAGGAGGTCGAGTTCCAGGCGATCGCATTGGGCAGATCCTTGGCAGGCACCAGGTTCGGCGCCAGCGATTGCGAGGCGGGCGCGAAAAAGGCCCGCGCGATTCCGATGACCAGCAGCACACTGAAAATCGGCAATGGCGAGGTCAGGCCATGCCAGGCGAAATAGACCAGCGCTGCCGCCGACAGGCCGATGATGATTTCGCTGATCAGCATGATGGTGCGGCGGCCATAGCGGTCGGCAGCGGCGCCCGTGAACAGGATCAGCACCAGAGCCGGCAGAAACTGGATAAGCCCAACCAGTCCCAGATCGAACGGATCCCGGGTCAGATCATAAATCTGCCAGCCGACTGCGACGCTGATGATCTGCAGTGCGAAGGTGGAAAGGAACCTGGCTGTGAAATAGAAGGTGAAGGCGCGATGGCGAAATGCTGCGAAGCGGTCTTCCGCCGTGGCTGGGGCTTGCATGATGTCTGTCCGGTTTGTGCTGACTGAGCTATACACGAGCATGTCTGTGATGCCATCGTTTGCTGGCGCCCGGGCAGCCTTAACCCTGCCAATTTATAGGCAGGCACGCACTCTTGCCGCTGGCGCTTCGAGTGTCTACATGTCTGTCACGCGAAGAACAGCCGGAGAATCTTATGATTGCAGTCTTTTCAACCATCGACATGATCCTTGGCCTGTACACATGGATCATCATCGGCAGTGCCATATTCTCCTGGCTTTACGCCTTCAACGTGGTCAATCCGAACAACCGCTTCGTCGGCATGATCGGCGAGTTCCTGTTCAAGGCAACCGAACCGGCGCTCAAGCCGATCCGCCGGATCATGCCGGATCTGGGCGGGCTCGATATCTCACCGATCATCCTGCTGATCGCGATCTTCTTCGTGCGCACCTTCATTGCCACCTCGATTGCACCGATGTTCTTCTGAGCAGCTGGTACAAAATCGCAGAGAATGGCGTCGAGCTTGCCATTCGCCTGACGCCCTCGGCCTCTCTCGACGGGATCGATGGCCTGGTTGAAGACGCAGCCGGCATCGTCCGGTTGAAAGTGCGTGTGCGTGCCGTGGCCGAGAAGAACAAGGCCAACCGGGCGCTTGAAAAGCTCATTGCCAAGAATTTGAAGATCGGCAAGACCGCAGTCCGGGTCACCTCGGGGGAGACGAGCCGGTCGAAAACCGTCCGTGTCGACGGCGATCCCGCGGAGCTGGTGGAGCCCATCAAGGCCCTCGCGAGCTGACAAAAAATCGCGCCACCGGATCGTTTGATCAGGTGGCGCGAGGGATAGTTTAACGGTACGTCAGACCCTGTGATCAGGCCTTGGTCTTGGCCCGGTCGATTGCCTCGACGATCAGCTTGCGGGCGGTTTCCGCATCGCGCCAGCCACCGATCTTGACCCATTTTCCGGGCTCGAGATCCTTGTAGTGCTCGAAGAAATGCTCGATCTGCTGCAGCGTGATCTCGGGCATGTCAGTGTAGTCGTTGACACCTTCATAGCGCTTGGTCAGATGCGCCGACGGAACGGCAATGATCTTCTCGTCCTGTCCGGCATTGTCTTCCATGATCAGCACGCCGATCGGGCGGACATTGATCACGCAGCCGGGGATCAGCGGACGGGTGTTGCAGACCAGAACGTCGATCGGATCACCATCATCGGACAGGGTGTGCGGTACGAAACCGTAATTGCCCGGATAGGTCATTGGTGTGTAGAGGAACCGGTCAACGACCAGGGTTCCTGCATCCTTGTCCATCTCGTATTTGATCGGGTGTCCGCCAACCGGCACCTCGATGATCACGTTGACGTCGTGTGGCGGTTTTCCGCCAATGCTGATGGCGTCTATGCGCATGGTCGCTCCAATCCGGATCTGTGGTGCATGCCGTACTCAATTGGGAGGATTGAGACACAGGTGCATGCGGCAATTCTGGGCGTTGAGACATCGGCCAGCGCTTGCGCGGGCACGTGCTGTAACAGCCGGTCCCGGAATTAAAGCCAAAGGCGGTTCGGTGCAACAGGACTTTTGGCGGGGGCTGCCGGAAGAAAGCGTTCAGGACCAGACGAAGGCGAGTTTCTTGAGCGTCTTGCCGTCAAATGTCTCGTGGCCTTCGGCGACGTCGCGGCCACCCTGAAAGCGATAGAATTCGGTCGCGGAATGATTGTCTTCGAGACACCAGACGACCACGCCCTTGCACCCGAGTGACTCGAGAAGCTGCCGGGCCTCGTTGAACAGGCGCTTGCCCAGTCCGACACCCTGAAATTCAGGCTTCAGATAGAGCTCGTAGATTTCGCCTTCCTGCGGCAGCGAGCGGGCCCTGTTGAGGCCAAGCGTGGCATAACCGGCAACAGTTCCGCCGACATCGAGCACAAGAATGGATGTCGAGCCACGTACGGCACGCTCCCACCAGCCGATATTGCGGCGCTCAAGCATGTGCCGCAGCGCCTTGTAGGGAAGGATCCCCGCATAGGCGTGGCTCCAGGCGGCACGATGGGTGCCGGCAATGGCTTCTGCATCCTGCGGCTCGGCGTGCCGGATATCGATTGTTAACGTGCTCATGCGCTCATACTACCGGTCATGGTATGTCCGAAGAAGCCACGCTGGGCTTGCCACGGCATCTGCCCACAATATTGTTTTGTGGACGGCGTGAGCTGAGTTAACCGTTTGTTAAGGAAATATGCAAGGGCGGCGTTGCCACTGCGGACGGTTTGGGCCGCCAGGAACCGGGTTCAGTCTGCCGCAAACCGGTTGAGGGTTTTCTGTGCGGCTTCGAAGAACTGGCCCACCTGCAGGCCATCGACCAGCGCATGGTGAACCTGAACGGCGACCGGGCAGCTCCAGCTGCCGTCCGCGGCCTGAACGAACTTGCCCCAGGAAAAGCGCGGAATGCAGTCATCCGGTCCGGGCAGTGCATTGTCGAGCGATGTGAAATCGATCCAGGGCATGCAGGAGAGATAGGCGAGATCGAAGCGCTGGCCGGTGTTGGCGCCGAGATCGGCGCCCTTCGCGGTTTCCTCGATGATGGCCTTGCAGCTCTCGTCGAACCGGCTCCAGTCCTCGATATAGGGAATATAGGCGTAGCCGAAGGTGTCGCCGGGCCGCGGGACCGTGGCCGACAGCGAGATGTCGTCGTACTGAAGCACCCGATCGCCTTCGAAACGCATCTTCAGCGCCGGCACAGCGTGCACGCCGGCGCCAATGGCATGGATGAAGGCGCGGTAAGGCGACACGCCTTGCGGCTTGCCGCGGGTGATCAGGGCCGTGATGTCGACGCGCGCGGTGGTGGCGAAATGCGGCCGGTCATAGGTCCGGAACAGGTTGAACTGTCCGGCCCTCGACCAGGTCGCAAGATCGATTTCGCGCGCGCCAGTCATCAGGCTGCGCTGGCGCCGGTCTTTCCGAAGCGCTTGCGATCGGTGGCGTCAAGGAAACGCTTGCGCAGACGGATCGACTTCGGGGTCACTTCCATCAGCTCGTCGTCCTGGATCCAGGACAGCGCCCGGTCGAGTGTCATGCGGATCGGCGGAGTCAGCTTGACGGCCTCGTCCTTGCCGGCAGAGCGGATGTTGGTCAGCTGCTTGCCCTTGAGAACGTTGACTTCGAGATCGTTGTCACGCGAGTGGATGCCGATGATCATGCCCATATAGACCTTGTCGCCCGGCTCGATGATCATCGGACCGCGGTCTTCAAGGTTGAACATGGCATAGGCAACAGCCTCGCCGGCCATGTTGGCCAGCAGAACGCCGTTGGTGCGACCGCCGATATCGCCCTTGTAGGCCTGATAGTCATGGAACAGGCGGTTCATCACGGCGGTGCCGCGGGTGTCGGTCAGCAGTTCCGACTGGTAGCCGATCAGGCCGCGTGTCGGTGCGTGGAACACCAGGCGGACGCGATTGCCGCCGGAGGGGCGCAGTTCGGTCATCTCGGCCTTGCGTTCGGACATCTTCTGGACGACGACACCGGAGTGCTCTTCGTCAACGTCGATGACAACCTCTTCGATAGGCTCCATCAGCTTGCCGTTTTCATCATTGTGCATAACGACGCGCGGACGCGACACGGCAAGTTCGAAGCCTTCGCGGCGCATGGTTTCGATCAGAACGGCCAGCTGCAATTCGCCGCGACCGGAGACGTAGAACGAATCCTTGCCTTCGGACTCTTCGATCTTCAGCGCCACATTGCCTTCGGCTTCCTTGAGCAGACGGTCGCGAATGACGCGGCTGGTGACCTTGTCGCCTTCGGTGCCGGCCAGCGGCGAATCATTGACCATGAAGGTCATGGTCACGGTTGGCGGGTCGATCGGCTGCGCAGTCAGCGCTTCGGTTACCGAGGTGTCGCAGAAGGTGTCAGCGACTGTGCCCTTCGACAGGCCGGCAATGGCGACGATGTCGCCCGCATGGGCTTCGTCGACCGGCCTGCGCTCAAGACCACGGAAAGCCAGGATCTTGGAGATGCGGCCATTCTCGATCAGCTTGCCTTCGCCGTTGAGAACCTTGACGGCCTGGTTCGACTTGATCGTACCGGAATGAATGCGGCCGGTGATGATGCGGCCAAGGAACGGGTTGGCTTCCAGAATCGTGCCGATCATGCGGAACGGGCCTTCGGCAACGGTGGGTTCCGGGCAATGTTCGAGAACCAGATCGAACAATGGCGCAAGCGTGCCGCCATCTTCCGGACGATCGGGGCCGGTCGACATCCAGCCATTGCGGCCCGAACCATACATGATCGGGAAATCAAGCTGCTCGTCGGTGGCGTCGAGCGCGGCAAACAAGTCGAACACCTCGTTGATGACTTCGTCGACGCGGGCATCGGGACGGTCGATCTTGTTGATGGCGACGATCGGGCGAAGACCGACCTTCAGCGCCTTGCCGACCACGAACTTGGTCTGCGGCATCGGGCCTTCAGCGGCGTCTACCAGAACAATGGCGCCATCCACCATGGACAGGATACGCTCGACCTCACCGCCAAAGTCGGCGTGGCCCGGTGTGTCGACAATGTTGATGCGGCTGCCCTTCCATTCCACCGAAGTTGCCTTGGCGAGAATGGTGATGCCCCGTTCCTTCTCGATGTCGCCCGAATCCATGGCGCGTTCCTGGACGCGCTCGTTTTCGCGGTAGACACCGGATTGCTTCAGGAGTTCGTCAACGAGGGTGGTTTTACCATGGTCAACGTGGGCGATAATCGCAATATTGCGCAGGGACATAGATCAGGTCTCATTCTGGAGAATACAAAAACGCCGGATGCGAATCCGGCGCGGGCCGGCAAATGCCGGGATTTGGGCGGCTTATACAGGGTTTTTTGCGGTTGCGAAAGAGGCCAACGCAACACAGCCTTAACGGGCCAGAAAAAGGGCGCATAGCGCCCTTTTTCATCGTTTTACAGCGGATTTGCAACAAATACTCAGGCGTTGCGGACCGGATCCAGCGTCTTGCTCCAGAGTTCCTCGTCGTCACGGTTCATCAGCCGGACGGTCAGTTGTTCGGTCGTTCCATCAATGTCGACAAGGCCGAAAAACTGCAGACCCATGGAGGGCGGCAGGTTGGCGCCCTGTTCTTCGGTCGGGGCCGCAACAAACTTGACTTCCGGGCCAAAGGTCATGTCGAGCGCGTTGGGACCGAAGGTGCCGGCATGCAGCGGGCCGGAGACAAATTCCCAGAACGGTTCAAAATCCTGGAACTGTGCCTTGGACGGATCATAGTAGTGGGCTGCGGTATAATGCACGTCGGCGGTCAGCCAGACCGTGTTGGTGATGCCGGCATTCTTGATGTAGCGAAGCAGGTCGGCGATCTCGAATTCACGGCCCTTTGCGCCACCGTCATCGGCATTGGCAATGGCTTCGAATCTGGTGTCACCGTCACGCACCACCAGGCCGATGGGCATGTCGGCGGCGATGATCTTCCAGGTTGCCTTGGAATTGGCGAGTTCACGCTTCAGCCAGGCGATCTGCTCCTGGCCCATGAACACGGTCGCATCGCTTGGCGCATCCTGGGTGTTTTCGGTGTTGGCGGCGCGGTAAGAGCGCATGTCGAGGAAGAACACGTCGACCAGCGGGCCATAGGCGATCTTGCGGTAGACACGGCCGGGTTCTGCCGGGGTGTAGCTGATCGGCGTCATCTCGTGGAAGGCCCGGCCGGCGCGGGCGGCGAGCAGGTGGATGGATTTCTCGGTGTAACGGTCGTCGCCGGACAGGTCCTTGGAATCGGACCAGTTGTTGACAACTTCATGGTCGTCCCACTGGAAGAAGGTCGGGCAAATGGCATTGAGCGCGCGGACATGCTCGTCCATCAGGTTGTATTTCCACTGGCCGCGGTATTCATCCAGCGTTTCGGCAACCTTGCGCTTTTCGTCGATCAGCACCTTGTTGATCCATTTGCTGCCGTCCTTGAGCTCCACTTCGTCCTGCATGGGGCCATCGGCATAGATGGTGTCGCCGGAATGCAGGAAGAAGTCGGGCTCATGCTTGCTCATGGTAGCATAGGTCTTCATGCCGGTCTCATCAATGCCCCAGCCCTGGCCGGCAGTGTCGCCCGACCAGGCGAAACGGATGTTGCGGCGCGAGGCGGGCGCGGTGCGGAAGCGGCCGGTGATGGGCTCCGATACGGTGTTGATGTCGGAGAGATCGGCGGCGCTGAAGCGGTAGAAGATGTCCTGATCGGACGGCAGGTTCTCGATCAGCCGCTTGGCAGCGAAATCCGTATCGGGAAGCGCGTTCATTGGCGGCAGCTTGATGGAGTTCTTGAAGCTTTCGACGGTGGAGATTTCCATGTTGATGCGCGAGGGGCGGTCAACCCGGGTCCAGATCATGCCGGAATTTGTGGTGACATCGCCGGACTGGACGCCATGGGTGAAGACCGGGCGTTGAGCGGCACGGACATAAGAGGGAGCGGCGAGGCCTGAGGCGGTGACCAGCGATGTGGCGCTGGCGGAAACAAGAAAACTGCGGCGGGAAAGAGACATTTGGCTTCTCCTGGTTGATCAAGAAAGTCCCCGATGAGGGGTGGACCAGGACAAGTCGCAAGGTTTTGTGACGGCTGCTTCTCGGTTTGATGAACAGATGATCAAGATTTGATGACAGCGGCGATTTTACCGCCGCGCCGGGATGCCGCCGGACAGCCGTGGCGCGGGCTGGAATTTGAGAGAGCCCGCGCGCCTAGGCCCCTAATGGCCGTCCATCATGACGTGGTCGCCGAAGGGATGGTCGATCACCATGAGCCAGCTGCCGTCAGTTTGGCGCCGCAACACCGCAACCGACAGTGCCGACTGTTCGCCATCGGGTGTCGCGCTGGTCCATTTCATCAGATGCAGCCCGATGTCTCCGGCTATGACGACGTCGTGTTCGCCATAGTCAAAGTCGATGCCCGCTTCGATGAATTGCCCAAACATCGCGGCAAGTTCCTCCCTCCCTTTGACCGGCTGGCCCGGGGCGGAAACAACCACCGCTCCCTCCTCATAGGTTGTCAGGACGCCGTCCAGATCGCCCGCGGCAAATGACGATGTCATGGTGGATATGGTTTTCAGGATTGCCTGTTGCCCGCCATCGGTCTCTCCAGCGGCAGCGCCGGAAACAATTGCGGAAGCCAGGACAAGCGTGGAAATGGCGGTGGTAAAGGATGTGGACATGACTGGATCTCCGGTTGGGTGGTCCGCATGTCCTAGCCTCGCATGATGCCAAATAGTGTCAGCATCGGATTTATGCATCAATTCCCGCTGCTGTTTTGCCGTTCCGCCCCCTTTTGCTATTGTTTTTCCAAATGAACGGTAGCGGGAAACGAAGATGCGGAAATTACAGGCACAGGGGATCCACCACATCACACTGGTGGGGGCGGACCGGCAGACCTCGATCGACTTCTGGGAAGGTGTTTTGGGGATGCCCTTCGTCTTCGAGCAGCCCAATCTCGACCGGGCGTCGGAAAGCCACCTTTACTTCGATCCGGGCGACGGACGGTTGATCACCATCTTTACCAATGAAAGCCGCAAGCCAGATCCGGAGCGGACCTCCACCGAGCCGGGCGCAGTGCATCATCTCGCCATCAATGTGTCGAAGGCGACGTTCTCGCAAGCCGTCGAGCGGCTCGATGAACGCGGCATCAAGCACAGCGGCGTCAAGGACCGGGGCTTTATGGATTCGATCTATTTCACCGATCCGCTTGGTTTCCTGATCGAGCTTGCGGCTTACCGGTTCGAACCGCCTGCGGGCTCGTCTCATGCCGAGGTGCTGCTTGAGGCCCACAGGCTCAGGGTGGCAAGAGGCGACTACGCCATTGCGGAAATCCACCTTGCCGATGCGATCGAAGCGATCATTGAGAGATCGCAGCAATCCCTGTCGGACGACCGGACGCCGAAAAAAGCCTGGTGAGGCAGACACGGCGCCGGATCGGTGTCACGGGCTCAGGCGAGCCCGCGCTTTTCCAGCATGGCGGTGGCATCGGGCATGCGTCCGCGGAAGGCCTGATAGAGCTCGCCCGGATCGCGCGATCCGCCGGCCGAGTAGACATGGGTGCGCAGCTTTTCCGCTGTTTCCGGGTCAAATGGATCGCCCGTTTCCTCGAATGCCGCAAAGGCGTCGGCGTCGAGCACTTCCGACCACATGTAGGAATAGTAGCCGGCTGAATAGCCTTCGCCGGAAAACACATGCAGGAAATGCGGGCTGGCGTGGCGCATGACGATCGCCTCGGGCATGCCGAGCTTTTTCAGGGTTTCAGCTTCAAAACTTGCCGGATCGGTTTTGTCGCCGGCGGTGTGCCAGGCCATGTCGACCAGCGCTGATGCGGTAAACTCGACCGCGGCGAAACCGGCATTGAAGGTTTGCGCGGCAAGCACCTTGTCCAGAAGCACCCGCGGAATCGGCTCATTGGTCCTGTAGTGCCGTGCGTGTTTTTCGAGAATTTCCGGCACCGTCAGCCAGTGCTCGAAAAGCTGCGACGGCAGCTCGACGAAGTCACGGCTGACCGACGTTCCGGACAGCGACGGATAGGTCACATCCGACAGCATGCCGTGCAGCGCGTGGCCGAATTCGTGAAACAGCGTGCGCGCATCGTTGAGCGACAGCAGCGCTTCCTGTCCGGCAGCGGGCTTGGCGAAATTCATCACATTGGTGATGATCGGAATCTCGCCGGTGCTGCCGTCGGGCATGGAGAGTTTGTGCTGGCTGCGCATGCCGCTCATCCAGGCGCCGGAACGCTTGGATGGCCGGGCGAAATAATCGGCAATGAAGGTGGCGATCATCTTGCCATTGGCATCGCTGACTTCAAAAACGCGGGCATCGGGATGCGGACCACGGATGTCCGGGCGCTCCTTCATGGAGATACCAAAGAGACGGTTTGCCACGTCGAAGCAGGCTTCGATAATCCGGCTGAGCGGGAAATAGGGCTTGAGCTCTGCCTCGGAAAAATCAAACCGGCGGGCCTTGAGCTTTTCCGCGTAATAGCGCCAGTCCCAGGCGGCCACGTCATGGTTGCCGCCTTCCTCGGTGATCAGTTTGGCCAGCTCAGCGCGATCAACATCGGCATGGGTGACGGCGCGGGTCCAGACATCGCCAAGCAGGGCCTCGACCGCTTCCGGCGTCTTGGCCATGGTGTCATCGAGCTTGTAGGCGGCGTAGCTGTCATAGCCGAGCAGCATGGCCTTTTCGGTGCGCAAGGCAATGATCTGCGAGATCAGTGCGGCGTTGTCGGTGTCGCCGCCATTGGCGCCACGGGCAGCCCAGGCCTTGAAGGCGGTTTCGCGCAGATCGCGACGGGCGCTGGTGCTCAGGAACGGCTCGATGATCGAGCGCGACAGGGTGACGGCATATTTGCCCGCATGGCCGAGATCCTCGGCGACGGCCGCCATGGCGGCGCGCAGATCATCAGACAGTCCGTCCAGATCTGAACCCTCGTCGAGCAGAAGAAGATAATTCTTTTCGTCGGCCAGCACATTCTGGCCGAACTGGGCACCGAGGCCCGCCAGCGTCTCGCCAACTTCGGCCAGCCGTGACTGTCCGGCCTGATTGAGGGCTGCGCCCGACTTGACGAAGGATTTCCAGATCCGTTCGAGCACGCGGTCCTGTTCCGGCGAGAGTCCGATCTCGGACCGCTTCTGGTAGAGGCTGTCGACGCGCTCGAACAGCGCCTTGTTCATGGCGATCTTCGAGTAATGGCGCGACATGCGCGGCGCAATCTCCCGCTCGAGCGCCTGGATGGCGTCATTGGTATCTGTGCCTGCGCGGTTCCAGAACAGGCTCGAGACCTTGGAAAGCTTTTCACCAGCCAGTTCGAGCGCTTCAACCGTGTTGGCGAAGCTTGGCGCGTCGGCATTGCCGGCGATCGCCTCGATCTCCGCATCATGCTCGGCAAGGGCGGTTTCAAAGGCCGGAGCAAAATCCGCGTCAGCGATGCTGGTGAATTGCGGCAGGCCGAGCGGTCCGGTCCAGTCGAATACGGGGGAAGCGGGTGAGGTCATAAAAGGCTCCTTGTTGAGACCCATGTAGGCTTGGAGGCGGCGGCGAACAAGGCGCATCCGCCACCATCGTCTGCACCTATGGGAAACAAAAAGGGCGAGACCTTTTCAAGTCCCGCCCGTTCATATCTTCAAGTCTTGGGACTTAGCTCTTGCGGTCGCGCGCCGCCAGGGTCCGCAGGCGCAGGGCATTGAGCTTGATGAAGCCCGCCGCGTCCTTCTGGTCATAGGCGCCGAGATCGTCCTCGAAGGTCACCAGTGCGTCGGAATAGAGCGACTTGCCGCTTTCGCGGCCGGTGACCATCACGTTGCCCTTGTAGAGCTTGAGGGTGACTTCGCCTTCAACGTTCTTCTGGCTCAGATCGATCGCCGCCTGCAGCATTTCGCGTTCCGGCGAGAACCAGAAGCCGAAATAGATCAGCTCGGCATAGCGCGGCATCAGCTCATCCTTGAGATGGGCTGCACCGCGGTCGAGCGTGATCGATTCCATGGCCCGGTGGGCGGTCAGCAGGATGGTGCCGCCCGGCGTTTCATAGACACCGCGTGATTTCATGCCGACGAAACGGTTTTCGACCAGATCAAGACGGCCGATGCCATTGTCACGGCCATAATTGTTCAGTTCAGCCAGAATGGTTGCCGGGCTCATGCGGACGCCGTTGATCGACACCGCATCGCCCTGCTCGAAGCCGATCTTGATGATGGTCGCCTTGTCCGGTGCGGCTTCCGGTGAAATCGTGCGCATATGCACATATTCAGGGGCTTCGACCGACGGATCTTCTAGAACCTTGCCCTCGGAGGAGGAGTGCAGCAGGTTGGCGTCGACCGAGAACGGGGCTTCGCCCATCTTGTCCTTGGCGACCGGGATCTGGTGCTCTTCGGCAAACTTGATCAGGTCGGTGCGGCTCTTGAACGACCAGTCGCGCCATGGCGCGATGATCTTGATGTCGGGGTTGAGCGCGTAAGCCGACAGCTCGAACCGGACCTGGTCATTGCCCTTGCCGGTGGCGCCATGGGCAATCGCGTCGGCGCCGGTTTCGTGGGCGATCTCCACCAGCCGCTTGGAAATCAGCGGGCGGGCAATCGAGGTGCCGAGCAGATAAACGCCTTCATAAACCGCATTGGCCCGGAACATCGGAAACACGAAGTCGCGGACGAACTCCTCGCGGACATCCTCGATAAAGATGTTCTTGTCGGGGATGCCGAGCATCTCGGCCTTCTTGCGCGCCGGCGCCAGCTCTTCGCCCTGGCCGAGATCGGCGGTGAAGGTGACGACTTCGGCGCCGAACTCGGTCTGCAGCCATTTGAGAATGATCGAAGTGTCCAGTCCGCCGGAATAGGCGAGAACGACTTTCTTGACGTCCTTGTGCGATGCCATGATTGTAGTCTTTCTATCTTGAAGCCTTGCCCCAGATGCTTTGAATTTCAGGGGCCACGAATTTTGCGGCACTTTTAGCCGGTTTGCAGCGCCATGCAAGGGTTAGCGGTCCCGGCAGAGGCCTGCAGACGGGCAATTTGTTTGACGGGGTGTTGTTTCACGCTCTATCGCTCTGCATCGGTATGAATCCACGGGAGGAGACGTGTATGACTGATCTGCAATCGGTAGTGGGTAAAGGCAAGGTTGCCGTTGTGACCGGGGCGGCCTCCGGCATCGGCCTGGCCGCGGCAAAAACCTTTGCCGCGCGCGGCATGCGCGTCGTACTGGCCGACAATGACGGCGACAGTCTAGTTCAAGCGGAAAAGGCGGTGGCGGCGGAGTCGCCAAATCCCGCCACCGATATTGTTTCGATCAAGACCGATGTCAGCGAGCTTGATGCCGTCACCGCATTGGAAAGTTCTGTCCTCGAGCGTTTTGGCCGTGTGCATGTGCTGATGAACAATGCCGGGATTCAGCCCGGCAGCAGCCTGTTCGGGCCGCAGGCCAACTGGGACAATGTTCTCAAGGTCAATCTGATGGGCATCATTCATGGCAGCCGCGTGTTCGGGCCAAAGATGATTGCGCATGGCGAACCTGCCATGATCATCAACACCGGATCGAAGCAAGGCATCACCACCCCGCCCGGCGATCCGGCCTACAATGTCGCCAAGGCAGGCGTGAAGGCGTTCACCGAAGCGCTTGAACATGAATTGCGCAACACCGCCGATTGCCGGGTCAGTGCGCATCTGTTGATTCCGGGCTTTGTCTATACGCCGCTGACCTCGCGGGGGCGGACCGAAAAGCCGGCAGCAGCCTGGACCCCGGAACAGACCGTCGATTTCATGATGGAGAGCCTGGAAAAGGGCGATTTCTACATTCTGTGCCCGGACAATGATGTCGACCGCGCCACGGACGAAAAGCGCATCGCCTGGGCCGCCGGCGACATCACCGAGAACCGTCCGCCGCTGTCGCGCTGGCATCCGGATTATGCGGAGATGTTCAAGGACTATCTGTCGCGTTAGTCGCGATTTCACTTCTCCTTTAAAGTGTATTATTCTGATGATGCACTTTAAAGGAGGGGTTGGAGATGTCCACATTCTATACCTGGGTCGTGCCCGCCTACAGCAGCGGCTCGCCGGTCGATCATACCTGGGTGACCAGCTATGACAGTCGACAGCACGTCTATCCCGATATCGCAGCGGTGAAGGGAGCGAAGGAGGCCTACTGGTATTGCTGGGGTGTCTTTCATCCGAAGGGCAACATACCGGGCAACACCACCGGATTCATCGGCAGCAAGGACGGAGACCGGACGGTTGCCGATTGCCTGGTGCTTCCAAATGCCGAATCAGGCTCAAATTCCGCAGCACGCGGCACAATTTTCACCTACGGAATAGACGGAGTCTGCCATCAACTGGCAAATCAGGTGCTTTACGCCACAGCGGCGGCCGGTGCGCCACCCCTGACGGTGAAAGCCGCCCGGGGCTATTGGCTCAGCACCTTTCTTTATGGCACTTATGGGCTGCAATCCGCGGCCTGGCAGGCTAAACTTCACACCTGTGCCGGGGTCAAGCCAATGACCGGGCCGCCAACGGGCGCGGAGGACAGAATGGCTCAGCTACCTGACGATTTCGAAGCCCATGTCAGGGAGGTGCTTGCCGATAAACCGGAACTTGTTGCCAAACTGCTCTCCCTGAGAGCCGATGTGACCAGCTATGCCGCACAGAGGATGCCGGGCTTCTTTCCGCCTGATGCCGACTTTCTCAATGCCCGCAACCAGCATTTGATTGCTCAGGCTGCGGCACTGCTCGACGCGGACGATTTTCGCAAGATATTCGGAATCGATCCCGGCGAACGCATCGATATCGTCGATCCGACGATCATGGAACAGTCGAAGGAATGACCCGGATTGGCAAGACTCTGAAAGCGGCTTAAGGTCGATGCTTTACCATCAGTTGTAGAGCCGATCATGACTTTCATTCCCGGACTGCCCGTGCTTGCCGCTTTCAGTGTTGCCATTTTACTGCTGGCGATTACGCCGGGGCCGGACATGACCTTGTGGATGAGCCGCACCATCCGTGACGGCCGGGCAATCGGTATGATGACGATTGTGGGCACCAATCTCGGGATCGCCATTCACACGCTGCTGGTGGCCTTCGGCGTCTCGGCGCTGGTGGTTGCCTCGCCGGTGGCCTTTCTGGTGTTGAAGACCGGCGGCGCGGGATACCTCTTGTGGCTTGCCATTCAGGCGGTGCGCAATCGCTCGGTTCTGACTGTCAAAACAACCGGCAAGACCAATGCGTCGATGGGCAAGGCGTTTCTCAACGGGCTCTGGGTCAATCTGCTCAACCCCAAGGTCATCATCTTCTTCATGACCTTCCTGCCGCAATTTGTCAGCGTCAGGGATCCGCACGTCACCGGCAAGCTGATCTTTCTGGGCGTGCTGTCGATTGTCATCGCACTGCCGATCGCCATCGTCGTTGTTGTCAGTGCACACGGGCTGGCGGACTGGCTGAAGCGCAAACCGCAGGTGATGCGCGTTGTGGACTATGTCTTCGCGGGCGTGTTTTCAGTGTTCGCGGTCAAGATCCTGCTGACCCAGAGCCGCTGATATCGGTGACAGTTTACTTTTCCAATATCCGTTTAAAAACAACGGCTTGCCGGAAAAGTAAACTGTCACCGGCTTTCTAACTTGGCTCTGTCGCTTTGGTTCGCTCGCTCGGCAGCCAGCGGCCGGCATTGCGCCCGGTGAAAAGCCAGTAGATGCTGGCGCCGATGATGCCGCAGGCGACGTGGATGGCGATCAGCTGCGCGGGCTCGATTGACGGTGCCGAACCTGTGGCAAGCGGCATGCCGGCTGCGGCAAGCGCAATTGCGCCACCGGCCAGCGCATGGCTGAGCCAGTCGCGCCGCCGCCAGAACTCAAAGATTGCGATGATGACAAAGGCCGGCAACAGCGCGGCTCTTGCAAACAGGCTCGCCACGCCGAATACCCCGACGACCAGGGTCACGGTGAGCTCAAGCTCGCTGAAACGGCCGAAATCCTCGGGCCGGATCAGCCGGGCGAGAAACGCATAGGCAAGGCCCGCCGCCAGGCAGCCGATGAAGAAGCCGAAGCTGATGGCAAACAACCGGACGAGCAGACGGAGAATATCGCTCATTGCAGGCGTCAGTCTGCGCCGTGGCCGGAGATCATCATCGCCTGCAGGGCCATGTTCTCCAGCTCGTCACGATCCTTCTTGCGCATGCGTTCGGACTCGCTCTTGAGCTGGCCGCAGGCGGCAAGAATGTCGCGGCCGCGCGGCGTGCGGATCGGCGAGGCATAGCCATTGGCGTTGACGAAATCGGCGAAGGTCTCGATTGTCTCCCAGTCCGAGCACTCATAGGCCGAACCGGGCCAGGGGTTGAACGGAATGAGATTGATCTTGGCCGGGATGCCCTTGAGCAGGCGTACCAGTTCCTTGGCGTCGGACAGGCTGTCATTGACGCCCTTGAGCATCACATATTCAAAGGTGATGCGCCGCGCATTGGAGACGCCGGGATAGGTGCGGCAGGCCTCGAGCAGTTCTTTCAACGGATATTTCTTGTTGATCGGCACCAGCTCGTCGCGCAATTCATCGCGCACGGCGTGCAGCGAAATCGCCAGCATGACGCCGATTTCCTCGCCGGTGCGCACGATGCCCGGAACCACGCCGGAGGTGGAGAGCGTGATGCGGCGGCGCGACAGGGCCAGGCCGTCGCCATCCGAGGCAATCAGCAGCGCCTGTTTGACATGGTCGAAATTATACAGCGGCTCGCCCATGCCCATCATCACGATGTTGGTGACCTTGCGGCCTTCCGACGGCACGATGGCGCCTTGCGGGGTGTCCTTGTGCGGGAAGTCGCCCAACCGGTCGCGGGCGACCAGCAGCTGCGACAGGATCTCTTCGGCGGTCAGGTTGCGCACCAGCTTCTGGGTGCCGGTGTGACAGAAGGTGCAGGTCAGCGTGCAGCCGACCTGGCTCGAAATGCACAGCGTGCCACGGCCTTCTTCGGGAATATAGACGGTTTCGACCTCGACCGGCCGGCCCGCGCCGCGCGGCGGAAAGCGCATCAGCCATTTGCGGGTGCCGTCATTGGAAATCTGCTCCTCGACGATCTCCGGGCGGGCGATGGTGTAGCGTGCCGCAAGATTTTCGCGCAGCTCGCGCGAGATCGTGTGCATGTCGGCGAAATCGGAAGAGCCGCGCACATAAAGCCAATGCCAGATCTGGTTGACCCGCATCTTGCGCTGCTTTTCGGGCACGCCGGCATCGGCCATGGCGGCCACCATCTCTTCACGGCTCATGCCGATCAGCGTCGGCTTGCCGTCAAGCGTCTGTGCGTTTGCCTGCACCGCTTTCGATGAAGGGGCGGGACGTGCGGAAGGGTCTGTCAGGTCGATTGTGGCAGGCATTGAAAACCGGAGCTCTTGTTGGCCGGAGCATCACGCTCGATCAGCAAGCGTGCGGGAGGCTCCGGTTCTTTGAAATCGCGCACCAAATGTTCCGTGATCCGGGTTCTGGATCCGACTGGATGCGGCAAGTCCGGCGCTTTAGCAGGTTTTCAGCGGTTCGTCACCATCATCCTGCGGTCAGGCGTGGTGAAGCGGTTTGCCGTCATCGGTTTCGGTGCGCGCCTGCGGATCAGGCCTGGCCTGTTTGACAGCACCGCCGCGCAGGCTCCGGAAAACCCGCCCGATCCGCTTGAACACTGCCGAAAGCGGCTTGCGGCGCGGGGGACGCCGGATCTCATGGTGGTCGGGTTTTCCGGCCTCCGCCCAAGGGCCAAGCCTGTAGGTTATCATCACGGCGTGGTCATAATAGCTCATCGGACAGCTCCTTGTTGACAGTCCGATCAAGCCACAAACCTACTGACACCCTGTTGTCAGTGGTGCATGGTAGAGTGTCAGCAGAACGTCCGGGAGCACTGCAATGCGCCGATCAAACCGCCTGTTTGAAATCATCCAGGTTCTGCGTGCCGCCACCCGGCCGATGACGGCAGATGCGCTGGCAAAGCAGATGGAGGTTTCGACGCGGACGATCTACCGCGATATTGCTGCACTTCAGATGATGAGCACGCCGATCGAGGGTGAGGCGGGCATCGGCTATGTGATGCGCAAGGGCTACAATCTGCCGCCGCTCAATTTCGACCTTGAGGAAATCGAGGCGCTCAGGGTGGGGCTGGCGTTGCTGTCGCGCACCGGTGACAGCGCCCTGCTGCGCGCTGCCCGGCGGATCCATGAAAAGATCGACGCCCTTCACGGGCCGGCGGACTGGCTGCAGGTGGCGCCCTGGGGCGCGAAGCTGGATGATCCGGCGAAGGGCTGTGTCTCATTCTCAACGCTGCGCGATGCGATCCGCAACGAACGCAAGCTCGAACTGACCTACCATGATGAGCAGAATTGCCGCACCGTCAGAACCGTGCGGCCGCTGGCGCTGGTCTATCATGTCGAATGCGTGATGCTGGCGTGCTGGTGCGAGTTGAGGGCCGGTTTCCGGCATTTCCGGACCGACCGGATCTACGGTTGGCGCGTCCTGGATGAGGATTTTGCCGGCAAGGGGGATGCGCTCAGGGAGATATGGCCGGATCTGAACCGCTGGGGGGCGGACCAGCCGGCAACCGGGCAACCCTTGTGACTTACAGGGTTTCCAGTTGCGCTTCGCTCACCGGTGCAGGCGCGGCAAGGGTCGCCGGGCTGAGCATGGCATCGACGAAGCCGGGGATGTCCATGCGCGGCAGCGCCGGTTCGCCGGTCAATTGCTTGAGCCCGACAAGGGTCGCGTAAATCAGCGTTGCGCGGGACCGGGCTTCCGGACCCGTCAGGCCGGCGCCCCGCATCTGCAGGGTCAGAAAGGCCAGCCGTTCGTTGTCGGCGTCGCGCACCACGGACTGGACAGCTTCATCTCCGGCGGCCCAGTGGCGGATCGCGACCTCGGTCATCGGCCCGCCGAATTCGCGCGGCGATACATGCAGGATGTTTTCAATGAAGCGGATGAACAGATCGCGCGGCGTCAGTTCCGGCGAGACCATCGAGGCGATCACGTCGCTTGTCGCAACCCGGCGCCAGTGCTCGACCATCGCCGCCTGCAAACCTGCCAGATCGGTGAAATGCCAGTAGAACGAGCCCTTGGTCACGCCCAGTTCGCGGCAAAGAAAATCGACGCGGATTGATTTGGGCCCGGAGCTGGTCAGCAGCTTGAATGCAGCGTTTATCCAGTCTTCAGGCGTCAGTGTCTGTTTCGTGCTCATGGCGCAACATACCCAGGGTATTGAATTGATCAATAGATAGATGCGCTATCATGCACAGAGAAAAGACCGGGATCCCCGGTCTTTTCATGCTTGTTTACTGCCAAAGTTCATCAATTGCAGCTGGAGATCTGATTCAGTGCAGCAGTCACGCCCTTGAGCGAGTAGCTGTAGGAGGTTGCCGTGCCACGGCGCGAGGTTGCCTTGACCGACATCGACGTGCCTGCCTTCATGGCTGCGACAAGCTGCGGTTCCTGGGCTGCGTTTTCCACCCAGGCCGAGTTGCCCCGGGTAAACAGGGTGAAATCGCGGCCGTCGATGTTGACCTGGATTTTTGACGATTCCTGCAGCGGATACCCCATCATCGCCTGCGGCTCATAGCTGACATTCTGGCCAGGCCTCTGCGAGATGAGGAAAAAGATGTCGCCGTGATCGACATTGGCCGGTGCAGAACTGGTCGGCACCGAAAGCACATAGCAGACCTTGCCGCCTGCCGAATTGTACGAGTAAGCCCCCCAGGCATCAAACTGCTGGATCCTGGTGGGCGATTGCGCCGCCGCGGCGGCGGTCAATGCGAAGAGCGCCGTCACTGCAGTTGCGATTGTCTTCCCAAACATGGCTTCCCTACCGGTTCGTGGTCCTGTGTCATGCGCTGAGCGCGATGACAATTCCCGCTGATTGCGAGTTGATTGATTCATTTTGACTTAATCCTGGTTACCAAACCGTCAATAAAACCCGCAGAAAGCCACTAATCATGTCCCGCTGCGGGGCGGCACGTCCCTTGCTCACCTTTTGTAACAACGTGAATCCGGCAACAGTTTGACCTTTATCGATTCCGTTGTACGTGTTGATATATCGGTTGCATGGCGGCGGCTGATCGCAGGGAGTTCACGGGGTTGCGCGCAGTTAATGTCGAATGAGATGAAAGAGCGGCTTGCCCGGCTCGCCTCGGCGGTCGCTGAAAGGCGGGATCAGACGGCATTTGCGGAGTTGTTCGACTATTTCGCACCGCGGATCAAATCCTATCTGCTGCGGCTCGGGATGGAGACCGGACAGGCGGAGGAGCTGACCCAGGAGGTCATGATCGTGTTGTGGCACAAGGCGGCCCTGTTCGATCCGGTCAAATCCTCCTTATCGACCTGGCTGTTCCGAATCGCACGCAATCGCCGCATCGATGCGTTCCGCCGCGATAAATCAGCGCTGCTTGATGCCGATGACCCGGCATTGCAGCCTTCACAGCCCGAATCGGCTGATGACATTGTCGAGGCCGAAGAAAGGGACGAGCGTGTGCGCAAAGCGATGCTCGACCTTCCGGAGGAACAGGCGGTGCTGGTCAAACAGGCGTTTTTCCTGGGGCGGTCGCACAGTCAGATCGCAGAGGATACCGGTTTGCCGCTGGGCACCGTCAAATCCCGGATACGCCTGGCGTTCTCGCGGTTGCGCCGCAGTCTGGAAGGCGATGGCGGCGAGATGACAATGCATTGATGCAGGTCCGGGCCAGCCAGGCGCGAAGCCGGTCTCTACTCTTCAAAAAAGGCCTGAGCCTCAAGCCTTGGTCTTGTCGGCGGCCAGGTCGGCGATCGATTTGCGCGCAGCGATGCGGTGCGCCTCGGTCAGGTGGCTTCGAACCGTGGCGATCGCCAGCGTCAGAACCGCGATGTCATCGGAAAATCCGACCAGCGCCAGAATGTCCGGCACAGCATCCATCGGCATGATGAAATAGGCCAGCGCACCCAGAAGCACGGCCTTGGCCTTGGCCGGGGTTTTCGGATCGAGCGCACAATAATAGGCGGCAACGACATCTTCGGCCAAGGGGATCTGCTTGGCGGCCTTGCCGAAAGTGCGCCAGAACCCGGCGCGGACAGAGCTTTCGTCCGCACCCCTGGTGGTGTTGCCGGAGACATCGTCCGGTTCGAGGATTTCGCCATCAAGGCCGGTCATTCGCAGGCCTCCCGTGCCCGTGTTTTCGCTAAAGTTACCTGCCTGATATGGTGGTTCTGCGGATCGGCTTCAATGTCAGGAGCCGGTTTTGCGGCCGGTTCCGGCTGCTATGCGGTCCATGGCGACCGCCAGATCGAAGTCGAGACCGGTCAGGCCTGAGGCATCGTGGGTGGTCAACCGGACCTCGACCGTGCGGTAGGTGTTTTTCCATTCCGGGTGATGATCGAGTTTTTCCGCCACCAGGGCGGCGCGGGCCATGAAGCCGAAGGCTTCGCTGAAATCGGCAAACTTGAAGGTTCTGGTAAGAGCAATCTCACCGGCGTCGATGTCCCACAGGGAGACATCGGCAAGCTTTTCGGAGATGGCTGTGCTATCGAGTTTCTGGCGCGGCATGACGTCCTCCAGGTTCCGGTTCTTGATAAAAACGGCAGATTGACAATGACACCTAGCGTATCAGGCAACGGAGAAAAGGCGCAAATTTCGGTGCTTTTTGTTTGCATGGGGAATATTTGCCGCTCGCCGCTGGCCGAGGGCATTTTCCGGCAGGGTCTCGCAGACGCGGATTTGTCGGATCTGGTCACGGTTGATTCGGCGGGAACCGGCAACTGGCATCAGGGTGACAGACCGGATCCGCGTTCGGTTGAAACCGCCATGCGGCATGGTATCGACATCTCCAGCCAGCGGGCGCGGCAGATCACGCCGGACGATTTCGACCGTTTCGATCTGATCTTTGCCATGGACCGCTCCAATGAGGCAACGATGCGGGCCCGGGCGCCGTCCTCACGGCACGACAAGATCATGCTGTTTCTCGACCACACGCTTAGCAGCCGGGCCGACATTCCCGATCCCTATTATGGCGGCGGCGACGGATTCGAGGAGGTCTATCAGCTGTTGCGCGAGGGCTGCAGCGCGCTGGTCTCCAGGCTCGAGAAGGAATTGCGCCAGCCCAGCGAATAGGCCTCTTCGACAAGGTAGGGCCCGCCGCCGACCGAATCACGCGACGACATCACCACGAAGCGGCCGACATCGAAGGGCAGAGTGTTGAAATCGCCGCGCCCGCCGAGATATTTGACCACATCAGCCACCCTCGCATTGCGCAGCCGCGCAAGCGTGACATGCGGCGAGAAGCGGCGCGGATCAGGGGCCAGGCCATGGCGCTGGCAGATCCGCTCGATTTCAGCCTGCAGCGCCATCAACTCCCGCGAGGGCGAGACGCCGGCCCATATGGAATGGGGCTTCTTCGATCCGAAGGATCCCATGCCGGAGAGGGTCAGGGAAAAGGAGGGCCGGTCGATCCGGTCGAAGGCCGCGATCAGCTCGTCAGCGGTGTGGCAATCGATGTCGCCGATAAAGCGCAGGGTGATGTGGTAATTCTCACCCCGCATCCAGCGCGCGCCGGGCAATCCGCCGCGCAGGAGGGAGAGGGACAAGGCCGCCTCCCGGGGAATTTCGAGTGCGGTAAACAGTCTGGGCATTGCTGGTCCCCCGAATCACCGTGTCATCCGAGCGAACCACTTCAGAGCCATCAGGGCAAGCACCGAGATTTCAGGGTTTCATCAGGCGGCGGACCTATTGGGCCGCAATTGCCGAGAGGAATTGCTCGGCGACCGGCAGGATGTTCTCTACCATCTTGTTGATTCCATTTGGGTTCGGGTGCATTCCGTCGCTCAGCACCAGATCCGGATTGCCGGTCACGCCGTCGAGAAAAAACGGATACAGCGTCAGCTGATATTTGGTGGCGAGGTCGGGATAGATGGCATTGAAACTGGTTTCATAGTCGCCACCCATATTTGGCGGTGCCAGCATGCCGGCCAGCAGCACCGCAATGCCGCGCTGCTTGAGCCGTTCAATCATCGCCTCCAGGTTCTCGCGGGTCTTTTCCGGAGGCAGTCCGCGCAGGGCATCATTGGCGCCAAGCTCGAGAATGACGCCGTCGGTGCCGTCGGGAATTGACCAGTCGAGCCGAGCCAGGCCGCCGGATGTGGTGTCGCCGGACACGCCGGCATCGGTGATCGAGACATTGTGGCCGCGTTCGCGCAAGGCCGCTTCAAGACGGGCCGGAAATCCCTCGCTTGCCTGAAGATTATAGGCAGCCATCAGGCTGTCGCCGAAGCCTACGATCTTGATTTCCTCCGCGGCGCCGGCCTGCATGGGTGTGGCCGCGAAACCCAGAAGCAGGCAAATTGCGGTGATCAGGGCCTTAAAACGCATGGGGTAAACCTTTAAAACGCACGGGGTGGATCCTAAGTGCTCGACATCAGCCGGCTCTCATGCCCGGCAGCTTCGTTCCCATATAGGATGTTCAGCCCGTGTCTCAATCCATAGCCAAATCCATTGTCACATTGCGGCAGGCCAATCTGACACTGGGTAACGGGGCATCCTCGGTTCACGTGCTCAAAGGCATCGACATCGATATCGATCAGGGCGAATCAGTCGGCATCGTCGGGCCTTCAGGGTCAGGGAAATCCACGCTTCTGATGGTCATTGCCGGGCTGGAACGGCTTGATTCGGGTGAAGTGCATGTTGCGGAGCAGGCCCTGCATGCGCTCAGTGAAGATGCGGTGGCGGCAGTGCGCGGCCGTTCCATCGGCATCGTGTTCCAGTCCTTTCACCTCATTCCCAATATGACGGCGCTTGAAAATGTTGCCGTGCCGCTCGAACTTGCCGGCAAGGCCAATGCCTTCGAGCGGGCGCGCGAGGAGCTGGTTGCGGTCGGGCTTGGCGAACGACTGACCCATTATCCCGGCCAATTGTCCGGTGGCGAGCAGCAACGCGTCGCCATTGCCCGGGCGCTGGCGCCGGACCCGGTTCTGATCGTCGCCGACGAGCCGACCGGCAATCTCGATGGCGAGACCGGCCGGCAGATCGCCGACCTTCTGTTTGCCAAACAGGCCGAGCGCGGCACCACGCTGCTGCTGGTCACCCACGATCCCGTGCTGGCGGAGCGCTGCCAGCGGCAGATCTCGGTTCGCTCGGGACGTATTGTCGCCGGTGAAGATGCGCAAGCCGCCGCCAAGGCCATCGCCTGATGGCGCCGGCGGCGAACAAGACAGGCGCGAATGGCCTGCGGCTCGGTCTGGCTGCACGGCTGGCATTGCGCGAATTGCGCGGCGGCCTGTCCGGATTTTACATTTTTCTCGCCTGCGTGGCGCTGGGCACCGGCGCGATCGCCGGGGTGAATTCGGTCTCGCAGATGATGACCGGCTCGATTGCCTCTGAAGGCCAGACCATTCTCGGCGGCGATATCCGCTTCGAGAGCGACAATATGGATATCGGCGAGGCGGAACGGGCCTATATCGAGGACCTGGGAACGGTGTCGTCAGGCGTCAACATGCGCACCATGGCGCGCAAGGCCGACGGCTCGGACCAATCGCTTGTTGAATTGCGGGCGGTGGACGACGTCTATCCGCTCTATGGTGACTTTGAGACGGTTCCTTCGATGCCGGCTGATGCGCTGTTTGCCGAAGCCGATGGCGTCCATGGTGCCGCCGTGGCCCAGATCTTCCTGGACAGGCTGGGACTGGACGTCGGCGACACGGTTCTGGTCGGCGAGGCAGAGCTGCAGATTCGCGGCGTCATTGCCGCAGAACCCGATTCGCTGTCGGAAGGATTTGGTTTCGCGCCGCGGCTGATGATGTCGCGTTCAGCCCTTGATGCGGCGGGGCTGATCCGGCCCGGCAGCCTGGTGGAGTTCAGCTACCGGGTGCGGCTTGATGGCGGCGCTGGTTCCAGGGATTTGGCCGCCCTGCGCGAGGACGCCACCAGCCGCTTTCCCGATGCCGGCTGGTCGATCCGCACCAGCCAGAATGCGGCACCTTCGCTGACCCGCAATATCGAACGGTTTTCGCAGTTTCTCACGCTTGTCGGCCTGACGGCGCTGATCGTCGGCGGTGTCGGCATCGCCAATTCGGTGCGTGCCTGGCTGGAAGGCAAGCGCGGCGTCATCGCCACGCTCAAATGCGTTGGCGCGCCATCGAAGCTGGTGGTGGCGATCTATCTGATCCAGGTGATGCTGATTGCGGCCTTCGGGGTCTTGCTCGGTCTCGCGATAGGGGCTGCGACCCCGTTCCTCGCAGCCGGCGCGCTCGCCGGCATCATTCCGATTTCCGTCAGTGCCTCGTTCTATCCCGCTTCATTGGCAATTGCCGCCGGGTTCGGCCTGATGACGGCGTTTGCCTTTGCCGTGCTGCCGCTCGGCCGGGCCGGTGAAGTGCCGGCCACCGCATTGTTCCGGCAACAAGGATTCGAGGCAAGTTCGCTGCCGCGCTGGCCCTACCTACTGACCGCGGGCCTGACGCTGGCTGCCCTGTGTGCCGCGGCCATCTGGTTTGCTGATGACCGTCGCATTGCCATCGTCTTCGTTGCAGCGGTGATCGTGGCCTTTGCCGTGCTCCGGCTTGTCGGCTATGCCGTGCAAATGATTGCCAAACGCTGGCCCGCGGTGCGTTCGACGCCTCTGCGGCTGGCAATCGGCAACATTCACCGGCCCGGCGCGCTGACGCCGTCGGTGGTTCTGTCGCTCGGCCTTGGTCTGGCGCTGCTGGTGACGCTGGCGCTGATCGATACCAATTTGCGGCGTGAACTGTCGGGCAATCTGCCGGAGCGTGCGCCGAATTTCTTCTTTGTCGACATCCAGTCGAACGAGATCGATGGATTCGAGAATGTGGTGCTCGGGCTGGCGCCGGAAGGCAAGGTCATCAAGGTGCCGATGCTGCGCGGGCGCATCACCCAGCTCAAGGGTGAAGAGGTCAATGCCGAGAATGTGCCGTCAGAGGCGCAATGGGTGCTCAGGGGCGACCGCGGCGTCACCTATGCCAAAAACCAGCCCGAAAACTCGCGGCTGGCGGAAGGCGAATGGTGGCCGGCTGATTATCAAGGCGAGCCGCTGGTGTCTTTCTCCGCCGAGGAAGCACGTGAAATCGGTCTTGCCGTCGGTGACACGATCACGGTTTCAGTGCTTGGCCGTTCGATCACGGCCCGGATTGCCAATCTGCGCGAAGTGGAATGGGAATCGCTGTCGATCAACTTCGTCATGGTGTTTTCGCCCAATACTTTTGCCGGAGCGCCGCATTCCTGGATGGCGACCCTGTCCGATCCGAGTGCCGATGCAGCGGTCGAGGGCGAGGTGTTGCGTGCTGTCACCCAGGCCTATCCGACGATCACCAGCGTGCGCGTCAAGGATGCGCTGGAGCTTGCCAACCGTCTGGTCGGACAGATCGGTATCGCCATTCGCGCCGCGGCCCTTGTGGCGCTGGTGGCTTCGGTGCTGGTGCTGGCAGGCGCGCTGGCTGCCGGCAACCGCTCGCGCATTCACGATGCGGTGGTGCTCAAGACGCTTGGCGCCACGCGGGCGACGCTGATCCGCGCCTATGTATATGAGTATGGGCTGCTGGGCCTGGCCACGGCGGTGTTTGCGCTGGCCTTTGGCGGCGTGGCGTCCTGGTTCGTGGTCAGCCGGATCATGACGCTGCCGTCTCAATTCATGCCGGATATCGCGCTCATCACGCTTGCGGGTGCTCTGGTTCTCACCGTTGGCATCGGCCTGGCCGGGACCTGGCGCGTGCTGGGACAGAAAGCCGCACCTGTGCTGCGCGAGCTGTAGACATCTGAATCGGCCTGGTTCGACGCATTTATTAAGCAAATGCAGAGGTTTCCGTCCATCTTCTACGATGGAGGGTCTTGTCGTGGCCTTAGTTCATCCTCATATTGTACGCAGGCATGCTGGAGCCCCGCAGCGGCGCCTGGGTCTTTGAGCCCGACACCGTAAACCTTACCGGGGCTTATAAAGAGGAAACCATGGCTGACTTTCGCAATTCGAATGTCCGCGTAGCACCGGGCGCCCACGTCGGCGCCGACATTGATGAAGGCCTTCGCGCCTACATGCTGCGCGTTTACAACCTGATGGCAATGGGACTGGGCATCACCGGTGTCGCAGCCTATGCAATCGCAATGTTCGCAACCACCAACGATCCGGCTTCTGCCGTGGCAACGCTGGGCAACGGCAAGATGCTGACCGGTCTTGGCGCCGCGCTTTACGGCTCGCCGCTCAAGTGGGTGGTCATGCTGGCGCCGCTCGGGATGGTGTTCTTCCTGAGCGCCCGTATCGAGAAGATGAGCGTTTCCGCCGCGCAGACCACGTTCTGGGTGTTTGCCGGATTGATGGGCGTTTCGCTGTCATCGATCTTCCTGGTCTACACCGGCGCATCGATCACGCAGACCTTCTTCATCACCGCAGCTTCCTTCGGCGCGCTGTCGCTCTTCGGTTACACGACCAAGAAAGACCTGTCGGCGATGGGCTCGTTCCTGATGATGGGCCTGTTCGGCCTGATCATCGCGATGGTGGTCAACATCTTCCTGCAGTCGAGCGCGCTTCAGTTCGCGATTTCGGGCATTGGCGTGCTGATCTTTGCAGGTCTGACCGCCTATGACACGCAGCAGATCAAGTCGATGTATTATGAAGGCGACACTGATGCCACTGCCGGCCGCAAGGCCATCATGGGTGCGCTGCGTCTGTATCTCGACTTCATCAACCTGTTCATGTTCCTGCTGCAGTTCCTGGGCAACCGCGAGTAGCCAGCACGACACTGATCACGAAAAAGGCGGTCTTCGGGCCGCCTTTTTTGTTGGCCGCGGGCGCGCGCAGCGATACACCGAAGGTCTGACCCACCGGACCTGCCTGCCATGATCATTCGTGATGCGACGCCTGCCGACCTTACAGACATCACCCGGATCTACACCGACAGCGTTCTCAATGGCGTGGCGAGCTACGAGCTTGTAGCGCCCGGCGAGGCCGAGATGGGGTTGCGAATGTCGGCGATCACCGGCAATGGCTATCCCTATCTTATTGCCACCGGCGGCGGCGGTACGGTGCTGGGCTACGCCTATGCGTCGGCCTTTCGCACCCGCCCGGCCTACCGCTGGCTGGTCGAGGATTCGATCTATCTGGCGCCTCAAGCGCGCGGCCAGGGTGTCGGGCGGGCACTGCTTGAAGCGCTGATCGGACGGTGCGAGACACTTGGCTTCCGGCAGATGGTGGCGGTGATCGGCGGCGCGCATCCGGCGTCGATCGCGGTGCACCAGAAGGCGGGCTTTGTCAGTTCGGGGATGATTTCCGGCTCCGGTCACAAACACGGACGCTGGCTGGACACGGTGTTCATGCAACGGCCGCTAGGTCAGGGCAAGGCAACCGACCCTGATCCGGACACTTATCCGGGAACCTTGTTTGCCGGCTAAGGTCGGGACGGTCGGGGACAGTTCACTTTTACAGTTTCTGCTTTCAGATCAGAGGCCTGCCGGAAAAGTCGCTGTCTCCGAAGTTAGCGCGAACTTTCGAAATCAGCGCACCAGGCGCGGCGGCTTGTCGAAATATTTCAGCACGACTTCGAGTTCGTGGCCGCGCTTGAGCACCAGCCCGGCGGCCGAAATGATCGCAAATGCACCCTGCTTGCGGGCCCGTGAGGGATCTTTCTCGATCCGGTAGAGCGGCACTTCGCTGGCGCGGCGGAAGAGAGCGAACACGGCCTTGTCGCGCAAGTGATCTATGGCGTAGTCGCGGCAGTGGCCCTCGGCCACCATGCGGCTGTAGACCTGCAGAATGCGATCCAGCTCGCGGCGCTTGAATGTTACCGGTTCGGGGGTGTTGCGGCGGCGGTGTTCGCTCAGATCAACGGTCACGGTAGCGTTCGGCTGCCCGCTCTGATCGCGGCCCGCCGCGTAATCCGCTCCATCAGCCATTATCTGGACTGCAAATCAGTTTTCATCGGGCCAGTTTGCCTGACACATGCATAATATCAAGCGTGTTGACCGATTTTTTGTGTCCGCGGCTATGCTGCACCGCGTCATCACGAAAGGCTTCCGCCCGTATCGGTTGTTTACCGGGTCGCGGCAGGAAAGATGCATTCGACCCATTTGGGCCTTAATTCAGCCAAATCCTCGCCGGATTTGACCGCGATTGTCTGCCTGTTGCCTCAGACGGTTCGAATCGGTGCCTTCGGATTACAGCCCCCCAGCCCCTCGAAGTTGCCGGGACGAACCATCTCAACACGCGGGCAGGCCTTGAGGCCGGTAACGGCTTTGAGGTCTGCCCGTAGAGAGCGTCTCGGATCGTCCCCGCGCACCGAGACGTGAGGTAGCACCCCAAATACCCGCTTTTTGACCGGCTTCGCGCCGGTCTTTTTTTGTCCGGACATCAAGGGCGGCAGGGAGGAGCTTCAGATTTCCGTCGCACCGAGAATCCGGCCGGGAGAGCCATCCTTGCCGACTTCCTGAAGCAGGATAGCGCATCGGCGGCCGGGATGAGCGGAGATCACCGAAACCGGCAGTTTCAGGTTCACCTCGTGTCCGTTCCACATGCCGACGGTTTCAATGTCGCGCACACTGTGGCGATAGGTGATGGTGCGGCCGGAATTCTCGCCGCGCCCGATCTTGACCGTGCTGCTGTCATCAAAATAGACCGCGACGATATCGGCCTTGCCTTCGCCGGCGCCGACGGAAATCCGCAGTTCGTCGGCATTCATGCTTGCCGAGACCTCGACGGTCAGTCCGCCTCCGTTGGAGGAAAACGTGTCGAGCATGGAGCGGATCGCAGGGCCATCCGCGCCATTGACATGATCCTGACCGTTCACGACCGCCTGCGGAGTGTAGACATTGCCGCGGTGGAATGTCTTGGCATAGCCGTATTGCCGGGCCGTGCTGGCCTTGCTCGACAGCGTGTCGGTCCATCCGAGGTAGTTCCAGTAGTCGACGTGGTAGCTCAGCGCCAGCACACCGTCCTGTTCAGCCAGTTTCGCCAGCTCCGCATCTGCCGGCGGGCAGGATGAGCAGCCCTGGCTGGTGAACAGCTCCACAACCCCCTTGATATCGCCTGCCAGGGCCACGCCAGGAGCTGTCAGCACGGTGGTGGCTGTCAGGACCGGAAGAGCGAGAGCAAGAAGCAGGGTACGCGCAGTCATGAAGAGATGTCCGTTTCGATCGGTTGGGCTGCAGAAGTTATACACTTTTGTACCGTGGAGTCCCGCACACGTCCAAATCACGTTGCGGTGAGAGGGACCGTTACCATCCTGCAAACACAATGCCAGAAACGAAAAACGCCGGAGCAATGCCCCGGCGTCTTGGTGTCGATCAGTGATCTGCCAGAACCGTGCCTGTCAGGCAGCCAGATCGCGCAGAACGGTCTGCAGGATGCCGCCATTCTTGAGGTAACCGAGTTCATCAAGCGTATCGACGCGGCAGATCAGGGGGATCTCCTTGACCGTGCCATCGGCAAAAGTGATGCTGGCAATCTTCTTCTCTCCAGGCTGGACATTGGCCAGCCCTTCGATCGAAACCGTCTCGTCGCCCTTCAGGCCGAGGCTTTCCCAGGATGTGTCTTTCTCGAAGACAAAGGGGATGACGCCCATGCCGACCAGGTTGGAGCGGTGAATGCGCTCGTAGGACTGGGCGATGACGGCGCGGACGCCGAGCAGGTTGGTGCCCTTGGCAGCCCAGTCACGCGACGAGCCATTGCCGTATTCGGCGCCGGCGAAGACGACCAGCGGCACGCCTTCGGCCTTGTACTGCATGGCTGCATCGAAGATCGAGACTTCCTCGCGCGATGGATAGTGGAAGGTGTAGCCGCCTTCACGTCCGTTCGGTCCGAGCATGTGGTTGCGCAGCCGGATATTGGCGAAGGTGCCACGCATCATGACTTCGTGGTTGCCGCGGCGTGTGCCGTACTGGTTGAAGTCGGCAACGCCGACGCCATGATCCATCAGGTAGGAGCCTGCCGGTGACTGTGCCTTGATCGAGCCTGCAGGCGAGATGTGGTCGGTGGTGATCTTGTCGCCGAACAGACCCAGCACGCGCGCCCCCTTGATGTCGGAGATACCGGCACCGGTCTTGCCCATGCCCTCGAAATAGGGCGGGTTCTGCACATAGGTTGAATTGTCATCCCATGCGTAGGTCTGGCTTGTCGGCACTTCGACCGCCTGCCAGTTCTCGTCACCCTTGAACACGTCGGCATATTTGGCCGCGTAGAGTGCGCGGGTGACATATTTCATGATGAATTCCTGGATCTCCTGGCTGGAGGGCCAGATATCCTTGAGGAACACGGGATTGCCGTCCTGGTCATCGCCGATCGGCTCGGTGGTCAGGTCCTTCTGCACGGAGCCGGCCAGCGCATAGGCCACCACCAGCGGCGGTGACGCCAGGTAGTTAGCCTGCACGTCAGGCGAAATGCGGCCTTCGAAGTTGCGGTTGCCCGACAACACGCCGGCGGCGATCAGGCCCTTGTCGTTGATGGTCTTGGAGACCGGAGCGGGCAGCGGGCCGGAGTTGCCGATGCAGGTGGTGCAGCCGAAACCGACAAGGTTGAAGCCGAGTGCATCGAGATCGTCCTGCAGGCCGGACTTGGCCAGATATTCGGCCACCACCTGGCTGCCGGGGGCCAGCGAGGTCTTCACCCAGGGCTTGGTCTTCAGGCCCTTGGCGCGGGCGTTGCGGGCCAAGAGGCCGGCGCCGATGAGCACGCTCGGGTTGGAGGTGTTGGTGCAGGATGTGATCGCGGCGATGGCGACGTCGCCATGGCCCAGATCGTAATCCTCGCCCTCGACCTGGTAGCGGTTGTCGAGCTGATCGGGCTTCTTGTACTCGTCGGCCAGCGACTTGGCGAAGCCAGCGGAGATGTCTTCGAGCGGAATGCGGCCTTCCGGACGCTTCGGGCCGGCCATGGACGGCACCACGGAACCCAGATCGAGATCCAGCGTGTCGGTGAACACCGGGTCGGCCGCAGCGGTATCGCGCCACATTCCTTGCGCCTTGGAATAGGCTTCCACCAGCTTGATGCGGTTTTCCTCACGGCCCGATATGGTCAGGTAGTTGATGGTTTCGCCATCAACCGGGAAGAAGCCACAGGTGGCGCCGTATTCCGGGCCCATATTGCCGATGGTGGCGCGGTCGGCCAGCGTCATCGAATCCAGGCCGGGGCCGAAGAATTCGACGAATTTCGAGACAACGCCCTTCTTGCGCAGCATCTGCACCACGGTCAGCACCAGGTCGGTGGCGGTCACGCCTTCCTTGAGCGCGCCGGTGAGGCGGAAGCCGATGACTTCCGGCAGCAGCATGGAGATCGGCTGGCCCAGCATGGCCGCTTCGGCCTCGATGCCGCCAACGCCCCAGCCCAGCACGCCAAGACCGTTGATCATGGTGGTGTGGCTGTCGGTGCCGACGCAGGTGTCGGGATAGGCAGTGATTTCGCCGTTCTCTTCCTTGGTCCAGACAGTCTGGCCCAGATATTCAAGATTGACCTGGTGGCAGATGCCGGTGCCGGGGGGAACAACGCGGAAATTCTTGAACGCCTGCTGGCCCCACTTCAGGAAGCGGTAGCGTTCGCCGTTGCGCTCATATTCGTGTTCGACATTGTTGGCCAGCGCCTGCGGCGTGCCGAATTCATCGACGATGACCGAGTGGTCGATAACCAGGTCGACGGGGACCAGAGGATTGATCTTCTGCGGATCGCCGCCGAGTGACACCATGGCGTCGCGCATGGCCGCCAGGTCAACAACGGCGGGAACGCCGGTGAAATCCTGCATCAGCACGCGCGCCGGGCGGTAGGCGATCTCGGCGTCCGCTGTGCCCTTGTCGGTGAGCCAGGCAACGACGGCGAGGATGTCTTCCTTCTTCACCGTGCCGCCGTCTTCGTTGCGCAACAGGTTCTCGAGGATGACCTTCATCGAGAACGGAAGCGCCGAAATACCGGTCAGGCCGTTCTTCTCGGCCTCAACGAGGCTGTAATAGACATATTCGGTGCCCTCGACATTGAGGACGGAACGGCAATTGAAGCTGTCGAGTGATTTGGCCACAGGCAACCCGCTTTCATGAGTTCGGCCGAACATTGAGGGCGAACACCTTGCACGCTGATCGCGTGGACAAGGATGCGGGTACGGTCATTTCCGCTGTCCGCCCGTGACGCTTGGGGCATCATGTTCGGCGCTAGATTGAATTCACGCCGACCGCTGGCGTGGTTGCGGGCGTTATAGATAATTTCGTAAGAACGTGCCAGATCAACCAATGGCCCATTTCAATGTTTTTTTGGGTGGTTAGTTTTTTATTGAACGGGAGCGCCAGGTGCCGCCTAGCGGCCCGGGATGCGGGGGCCGATGCGGGCAGTAGCCACGAAACTCAAGGGACGGCGCGGCGATAGCGTGTTGTTTGACGATGTCAGCTTCACGCTCGAACGCGGCGAAGTGCTTGTTATCACCGGACCAAACGGATCGGGAAAATCGACATTGCTTCGAATTCTGGCCGGATTGCTGGCTGCTGATTCGGGCGGTTTTGCCCTGCAAGGCGACGACGAGGCCGCGTTGCCGGTTTCGGACCACGCCCATTATCTCGGTCACCGCAATGCCATGAAGCGTGAACTCAAGGTCTCGGAAAATCTCGCCTTCTGGAAGAATTTCCAGCCTGCCGACAGCGGCGAAGGCCTGTCCGTTGACGCGGCCATCGAGCAGGTGGGGCTGACCGGCGTCGGGCATCTGCCGTTCGGCTATCTCTCGGCGGGTCAGCAGCGGCGCATCGCGCTGGCACGGCTGCTGGTCAGCGAACGGCCGTTGTGGCTGCTGGATGAGCCGACGGCAGCGCTCGACAAGCGCTCGGACCAGCTGTTTGCGGATCTGGTGCGCGGTCATCTGGCCAAGGGCGGGCTGGCGGTAGCCGCCACGCATCAGCCATTGGGGCTGGAGAGTGTCCGCGCGCTGGAACTGTCGGGCGTTCACAGTGCGGCCTCCGAGGGGGCATGGGCATGATTGCGCTGCTCAGACGCGATCTGGCGATTGCCACCCGCTCGGGCGGGGCGGCCATGCTGGGCGTGCTGTTCTTTCTCGCCGTAGTGGCGGTGATTCCCTTCGGCATCGGCCCGGATCTCAACCTGCTGGCGCGGATCGGTCCGGCGATCCTGTGGATCGGCGCGCTGCTGGCCTCGCTGCTCGGCCTCGACCGTTTGTTTCAGGCCGACCGCGAGGACGGTTCGCTCGACATGCTGGTGATGCAGGACTGGTTTTCGCTGGTGCTGACGGTGTTTGTCAAAAGCCTGGCGCACTGGCTCGCCACCGGGCTGCCGCTGGTGCTGGCCGCGCCGCTTCTGGGGCTATTGATGAACATGAGCGCCACCTCGACCGGCGCCGTCATGCTGACGCTGCTGGTCGGCACGCCGGCGATTTCCTTCATCGGCGCGGTGGGAGCGGCGGTGGCGGTGGTGCTGCCGCGTGGCGGGCTGCTGGTGTCGATCCTGATCCTGCCTTTGGCGATCCCGATCCTGATCTTCGGGGTCAGCGCTTCTTACGCCGCGGTGACGGATCCTGATCCATTCTTGCCGCCGTTCATGATCCTGTCGGCAATTGCGCTGTTTTTCGCGGCTCTCGGCCCGGTGGCGGCGGCTGCGGCGCTCAGGGGAGCGTCCGATTGATTTGTCGCATTGAAACTGCACGCCTCACGCATTAGAAAAAAGCCATGAGTGACACCACCATCTCCCAGGGCTGGTTTACCAGCCTCGCCAATCCGACCCGCTTTCTCGCCCTTTCGGGGCGGATTCTGCCGTATCTTGCGACAGCGGCCGTGCTGTCTCTGCTGATCGGGCTCTATATGTCGTTTGCCGCGCCCGAGGATTATCAGCAGGGCATCACCGTGCGGATCATGTTCATCCATGTGCCGGCGGCCTGGCTGGCGATGATGTGCTATTCGGTGATGGCGATTGCCTCGATCGGCACTTTGGTCTGGCGGCATCCGCTGGCCGATGTCGCGGCCAAGACGGCGCTGCCCATCGGTGCGGCCTTCACCTTCCTGTCGCTGCTCACCGGCTCGCTGTGGGGCCGGCCGATGTGGGGCACCTGGTGGGTGTGGGACGCGCGGCTGACCTCGGTGTTTGTGCTGTTCCTGATGTATCTGGGGTTGATAGCGCTGCACAAGGCGATGGACGATTCAGGCCGGGCTGCCCGTCCGGCGGCGGTGCTGACGCTGGTCGGTTTCGTCAATATCCCGATCATCAAATTCTCCGTCGAGTGGTGGAACACGCTGCACCAGCCGGCCAGCGTCATCCGGCTTGACGGCCCGACCATCCACCCGACGATGCTCTATCCGCTCTTGGTGATGGCGATTGCCTATACGCTGATCTTCTTCACCTTTCACCTGATGGCCATGCGCAACGAGATCCTCAGGCGCCGGGTGCAGGCGATGCGGCGTCAGGCGGCACAAGCAATTGGCGGTGCATAAGATGATGAGCCATGAAGCCTTCGTTTTTCTGTCCTATGCGGCCACCGCGGTGACGCTTGGCGGATTGCTGGCCGGCATTCTGCTCGATGGCCGGGCGCGGCGGCGTGAGCTGGCCGAGCTCGAGGCGCAGGGCGTGCGGCGGCGTTCGAAACCTGCCGGCGGGGCCAAGTGATGACCGACGAGACCAATGAAGATGCGGTGCCCGCCAACCGGCGCAGGCTGTGGATCGCCTTTCTGCCGCTGGTGCTGTTTATCGCGCTGTCGGGCGTGTTTCTCTACCAGCTCGGCTCGGGCAAGGACGCCAGCGAAATTCCCTCGGTGCTGATCGGCACCAAGGCGCCCTCGCTCGATCTGCCGCCGCTTGATGGCCTGACCGCAAATGGTGTGCCGGTCCCGGCGCTCACTGACGCGGCGATCCGGGGCCAGCTGTCGCTGGTCAATGTCTGGGCCTCTTGGTGCGTGCCCTGCCGTCAGGAGCATCCCATCCTGCTCGAACTGTCGCGCGATCCGCGGGTCGAGCTGGTTGGCATCAATTACAAGGACAAGAACGACAACGCGCTGAAGTTCCTGGGCGAACTGGGCAATCCGTTTGCTGCCGTGGGCGTTGATCCGGCTGGCAAGGCGGCTATCGACTGGGGCGTTTACGGCATCCCGGAGACCTATCTTGTCGGTCCGGACGGCGAAATCCTGTTCAAGCAGATCGGCCCGTTCACCACCGAAAGCCTGCGTGACAAGCTGCTGCCGGCGATCGAGAAGGCGATGTCGCAGGCTGCGCCGGCGGGCTGAACGGATTTTCTTGAGCCAAAGCGCGCAGCCACCCTCGCCATGATCGGGGGCGGGCTCTATCTTTGCCGGCATGAGCACCGAAACCCAATTCCACCGCCTGGTTCCCGAGGGCGACACCCATGAACGCGATGTCTGCCGCACTTGCGGCTTCGTCAATTACCAGAACCCGCGCATCGTCGTTGGCTCTGTGGTCCGGCACGAGGGCAAGGTGCTGCTCTGCCGCCGCGCCATCGAACCGCGCCGCGGCTTCTGGACCGTGCCGGCCGGCTATCTCGAACTGAATGAAACGCCGGAAGACGGCGCCCGCCGCGAGGCGCGCGAAGAGGCGCAGGCCCATCTGAAGCTCGGCGAGCTGCTGGCGATCTATTCGGTGCCGCATCTGAGCCAGGTGCAGCTGATCTGGCGCGCCGAACCCATCGATCCCGGCGCAGGCGCGGTGCTGTTCGGCGTCGGCGAGGAAAGCCTCGAAGTCGAGCTGTTCGACTGGGATGCGCTGCCAATGGACGAAATCGCCTTTCCCACTGTGCACTGGATGCTCGCCCACGAGCGCGAGGTGATGGAAAAAGGCTATTCGGGGCCGTTCGGGAATGCGGGGTAATGCATCTCGCGCTCAGTTTGGATTCAATTGAGTGATGGCATACATGCATAAAATCAAAGCGTTAGATTGATCTTTGTGGTCCCACAGGACGCGCGGTGCTTCTGGTCCTCCCGATAATACCTAGCAATATTGCTAACTGTCCCTTGACGGCAAAGAGCGCTTAGGATAGTTAGCTGTATGGCTAAGCATGATGTTGATCTATCGAACCTGTTCCACGCTCTGGCGGACCCGACACGGCGCGCAATCCTTACGCGGCTGGCCGAGGGGCCGGCGCCGGTGAGCGAACTGGCCAGCCCGACCGGGCTGCGGCTGCCGACGGTGATGCGGCACCTTTCGGTGCTCGAGGAAGCGGGACTGATCGCAACAGCGAAGGACGGGCGGGTGCGCACATGCGCCATCGTACCCGAAGCGCTCATGCCGATGCGCACATGGCTTGATGAACAGCGGGCCATCTGGGAATCCCGGCTCGACCGGCTGGACGACTATGTGAAAACCGTGATGGAGGCGCGAAGGAAATGAAACTGGAACTGGATCCCGCAACAGACCTGAGCTTTACCCGCACGCTCGCCGTGCCGCGGCAGCTGATATGGGAATGCTGGACACGGCCTGAACACATCCCGCATTTCTTCGTTCCCGCGCCGCACAAGGTAACCAGTGTCGATATCGACCTGCGGGTCGGCGGCCGCTTCAACACGACTTTTGAGGTCGAGGGTAACGTCATGGAGAATCTCGGCGTCTATCTGGAAGTGGTGCCGGAGGAGAAACTGGTATTCACCGATACCTACACCGAAGGCTGGAAGCCGGCGCCCGAGCCCTTCATGACGGCGATCCTGCTTCTCGCCGATGCGCCCGGCGGCGGCACCAGCTACACAGCGATCGCCCGCCATCGCAATCCGGATACGAAAAAGAGCCATGAGGACATGGGCTTCTTCGACGGATGGGGCACGGTGGCGACGCAGCTCGAAGCCTATGCCAAGGGCCTGGCGAAATGAGCGAAGGTTTTGCCACGCTGAGTTTCGAACGGCAGGTCGCAGCCCCTGTCGAAACCGCATGGGCGGCCTGGACCGCGCCTGCGGCCCGTGCGGTGTGGGCATCGCCCGCGCCCTCGGTCACCGTCGAGTTTGTCGAGGCCGACACGCGTGTTGGCGGACGCGAAGTCTCGCTATGCAAGGTCGAGGGGCAGCCTGACACGCGCTGCGAGGCCGGATGGCTGGTGCTGCACCCCCTGGTGCGCAGCGTCAATTCCGAGCTGATTTCCTCTGACGGGGTGACGCAATCGGCGGCGCTTGTGACGGCTTCCTTCTCGGGCGCGGGCGAGCAAAGCCGGGTGGCGGTGACCGTGCAGCTTGCCTCGCTGGCCGAAGACATGGAGGCGGGCTACCGTGAGGGCTTTGTCGCCGGGCTCGAAAATCTGGCGGGCGTGGCGGAGCGGACCATGGTGCTGCAACGGGTGATCAAGGCGCCGCGCGACATCGTCTGGGGCGCCTGGTTCAACCCGGAAACCCTGCCGCAATGGTGGGGTCCGGACGGGTTTTCCTGCCGGACCGAACGGATCGACCTGCGGCAGGGCGGCGAATGGGTGTTCGACATGATCGGACCGGACGGCACGGTCTATCCGAACCATCACCAGTATGGCGAGGTCCGGGACGGCGAGAGGATCGGCTACGCCCTGCTCTGGGGCGAAAACGGGCCGAAACACGCTGATGCCTGGGTGTCCTTCGAGGACGAGGACGGTGAGACGAAGGTTACACTGGGCATGGTGTTCAGCTCGTCAGCCGAATTCCAGCAGGCCAGGGGCTTCGGCGCTATCGAACTCGGCATGCAGACGCTTGGCAAGCTGGCGCGCATTGTCGGCGCGCCGTGAGCGTGTGCTGACCGGTTGCTTATACTGGGCATCGGCCCGGCGGTATCGGTCAGCGCGTTACCCTGCAGGAGCGAAGGGGGCTTACCCCTTCGCGTCTTCCTCACCCTCTTCCGGCAGCGCATGGCGCTGCATCAGCGGCAGTTGCAGCAGCGTGAAGACGATTGACAGCGGCATGTTGCCCCAGACCTTGAAGGCAATCCAGAAGTCGGTGGAGAAATTGCGCCAGATGACTTCATTGACCACCGCCATCAGCATGAAGAACAGACCCCAGCGGAAAGTCAGGATGCGCCAGCCCTCGGCATCGAGCTTGAAGGCCGAATCAAACACATAGCCCAGGAAGGATTTCCTGAAGAGCAGGCCGCCGAGCAGAATGAGGCCAAACATGGTGTTGATGATGGTCGGCTTGACCTTGATGAAGGTCTCGTCCTGCAGCCACAGCGTCAGCGCGCCGAAAACCAGCACGATGATACCCGACAGCAGCGGCATGATCGGCAGGGTCCGGGTCAGAATCCAGGACACGGTCAAGGCCACGGCGGTGGCAATCATGAAACAGGCGGTGCCGACGAAAATCGGGCCGCCGATATCGGCCAGGAACGGCACCCGCTGGGCAATCCACTCGCCGCGGGCATTGGCGAAGAAAAACACCAGCAGCGGTCCCAGTTCGAGCACCATTTTCAGCAGCGGATTGATGTGCTTGCGCCCGGGCGCATTGGGATCGACCTCGAAGATATGAATGTCCTGATCGGCGGTTTCGGCTTCGGGCTGTTTGCGGTCGTTCATTTCGTGTCTCCGGCCGGTTCTCCGGCAATGGCGGATGCGAAATCTGCCGCTTCAAAGGGTTCCAGATCGTCTACACCTTCGCCGACGCCGACGAAATAGACCGGTAATTTATGTTTTGCGGCGATGGCGACGAGAATACCGCCGCGCGCGGTGCCGTCGAGCTTGGTCATCACCAGCCCGTTGACGCCGGCGACATTCTTGAAAATCTCGACCTGGTTGAGCGCGTTCTGGCCGGTGGTGGCGTCGAGCGTCTGCAGCACCGTGTGCGGCGCGTCCGGATCGAGCTTGCCGATGACGCGGACCACCTTGGCCAGCTCGTCCATCAGTTCGGTGCGGTTTTGCAGCCGTCCGGCGGTGTCGATGATCAGCACGTCGGCGCCATCCGTGCGGGCGGTCTCGAAAGCCTCATAGGCCAGACCCGCCGCATCGGCGCCGAGCTTGGTCGAGACTACCTTGGAGCCGGTGCGCTCGCCCCAGATCTTGAGCTGCTCGATGGCTGCGGCGCGAAAAGTGTCGCCGGCGGCCAGCGTCACCTTCAACCCGCCGGAGCTCAGCTTGGCGGCGAGCTTGCCGATGGTGGTGGTCTTGCCGGTGCCGTTGACGCCGACAACCAGAATGACATGCGGCTTGTGGCTCAGGTCAAGTTCCAGCGGCTTGGCCACCGGCCCAAGGACCCTGGTGATTTCCTCGGCCATCACCTTCTGCACTTCGGCCGGCGAGATGTCCTTGCCGTAGCGGGTGGCGGACAGGGCATCGGTGATCCGCATCGCGGTCTCGACGCCGAGATCGGCCTGCAGCAGCACGTCCTCGAGATCCTGCAGCGTGTCCTCGTCGAGCTTGCGCTTGGTGAAAATGCCGGTGATCTGGCCGGTCAGCTGGCCGGAAGTGCGCGACAGGCCCTGGCGCAGGCGCTGCCACCAATTGCCCTGGTCCTGCTCCACAGGTTGCGGCGCCGGTGCGGGCTCTGCCCTTGACACCGTGTCGCGAACGACCAGCTTTCGAGGCTCAGGCTCAGGCTCAGGCTCAGGCTCAGGCTCAGGCTCAGGCTCAGTTGTTTCATCCGGAACCGGCGCGATGCCAGGGTCGGCGGACAATTCATCCGGGGTCAGCCCGTCGTCCGGGCCTTCGGCCACGGGTTCGGCGTGGATCGGCGCGTCACTGACCGCCGGTTCCGCGGCGCGCTGCATCCCGCCGCCATCTTCTGGTTCAAGCTCCAGTGATCCCTCCGGAACCGGTGCGATGTCCGGATCGGCGGTCAATTCATCCGGGTGCAGCCCGTCGTCCGGGCCTTCTTCCACAGGGCCGGCGTGGACCGGCGGTTCGCCGGCATGCTCTTCGTCCGCAGGCGCGGGCGTTTCAGGCGGCTCGCTTCCGGCGGTTTCCGGTGTGAATTGCATGCCGCCATCAGCCGGGAAGGCCTGTTCAGGCGCTGCTGTCCCGGGGGCAGCCTCATCGGCAGCAGGAGCCGCGGTTTCCACCGCTGTCTCCGGCGCAGGCGCGTCTTCCTTGTCTTTCCCGAAGGAGAAAACCTTTTTGATGAAGTTAAACGCCATACGGGTTCGGTGCCTTTTCGTGTCAGCCTGCGGCGAAGCCTGCCGTCTGTCTTTGATCCACTGGTCCGGCAATCACATCGCCGGTCAGATGATCTGCGGTGCGGCCATTGAGCTTTATCTGAGCCATCTGGCCCCGTGGCGCGCCGGGCGCAACCACCGGGGTGAAATTTTCTGTGCGCGCCGTGCCGGAAAACTCGACCAGAACGGAGTGAGTGCCGCCTGCCAGCGCCATGGCGGAGAGGTGGGCATCATAGGCCTTTTCGCCGCGTTCTCTCAAGCGCGCGGCCCGTTGTTTGATCAGGCCGCGGTCAAGCTGCGGCATGCGCGCTGCCGGGGTGCCCTGGCGTGGCGAATAGGGAAACACATGCAGGAAGGACAGGCCGCATTCCTCAACAATGTCGAGCGAGCGGGCGAACATCTCCTCGGTTTCGGTCGGAAACCCGGCGATCAGGTCGGCGCCGAAGGCGAAGCCGGGTCTGAGCTCCCGCACCGTGCGGCAGAACGCAATCGCGTCGTCGCGGCTGTGCCGGCGCTTCATGCGCTTGAGGATCATGTCATCGCCATGCTGCAGTGACAGGTGCAGATGCGGCATGAAGCGCGGCTCGTTGGCAATCAGATCCATCAGCGTGCCGTCGACCTCGATCGAATCGATCGAGGACAGCCGCAACCGCTTGAGGTCGGGCACCTGCTTGAGGATGGTGGCGGCCAGTGTGCCGAGCGTCGGGGCGCCGGGCAGGTCGGCGCCATAGCTGGTCGCATCAACGCCGGTGATGACGGCTTCCTGGTAGCCATTGCCGACCAGCTTTTCGATCTGGCTGACCACCGCGCCCATCGGCACCGAGCGGGAATTGCCGCGGCCATAGGGGATGATGCAGAAGGTGCAGCGGTGATCGCAGCCGTTTTGCACCTGCACGAAGGCGCGGGCATGGCCTTCCACGGCCTCGATCATCTGCGGGGCGGTCTCGCGCACCGACATGATGTCGTTGACGCGGATCTTCTCGCTCTCCGAGACGCCGAAATCCGGCAGTTTGCGATAGCTGGCGGCCTGGCCCTTGGCCTCGTTGCCGATCACCGCGTCGACTTCGTCCATGGCGGCGAATGTTTCGGGTTCGGTCTGGGCGGCGCAACCCGAGACCACGATGCGGGCGTGCGGATTGTCGCGGCGTGCCCGGCGGATGGTCTGGCGCGCCTGGCGCACCGCATCGGCGGTCACCGCGCAGGTGTTGACCAGAATCGCATTGTTGAGGCCTGCGGTTTCAGCCGCCTTGCGCATGGTTTCCGATTCATAGGTGTTGAGCCGGCATCCAAGGGTGAGAACGCGAACGCCGCTCACGCATCCGCCCCATCGGCCTGCCAGTCCCCGGTCAGCGGATCGACGGTGCCTGAAAATTCCCATTCGGCGGGGCCGGTCATGACCACATGGTTGTTGGCGCGCCAGTCGACGTGAAGCGGGCCGCCAGGCACATTGACGGTGACCCGGCGGCGGGTGCGGTCGGTCCGCGCCGCACAGACCGCGGCGGCACAGGCAGCCGAGCCGCAGGCGCGGGTCAGGCCGACACCGCGTTCCCAGGTCCGAAGATCAAGTGTCTGGGAATCCTTCACCCGGGCAATCGAGATATTGGCGCGCTCGGGAAAGATCGGGTGATTTTCCAAGAGCGGCCCGAAGCGCTCGAGATCATAGGACCAGATATCGTCCTTGACCCAGAAGATGGCGTGCGGGTTACCCATGGATATCACCGAAGGCGAATGCAGCACCGGTGCGTCAATCGGGCCGACCTGCAGCTCGATGCGGGTGGTGTCGAAGAACTCTTCGGCCAGCGGAATCCGGTCCCAGCGGAATTCCGGCAACCCCATATCAACCGAAATCAGCCCGTCCTCATGTTCCTCCGCGGTCAGAATCCCGGCCAGAGTCTTGAAGGTGAAGCTCTTGCGCCCGGTCTCCGACGCCAGCGCCTGCACCACGCAGCGGGTTCCGTTGCCGCAGGCCTGGGCGCGGGAGCCGTCGCGGTTGAGAATGTCGATGCGGTAATCAACACCGTCGAGATTGCTGTCATGAATGGCCATGATCTGGTCAAAGCCGGTGCGATCGCCGCTGGCAAGCGCGATCGCGGCCTCAGCGGTCACAGCATCGCTGCGGCCACGCATGTCGATGACGACAATGTCGTTGCCCAGTCCGTTCATCTTGGCAAAAGGAACCATCGATCCCATAGCGCGCACCCATTGTTGTTCGCGGCCTGTATGGCGCAAAACCCGTCAGATTACCAGTCTCAGGCGCGCTTCCGCCGGGTCAGGCTATGGCAGGAAAATCCCAGGCCTCGCCGACATGCAGGGGCCGGAAGCGATCCTTGGCGACACCCTTCTCGGCGAGTTTTTCGTAAAGTAGCTCCTCGGGCTCCTCGCGGCCTTCATCGGTGAGCTGGAATGTACCCCAGTGATGGCCCAGCGCATAGTCGGCACCTGACAGCAAAAACCCCTCGATGGCCTCGTCAGGGCTCTGGTGCTGATCCTTCATGAACCAGCGCGGTTCATAAGCGCCGACCGGCAGGATCGCGGCGCGGAACTTGCCGTGACGTTCGCGTGCATTCTGGTAGGGCCGGCCCCTGTCGAAGCCGGTGTCGCCGATATGCAGCACCTTGCCACCGGGCGTCTCCAGCACGAAGGCTGCCCAAAGCGCCATTGAACGGTCGTTGATACCGCGCGCCGACCAGTGGTGGCAGGGTTCGAAATGCACCGTTGCCGGGCCGGATGTGATGGCGTCGCCCCAGTCGCCGGTCAGCACCCGCATGGTAGGAACATGCGACTTGATGATCGCGTCATTGCCGAGCGGCGTGATGACCAGCGGATTGTGCGCGTGTCTCAGCCGGGCCAGCGTGACCAGGTCGAGATGGTCGTAGTGATTGTGCGACAACAGCACCAGATCGATCTCGGGGAGATCTTCAAAGGCGATGCCGGGTGCGGTCACCCGCTTGGGTCCGGCAAAAGCCAGCGGGCTGGCGCGCTCGGACCAGACCGGATCGGTGAGGATGTTCAGGCCTGCGGTCTGGATCAGCATGGTGGCGTGGCCGACCATGGTGATGCGCAGGCGGTCGCCTTCAACCCTCGGCTCGGGCCGGGCCGGGGCGAAGGGGCTCTTGACGGTGGTTGGCCATTTGGCCTGGGTGCCGCCGAACTTCCACTTGAGCAGATCGGAAAATCCCCTGGGCGCGGCGCCGTCGGGATTGAAGAACCTTGTGCCATCGAAATGATCGCTGACCGGACCCGAGTGATAACGGTTGGAGTTGCGTGCAACAGCCATGGCAGTCCCCGATGCGCCAAGCCCGAACAGGGTGGCGAGTGCAGTGAATTTGAGAAAGGAGCGACGTTTCATGCAGTGAGATATGGGTGGGAGATGGACGGGATCAAGATAAAAGACATCTGGAGCGGATTGCCGGCAGGATGCCGCCGGTCGGCGCAACCCGCCTCCGGTCTGCGGCTTTTTGGCGCGAATGCCGTCCCTGTCCTGATTGGCTGCGTCTCCTCAACCGGATTGGACGCAGGATTGGCCATAATGGGAGACGGTCTCCGTAGCGCGGTTTCCCGCCGGACGTGATGTCCATCGAGATATAGCATTTGCATGGCAAAACTTCATTAGGGAAACCCGCGTATTGATGCATCGGTAATGCTTGGAGCGCGCGGTAAGCCTCTTTGCCGGATTGCCTGAAGGACTGACCATGATCTTTTCGACTCCGATCCTCGTCGTGATCGCGTTGCTCGCGATCCTGGTGGTCGGGCGCATCATAACATCGCCGGAAGCCCCGGGGCGGATCGCCTTCGGCCTGGCGGCCGTGGCATCGATCTGGTGGATTGCCATGGTCTTGCTGCGCCTCAACAGTGTGGAGCTGTCGGACAAGATCCTGTTCAGCAGGCTCGCCTGGTTCGGGATCATTGCCACACCGCTGTTCTGGTCGGCAGGCTTTCTTGACCATGCAGGGTTCAGTCAGGTCAGCAGACGCCTGCCAATCACCATCATGCTGTCGATCAGTGCACTTGCCGGCTTCGCCGCCCTGACCGACGGCTACCATCACTGGATCTACACCGGCATCCTCAATGAGCAACGGCCGAGCTTCTCCCATGGATGGCTGTTTTATACGCTGTTGGGCGGGATGTATCTGTGCATGCTGCTTGCCTGCCTGATGTCGATTTCCCAATTGAAGCGCGCCGCTCGTCTGCACAGGCGTCAAATGGTTGCACTGCTGGTCGCAACATGTGTGCCCTGGGGCTGCAACGCTGCTTTCAACCTGTTTGGTTTCCGGCTCTTCGACGACGATCCGACTCCCTTCGCGTTCGCCGCGACTGTGCTGGCCGTGCTGTTTGCGCAGCAACGCGGAAAGCTGTTCATCGCACCGCCCATCGCCCGGGATATCATCTTTTCCATTCTTCCCGATCCAATCGTGGTGCTGGAGCCCAGCGGTCTGGTTCTCGAGACCAATCCCGCGGCTGAGAAGCTGACGGGATTCAGCGCCGAAACGGTGGGTACGAAACTCCCGCCGTCCCATCCGCTGATGGCCCTTATCGCAAGAGATACGCAGACAGAGACCGGAAAGCCGATCGTTCATTTCGACGCCATGGAGAAGATTTTCGAAGTGTCTGTCCAGCCACTGGAGCAATGGGGCCGGCGCGGCAGCATGATGGTTGTTTTGCGCGACGTCACCGCCCGTGAAGCCGCACAGAAGAGTCTCTCGGATGCCGGGCGAGCGCTGGAGCTGCGGCTTGAGGAAAATCTGCGCCTGCACGAACAGCTGAAACAGCAGGCATTTCACGACCACCTGACCGGGCTTTTCAATCGCCGCCACGCCAGCACCGTCATCCCGCCGCTGATTTCCGGTGCAAGCGAAAACGCGCCGGTCTCGTTGATCATCCTGGATCTTGATCACTTCAAGCAGGTCAACGACCGATACGGGCACGATGTCGGAGACAAGGTTCTGTCGACTTTCGCCATGATCCTCAGCGACGGCTTGCAAGGCGCGGAAATGGCGTTCCGTTATGGTGGCGAGGAATTCCTGGTCGTGTTGCCGGCCACAACCCGTGATCAGGCGCTCGAATGGTGCGCCCGGCGGCGGCACGCACTTGCCAGTCACACAATCGACGAACTGAAGCATGTCGAATTGTCCTTCTCGGCTGGCATTGCGCTCGCACCGCATGCCGGAACCTCCTTGGAAGCGTGCACAAAGGCGGCGGACGTTGCTCTTTACCGGGCCAAGATTTCCGGACGCAACACGGACATCGTCTGGGGTGAGCATCTTGACCGCATGGTCCCGGAAGGGCCTGCCGATCCGCGCAATGCAGGCGACCGCAGCGCACGCAGGGGCAAGGCGGGCTAATCCCGGGAACTGCGGTTACCCTGGTCTTCGGGCAGGACCTCGCCGCTGGCGGCATTCGCGATGATGGTGCGGCTGGTCCGGGCGCCGGCGCGTGCGGCGCCAAGCACGAAGATGGCCGGGAGGGAGATGGGGCCTTTCACAACATGCCGGTCTACACCATCCGGTCTCGGTCTTGTTCAGCTGCCGTGGTGATAGAGGAAAGGGCGGTCTCATGAACCGCTCATGAATGGTAACTTCAGAACCGGTTCAACCGGCAAGGCACAAGGTGGCGTTACTGAAACACACACCACCCGGAGCCACACCATGTTCAAGAAATCCATTCTCAGCCTCACCGCCGCCACCCTGGCAACTCTCATGATCCAGACCCCGGTTCAGGCCGGCGATTCATCGGCCAAGATCCGCGATCACCGGACCACTGTTGAGCTCAATGTTCGTGACCACCGTACGGCGAAACAAACAAAGGTCCGCGATCACCGCGTCCCGGTTCAGGTCCAGACCCGCGACCACCGCAACCCGCGCAAGAATGAAGTCGTGAAGGTGGCGCGCAAGGATTGCCGTCTGGGTTACGAACATCTGCGCCGCAGCGGTTATACGCGGATCTCGATCCTCGACTGCAAGGGCGCTGAATACGCCTACCTGGCACAGAAAAACCACGGCATTTTCGGCGCCCGCATGAACGCCTATTCGGGCAAGGTGAAGGTCTCCTTTATCGGCGTGGTCCGGTCGCATTGAAGTGATCGCCACGCATGCCTGCACACATGACCACTTCCATGGTTGTGCCCCATGGCCAGCGCAGGGAAACCGGAATGCGGCTTCCCTGCCTGCCATCATCCATCTGAAAGGAGCGGCATCAACTTTGCCACATAGGGCCAGATGCTCAGCCTTCGAGAGGACTTGTCATGAAACGCATCGTGTTTGCCGCAGCCACAGGTCTTGTCCTGACATTGGCCGTTTCACTTCCACCGGCATTTGCCAAGAAAGTCAGCAACCACAAGGCCGCCGGCCTCATGTCGATGTGCCTGCTCGACGGTGGCAAGACCTCTGAGCCAAATAACGGGCTCTACATCAGGTGCTGCACCAGTGAAGGCGCGTACTGCATCATCTGCAAGCAGGATGGCAGCGGCCTGTGCAGCAAGACCGCTTATTCCGCGCGCGGCAATGTGAGCCGCCCGGCAGCCGCCGAACCCGGGGTTGCCGCACCCGGACGATCGACCGGCGCTTCGCTAGCACCGAATCTGAAGTCGCGCCGCAACAGCGCATTCGGCGGGTTTGCCGGCCAGCGGACATTTCCCTGAAACTTCGCCCGAATTGCTGGACAAGACCCTTGCATTTGCATCCAAACCCTGTTGAATGCGCCTTACCACAGGGGTGCCGCGTAGAGCCGCGGCTGAGATGTGGGCGCCAAGCCCACGTACCCTCGAAGCTGATCTGGATAATGCCAGCGTAGCAAGGAGGAACCAGTATGTTCGCAGGCGCGCAAGTTTCCCTATATCCCATGACCGGCGGGTTCGTCGATGTGATCCTATCGTCGCTCTCGGCGTTGGATCCGTACCGCGAGCGACTCAGGATCGAGACCGATGATATCTCGACGCTGATCGTCGGTCCGCCGGAAGTGCTGTTCCCGGCACTGCGCGATCTCTACGTCGCAGCCGCCGCGTCGCGGCATCATGTCGTGCTGCGCGCAACGCTGTCGCGCGGATGTCCCGGCGAGCCGGATGATCCGATCTGCCAGACTGGCGCATTGGCCAATCCGTCGGAACCGCTTGAAAGCCGCCAGGCCGGGGCGCTGGCCGCGCTGGCTGACGCGCCGGACAGCGGAGAGATCGCCAGGGCGCAGTTCTCGCTCTATGTGATGGGCGCCGGTGACCATATGGCCGAGATCATGGGCTGCATCGATTTTCTCAAGCAAAGCGGCTGCTTTGACCGCTCAAAGAATTTCTGCACCCGGTTGACCGGTGATTCAGGCGCGGTGTTTGCCACGTTGCAACAGGCCTTTTGCCGGTTCGGTCCGCCTGCCGGCCATGTCACCATCGATCTGACGGTTTCAGCCAACAGCCCTTCGATCAGCTGATCCCATGGCTCGTTCACCGTCCGGTTCGCCGGCGGCAAGGCTTGTTCAGGGCCTGCCGGCCGCGCTCAGTGTGCTCACCGCGCTCGCAATCTGGGAGCTCTATGTCCGGCTTTCGGGCATCTCGCCGCTGGTGCTGCCGGCGCCCTCGCGGGTGGCCGAACAGATCGCCGTCAACCGCGGCATGCTGTGGGCCAATATGCTGCCGACCCTGCAGGCGACGCTCACCGGCTTCGCGTTTTCGGTGTCGGTGGCGTTTGTGCTGTCGCTGCTGATCGACTTCATTCCAAAGCTGCGCCGGGCGCTGTTTCCGGTGTTTGTCATCAGCCAGACCCTGCCGCTGGTGGCGATCGCGCCGCTGGTGGTGCTGTGGTTCGGCTTCGGGCTGACACCGAAGATCCTGCTGGTGGCGCTGGTCACCTTCTTCCCGATGCTGGTGGCGCTGGTCGATGGCTACGAGTCCACCGAGCCCGATATCGAGGCGCTGCTCGGCTCAATGGGGGCATCGCGGTGGAGCATCTTCCGCCGTGCCCGGTTTCCCTCGGCGATGCCCTATTTCTTCGCCGGCTTGCGGATCTCGATCACCTATGCGGTGGTGGCGGCGATCTTTGCCGAATATGTCGGTGCCCGCGCCGGCCTCGGCATCGTCATCCTCAACGCCAAGAACAGTTTCCGGCCAGATCTGATGCTCGCCGCAGTGGTGATCAGCTCACTTCTGACGCTGGTGCTGTTTGGCGCAACGGCTCTGCTGCAGCGCTTCGTGCTGGGCTGGCGTCATGCGGGAGCATCGCCATGAGTGCGCTCGGCATCGCCAATGTGAGCCTGACACTCGGCGGCACGCCGGTGCTCGACGACGTCTCGCTGCATGTCGCGGCGGGCGAGTTCGTGTCGATCCTCGGCCCATCGGGCTGCGGCAAATCCAGCCTGTTCCGGCTGCTCACCGGCGCGCTGCCGCCGGACAGCGGCACAATCGAGGTTGATGGGGTGCCGCTTTCTCCAAGGTCTCAGGCCTTTGCCTTCATGCCGCAACGCGATGCGCTGCTGCCCTGGCGGCGGATCATCGACAACGTCATCCTGGGGCTGGAAGTGCAGGGCATGGACGGGGCTGCGGCGCGTGCAAAAGTGTTGCCGCTGTTTGCTGCTTTCGGCCTTAAAGGCTTCGAACGGCATTATCCCGCACAGCTCTCCGGCGGCATGCGCCAGCGGGCAGCGCTGCTGCGCACCATCGTGCAGGAGCGTGCCGTGCAGCTGCTCGACGAGCCGTTCGGCGCGCTCGACGCGCTGACACGCGCCGAAATGCAGCGTTGGCTCGAGCGCCACTGGCAGAACGCCCAGTGGACCACGCTGCTGGTTACCCATGATGTGCGCGAGGCGGTGGCGCTGTCGGACCGGATCTATGTGTTTTCGCGCCGGCCGGCGCGGATCATCGCCGAGTTCCCTGTGCCCGGGCCGCGCCCCCGGCTTGGCCGTGCGCCCTCGGCCGAGGCGGTCGAGCTCGAAGCCCAACTGCTCGACACCCTTCTCACTCAAACCGGAGACTGACCATGAAACATCTTCTCACTGCCCTGGCCCTGCTGATTGCCGTTCCGGCACAGGCCGCGGAAAAGCTCACCGTGGCGCTCGACTGGACGCCCAACACCAACCATGTCGGGCTTTATGTCGCCCAGGCCAAGGGCTGGTTCACAGACGCAGGCCTGGATGTCGAGATCCTGCCCTACACCGACACCTCGTCCGGCACGCTTGTGTCGACCGGCGTCGCACAATTCGGCATCCTGAGCGCTGTCGGCTTTCACAGCCAGCGCTCGATGGGTGCGGACATGACGGCGGTGATGGCGGTGGTGCAGCACGAGACCGGACGGCTGGTGTTCAATGGCGAGCGCCAGGACATCCAGCGCCCTGCCGATCTTGACGGAAAGACCTATGCCGGCTTCGGCAGCGCCTGGGAAAATGCCTTGATCTCCTCGATTATCCGCCATGATGGCGGCGAGGGCACTTTCGACACGGTGACGCTGGGCACTTCGGCCTATGAGGCGCTGGCCAATGGTTCGGTGGATTTCACGCTGGAAGTCAGCACCTGGGAGGGCGTCAATTCGGTGCTGCTGGGCCGGCCGCAGCGGGCGTTCAGCTATGCCGATTACGGCGTGCCGGACCAGCACACGACCTTTCTGGGCGGCAATTCGACATGGCTCGCCGCCAACGCCGACACCGCAAGCGCGTTTGTTCAAGCAGCGCAGCGCGGCTATGCCTTTGCAGCCGACAATCCCGGCGAAGCCGCCGATATCCTGATTGCGGAAACCAAGGGCATGCTGTCGAACCCGGAGCTGGTTCACGCTTCGATGCAGGCGCTGGTCGAGGGCGGGTTTCTGCGTGATCCGGGCGAACCGGTGGGCCTGATCGATGACAGCCTTGTTGCGGGTATCACCGGGTTCCTGTTCGAGACCGGGATCCTGCGAGACGCCAATGGCGATGCACTCAAAGAAATGCCGGATGTGTCGGGCTGGACCACCAACGCCTATCTGGCTCAGTAGGCCTGTGACGAGCCGGAGCCGTGCTGGCGGCTCCGGTCAGGTCCGCCCGTGGCGGTCTGGAAAAAGGTTGACCGGTAATTCCGGTCATGCAACCCAAGTTGCGGGCGTGCTTCGGGCACATTGCACAACGGGACCAGCATCATGTCGACCGACCAGATCATGCTATTCGGAATTCTGCTGGTGCTGTTCGCGCTGCTGGTCTGGGGCCGGTTCCGCTATGATCTCGTCGCCTTCGTGGCGTTGCTGGTCACGGTGATGGCCGGGCTGATCGCGCCGGAAGACGCGTTTCACGGTTTTGGCCATCCCGCCGTGGTCATCATAGCGCTGGTGCTGATCGTCTCGCGCGGGCTGATGAATTCCGGCGCGGTGGAATTCATCGCCCGGTTCGTCACCAGCCCCGACCGGGCGCTTCCGACCCATATCGGCATCATGGCGGTGGCCGGCGCGGTGCTGTCGGCGATCATCAACAATGTGGCGGCGCTGGCGCTGCTGATGTCGCTCGACATGGACGCGGCGCGCAAGGCCAAGCGGGCGGTGTCGCTGACGCTGATGCCCTTGTCCTTCGGCACCATCCTTGGCGGCATGATCACGCTGATCGGCACGCCGCCCAATATCGTCATCGCGCAATACCGCCAGGATGTGCTGGGCGCGCCGTTTTCGATGTTCGATTTCGCGCCGGTCGGCCTTGCGGTGTCGGCCGTTGGCATTGCCTATGTTGCCTTCATCGGATGGCGGCTGATTCCGGCCCGCGCCGACGCCATCTCGCTGGAAGGTGACGCCGGGCTTTATGTCGCAGAGGCCCAGGCCAAGGAAAGTTCCAAATCGATCGGCAAGGCGGTTGGCGAACTCTATCCGCTTGCCGACGAGAACGACGTGTCGATTCTGGGTCTGGCGCGGGACGGCAAGCGGCTGCACGGCTTTTCGCAGACCCGTGAAATCCGGGAAGGCGACTTTCTGGTGCTGGAGGGCGATCCGAAACAGATCGAGGCCTTCATGGGGGCCGCCGAACTCGATGCCATCGGCACCGAGGAGCATGGCGGCTTGATGGGCAAATCGCTCAGCCTGGTCGAGGCCATCGTGCCTGAGGAGGCCAATGTCGTTGGCCGCACCATGCTCGGCTTGCGGCTGATCCAGCGCCACGGAGTGACGTTGCTGGGCATCTCGCGTCAGGGTCGGCGGTTTCGCGAACGGGTCAGTCACCTGCCGATCAAGGCCGGCGACCTGCTCTTGCTGATCGGGCCGGACAAGAACATTGCAGCGGCCAGCCAGTGGCTTGGTGTGCTGCCGCTGGAAAACCGCCGGCTCGAGGTGCTGCAGCGGACCAAGGCGCTGCTCGCCATCGGCATCTTCGCCGCGGCGATCGCGCTGTCGGTTCTGGGCATCACCTCGCTGGCAATTGCGCTGGGGATGTGCGTGGTGGCCTATCTGCTGCTGGGCATCATCAGCGGCCGGGATTTTTATTCGCTGATTCAGTGGAAGGTGATTGTCCTGCTGGCCTGTCTGATCCCTGTGGCCGCGGCGCTGGAGGAAACCGGCGGCAGCCAGCTGATTGCCAATCTGATCGTCACCCAGACCGCCGATCTGCCGGCCTGGGGCGTGCTGGCGGTGCTGATGATCATCACCATGACGCTGTCGGATTTCCTCAACAATGTCGCCACCGCGCTGATCGCCGCTCCCATCGGCGTGAGCGTTGCCAATTCCATCGGCGCCAGTCCCGATCCTTTCCTGATGGGCGTGGCGGTGGCCGCGTCCTGCGCCTTCCTCACCCCGATCGGGCACAAGAACAACACCATCATCATGGGCCCCGGCAACTACCGCTTCGGCGATTACTGGCGCATGGGCCTGATGCTGGAAGTGCTGGTGATCGTGGTCGGTGTGCCGATGATCGCCTGGGTCTGGCCGTTTTAGAGGCGATTGTGTTCCGCGCTCCAAAGCCCTCAATGCAATTTATCCGCCATCGTGATCCGGTAGCGATGTGTCCGGGTTTTCGCGGCTAAGAATGCGGACGATCAGGACGAAATCCCGGTCAATCCGGTAGTAGATTGAATGCGCCTGATAGACGCTGCGACGGTAGCCCTGGCGTATGTGGTCAACGGCCTGATAGAGTTTCGGCTGTGTGGCCAATTGCTCGAAGCGTTGTTTCATGCCGTTCTGGTAGTCGAGCGCCTGTGCAGGCCCGAACTGGTCGATGCCGAATTCAAAAATCCTCTCGAAATCCTGGTCGGCAGCTTTGCTAAGCCTATAGCGTTCCATTCTCGCGCCGCTTCTGGATCACGGCGCTGATGATCTCATCGGGACTACGCGTGCTAATGCCGCTTGTCTCCCCCTCGATGAGCGCGGCTTGCAACGTGCTCACTGCGGTTTCGCGCTCTTCGAGAAGCCGGAGTCCGGCCCGGATGACCTCGCTGGTCGAGCCATATTTCCCGCTTCCGACCTGCGCGCCGACAAATTTCTCATAGTGATTGCCGAGGATGACAGATGTGTTCTTGCCCATGGCCGCTCCTTTTGTCGACATGATTAAATCATATTTGCTGGTATTTGATCAAGGGCAGGCTGTATGTGGTGTCTTCTTCGCGGCTGGTGAAACCCTGCCACCCGGCCACAGCTTTGATAGTTGTCCAATTGGCTCCACCGCAGCCGCTGTTACAACAAACCCGGCTGTGTCACCGACAGCGATATGGCGACAAAGAAGCAGGCAGAGGCGGCGATGACAAATCCATGCCAGATCGCGTTGGAAAATCTCATGCCCTTCGCCGCGTAGAAGACCACGCCGACGGTGTAGAGCAGGCCTCCGGCTGTGATGTAGCCGATGGGCAGGTCCGTCCACGAGGACCAGAACAACACGACGCTCATCCATCCCATGATCAGGTAGAGCGCGGGGCCAAACTGGCCGGGAGCGCTCCAGAACACCAGTTTGAGCACCATGCCGATCACCGCCAGCGCCCAGATAATGCCGAGCACCACATAGGCCAGGCCGGAACCGATCATGACGACCAGGGGCGTGTATGTGCCCGCGATCTTCATGTAGATCGCCGCATGATCAATCCGCCGCAGAACCGGCCGGATGCTGTCCCACGGGGTCATGTGATAAAGCGCGGAAGCCGTGAACGTGCCAATCAGGGTGATCGCGTAGACGGAGATTGCTGCGATCTCCCAGGGTGAGGCAACCGGGACGGACCAGACCAGCAGCACAATAGCGCCAAGCACCGCCCCCGTGACGCCGATGGCATGCATGCTGCCGTCGGCAACGCGTTCTGATCGTGTGTAGCTGGGATACATGGAGTGCTTTCAGGCTCGGAATCGAGATTGGATGATTGCGGTACAGTCAGGTGGAATCAAGGAGCCGGACATTGAAATTGTTGCCGCCCTCCGATCTGGTAGGGTGGCAGATTGTCACGGAGCCCGCTGAATTGGTTCCTGAAGAAGACAGTGTTCGAGCCGATCACCGGTGCGCACCAGAAGTTCGAGAACAACGGTAACACAGTGACGGTGCTAGCTCTAAAGCAGGATCTGCCGATCGGCAGGCTGGCTCGACTGACACCGAGGTTTATCATGCGTCATCACCGGGCTGACTGTGCTGGCCATCGACGTTGACCCCCCTGATTGCCGTCAGAAAATTCAAGCCGAGCGCACCGCAAACGTGAAGTCAAACGGGATGCAGCAACGTCCAATGCGACGATTCAGGAATCTATCATTTTGTTTTTTATGGTGTTTTTTAATGAATACAACCTGAACAAGATGTTCATAACAACTTCAAGTCAACAGAGCTAGAACGCTCCTCATCGAAGCGAATTCGATGTTTGAACCCCGGAGAAACACCACCGGATAATCCAAAACTTGAGGAGATAATTTATGACCGTTGTAAAAACAATTTCAGCACTGGCTGTTTCAGCATCAATCCTGGCGGCCACAATGGGCGCTGCCGTTGCCGGTCCCATGCAGAACTTGAGCATTGTGAAACCCGGTATCGATGCGGTATTCGTTGAAGTGATTGCAGTCGGCGGAAGCTTCAAGAAAATCAAGTCACCGTCGCACAAATTCTCGCTCAAGATTCATGCGAAAGCGAAAATCGGCAAAAAAGTGAAAGTGGTTCAGGTCACGACGAGTGACTCGCCCTTTAACGAAGCGGATCCCGGCACATGGGACGTAACATACAATCCCAATAAACGTGATTTCACGTGGTCACTCTCTCCGGTCATTGCAATGAGCCAGATCAGATGGAGCGGCAATGACCCGATAAAGGCATGCAACGCAAAGCTGAAGCAAAGCCGCAATGCATTGACAAAAGGCGCCACGGCCCAGGTGTCCGCCTATTTCCAGCTGCACGCAGCAAGCAAATTTGGGTCGCTTGCCAATTCCGACTCCAAATGGATGTGGTATCCGGTGCAAGTCAAATGCCTGCCGAGCAGCGCTGGCGGCATCGCGAACAACTGACTGCTCGCCGATGATGTTCGTTCAAACCCCGTGTGCCCGTTGGTGCGCGGGGTTAGTGCATGCTTACGTCAATTCCCCAAACCTTGACTCTTCGCCGCTTTTCCTGTTTATCCCGCTCAAATCTGCGACGAGCATGACTCCGAGCCGCCGACCGGGACAATTTTGGTTGGCGCATAATTCCTTTCTTCAAATCTGTTCGATTTGAAGGGTTATGCGCGAAAACCTTGTTAAATCCCGGAGGTCAACACCCGACAGCGCGATGCGCCCTCGGGTGCTGTTTGGCTTTGCGTGATGCTCTTCCCATATTGGCTGGAGACCCCAGCAATCACAGGACGACGCAATGTTTGAAAATCTCCAGGACCGGCTTGGCTCCATCCTCAACAATCTGACCGGGCGCGGCGCTCTGTCGGAGAAGGATGTGTCGGAAGCCATGCGCGAGGTTCGCCGCGCGCTTCTGGAGGCCGACGTGGCGCTCGAAGTGGTGCGCGGATTCACCGACCGGGTGCGCGAGAAGGCCGTTGGCGCCGAGATCGTCAAGTCGATCAAGCCGGGCCAGATGGTGGTCAAGCTGGTTCATGACGAGCTGGTGGCACTGCTCGGCGAAGAAGGCGTGCCGATCGATCTCAATGCGGCGGCCCCGGTCGTCATCATGATGGTCGGCCTGCAGGGGTCGGGCAAGACCACGACGTCGGGCAAGATTGCGGCGCGCTTGGAGAAGCGCGACCGCAAGAAGGTCCTGATGGCCTCGCTCGATACCCGCCGTCCGGCGGCGCAGGAGCAGCTCAGGCAATTGGGCGAGCAGACCGGTGTAGCCACGCTGCCGATCATCGCCGGCCAGTCGCCGACCGATATTGCCGCGCGCGCCGTGCAGGCAGCGAAACTCGGCGGCCATGACGTGGTCATTCTCGACACCGCCGGCCGCACCCATATCGACGAACCCCTGATGGCCGAAATGGCCGAGATCAAGAAGCGCGCCAATCCGCATGAAATCCTGCTGGTTGCCGATGCGCTGACCGGTCAGGACGCCGTCAATCTGGCGCGCAATTTCGACGAGCGCGTCGGCATCACCGGCCTGGTGCTGACCCGCATGGACGGCGATGGCCGTGGCGGTGCAGCGCTGTCGATGCGGGCTGTCACCGGCAAGCCGATCAAGCTGATCGGTACCGGCGAAAAGATGGACGCGCTGGAGGAATTCCACCCTCGCCGCGTCGCCGACCGGATTCTGGGCATGGGCGACATTGTCAGCCTGGTCGAGAAGGCGGCGGAAAATTTCGACGCCGACAAGGCGCAGGCCATGGCCGCCCGGATGAAATCCGGCAAGTTCGATCTCAACGACATGGCCGATCAGCTCGGCCAGATGCAGAAGCTCGGCGGCATGGGCGGCATCATGGGGATGATGCCCGGCATGGGCAAGATGAAGGACCAGATGTCGGCGGCCGGCATGGACGACAAGACCTTCGCCCGCCAGCTCGCCATCATCGGCTCGATGACCAAGGCCGAGCGTGCCAATCCGGACCTTCTCAAGCACTCGCGCAAGAAGCGCATCGCGGCCGGTTCGGGCACCGATGCGGCGGCGATCAACAAGCTTCTCAAGATGCACCGGCAGATGGCCGACATGATGAAAGCCATGGGCGGCAAGGGCAAGGGCGGCGGCATGATGCGCGCGGCGATGGGCGGCCTGGCCTCGAAGATGGGCCTGCCCGGCGGCATGGGTGGAATGGGCGGCATGCCGGATCTGTCGAAGATGGATCCGAAGCAGCTCGAGGCGCTGCAGAAACAGGCCGAGGCCGCGGGCCTGGGCGGCGGCCTGCCGGGCGGACTGCCTGGCATGGGCGGTGGCAAGCTGCCCGGTCTGGGCGGCCCGAAGCTGCCAGGTCTTGGCGGCGGCCTTCCCGGTCTGCCGAAGAAGAAGTGAGGGCGGGGACATGAGCACTAACACGGACGCGATTGCCAAGCTGCATGACTTTCGCAAGTCGATCGACAATTTCGATGCGGCGCTGATTCACATCCTGGCCGAGCGCTTCCGGGTGACCAAGGCTGTCGGCGCGCTGAAGGCTGAGGCCGACCTGCCGCCATCCGACCCGAACCGCGAAGCCGAGCAGGTTGCCCGGCTGCGCGAGCTGGCCAAATCCGCCGATCTCGACCCGGATTTCGCCGAAAAATTTCTCGAATTCGTCATTCGCGAAGTCATCCAGCATCACAAGCAGGCGGCTTCGAAATGATCACCTGCACGCTGCGCTATGTCATTGACCCGAAACAGATCGAGGCGTTCGAGGATTACGCCCGCGTCTGGATTGCGCTGGTCAACCGCATGGGCGGCACCCATCACGGCTATTTCCTGCCGGATGAGGGCGCCAACAACATCGCCTTTGCGATGTTCTCGTTTCCAAGCCTTGCTGCCTATGAAGATTACCGGCGGCGAATGAAGGAAGACCCCGACTGCCAGCGCGCGTTCAAGCTGGCGGCGGACACAGACTGCATCGTCTCGTACGAGCGAAGCTTCACCCGCCCGGTCCTTGAGGGATCGCTGGCGCCCATCTCCTGAAAAGAAAGCAGAATATCATGGCACTGAAAATTCGTCTGGCCCGTGGCGGCTCCAAAAAGCGTCCTTACTACCACGTCGTCGTTGCCGATGTGCGCAGCCCGCGCGACGGCCGCTTCATCGAGCGTCTGGGCTACTGGAACCCGATGCTGGCCAAGGACGACGCAGCCCGCGTCGACCTCAACCAGGAACGCATCCAGCATTGGCTCGACAACGGCGCGCTGCCGACCGACCGCGTCGCCCGCTTCATGGCCGAAGCCGGCATGATGACCCGCGATGCGCGCAACAACCCGAACAAGGCGCAGCCTGGCAAGAAGGCGCAGGAACGCGCTGCCGAGAAGAAGCAGAAGGAAGAGGATGCAGCCGCTGCTGCCGCCGAAGCTGCTGCTGCTCCTGCCGAAGAAGCCGCTGCCGAATAAGACCTTTCCGGTCAAATAAATTCGACTTGAACCCGGGATATCCGGCCTCGGGCCAGTTTCAGTTCCTGTCGAGTGTTTCAGACGCAATCCGACACCCTCGCATCATCGCGGGGGTGTTTTGCGTTGAACTCCGGAAGCGAAGATATATGCGTTTATCGATAAATGTTTACACTCCAGAGTAGAATAATTTTCATAGCGATGCTGCATCTAGGGGGGAGATATAAATTTCAAGTTCTGGAAAGGGGTCACAATTATGGCTCGATCGTTGTTTGGCACTTCCCGGTTAGGACGGCTTCCCTACGCACTGATTGTTCTGGCGATTCTTGCCGCCGACTTCATCAAGCCGCCTTTGGAAGCCTTCATCGGCAGGGTGTATAATTCCCAGATGCAAGCCCTTATTTCCGAACAGCAACAGCCGGCTGAACCTTTAGAACACGTGCAAGATCAGGCGCTGCGGCCCGAGATGGAAGCGCGCCGTCTGCTTGAAAAACACTTCGGTGATTCCGGGGATATGGGTCTGCTCGGCAAGGCCAATTCTGCAAATTCCGGGATTGCTGCGTCCGGCATCTCTGACAATGCGGCCGTCGGCCAGAGGTTGCCGCAGCAGTCAAATATGCCGCTGATGATAACGGATGATTTTCTCCGGAAAAGTGAAGCTTTTTCGGCCAGGATGAAGGCAATCGATTCGTTTCATGTCATAGCAATTGGCTTGGTGGGGTTGGCTTCTCTGGTGGCAATTGCCTGGGCCGTTCTGGCCAGAACGCGGGACATTGGGTGGCCTGCCTGGACGGCTTTGGGCATTCTTGGCGTTTTCCTGTTCAAGATGTGGACCATGCAAGCCGTCCCCCATGTCATCACCGCGTTCCTGCATTACGGTTTTTTCGTCCTGCTCCTGGTGCTGGCCTTCATTCCCGCGGATTTTAATGGCCGGTGGGCGCTTCTGCTTGAGCCGCCTGAAGATGCAGATCCGGTCGTGAACGCGTCTCCATCAGGCAAACGATCGCAATTTGGTCAACGGACCCGTTGAAACACCGATTGACCCTGTCGCTGTCATCCGTCTTTGCTTTGGCTTTTGGTTTCGGGCGCAACCGTCTATAAGCCCTTCAATTCCTGCCCTTCATGTGACCGTGGACCTTGTCCAGCCGGCACTGAATGGCTTTAAAGCAAACTGTCGGAAATAGGACGCTGCAAGATGCCGGCTGACCAAACCAAGCTTACCCACCCCATTCTGATCGGCGTTGTTGGCGCGGCGCAAGGTCTGCGCGGTGAAGTCCGGGTCAAGCCGTTCACCGATGATCCGATGGCGATCGCCGAATATGGCGCGCTCTACACCAGGGATGGCCGCCGCTTCGAGATCCTCGATCACCGTTTCGCCAAAACTGTCGTGGTGGTGCGGTTTCGCGGCATCAACGACCGCAACGCGGCGGAAGCGCTCAAGGGGCTGGATCTGTTCATTGACCGCTCCAGCCTCGATGACGAGGATCTGGAAGAGGGCGAATATTTTCACGCCGATCTCGAGGGGCTGGAAGCCTGGGACGCCGACGGCCAGTTCTGGGGAACTGTGTCGGGCGTGCTCGATTTTGGCGGTGGCGACCTTCTGGAACTGCGCGAGGAGGGCAAGAAGCCGGTGGTGATCCCGTTCACGCTGGCCGCCGTGCCGAATGTCGATCTGGACGCGGGCCGCATTCTGGTGGATCCGCTGGCCGCTGGGCTGCTCGAAACCGGTGATGATGACCCCGGCGAGGCGGGCCCGGAAGAAGATGACCCGGAAGAAGACGGGCGGAAATGAGTTTCCGCGCCACCATATTGACGCTCTATCCGGAGATGTTTCCCGGCCATCTGGGTGTGTCGCTGTCGGGCCGGGCGCTGGAACGCGGCGATGCGTCGGTCGAGCCGGTCAATATAAGGGATTTCGCCACCGACAAACACCGCTCGGTTGATGATACACCGGCCGGCGGCGGCGCCGGCATGGTGCTCAAGCCGGATGTGCTGGCCGCGGCCATCGATGCTGTCAGCCCCGGGGACGATCCGCGGCCGCGGCTGCTGATGAGCCCGCGCGGCAAACCGCTGACCCAGGCGCGCGTGCGCGAGCTGGCCGAAGGTCCCGGTGCGGTGATTGTCTGCGGCCGCTTCGAGGGTGTCGACCAGCGGGTGATCGAGGCGCGCGATCTGGAAGAGATTTCCATCGGCGACTATGTGCTGTCAGGCGGCGAGCCGGCGGCGCTGATCCTGCTTGATGCGGTGATCCGGGTGCTGCCCGGCGTCATGGGCAATGCGGCGTCCGGCACTCATGAAAGCTTCGAGACCGGCCTGCTGGAGCATCCGCATTACACCCGGCCGCAGGTCTTCGAAGGCCGCGAGATTCCCGCTGTGCTGACGTCGGGCAATCACAAGGCGGTGGATGAGTGGCGTGCAGCCGAGCAGCTCAAGCTGACCCGTGAACGCCGGCCTGATCTGCTGCCTGATGACGAGCTCTAGCTGGTGAAATAATACCAGCTCAGCAGCAGGCCGACGGCGACGACGATGGCGCGGATGACCGCCTGCGGCACGCGGCGCGCCATCCAGACCCCGGCATAGCCGCCCAGTGCCCCGCCCGGAATCATGATCAGCGCCGGCAGCCAGGCGACGACGCCACCGGTCGAAAACACCACGACCGCGATCGAGGCGATGACGACCGCGATAAAGTTCTTCAGCGCGTTGAGCTTGTGGTAGTCGCCGCCCTTGGTGATGCCGAGCACGGCGAGCATCATGATGCCCATGCCGGCGCCGAAAAATCCGCCATAGATCGAGGTGATGAACTGCCCCGCCATTCCCAGCCGCGAGACCGGTTGTTCGGCGTGCAGATGCTTGGGACGCAGATAGGGGCCGGCGGCGAAGATCATGGTGGCCGCCAGCAGCAGCCAGGGCACCAGCTGCCGGAACGAGGGGTTGGACATCGAGACCAGGATCAGCGCCCCGGCGAGAGAGCCCAAGAGCGACAGGCCGGCCAGCACCCAGGCCTCGCGTCCGGCCTCGCGGATTTCCTTGCGGTAGGCCAGCGCCGAGGTCACATAGCCGGGAAACTGGGTGACCGAGGAGGTGGCGTTGGCCATGATCGGCGGAACACCGACCAGTGTCATGGCGCCGAAGGTGAGGAATGTGCCGCCGCCGGCGATGGCATTGACAGCGCTTGACAGAAAGCCGGCACTGAACAGAAGAACGATATCGAAGAGGGACATGATGTGCCGGTAAGAAAGAAACAATCGGTCCGGTTTTAGAGCATCACCTGCGGTTCGCTGCAATGGTGTTTACAAATTTGTCAAAGCAGGCGTGACAAAACCGCGGGGATGGTGTATCCGGCACGCGATCGGCAAAGTCCGACAGCCGTGTGAACAGCGGCGCCTGCCAAACAATGAATGGTGAACCCGCTCCTGCCTTCACCGGCACAGCCCCGAGAATGATCCCTGAGACGGGACATGTCAAAGTGGCAAGATGAGAGCGCTCTGACCGTTTGAGAAGAAAGAAAGGTCAAGGACCATGAACATTATTGCCCAGCTGGAGGCCGAACAGGCCGCCAAGATCGAAGCCGTCCGCAAGTTTCCTGAATTCTCCGCCGGTGACACCCTGCGCGTCCAGGTGCGTGTGACGGAAGGCAAGCGGACCCGTCTGCAGGCTTTCGAAGGCGTTTGCATTGCGCGCTCCGGCGCCGGTCTCAATGAGAACTTCACTGTTCGCAAGATCTCCTACGGCGAAGGCGTGGAACGCGTGTTCCCGATCTACGCGCCGATCGTTGAAGCGGTTGAAGTGGTCCGCCGCGGCAAGGTGCGCCGCGCCAAGCTCTACTACATGCGCGACCGTCGCGGTAAGTCGGCCCGTATCGTCGAGGACACCGGCACCCGCGCCCGCAAGCTCAACGATGCCGAGCGTCAGGCTGTGGCCGAAGAGAAGGCACGCATCGAGGCCGAGAAGATTGCGGCAGCACAGGCTCTGGCCGCCGAAAAGGCAGCAGCAGAAGCCGCTGAAGCCGCAGCCGCAAAGGCAGCCGCTGACGAAGCCGCCGCCGCAGAAGCCGCTGCTCCGGCTGAAGACGCCAAGAGCGAATAAGCCGCTCCACCACGAATTGATGATCCTTCGGGGTCAGATAAAAAAGCGCCGGGAAACCGGCGCTTTTTTGTTGGGCGCAATCCGGCCCGCTCTCCCGGCCAACACCGCGGACGGCCCTGACTGCCGCAAACCGTTCAAAACCGCAGGATCAGCTTAAGGGTCTGCTAAGACGGATGCGCGACACTGCGCTTTCACACACGTGCATGTCGCGCAAAACTGCGCAGCGGTTTTGCGGCAACGGCATGCTCAGACAAGGGGCTGAAGCGCGTTAACCGGAACCGGATTGATGCGGCGTGCTCAGGGCAGGACCGATGACGATTTCTTCCATCATGACAACCGCACTCTCGGGCATGCAGACCCAGCAGACCCGCCTGACGGAAGCCGCCGCCAACATCGCCGGCTCCGGCCCGGGTGCCGCCACCCAGACCGGTGCGGAAATCAGCCTCGCCAACGAGATGCGAGATGTGATGTCGGCGGAAACCGGTTTCAAGGCCAACGCCATGGTGTTCGAAACCGGCGCCGACCTCTGGGACGTGCTGATGAGCATCAAGCGGGACTGAGGCGGTATTCGCCCATCCTCCCTCTACCCTTGTGGGAGAGGCTTCGGAGCGGTGGCCGAAGGCCGGAAATCAACGAAGTTGATTTCAGCGCACGAAGGCCTGAGCGCGACGCCGCGCGAAGGCTGTTCATGGTCTTGGTGCGTAGCGCCAAGTCATAGATTTTTCAGGTGAGCGACTGTGCGGTCAGTCAAGCATTTTTGGG
>JBLXGF010000005.1:0-372092 GCA_048261205.1 Hoeflea sp.
GCGCGGTTTTCAAGCAGATACCTGCGAAGCCGTGGGCAAAGGCTGCAGTCATGAGCCGGACTGTTCTTCATCTCTTCAGCCAGCGGAGATGAATTTTCGCCCGGCAATCAATCCTCGAATTCGTCTTCGTCGTCCTCGGCCGGTACGAAACCGCGCTGTGGCCGATCGGACGCATCACGGCCGATTTCCGACTTCAGGCTGGTCAGGTCGATGAAATAATCGGCCTGGCGGCGCAGGTCATCGGCGATCATCGGTGGTTGTGACGAGAGCGAGGATACGACTGTGACCTTCCGGCCCTTGCGCTGCAGTGCTTCGACCAGGGAGGTGAAATCGCCATCACCGGAAAATATGACGAGATGATCGACAACGTCAGACTGCTCCATGGCGTCGATCGCCAGCTCGATATCCATATTGCCCTTGATTTTTCGGCGGCCCATGGAATCGGTAAATTCTTTGGCGGGCTTGGTGACTACTTTATAGCCGTTGTAATCAAGCCAATCGATCAGTGGACGGATCGAAGAATATTCCTGGTCCTCAATCAACGCAGTGTAATAATAGGCTCGCAACAAGTAGCCGCGGGACTGAAATGCCTTCAGCAGTTTCCGGTAATCAATATCAAAATTCAGGCTTTTTGAAGCAGCATAGAGGTTGGCGCCATCGATAAAGAGTGCAATTTTCTCTCTGGGATCAAACACTTATAATTATCCTTTCAAATATGCCTTGGCTTTGTTCTTGCAGGCAATTTCGGCTTCCATATGGCAAAATAGATCGATTTCGTACTTCTTTTATGCCAATTATCATCCACAATCGCACTGTTTAGCGACTCAATTGATCGTGAGGGTGAACCAAATGCTGCGGTTGCTACCGTTTTTCAAGGGGTTCCGCCTTGATACTTATGCATACCTTCTAATGGAACAATGTCCTTGACGCAGGGCTCTGCGAGAGCGGGCAAATGTAACGTGGTTTTACCGAGGTCATTTGCTCTGGATAGGCAGCTTGGGCGGTAAAGGACTTGAAATCGCCACACAATGTGTTTATCGCATGGTCAAACTCCCCCATAGCAGTTTGTAAAGGACAGGCAATGGCCCGCGTCACAGTCGAAGATTGCATCGACAAGGTTGATAATCGTTTTGAACTGGTTTTGCTTGCCAGCCATCGCGCCCGTCAAATTTCTCAAGGTGGTCAGATCACCATCCCTCGCGACAACGATAAAAATCCTGTCGTCGCGTTGAGAGAAATTGCTGACGAGACGCTTTCGCCAGGCGATCTCAAGGAAGACCTCATTCACTCGCTGCAGAAGCATGTTGAAGTTGATGAGCCGGAGCCCGATCCGGAGCGTTACCTGCAGACCGGCGATGCCGCAGCAGAGACCGTCGTCGAAGACGATCAGCCGGAAGCCGTTTCCTTCGGTTCGATGTCCGAAGAAGATCTGCTTGCTGGTATCGAAGGGCTTGTGCCGCCAGAAAAAAGCGACGACTATTAAGCGTCTGACCTGGAAGCCCGCTGATTTGTGCTATTCAGCGGGTTACCGGCCGGAGGCCGATAGACAACTGATGCAATGCCATGCGCCGGTCGTTCGATTCGGCGCATTTTCTTGTTGTGGAGTGCCATTCCTATGATGCGTCAGTACGAGCTCGTGGAGCGCGTGCAAAAATACAAGCCGGATGCCAATGAGGCCCTGCTGAACAAGGCTTACGTGTACGCCATGCAAAAGCATGGAAAGCAAACGCGTGCCAGCGGTGATCCGTATATTTCACACCCTCTTGAAGTGGCCGCAATCCTGACTGAAATGCGTCTGGATGAATCGACCATCGCCGTTGCGCTGCTGCATGACACGATCGAGGATACGTCCGCGACACGGGCCGAAATTGATGAGCTGTTTGGTGAAGATATCGGGCGGCTGGTGGAAGGCCTCACCAAGATCAAGAAGCTTGATCTGGTCAGCAAACGGGCCAAGCAGGCCGAGAATCTTCGGAAACTGCTGCTGGCGATATCAGACGATGTGCGTGTGCTGCTGGTCAAGCTGGCCGACCGTTTGCACAACATGCGTACGCTTGAGCACGTGCCGCCTGAAAAGCGTGCCCGCATTGCCGAAGAGACAATGGATATCTATGCCCCGCTGGCCGGCCGCATGGGTATGCAGAAAATGCGCGAGGAGCTTGAAGAGCTTGCGTTCAAGAACATCAACCGGGAAGCCTACGACACTGTCACCGGCAAGCTGGCGGAACTTTCCGAGCGCAACCGTGACCTGATCCACACGATTGAGGATGAGCTGTCAGCGCTGTTTAGTCAGCAAGGCTTGCAAGCGAAGGTGAAAGGCCGGCAGAAAAAAGCCTATTCGGTGTTTCGCAAGATGCAGTCCAAGTCGCTGTCATTCGAGCAGCTCTCCGACGTGTTCGGGTTCCGTATCATTGTTGACACCGAGGCCGATTGCTACCGGGCGCTCGGTATCGTGCATATGCGCTGGTCCGTGGTGCCGGGACGTTTCAAGGATTATATCTCGACACCCAAGCAGAATGATTACCGTTCGATCCATACGACGATTGTCGGGCCTTCGCGGCAACGCGTGGAACTTCAGATCCGGACCGGCCTGATGCAGGCTATCGCTGAACGGGGTGTTGCGGCGCATACACTTTACAAGGATGCGGCGTCTGCGGATGAGGCGGTGGTGCTGTCCAAGGATTCACGGGCCTATTCCTGGTTGCGGCAGACGATCGAAGCGCTGTCTGTCGGCGACAATCCGGAAGATTTTCTCGAGCACACCAAGCTTGAACTGTTCCAGGACCAGGTGTTCTGCTTTACGCCGAAAGGCCAGCTGATTGCACTGCCGCGCGGCGCAACGCCGATTGATTTTGCCTATGCGGTGCATACCGATATCGGCGACACGTGTGTCGGCACAAAGATCAATGGCCGGATCATGCCGCTGGTCACGCGTTTGGCCAATGGCGACGAAGTGGAGATTTTGCGGTCAGGCATTCAGGTTCCGCCGCCTGCCTGGGAAGAGATTGTCGTGACCGGCAAGGCGCGGGCGGCAATCCGCCGGGCGACGAAAGCGGCTGTGCGCAAGCAGTATTCCGGCCTTGGCATGCGCATTCTGGAACGGTCCTTTACGCGTGCCGGAAAACCCTTGTCGAAGGACGGCCTCAAGCCGGTGCTGCACCGGCTTGGTCACAAGGATGTCGAAGACGTTTTGACCGCGGTGGGGCGTGGTGAGCTTGCGTCGGACGATGTGTTTCGTGCGGTGTACCCGAATCATCAGGAAACGCGGGTGTCACAGCACAAGCCGGCGGATGAAGGCTGGTTCAACCTGCGCAGCGCGGCGGGGCTTATATTCAAGCTGCCGGGGCTTGCGAAAAGCCAGAAGCCGGCCAAGCGGTCACGAATGATCGGGCCTGATCCGGATATGGCCGCGATGCCGATCCGCGGGGTGGATGACAACTCGGTGGTCAAGTTTGGCCCCGGCGGTGCCGTGCCTGGCGACAGGATCGTGGGGATCCTGGAAACCGGGTCGGGTATTACCATCTATCCGATTCAGTCGCCGGAGCTGACCAAGTTTGATGACGAACCAAGCCGGTGGGTGGACATTCGCTGGGACATTGACGAAAACAACAAGAACCGGTTTCCTGCACGGATCCTGGTGACCGCCATCAATGCGCCGGGGACCCTTGCCGAAGTGTCACAGGGCATTGCCACAAGCGAGACGAATATCCAGAATCTGTCGATGGTGAGCGTTGCTGCCGATTTCACCGAAATGCTGATTGATCTGCAGGTATGGGACCTCAAGCATCTCAACCAATTGATCACTCAATTGAAAGGGCTTGGGTCGGTGTCCACTGTCGAGCGGATTTATCAATAGCTTGCCGCGGTGAGCCGGCATGGGCCCCGGGAGCGCTTTCGGGCTTGCCGCGTTGAAGGGGCGGGGTCTTTACCAGTTCTTCGCTGTTGGCTGGCAGACTGAGTCTGGAACGCGGGGCTGCGGCGCATGAAAATGCAGAGCTTCCAAGGAATTGTTGTCGGGCTGACTTAGAGCTGACACAAAAAAAGCGATATACGGAAACCAAATGCTGTTTCGTCGCCGAAGACCAGAAGGATTTTTTGACCGGATGCGCACCGCGCTCTGGCCGAGGAGGTCGTTTGGACGGTCGTTCCAGTATTTGATCAAGCGGGTGCTGCGATTGACCGCCACGCCGCACGCCATTGCCGCGGGCGTCGCCGCCGGGGTCTTTGCATCCTGGACACCGCTGCTGGGATTTCATTTCATTCTGGCATTCGCGCTGTCTTACGTGCTCGCCGGCAACATGGTTGCAGCTGCCATCGGCACCGGGTTCGGGAATCCATTGTCTTTTCCGTTCATCTGGGCTTTGACGATCAAGATTGGCAATATGCTGATTGGTGTCGAGACCGGCGCGCACCAGAAGCATGTCAATCTGGAAGCCTTGCTGAGACATCTCGACGTCAAGCAGTTGTGGGATCCCGTGCTCAAGCCAATGCTGATAGGCGCTATTCCGCCAGGGGTTATCACCGGGGTTGGATTTTATATACTGACCTATTGGGGGGTGCGGGCCTTCCAGACCCGGCGCAGGTCGAGGCTGGCGGCGCGTGCGAAAGTCCGCCTGCAGGAGCTGGCTGCAAAACGGCAAGACAGATCCGCAGACGGAGCAGAAAGCGCGTGATCATCGGTATCGGAAGCGACCTGATTGACATCAGGCGAATCGAGAAAACCCTGGAACGTCACGGCGAACGCTTCACCCACCGGTGTTTCACCGATGTCGAGCGGGCCAAGTCGGATCGCCGGACCCTGCGCGCAGCCTCTTATGCCAAGCGTTTCGCGGCCAAGGAAGCCTGCTCCAAAGCGCTTGGTACCGGCCTGTCGAAAGGCGTCTTCTGGCGTGATATGGGGGTGGTCAACCTGCCGGGCGGAAAGCCGACCATGCAGCTCAGTGGCGGGGCTGCCGCACAGCTGGACACCATGACGCCTCCAGGGATGATCTGCGCCATTCATCTGACCATAACCGATGATTATCCGCTGGCGCAGGCTTTCGTGATCATCGAAGCTCTGCCCCGCTCCTGACGCTGGATTGACTGCATATTGGCTTCTTAATCAGCTTTTGCGCCATCGATCCAACAGAGAGACTAAACGACATTGGTCAGCGGTGTTGCCGCGAACGATGCAAACGGCTAGAGAAAGCGCTTCCGCGCCCTACCTGAGGATTTCAACGCGTGTCAGATTCAAAAAAAGACCAGTCCGGCGGACTTTGGGAAAATGTCAAGGTGCTTGGCCAGGCGCTGCTGCTTGCGGTGGTAATCCGCACGCTTTTCTTCCAGCCTTTCAGCATCCCGTCCGGCTCGATGATGGAGACGCTGCTGGTCGGCGACTATCTGTTCGTTTCGAAATATTCCTATGGCTACACCAAGTATTCCATTCCCTTTTCGCCGGACCTGTTTTCCGGGCGGATCTGGGGCAGTGAACCCGAACGTGGTGACGTTGCTGTTTTCAGGCTGCCGAGCAACACCAAGATTGATTACATCAAGCGCGTGATCGGTCTCCCCGGAGACAGGATTCAAGTCACCGATGGCGTGCTTTTCATCAATGGCGAAGCGGTCGAACGTGAACTTGTCGGCAGCTATGAGCCGGAAGGGCGCTACAATCAGGGCACCGATGTGCCTGTCTACAAAGAGACGCTGCCCAATGGCGTGAGCTACACCACGCTTGATCTCAGCCCGAACTCTCCCGGTGACAACACGCGTGAGTTCGTGGTGCCCGAAGGCCATTACTTCATGATGGGCGACAACCGCGACAACTCACAGGACAGCCGCTTTGAAGTCGGTTACGTGCCGCTTGAGAACTTTATCGGCCGGGCGACCATCATCTTCTTCTCGATTGCCGAGGATGCATCTCCGCTGGAAATCTGGAAATGGCCGTCTGACCTGCGATTGAGCCGGTTCTTCAAATCAGCACAGCGATGAAGCGCGCTGCGAAAAAGGTGGCGGAAATCGTCGCCCGGGTTGAAGAGCGGATCGGCTACAGATTTGCCAATGCGGAACGGCTCGAGCGGGCGCTGACCCATTCCAGCCTCCGCAATCCGGCAGGCGGCAACTATGAGCGGCTGGAGTTCCTTGGCGACCGGGTGCTTGGCCTGTGCGTGGCCGAACTGCTGTTCGATCATTTCCGTGACGCCAGCGAAGGCGAGCTGTCGGTGCGCCTCAATCAGCTTGTCAGTGCGCAGACTTGCAGCGAAGTGGCCGACGAGCTGGGATTGCATGAGTTCATCCGCACCGGTGCGGATGTCAAGCAGGTGGCCGACAAGCGCATGCTCAATGTCCGCGCCGATGTGGTAGAGTCGATCATTGCCGCGATCTATCTCGATGCCGGACTGGAAGCTGCCCGTGCCTTCATCCATAAACACTGGAAGCCGCGGGCCTTTGCCGATGATGCGGCACGGCGCGACGCCAAGACCGAATTGCAGGAATGGGCCCATGCCCGCCACGGGGTTACGCCGGTGTACCGTGTGACCGACCGCTCGGGGCCCGACCACGAACCGGTGTTCAAGGTGACCGTGGACGTGGAAGGCGCCATGCCTGCCAGCGGCGAAAGCCGCTCCAAGCGTGCCGCCGAACAGGCAGCCGCAACGGCACTGCTCGAACGCGAAGGCGTGTGGCAGGCAAACTCAGGACAAGATGATGACTGACACACCTGAAACAGATGCAACCCCGGCCGAGCCGCAGGCTCCGACCCGATCTGGCTTCGTCGCACTGATCGGCGCACCCAATGCCGGCAAGTCGACACTGATGAACCAGCTCGTTGGCGCCAAGGTGTCGATCGTCTCGCACAAGGTGCAGACGACACGGGCGATCGTGCGCGGGATCGCCATCCATGACCGGACGCAGATCGTGTTCATCGATACGCCGGGGATCTTCACGCCGAAGCGGCGGCTTGACCGGGCGATGGTCTCGACGGCCTGGGGCGGCGCCAAGGATGGCGATCTGGTGCTGGTGCTGATCGATGCCGAGCGCGGGATCAGGGGGGAGGCGGAAGCCTTGCTGGATTCCCTTGCCGACAGACAGGGACACAAGGTTCTGGTGATCAACAAGATCGACCAGGTCAAGCGCGATACGCTGCTGGCGCTGACGTCTGCCATTCATGAGAAAGCCACGTTTGACGAGACCTTCATGATCTCTGCTCTGAATGGTTCGGGCTGCAAGGACCTGATGGAATATCTGGCGAAAACGCTGCCGGAAGGGCCGTGGTATTATCCCGAGGACCAGATCTCGGACCTGCCGATGCGGCAGCTTGCGGCCGAAATCACCCGCGAGAAACTGTTCCTGCGGCTGCATCAGGAACTGCCCTATGCGTCGCATGTCGAAACAGAAGGTTGGGTGGAGAAGAAAGACGGCTCGGTCCGCATCGAGCAGGTGATCTATGTCGAGCGCGACAGCCAGAAAAAGATCGTGCTCGGCCACAAGGGCGAAACCATCAAGGCCATCGGACAGGCGTCGCGCAAGGAGATTGCCGAGATCCTCGAGCAGCCGGTACATCTGTTCCTGTTCGTCAAGGTTCGCGAGAACTGGGGCAATGATCCCGAGCGCTACCGTGAAATGGGACTTGAATTTCCCCACTGAGCGGGCAAAGTCACGCAATGGAATGGCGAGACGAGGGAATTATTCTGGGCCTGCGCAAGCATGGCGAGACCTCGGTTATCGCCGAGGTGATGACGCGGGCGCACGGCCGGCATCTCGGAATCGTGCGTGGAGGCCGTTCCAAACGGCTACAACCGGTGCTGCAACCGGGCAATTCGGTGGATCTGGTCTGGCGCGCCCGGCTGGACGAGCATCTGGGGCAATACCAGGTCGAGCTCTTGAATGCCCGTGCCGGGCGTCTGATGGAAAGCGCCATCGGCGTGCACGGCGTTCAGGCGATGGCAGCGCTGCTCAGGCTGCTGCCCGAACGCGATACCCATCCGCGGCTGCATGATGCCTTTGCCATTATTCTCGACAGTCTCGACACGCCTGGAGAGGCTGGTGCGCTCTATGTGCGCTTCGAGCTCGCCGTGCTTGAGGATCTGGGCTTCGGCCTGGACCTGAATGAATGCGCCGCGAGTGGTTCCCGCTCCGACCTCATCTATGTGTCGCCAAAATCCGGCCGGGCGGTTTCTGCGGAAGCAGGCGCGCCCTGGGCTGACCGGCTGCTGGCATTGCCTGCCTTTCTGCCTGATCGCTCAAAAGCCTGCACCGATGCCGGAATGCTGGCCCAGGCATTCCGGCTGACTGGATATTTTCTCAATCGCCATGTGTTCGAGGCGCGGGGCGTCGAACCACCGATCAGCCGGGAAAGTTTCTGCACGGCCGCGTTGCGCGCTATGCCGCAAGCCGGGCACGAACACCCCTCAGTTCAGGACGTAATTTCATGATTGATGACACGAATCCCACGGATGAGACGAACGGAATGACCAGCTGCCAGTTCACGGGCGTCGTGCCGCTCGACGTGGTGGCCAGGGAGGGTGGCCTGTCGGTGATGAAGGGCATTCTCGAAGGACGGTTGCCCGGAGCCGCCATGGCCAAGACGCTGAATTTCTGGCTGACAACCGTGGAGGAGGGGCTGATTGTCTTCACCGGCGCTCCGACGGTGGATCATCTCAACCCGCTCGGCACCATTCATGGCGGATGGGCGGCTACGATCATGGACTCAGCACTTGCCTGCGCGGTGATGACGACCCTTGCCCCGGGCGAAGGCTACACGACGGTGGAATTCAAACTCAATCTCACGCGTCCGGTCCTGCCGGATATGGGAGAGCTGGCCTGCGAAGGCCGTATCGTTCATCGTGGCAGGACAATCGCCACCTCGGAAGCCTATCTTCGCGACAGTTCCGGCAAGCTTCTGGCGCATGGCACCGAAACCTGCGCCATTTTTCCGATCGGCAAACTGATGCGTTGATCGCCGCGGCTGCGGGAAGTTGGCCCAACCGGCTGAACGGCGCGTTATTCGGTTTCGTCCAGGACGATGCCATATTTCTTGATACGTGAGTACAAGGTGGTGGGTTTGATCCCCATCAGTTGAGCAGCACCCTCTTCTCCGGAGACGCGGCCACCGCATTGTTTCAGGCAAGCGATGATGTTGCTGACCTGAAGGTCATGCATCTGCTGCTCGGTGAAGATGTCAGCGTCCCCTGTGCTCCTTGATCTGCCTGTGCCTTGCTGCAGATCAAGGATCAGCTTCTCGCCACGGGACAGGATAGCCCCGCGCTCGACGACATTCTGCAGCTCGCGGACATTGCCGGGCCAGTGATAATCCTGCAACTGGCGGATGTTGGCCTTTGTGATTGTTGGTTTCCTCAGATTCAGGCGCTCGCAGGCCAGTGTCAGGAAATGTTGTGTTAGCTCGGGGATGTCGGACAGGCGTTCGCGCAGTGGCTGGCACTCGATCGGAAAGACGTTGAGGTAGAAATAGAGATCCTGCCGCAATGTGCCATTCTTGATGCATGCGGTGAGATCCTTGCTCGACGAAGCGATGACACGGACATTGATCTTGCTGATGCGATTATCGCCGAGCCGTTCCAGTGCCTGTTCCTGCAGGGTTTTTAAGATCTTGCCCTGAAGCTCGATCGGAATTTCGGAGACTTCGTCCAGGTACAAGGTGCCGCCATTGGCGATTTCCAGTTTGCCGGTGCGATCATGAATGGCGCCCTGAAAGGCACCGCGGACATGGCCGAACAACTCGCTTTCGAACGTCGATGGGGAGATGCCGGCGCAGTTGATACGGATGATCGGGCGTTTGGCGCGCGAACTTGATTTGTGAATGGCGGATGCAATCAGCGATTTGCCAGTGCCGCCTTCACCGGTGATGAGGACATTGCTTTGGGTCTTCGCGACAAGCTCGATCTGGGCGAGAGTGCGCATGATCGCCGGTGAAGAGCCGGCGAGATCATAATGCGAGCGAACATTGCGGATTTCTTCCTGCAAATATTCGTTTTCCTGCTCAAGCCGTTCGCGCAGGGCCTCGATCTGCTCCATCGCTGCGCGCAGTTTGCGTTCGTTTTCGCGCCGTTCCGACACATCCCGGAAGATCACCACTGCACCGGCCAGCACCTGCTGGTCATAGATCGGGGTTGAAGTGTACTCCACCTGTATAGGGCGGCCGTTCTTGTGCCAGAACACCTCGTCCTCCACGCGGTTGACCTGTTCATTGCGAAATGAATGGTAGATCGGGCATTCCCGCGACGGGTATTTTCGGCCATCAAGATGGTGATGGTGGATCATGGCGTGGATGTCTTCGCCGAGGAGGTCCTCCTTGGTCCAGCCCAGCATCTCTTGCGCGGCATTGTTGACGAAGGTTGTCTTGCCTTCGAGATTGATCCCGTAGATGCCTTCACCGGCCGCATCGAGGATCAGCCGGTTTTCGTTTTCCATTTCCCGGAAGAAGTCACGCGCCCTGTCCCATTCCATCAATCCCCTTGCGTGCAGGTTGTGTGTGGAAACGTTTTGGGAGCGGGTGTCATATGCGCCCATGTCGATGATCTGCATCACCAGATACGTTGTACGGCCATGCCTGATCATGGTGCCGTGAATTTCCGTGTCGATTTCGCGTCCGGCAGTGCTGATGATCGGCAGATCGCGGGTCCAGCTGGTTTTATAGTGGTCGACCTTCTCGGTGAAAACAATCAATTCCGGCAAGCGGCCGACCAGGAATCCGGCAAAATCCTTGCCGGCCATATGCTCGTCGGCAAGCAGCTGGGAGGCCGCACGGTTGGCGGCCACGATCAGGCCGCTGAAGGTGTCCAGCGCGATGCAAGGAAGAATGCTTGACTCAACGTGGCTGTGCAGAGGCGGGGCGGGACTATCCATGTTTGAATATTGCGCAACGCAACATAAAAAATCAACGATATTTCGTAATTTACGATATTTCGTATCCATTTGACTGAGAGAGACGGATAATAATCATGTAAAATCAATATTTTATCAAATTGCGATGCATTTCAGAATCTTGCGGATTTTTGCTGTTCAGCCGTTAGTCTGGCTGCAGGATTTATCGCAGGAGAACCCGATGACAGTCAAAAGTCTAAACGATCCCTTCTCGAGCAAGGCCGATTTGCGGCATGGCGCCAAATGTGGCTGTTCCGCATGTGCACCCGCTGCCGGCATCCGCGAGGAAAGCACTCTTCAATCCAGCGACCAGATGATGGAGCGAGCAATCGAAAGCGCAATCGTGCGATCGGTGTTCGGCCACTCTGATATCAGCCGCCGCTCTTTTATGGGCCTGGTCGGGGGAGGGACTGCCGCCGCTGCTCTCGCATCGGTTTTCCCGATGGACAAGGCAAAGGCGGCATTGCTCGATACCCTGGGCAAGCCGGAGAAGACCGACCTCAATATCGGCTTTGTGCCGATTACCTGTGCGACGCCGATCATCATGGCGCAGCCGCTCGGGTTTTACGAGCGGTATGGCCTCAACGCGCAGGTTATCAAGACCGCCGGCTGGGCTGTGGCACGCGACAAGTCGCTGGCCGGTGAGTATGACGCCAGCCACATGCTGACACCGATGCCGCTGGCAATGACGCTGGGTGCCGGCTCGGTCGCCGAACCCTACATCATGCCCGCTGTTGAAAACATCAACGGCCAGGCAATTGTGCTGTCAAACGAACACAAGGACAAGCGCGATCCGAAACAGTGGAAGGGTTTCACATTCGGTGTACCGTTCGAGTTTTCGATGCACAATTTCCTGCTTCGCTATTATGTGGCCGAGCATGGTCTGGATCCGGATGTCGACATCCAGATCCGAGTCGTGCCGCCGCCGGAAATGGTCGCAAATCTGCGTGCCGGAAACCTCGATGGCTATCTTTCGCCGGACCCGTTCAACCAGCGCGCGGTTTGGGAAAACATCGGCTTCATCCACATTCTGACCAAGGAAATCTGGGAAGGGCACCCGTGCTGCGCGTTTGCCGCACCGCTCTCGTTTGCCACTGAATTGCCCAATACCTATGGCGCGCTTCTCAAGTCGATCATCGATGCGACGCAATACGCGTCCAATCCTGAAAACCGGAAAGAGATTTCGGCGGCGATTGCGCCAACCAACTACCTCAATCAGCCGGTGGAAGTCATCGAGCAGGTGCTGACCGGCACCTATGCGGATGGGCTCGGCGAAGTGAAGGTGGTGCCCGACCGTATCGACTTCGATCCCTTCCCCTGGCACTCGATGGGCGTGTGGATCCTGACGCAGATGAAGCGCTGGGGCTATATTGAGGGGGACATCGACTACAAGGCAGTGGCCGAGCAGGTCTACCTCGCTTCCGATGCCCGCAAGATCATGAAGGATCTCGGCTACGAAGCGCCTGCGGAGAGCTACAAGTCGCACGTCATCATGGGCAAGACCTTCGATCCGGCGACGCCGGAAGACTACGTCTCCAGTTTCGCGATCAAAAAAGGCTGACGCATGAACGACTTGTCTGTCAACAAGCGCGCGGCGATCCTCTCGTTCATTCTGCTGTTTGCCGGCCTCCTGATATGGGAGGCCGCCATTCCCGCACAGAAGTCGGCCGGAGAACTGACCGAGTACGAGCGCTTGACCGGCGGCGGCGCGCAGAAAGCCGGTGTGCCGCCACCGAGCCAGGTTCTGCAAAAGGCCTGGGAGCAGTTGAGTGATCCGTTCTATGACGCGGGTCCGAATGACAAGGGGATCGGCATCCAGATCGGTTACTCGATCTACCGGGTGCTGGCCGGCTATTGTCTCGCAGCACTTGTTGCCATTCCGCTCGGTTTTCTGATCGGCATGTCACCAGTTGCCTACAGGGCGCTCAATCCCTTCATTCAGGTGCTGCGGCCGATATCGCCGCTGGCGTGGATGCCGCTTGCGCTGTTCATCATTCAGGACAGTGAGATGAGCGCGATCTTCGTGATCTTCATCTGTTCGATATGGCCGATGCTGATCAACACCGCGTTCGGCGTTGCCGGGGTGCGCAGGGACTGGGTCAATGTCGCGCGAACCCATGAGCTGGGCGCGTTGCGCACTGCCTTCATGGTGATCCTGCCCGCCGCAGCGCCGACAATCGTGACCGGTATGCGGATCTCCATTGGCATCGCCTGGCTTGTGATTGTCGCGGCCGAGATGTTGGTCGGCGGGACCGGTATTGGCTACTACGTCTGGAACGAGTGGAACAATCTGGATCTGACCTCGGTCATTTTTTCAATCCTGATGATCGGTGTCGTCGGCATGGCGCTCGACGCCATGTTCGGCGTGTTGCAGCGCTTTGTCGTCTACAGCGAATAGGAGACAGAAACCGTGAGCACTCCTTTCTTAAGCGTTGAACGCCTGAGCCAGAGATTCCCTGATGGTGAAGGCGGCCAGACAACAGTATTCGAGAATGCCAGTTTCGGCATCGAGCGTGGCGAGTTCGTCGTCATTCTTGGCCACTCGGGCTGCGGCAAGTCGACAATCATGAACATTCTCGCCGGACTGGCCGAGGCAAGCGAGGGAGTTGTCATCATGGATGGCAAGGAGGTCTCCGGACCCAGCCTTGATCGTGGCGTGGTGTTTCAGAACTACTCATTGCTTCCATGGCTGAGCGCCCTCAAGAATGTGACATTCGCCGTTGCAGCCCGCTATCCGGACTGGTCCAAGGACCAGGTGCTGGTCCATTCGAAGAAGCATCTCGAGATGGTTGGCCTGAGCAAGGATGTGTTCAACCGCAAGCCAAGCCAGCTCTCGGGCGGAATGCGGCAGCGGGTGTCGATTGCACGGGCGTTCTCGATCAGCCCGAAACTGCTTCTGCTGGATGAGCCGTTCGGCGCGCTCGATGCGCTGACGCGGGGTACCATCCAGGATGAATTGCTGAAGGTCTGGGCCGGCACCAACCAAACTGTATTCATGATCACGCATGATATTGACGAAGCCATACTGCTGGCGGATCGCATCCTTCTGATGAGCAATGGACCTTTCGCCCGTGTGGCCGAATCCGTCGACATCACCATTCCGCGGCCGCGCAACCGGATCGAGATCGTCGAACATCAAAACTACTACGCTATCCGAAATCATCTGGTGCAGTTCCTCGGCAAGCGTTCGAAAGAACTCGCCGGGCCGACCGATGCCACCGAGAACCGGCCTTTGACGGTCCGTATCGATAAGACCGTATCCGAGCGCCCATCCAAAAAACTCGCCGTTTAACACCCTAAGCAGGAGACCTCATCATGGCTAAAATGATGACCAAGGAAGACGTGACTGAAATGATACTGTCGGCCAAGCGCACTGCTGGCTTGAAATGGGAGGGCATTGCCGGGCAGATTGGCATGTCACCGGTGTGGACGCACTCGGCTGCGATGGGCATGAACGCCATGCCTAAGGACAAGGCAGAGGCGCTGGTCTCGGTGTTGGGGCTGCCGCAGGAAGCGGCGCTGGTGCTGCAGGAATATCCGACCAAGCTCTGGGAGCAGGCGGTCCCAACTGACCCTTGCGTTTACCGGCTCTACGAAATCGTCGGGGTCTACGGTCCGACGATCAAGGCGCTGATTCAGGAGGAATTCGGGGACGGCATCATGTCGGCTATCGATTTCGACATGCAGATCACCCGCGTCGCCAACCCGAAAGGCGACCGGGTCAAGATCGAGATGTCCGGCAAGTTTCTCGGCTACAATTCGTGGTGATGCCGCGCCCACCCTTGCCACCCTTCACCGAACAATCGGCTGTCCAGAAAATCAGGGCGGCCGAGGACGGCTGGAACGGTCGCGACCCGGTAAAGGTCGCGCTCGCCTACACTCCCGACTCGCGGTGGCGAAACCGGTCCGATTTCATCAACGGCCGCAGTGAGATAGAAGCCTTTCTGACACGCAAGTGGGAGAAGGAGCTGGAGTACCGCCTGATCAAGGAGCTCTGGGCCTTCAGCGGCAACCATATTGCGGTCCGGTTTGCCTATGAGTGGCATGATTCAGACGGTGCCTGGTACCGGTCCTATGGAAACGAGAACTGGGAGTTTGACGACGCAGGCTACATGAAAACGCGTCACGCCAGCATCAATGACGTCAGGATTGAAGAGGCTGATCGCAAGTTTCACTGGCCGCAGGGCAGGCGGCCCGACGATCACCCGGGCCTGTCGGAGCTGGGGTTGTAATCCGCTCGTGGCATGAGGTTATCGAAACCACAAAGGGCGCCATGCGGCGCCCTTTGCAGTTTAATGGTATTACCAGGCGGTCAGGCTATGCCGATCTTGCCACCACCCTGCCTGGTGACGGCGACAACAGCTGGACGAACTGGCATGTCATCCTTGAAATCCGGCCAGCGGGTGGCGGGGTGCTCGAAGGTAGCCAGCCCTTCATCACCCGGATGCTGAACTGCAAGAAACACTGTTTCGCCTTTCGGGTCGAACAGCGGACCGCACATTTCAGCGCCAACCGGAACCCGGAAAAACAGCTTTGAGGTCGCACGCGCCTCGCCTTCGGTGTCGACAGCCCAGAGACCATCGGCGCGTCCGGTTTTCCTGGCCGAGTTGCCGTCGGTCGACACCCACAAGCGGCCGTCAGCGTCGATGGCGCAGTTGTCGGGCATGCCGAACCAGCCGTTCGCCGTTGTCGCCGACGAGAAGGAGGCGCCGACTTCGGCAACCGAAGGATCTCCGCACTTGAGCAGGATATCCCAGGTGGATTTGGTGGACGCAAAATCACCATCGGTTTCGGTGATCTCGATGATGTGGCCGAAGGCGTTGTTGGCGCGCGGGTTGGCCGGGTTTTCGTCACCCTCCTTGCGGCGGGTGTTGTTGGTCAGCATGCAATAGACCTTGCCGGTCTTCGCATTGGGCTGAACATCTTCCGGACGGTCCATCTTGGTGGCGCCCAGCAGATCGCCGGCGCGGCGGGCATCGATCACCACATCGGCCTGGCTGGCAAAGCCATTGGTTTCGGTGAGTGGGCCGGTGCCGTGAACCAGCGGCATCCAGTCGACGGTGCCGTCCTCGTTGAAGCGGGCGACATAGAGCGTGCCGTCATCGAGCAGATCCATGTTGGCCGCGCGGTCATCAGGATTGTATTTCGCTGCCGTGACGAATTTGTAGACATAGTCGAAGCGCTCATCGTCACCGCAATAGAACACCACCCGGCCGTCCTTGTTGAGAACGCTTTCCGCGCCTTCATGCTTGACGCGGCCAAGGGCTGTGCGTTTCTTCGGCACGGAGTTCGAATCCATCGGATCGACTTCGACAACCCAGCCGAAGCGGTTTGGCTCATTGGGTTCCTTGGAGACGTCGAACCGGTCGTGGTGCTGGCCCCAATTGTACCAGCCGGCCGGTGCGCCGTAGCGCTTGTAGTTTTCCGTTTCGCGGTGACCTTCCGGCAGATCGCCCATGAAATAGCCGTGGAAGTTTTCCTCTGCCATCAGCCATGTGCCCCAGGGGGTGACGCCGCCGGCGCAATTGTTGAGTGTGCCGAACACCTTGGTGCCTGACGAATCGGCGTTGGTCTTGAGCCGGTCATGACCTGCTGCGGGGCCGGTGAGCATCATTTCGGTGCCGACATGCAGGCGGCGATTCATCTTGCCATCGAGCACTGGAACCCACTTGCCGTTTTCCTTGCGGATTTCAATGACTGTGCCGCCATGGGCAGCCATTTCGATGTCGACGATGTCCCTGGTGAACTCGCCCATCATCACCTTGTCCTTGCCTTCACCGTCCTTGCCGATCGTGGCCCAGTTCGGGAACATCAGCTCGGCGTTGGTGTATTCGTGGTTGACCACCAGCAGGCCATGATCGCCGGACTCGTCGAGCGGCACAAAGCCGACATAATCATTGTTGTAGCCGAATTGCTTGAGCTGGCTCTCAGCTGTCTGGTTCATCGGATCAAAGTCCGGAGAATCGGCGAACAGCTTGTCGCCCCAGCGCAGCAACACGTCAGCATCATAGCCTTCGGCCACGTGATGAGTCTCATCGACGCCAGCTTCAATTTCGGTGAAGCTGAAAGCGCTCATGCCCTCGGCGCGGGCTTCGTCGGCGATCATCAGCGCCAGAGGACTGACCGTTGCCCCGATTGCTGCCACAGCAAGTGAACCACCGAGAAAACCGCGACGTGAAAAGCGCCGGTTGATGATGTCACCCATGGTCGGGTTGCCGCTCGTGTTGCGGCCGACGTCTTCTTCTGCTTCGCGGATCTCGGTGAGGTTGATGATTCCGTCTTCTGGCTTGAACATCTCGTTCATGGCTGTCTCCGTCGCGTTGCGTTTACCCTGATGCGCGCAATTGACCGAGTTTCAGTAACAGCCGTATGACAATGGCGTTCAAGTCTATTCCGCAGGCATTAGCGCCGGTCGCTCCACAGCCTGTTCCCTGATCGGCCAGTGCACGATGGCGGCGAAAATTCCCAGTGCCACGCCCAGCCACCAGACCGGGTTGTAGGTGCCGAAGATATCGTAGAGATAGCCGCCGAGCCAGACGCCGAGGAAAGACCCGATCTGGTGCGCCAGGAAGACCACGCCGCCGAGCATGCCGAGGTGGCCGGTGCCGAACATGATTGCCACCAGAGCGTTGGTCGGCGGTACGGTCGACAGCCACAACAGGCCCATGACGATGGCGAAGATCACCACCGATGTGCCTGTCTGCGGCAGCAGCAGGAAGGCGGTGACGGCGACGGACCGGCCGATATAGATCCAGACCAGCGCCATCGGCTTGGAATAGCGCTGACCGATATAGCCGGAGGCGAGCGAGCCGATGATGTTGAAGAAGCCGATCAGCGCCAGCGACAGCACCGCGAAGGAACTGTCGATGCCGATGTCACGCAGATAGGCCGGGAAATGGGCGGTGATGAAGGCCACCTGGAAACCGCAGACAAAAAAACCGGATACCAGCAAGAGATAGCTCTTGTGACCGAGGGCCTCGCGCAGGGCTTCGCCGATGGATTGCTTGTACTGCAGTGCCGATTGCGTGCCGGAATTGGAATTGCCGCGCAGGGGAATGGCCAGGAACGGAATGATGAACATCATCGCCGCCATCCAGACCAGAGCTTCCTGCCAGCCATAGGCGTCGATCAGGCCCTGGGTCAAAGGTGCAAAGACGAACATGCCAGCCGAGCCTGCGGCGGTGCCGATGCCAAAAGCCATGGACCGCTGCTCCGGGGCGACATTGCGGGCGAAGGCCGCCAGCACAATGCCGAAGGACGCCGAGGCAATGCCAAGGCCGACAAGAACGCCGCCGCCGATATAGAACCAGCCGGGGGTCGGAGCCACCGACATGATGAACAGTCCGCTGGAATAGACGAGCGCCGACAGGGCCAGCACTTTCCAGGTGCCGTATTTGTCGGCAATGGCGCCGAAGATTGGCTGCCCCAGTCCCCAGAACAGGTTCTGCACCGCCATGGCGAGACCGAATGTAGTCCGGTCCCATCCGGTATCGGCAAGCATGGGAAGCTGGAAGAAACCCATGGCCGAACGCGGTCCGAAGGACATCAGCGCGATCAGCGATCCGGCAATGATGATCAGCCAGGGCAGGGGCGCACTGGCTGCGGCGGGACGGGATGCGGACATCGGTTGGCTCCTAGAATGCCCGGCGACATTAGGGATTTCCCGGCGTTCGACAAGTGCATTTGATTGAAGGAATGGATCAGCAATATTGATTGTTGCCACTCGTTAACCGCGAAAACCAACTGCGATGTCAGGTGCTGCAAACAGTGTTTGTGGGCAACGCAGGCAGTGTATATTTAAACTCATTCGTTTTTTTGGATTTCAGCATGCTCCCAGTTTTATCGTTTCTTCTCTTGATTGCATTGGCCTTGTGGGTCCGGACTCTTGTCATTGATCAACGCAGGATGGCCGAGCAGCTGGTGGTGTTGCGCAGGGATCTCGACCGGCTCAAGCCTCAGGGAGTGCCGGTTTCCGGCGAAGACGCACTTGATGAAACCGGCAAGCAGGATGCTGAAAGCGCCGGCAGCAAGCCGGATGAAGAGGCTGGTGGCGAGACATCCGGAGCCAAGCCTGCCGGTGCCGGCCTGCCTGAACCGGTCGAGGCATTCGCCGAAGCCGGTCCGCATTCCGGCAGTGATTCTGCCATGCCATCGGCATCACCTGTGCCAGCCGAACGCAAGAACATGGACCTGGAGAGCCTGATCGGCGGGCGCTGGTCGGCCCTGCTTGGCGGACTTGCCATCGCCTTGGGAGTTCTGTTTCTGGCACGCTATTCCATTGAAGCAGGATTGCTCGGGCCGCGCGCCCGGATGACGATGGGCACATTGATGTCGGTGGCCTTGTTTGGTGCCGGGGAATTGATGCGCCGCCGTGACCGGCAGGATGCCGTTCCAACGCTGATGAGCGCGGATATTCCGGGTATTCTGACCGGTGCCGGGGCGATCGGTGCCTTTGGCACGGTCTATGCGGCTTACGCGCTTTACGGATTTGTTGGTCCGGCTATCGCTTTTGTCGGCCTGACAGTGCTTGGCATCGCCAGCCTGCTCCTGTCGGCCGTGCACGGGCCGAAACTTGCGGCCCTTGGATTGATTGGCGCCTATGCCGCACCTTTGCTGGTGTCCTCGCAGGAGCCTAATCCGGTGGCATTCGCAGCACATATCCTCGTTGTGACCGCCGCCGTGATGGGGGTTGCCCGGATCCGCGGCTGGCAATGGCTGGCGATCGGCGGGATCGCAGGTTCGACGGTTCTGGCATTGCTGTTGCTGACCATCGGAACGGACACAGCCCGAATCTCGCTCGGCATTCTGCTTGCCGCGTTGTTTGCCGTCCATATCGCAAGCTTGGTTGTAGGCATCGCTGCGCGTCCGGATCCGCTTGAAGACCGCCCGGCATTCAGACTTGCGCTCGGGGCAATGCTTGGCGTCGTGCTTGTTGCAGTCCTCGCTATTCTGGTCTGGGACAACCAGATGCCTTTGATCATGCTGACCTCTGGTCTCGCGGTCTTGCTGGTGGCTGCTGCGGGGATCTGGCCGTCCGTGTCACTTGTCGCTCCGTTGTCTGCGCTGCTGATTGTGGCGGCGCTGCTGTCTCTGCAACTGGATTTTCCTGTCATGGCTGGCATGACCTCCAGCCTTGATCTCCGCGATGGTGTGATGGCGCCTGATATTGGCGGCTTTGTCCGCAACAGCCTTTTGCTGGCTGTTCCATCCTTCCTGCTTGCCGTGTTTTTCGGTCTTAAGGCGGCAGCCACCGCACCGGGCATGGCCGGGCGTTTGGCGCTGGCTGCGATGAGTACCGCTGTTCTGACCATGACCGCGGTCTATCTGTCCGTTGCGCCGTTCGAAACTCATATCGCCACCGGGCTGACGGCGCTGGCGCTGGCGGCGGTCATGGTCGGCCTGACCGAGATTTTCGGCCGCGCCCGCCCGGAAGACTGGTCAGCACCGGCTCCGGCATGGCTGGCTGTGGGTGCGGTGGCGCTGGCAGGCCTTGCCGTCGCCATCCTGCTGACGCGTCAATGGATGCCGGTTGGTTTTGCGGTGACGGCAGCCGGCGCGTGCCAGATCCATGGCAAACGGCCGGTGCCGGCCTTGGGCTGGCTTGCGGTTGCGCTTGCCTTGCTGGCTTCCTCCGGGCTCTATTTCAATGCACCCTTTGCCGCCGATGCCATAGGGCTGATACCCGTCTTCAACAAGTTGATCGTGATCATTGCCCTGCCTGCAGCGCTGCTGGTCTGGGGCGGACTGGCTCTACTGGGATCCGGTGGACGCCGGCCCGGTGAACTGGTGATTGCCTTCGGGTTGGCGCTGGCTGCATTGTTCGTGGCACTGGAATTGCGCCATTTCATTGCTGGTGGCGACATCGTCGGCGCACCGTTCGGACTGATCGACATGGCAACCCAGTCGATGGCGGCATTGGGATTTGCAATCGGACTTCAATTGGCCGCCCGGCGCAGCGATGCAGGGGTGTTCCAGTTCGCCTCGCTTGTGGCCGGGGCGGTCGGGATCGTGGCGATGGCGCTTGGCCTGATCGTGGTTTTCAATCCGTTCCTGAGCAATGCCGCGCTGGGTGAAGGCATGGTGTTCAACCTGCTGCTTCCTGGCTACCTGATGCCCGGCTTGCTTGCTGGACTGACGGGCTACCTCACGCCTGCAACGCGGCCCAAGTGGTACCGGATCGGCTATGGCTCCACCGGAGCAGTGCTGGTGTTCATCTATGTGTCGTTGATGGTGCGGCACGGGTTCCAAGGCGAGAAAGTCGGATTCCTGCGGACGACATCTGACGCGGAAATCTGGTCCTACTCGGTGGCATGGCTGGTGATGGGCGGCTGTGTCCTGGCGCTTGGGCTGATCTTCCGCTCCCTGCCGTTGAGAGCGGCCTCCGCGGGGATCATCTTGCTCACCGTTGCGAAAGTGTTTCTCATCGACATGTCGGCGTTGACCGGCGCCTTGCGGGCCTTTTCCTTCATTGGCCTGGGCGTCTCGTTGATGGTGATCGGCCGGTTCTATCAACGGGTCTTGCTTCGCACCGGCAATCGAACCGACACAAGTGCATGAGGCAGGCCCTTGTTGACAGCCGCCCCTGCCAAGGGTTTGCTTGCAAAACCCCCTTCGGAGCCATCATCGGTGATCCGGCGCGGGTGACGGATCTTTCCACCGACCGGATCGGCTTCACCTATTGCTCGGCAGTTCCGGACAAGGACCGCGGGCTGCTGCTGATGGCGTCTATTGTCATTCCTGCGCAGGGCGGCGCGGAGGGTGGCGGACATGCGATGATGCTGCCCGTCGACCAGGCGCGCGCCTTCATCGCCTATCTGCGCAAGGGGCCGCAATGGGCAAAGGTGGCGAGCGAGAACAAGGTTGGGCTGTTTTCCAAGCCGATAGGTGATGTGATCGGCGCAGAGGGCTATCCCGAACACCTGTCGATCAAGTTTGTCTCCGATGAGCAGAGCAAGGGGTCCGTGCGGATCGAACATGTGCTGGGCGGCGTGACCAATGCCTTTGGGCTGGGCATCAATCCCGCGCTGAAATATGCCGCACAGGCCGAGTATGTGCTTGAAACGGCACTTGCTCAAATGCCGGAATCGGCCCCTGCAGAAGATGCGGAAAAGTCCAAATTGTTCGAATGACCGATGCCGGCGCGGCCGGTCGCCGTAGTCCGGCTGACTTGCATTCGCAAAGGCAAAGTCTTATGTGAAGGGTTCCCCGGCATTGCCGGGTTCTTTTGAAACCTGATTATGCTCAAATTGAGCATAATAGACGAAGACGGGAGGGTTCCCCATGACCCGGTTGGAAACAGGCACCACCGCTCAGGCGACCAGACAGGCGCAAACCGCGGCGGAACGTTTTGGCGTGATGGAGCGTCCGGAGTTGAAGTATACCCCGGCCGTGGCCCGCGAAACCGCGCATCTCTACGAGCGCGTCCGCAACCATATCCCGGAAATCGAGTGGCCGGTCTACGCGCCTTACGTGCACGCCATCAACCGGATCAAGAAGGAACGCGGGGCGGCGATCCTGGCGCATAATTACCAGACCCCGGACATTTTTCACTGTGTTGCCGACATTGCCGGTGATTCGCTGCAGCTGGCGCGCGAGGCGACGCTGGTTGACGAGCAGATCATCATCCAGTGCGGCGTGCATTTCATGGCCGAGACCTCGAAACTGCTCAACATGGACAAGACCGTGCTGATTCCTGACGGCAAGGCCGGGTGTTCGCTGTCGGATTCGATCACCGGCGCGGATGTGCGGCTCTTGAAAGAGCGTTATCCCGGCGTTCCGGTGGTGACCTATGTCAACACGTCTGCCGACGTGAAGGCCGAGACCGACATTTGCTGCACCTCGTCCAATGCCGTGGCCGTGTGCGAGAGCTTCGAGTCCGATACCATTCTTTGCATTCCGGACGAATATCTGGCGATGAATGTCGCCAAGCAGACCAAGAAGAAGATCCTGACCTGGAAGGGCCATTGCGAAGTGCACGAGCGCTTCACGGCAGAGGAATTGCTGGCCTACAAGGAAGCCGATCCGACCATCGAGATCATCGGTCACCCGGAGTGCCATCCTGACGTGATCGCGGTCTGCGATTATTCCGGTTCGACCTCGGGCATGATCAATTATGTCAAGGACACGCGGCCGTCGCGGGTGCTCTTGGTGACCGAATGCTCGATGGCCTCCAACATCGAGAGCGAAGTCGAAGGCGTCGAGTTCATCAAGCCGTGCAATCTGTGCCCGCATATGAAACGCATCACCCTGCCCAAGATCCTCGACAGCCTGCTCACCATGACCGAGGAAGTGGTGGTCGATCCTGCGATCGCCGATCGCGCCCGGCTGGCGGTCGAGCGGATGGTCAATCTGAAAAACTGACGGTCTGGCCCGGTGGCCCCAAGGCCGCTCGTACCCAGCAGGGAGCATGTCATGGCGTCCACCGCAATCGCTGTCCATCAGCCGCAAACCGTCAAGCGATCCGATGAGGTCGTCATCATTGGCGGCGGGCTTGCCGGGCTGTTCTGCGCGCTCAAACTGGCGCCCAAGGCTGTCACGGTTCTGGCGGCTGCACCCATTGGCCGGGGCGCCTCTTCGGCCTGGGCGCAGGCAGGCATTGCCGCGGCGGTCGGGCCGGGGGACACCATCGAAAGCCACGTCACCGATACGATTGTCGCCGGTGACGGCATTGTCGATGAAGCCATTATCCGCACCATGGCATCGGAAGCCTCCGACCGGATTCATGATTTGCTCGCGTATGGCGTGCCGTTCGATCGTGACCTGGAAGGCCATCTCGCTGTCAGCCGCGAAGCCGCGCATTCCGAAAGCCGCATAGTCCGGGTCAAGGGCGATATGGCCGGGCGCGCCATTATGGAAGCCCTGGTGGCTTCGGTGCGCAACACGCCGTCGATCCGTGTGCTGGAAGGCTATGTGGTCGAGGATCTGATTGTCGAAGACGGCAAGGTGACCGGCGTGGTTGCCCGTGACAAAGCCGGAAGCGGTGAAGAGCTGCACCGGGTCACCGGCTCGAATGTGGTGATGGCGACCGGTGGTATCGGCCATCTCTACGAGGTGACGACCAACCCGACCGAAGCACGCGGCGGTGGCATCGGCATGGCGGCGCGCGCCGGCGCACGGCTGGCCGATATGGAATTCGTGCAGTTTCACCCCACCGCAATCAATGTCGGCAAGGACCCGGCACCGCTGGCAACGGAGGCGTTGCGCGGCCACGGCGCGACTTTGCACAATTCTTCCGGTGAGCGCTTCATGCGGCCTCTGCACCCCGATGCCGAGCTCGCGCCGCGCGATGTGGTGGCGCGGGGTATCTTTGCAGAAGTCAAGGCGGGCAGGGGCGCGTTTCTTGATTGCCGTACCGCCGTTCACGACTTCGCGGCGGAATTTCCCACCGTCTTTGGCTATTGCCAGGAAGCCGGTATCGATCCGGCCAGGGAGATGATTCCGGTCATTCCGGCTGCGCATTATTTCATGGGCGGTATCTGGACCGACAACAATGGACGCTCATCGCTGCCGGGATTCTGGGCCTGCGGCGAGTGCACCTCCACAGGGGCGCATGGGGCCAACCGGCTGGCGTCGAACTCGCTGCTGGAGGCAGTGGTTTTCTCCGCCCGCATTGCCGAGACACTGAAGGCCGAAATCAAGCCTGACGCCCCGAAGAGCTGGCAGGACGGATCGGTGACGACGAGCGAGTACATCACGGAAAACGACCATCCCAACATGATCGCCTTGCGCAAGACCATGAGCACTCATCTGGGTGTGTTGCGTGATGGTGAGGGAATGCGCGAGGCTCTTGCGACAATTCTGCATCTCGCCCGGGAAAGCCATTCCGTGCGGTTCGACAATGTGATCACCACGGCGAAACTGATCGCGGTTTGCGCGCTCAACCGCACTGAAAGCCGGGGCGGGCATTTTCGCACCGACTACCCCGAAGAACAGGCGGCGTGGAAACGGCGCACGCTGGTGACGCTCGATCAGGCGCACGCCATCATCCCCGACCTGCTGGAGAGCTGAACAATGTCCGCTGCATTTCTTCCCGAGCTTCCCCAATTGATGGTCGAGGACCAGGTGCGTGCAGCTCTGCTCGAGGATCTCGGCCGCGCAGGCGACATCACCTCCAACGCCACTATCGGCCCGGACCGGCAGGCGACGGCCGGGATGAATTGCCGAGAGGCCGGGATCATTTCCGGGCTGCCGCTTGCCGAAACAGCATTCCGGCTGATCAACCCGGCAATCCGGTTTGAAGCACTGGTGCATGACGGGGCACGGGTGGAACCCGGCACGATGGTCGCCCGGATTTCCGGCCCGGCACGCGGGTTGCTGTCCGCAGAACGGGTGGCGCTGAACTACCTCATGCATCTGTCGGGAATCGCCACACACACAGCGCGCTTTGCCGATGCCATTGCTCACACTTCGGCAAAAGTCACCTGCACGCGCAAGACCATTCCGGGGCTGCGCGGCGTAGAGAAATATGCCGTGCGCTGTGGTGGCGGTTCATCGCATCGCTACGGGCTCGATGACGCCATCCTGATCAAGGACAATCACATTGCGGTGGCAGGCGGGATCGCTGAAGCACTGCGGGCAGCCAAGGCCTTCGCCGGGCATCTGGTCAAGGTCGAGATCGAAGTCGATACGCTCGAGCAGTTCCAGGTGGTTCTGGACGAAGGTGCGGATGTCTGCCTTCTCGACAACATGGGGCCTGACACGTTGCTTGAAGCCGTTGCGATGAACAACACTCGCGATCGGGGGCGGATCACGCTTGAAGCCTCCGGCAATGTCAATCTCGACACGATTCAAGCCATTGCCGAAACCGGTGTTGATTACATCTCCACCTCAAAGATCACCATGGCCGCACCGACACTGGATATCGGACTGGATATGGCGATCACCTGAAAGGGCTGTTTCGGCCGTTCCTGCTCAAGGTCAACTCAACAATTGAAGCCTGAGGCCAATCCGGCTAACTGGTTCAGCGCCCGCGCGTGACGAGGCGAGAACCAGTATTGGAATTCATGTGACAGCTCATATTGCGACGGACCGCAAGGCCAATCTTGCAGGCAGTGCCTGGATGATTGCGGCAATGGCCATCTTTGCCGTGGAGGATGCCTTTGTCAAAGCAGCTTCAGTGAAGCTGCCGGTCGGACAGGTGCTCGTGTTCTTCGGTCTCGGTGGAGCCCTCGTCTTTGCCATGGTGGCGCTTTTCAACAGGGAACCTCTTTACAATCCGGGCGTTGTTTCGCGGCCGATGATGGTCCGCGTTGTCTTCGAGATCACCGGCCGATTGTTTTATGTGCTTGCGCTGTCGCTGATCCCGTTGTCGGCGGCAACAGTCATCCTGCAGGCGACGCCGCTGGTTGTGGTCGCAGGCGCAGCGCTGGTGTTCGGCGAGAAAGTGGGCTGGCGCCGGTGGACTGCTATATTCGTCGGACTGATCGGGGTGGTGGTCATCCTTCAGCCGGGCACAGACAGTTTTTCGATGTTGTCGTTTCTGGCCATTCTCGGCATGATCGGATTTGCGGGACGGGATCTGGCGAGCCGTGCAGCCCCCGCAATGTTGAGCACTGCAATTCTCGGACTGTACGGTTTTCTGTCCATTGTCGTTGCCGGCGCTTTGTACGCGGCCTGGCAAGCTGTGCCCTTTGTGATGCCGGATGGCGAAACATCACTCTACGTGTTCGGGGCTGTTCTGGCGGGCGTTGGCGCCTATTCGTGCCTGATGAAGGCGATGCGCACCGGGGAAGTATCCGCGGTTACTCCGTTCAGATACACAAGGTTGCTGTTTGGCATCGCGCTCGGGATCCTGCTGTTCGGTGAACGGCTGAATGGTGCAATGATGGTTGGATCAGGACTGATCGTCGTTTCCGGCCTGTTCATTCTCTGGCGTGGCCGGCAGGTTGGTGCCGCGATTTAATCTGTCTGTCTGTTTCGTCGAGCAGGAAATGATGCTGGCAACAGGCCGGACATCATGAAGCGCTCCAGATTTGTCTTAATTGCACTTGGTCAGAAAAAAGGCCGCCATCTCTGGCGGCCCCTTGGTTCTCAGCGCGGTTCGCTGTGCAAGCCTTTTATGATGGCGAAGCAGGCGAGCAGCAGCACGATCGTGAACGGGAAGCCGGTCGAGACCGCCATGGCCTGAAGCGCTCCCAATCCTCCGCCAAGCAGCAGCGCGATAGCAACCAGGCCTTCGAAGCTGGCCCAGAAGATGCGTTGCGGCACCGGTGCGTCGACTTTACCGCCGGCCGTGATCGTGTCGATCACCAGCGAGCCGGAGTCCGACGATGTGACGAAGAACACGATCACCAGCACGATGGCGATGAACGAGGTGATCGACTGCAACGGCAAGCCTTCGAGCATGGCAAACAGCTTCAGTTCCAGCGGCGCGTCGACGACGAGCTGATAGCCATCATTGACCAGCTGGCTGATGGCTGTGCCACCGAAAACCGTCATCCAGAACACCGAGACGAGCGACGGGATGATCAGAACGCAGGTCAGAAACTCGCGCACCGAGCGTCCGCGGCTGACGCGGGCGATGAACATGCCGACAAATGGTGACCAGGAAATCCACCAGGCCCAGTAGAATGCTGTCCAGCCCTGGCGGAAATTGTCATCCGTGCGTCCGAACGGGTTGGAGAGTTCCGGCAGGTAGCGGGCATATTCATAGAGGTTGTGGAAGAAGCCGGTGATGATGGCCATTGTCGGTCCGACGAGCAGAACGAAGACCAGCAGCAGGGCAGCCAGGACCATGTTGATTTCGGACAGGCGTTTAACCCCGGCATCGAGGCCGGCAACCACCGACATCAGCGCGATCCCCGTGATCGCAGCGATAAGCACAACCTTGGACACGTCGCTTACCGGGATGCCGAAGATATGGTTGAGACCGGCATTGGCCTGTTCCGCACCGAAGCCCAGCGATGTTGCCAGACCGAACAGAGTGGCAAAGACGGCCAGAATGTCGATGACGTGGCCGGTCCAGCCCCAGACGCGTTCGCCGAAAATCGGATAGAACACCGAGCGCATCGTCAGCGGCAGGCCTTTGTTGTAGGAAAACAGCGCCAGCGCCAGTGCGACGACGGCATAGATCGCCCAGGGATGCAGGCCCCAGTGGAAGATCGTCGCGGCCATGCCGAGATCACGTGCCTCGGCCGTGTTGCCCGCTGCCCCGCCGAGCGGCGCCCAGCTGTCGGGCGAACCAGCGCCCTCCGCCACCGAGGAGGAAAAGTGCGAGATCGGCTCGGAGACGCCATAGAACATCAGTCCGATGCCCATGCCGGCGGCAAACAGCATCGCGAACCAGCCGGAATAGGAATAATCCGGTGTGGCGTCCTTGCCGCCGATGCGGACCCTGCCGTAAGGCGAGACAATCAGGAACAGACACAGCAGGACGAAGATGTTGGCGGCGGTGAGGAAGAACCAGTCAAAGGTACCGGTCAGCCAGTTGCGCAGATCGTTAAAAGCCGCGCCTGTGCTTTCCTGGAATGCCAGGGTGACAAAGACAAAGGCGACAATGGTCAATCCGGAGATTGCAAAGACCGGATTGTGGATGTCGAGGCCGAACGGGCCAACTGACATGGATATATTGTCCTGACCGACCTCGTATTCTGTATCGATCGGGGTCGCCGGGCCTTCCGGCGCCGGAATTCCCGGTTCGTTGTTGTCGCTCATTGAGTGTTCTCCCGTTTGTGTTTTATTTTGGCGCGTGCCGTCCTCTGCGCTTAGCCGCGCACGAGAAAGACCGATGCATTGGTGTGGGTGGCAATCCGGCCGCCATTCGAAGGCCAGATATGGTCGGCAACATTTGGAATATGTGTCGCCATGACCACGAGGTCACTGCCGGTTTCATTCACGGCCTTGATCAGCGCGTCGTCCAGATCAACTGCCGGATCATGGCTGACCACGGTCTTGCCGTCGGCTTCAATGCCATGGGCTTTGGCCTGGGTTGCAGCAAAATCGGTCAGTTTATTTGAATATTCTTCCGGATTATGACCAAGAGGTCCGGGTACTGATGATGTCACGCCGACATAAGTCACTGGTGCATGATAGGATTTCGCCAGATTTGCAGCGGTGTCCAAAGCACGCGCCAACTTATCGATGTGTGCAAGATCCACGGGTACCATGATTTTCTTGTACATTCGTTCCTCCCGTCTTGTTTTCGAACGGCCGGTCGTTTGCCGATGCTATTGATTTCGCCTTAGCCTACCGCTTATGGCGGACTGCTGATGCGTTTCAAACGGCCAATAATAAGCCCGATTGCGACCAAAGGCTAACGTGGCGAATGTGTGATTGTAAACTGAAGCGGTCAGGTTTTGATCGGAACGGGCTGTCTATACAGAGGTTTTTTCAGGGAAATCTGGCTGATTGGGTGCATCACACGGTTCTCGCTGCGGGCATCAAATTGCGATAGAAGAGACCATGTGCCGGGTTGGGAGGCCCTGCGGGAAGCGATTGGCAAGGGAGGTAGATGCCACAATGAACCTGTTTTCAATGTTGAACCAGCGTGCCGAGAACGGTGATCCTATTCGCGTCGGGATGATCGGTGCGGGCAAGTTCGGCACCATGTTCCTGTCGCAGGTGCGCAGGCTTGCGGGCATTCATCTGATCGGCGTGGCGGATCTGTCGCCGGCAAATGCGCGCTCGAACATGGAGTTCGCCGGCTGGGAACCCGAGCGGTTTGCGGCCACGTCGCTTGACCAGGCAGCCAAAGACGGAGGGACCCATGTCGGCGATGACTGGCAGGCGCTTGTCGCCCATCCGGCGGTCGACATTGTCATCGAATGCACCGGCGCGCCGGTCGCGGCAATCGATCATATCCTCGGGGCATTTGATAACGGCAAGCATGTGATCAACGTCACGGTCGAAGCGGATGCGTTTTGCGGCTATGCGCTGGCGCGAAAAGCTGAAGCTGCCGGCGTGATCTACTCCATGGCCTATGGTGACCAGCCGGCCCTGACCTGCGACCTAGTCGACTGGGCGCGCACCTGCGGCTTCAACGTGACGGCGGCGGGGCGCGGGCACAAATGGCTGCCTGAATTCCGCAAATCAACGCCTGAGACGGTATGGGACCATTGGGGCGTTACCCGCGAAGCCGCCGAGCGCGGACGGCTAAACCCGAAGATGTTCAACTCGTTTCTCGACGGCTCCAAGCCGGCAATCGAATCGTCGGCAATCGCCAACGCGACCGGTCTGATGGTTCCGAGCAACGGCTTGCAGTTCCCGGTCGGCGGCGCCGAGGATCTGGCCAACATCATGCGGCCCAAATCGGAAGGCGGCCATCTTGAGCAGAAGGGCATGGTCGAGGTTGCGTCTTCCCTGACGCGCGACGGCACGCCGGTGCCTTACGACATCAGGCAGGGTGTCTGGGTGGTGTTTGAGGGGGACACGGAATATCTGCGCAACTGCTTCCAGGAATATCTGGTACGAACCGATGACAGCGGCCGCTACTCATCGCTCTACAAACGCTGGCACCTGATCGGGCTTGAACTGCCGGTGTCGGTTGCCTCAGTCGGGTTGCGTGGAGAGCCGACGGGTGTCGCGCGGCATTTCAACGGGGATGTCGCGGCCATCGCCAAGCGCGATCTGGCTGCCGGCGAGATCCTCGACGGGGAGGGCGGCTATACCGTGACCGGTGGCTTGCGTCCGGCCAAGGCGTCTGTGGCTGCAGGCTATCTGCCGCTAGGGCTGGCGCACAATGTTCGGCTGAAGCGGGCAATCGCCGATGGTGCGCCGGTCCGGTTCGAGGATGTCGAAATCGATGAGACAACCACGGCCTACAAGCTGCGCCGGTGGATGGAGACATTGTCCTGAGCGGGCGCGCGATGGTGGCCGAATGGTTGTGACAGCTGTTGCATGAGGGCGCTCGCGGCGCGCGCCGGGTGGTTACGTTGTGCAATAGTTCACCGCTGATCGATTTCCTGCTGCGCAAATTGCGACGGCGGCAGGCCGACATGCCGGGTAAAGGCAACGCTGAAAGCGCTGGCAGACCCATAGCCGACGCGCCCCGCGATTTCTCCCACGCCGATGTCACGTTGCCGTAGCATGGTCTTGGCCTGCGCCATGCGCCAGGCAAGCAGATATTCCATTGGCGCCATTCCGACCAGGCGCTGGAACCTGTCGAAAAAGGCCGAGCGCGACAGACCCGCTTGCCGGGCCAGCTCGGGAACCGTCCACCGCTTCGTCGGGCTTTCGTGCATGGCCCGGATTGCCAGTGTCAGCCGTTCGTCCGCTAGTCCGCGCAGCAGGCCTGGCGATACTTCAGTACCTGAGACCGAACGGAGCGCTTCGATCAGCAGCACCTCGAGCAGACGTTGCATGATGACGTCGCGGGCCGGCCGCCTGGCCCGCGATTCATCGCTGACCAGCTGGGTGAGAGCTGACAGTCGCAGATCATCGCGGATGTGGATGAGCTGAGGCAGCAGCGAGACCAGCAGGGCTGCATCGGGAGAGCCGAAGACACAGTACCCCACACGCAAGCGCACATCAGGCGGACCGTCCTGCCGCCCGTGCCTGATTTCGCCATCAAGCTTTGAGGCGATCGACGGGTCAATGGCGTCTGCACCTCCCGGATCAAGATTGGACATGGTGAAGTTGTGTGCTGACGGGATCAACACAAAGTCGCCTTCACGAAGGGTGACAGGGGCATGATCATCCACGGCAAGCAGGCAGGACCCTTCGAGCAGCACGCAAAAGAACGGCCGCCCGAATTCCGCACGCTGCACACTCCACTGGCCGGCCCCGCTGGCAAGCTTGGAAAAAGGTGCAGCAGGACGCAGCAGAGTGACGATTTCCTCCAGCGGATCGATCATTCAGGACTCCTGCAAATGATATTTGGATTTTGGATTATAGATCGTCCGGATAGCGCCGTCTATCCTGATGTCAGTTCAAACCAAAGGAGCTGCCATGAAAACCATACTCATTACCGGATGCTCATCCGGGTTCGGGCTGGAGACCGCCCGCCACTTTCTCGAACGCGACTGGAACGTGATCGCCACGATGCGCAAGCCGGATCACAGCCTGCTGCCTGTTTCAGACAATCTGACCGTGCTTTCTCTCGATATCGATGACCCGGACAGCATCCGTGCGGCGGTCGAGGCCGCCGGACCGATCGATGCGCTGGTCAACAATGCCGGTATCGGCCTGCTCGGGGTGTTTGAGACCACTGCGATGGCGACCGTCCGGGAGATATTCGAGACCAACACGTTCGGCACAATGGAGATGACCCAGGCGGTGCTGCCGCAGTTCCGGGAGCGTAAGGCGGGGGTCATCGTCAATGTCACGTCCAGTGTGACACTGGCCCCACTGCCGTTGCTGTCGGCCTATACGGCCAGCAAATCCGCTGTCACGGCCTTTACCCAATCGCTGGCTTTGGAACTCCGGCAATTCAATATCCGGCTGGCTGTGATCGAGCCAGGCCGGTCACCGACCCGCTTTAGCGAGAACGCACGGCCCCGGATGGAGGGCGGCATTCCGGACGCCTATGCGGGATATGCCGAGAGTGTGTTTGCAGGAATGGGAGCGCCAGCCGGCACCGCTGCTTCCGATGTGGCAGAGGCGGTGTGGTACGCTGTCACTGATCCCGCCTCGCCGATGCGCATTCCCGCCGGTGCTGACGCCATCGCGATGGCCGAGGCGAGTTGACGTTATTCCCAAGGTGATACCTGTCTGATGCCGCCATGTGGCTTGCTGCATGGCGGCATTGTGCAAGGGGCGGCGTCACGCAAATTGCGCTTCACCGTTGCCAAAGGACCAGTTCTCCCGGCGGGTTTCGATCAGATTGATCAGCACGTCGGCCTCGGGCACGCTGGCGTCCGTGCCGAGATTGCCAGCGATAGCGCTGAAAAGGGCTTTCTTCTGATCAGCAGTCCTCCCCTCTGCGCAAGTGATCTGCACAATGACGAGATCGGCTGAATGGGCAATTCCGAGAAATGTTTCGGGGCTCAACAACCCGGTTCCGGCCTGATGTTCAGTTATGATCTGAAAGAAATCGTCTTCCGGGACACCGAAGGCGCTGACCAGTGCGCGATGCACTCCCTTGCTCAGGGCGGAGGAATAGGACCGGTCGTGTCCCGCAGGGTGAAAAATGCGTACCAGTGGCATGATGGATCTCCGTGTTGTGATGAAAAATGTCGGGTGAGCGGTTTTCAAGCCGAAATCAGCTCGATGCGGTAGCCGTCCGGATCCTCGATGAAGGCGATGAAATCGCGCTTTCCGTTGGTTGGCTTATGCATCATGGGACCCGGGCCGCGGATGATGGTGACGCCCATTTCAGACAGGCGCTCGCAGGCGGCGCGAATGTCCGCGACAGCGACAGCTACATGTCCGAAGCCGCTGCCGTGGGTGTAGTTAGTCCCGCCGTAATTGTAAGTCAGCTCAATGGCTGAATTGTCAGCTTCGTCACCATAGCCGAGAAACACCAGAGTGAACTGTCCATCCGGATAGTCTTCCCGACGCAGTTCCCGCATGCCCAGGGCATCGCGGTAGAAGGCGACAGACCGTTCGAGATCGACGACGCGGAGCATCGTGTGGAGCAGGCGGTCCGGAACATCCGGCCCTGGAGGCTGAGTGGTCATTATCTGCATCCTTGAGTGTGGCTGGTGGCCCGGACGGAAAGCTTTGCTCTCCGTCCCGGCAGATCCGATGCATCGGCCACGGCGCTTGCCGCCGGATATTGCAGTCATTGGACCGGGGTCATGCATCCGGGGACTGACAGCGTCACCCGTTGGAAACAGCGGCACCGATTTCGGCGTTGGTCATCGCCTTGCCATCAATGTTCCATGTCCCGTCGACAGTATGAACGCCGTTTGCCCAGATGCGGTCCTTGTCGAGTTTGCCGCCCGAGAGCTCATGCAGGATCTGCGTCGCCTCGCCGAAGAACGCGGTTTGCACGTCATGGTCGGCCAGCGCAAAGGACGGTGTCTTGGTTTCGACCCAGGCGCCTTCGACAGGCTTGCCGCCAGCAAAAGTGTGGCCTTTGGGCAGAAGGGCGACATGGGCGGTGACGTTGGGTGTCATCACCTTGTTTCCGGACAGGGCGTGATGCTTGAGAAACGAATCGGTGATCCGGGCGATGGCGACGGCTTCCTGTCCTTCGGGGAGGGCGCCTTGGGTGAGGGTGAGCGTAATGGGCATGTGTGATCTCCATTTGACTTGCAAAATGCAATACGTGATTTGTTAATCCCACGTATTGTGTTTTGCAAGCTATTTTTTTATGATCGCGAAATGAAAGCTGAAACCAGAAAACGCACCTCCGGCTGTCCGGTCGCCTATGGGCTTGATACCTTTGGCGATCGATGGAGTTTGTTGATCATTCGCGAGATCATGCTGCGGGGCAAACGGACCTACAGCGAATTCTTGCAGGCTGAAGAGGGGATCGCGACCAACATCCTGATTGACCGGCTGAAGCATCTGGAAGCGGAGGGGATCGTCGAGAAAAGCCGCGATCCCGACAATCGCCGCAGCTTCATCTACAGCCTGACGCAGAAGGGACGCGACCTCGCTCCGATCATTCTCGAAATCGTGATATGGAGCGGCGCTTACGATGACCGGCCAAACGCCATGCGCGATGTTCTGGAGAAGGTGCAGTCTGACCGGGCCGGATTCGAGTCGCAGTTGCGTGCAGGCGAAAGCGGTTGATTTTCAGAGAGTTGGACCCTGGAGTGCAAGCATCGCTTGTGGTTCCGGTTTTCGGTTATCCCCGCCCGCCGAGCCTCAGCCCCGGCGCCGGGCGTTCTTCCAGGATCTTGGCGCGGAAGCGGTAGAGCGCTGCGGGGCGGCCGCCGGTCGCCGAGCTTGAGGCGCCGGTTGGTTCGACCAGTTCAGCGCCCTCGACCAGCCTTCGGAAGTTCTGCTTGTGCAGGTGGCGGCCTGAAATCGCCTCCACCGTTGTCTGCAGTTCCGTCAGTGTGAATTCCGGCGGCATAAGTTCGAACACCACCGGGCGATACTTGATCTTGGCTCTGAGCCGCTGCACCGCGGTGGCGGCGATGCGCCGGTGGTCAAAGCGCATGGCATGGCCAAGCTGCGCTGCAAGTCCGGTGGATGTCACCCGTTGATCGGCCACAGCCTCGCTCAGCAGACCGGCTTCGTAGAGGAGTTCATAGCGGTCGAGCACCCGTTCCTCGTCCCAGGGAAAGTCCCCCAATCCGAAGGCCAGCCGGATCCGCGCCTTTCGTCCGGGAGCCTGTTGCCGTTCCACCGGCTCTCCGGCCCAGGGCAACAGTCTGGGAAGGATCGCCGTGTCGAGCATTGCCGGACGGCCCCGGCGCCAATCCTCCCATGGGAACAGCTGATACCAGTCGCGCCAGCGCGCCCCGGTCGCATATAGGGCTTCGGGGTTTTCGGCGTCTGCACGGGTCAGCGCCAGATATCCCACCGAGACCAGATGCGGACTGCCATTGTCCCTGGCTTCATCGCTGCGCATATGACGCCCGCGATCGCCGAATGTGTAGAGCTGTTCGACATATCCCAGATGCAAAGCCGTCTGGCTTTCCACACTCGAGCGCAGGCTGGCTTCGAAGGTCCGGTCCCGCGCCGGGTCGAACTGGCCAAACGGCAAACCGTCGGCCGGTCCTTCACCGGGGGAGGCCGGGACCGCCAGAATGCTCGGCGTGTCATTGGTAACCGCAACAATGGCGGCGTTGAGGCCAATCCGCAGGGGAGGGATGAGATCAGTGTCCATGGCCGTGCTCAGCCAAGACCTGCGGGACGGTCCGGGGTGGCGGCCGGCACATCATCGCCGGGCCGGATGGTCAGGCAGATACGGCCGCCCTCAAAGGCATCAGCACCCCGGCCGATGGCCTTGATGGCGCGGATCAGCCGCCCCTGCCGGCCGAGCAGGGAATCACCGATTTCTATCAGCCGCGCATTGGGTGTGACAAAGGGAGATGCGGCGCGCAACCGCTCGGCCAAGGCGACCTCGTCCTGGTCCGGCTCAAGGGCCAGAGCGGTGATTGCTGCGGCGGCAGGTGAGCGGGAAATTCCCAGCCAGCAGTGAATCACCAGAGGCGCGCGCTGGTCCCAGCCATGGGCGAATTTGATCAGGCGTTCGACGTGGGCTTCGCCAGGGGGCGTCAGGCCGGGACGGGATTCTGAAATGTCATTGAGGCCGAGCTTGAGGTGGCGGTTCTCCTCGATGACCGCGGGGCGGTGGAAGTGCTGGTTTTCGGCAAGCAGACTCACCATTTCGCGCGCGCCATGCAACACAGCGGTCTCGGCGATCTGGTTGAGGCGGCAGACAAGAATGTAGGACATGGGTCAGCCTTCTCTCTCATGGCGCAGGGCCTCGATTGCCTCGAAACGCTGAACAAACATTTTTTCAACCTCAGCGGCAGGGCGAGGCGCCACATCAAGCATATCGCAGGTGATACCGCGTGGCGGTCCGAAAATGGCGCGTGCCTCCTCGTCATCGAAACCGGCCAGTTCGGTCGCTTCGAAATAGGCTGCGATCTGATCCGCGCGCTTGATCAGCGTCTTGATGGTTTTCGGCGTCACCGGCGGAAGACCGAAGCGGATGTGGATGGCCGACTCCAGCCGGGCTTCCACAGTCTTGTATCCGCCGCCGACCACGGCCTTGAAGGGCGAGATCATGTCGCCAATGACATATTCCGGCGCATCATGCAGCAATGCAAGCTGCAGGGTCTGGGGTGAAGCTCCTGTAAGCCGTTCGACAATTGCCTCCACCATCAAGGAATGCTGCGCAACGGAAAATGCGTGATCGCCGCGGGTCTGGCCGTTCCAGCGCGCCACACGCGCCAGTCCTTGCGCTATGTCGGAAATCTCGACGTCCAGCGGCGAGGGATCGAGCAGATCCAGTCTGCGGCCTGAGAGCATGCGCTGCCAGGCGCGGGGGGCTTTTTCGGCTGGGGGCATCGGTCAGGCATCCGGTGTGTTCGGGTCACCATTGTTAAAGGATAAACCGGCCCAGCCTGGCAAGGTCAAAGTGACCGGAATTCCCTCCACGGTCAGCGCAATGTCCTTAGCCAGCGCATCGGCCACCCGGTCGGTCCGAACAATTGCCAGCGCTGATGTGCCGGAGATCGTGCCAAGGCTGCCCACGGATTTGTCGCCCGCCCGGATGTCGAACTCTGTTCCTGGCTCGCTGGTCACAGGCAGCTCTGATTCAGCCGTTACGGTGGCGACCCTGCGCCGGGCGGTTCCGCGGTGCTGCATGCGGGAAACAACTTCCTGGCCAACGTAACAGCCTTTCCTGAAGTCAACGCCGCCATTCTTGTCCATCAGCACATCATGGGGAAACACATCCGACAGCGCAAAGTCGGAGCCGGATTCGGCGACGCCATGGGCCACCCGGATCGCGTCCCATGCCGGCCGTTCGGCATCAAGGACGGAACCGATGCCGTACAGCCGCCAGACATGGGCCTCTTGCGGAAAGCGCATGTCGCTCAAAGCACCCTCCGGAGCATTGCCATCCCATCCGGCGATCACAGGCGTATCTGTGGCTGTCTGGAACGTGACGGCGGCACGCAGCTTGTAAAGTGTGAGCCTGCGGATGAAATCGGCGGTCTGGTCCGCCCTGATATCGCAGAGATAACCGCTGTCAGTCGATTTCGAGATCAGGAAATCGAACAGAATCTTTCCTTGCGGAGTGAGCAGGGCGGTGGGCCGGACTTCGCCGGGTTTGATCGCATCGAGGTTGGCGGTGATCAGGTTCTGGAGAAAATGTCCGGCGTCAGCGCCATCCACTTGGACGATGTTCCGGTCGGGAAGGATCAGGGCTGGCACGGTGCGGCACTCCGGATGATTGGGCTTTACTGTTGAGGGGACAGGTAGGTGGCCACGTGGCCGCAGGCAAGGGCTGCCCGGATCAGTCGCCGGCCATGAAGAAGCGCCACTCCCCATCAGGGGAGATCCCGACCCGGTAGAAGTTGTAGGCGCCGTAGGCCTTCATGTCCTCGACATCGCCGGCTGTGACCAGCCGCAACAGCTCGACCTTCTGGGGGGGCGTCAGGCTTTCGAGCGGCAGGGCAACGAAATAAGGCCAGACATAGGTTTCATTGGGTTTGCCCGCGTCAACGCGGACAAATCCGGCGTTGAGAAGATCGATGAGGATCGCCAGGATTTCCTGGCCTTCCGCATCGCCGGAAATCGAGCGCAGATACTCCACCGGATCGGCATCGGTTTGTCCCTGAGCCAATCTTGTGGCGTTGGGCCCGGAGCCGAGCAGAGACCGGAGTTTGTCCGGATCCCCCGTTGCGGCGGCCTGGAGAATCAGTTCGCGCATACGCAGCGCTGATTCGGGTAGCTGCGCCAGATCGTTGATGATCTCCACAGTCACGTCATCTGTAACAGCAGGGGAGATATCTTCGGCTGGGGATTGGGGTGTTTCGCGAATGACTGGATTTGGTGCCGGCAGACCGCCATCCAGTCCGATGGTTGGTTCGTCAAGCGGCGGCAGAGGCGCTGCTTGTGGCAAATCGGTGGCTGGCGGCTGCACCGGTTTGAGTTCGCTCAATGCCAGAGCTGGACCGGAAACGCCAATCATCAGCACCGCAACCATGGCGGCCGGTCGCAAACTCAAACAGTTCGTGCCAAATCCGCTCTTGCGCTTGCTGACCACTTCGCTCCCCGTCAATAATCCTATTGAAGAATGCGTTCGGGCGAAAACTCACCGGCCAAGATGCGGCCCCTGAGTGATTCGACCAGGGCTTCCGCCTGGTCCTCTCCCAATGCGCGAACCGTTTCCCGAATGGCGGTGATCATTGCGGCGTCGGCAATAATCTCCGGCTCAATGCCATCAGCCGTGCTCTCGGCCCAGGCATCATGCTGCAACTCAAGAGCCACCTGGAGTTTTTCCTGGATGATCAGGTCATCGAGTTCATCGGGCGTATGGACTGTAGGATGTGTCATGCGGGCCAACTCTTACTTACTATCTCGTTAACACCGTAGCACGGCTTGAAACGTTTCGGCACGGGGCAGAAGCGATATCGGTTAACAAACTGTCAATTTCCGTAACGTGCCACAATTTCTGCAATGAGTGTGGCACCTTCGTGACGGTATCGCTCCTCTGCCACAAGTGCTGAAGCTGTGCAAACCGTGTAAACCGAGGCGAAAGCACGAAAACCGCGATTGTATCCCGCGGTGAGTTGCTCGCGCCGGCCAGGCTCGCCGGCGGTCTCGCTGTCAAGCAGCGCCTGCATGTTCTCGCGCCAGCCGTCTTCCCCCTCCGGATTGCACAGATTCCTCAGATACTGGATTGATCCGATGATCTCGGCAAGCCGCAATAATCTCGCTTCGTAGGGCGGAGTCGGCAAGTCCGGGGAGGCAATGGCATCTTCAGTGCTGTCTTGCGCCCACGCCGAAGGGCTGCCTGAGGTCAGCAATACCGATGTCAGCAGGATTATGATCAGGAACAAGCGACGCATCATGACCGCTCCCATACACCAAGACATTGTCTGATGAAATCCCGCCTCGGATATGTGGCGTGTATTTGAGGATGCGGGTTTCGGGCAGGAAGGCGCGGACCATAAAGGCAAATGTCAGCTCATGGGCGATGATCCCGCCGTCGCGGGTGACGCTGACGCTGCCGATTTCACGTATCTTGTCACCAGGGCCGGGAAACCGGCACCGTTCATGGGGGCAAAATGGCGGCATACCGCGGCTGGCGCCAATCAAGCGGGCTCGCATTCGGTTGATACGATGCCGTCTCAGGTCTTCAGCTCTTGCGCCAGACGCCTGATCTGATCGGCGCCGATGCCGCAACATCCGCCGACCAGCGTCGCACCGGCTGCCACCCAGGCCCGGGCGAAGCTGAGATAGCCTTCGCCTTCAAGTTCGGCGCGCATGCCGCTGAGGCCTTCATTGGCCCTCTCGCCAGCTGTTTCGTCCTCGAAGGCATTCGCATAGACGCCGATTTCGGTTTCCGCACCGGTTTGGCGGAAAACCGAGGCAGCTTCGGCGACGGCAGCCTGCATGACTTCGGGCCGGGAGCAATTGAACAGCAACGCCTCGATGCCGCACTTGGCGGCCCAGCGGGCGGCTTCAGCTACAGTTTCGCCGGAACGCAGTCTTGACGTTGAGTCGAGCGCGTTGGGTTCGTCCTGCAAGGTGAATGAAATCCACACCGGTTTACCGGTGGCGGCCACCGCCGAATTGACCGCCTCGGCTTCCGCAATCAGGCTGAGCGTTTCGCCGAGCCAGACATCGACATAGGGCGCGAGATTGCCGACCAGCACCGACAGATAGTCTTGCGCCCGGGAAGGATCGAAATTCTGTGGTTCATAAGAGCCGAATATAGGGGGCAGGGAGCCGCAGACCAGAACATTGCGGTCGGCACGGGCATCGGCAGCTTCCCGTGCCAGACGGCCAGACAATTCGATGAGCGAAGCGCCCTGGCTTTGAAATCGTTCCTCGCCGATGTGGAACGGCACCAGCGCATAGGAATTGGTGGTGATCACGTCAGCGCCGGCATCGATGAATTCGGCATGAACCTGACGGACAATCTCGGGGCTTTCCATCAGAGCCAGAGCCGACCATTCGGGTTGCACCAGCCGGGCGCCAAGTCTGGTCAGTTCACGGCTCATGCCTCCATCGAGAATCTTGACGGTCCGGGCCATGCGAAACTTCCTTATTGCAGACTAGCTGGTATCGGTTGGGCAGTTGACGGCGTCCGGCCTTTCGCCAAGTGCTGCAGCCTGCTCGCGCGGCCTCTTCTGAGTATGAGTCGCCGGTCAAGGTCAACGTTATTTGGCGTTCCGCAGGCTGTCCGAAATATTCAGCGCGGATGGCGAAATTCAACTGCGCCTGTTGCCGGATTCAGATCGTTCCAGCTTTAGTCACACGCCGGATTCCGAGGCTTTCATAATTACCGCGCCTGGAGCTGTTGTGCCAGAATGTCCATGCAGGTGGTCATACTTTGCGGTACGGGCAATTCGCGGATTTCTTCCGGGGTGTACCAGCCGACCGCCTTGGCATCGTCCAGCGCCATTGCGGTTCCACCCGGATCGTCCGCGACAAACACCGTCAGCAGGAAATTTGACCGGCCGGCTTCGCGCGAATCGTCCTTGCTCAGGTCGAAGGTCATGAAGGGACGGGGATTGGTGGCTTTCAACCCGGTCTCCTCTTCCAGCTCACGCAGGGCCGCGGCGTCCAGCGCCTCATCCGGGTCGACACGGCCGCCGGGAAACGCATACATGTGCTGCGCAGGTGGATTGGCGCGCAGAACCAGCAGATATCTGCCGTCGCGTTCAAGCGCCACGGAAACCGCCAGTGCCGGGCCCGTGGCCGTCTCGCCTGTCTGACTTGTCATTGCTTGACCCTGTTGTTGGCTTGCGTCATGGATTGGCAATGTGTGGACGTTTTTCATTAACGGCAACCCCGGAAGAGGTGCAGGAGCTGTTCGGGCTCGAGGAAATCGAGGATTTCCCGCCGCGCTACAATATTGCGCCGACGCAGCCGATCCTGATCATTGCCGGTGACCGCCGCCGGGCAGAGGGCGACAACCGCACCGACCGCCGGGCGCTTCTGGCGCGCTGGGGATTTCTGCCCGGTTGGGTCAAGGACCCGGCGGATTTTCCATTGCTGATCAATGCGCGCTCCGAGACCGCTGCCGAGAAAGCCTCGTTCCGCGCCGCCATGCGCCACCGCCGGGTGCTGATCGTGGCGTCGGGGTTTTACGAATGGCACCGTCCGCCAAAGGGCTCGAACGAGAAATCCACGCCCTACTGGATCAAGCCGAAACAGGGCGGCATCGTCGCCTTTGGCGGCTTGATGGAAACCTATATGAGCGCTGACGGGGCCGAGATCGACACCGCCGCGGTGCTGACAACCGGCCCCAACAAGGAGGTTGCGCCGATCCATAACCGGATGCCGGTGGTGATCCGTCCCGAGGATTTCTCGCGCTGGCTCGATTGCCTGAACCAGGAGCCACGGCATGTGGCTGACCTGATGGGGCCGGCGCCGGACGATTGTTTCGAGGCGGTACGCGTCTCCGATCTGGTCAACAAGGTTGCCAATTCCGGCCCCGAGGTGCAAAAGCCCGCACCCGAGGCTGATCATTCCGATGAGCCTGCAAAGCCAGCCAAGCGGACGGCCAAAGCCAAAGCCGCCGATGCCGGTGCCGACCAGATGAAATTGTTCTGAAGAAATGACACTCCTTTTCGCTCCGGCCATTTCCGGGCTTCTGCTCGGCGGCTCGCTGATCATCGCCATCGGCGCGCAAAATGCCTTCATCCTGCGGCAGGGGCTACTGCGGCAGCATGTGTTCATCCTTTGCCTGATTTGCGCATTGTCGGACGCGGTGCTGATCGGGCTTGGCGTTGCCGGGCTTGGTGCAATCATTTCGGGTTCGAAAATCCTGATCGGCACAGTCACGCTGGGCGGCGCGGCGTTTCTCGCGGTCTATGCGTTCCTGGCGCTGAAGCGGGCGCTTTCGCCCTCGGGCCTGGAAGCTGCGAAGACCGGACCGGGATCGCTGAAGGCTGCGGTGCTGACCTGTCTCGCCTTCACCTTTCTCAATCCGCATGTCTATCTCGACACGGTGCTGCTGGTTGGCGGATTGAGCGGGCGTTACGAGGGCTCGGCTCGGCTGGCCTTTGCCATCGGCGCGATGTCGGCGTCCTTCATCTGGTTTTTCGGGCTCGGCTATGGCGCGCGGGTGCTCGAGCCGCTGTTTGCCAGAGCGTCCGCCTGGCGGGTGCTGGACGGGTTGATCGCTCTGGTGATGGCAGCCCTTTCGGTGTCGTTGCTGGTGCGGTTTTTCGCCGGCTGAAAGCCGCTCTCCGGCATCTTGACCGGGCGGGTGCAATCGGGGATAAGACCAGTATGAAAACGGCACAGGGCGCACGCGCCACCTGCATTTGCGGCATCATTATTCGCTAGCGCTTCGCTGGCTCGGCCGTTTTCGTCTTCTCACCATACAGGACAAACGACCCGGGCCGGGGTGCTGGCATCGGGGAGTGGACATGACCGAACTCAAATTCTGGAACACGCTGACGCGGGTCAAGGAAGAGTTTACGCCAATCGATCCGAAAAATGTGCGGATGTATGTCTGCGGCCCGACGGTCTATGATTTTGCCCATATCGGCAATGCGCGTCCGGTGATCGTGTTCGACGTGCTGTTCCGGCTGTTGCGCAATGTCTATGGCGAGGACCACGTCACCTATGTGCGCAACATCACCGACGTCGACGACAAGATCAACGCCCGCGCGCTTCGCGATTATCCCGATCTGCCACTCAACGAAGCGATTGCGAAGGTGACCGAAAAGACTGCCGAGCGGTTCCACAAGGATGCCGCTGCACTCGGCTGCCTGCCGCCGACGCACGAGCCGCGCGCCACCGCCCATATCGACGGCATGGTCAAGATGATCCAGCGGCTCATCGACAAGGGCAACGCCTATGTGACCTCGGGCCGGGAAGGCCGCGAGGTGCTGTTTTCGGTCAGCTCGATGCCCGACTATGGCAAGCTGTCCAACCGCAAGCTCGAGGATCAGCAGGCCGGCGCCCGCATCGCCGTGGAGGATCACAAGCGCAACCCGGCGGATTTCGTGCTGTGGAAGGAATCTGCCGCCGATGAACCCGGCTGGGACGGCAGCTTTACCGAGGCCGGCGAGACAGTGACCATCCACGGCCGCCCCGGCTGGCACATCGAATGCTCGGTGATGAGCGAGCATCATCTAGGCGAGACCTTCGACATCCACGGCGGCGGGCTGGACCTGATCTTCCCGCACCACGAAAACGAGATCGCCCAGTCCTGCTGCGCCCACGGCAACGACCGGATGGCCAATCTTTGGATGCACAACGGCTTTCTGCAGGTCGAGGGCAAGAAGATGTCCAAATCCGAAGGCAATTTCGTCACCATCGCCGAACTGCTGGAGACCGAAAAATTCGGCGGCCGCAAATGGCCGGGCGAAGTGCTGCGGCTGGCGATGCTGATGACGCATTACCGCGAGCCGATCGATTTTTCCGTGAAGCGGCTGGAAGAGGCTTCTACAATTGTACATCAGCTTCATGCGTTAGGTTCTGTACCACTTGAACCATCGTCCCCAACAACCGAATTCTTAGAAATATTGGCCGACGACCTCAACACCCCAAAGGCGATCCAAAACCTATACAGCAGGTTAACGAGTATTCGAAATCAAGGACCCGAGTTCCATCAGTCCCTACGTGCTGACGGCCAACTTCTCGGGACGATGTTGCTAAATATGGATGAGTGGGAAGAGAAGATCCAAACTCTTCGCGGAATAGAAAGCAGTCTGGTTGCGGAACACGTCAACAAACGCCTGGCTTTCATCGCCGCAAAGAACTGGGCCGAAGCGGACAGGATCCGTGACGAGTTGCTGGCCCAGGGCATTCAGCTCAAGGACGGCAAGGATCCCGAGACCGGCGAGCGGGTGACGACCTGGGAGGTCAAGCGGTGAGCGGCGGGCCTGGAAACAGACCCCTCCCCAACCCCTCCCCACAAGGGGGAGGGGCTCCGAGCGGTGCGATCCTGCCCGGCCTCCCCCCGGTGTTTGCTGGAGCATCCAAAGCAGGTGGTCTCCGGCGTTTATGGCTACGCTTTTGTCCTGACAGGATTTGGATTGTTTATCTCTGTTGCACGCTGAGGCCTTTGAATTGGTGCGAGATGGCTGCTCCGTCTGGCCCCTCCCCCTTGTGGGGAGGGGTTGGGGAGGGGTCTTTTATGGCTGCACATTCAATGTTTCGGGGAGCATGATCCGTGCCCCATTCCAACATCACGCCCAAGACTCGCGAGAGAGCCTGGAAGCTGCGAGCCGAACTGACGCGATCAGAAGCGAAGATGTGGAATTTGCTGCGCGATTTCCGGCCGCGTGGCGCGCGCTTCAGGCGTGAGACGCCGATTGGGCCCTATATCGCTGATTTTGCATGGCTGTCGAAGAAGATTGTTGTTGAAGTCGACGGCGACAGTCACGAAACCGATCAGGGGCGCACCCGTGACCGGGTTCGTGATGCATGGATGAAGGATCAGGGCTACACTGTTCTCCGGTTTAACAATGCAGACCTCATTGATGCCGAAGATCACGTTTTCCTTGAAATCGAAAAGGCCATTGGCAGGTATCTCGATGACTGAACCGCAATCAGACAAGTCCACCCACACAGGCGGCTGCCAGTGCGGCGCGGTCCGCTACCGCATCGCGGGCGCGCTGGAATATCCGCATCTGTGCCATTGCCGCATGTGCCAGAAGGCGGCGGGGAATTATTTCATGCCGCTGGGTTTTGCGCCGGGCAAGACGCTGACCATCACCCGCGGCGAGCGGGGATGGTTCCAGTCGTCCGATCCGGTCAGGCGCGGGTTCTGCCGGGACTGCGGCACGCCGCTGTTCTTCGACACGCTGCAATCGGACGGTATGGCGGTGACGCTGGGCAGTCTTGATGATCCCGCCGCGTTTCCACCGGTGTCGCAGGACGGGATTGAAACACGCGTGCCGTTCCATGCCTCACTGGGCAGCCTGCCGGGACAGACAGTCAATCGCGATGACCTGCCGGGCGGGCTCGAAAGCATCGCCTCAACCAACCGTCAGCACCCCGATCATGACACCGCGGTTTGGCCGGTGGAGGGCAAGCCATGAGCACACAATCCCATACCGGCGGATGCCAGTGCGGCGCGGTGCGGTTCCGCCTGAGCGGAACACCCGGGACATCTTCGGTGTGCTATTGCCGCATGTGCCAGAAAGCCTCTGCCAGCCACGCGCTGGCGCTGGTGTCTGTGGGCGAGGCGGCGATGGAATGGACGCGGGGGCAGCCATCCTGGTTTCAAAGCTCGAACGCTGCGCGGCGCGGGTTCTGCAGCGCCTGCGGCACGCCACTGGCCTATGATGCGCCGGACGGGCTGGCGCTGTCGGTGCTGGCCTTTGACGATCCCGATCGGGTGCCGCCAACCATTGCCTATGGCACCGAGGGCAAGCGGATCTGGTGCGATGGCATCCCGGCGCTGCCCGAGCGGCACACCATGGAAGATGCCGAGGCGGTGGCGTTTCTGAAAACGCTGGTCAGCAACCAGCATCCCGACCACGACACGGAAACCTGGCCGCCGGAGGCCGAAACATCATGAGCGAGCGCAAGCCGGAAACGCAAATGCCGAAATGGCTGCTGTACGGGCTGATCGGCAAGGGCGTGCTGGTCGTCGCGGTGACGGTTGCGGTCGTCATCTGGGTGAATTGGGGCTGATGCAAATGAACGACAAAGTGATCACCGGCGGCTGCCAGTGCGGCGCGGTGCGATACCGGATAGGGCGGCTCGGTCGTCCAACCATTTGCCACTGCCGCATGTGCCAGAAAGCCTTTGGCGGCTTTTTCGCGCCGCTGGTCACCGCGCATCAGACCGAGTGGACACGCGAAGCGCCGTCGCATTTTCAAAGCTCGGACAAGATCCGCCGCGGATTTTGCGCCAAATGCGGCACGCCGCTGACTTACGAAGCCGGTGACGGGTTGGAAATAGCCATCGGCACGCTGGATGACCCGGCATTGGCGGCGCCGGTCGCGCAGGTCAACGCGGCCTACCGGCAGCCGTTCTTCGACGGCCTGTGCAGCCTGCCGCAGGTGAGCGAAGAAAACCGGGCCGAGAACGAAGTCTGGAACGCCTGCCTCACCTCATATCAGCATCCCGACCATGACACAGCGGCCTGGCCGCCGGAGACACAGCAATGACCGCCTTGCGCACACTTTATCCCGAGATCGAACCCTTCGAGACCGGCTTTCTCGACACCGGCGACGGGCATCAGGTCTATTGGGAGCGGGCCGGGACCAAGGGGGGCAAGCCTGCGGTGTTTCTGCATGGCGGGCCGGGCGGTGGCTGCGGTCCGGTGCACCGGCGGCTGTTTGATCCCGCACTTTATGACGTGATCCTGTTTGACCAGCGCGGCTGCGGCCGCTCGACTCCCTTTGCCTCGCTGGATAACAACACCACCTGGGATCTGGTCGCCGACATCGAGCGGCTGCGGGAGATGGCAGGCTTCGAGCAATGGCTGGTCTTCGGCGGCTCCTGGGGCTCGACGCTGGCGCTGGCCTATGCCGAAACCCATGCCGAGCGGGTGAGCGAACTGGTGCTGCGCGGCATCTACACGCTGACCAAGGCGGAGCTCGACTGGTATTATCAGTTTGGCGTCTCCGAGATGTTTCCCGACAAGTGGGAGCGGTTCCTGGCGCCGATCCCGGAGGCCGAGCGCGGCGATCTGATGGCCGCCTATCGCAAGCGGCTGGTCGGCGATGACCGGGCGGCGCAGATCGCGGCGGCCAAGGCCTGGAGCGGCTGGGAAGGCGAGACCATCACGCTGCTGCCGGAACCCTCGACCAGCGACAAGTTCCACGAGGATCAGTTCGCACTGGCCTTCGCGCGGATCGAAAATCATTTCTTCGTGCACAAGGGCTGGCTGGAGGAAGGGCAGCTGCTGCGCGACGCGCATAAGCTGACTGATATCGACGGCGTCATCGTGCACGGGCGCTATGATATGCCGTGCCCGGCGCGCATTGCCTGGCAGTTGCACAAGGCCTGGCCGCGCGCTGCTTTCCACCTGATCGAGGGCGCGGGCCACGCCTTTTCCGAACCGGGCATTCTCGACCAGCTGATCCGCGCTACTGACAGGTTTGCGCAGAAGTGATCCGTATGAGTGTGATGATGTTCAACCTGGAAACGGCCTGCGGGCCAGGAGGAATAAGATGATTGATCATACCGGTGTGTCTGCTTCGGATTTCGCAGCTGCGAGCAAGTTCTACGACGCGGCATTCGCAGCGCTGGGCGGCGCAATGCTGATGAAAATTCCGCTGGAGCATACCGGCGGAGTTCAGGTCGCCGGTTACGGCCGTGACAAGCCCGACTTCTGGATCACGGAGGGTCCGGTGCAGACGCCTGCCGTTCATGTCGCCTTCGCCGCAGGCTCCCGCGCCGAGGTCGATGCCTTTTACAAGGCTGCGATGGCTGCGGGCGGCACCGACAATGGCGCGCCGGGGCTGAGGCCGCACTACCATCCCGATTATTACGGCGCCTTCGTGCGCGATCCTGACGGCAACAATATCGAAGCCGTCTGTCACCGACCGGAATAGCAATGACCAAAGACCGCATCTACCTGTTCGACACCACGCTGCGCGACGGCCAGCAGACGCCCGGGATCGATTTTTCCGTTGAGGACAAGATCGCCATCGCAGGCATGCTGGATGAATTCGGCATTGATTATGTCGAGGGCGGGTATCCGGGCGCCAATCCGACTGACACGGCGTTCTTTGCCAAGCCGCGCACAGAAAAAGCCTCGTTTGTCGCCTTCGGCATGACCAAGCGTGCCGGTGTGTCCGCGTCGAATGATCCGGGGCTTGCGGCTCTGATCCAGGCCTCGGGTGATGCGGTGTGCCTGGTGGCCAAGAGCTGGGACTATCATGTGAAGGTGGCGCTCGGCTGCAGCAACGAGGAAAATCTGGAGTCGATTGCGGACTCGGTGAAGGCGGTTGTTGCTGCGGGCAAGGAGGCGCTGGTCGATTGCGAGCACTTCTTCGATGGCTACAAGGCAAACAGTGAATATGCGGTGGCCTGCGCGCGCACGGCCCATGAGGCCGGTGCGCGCTGGATCGTGCTGTGCGACACCAATGGTGGCACCCAGCCTTCCGAGATCCGTGATGTCATTGCAGCGCTGATCGCCGAGGGCATCCCGGGAGACCGGCTCGGCATTCATGCCCACAACGACACAGGCCAGGCTGTCGCCAATTCGCTGGCGGCGGTGGAAGCCGGCGTCCGGCAGGTTCAGGGAACGCTCAACGGCATCGGCGAGCGCTGCGGCAACGCCAATCTTGTGACGCTGATCCCGACCCTGATGCTCAAGCCGGCCTTCTCCGACCGTTTTGAGACCGGAATCGCGCTGGAAAAGCTTGAGGAACTGACCCAGCTCAGCCACGGTTTCGATGAATTGCTCAACCGTTCGCCGGCAACGCAGTCTCCCTATGTCGGTGCATCGGCCTTCGCCACCAAGGCCGGCATTCATGCTTCCGCACTGCTTAAGGACCCGCGTACCTATGAGCATGTGCCGCCGGAAAGTGTCGGCAATTTCCGCAAGGTCATGGTCTCCGACCAGGGCGGCAAATCAAACTTCATCAATGCGCTGAAACGGCGCGGCATCGTGGTCGCCAAGGATGATCCCAAACTCGACAGGCTGATCGGCATCGTCAAGGACCGCGAGGCCACCGGCTATGCTTACGAAGGCGCGGATGCGAGTTTTGAGCTTCTGGCGCACCGCACGCTTGGCCGCGTGCCGGAGTTCTTCGCGGTGACCAGTTTCCGGGTGATGGTCGAGCGCCGGTTCAACGCGATGGGACAGATCACGACGGTCTCGGAAGCCGTGGTCAAGCTGGTGATCGATGGCGCAGAGATGATGTCGGTCGCCGAAGGCCATGGACCGGTCAATGCGCTCGATATCGCCCTTCGCAAGGATCTTGGCGTCTATCAGTCGGAAATCGCTGATCTCGAGCTGGTCGACTACAAGGTGCGTATCCTCAATGGCGGTACCGAAGCGATCACGCGGGTGCTGATCGAATCCGCCGATGGCGACGGCGCGCGCTGGTGGACCGTCGGCGTGTCCGACAACATCATCGATGCCTCATTCCAGGCGCTGATGGATTCCATCGTCTTCAAACTGATGAAGAACCGCGATCTGGCTGGCAAGGTGGCGGCGGAATAGGGGGCGACGCCTCTGAGGAGCAGAGCATGATCGTGCAGGCATGTCTGAATGGTGCGCGCGAGCCGGATTTTCATTCGAAGCTTCCGCTGACGCCGCAGGCCATGGCGGCGGATGGAGTTGCTTGCGTGCAGGCAGGCGCCGCCGAATTGCACATCCATCCCCGCGGGGCAAATCTTGCCGAAAGCCTGGCCGCGGTTGATTCAACCACTGCAGCCGTGCGGGCAGCCTGCCCGGGCACACTCATCGGCGTGTCGACCGGTGCCTGGATAGAGAATGACGTGCAGCGCACCCGCGATTGCATCTCCACCTGGTCGGTGCTGCCCGATTATGCCTCGGTCAACCTGTCGGAGGACGACGCACCGGAGGTGATGAATATCCTGCGGTCGAAAGGCGTCGGCATCGAGGCCGGACTCGCGACCGTGGCCGATGCCGAGCGCTTCGTCGCACTTGCCGATTATTCCTGTGTGTTTCGCATACTCATCGAGATCGAGGAGCAGGAACTGAAAGCTGCTTTCGCCATCGCAGACGGGATTGCTGCTGTTCTGTCGCGGGCAGGCGCAACGCGGTCGATCCTGCTGCACGGCTTCGACACCACCGTCTGGGATTTCGTGCAGCTGGCTCGTAAGCGCAACTGGTCCACCCGGATCGGGCTCGAGGATTGCCGGCATATGCCGGATCGTAGTCTTGCTGCGGGCAATGCCGAGCTGGTGGCAAAGGCCGTGGCGATCTACCGGCGCGGATGATCGCCGCCGGCGGACCGGCGGCGACAAGAGCGTTTGGAACTCAGACCGCGGGCGGGTTGAGGCGGGCAAAGGCCTCCTGCCGGTAGTAGGGGAAATGCGGATAGGCGGCATCGGTGGCGCTTGCGGCATCGAGGCGGGCGATCTGGTCCGTGTCGAGGCTCCAGCCGACGGCGCCGAGATTCTGCTTGAGCTGTTCCTCGTTGCGGGCGCCGATGATCACCGAGGAAACCGTCGGGCGGGCAAGCAGCCAGTTCAGCGCGATTTGCGGCACCAGCCTGCCGGTCTCTGCGGCGATTTCCTCCAGCACATCGACGATACAAAACAGCCGCTCGTCATCGACCGGCGGCCCGAAACTCGCGGTATCATGCAGCCGGCTGCTTGCGGGGACCGGGCTGCCGCGGCGGATCTTGCCGGTCAGCCGTCCCCAGCCAAGCGGGCTCCAGACCAGGGCGCCGATGCCTTGGTCGAGACCCAGCGGCATCAGATCCCATTCGTAGTCGCGACCGGTCAGCGAATAATAGACCTGATTGGCGACATAACGCGGCCAGCCATGCCTGTCGGAAGCAGCAAGCGATTTCATGATCTGCCAGCCGGAAAAATTGGATACGCCGATGCTGCGCACCTTGCCCATGCGGACAAGCTGGTCGAGCGTGGAGAGCACCTCCTCGACCGGCGTCGCGGCGTCGAAGGCATGCAGTTGCAGCAGGTCAATATAGTCGGTCCCCAGCCGGGAGAGCGCGCTGTCGACAGAGGTGATCAACCGCGACCGGGACGTGCCGTAATCGGCAGGTCCGTCGCCCATCGGCAGGCCGAGCTTGGTCGAGATCAGCACCTGGTCGCGGCGGCCCTTGATCGCTTCGCCGAGCACCTGTTCTGAGGCGCCGCCGGAATAGACGTCGGCTGAGTCGAACAGATTGACGCCGGCGTCGAGGCAGATGTCGACGAGGCGCCTGGCCTCGGCCGCGTCGGAGGTGCCCCATGCGCCGAACAGCGGACCAGTGCCGCCAAAGGTGCCGGTGCCGAAACTCAATACGGGTACCTTGAGCCCGGAGGCTCCGAGGTGACGATATTGCATTATGAAACTCCTTGTTTTTGCGGGATGTGATCGGGACACTTCAGGCTGGGACCTGAAGGGCTGGCTAGACTGGGCCGGATTTTGTCGCCTCAGCCGAAAGCGGGAGAGCCGCCGCCGGAAATGGCTCCCACCCGGATTTGCATTGATGAGTGATAGATAGACAGGTCGGACAATGTGAACTAGAACCGCATGACGAACATCATCTGTGAATTGAAATCATCGATATGGCACGCAGCGACATCAACCGCTCCGGCGAAATGGAAGTCTTCGTCCGCGTTGTCGAGCAGGGCGGGTTTTCGGCAGCCGCGCGCGTCAGCCGCATGTCGCCTTCGGCGGTGAGCAAGCTTGTCTCGCGGTTGGAAGCGCGGCTGCAGGCGCGGCTGGTCAACCGTTCGACGCGAAAATTGCTGCTGACCCCCGAAGGGCGCGACTTCTATGAAAAGGCCGTTGCCATTTTGGCTAGTATCGCAGAGGCCGAGCAGAGCGCATCAAGTGCTGACCAGCCGGCCGGCATGGTCCGGATCAACACCAGTGCTTCGTATGGCCATCATGTGCTGGCGCCGATTCTGTCAGATTTTCTCTCGGCCTATCCGGGCATTTCCGTCGACATCGTCCAGACCGACAAGGTCGTGGACCTGCTGGCGGAGCCCACAGATATCGCCATTCGCGCGGGGTCGATGACAAGTTCCAGTCTGCTGGCGCGAAAGCTCGGCGACACGCAGCTGATGATCGTGGCATCTCCTACCTATCTCGAAAGGCACGGGGTACCCCGGACGGCAGCGGACCTGCAGGGCCATTGCCTGCTCGGTTTCGGCTACCGGCGGGCCATGGAGGACTGGCCGGTCGCTGCCGAAGGCGGTCCCGTCCTTGTACCGGTTGCCGGCCGCGTTCGCGCCAGCGATGGCGAGGCTGTCCGCCACCTGGCGATCTGTGGCGCGGGGCTGGCACGATTGGCGGGATTCACGGTCCGGGGCGACATTGAAGCAGGCCGGCTAATCCCGGTTCTGGATACGGAAGACACCCGCGAGCACGAGACTTTTTATGCAGTCCATGTCGGGCAGGGTGGACTGCTGCCAGTCCGCGTCCGGGTGTTGCTGGACTATATCGCGGAGCATGGCCGGGTGCTCTGAGTGGCTTGTGTCAGGCGTTTCGGCGGCAAAGCGGCTGCTTGCAGGACCGGTCAATCGTTCAACCAAATGAATTTGCTCATTCATGCGGCTTGGCCTAAGCGTCTGATCCCAAAAGCCAGAAGAGAACGGACATTCCATGGCGACTGAAACAGCTCCGGTAGCCTACGACGAAGATACGCCACGCGGCTTCGCCTTTGCACTCACGGCCTATCTGTTGTGGGGCTTCCTGCCGTTCTACATGAAGGCGGTTGCGCATATTCCGGCGCTGGAAGTGGTGGCGCACCGGGTCGTCTGGTCGGTGCCGATTGCAGCCGTGGTGCTCATCCTGCTTGGGCGCACTCACGACATTCGTGCGGCGTTCAGGTCGCCGCGCACGCTGGGCATGGCATTCGTCACAGCCGCGCTGATCACCATCAACTGGTGCATCTACGTCTGGGCGATTGGGGCGGGCCGCGCGGTCGAGACAGCGCTGGGATACTATATCAATCCGCTGTTTTCGATTCTGCTTGGCGCGGTGTTTCTGAAGGAAAGTCTCGACGGGCGCCAGAAAACCGCGATTGGTCTGGCGTGTGCGGCTGTTGCTCTGCTGGCATGGGAAACAGGCGGGTTGCCGTGGGTATCGGTCGGATTGGCACTCAGCTGGGGGTTTTATGCGCTTTGCAAGAAGTCGCTGCCGATCGGTCCCAACCAGGGGTTCTTCCTGGAGGTGCTGATGCTGACGCCCCCGGCCTTGGCTTTCATCGCCTATGCCGAAATCAATGGGACCGGTCATTTCGGCGACACTGGAATGACGGACATGCTGCTGCTGCTGGGCTGCGGCGTGGTGACGGCGGTGCCGCTGATGATTTACGCCAATGGTGCCAAACTGCTCCGGCTGTCGACGATCGGCATCATGCAGTACATCGCGCCAACGATGATTTTCTTCATCGCGGTGTTTGTCTTCAAGGAACCATTCGGACCCTACAAGCTGGCGGCGTTTGTGCTGATCTGGATTGCGCTGGCTATCTACACGTCATCGCTCTTGCGCAGCCGCAAGGCGCGTCAGGCAGCCGCGGCGGCCGCTGCAGCCTCGGTCTGACCAGATTGCTGCCGTCATGCTATCGAGACGGCTGCAGGAGAAGATCCTGCACCCATGCGGGGCGGGCGGTCTGGCGGGAGTGACACCGGCAGAACGTCTGTCTGACGGCGCTACAATTTGGCGATAATCGCCGCATCTTCATCGTCTGTCACGTTTGTCGCCGCGGCCAGAATTCCGGGCACAATCTCTTCAGCGCGATCAATCACCAAGGGACGGACCAGATGCCCGGTGTGGATGAAGCCTGCCTCGCGCATGTGCCCGATCAAGGCATTGAGGGGATCCCAGAAGCCGTTGATGTTGGCAAGGACCATCGGCTTGGTGTGGCGGCCAAGCTGGGCCCAGGTCATGACCTCGACAATTTCCTCAAGCGTGCCGATGCCGCCGGGCAAGGTCACGAATGCGTCCGAGCGTTCAAACATCAGGTGCTTGCGCTCATGCATGTCCCTGGTGACGTGCAATTCGGTCAGTTGTCCGAGGTCCTGCTCCGAAGCTTCCTTGTTCATCAGGAATTCCGGGATGATGCCGATGGCCTTGCCGCCATTGGACAGCACAGCATCTGCGACTGCGCCCATGAGGCCTTTTGTGCCGCCACCGTAAACAAGATCGATGCCGTTTTCCGCCATCGCCCGGCCCAGGATCTGAGCCGCCTGACGAAAGGCCGGGTCGTGGCCGGGCTGAGAGCCGCAATAGACGCAGATGGAGCCGATTGGCGTGGGATGTGTGTTCATAGCGGCACTGAACATAGACGCAGCGGAACGGTCAAGACCGGGTGGATGGGGTAAATCGCTTTTTCTTGTGCCAGGTATCCAAACCATATAGGTTTTTGGCTAGCAAACGCAATTTTTGCCGTATCCACGGAGCAGACAATGAATAAAAACAATACCGGTTTTTTGGTGTTCCTCTGTGTCGCAGCAGCGATTGCCATCGGCGCATTCTTTGTAACACCCACCATGTTCAAAGCAGATCCCGAATTGGCCTCCGAATCTGCGCCCAAGACAAATATGGTGGACGCCACGGCACCAGCTCCGGAAACAGCGGTTACCTCCGTTGAGCAAGGCCTGAAGACTGACAGGCCGAAGGCCGAATTGCCCGCCGCCGAAACATCTGATCCGGCAGCCGCTTCGAGCGCCTTCGTCATGCCGAGTTTCGATCTGCTTCGGGTGGAGCCGGATGGGTCAACCGTGATCGCCGGTAAAGCTGCTCCGGGAACCAGACTTGACATCATGAACGGTGAGACGGTGATCGCGACAACCCAGGTCGGACCAAGCGGTGATTTCGCGGTCATCCTCGATCAGCCACTGCCCGCGGGCGATTACCAGTTGACGTTGCGGATCACCAGCGAGGACGGCACCGTGCGGCAGTCCGAAGAGGTGGCGACGGTATCCATCCCTGAAAGCGCCGATGGCGAGCTTCTGGCGATGGTAAGCAAACCCGGAAAAGCCAGCCGCATCATTGCGCAACCGGCTGCAGCGCCGGCGGATGAGGGCGTCGAGACAGCTGCTGCTGACGCATCTCCGGCTACAGAAATGCCTGCTGTGGAAGCGGCCGATGGCGGCGATGAGACTTCCGCCGCAGCGGCCGATAATGTTGCGACGGAAGGCAATGCTGAAGTGGCTGCTGTCGAAACGCCCGCAGAAACGGCGCCATCGGTTGACCAGACACCGGCGCTTCCCGAGGCGTCGTCGCTACTGACAACGTCAGCGCCGCAGATTCCGGAAGACAACCAGCCGGCCGATTCAATGGAAACTGCTGCGTCCCCGGACGCGGATGCAGCTTCCTCGGGGCAGAATAGCGAGGCTGCGGTCGAGGTTGCCGCTGTCTCGCCAGATGCCGGCACGAACGCGTCGGTTTCTGTTCCCGCTGATGCCACTGTGCGCGTAGACGCCGTGGAAATCGAAGGCGACCAGATTTTCATCGCCGGTTCGGCTACTCCGGGCTATCAGGTCCGGGTTGCCGCCGACGGCAAAGTGATCGGCACCGACACCGCTGATGAAAGCGGACGCTTTATCGTCGAGGCGACAAGCCAGCTTTCTGTCGGAGATCACTTCATCTCCGCCGATCTGATGGATCAGGCCGGAGAGAATGTGCTGCTGCGGGCCACAGTGCCGTTCAACCGCCCAGAAGGTGAAGCACTGGCGGCGGTTGCACCGGCCGCGGCTGCTCCGGAGGCCGCTGAACCTTCGGCAGAGCCATCGGCAGTAGCGTCTGCGTCTGGAGAACTGGTGCTGCCTGACATCGCGAGCCTGTCGGAAATGCGCGAAAGTGCCTTCGAGGCATTGTCCGAGCTCAAGCAGATGGCGTCCTCGAGTGAACCACCTGAAACCGCTGCGATGGCCACGGCGCTGGAGCGTGCAGTGGACAAACTCAAATCCGCTGCAATGGCTGACCTGCCGGAGGGCAGCAGCGAGGAAGCCATGGCTATTGCGAAATCCATGCGCATTCAGGCCGGATCCGCGCTTGCTGCGCTGATGCCGGATGAAGCTGGCGGATCGGCCAATACAGGCAATGCATCCGCTGACGAGACCAAGATGCTGGATGGCTTGGCTTCTGGCGATTTGTCGAAAGTGAGCGAAATAGTCGCGAACGCTGAAACCGCGCTCTCGGAGCCTGCCGACATGACCATTGCCAATGCCGGTGATGCAGGCGAAACCGCTGCCGGTCAGGGCAAGCCCGGTGATCCGAAGACCATCCTGCAAGCGCCGCTGGCCTCCACGCCCGGGGCCGTCATCATCCGGCGCGGCGATACGCTGTGGCAGATCTCCCGGCGAACCTATGGCGAGGGTGTGCGCTACACCACCATCTATGTCGCCAACCGGTCGCAGATCCAGGATCCTGACCGGATCAAGCCGGGCCAGGTGTTTTCGGTGCCCGAGAATCCGCTGGAGAATGCGGAAGAATTGCACAAGCAGCTTCTGGGCAAAGGGAAAAAGCTCTAAGCCGGTTGACCACGGGCACTTCATCGTATATCGCCGATAAACGATGAAGCTACCTGATCCCGACATGATTTCCAAGGATGAAGCCGTTGCCCGCAAGCTTGCGGCATTGGCGCATCCGGTGCGGTTGCGCTTGCTCAGGAATCTCGGGGCGGCTGACGCGTGCTGCGTCAAGGAGCTCGTCGGCCCGACAGGTTTGGCGCAGTCGACGGTATCGCAGCACCTCAAGGTTCTGCTCGAGGCCGAGCTGGTGAGCTTCCGGACCGAGAAACAATGTTCCAGGTACACCGTCAACGCCAGTGCCCTTCGCGAGCTCGCGGGTGTCATAGGGCAGACACTTGATCATTGTTGTGGCGGGGGGTGTTCGCGCTCCGGCGACGGTGAATTTGCAGACAACATCCGGCAGGTGGACGCATCCGCGGCCCTGGCCGGAAAAAAGGACATCTGAATTGGCTTCTAAAACGGTATCCGCTGATCGGGGAAATCCCTTCGGCACATTGAAGAATCTATGGCCGTATATGTGGCCTTCGGACCGGCCCGACCTGAAAATGCGCGTGCTGTGGGCAACCCTGTTCCTGCTTTTGTCCAAGCTGGTGCTGATTTCCGTTCCATACTTCTTCAAATGGGCGACCGATGCCCTCAACGGGAAACCCGATGTTGTGGCCTGGATGCCGGCTCTGATCGCGACGCCGGTGATGCTGGTTATTGCCTATAATGTGGTGCGGATTGTGCAGTGGGGATTCAACCAGCTGCGTGATGCGCTGTTTGCCCGGGTCGGGCAGCACGCGGTGCGGCAGCTGGCCTACAAGACCTTTGTGCACATGCACGAACTTTCACTGAGATTTCATCTCGAGCGGCGCACCGGCGGCCTGTCGCGGGTTATTGAGCGCGGCACCAAGGGCATCGAAACGATCGTCCGCTTCACCATCCTCAATACCGCGCCGACGCTGATCGAGTTTGCGCTGACCGCCGTCATTTTCGGCGTGGCCTATGGCTGGAGCTATGTGCTGGTCACCGGCGTCACCGTCTGGCTCTATATCTGGTTCACGGTGCGGGCGTCGGACTGGCGCATCTCGATCCGGCGGTCAATGAACGCATCCGACACCGATGCAAACACCAAATCGGTCGATTCGCTGCTCAACTACGAGACAGTCAAATATTTCGGCAACGAGGACATGGAATCGCGGCGGTTCGACGAATCCATGGCGTCCTACGAAAAATCGGCCACTCAGGTCTGGACCTCGCTTGGCTGGCTCAACATGGGGCAGGGCGTCATTTTCGGTACCGGCATGGCCGTGATGATGGTGATGTCGGCGCTTGCGGTGCAGGCGGGCGAACAGTCCATCGGCGATTTCGTGTTCATCAATGCGATGCTGATGCAGCTCTCGGTGCCGCTGAATTTCATCGGCTTCGTCTATCGTGAAATCCGCCAGGGCCTCACCGACATCGAGCAAATGTTCGAGTTGCTGGATGTTGAGCCCGAAGTGCGTGATGCGGCCAATGCCAAACCGCTTGCCGTCGAGCAAGGGGCGATCCGCTTTGACAATGTCAATTTCAGCTATGATCCGGCGCGGCCAATCCTCAAGGGCGTTTCGTTCGAAGTGCCTGCGGGCAAGACAGTCGCGATTGTCGGGCCATCGGGCGCCGGTAAATCGACGATCTCGAGACTGCTCTACCGGTTTTATGACATCCAGTCGGGCAACATATTCATTGATGGGCAGAATGTGCGCGACGTGACGCAAAAGAGCCTGCGCGCAGCCATCGGCATGGTGCCGCAGGACACTGTCCTGTTCAACGATACCATTGCCTACAACATCCGCTATGGCCGGATTGACGCCACCGAGGAAGAGGTCGATCGCGCCGCGGATCTCGCCCAGATCGGCGGTTTCATCCGCGCCCTGCCTGATGGCTTCAAGGCGATGGTCGGCGAACGTGGACTGAAGCTGTCCGGTGGTGAGAAACAGCGGGTGGCCATCGCCCGGACAATTCTCAAGGCGCCACCGATCCTCATTCTCGACGAGGCGACCTCGGCACTTGACACTGCGACGGAGCAGGAAATTCAGGCAGCGCTGGATTTCGTTTCCGAGGGCCGCACCACGCTGGTGATTGCGCACCGGTTGTCGACGGTGGTCAGCGCCGATGAAATCATCGTGCTCAAGGATGGCCAGATCGCCGAACGCGGTCGCCATGCCGATCTGCTGTCGCAGAAGGGGCTCTATGCTTCGATGTGGGATCGCCAGCGCGAGGCCACCGAGGCCGAAGAGCAGCTCAAGCGCATGCGCGAGGAGGATGAAATGGGCATCGTCACACGGCGGCGCACGCCTGAGATTGACGAGGCCTGAGCGGCGTGTGTGCAATTGACGCTGGAAAGTGGTTTCCTCTTTTGAGCGATTTGCTGTAGTCACGGCCAATGGACAAATCAGGGAAGACGTCATGAGCATTATCGACAGCGTTCGCAATGCGCTGGTACCGGTTCACCGGGAAGGCTACAAATTCGTTGCAGCATTCTTTGTCGCATCGGTGCTGCTTGGCTGGATCGCTGATCCGCTGTTCTGGATTGGCATGGTGCTGACGGCATGGTGTGCGTATTTCTTCCGTGATCCGGAACGGGTGACGCCGCTGGACGACGAACTGGTGATCAGCCCCGCCGACGGCAGGGTGTCGTCGGTCGTGCGGATGGTGCCGCCTGCCGAGCTGGGTCTCGGGCCCGATGAAATGCTTCGCATTTCGGTGTTCATGAACGTGTTCAACTGCCATGTGAACCGCGCGCCGGTGAAGGGCCGCGTGGTCCGCAAGATCTATTCGCAAGGATCGTTCCTCAATGCCGAACTCGACAAGGCCAGCACCGAGAACGAGCGCAGTGGTCTGGTGATCGATACCGCGGCTCACGGTGAAATCGGTGTCGTGCAGATCGCAGGTCTGGTGGCGCGCCGCATCCTGTGCTGGGCCGAAGAAAACGAACAGCTTGACGCCGGTGAACGCTTCGGCCTGATCCGTTTCGGGTCCCGGCTCGATGTGTTTCTGCCCGCGTCTGCGCGGTCCCTGGTCAGCGTCGGCCAGACTGCCATTGCAGGGGAAACCATGCTGGCCGAATTCGGATCGAACAAGGGCCCGGTGGTCAGCCGCCGCGACTAGTAACCCGCCCCGTCAAGAAGGGAGACATGCATGCCAACGCCGTTTCCACCCTATGACCCGCACGGTCTGGATGAATCGGACTACCACGAGGGACGTGGTCCACGGTTGCGTGAAATCCCGTTCCGGATGCTTGTTCCCAACCTGATCACGGTGCTGGCCATTTGCGCCGGCATGACCGGGATCCGCCTGGCATTTGAAAACCAGATCCAGATGGCCGTGGCAATGGTGCTACTCGCGGCCTTTCTGGACGGCATTGACGGACGCGTGGCGCGGTTGCTGAAGGCCCAGTCGAAATTCGGTGCACAGATGGATTCGCTGGCTGACATCATCAATTTTGGCGTTGCGCCTGCATTGGTGCTGTATGTCTTCATTCTCGACCAGGCGCGCTCCTTCGGGTGGATCGCGGCCATCGTTTTTGCCGTCGCGGCAGGATTGCGGCTGGCCCGGTTCAATGTGATCTCGGAAAGCACGACACGTCCGGAGTGGGAGAGCTACTATTTTGTTGGCGTGCCGGCGCCTGCCGGCGCGTTGCTGGTGTTGTTGCCTGTCTATCTTGGAATCATGGGATTGCCTATCGACCGGACAACAGGGTTTGCCGCTGCCGCCTACACCATTTTCATCGGCTTCCTGCTGATCAGCCGGGTACCTGTGTTTTCAGGCAAGGGCATCAGCGGCGGCGTTCGACGCGACCTGGTGCTGCCGTTCATTCTTGTCGCTGTGGTCTATGTTTCGCTGTTGATGAGCTTCACCTGGGAAACGCTGACTGTCACAGCGCTCGCCTATCTTGCCTCGCTGCCTTTCGGCGCACGGGCCTGGGCGCGCAAATACGGGCCGAAATCGCACCAGTCGAGCGCGAAAACCGAAGCTGGGGAGTCAGATCCCACTTCATCTGCAGATCAGGATGACAGCACGAAATAGTAGCTTGAACAGCATCGCCGCAAAGCTCAATGCGGGAATGGTCGGGCGGCGTAGCTTTCAGGCATCATTGTCAGCGCGGTGTGACTTGATCCAGTCGTCTGCAATTTTCTGGGCGGTCACATAATCGGTCTTGCCTGATCCCAGCAGCGGGATTTCCGGGACATTGATGATTTCGCCGGGCACCATCAGATCGGTGGCGCCAAAGCGGCGGGAATAATCCCGCAGTTCCTCGCGCAGCGCGGGCATCTTGGTCGTGACCAGCACAATACGTTCGCCCTTCCTCTTGTCCTCGACCGCAACAGCGGCATGGAAGGCTTCCGGCCAGAGCTTTTGCACCATCAGCTCTATGGCGCCGAGCGAAATCATCTCGCCGGCTATCTTGGCAAAGCGTTTGGCGCGGCCGCGGATGGCGATGTATCCGTTCTCGTCCACGGCAACAATGTCACCTGAATCATGCCAGCCGCCGGCCAACGGCTGGAGCTTGCCGGGCTCCGAAGCCAGCATGTAGCCCAGCATGACATTTGGTCCCGAGACGAACAGCCTGCCCGCATCATTGATGCCTTCCACCGGCTCAAGCCTGAGAGACATGGCAGGCAGCAGGCGTCCTACGGTGCCGTCCTTGTTGTGGCTGGCTGAATTGACGGCGGCAACCGGTGCTGTTTCGGTCATCCCGAAGCCCTCGATGATGGACGCGCCAAAGCGTTCACGATAGATCCGCCTGGTCTCTTCGCGGACGGCTTCCGCGCCCGCCACGATCAGCCGGAGGCTCTGGAAATCAGTGTCCTTGGCGGTGCGTGCGTAGCCTGCCAGGAAGGTATCGGTGCCGAACATGATCGAGGGTTTCACCTCACGCGCCACCGCCGGGATGATCCGGTAGTGCAGCGGGGAGGGATAGAGAAACAACCGGACACCGTAAAACAGGGGCAGAATGGCGCCGCCGGTCAGTCCGAAGCAGTGGAACACCGGAAGCACGTTGAACAATTTGTCCTCGACCGAGATGTCGATGCGGGCTTCGGCCTGGGCAACATTGGCGTGGATGTTAGTGTGCGAGAGCACGACGCCCTTTGGCGTGCCCTCTGATCCGGAGGTGAACAGGATTACCGCCGGATCGCTGGCCTTGACCGGCTGCAACGGCCTGCGCCAATTCACAAAGGCACTGGCCTTCTCGACCCGCGAAATGCTCTCGCGCAACTCCTCAAGCCAGATGATCGTCACGCCGGCGTTTTCAATAGCTGCGACCGGCGCCTCAAGACCGGCCTTTTCGACAAAGGCGCGGCTTGCCAGGACAGTGCGGATCTTCGCTGTCGACAGAGCCGACACCAGCGCTGCGGGACCAGCCGTGTAATTGAGCATGGCCGCCACCCGCCCGGCGGACTGGATTGCCAGAAAGGTCACGATAACGGCGTTGGAATTGGGCAGCAAAATGCCCAGTGCTTCACCGGGCTCACTGATTTTCTCAAACCGGGCAGCAAGTGCGCGGGCGCCGATCAGGGTGCGCTTGTAGGTCAGCTTGCCGCCAAGCGCATCCTCGAGAACGGCCCCGGCCTTGCCATAGGTGTCGCAGGCATCGCGAAACGCCAGAAACAGGCCTCGCTCAAGATCATTGCTGCGATAGCGTGCGGACGCCAGCAGGTCATGCACACGGTCCTCATCGCGGGGGTCGGTTGCTCCATTGTCCGCCGGGCTGATGTCATCGAATTCGAGCAATTCCGATTGTGCCAGTGAGATTTTCGGAAACAGATGTCGAGGGGCTTTGGAGCGTGAATGCGCAGACCAGATCGAAAAGCTTGATCCGCGAACATGCATGGCGCGCAGTGTTGCACTATACCGGCGTGCGAGTGCTGCCAGGGCCTTATAGCCAGCCAGAGTGTCAACAGCGGGTTCGATGTTGGGCGGGCAGGGAATGCTGACAGACTGCCCGGCGGCCAGTGCAGCTTCGATGGCGGCAGTGTCGCCCGCATGGGCGGTATGGCCAAACAGCCGCAAGCCAAACAGGATCAAGGAGCGCTGATCATCTTCGTGCAGCAGGTGCAGGCATTGCTTGTCGAGGACCGACCACACAACAGCTGCATCGAGGCCTGACTGGCGCGAATAGACATGGACAACGGGCTGGCCTGGCGGCGCGGGGGATGCGGTGTGTGCAGGTGGCCGCAGGCGAAAAAGCGTGCGGAACTTGACCAGAGCAATAGCCTGGCCGATGCCGCAGTTGCGTTGTTGCGCGACTTTAAGAGCTGCCAGCAATCCGGCGGCCAACACGACGGCTATCAGCGCCGCTGCAAATCCCGCCATCCACAAACTCCTCCATGCCTGCCGGTCGATGAAGGTTGTTGCTTCCCGACCGGCGAATGCTCCCGAAGCAAGCCTAGAGCTGATCTGGCCGGAAGGGAACAGGCTTGATGCTTCGGATGGAACGACCGGAGGTCAGGCAGGCATCTGGTAGTCGAGGAAACGGTTCTCTGCGACCTTGAACAATTTGCCGGTCTCGGAGCAGGCAGGGCCGCAAAGCGGAACCAGTTTGTCTGCGACTTCCGAAGGGTGAGGCAGGGTATCGGGGTTCTCGCCCGGCATTGCCTGCGCCCGCATCGCCGTGCGGGTTGCGCCGGGGTCGATGGAGTTGACCTTCAGCGCGGTCTTTTCGGTTTCGGCGGCCCAGATCCGCGCCAGGGTTTCCACTGCAGCCTTCGAGGCGGCATAGGGGCCCCAGAAGGCGCGCGCTGAATGAGCGACGCCCGAGGACAGGATCAAGGCACGGCCGGCATCGGATTTGATCAGCAGGGGCTCGACCGAACGGATAACCCGCCATGTTGCCGTGACATTGACGGCCATCACCTTGTCAAACACCTTGGCCTCGACGTGGCCGACAGGCGAGATGGTGCCGAGCACGCCGGCATTGGCAACCAGAATATCGAGCTTGCCCCAGCGGTCATTGATGGCAGCGCCAAGCCGGTCGACGGCCTGCATGTCGGTCAAGTCCATTGGCACCAGCGTGGCGCTGCCGCCTGCCGCCTGGATGGCATCGTCGAGCTCTTCAAGGCCGCCGGTGGTCCGCGCCACGGCAATCACATGCGCGCCCTGTTTGGCCAGCGCCAGAGCGGTCCAGTAGCCAATGCCACGGGAAGCGCCGGTGACGAGCGCGATACGTCCTTGAAGAGAGGTCATGCTGAAAACTATCCGTTGTTGGCCAGCAGCGACAGGCTGCGGACATTGTCCGTGTCTTCCTGGTCGGTAAGCGTCGTCGGATACTCGCCGGTGAAGCAGGCGTCACAGAACTGCGGGCATTCCGCATTGCGGCCAGGTTCGCGTACCGCGCGGTAAAGCCCGTCAATCGAGACAAAGCCGAGGCTGTCGACACGGATGAAATCAGCCATGGCGCTGACCGACATGCGTGACGCCAGCAGTTTTGACTTTTCCGGTGTGTCGACGCCGTAGAAGCACGAGGACATGGTTGGCGGGGAAGCGATGCGCATATGCACTTCGCGGGCGCCGGCTTCGCGCACCAATTGCACGATCTTCTGGCTGGTGGTGCCGCGGACGATGGAATCATCGACCAGCACCACGCGCTTGCCCTCGATCATGTTCTTGTTGGGATTGAGCTTGAGCTTGACGCCCATGTGGCGGATCGCAGAGGACGGCGCGATGAAGGTGCGGCCGACATAGTGGTTGCGGATGATGCCGAGCTCGAACGGCATATTGGCCTGCTGCGCAAAGCCGATGGCCGCAGGCGTGCCTGAATCCGGAACCGGGATGATGACATCGGCATCGACCGGGCATTCCTTGGCCAGCTCCTCGCCAATCCTCTTGCGCGCCTCGTAGACATTGCGGTCGTCGATGGTCGAATCCGGACGGGCAAAATAGACATATTCGAAGATGCAGAGGCGGGGGGACTGCTTTTCGAACGGGAAATGGCTCTCGATGCCCTTGGTGGTGATCACTACGACTTCGCCGGGCAGCACTTCGCGGACAAAGCGAGCGCCGATGATGTCGAGCGCACAGGTTTCCGACGCCAGGACGTAGGCGCCGTCGAGATCGCCGATGCACAGCGGCCGGATGCCAAGCGGGTCGCGGGCGCCGATCATCTTCTTTTCGGAAAGGCCGACCAGAGAATAGGCGCCTTCGATCCGGGACAGCGCGTCGATGAATTTCGGCACGATCCGGGTCTTCTCGCTGACCGCAATCAGATGCAGGATGGTTTCGGTGTCGGATGTCGAGGAGAAGATCGAGCCGCGCTTTTGCAGTTCACGCTGCACGGTCAGGGCGTTGGTGATGTTGCCGTTGTGGGCGATGGCAAAGCCGCCGCCGGCAAATTCGGCAAAGAACGGCTGAACGTTGCGCAGGCCTTCGCCACCGGTTGTGGAATAGCGTGTGTGCCCGATGGCGCGATCGCCGGGCAACCGGTCCATGACCGAGCGCTTGGTGAAGGTGTCACCGATCAGGCCGACATGGCGCTCGACGGAAAACTGTTTGCCGTCGAACGCAACGATCCCGGCAGCCTCCTGGCCCCGATGCTGAAGCGCATGCAATCCGAGTGTGACCACGGCAGCGGCTTCCGATTTCCCGAAGATGCCGAACACGCCGCATTCGTCATGGAAAACATCAGCTTCGTTGTCGATCGGTTTCAAGCCATCATCTGTCATTGGCGTAGAACCTTTGTGTAGACCTGCCGGATTGATCCCCGACAGGAATTTCTCATCCGCTGGTGGCGGGGGCGGCACCGGCTTCCGGCTCGCCGGACCCGCCGCGCAGCCGCTCCAGAATCGTTGCGTCTGCGTTGTCGGGCAGCATGTTGACCAGTTTCGCGCCCAGCGAATCCAGCATCGGCTTGGATTTCGCGGTCATCACCCATTCGGGTTGTTTCGGCGCGGCAACAAGCCAGTTGAAAAACAGCATGGCGACGACGACCAGCAATACACCGCGTGCTGCGCCGAAGACGAAGCCCAGCGTCCGGTCAAGCGCGCCAATGCGGCTGTCGATGATGAAATCGGCAATCCGCATTGTGATGTAGGAGACCAGGATCAGCGCGATCAGAAACACCACCGCAGCCGAACCGATCATCGCGATCTTGTCGGAGCTGGTATATTTCATCGCCAGCGGAGTGAGCACCGGATACAGGAAGTAGGCAGCGGCCGCTGCGGCGATCCAGGACGCGACGGCCAACACCTCGCGGGAAAATCCACGAACCATGGCAAGCACTGCCGAAAACAGCGTGATGCCAAGCAGGATGCCGTCAAGAAGGGTAATGGGCATGAAATCGCGTTCCGTTCAGGCTCTGCCCATCCTTGCCTCAGTTGGCGACCGGATAGGCTGAATTCAGTTTTCGTCCTCGTCACCGCCGGTCACAAGTGCACCTTTGGAACCGGCAATACGCGCAACCAGATCCGCCAGTGATTCCATCTGGGCCAGACCTGCACCCGATCTGGATGGAAGGTCTGCGGATCCCGACGGCAATACCGCGTTGGCGAAGCCCAGTTTTTCGGCTTCCTTCAGCCGTAAACCTGTTTGCGCCACCGGCCGGATTGACCCGGACAGGCTGACTTCGCCGAAATAGACGCAATCGGCAGGAAGGGCAAGCCCGGCAAGAGAGGAAACCAACGCTGCGGCCACAGCCAAATCTGCTGCGGGCTCGGCAATCCGGTAACCACCCGCTATATTGAGATAGACATCATGGCTGCCCAGCCGCACTCCGCAATGGGCTTCGAGCACCGCCAGGATCATCGAAAGCCGGGCTGAATCCCAGCCGATCACCGCCCGGCGCGGTGTTCCCAGGCTTGAGGGGGCAACAAGGGCCTGAACTTCGACCAGAACCGGGCGGGTGCCTTCAATGCCGGCGAAGACCGCAGCACCCGGCGCCTTGTCGTTGCGTTCGCCCAGAAACAGTTCCGATGGGTTGGCAACTTCGCGCAGGCCCTTGTCGGACATCTCGAAGACGCCGATCTCGTCGGTCGCGCCAAAGCGATTCTTCACCGTTCGCAGGATCCGGTAGTGGTGGCCGCGATCGCCTTCAAAATAAAGCACCGCATCGACCATGTGTTCGACAACGCGGGGGCCGGCAATCTGGCCGTCCTTGGTGACATGGCCGACCAGAACCATGGCAGCACCTGTCTGCTTGGCATAGCGCACCATGGCGTGCACGCCGGTCCGGACCTGGGTGACGGTGCCCGGCGCCGATCCGGCAAGATCGCTCCACAGAGTCTGGATCGAATCAATGATGACGAAATCCGGGCGCTTGCCTTCGGCGAGGGTGGCGAGGATGTCCTCGACATTGGTTTCTGCCGCCAGAAGCACGCCTGAGTCGGCTGCGCCGAGGCGTTGCGCCCGAAGCCGCACCTGAGCGACGGCCTCTTCTCCGGAGACATAGATGACGCGATTGCCCTGCTGGGCCAGTGCTGCTGCAGCCTGCATCAGAAGTGTGGACTTGCCAATGCCGGGATCACCGCCGACCAGCACCGCCGATCCACGCACAAAGCCGCCGCCGGTGACCCGGTCGAGTTCGCTGACCAGTGTGGAGATGCGCGGTGCTTCCTCGATTTCGCCGGAGAGGCTGGCGAGCGCCACGGCGCGGCCTTTGCGCGCAGCCGTTCCAGGCCCGCCGCCAACACCGCCGGTGGGGTCATCCTCGACAATGGTGTTCCACTCGCCGCAGCCATCACACTTGCCTGCCCAGCGTGTATGGACTGTGCCACAGGACTGACAGACGAATTGAACGCGTGCTTTGGCCAAGAGCAATATCCCTTTGTTGCTGTTGCCGGTTTGTCAGGAAGATGGTGATTTGTCCACTGTTTGTTCTGTTTTTTATGTGCCCCTGGCAAAATCTGTGGAGCGGGGCGGGGCTCTGCCTTTCAGCCCAGATAGCTGCGCGTATGGCGGCGGCCAAGGCTCGTCAGCAATTCATAGCTGATGGTGCCCGCCGCACAGGCCGCCTGTTCCAGTGTGATGGTCGGGCCCAGAAGCTCGACCCAGTCTCCTGCATTGATGGCGGCTTCAGGCAGATCGGTCACGTCAAACATGGTCAGGTCCATGGTGATCTTGCCGATCACCGGAATCTGGACGCCGTTGATCGCGCCGCAGGTTCCCTGAGGGACCGCAGAGCGCAACGGCACACCGGCACCGGAAGCGGAGCGGTGGAACCCGTCAGCATAACCCACGCCACAGACGGCAATGCGGCTGTCGCGGGTGAGCACGTGCGCAGCGCCGTAACTTACCGACTCACCGGCTTTTGCGTTCCGGATAAGAAGCACCTGTGTTTCTGCGGTGACAACGGTCTGCATCCGGTTGGGCCGGTGCGCGCCCGGCTCACCGCCGTAAAGCGCGATGCCCGGACGGGTCAGATCGTGATGGCAGGAGGAGCCCAGGAAAATTCCGCCGGAATTGGCGAGGCTGGCCTCGATCCCAGCAAAGCAGGGTTTGAGTCCCTCGAACAGCTTGACCTGCCGCGCATTCATTGGATGGCCCGGTTCGTCGGCACAGGCAAAATGGCTGATCACCAGGCAGGGAGAAGGGGCGCCGCTTTGGGAATGGGTGACCGCCTGCTCAGGCGTCAGCCCCATCCGGTTCATCCCGGTGTCGATATGCAGGGCATAGGGGCGGTTGTCGGCGTTGGAGCACCAGAAGTCTGCCTGCGCGGGGGAGTTTATGATCGGAACAAGATCATGTGCGAGCGTTTGTGCGAATGAGCCTTCGAAAACCCCGTTGAGCACATAGATCCGGGCGTCGGGCAACAATGGACGCAGCTGCGCGCCCTCATTGGCGTCGGCCATAAAAAAGTCGCGGCATCCCTCACGCGCCAGCCTTGGCGCGGCCACCTCCGCACCGATGCCATAGGCGTCGGCCTTGACCGCGGCGCCGCAGCGGGCGCTGCCGGACAGGTCGCGCATCTTGCGCCAGTTGGCAGCAAACGCGTCCAGATCAATGCTCAGGCGTGTTGTGCCGGCAGAGGCGGAACGGTGTTCAATGGGGCTCTGCGATAACGTCAAACCGTCTGCCTATTCGTCATGGATGAACTGAGCATAGGAATTGTCGGCGAGATCGGCAAACCGGGTGAATTCGGCCTGGAAGCCCAGCTGCACCGTGCCGGTCGGTCCGTGGCGCTGTTTGGCGATGATGACGTCGGCGGTGCCCTTGACCTTGAGCATCTTTTCTTCCCAGGCCAGATATTCCGGCGTCTTGATGTCGGCGGCAATCTCGTCCTGCGCCCGGCGCGGTTCGCCGTTCTTGACGTAGTATTCCTCACGGTAAACGAACAGCACAACGTCGGCGTCCTGCTCGATCGAGCCTGATTCACGCAAGTCGGAGAGCTGCGGGCGCTTGTCCTCGCGGCTTTCCACCTGACGCGACAGCTGCGACAGCGCGATGATGGGAACATTGAGTTCCTTGCCCAGCGCCTTCAGGCCGGTGGTGATCTGGGTGATTTCCTGCACCCGGTTGTCGCTGGACTTGCCCGAACCGGTCATCAGCTGGATGTAGTCGATCACCAGCACATCAAGGCCGCGCTGACGCTTGAGACGGCGGGCGCGCGCCGACAATTGCGCAATCGAAATACCACCGGTCTGGTCGATGAACAGCGGGATCTTCTGCATCATCTGCGAACAGCCGACGAGCTTCTCGAAGTCAGCCTCGGAAATCTCACCACGGCGGATCTTCGAGGACGAGATCTCGGTCTGCTCGGAAATGATACGGGTGGCGAGCTGTTCTGCCGACATTTCCAGCGAATAGAAGCCGACCACGCCGCCGTTCTTGGCCTTCATGGAGCCATCAGCCTGCACCTCGCCCTCATAGGCCTGGGCAATGTTGAAGGCGATGTTGGTGGCAAGCGAGGTCTTGCCCATGCCCGGACGTCCGGCCAGCACGATCAAGTCGGAGTGCTGCAGACCGCCCATGCGGGCATCGAGAGAAGAGATGCCGGTGGAAATGCCCGACAGGCCGCCATCGCGCTGATAGGCGGCGCCGGCCATATCGATGGCCAGCGAAACGGCGTCGTTGAACGACTGGAAGCCGCCGTCGTAACGGCCGGTTTCGGCAAGCTCGAACAGGCGGCGTTCGGCGTCCTCGATTTGGGTGCCGGGCGGCATGTCGAGCGGCGCGTCGAAGGCGATGTTGACCATGTCTTCGCCGATCGAGATCAGTGAGCGTCGGATCGCCAGGTCATAAATGGCGCGGCCATAGTCCTCGGCGTTGATGATGGTGACGGCTTCGGTGGCGAGACGGGCGAGGTACTGCGCCACGGTCAAGTCGCCCACCTTGGCGTCAGCGGGCAGGAAGGTCTTGATGGTGACCGGGTTGGCGGTCTTGCCCATGCGGATGATGTCGCCGCCGACCTCGTAGATCTTGCGGTGCAGCGGCTCCTGGAAATGTTCCGGCTTCAGGAAGTCCGACACGCGGTAAAACGCATCATTGTTGACGAGCATGGCGCCCAGCAGGGCCTGCTCGGCCTCGATGTTCGACGGAGCCTCGCGAATCAACGGGCTTTTTTCGGCGCGGGCCGGAATTGATTCAATCTTGCGGGCAGCATCATTCATCGCGTCTTCTATCCTCGTCGGGGTACGGGCAAACAACATGCATAGCCGGACTGGGCGGCAGAGTCAGCGAGTCATGCAAGCGAATCGGCCAAGCACTCATTTTGTTCCCATTGTCCCCGTTGTCCACAGGGAGATGTCCACTGTGGTCAACAAAGGGGCGAGTCTCAAAATAAAGCGCTTGGCCGGTTTTGCGACCTCGAATCAGAGGTAGCCGTCAGGCCGCTGCGATATGGCTTTCGCAATCGACAAGTGTTGCGTAGGTGCCTGTCAGTGCGCTCATGAATGAAGCGTGGACCTGGGCTGCGGGCACGGCAACGCCGTCAAACTCCGCATCCCGCGCGGCACAGGCATCGTGGACCAGCGTGACCGTGTAGCCGAAATCCGATGCGGCGCGGGTCGTGGCATCGATGCAGACCTGGCTCATAGCGCCAACGATGACCACATTGGTGATGCCGCGCGAGGACAGGGTGTCCTGCAGACGCGTGTTGTGGAAACTGTTCGGCGTGTGCTTGAGAATCACCTCTTCACCGGTTTGCGGCGCGACTTTCGGATGAATTTCAGCACCTTCGCTGCCCGCCCTGAAAAACGGCGCATCGTCCGACAGCATCTCGTGGTGGATGTGGACGATCATGAAACCGTTCTGGCGGGCATGGGCCAGAACCTTGGCTGCTTTGTCGCTGGCTTCGTCCATCTTGCTCAGGGTCCAGCGGCCGCCATCAAAATAGTCCTTCTGGATGTCGACGAGAATAAGGGCTGTGTCAGTCATCTTGGCTCTCCTTGGTTGGGAGCCCGAGATTTACAGAAGGCACCGGGAACGGTACATTGGCGTATATGACAAAGATTATGCAGGATGCGCCAAAATGGTAGAACGGAACCGGTCGCTCGCCGTCATTGCCTATGAGGGCGCCCAGCAAGCCGCCATACTGGGGCTTGAGGATCTGTTCGATACTGCCAATTCGCTCAGCTCGGAGCAGGGCGGTATTGTCATCAATGTCGAGACGGTGAGGCCGGAGGAACTGCCTCCGGCATCAAGATATTATGACGCGTTGATCGTGCCACCCAACAGAAGCGGTGTGCGCGGTGAAGCGCACCATGAGCTTCATGCCTGGATCAGGGCGCGGCACGCAGCAGGAACGCTTGCCGCATCCGTGTGTGCCGGCGTGTTCTGGCTTGGCCATGCCGGTTTGCTTGCCCAGCGTCCAGTGACCACCCACTGGGCGCTGGAAGAGGAGGTCCGCGCCGCATTTCCCGATGCCGACATACAGCCCGAGCACTTGCTGATTGATGACAACGACATTGTCACCGCCGGTGGAATGATGGCCTGGGTTGATCTGGGCATGTTCTTTGTCGAGCGGTGGCAGGGCGCTGATGTGCTGACCGATACCGCGCGGCACCTGCTGATTGACCCGGGCAAGCGCGAGCAGCGCAATTACCGGAGTTTCCGGCCCAATCTGAACCATGGCGACGAGGCAATCCTGGCTCTGCAGCTCTGGATGGAAGCGCATGTTCGGGATGATTTAAGTGTCGATTCCCTGGTGCCGCGTACCGGATTGTCCGGGCGGACCTTCCTGCGCCGGTTCAAGGCGGCCACCGGTACAAGCCCGAATGCCTATGTGCAGGCGCTCCGGGTGGAAAAGGCGCGGGGGCTGCTCGAACGCACACGCGAACCTGTCGGTGCAGTGGGCTGGGCAGTGGGATATCAGGATGTCTCGGCGTTTGGCCGGGTGTTCCGCTCGGTCACCGGCCTGACTGCGGTCGAATACAGACGCCGGTTCAGCGTTCTCGATGTACGGGCTTAGCTCATCGCCCGGTTGACCGGGCAGTGCTTTTGCCGGGATACTAGTTGCGATTGCCGCCGCCTTGGTCGCCGGCCATCGGCAGCAGCATCTCGCTTTCAAAGGCGATGTGGCGCCGCATGGCTTCGAAGAATCCGCGCAGCATGTAACCGATTGCCTCGATGTTGATGTCGGGGTCACCGACCCCCAGCTTGTGGAGTGCCTCGGTCAACTCCTCGGCGAAACATTCGTCTTCGCAATGCTCGAAGCGCAAACGATTGAGTGTCGGCTCGATTTGCTCCTGGTTCTTAAGCCGCTCCGCAACCATCGGGAACACGACATCTTCCTCGAAACGATGCACACCGCGAACCATCGGGCCAAGCGCGCGCGCGGCATACATGCATTTCTGGCGATTGATGGCTTCCGGGAGAGAGTCTGCGATTTCTTCAAGCCGGTCACACAGCAGCAATTGATCCGCGTGGGCCTTGCGCAAGGCGGAAATCGGGTCTTCGCCATGCGCCAGCTTGATGGTGGCGTTGTCCGTCATGAGGTCTCATCCCAGTCAAAGAGCGATCATTCTTGTTCGTGTTGTTTCCCTCTTGGTCTGGAAAGTATGTGTGACAAGGCCGTGCGTCATTGACTTGGATCAATGCGCAATGACGACGTCTCTGCAAATTGTGCAACAGTTCGGCGAAGATTCGAAGCTTGTCTAAAGGGGGCAGGCACCGCAGCTTGGCCGTCCCTGTTTTGATACCCCAGGGGGATTCCTAAAATGAAATACGCTACCGAAACGATTGCGGTGGGCATAAGCGCCTTTCTGGCGTTGCTCGGCGTGGCTTTCGCCAAGGACGATCTGTTCGCGGCCCATATGTGGGTCCTGTTCTTCGTTCTTCTGGTCGGAACCGTGCTGTTGATGCGGCGAATCAACTTCTCACCGGCCACCGGCCAGTCAGCCGACGACACGTCGGGATATTTCGACGAGGTGGTGAAGTACGGCATCATCGCAACCACCTTCTGGGGCATTGTCGGCTTCCTGGTCGGCGTCGTCGTCGCTTTTCAGCTCGCCTTTCCGGATCTCAATATCGAGCCTTGGCTGAACTTCGGGCGCACGCGTCCGCTGCACACCTCGGCGGTGATTTTCGCTTTCGGCGGCAACGCGCTGATTGCGACATCTTTTTATGTGGTCCAGCGCACCTCCCGCGCCCGGCTGTTCGGGGGCGATCTGGGCTGGTTTGTGTTCTGGGGTTATCAGCTGTTCATCGTGATGGCGGCGACCGGCTATCTGCTGGGGATTACCCAGGGCCGGGAATATGCTGAGCCTGAATGGTATGTGGACCTGTGGCTGACGGTTGTCTGGGTGGCCTATCTGATCACCTTCCTTGGCACCATCATCAAGCGCAAGGAGCCGCATATTTATGTGGCCAACTGGTTCTACCTGGCCTTCATCGTCACCATTGCGATGCTCCACATCGTCAACAATCTGGCGGTTCCGGTGTCGTTCCTCGGGGTCAAGAGCTACTCGGCCTTCGCCGGTGTGCAGGATGCCCTGACGCAATGGTGGTATGGCCATAACGCGGTCGGGTTCTTCCTTACCGCCGGCTTCCTGGGCATGATGTACTACTTCATCCCCAAGCAGGCCAACCGCCCGGTCTATTCCTACCGGCTGTCGATCATTCACTTCTGGGCGCTGATCTTCCTGTATATCTGGGCTGGTCCGCACCACCTGCACTACACGGCTTTGCCTGACTGGGCGCAGACTCTCGGAATGGTGTTCTCGATCATGCTGTGGATGCCGTCGTGGGGTGGCATGATCAACGGCCTGATGACGCTCTCGGGCGCCTGGGACAAGATCCGCACCGATCCGATCATACGGATGATGGTGATCGCGGTGGCCTTCTACGGCATGTCGACTTTCGAAGGTCCGATGATGTCGATCAAGGCGGTCAATTCACTGAGCCACTACACCGACTGGACCATCGGTCACGTTCACTCCGGCGCATTGGGCTGGGTCGGCATGATCTCGTTTGGCGCTATCTACTACCTGGTGCCGAAACTGTGGAACCGCCCGCGGCTCTACTCTATGCGTCTGGTCAACTGGCACTTCTGGCTGGCTACGCTCGGCATCGTTGTCTACGCGGCGGTTCTTTGGGTTGCTGGTATCCAGCAGGGCCTGATGTGGCGCGAATACAATGATCAGGGCTTCCTGGTGTATTCCTTCGCTGAATCCGTGGCGGCAATGTTCCCTTACTACTTCCTGCGCGCCATTGGCGGCCTGATGTACCTGGCTGGCGGCATCATCATGGGATGGAACGTATTCATGACCATTCGTGGCCATGAACGCAACGAGATGCCCATACCTGGCAGCGAACCAGCCATGCAGCCGGCAGAGTAAGGAGACAAGACCATGTCACTGTTAGATAAACACGGTATCATCGAGCGCAACGCAACGTTGCTTCTGGTCGGCTCCCTTGTGGTGGTCTCCATTGGCGGCATCGTCGAGATCGCACCGCTCTTCTATCTCGAAAACACCATCGAGAAAGTCGAGGGGATGCGCCCTTACTCGCCGCTGGAACTGGCCGGCCGCAACATCTACATCCGCGAAGGCTGCTACACTTGCCACAGCCAGATGATCCGTCCCTTCCGGGACGAGGTCGAACGCTATGGCCATTACAGCCTTGCGGCGGAGTCGATGTACGACCATCCGTTCCAGTGGGGATCGAAGCGGACGGGGCCTGACCTCGCCCGCGTCGGCAACCGCTATTCGAATGAATGGCATGTCGAGCACCTCAAGGAGCCCCGCTCGGTGGTGCCTGAATCGATCATGCCGAGCTATTCGTTCCTGGCGACAACCCCGCTGAAGGTGGCCAATGTTACCGCTGACCTCAATGCCAGCGTGGCCGTCGGTGTGCCTTACACCGAGGACATGATTGCCAACGCCCAGGCCGACCTGATGGCGCAGTCCGACCCCGATGCAGACACATCGGGCATCGAAGAGCGTTATCCGAAGGCCAAGCTGGGTGATTTCGACGGCGATCCGTCCGCAGTCACCGAGATGGATGCCTTGGTGTCCTATTTGCAAATGCTTGGCACGTTGGTCGACTTTTCGACCTACGACGAAGCCGCCGGCTACAGGTAAGGGGATCTGAGCAATGGAAACCTACACCGCAATGCGCCATTTCGCCGACAGCTGGGGACTCGTCTTCATGTTTGCCGTCTTCGTCGGCGTCGTGCTCTTCCTGCTGCGCCCTGGTGCCAAAAAAGCCGCCAACGAGGCAGCGCAAATCCCGTTGAAGGAGGACTGAGATATGTCCGAGAAGCATGTTGATGACATCACCGGCGTCGAGACCACGGGCCACACCTGGGACGGCATCCGGGAGCTGAACAATCCGCTGCCGCGCTGGTGGCTGTGGACGTTCTACCTCACCATCATCTGGGCCATCGGTTACATGATCGCCTATCCGGCAATCCCGCTGATCAATGGCGCCACACCCGGTCTGCTCGGTTATTCGAGCCGCGCCGATGTGGTGTCCGAACTGGCCGACGCCAAGGCCGCGCAGGGCGTTCTTCTCGAAAAGGTCGCCGAGACCCCGCTCGAGGAGATCGCATCGGATCCCGAACTGCTGCAGTTCGCCATTGCCGGCGGCTCGTCCGCCTTCAAGGTCAACTGTGCCCAGTGCCACGGCTCCGGTGCACAGGGCGCTGCCGGTTACCCCAACCTCAACGATGACGACTGGCTGTGGGGCGGGACGATCGATCAGATCTACCAGACCATCGCCCACGGCATCCGCTATGATGGCGATGATGACACCCGCGTCTCCGAGATGCCGGCCTTCGCCGACATACTGGAGCCTGCGCAGATCAACGAGGTTGCCGCCTATGTGGTCAGCCTGAGCGATACGCCTGCTGACCCTGCAATGGTCGAGCCCGGCAAGCAGATCTTTGCGGAAAACTGCGCTGCCTGCCACGGCGACAACGCGGAAGGCATCATCGATTTCGGCGCGCCGCGTCTGTCGGACGGCATCTGGCTGAAGGGGTCGACCGAAGCGCAGATCGCCTCGCAGATCCGCAACCCCAAGCACGGCGCCATGCCAGCCTGGGTTGACCGTCTGGGCGAACCGACGGTCAAGCAGCTGGCGGTCTTCGTCCACACCCTGGGCGGCGGTCAGTAACACCGGACCGGTGCTGAGGCTTCACGGCCAGCAGACGACAACACAAAACCCCGCTGGATGGTCGTCCGGCGGGGTTTTTGATTGGCGGCACAGCGCTTGAGCCGACATGGGATTGGCCGGGCTGTCATGGCTCCGGGCCACAAGCCGGCCCGGCAGAATGGTTCCATCTAACCATGAAGCGCTCCAGACGGTTTCAGGCGACCGAAAGCGGTGCGTGGTCCCGAAAGCCCGTATCCGCGGAAGCCGCCCTGTAATGAAATCCGTTGCACATCTTGTTGTGGACCAACCGGCCTGCCGCGACAACGGCAGCGTCTACCGATGCGAATTCGATCCAGTTTTTTTCATGCAGTGTGTTGGATTTGTACGTCTCGCACAGGACCCGGGCGCCTGGTCTGTTTCCGGCTTCGATCGTGATCGCGCAGACGGTCACCGGTTGTTTTAAGAGCCGCTCCAGAATTATTGTTTGAAATATTTCCTGAATCCCGCGGTTATTTCCATCCGACGGAGACGGCATAAGCATATCGTACAAATTTTCCGAGCATCGCATTCGAAGCTTCCGCCGAATCGGTTGCAGTAAAGACGTCCAAACGCTGATACTATTTAAGTATTCCATAAAATTCTTAATTCGGTCAATTTGCCAGAAGTATTCATTGAATTCTGACACAATCGGCGCTGCCCCGCCTCCTTACTCCACGGCAAATGTCAGCGACGCCCAGTAGCTTTGCCAATCGGCATTGCTGTCTGCCGCGGCCTCGATCATGTGGACGGAGGCTGCCATATAGGTGCCGGAAGCGGGGAGGGTGAAGCTGGCGCGGCCATCCGCGTCGGTGCGGGTGAGGGTTTTCGTCCCGGTCTCTGTGTTACCGTCCTTCCTGAACAGCGCCACCTGGGTGTCAGGCAGCGGTTCGCCTTGCCACAGCAGGGTGAAACTCATCGCCGCCCCCGGTGTCAGCGTCAGCGGGTTTTCTCCGGCCACCAGTTCAAGCGGCATGCCGGTGGCGCGGTCGCGGTCTTCCGCACCGGTGCCGACGGAGACCAGCGTCTTGGCGCAGCGTGTGTAGAGTTCGCGGATATCGTCGCGGGCAAGGCCGCGGGCGTCGTGAAGCGCGGGGATCGCGGTCAGGCCTTCAAGATCCAGATAAGCGGCAAATTTCTCCCACTCCCGGAAGCGGATTCGCTCACCTGCCGAGACATAGGTGACGATGGTCAGGCCATCCTCTCTCGGTGTCAGGGACAATGCGGGCAAATCGCCGGTGGTGCCATCCACATCTTTCTCGCCAAGGCCGTCATAGCTCTTGAAGGCCTTGAACCGGGATGCAACGAAGGGGAAGGCATCGCCCTTGAAATCCTGGCCGACGCGCAGGTCTGCACGAATTTCCGTCTCTGCATCCACCGAGAAATCAAGGGGCTCGATCCAGAATTCATGGGCGGAGACTGGACTTACCGCCAGTATCGCTCCAATTATTGCCCAAAGCGGGGCGCGGCCGGGCGTGTGGCGTACCGATGGTCCCAAGGTGTTTTCTCCAATGTGGTCTTTCAGATGAAGATGTTCTCCCGTCCGATAAATCAAGTGCTGGCCAGCCTTTTGCCTGCCGTTCTGCTCGTTTTTGCGGGTTGTGCAAGCGTGCGGGCTCATGAAATCCGGCCGGCGATCGTCGATCTCGTGTTTGCCGGTGAAGGCAAGGTCGAACTGGACATGTCATTGATTCTGGAAGCTGCCCTGGCGGAAATCGGGGCTGAGCACGGCGATACGGACGACAGTCCGAATGCGCAGCGTTACGATCAGTTCCGGCTCATGGACGAGACCGATCTGGCAACCGAATTCGCCCGGTTCGAAGCCCGGTTTCTCAATGGCGTAACGCTGACAGCCGATGGCGCGGTTGTGCCGCTTGCGGTCGGGACAGTCGATCTCGATCCGGTCGGTGATGTCGATTTTGCACGGCTGAGCCGCTTGCAACTGACCGGCAATCTGCCGCCAAACGCGCAAAACGTCGTCTTTTCTTTCGATCCGGCTTTTGGGCCCAGCGTTGTCCGGGTTCCCGATGCGCAGGGCGAATACAGCTACTCGGCCTATCTGGAGAATGGCGGCACCAGCGAGCCGATCCCGGTGGAAGGCGGATTGACCATGAGCGCCGGTCAGGTGTTCTGGGATTACATCGGCATCGGCTTTACCCACATTGTTCCCAAGGGGCTGGATCACATCCTGTTCGTGGTCGGGCTGTTTCTGCTCTCGCCCAAGCTCAAGCCGCTGCTGATCCAGATCACGTCGTTCACCGTGGCCCATTCGGTGACGCTGGCGCTGGCCATGCTGGGCATCATTTCCGCGCCCTCCAGTATTGTCGAGCCGCTGATCGCGGCCTCCATCGTGTTCATTGCGGTGGAGAACCTGATGACCACCCGGCTCAGCCCCTGGCGGCCGTTCGTGGTGTTCGGCTTCGGGTTGCTGCACGGTCTGGGCTTCGCCGGTGTGCTGACCGAATTCGGCCTGTCGCCGGCGCATTTTGTCAGCGGTCTGATCGGCTTCAATGTCGGTGTGGAAGTGGGACAACTGGCTGTGGTGGCTGCCTGTTATGCGTTGTTCGGGGCGTGGTTCTCCGACCGCAGCTGGTATCGGGCGCGCGTGACCATGCCGATGTCGCTGGCGATCGCGGCAGTGGCGGTGTGGTGGTTTATCGAGCGCACCGGAATGATTGCCTGAAGCAAAAATATTGTTCCTCAATGGCGCGATTGGGCGCGCATGCGCAGGAACGTCGCAAATAGTCTCCCGGTTGAGGGTGCCACGTGCACCTCATGTCCGGGGGATTTTCAATGCCGCCTTTCCTGTCGATTTCGCGCCGGACCCGGCGCACTCCCTTTAGCGATCGCGTCACTGCCGAAGGCGTGTCCGCCTATACGATCTACAATCACATGCTGCTGCCGACAGTGTTCAAGTCCGTGGTCGAGGATTACCGTCACCTCAAGACCGCCGTGCAGGTCTGGGATGTGGCCTGCGAGCGGCAGGTGGAAATTCGCGGACCCCAGGCCGCCGAACTGGTTCAGATGCTGACCCCGCGGGATTTGTCGGAGATGGTCATCGGACAGTGCCTGTACACGCCGATGGTCGATGAAACCGGCGGCATGCTCAATGACCCGGTCACGGTGAAGCTCGACGAGGACCGCTATTGGGTGTCGATTGCCGACAGTGATCTGCTGCTCTGGGTCAAGGCTCTGGCGCTCGGGTTCCGGATGGCTGTGGATGTGATCGAACCCGACGTCTCGCCGCTGGCGATCCAGGGCCCCCGCGCTGATGATCTGGCCGCCCGGGTGTTCGGCGAAGAGGTGCGTTCGATCCGCTTCTTCCGCTACAAGCGGCTGGCCTTCAACGGGGTTGATCTGGTCGTCGCGCGCTCGGGCTATTCCAAACAGGGCGGATTCGAGATCTATGTCGAGGGCGGGCAGCATGGCGAGCCGCTATGGGACGCGTTGTTCGAAGCGGGCCGGGATTTCGATGTGCGGGCCGGATGCCCCAACCTGATCGAGCGGATCGAAGCCGGGATGCTGTCGTACGGAAATGACATGACCCGCGCCAATACGCCGCATGAATGTGGCCTGGGCCGGTTTTGCGACACCCGGTCGGCGATTGGCTGTGTCGGCCGTGACGCGCTTTTAAGGGTTGCCAGGGAAGGTCCGCTCAAGCAGATCCGCTATCTGGAGATCGATGGTGATCCGGTGCCGCCATGCCCGGAGCCTTGGGCAGTGCATGTCGCAGGAGAGCCTGTCGGGCAGGTCACATCGGCGGCCTGGTCGCCTGATTTCGGAACCAATGTGGCGATTTCGATGATTGGCCGCGACCATTGGGAGGCCGGCACTGAGCTGGACGTCACTGCTCCGGACGGGACCCGCACGGCGCGGGTACGCGCGGCAAGCTGGCTGTGATGGATTGATCTTGATCAAGGCATATGGACGGTCGCGGATGCAATGTGCGATCCTAATCTATGGTGCCCGAAATGAACACGCAGACTACCCCCGACATTTCCAGCGATCCCGATGAGATCGAGCGGCTTGAAGCTGAAGCGGTGAACGCTGCCTGGAAGCGAAAGCCGCTGTATGAAGCGCGCAAGAAGATATTCCCCAAGCGCGCGGAGGGGACCTATCGCCGCTTCAAGTGGCTGGTTATGCTGGTCACGCTGGGGATCTACTACATCACGCCCTGGCTGAGATGGGACCGCGGTCCGTTCGCGCCCGATCAGGCGGTGCTGCTGGATGTCGCCAACCGGCGATTCTACTTCTTTTTCATCGAGATCTGGCCGCAGGAGTTCTTCTTCGTTGCCGGATTGCTGGTGATGGCCGGCTTCGGGCTGTTTTTGATCACCTCTGCCGTTGGCCGCGCCTGGTGCGGCTACACCTGTCCGCAAACGGTCTGGGTCGATCTGTTCCTGGTGGTCGAACGCGCCATCGAGGGCGACCGCAACCAGCGCATGAAGCTCGATGCCGCGCTGTGGAGCGCCGGAAAACTGGCCAAACGGGTGCTCAAGCATGCGATCTGGATCTTTATCGGGGTTGCGACCGGCGGCGCCTGGATCTTCTACTTTGCCGATGCGCCGACCCTGCTGGTCCAGTTCCTGACCGGCAATGCCGCGCCGATTGCCTATATCACCGTGGCGATCCTGACTGCGACCACCTACACTTTCGGCGGGCTGATGCGCGAGCAGGTGTGTATCTACATGTGCCCGTGGCCGCGCATTCAGGCGGCCATGCTGGACGAAAACTCGCTTGTGGTGACCTATAATGACTGGCGCGGCGAACCCCGTGGCCGCCATGCCAAGAAAGCGGCTGCACAAGGCATCGTTCAGGGAGATTGCGTTGACTGCAATGCCTGTGTCGCGGTGTGCCCGATGGGCATCGATATCCGCGACGGCCAGCAGCTCGAATGCATCACCTGTGCGTTGTGCATTGATGCATGCGACAACATCATGGACAAGCTGGACCGGCCGCGCGGGCTGATTTCCTATGCAACACTGGCCGATTATGCCGACAACATGGCGATAGCCCAGGACCCGGAAACCGGGACTCTTGACCCGCGCCGGGCACGGACGCCGGATGGCGGGTTCATTGATGCGGTCAAGCATTTTAACTGGCGCATTGTGTTCCGGGCGCGGTCACTGCTGTATATGGGGGTATGGTCCGCTGTTGGTCTCGGGCTGGTTGTCGCGCTGCTGTCGCGCGACCGGCTGGAGGTCAATGTGCTGCATGACCGCAATCCGCAATTTGTGATGGAATCCAATGGTGACATCCGCAACGGCTATTCGGTCAAGATCCTCAACATGATCCCCGAACCACGCACCATTTTTCTGTCGATTGAAGGGCTGCCGGGGGCGACCATGAAGATCCCCGGAATCGACCAGCCGGCAGGCGTGGCATTTGCCATCCCGGTCGAGCCTGACCGCCTTCGCGAGCTGCGGGTCAATGTTCTTCAGCCGAAGGAGTATGTCAGCCCCGAGACGGCGACGTTCCGCTTCATCGCCGAAGACAAGTCGAGTTTTGAACGCGACAGCTACACCGCCAATTTCCACGGGCCGGAGACACGATGATGCAAATGATCCGGGCAATCTTCCGGCCCAAGGAATTCACCGGCAAACACATGCTGGGAACCATGGTGGCATTTTTCGGCGTGATCATCACCGTCAATCTGGTCATGGCGCGGTTTGCCGTGACCACCTGGAGCGGGCTGGTTGTTCCCAACACCTATGTGGCCAGCCAGGAGTTCAACGGCAGGGCAGCGCAATCCCGCGCCATTGCCGCGCTGGGCTACCAGGCAGATCTGGGTTCGAACGCCGATGGCCTGTCGATCGCCTTTACCGGCAGTGACGGACTCCCGGCTGTCGCCGACAGCATTTTCGTCCAGTTGCGGCGGCCGGTCGGCACCGATCAGGACCGCGAACTTGTGCTGATGCGCGATGCCGACGGGGTCTACCGGGCTGCCGGCGCTTTGGCGGAAGGCGAATGGATTGCCACTGTCACGGCGACTCGCGGCAACGAAACCCTGTACAAGCGCGGGCACCGTTTTCATGTCAGGGCGGATGGGAGCCTGAGACAGTGAGCTGTTGCGCAGCAGGTACGGAAAGCGCGGCCGAGCTTGATGCGCTGAAAACCGAAGCACCATCTGCAGAGGAAATGTGGCTCTCCAGCCGTCCGCTGGGCGAGGGATTGCGCCAGGTCGATCTGATCGTTCCCGGCGTCCACTGCGGCGCCTGCATCGCGCTGCTGGAACGGGAACTGCCGAAACTGGCCAATGTCGATCACGCCCGGGTCAACCTGTCCACAAGGCGGGTTGCGGTGGTGTTCGACGACAGGGATCATCCGGAAGCCGTGCTCACTGCGCTGGGCGAGAAATTCAGTGCGCTGGGATATCCTGCGCATCTGCCCGGTGGCGCGGACGAGACGGGTGACCCGGTGTTTCGCGAGTTGCTCAAGGCGCTGGCGGTGGCCGGTTTCGCCTCGATGAATGTCATGCTGCTGTCGGTTTCGGTATGGTCCGGGGCGGAAGCGGCGACGCGGGACCTGTTTCACTGGATTTCGGCGCTGATTGCAGCGCCTGCATTGATCTATTCCGGGCGGGTTTTCTTCGTATCGGCCTGGGGCGCACTCAGGCACGGCCGGGCCAATATGGACGTGCCGATCTCGCTTGGTGTGATTCTGGCCTACGGGATTTCGCTTTTCGAGACGATCACCCACGGCGAACACGCCTATTTCGATGCGTCGGTCACGCTTTTGTTCTTTCTTCTCGCCGGGCGTGCGCTTGACCACATGATGCGTGAGAAGGCCCGGTCGGCGGTGCGCAATCTGGTTCGCCTGTCGCCGCGCGGCGCCATGCTGATCAAGGATGACGGAACCTGCGAATATCTGGCGCTCGACGAAATCAAGCCGGGGATGCGGCTGGCGATTTCGCCGGGCGACCGGATTCCGGTGGATGGCCGGATTGTCTCGGGCCGCTCCGACATGGATTTCGCCGTGGTCAATGGCGAGAGCGAGCCTCAGCTGGTCGAAGCCGGATCGCTGACGCCCGCGGGCACGCTCAATCTGACCGGGCCGCTTGTGCTGGAGGCCACGCGCAGCGCGCAGAACTCGTTCCTGGCCGAAATGGTTTCGATGATGGAAGCCGCCGAGAGCGGCCGGGCAGGGTACCGCCGGATTGCCGACAGGGCTTCGGCGATCTATGCGCCGGCCGTGCATCTTCTGGCGCTCGGTACCTTCATCGGCTGGATGGCGGTCTCGGGCGACTGGCGCATGGCGATGCTGACCGCCGTTGCGGTGCTGATCATCACCTGTCCCTGCGCGCTCGGGCTCGCAGTGCCGGTGGTTCAGGTGATAGCCGCAGGCCGTCTGTTCGAGAATGGCATCATGGTCAAGGACGGCTCGGCGATGGAACGCATGGCGCAGACCGACCATGTTGTCTTCGACAAGACCGGGACGCTGACGCAGGGAAGGCCGCGGCTGATCAATTCCGCGTCCGTTGAGGGCAGCCATCTGGCCATAGCGGCACGGATCGCCAGAGCCTCGCGGCATCCGTTGAGCCGGGCGCTGGCCGCCTTCGATCAGGGCGCAGCTGACCTTCCCGACTTCGACATCGTCGAGAAGCCCGGTGACGGGGTGGAAGCGCGAGCGCCCGACGGCGCGGTGTACCGTCTCGGGCGCAGCGCATTTGCACTTGATGGTCAAGCCGACGGATTTGAGCGTTCGGCCGGTTCAAGCCAGGTGATCCTCTCCCGCAATGGGCAGTTCCTGGATGTCTTTTTGTTTTCCGATCAGGCGCGGCGCGGCGCTGCTCAAGCCGTGGCGGGCCTGTCGGCGCTTGGCGTGGATGCTGAAATCCTGTCCGGCGATCGCGAAGCGCCGGTGAAAGCGCTGGCAGCGGAACTTGGCGTCACCCACTATATTGCCGGTGTCCGTCCGCGCGGCAAGGTTGACCGGGTGCAGGCGCTGGCCGCAGCAGGCGGCAAGCCGCTGATGGTCGGCGACGGCCTCAATGACGCGCCGGCGCTGTCGGCTGCACATGTATCCATGGCGCCGGCCAGCGCCGCGGATGTCGGGCGGATGGCGGCGGACTTCGTGTTCCTGCATGATTCGCTTGAAGCCGTGCCTTTGGCGATTGCGGTGTCACGAAAGGCGGGCAGCCTGATCCGGCAGAATTTCGCGCTTGCCGTGATCTACAATTGCGTGGCTGTCCCGGCTGCAGTTCTCGGGCACGCCACGCCGCTGATTGCGGCTCTGGCGATGTCGTCCTCGTCAGTGCTGGTGGTGTTGAATTCGCTGAGACTGCGCCGCAAGACCAGGGTGGAAAACTTCGCCCGGCAGGCTCCCGGCCAGGTTTCCGCCGCACCCGCCTCCGGCACGGGGCTTGAGGTGTCGGCATGAGCATTCTGATCTACCTGATCCCGATCGCGCTGTTGCTTGGCGCTATGGGATTGGCCGCATTCTTGTGGTCAATGAAAAGCGGCCAGTATGATGATCTCGACGGTGCCGCCTGGCGGGTGCTGGACGATGGTGACGACAAGCCCAAACCCGATTGATCGAACGCGGTTCTCCGCAGCCGCCTCATGGCGGTGCTGTCAAAATCAAATCTGTGGCTATCTGAAAAGTCTGCGAGCTGTGGAGCTTGCCGCATGATGCGGCTTGGGTCACAGTTTTTCTTATTGTAATACGGGTGTGGTGCGCGCGGCGTAAAGGCCATGCTGCAGCTGATGTGAATTTGTGCGTTGTCGGGTTTTCGGTTGCACTGGGACTTGGGACAGGGCGTTGGCTCAAAAGGAGAGGCTCGTATGAGCGAAGCGGAAATCGGTGTTATCGGGTTGGGCGTCATGGGCGCCAATCTGGCGCTCAACATTGCCGACAATGGCTATCATGTTGCCGTCTACAACAGGACCGCGTCCAGAACCGACGCGTTTGCTGCTTCGGCAGGAGAGCTGTCCGACCGTGTAACGGCCTGCGCGACGCTCGAAGATTTTATTGCCGCCATCCGTCCGCCACGCCCGGTCATCATCATGGTCAAGGCCGGCGAGCCGGTGGACCAGCAGATCGCGGCGCTGAAGCCGCTGCTTGCAGCCAACGACATCATCATCGATGCCGGCAATGCCAATTTCCGCGACACCATGCGGCGGTTCACCGATCTCGAAGGCTCTGGTCTCACCTTCATCGGCATGGGTGTTTCTGGTGGTGAAGAGGGTGCCCGCCGCGGGCCATCGATCATGGTCGGTGGCGCTGAAGATGCCTGGCGCCGGGTTGAACCGGTTCTGACTGCAATCTCGGCCAAATACCAGGGCGAGCCATGCGCCGCATGGCTTGGTGAAAATGGCGCCGGGCACTTCGTCAAGACCATTCACAACGGCATCGAATATGCCGACATGCAGATGATCGCCGAGGTCTATGGCGTCATGCGCGACCATCTGTCGATGGACGCGGCCGCGATTGCGGCGGTCTTCTCGGCCTGGTCGACCGGACCGCTGGATTCCTATCTGATCGACATCACCGCCGAAGTTCTCAAGGTGCAGGATGCGGCGACGGGACGTCCCATCGTCGATATCATCGTCGATGCCGCCGGCCAGAAAGGGACCGGCCGCTGGTCGGTGATCGAAAGCCAGATGATGGGCGTGCCGGCAACAGCGATCGAGGCCGCTGTCGCGGCCCGCAGCCTTTCGGCGATGCGGACGCAACGGGCAAAAGCGCAGGCGCGCTTCGGAATTCCCGGCGAACAGACGCGCCGCGAGGCTCAGCAGGTGGTGGATGACCTCGAAAAGGCACTGCTTGCCGGCAAGGTGGCGGCCTATGCGCAAGGCTTTGCCGTCATGGCTGCCGCCTCGCAGGAGTTCGGCTGGAACCTGCCGATGAAAACAATTGCCCGGATCTGGCGCGCAGGCTGCATCATCCGGTCGCGGTTTCTGGATGAAATCGCCACCGCATTCACCCAGGATCCCGACGTGCCAAATCTGGCGCTGACGCCGGCGTTTTCGAAGATGATCGAGGACACGGATCAATCGCTGCGGCGGGTTGTCGCCGAATCGGCATTGAACGGCTTGCCGGTTCCGGCACTGGCCAGCGCGCTGGGGTATTTCGATACTTACCGGCGCGAACGCGGCACCGCCAATCTTATCCAGGCGCAACGCGATTTCTTTGGCGCGCATGGATTTGAACGGCTGGATGCCGAAGGCGAACACCACGGCCCCTGGGGAAGCTAGGCCGGCCCAGCCCGGCAGAGGGGCGCGTCAGCATGATCACTGACATCGATGACTATTTTTCGAAAGGCTGCGGGCGGTGCGCCCGCTTCGATACGCCCGACTGTTCGGTAAGACGATGGACCAGCGGGCTTGAGGACCTGCGACGGATCTGCCTGGGCCTGAAGCTCGAGGAAACGGTGAAGTGGGGGCATCCGTGCTACATGTCTGCCGGACGCAACATCGCAATCATCGGCGCACTGCGCGGTGATTTCCGGCTGACCTTCTTCAATGCAGGCCTGATGAAGGATCCGGATGGAGTGCTTGAGCGGCAGGGGCCAAACACACAGCATCCCGACATGATCCGGTTTACCGGCAATGACCAGGTGGCCGCGATGGAGGATATCCTGCGCTCCTATCTGGAAGAAGCGATGGGCTATGCGCGCCAGGGTCTCAAACCGCCGAAAGCGGAGGGCGGACTGGACCTGCCGGAAGAACTCATCGCGGCGCTCGATGCCGATACTGAACTGGCCGAAGCCTTCCACACGCTCACGCCGGGCCGCCAGAGGAGCTATGTCATTGCGCTGAGTTCGGCAAAGACAGCGCAGACCCGGATCAACCGCATCGCCAGGTATCGCGGCAAGATCATCGCCGGGAAGGGAGCCATGGAGCGGTAGCCAACAGTAGGCAAGGCAAGCAGGCCGGCACCTCGAGATTCCCGGCCCAACTTCGCCCAGGGACGGGCAATCTTCGCTTCTATGGCCTCTCCCTTTCTTGCCTGGTGACCAGGAGGTAGCCACTGCAACACACGCTGCCTTGAACGATCGCGCCGAAATGAAAGCGTGATGGCACGGAGGCCGTCAGCCGGCATGTGCCCCGGGCGCGGCGAAACGCGTGCCCTCCAGCTGACAGCGGCGTCGCTTTATCTCTCCGCGACGCCGAACGAAATGCCTTCGTCCGAGAGCGCCTCGGCGAAATCCTCCAGTTCCCAGAGCTCGTCGATATGGCGAACACCGCGTTCGTCGCGGCTCGACACTCTCAGTGCAACCTGCGCTGCCATGAGAGCGGTGATATCCGCCTCGCGGGTCCCCTCGAGATAGAGGCGCCGAACGGTTGCGCCGCCATTCCCGGTGCCCCGCGCTTCGACGACGAGGGCGGCACGATCCGAGCCCATGCGGAAGCGCGGCAGGCTCCACAGCAGCAGCCTGCGCGCCCAATCCCGCTGGGCAAGCGCGGAAAGCAAGCGCAGCGAGGTTGCGCTGACCAGGGGCGAGGCAAGGCCCAGGCGCGTGCGAACCGGGGGATATCCGCGTCGGGTCAGGACATGCTGATCGGCAAAGTCGAAAGGAATGGTCGGGAGCGCCGCCGCCTCCGGACCGAAGCGCATCGTCCGAATGTCGGACCGTGCCAGGGGAGCGAGGTTGTCCAGGGTCCATTTGATCGCTGCCGGACCGTGTTCATCCCCCAGACCCAGCAGGACGCCGATCGTCATGGCGTCGATCTGCGGCAGGGTTTCCTTCGCCCTGCGGGCGAGCAGGTTGGTGAGGCCGGGGGCCAGCCCTACCGACAGCACCGCCAGGGCATCATTGGCCTTTGCCAGACCATCGAGAGCCTCGATGCGCTGCAGGACCGCGTCGGTCGCGGATATGTCCACATAGTCGAGGCCGAGGCGCAGCACCTTTGCCGGAAAATCCGCGGACGGCGTGTCGATGCAGCAAATGACCAAGTCGGCCGCAGCGAGAGCGCCGTCCCAGCTTGCCGGATCGGCGATATCCAGAACCGCCCATTCGCACGACAGCATCTGCGATGCGGCCCTTGCGCGCGATGCGTCCCGCCCGGCGATGCGGACCGTAACGTCCGGTACCGGCATCAGCCGCCGGGCGATCTTCTGGCCGACATGCCCATAACCGCCAACTACAACAATGCGTGTCATTTCAAATCCCGTCTTGTTCGAATTGATAGGCGGTCATAAATCATGGCGAGCAGCAACTATCCAAACGGGAAGCCTCATGCCGGAAAACCCCACGAATGTGTGCCGCCCGGACGAATGTCTGGCCGAAGACTGGCTGGGCTTCCTCGGGCACCGTTGGAATGCCCTGATCCTCTGGCACCTGTCCGACGGGCCGAAGCGGTTCTCGGAATTGCAGCACCTGCTGCCCAGGATCTCGCCAAAGGTCCTGACGGAACGGCTGGTTGCATTGACCGAACGCGGGCTGCTTCTGCGCCAGGTGACAAACGGATATCCCACGGAGGTCAGCTATCGGTTGTCGCGGAAGGGTCAGGATTTGCGCGGGCTGCTGGTGCAGTTATATGATTGGGCGCTCACTGAGGAGAAACTCGCCGTGGCGGGCTCCACGCCGGACGCGGCATAGCCACGCCCGCCCGGCCGCATGGGTCGTGCCCGCAGCTTACCCCTCGCCAAACCTGCTCTCGATTGCGCCGATCCCGGCTTCGAGCTGGCCGGCGCCGGTCTCGCCGAGCTTTGCGACCAGCTTGACCTCATAACTGCAGGCAAGGGTGACAAGATCCCGGTAGTGCGTGCGGCCTTCGCGTGTCAGTTCGATGTGCTCGACCCGGCGATCGATGTCGTCAGCCTGGCGTGTCACCCATTTGCGTTGCTCGAGCGCGCGGATGGCGCGGCTGACCTTGGTCTTGTGCATGGATGAATGTGCACCGATCTGGGTGGCTGTGATCCGGCCGAACTGACCGATTGTCGCCAGTGTCCGCCATTCCGGCCGGGTCAGTCCGTGCCGCTCGCGATACAGGGTGGCGAACTGGCGGCTGATAACCTCCGCCGCGCGGGCTAGGCGGTAGGGGAGAAACCCTTCCAATGCCAGGGAATTGGCATTCGAACTGTCTGCGGCTTGCTGTTCAGGCGATTTCATCAGTCTCCGGTGCTCCCTGCAGCGCTGCGCATCCGATTGGATGTGCAAAGGACGCTGAATCACGTTTGAAATGATGCATCTGCGTCATCGTCCGGATACAAACATTTGAACGCGGCATGCATCAGGTTGTTGCATTTGTAACTGTTCTGCGGACTCGCTTAGCCCGAAAAATCCAATGGTGCAATTGCCACGTGGGCCACCAGGTTTTAAGGCTGGGTGAAATCAAGAGGAAAATCATCTTCCGCCGCCATGGCAGGAAGTTGGTGCGGAGGGACGTCATGGAACGCAGTCAAATCAACGAAATACTGGAAGAAAGCGACCGCTTCATTCGATCCTTCGGCTATGTCATGCCGCCGTTTGCCTATTGGAGTCCCGATGAGTTGCGCAAGCGCACAGGCTCGGACGCGGCCGCCATTCGCGACAACAGGCTGGGGTGGGACATTACCGACTACGGACAGGGCCGGTTCGATGAGCTGGGCCTGTTCCTGTTTACCGTCCGCAATGGGTCGGCGGCCGATCTGGCTGCAGGCAAGGGCATGCTCTATGCCGAGAAGATCATGATTTCGCGCAAGGAGCAGCTGTCGCCGATGCATCGGCACAACATCAAGGCCGAGGACATCATCAATCGTGGCGGCGGAAAGCTGGTGCTGGAACTGTTTGCCTCGGCCGAGGATGGATCGGTCGATCCATCGGCCGATGTCAGTGTGTTGACCGATGGTGTGGAGCGGCGATTCTCCGCGGGCGGTCTGCTCAAACTTGATCCGGGTGAAAGCGTCACGTTGATGCCGGGCGTCTGGCATGCTTTCTGGGGAGAAGGCAGCGACGTGCTGATAGGCGAAGTCTCGACGGTCAATGACGATTTGACCGACAATGTGTTCCGCGAGCCGATCGGCCGCTTTTCAACGATTATCGAGGATGAAAAACCGAACCACCTGCTGGTTTCGGACTACGACGGCTGGCTGTGACCGATGATGGCTGGAACCGCGCCGTTCGAGCCACTGGTTTCACGCATTGAGCAATCGTGCTGACGGCAAAAGTGCGGACGTCAGCCGGGACCCCGCATGGTTCCGGCTGACGTCCTGGAAAAACCGCGCCCTGAACCCAGCCCCCTCGGGTGAACGGTCGGCGGTTTTTGTTCGTGTTACTCGGGGCTGTTGGCGAGAAGACCGAGCCGGGAAGCCTTGGCCAGGCCTGCCATACGGTTGGGCGCGCGCAGTTTCAGCATGACCACGGAAAGCACGGATGCGACTTCGCTGGAGGAGAGTTCCAGTTGACGGCCGATGTCCTGATCGGTTTTGCCTTCCGCGCAAAGACGCAGGCAAGACAATTCTGTTCGCGTCAATGGGGGAAATCCGTGATCGTTTCCAAGATCCATTAGAAGTCCTTTCGGGGTGGCCAGGTCTGACGTATCAGAAGAAAAGAACGCGGCGGGTCAGACATCCCGCCGCGAAGCACCACCAGATTGTGTTTGATATGTTGGGAGGCTTATGCCCTGTAAGATGCAAGGCCGCCTTCACGCCGCGCGCCAAAAAACCGTGATTGGGTCATTTGTCCGAAAAGGACTGCACCGCTTGTACCAGCCCGCTGATCAGCGAGCCTTCATGTGCTTTTCCCGGAACTCGCTCGGGGTCACCCCGAACCAGCGGATCGCCGAGCGGGTAAATGCGGCGGGCGCCGAAAAGCCGATCTTGTAGCCGATACTTGAAAGCGTCAGGTCGGTCTCCAGCAACAGCCGTTCCGCCATCTCCTTGCGGCATTCATCCACAATGGTTTGCATGCTGGTTCCGGCATCGGTCAACCTGCGCTGCAGGGTGCGCGCACTCATGCCCAGCCTTTCGGCTTCACCGGCCAGGGTGAGCGTGTTGGCTGACAGGCTTTCGGCAACATGAAGCCGGACCATGGCCACCGGATCATTGAGGTCAACACTGCGTGGCTCGATCGACGCCATCTGCTGGCACATCATGGCAAACAACCGCGGGTCGGCCTGGGGGTTGGTCCGGTCAAGGATCTCTGCCGGCAGGATCAGGGAATTGACAGGCGCGTTGAAAGTCGCGTTGGGCGTTAGCAAGCGTTTGAATAAATTTGTATTTATCGGTTTGGAGCGTTCCAGCTCCAGGCGTATCTTGCGAACGTCATCCCCGAGGATGGCGCGGAAATGATGGAATGTCTGTGCGGTTCCCAGATCGACAAATTGGGTGCGGCGCAGGATCAACGGCGAATAGGTCCACTCGAAATGCGCGGCACGCGACCCGATTTCCAGTGTGCAGATGCTGGTTTCGCTGATTTTCTGCAGATTGCGGCCCATGAAGACGAGACAATCGCGCACAGTCGGGGCATTCATCATGGCATAGCCAAACGGACCGGAAGCGCCTCTCTCGAAGGCTGCCGCTGATTTCAGGCCGAACAGATCGTCTCCCGATATCAGCGCCAGCGCCTCCATGTAGCGGCAAACGCGATCGAGACTGACCCGCTCGCCGAGGACCGTGAACCGGTCGGGATCCAGTCCGCAGGCTCTTGCGATGGGGTCTGAATCAATGCCGACGCTGGTTGCATAGCGGCCGATCCCGGAGGCTAATCCGGCGGCGACTTTGAACTGGTCGGCCAGTGTCGGCTTCATGCAATTGGCGTCCAGGGTTAAGTGTTCGGCGCTTCGAGTAAACGCTGAACAGGAGACGCTGTCGAGAACAAAGCTATGGTGTTTTTTATTGCAGGTATCGAAATGAGTGTTTTTTTCGCATGAACAGCCATATGTCGCCTTCCAGCTTCCAGTTGCCTGACAAAGCTCACCCACGTCTGCGTGAATTTCACGGTCTGTGGCTTGAAAAAGCCCAGGGTGGTTTGCCGCAGTCCTCCGACTTCGACATCGATGCGCTGAGCAATGCATATCCGCTGTTGGCACGTATCGGAGTTGAAGGGCCGGAACGTCAGCTGGTCTGGCGCGACTTTGCCGCCACGCAACACTGGCCTTTCGGTCCGCCGGTCAAGAACAGGCCGGTTTTGGAATGTGTTCCGAAGCTGAGCATCAAGCGCGTCATCACCGCCTTTGAGGAGACGCTTGCAAGCGGAATTCCGGACTATTTCGAGACAACATCCTGGTTGCACGGCGGACATACTGTATCGCTGGCGCGGCTCGTGGCGCCGCTTGCGGCAGGGGCGGGCCGGGAGCTGATTGCACTGTGGGAAGTGATGGAGCCGCCGGCAGGCCTGTGAGCCGGCCACCGCCACGTCAACGATCCGCGAATAATATTTTAAGCCTATAGTATCTCGTATGATCCGTGTTAAAGTGGCCCGGAGGCTGTCATGTGCCCCTGAGCAGGGGTAAAATCTGTCCTGACTGGAACAAACTGGAGTTTTGAGATGTCCGTGTCCCCCGCCGTTTCGATCAAATCCGCGAAATCATCGTTTCAATGGGACGATCCTTTCCTGATTGATGATCAGCTGACTGAAGAAGAGCGGATGATCGCGGATGCGGCCAGGGCGTTCGCAGCCGACAAGCTGGCGCCGCGGGTGACCGAAGCCTATCTCAACGAGACGACGGATCGCGACATCTTCTCGGAAATGGGGCAGGCCGGTCTGCTCGGTGTGACCGTGCCGGAACAGTATGGCGGTGCGGAAGCCGGTTACGTGTCCTACGGCCTGGTGGCGCGCGAGGTCGAGCGGGTCGATTCGGGCTACCGCTCGATGATGAGCGTGCAGTCGTCGCTGGTGATGTATCCGATCCAGGCCTATGGCAGCGAAGAACAGCGGCAGAAATATCTGCCCAAGCTCGCCAGCGGCGAATGGGTCGGCTGTTTCGGCCTGACCGAGCCGGATGCCGGTTCCGATCCTGGCGGCATGAAGACCCGCGCCAAAAAGGTTGACGGCGGCTATGTGCTGTCCGGATCGAAAATGTGGATCTCCAACGCGCCGATTGCCGATGTGTTTGTGGTCTGGGCCAAGTCGGAAGCACATGGCAACGAGATTCGCGGTTTCGTGCTGGAAAAGGGCATGAAAGGCCTGTCCGCACCGAAGATCGGCGGCAAGCTGAGCCTGCGCGCCTCGATCACCGGCGAAGTCGTCATGGAGAATGTGGAAGTTTCCGAAGACGCGCTGCTGCCGAATGTTTCTGGTCTCAAGGGGCCGTTCGGCTGCCTCAACCGGGCGCGCTACGGCATTTCCTGGGGCGTGATGGGCGCTGCGGAAGATTGCTGGCACCGGGCGCGGCAATATGGTCTCGACCGGCACCAGTTCGGCAAGCCGCTGGCCGGCACGCAGCTGTTCCAGAAGAAGCTTGCCGACATGCAGACCGAAATCGCGCTGGGGCTGCAGGGCTCGCTTCGCGTTGGCCGGCTGATGGACGATGGCCGCTTTGCGCCGGAGATGATCTCGATCATGAAGCGCAACAATTGCGGCAAGGCGCTCGATATTGCCCGGATGTCGCGCGACATGCATGGCGGCAACGGCATCCAGGCCGAATACCATGTCATGCGCCACGCGCAGAATCTGGAAACCGTCAACACCTATGAGGGCACGCATGATGTGCATGCGCTGATCCTCGGCCGGGCGCAGACCGGCATTCAGGCGTTTTTCTGAGCGATCCAAAACCATTGCGATGATGTTCAAGGCGGGCCATGTGGTCCGCCTTTTTCATGCGCGGGGACGGCAGGAGCTCTGATCCATCGAACGGCGCTCCGCGGCAGGCTGCCGGAGCATTGGACTGCTTTTTAGGCAAATTGTAAAAACATTTAGATTTTTGCAACGGCTGCGGTCCATGCTCGTACAGGCGTCTATATTGTTTGGTTCAAGGTTCTTTGATGCTCACACGCATTCCCAAGGCTGAAATCAGGAGAGGCATGTTCGTCGAAGCTGTCGAATGTTCCGCTGCGGCTTTCGGCAAGCGCCGTTTCCTGCTCGATTCACGCAACGACTACGTGGCTATCCTGGAAAGCCCGGCCGAGTTTGTGGTGATCAACACGACGATCGGCAGTGAGGTGATCCACCACGGCGGCAAGCCGCCGCTTACCCGTGCCGAAAAACGCGCCGAAGCCGCAGCCAGGCTGACCCGTTCGGTCCGGGCTCTGAAGGCGGAGCTGATCAATATTGTCGTCGGTGGAAATCTGGACATGGAGCAACTGACGCAGGTGGTGGAGGACATTGCCCAGGCGGATGACGAGACCTCCTCCCTGTACTTCGACATCACAAGGTTCCGGAAAAAGGATGAAGCCCTGTTCCAGCATTCGCTGGCCGTCGGCATCCTGATGGGCAAGCTGGGCACCGCCCTGGAACTGGACACCGAAACCGTCGCGCAGCTGGTTCTTGCCGGAATGTTGCATGATGTCGGCAAACTGACGCTGTCGAAGAACATCCTGCAAAAACAGGGGCCGCTGACGGCTGTGGAACGCAAGCTGCTGCGCAGCCATCCGCAACGCGGCCACTATCTGCTCAAACGCCACGCCGTCATTCCGGGCGAGGTTCTCGATGTCTGCCTGCACCATCATGAAGCGCTTGACGGCAGCGGCTATCCGTCGGGAAAGTCCGGACCGGACATCGGCCAGCTGGTCCGCATTGCGACAGTGTGCGATGCCTTTGACAAGCTGACAACGGCCCGTCCCGGCAAGGGCGACCGGGCCGTCGCCGACGCCACAAGCTGGATGTTCGAGCGCGAGCATCTATACGACCGGAAACTCGTGCTCCGGCTCGGCGCCCTGATCGACGATTGAGGGTTGCTGGCGTCGTTTCCGCCGCGCCTCTTCAGCCACGCCAAACACCAGTGTGCGATCCGCGCGAGGCGGACTACGAGGTGATTCAAAGCCCGCCTTCGACGGTGGTCAGTCCGAGGATCTTCCAGGCCTGCATGCCGCCGCGATAATAGAAGATACGATCGGCGGGATAGGTTTCGCGCAGCATGGCGCGAATCGCGGTGGGCGACTGGCCGCACCACAGGCCGTTGCAATAAAGCGCCACCTGTTTCGCGTTGGCGCAGTCCCATGCTCCGCTGCTGCCGGTGCAGCCGAGTTCATCCAGACGTCCGGCGATTTCGGTGTAGGGAATGTTGAGCGCACCGGGAATGGTTTCCTCTGCGTGCCAGTCGACCGTGCGGGCGTCGACCACAATGGCGCCGGGGTCGGCCAGCATGTCGAGCAGTTCCAGCTCACCAATGGTGGCAACGCCCTCGGCGGCCTTTGCCGGCTGAATGCAGAACGGCGGACAGGCGCGCGAGGTCTTGGCGAAATAGCCGCTGATCTCGTGCTCGGTGTCCTGAATGCGCTCAATGGTCACCGGGCCGTCTTCTGTCTGGACCTCGACACTGGCGATGTCGGGTCGGATATTGACTTCCGTCTTGTCGTCTGCGGCAAAGGCGGCACCCGATCCAAGCAGCAGCCACATCGCCGATATGAGAGCAATCATGCGGGTCATCATTTTCTCCTCGCTGGCCCGGTTGTCCCGCGACAAAGACTGCGCGGGAGCCGGGTAAAATATTCAGATATATCTATGTAACGGGATGGCTTGCGCTGGGTCAATGAGGGGTTTGCGCCTGCGGCAAGGCCGCGCGCGAAAACCGCGCCGCCGGGTGGAGGCATTTGCAGGGTTCCGGATGCGGCCCATGGCGGGCCGGACTGCGGGGTGCGCGCAGGAATGCGCCCGTGGTGGAATTATATGGGTTGGCTCCGAACAGAGCACCGGGTTCCGTCACCCCGGACTTGATCCGGGGTCCAGCAGCGCCGCGTCGGCGGCGCGGGAGAATCGTTCCCTGCGCAAACGAGTTTCTCGCCGCGTGGACACGCGGCGGCTGGATGCCGGATCAAGTCCGGCATGACGGGAGAAGTTCTTATCGGGAACTTCATTGTCTTTGAACCTTGACCCAATATGAGGATCGAAGATCGTTATCGGAAGAAGTTAACTGCCCCGCCAAATTTTGTATAACTAGAACGAGACGGACATGTCTGGAAAGTAGGTGGATATTGGGGTGTCCACAATGTGGTCAGCTTCCAGTGCACGTCTAACTTGATTGGCTACCTCAGCTCTGTAAGATTCGATCTTTGGAACAAGGGAATATATATCAGTTGTGTCGATTTGTATTGTCCTCATCTGATTTACGTCGAATGGGACTTTGTCCGCCGTTCTTATAAGTTGTACAATTGGTTTTTTTACAGCGTGTCGAAGGGCCAATTCATAAAATACATTTGGATTGTGAAATGACAGATCTGCAATTACCAAGCGTGATTTCATAATATAATCAATTATTTGCCTTGTGATGATTCCTGGCTTATCTATTGCGTCTGCGCGCACAACTTTCAAGTTGAAAGGTTCCATTGCAGGCTCAACTATGGAACCTAAGAATAGATCAGAATGTTTTCGTGCCTCAGAGATTTCATCGCCGATTGGTGCTATATAGAAGCACGTGCTTTCAAATTGGGCGTGGTCTGATGTTATCAGGCTCGTGGCATTTTGCGTCTTGGCTGCCGCTGCCGCGGGTTGAGATAGTGGCACGCTCGGTAACTCTCCTAAGAGAGTATCGATAGAAACTATTCGCTCGGCACCCGATAAAGTTTTCAGCAAGCCTACGAAGCGCAGGTTAACCACAAATGTATCCACAGCCTCCGATGCATAGTGATCATCGATGCCATAGTCTTTCGCGGAATCAATAAGAACTGCATGAGCAGGAAGTTTGTTGCTAACAAATTTCTCATAGAGCTTTTGAAATGGCTCAATTCCCATTATTGCAAGTTCTGCTCGTATCCGGGTTTGTTCTCGGATGTTATATTGTTCGTCAACTGCCTTGAGCCCATCCGATGTTATCTCAATATTCTCAGCCTGAACGCCACCTTTGGTGAGGCCGTAGCGCCCAGCATTGATAATCAGTTGTCTTGATCCCCCGCTTTCCGGAGATTTTCCTAGTTGATCAAACAGGGTCAACCGCTTCACCGGTTGGCCGCCACCGATCCGGAAAATGGCCTTGGCAAACTCTAGTGGTTCTTCGAAGGTAGAGGCAGGGAACGATCTTTGGGACCGTCGCTTTTTTAACGCGACTTCTGTTTTGGAGGAGGTCTGCTTCATTTTCTGTTCCACCACAGCTTCTTTAGATTGCTTGGCCAAATGCATTCCTCCTTGTTGCAATCATTTGTATGCATGCTTTTATAATTTGGAAAGTTCTTTGATGAGCAAACGCTTCAAGGTGTGTAATCTATCTCGGTATCTTAGTATGTTCCGTAATTGGTCCCCCCACACCCCAAAACAAACCCCGCCATCCTCGCTCCCCGTCCTTGCCACCATGCTGCCTCCGGCTCTCCTGCGCAGCGAATTCCGAGCACCGGCGTGGCGCATGAATTAGCCCGCATTTTCCATCTTCAAACAGGCGCTGTCCGGCAACAAGGGCCGGCCGCCGGCGGTGCCGCGGATTGGCGTCAGGCCTCGAGGAGGCCGTTCATGATCCGGTCCTTGACCTCCAGCTTGTCGATGAAATTGTATTTGCGCGCCGCGCCGGTGTCGGTCAGGTCGATCGCGAGGAAGCCCGAAGAGATGTAGATCAGGCTGGCGCCGCCCACATGCCGGGAAATGATCGGGTAGGTTTCGTGCGCGCCGGTATAGGGTGGCAGGAAATTGTCGATGAAAACCGTATCGAAGGCATGGCTTTGCAGCGCCTCGATGCCGTCGTCGAGATTGTCGACATAGGTGAGGCCGAAGTCGTCTTCGTAGCGGCGGGTCAGGAACACATGCATCAGCTTGTGTTCCATGATGTCGTCATCGATAAGCAGGACGTTCTTCATAGGGCCGGCGCTCCTTCCGCCACCAGTTGATCGATGGGAATCGAGATCCTGAATGTGGTGCCCTGGCCCTCGGTGGATTCCACCGATATCGTCCAGCCAAGCAGGTTGAGCGCCTTGGCGACAATCGCCAGACCCATGCCGGTGCCGTCGATCCTGCTGCCGGGGTGCAGCCGTGTGAAGGGCAGGAAGATGCGCTCCTTGAAGGCCGGATCGAAGCCGATGCCGTTGTCGCTGATAACCAGTTCGGCATTGTCTTGGTTGACCGACGCGCTGATCGAGATTTTTGGCGTGCGATGGCTGGGGGTGTATTTGAGGGAATTGCCGATCAGGTTCTGGAAGATCTGCAGCACAAGGGTCGGGTCCGCGCGCAGGCCGATATCCGGAATGTCAATGCTGACATCGGCCTCAAGGTCCCGGATCGACAATTCGAAGGTTTCCAGGGCGCGCTCCGTTTCCCGCCTGAGCGAGAGGGGATGCGGATCCGGCGTGTACCGGTCCATCTCGGCATGATGGAGCACATTGCGGACCAGGCTTCTGGCCCGGCTCGCGGACTTGTTGATCGTCTTGAGGTAGTGACCGAGATCGGGCCCGCCGGTTTCGGCTTCCTCCATCGCCAGCTCCGAAAAGGAAACGATCTTGCGCAGCGGCTCTTGCAGGTCGTGTGAGGCAAAATGGGCATATTGGGACAGGCTGATGTTCATCCGTTCGAGCGCCTCGGCCTTTTCCTGCAGTTCCTGCGTGCGTTGCAGAATGCGCTGTTCCAGCTCGGACTTGATCAGCTCGAGCTCTTCATAGGCGCGGCGCTGCTCCTCCATGGACTTGCCAAGCGCCACGTTCTTGTCATGCAGCGTGGCAGCGCTGGGCAATTTCAGGGCGGTAGGCATGAGCATCCAGCTGGCGAAGGCCGTGGCGCCGGATATGACCGCGGTTGCGCCCTTGATGATCCCTTCGAAGCCGTAGATCGGCTGCCACAGGGTGATCAGCCCGATCAGGTGGGTCAGTCCGCAGGCAATGATGAAGGACGAGAACAGGAAGGCGATCCTGTTGCCAATGAGGTCAGGCCGCTTGATGTTGAGATAGATAATGGCGGTGGGTATGACAAAATAGGAGGAAAAGATCAGAAAATCGGACACCGCGTGCAAGGCAATAAGATCCGTGCGCCATGTCAAGCAGTAGCCATGCGCCAGAAACGAGTTTGTCTCAAAGTACAAAAGCACCTTGTTGAGCATCGAAATTACCCCCTATTCGGGAATTCCAAGCAATTCCCTCTGAAGTTTCTGCATACCAAGCATTGTATCCGGTTTCGCGAAGGTTCCATTTGCGCCGGACGATAGGGCTTGTTGATGCGTCCTGTTGTTCTTCGTCGTGCTGACGATATAGATCGGGACCTCGGTCAGATGGGTCATCTGCCGAAGCTTGCTGAGCAGTTCCAGTCCGTTGATGCCTGGCATGTTGATGTCCAGGCAAATACAGTCCGGAATATATTGCATATCTTCACCGGCATTGGTGAAGAACGAAATGGCGTCTTCGCCACTGAAGAATGTGCTGACCCTGAACCGAAGCTTGGTCTTTGTTTCGAGCCGTTTCAGGGACGCTGACATGAGAAATATGTCATCCTCGTCGTCGTCGACTATGCAGATGTGTCTGTCTGACATTCAACCATTGCGTATTATTAGCGATTCGTAAAACTACGCTAGCTTAATACCAGGAATTATCAACCCGCCGGACAGGACGGGCCGGGAAACGTTCGAGCGGCTTTGCCGTGCCGGCCGGGATTGCAAAGCCCCGCAGTTCCGGAGATTGCAGACAACCACAGATTTATTGCCCCGGCGGGGATTCTGGCCGTTGACTTGTGGGCTGCAAAATCGCTCCATTGCGGCCGAGCTTTCACAGGTCCAGGGTGGTCATGAAATATTCCGCATTTTCCATTTTCAAACAGGCGCTGTCCGGCAACAGGAACTGGCAGCCGGCCTGGCGGGAGCCGGAGCCGAAAGCCCATTATGACGTGATCATTGTCGGCGGTGGCGGGCACGGGCTGGCCACCGCCTATTATCTGGCCAAGAACCACGGCATCACCAATGTGGCGGTGCTCGAGAAGGGCTATCTCGGCTCCGGCAATGTCGGGCGCAACACCACGATCGTGCGGGCCAACTACCTGCTGGAGGGCAACGAGCCGTTTTTCGCTCATTCGCTCAAGCAGTGGGAAGGGCTGGAGCAGGAGCTCAATTTCAACGCGATGATGTCGCAGCGCGGGGTGATCAATCTCTACCATTCCGACGGGCAGCGCGACGCCTATGCGCGGCGCGGCAACGCGATGCGGCTGGCCGGCGAGGATGCGGAGCTGCTCAGCCGCGAGGAGGTGCGCGAACTGGTGCCCTATCTGGATTTCGACAATGCGCGGTTTCCGGTGCATGGCGGGCTTATGCAGCGGCGCGGCGGGACTGCGCGGCATGATGGCGTAGCCTGGGGCTATGCCCGTGCGGCGGACATGCGCGGGGTCGATCTGATCCAGAATTGCGAGGTCACCGGCATCCGCCGCGAGGGCGGCAGGGCTGTGGGTGTGGAGACCTCGCGCGGCTTCATCGGCTGCAACAAGCTTGGCCTGGCGGCGGCGGGGAATTCCGGCCGGGTGGCCGAGATGGCGGGGATGCGGCTGCCGGTGGAAAGCCAGGTGCTGCAGGCCTTCGTCTCGGAAGGCATCAAGCCGTTCATCGACCAGGTGGTGACCTTCGGGGCGGCGCTGTTTTACCTGTCGCAGTCCGACAAGGGCGGGCTGGTGTTCGGCGGCAGTCTGGATTTTTACAATTCCTACGCCCAGCGCGGCAATCTGGCGACGGTGGAAAGCGTCATGGAGGCGGCCTGTGCCATGGTCCCGGCCGTGTCGCGCGTCAAGGTGCTCAGAGCCTGGGGCGGGGTGATGGACATGTCGATGGACGGCTCGCCGATCATCGATCGCACGCCGGTCGAGGACCTCTATCTCAATTGCGGCTGGTGCTATGGCGGCTTCAAGGCGACGCCGGCCTCGGGCTGGTGCTTCGCGCATCTGCTCGCCACCGGCGAGACCCATGAACTGGCCAAAGCCTTCCGGCTCGACCGCTTTGCGCGCGGCTATCAGATCGATGAAACCGGGCATGGCGCCCAGGCAAATTTGCATTAGAGGCGGACACGATGGCCAGTCTGATCACCTGTCCCCACTGCGGGGTCCGTCCGAAAGAGGAATTTTCCATTCGCGGCGACGCCGGCCCGCTGCGGCCGCAGCCGGAGGCGAAGTTTGCCGCCTGGGACGCCTATGTGCACCTGCGCGACAATGTGCACGGCGTCATGGATGAGCACTGGCAGCATGTGGGCGGCTGCCGGCGCTGGCTGGTGGTGCGGCGCGATACGTTTACCCATGATGTGCATTCCGTCATGGATGCGGCGGAGTTTACCACTGCGCGGGCGGCGAAACCGGTGAAGCGGTCGAAACCGGCTTCCAAGGCGGACAAAGCAGCCAAGGGGAGGGCCAAATCATGAGCTTCTCCCGGTTTGCAGATGGCGGCTTGATCGACCGGTCGCAACGGATCGAATTCAGCTTCGATGGCAGGCGGCTGGAAGGCTTTGCCGGCGACACGCTGGCCTCGGCACTGCTGGCGAATGGGATTAGCCTGATGGGCCGGTCGTTCAAATATCACCGGCCGCGCGGGCTGTTGAGCGGCGGGGCGTCGGAGCCCAATGCGCTGGTGACGATCGGCGACGGCGCGACGCGCGAGCCCAATCTGCGCGCCTCGATGGTGGCGTTGCGCGAGGGGCTGGTGGCGGAAAGCCAGAACCGCTGGCCATCGCTGGGCTTTGACGTGGGCGCGGTGAATTCGGCACTGTCGCCGTTTCTCGGCGCAGGCTTCTACTACAAGACCTTCATGTGGCCGGCAGCCCTGTGGGAAAAGCTCTACGAGCCTGTGATCCGCCGGGCGGCGGGGCTGGGCCGGGCGAGCCATGTGCCGGACAGCCAAGAATATGAAAAGCGCTGGGCCCATTGCGACCTGCTGGTGATCGGCTCCGGGCCTGCCGGGCTGATGGCAGCACTTGTCGCCTCGCGGGCCGGCGCGCGGGTGGTGCTGTGCGACGAGAATTTCGGCTTTGGCGGGCGCTTGCTGAAGGACCGGGTCGAGATTGGCGACGGCGACGGGCCGGGCTTCGTGGCGGAGGTCATCGCGGAGCTGGCGGGCAGTCCAAATGTGCGGCTGCTCTCCGGCACGACCGTCTTCGGCGCCTATGACAGTGGCGTGTTTGGCGCGGTGGAGCGGCGCGACGGTGTGGACTCCGGTCCGGCGCAGCGGGTCTGGCGGATCGTGGCGAAACGCACCGTGCTGGCAGCAGGCGCTGAAGAGCGGCCCTTGGTGTTTGGCGGCAATGACCGCCCTGGCGTAATGACGGCCTCGAGCCTGCGCGGACTGGTCAATGCCCAGGCGATCCGGCCGGGCGATCATGTGGCAGTATTCGCCACCGGCGGCTCCGGCCACGAGACGGCGCGGGACCTGCTGGCGCGAGGACTCGCGGTGACGTTGGCAGATAGCCGCAACGAGATTCCGGCGGCGGAACTGGCGGTATCAGAAGGCGCGCGGCTGCTCAAGGGCCACGTGGTGGCCGATGCGCTGGGCGGCAAGGCGGTGTCGGGTGTCGAGGTAGTAGACCGCGCGACGGGTGCACGGCAGAAGATCAAGGCCGATGCGCTGGCGATGTCGGGGGGCTGGAATCCGGTGGTGGGGTTGGCCTGCCATCGCGGCGACAGGCCGGTGTGGGATGCCGGGTCCGGCATGTTCCTGCCGCCTCAGGCACGGGACGGTCTGATGGCTGCAGGCAGTGCGGCTGGCATTCTCGATCTGGCCGGCTGCCTGAAGAGCGGTGCAGAGGCCGGCGCGCAGGCGGCAAGCGAGCTTGGCTTCAAACCGCGCCAGACCGATGTGCCGGGATCCCGTGACGCCTGTGGCGGGTCCACGGGCTTTGCGACGCTGTGGCATGTGGCGGAGGCGCGCGGCAAGGCCTTTGTCGATTTCCAGAACGATGTCACCGTGGCCGATCTCGGGCTCGCCGTGCGTGAGGGCTATGGCCATGTCGAGCTCGCCAAGCGCTACACCACCACCGGCATGGCCACCGACCAGGGCAAGTTGTCCAATGTCAACGCCATCGGCATTCTGGCCGAAAACCGGGGGCTGACGCCCGATCAGGTCGGCACCACGACCTTCCGGCCGTTCTACACGCCGGTCAGCATCGGCGCGCTGGCGGGCGAGCATCACGGGGCTCACTACCGCCCGGTGCGGCGCTCGGCGCTGCATGGCTGGGCCGAGAAACACGGGGCTGTGTTCATTGAGGCCGGGGCCTGGATGCGGGCTTCGCATTTCCCCATTGATGGCGAGACGGACTGGAAACAGGCCTGCGACCGCGAGACGCTTGCCGTGCGGGCAGGTGTCGGCATTTCCGATGCCTCGACGCTGGGCAAGATTGATCTGTCGGGCAAGGATGCGGCGAAGTTTCTCGATCTGATCTACACCGGCAAGATGTCGACGCTTGCCGTCGGCAAGGCGCGCTACGGGCTGATGCTGCGCGACGACGGGTTGCTGATGGATGACGGCACGGTGAGCCGGCTGGGCGACAGCCATTACCTGATCACCACCACGACGGCGGCGGCCGGCGAGGCGATGGCGCATCTGGAGTTCTGCGCGCAAGTGCTGTGGCCGGAGCTCGATGTGCGGCTGGTCTCGGTCACCGACCAGTGGGCGCAGATCACCGTTGCCGGTCCGCTGTCGCGCGACGTGCTGGCACGGATTGTCGATGCGGACCTTTCGGAAGAAGCTATGCCGTTTCTGGCGGTGCGCGATGTTACCTTGCATTCCGGGCTTGCGGCGCGGCTGTTCCGGATTTCGTTTTCGGGCGAGCTGGCCTTCGAGCTTGCGGTGCCGGCGCGTCACGGCGAAGCGGTGGCCGATGCCATCCTTGAGGCTGGTGCGCCGTTCGGCATTGTCCCCTACGGGCTGGAAGCACTCAATGTGCTCCGGATCGAGAAGGGCTTCATCACCCATGCCGAGATCGATGGCCGCACCACGCCGGGCGACCTGGGTCTGGGCAAGATGGTCAGCGGCAAGAAGGATGATTTCATCGGCCGGGTGATGCTGGCGCGCGAGGGGCTGCAGCGCGACGACCGCGAGCAGCTGGTGGGGCTGAGGCCGGTCAATCCGGCGGGCCGGGTGCTGGCCGGCGGCCATCTGCTCGTGCCGGGCGCGGTGCCGACAATGGCCAATGATCAGGGGCATGTGACTTCGGCCTGCTGGTCGCCGCATCTGAAATCGACAATCGCCCTGGCGATGCTCAGGCGCGGCCGCGAGCGGCTTGGCGAGGTGCTCGTGGTGTGGGATCCGTTGCGCGGCATCGAGACCGAAGTCACAGTGTGTGAATCGGTGTTCCTGGAAGCCGGTGACACCGTTGCGGGTCGGCAGCTGCGCGATCATGACCCGGTCTTGCCCGCTGACACAGCTGAGTCCGATGTGCTTGCAGGTCTCATTGTATCCGCTTCCGACAAAGTGGTGCTGTCGCTTCTGCCCGAGGCACCGGTTTGCCTTGTCGCCGGACCGGTTGCCAAATCTGCTGCGGTGCGGCGCGTGGCCAAGACAGGCGACGGGCTGCTTCGCCCGGTGCAGCCGGGCCAGGCATTGGCAGTGGGAAGTCCCGGCGAAAGCTATGACGCGTTCAGCGGCCGGCTGGCACTGCCGCAGGGGTTGAGCCTGTGCGATCTGTCCGATGCACGGGTGCGGTTCTCGATATCAGGGCCGCAAGCCGGGGAGATCATTGCCACGCAATCGGGGGCCGACACGCACCCGGAAACGTTCAAGACCGGGGCAAGCGCACCGACGCTGTTCGGCCATGTACCGGTGCAGCTCACCCGCAGCGCAGCCGGCAGTTTCGAGGTGATGGTGTTTTCCACCTATGCGCGGGATCTGGCGGAAAGCCTGTCGCGGGCGATCCGTCTGACCGGCTGAGCGAACGGTTTCGGCCCGTCCGGACCATCACGCGTCTCGGGGCAGGGATGCAGACATGCCGGCCGGCAGCGGGTAGCAGCGCAAGAGCCGGGAGCCTGCCGTCTGTCCGGTTCCAGGGAGCTGCATCTCCGCGCTCAGTCTTCCTTGATCCGGTCCATGGCCCAGCCAACGGTGAAGCCGTGCAGGATGGTCGACATCAGGATGACAAGGGCGATGAGGGACCAGAGCTGTGCCTCGTTGGTGAATTCCATATGGCTGCCCGCATAGCACAGGTAGTAGATGGAGCCGATGCCGCGCACACCGTAAACGGAAATGACGGCCCTGCTTTTATTGTCGAGGTCGGTCTTCGACAGCGCCAGCCATCCCGACAGCGGACGGACCACCAGGATCAGCAGGACGGCGATGGCAAAATGCGTCCAGGTCAGATCAACGAAAAGGATTGGCAGGACGCTGCCCAGCGCGATCAGAAGCAAGGCGGTCAAGGCGTGTTCAATGGATTCCGAAAAATCATGCAGCTGGCGGTGGAAATGATGAGCTTCCTCGATGCGCCGCAAAGTCAGCCCCAGAACCGCCACGGCAATGAAGCCATAGCCTTCGATAAGTTCGGTCGAACCGTAACAGAGCAGCACGCCCGCCAGCGCGATAACGCCTGAGCCGGTGTTGGCGAGAACAGCGCCTCTGGGCACTGAAAAAAGAATGAACCCCAGGGCCCGCCCGCCGAGCCAGCCCATGCCTATTCCCAGCGCAATGCGGTAGACGACATCGCGCAGGAACCAGTCCAGCGCCCAGCTGCCGGGATTGAGGCCTTCGGCGGCCACGATCAGCCCGAGATAGACAAAGGGAAATGCCAGCCCGTCGTTCAGGCCCGCTTCGGTGGTCAGGGTGAAGCGGACCGGGTGTTCCGCCCCTTCATGCGGCGGGCCGACCTGGACATCTGACGCCAGAACCGGATCCGTCGGCGCCAGCACCGCGCCGAGCAATATGGCGCCCGCCACCGTCAGCCCGGCAAAGCCGGTGCCCAGCAGGGCGACGGCCAGGATGGTCAGCGGCATGGCGATGCCAAGCATGCGCGACGTTGCCTTCCACCGTTTCCATGGCCGCAGGCTGTCGATGCGCATTCCGGCGCCGAACAGCGCCACGATCACCGTCAGTTCGCTGACAAGCTCCCAGGGCAGCGGTGTCTGGCGTGGATCGGGCAGCGTCGGCAGGCCGGGAATCAGCAGGGCGGCGGCAGCGCCGAACAGGATCATCAGCGGGGCTGCCGCCGGTTCGCGTTTGGAGAAGAGGCGCGGCAACCAGCGGGCCAGGATGACGATCACACCGATGACGGCCAGTGCGATGTGGTAGGAATTGAAGGCGAAGAATGGTTCTTGCTGCAAGGTCTGACCCCGGGCCTGAGAATGGCGTTCGTTTTACTACATTGAATAGTGCCGGGCGCACAGTGAAATAGCCGTGGACACAGGAACCGATGACTGCCGGTACAGGTTCGGAGGGACATCCGGGCAAAGCCTCGCACAGGCAGTTGCGACCGGACGGGGACACGCGCCTCGAACACGGCCTGTTACTTTAGTCACATATTTGTGTCTTGTTTTTGTTGCGATGCAACATTAGATTCCGGCCAGGACAATTCGGGAGGAATGACCTTTGGAGGTCGGCAATGCTCTTGAAGTTTCTGTTCAAACCGCGTGAACCGCAATTCGCCCTTGGCGACGATATCAAGCTGAGATATCTGGGTCCATCGGACGCGGAGGCCTTCCGCACCCACATCCACGAACTTCACTTTGAAGATTTCCGCGACCGCTTCAATGGTCTGGTGTCGGACTACTGGCTCGACAAATACATTGAGCGCTCGCTCGCCGAGGCGATCGTCATTGGCGCCTTTGCGGATAATCATCTGGTGGCTGTTGCGGAGTTGCACACCGGCGGACGGATTGCGGCAGGTCAGGGCGAGTCAGCATTTTCGGTGGCGTCCGACTGGCGCCACAAGGGGCTTGGCACGATGCTCCTGAAGGTGCTGCTGCGTGCCGCGTCGGAGAATGATGTCGCGACAATCATCGTCGAAACCGGTGCCCAGAACCAGGCGATGAAGGCGCTGGCGCGCAGGTTTGGCGCCAGGATGCAATTTGGCGGGGAGCAGTCGACCGGCCGCATCAATGTGGCCGACGGGCTGAGGCTCGCCGCCCGCAAGCTGGAGAACCGGAATTTTCCCGCGCCTCCTTTTCCGGTCGAGGAGACGCCTGCAATTGCGGCATCGCTTACATAAGACGCTGATTCAAGTCGGTCATATTTTGAATCGCAAGTCTCCTGTAAGTCCCTGTTAGAAAACGAGTATCTGTCATTTGATGGACGGCGGATCTGCGCCGCCATCCTGTTTTCGGTCAACGCCATGCGCAGTTCCGGCGGTGGATGGCGAGGCCGGTTGTCCTGTGCCGCTTGCCCCTATGCGCCCGGCTCGCATCGCCATGGCGGCCGGCATGCGCCAGGCCGCACCAAAGCCTGCTTCGATCCACAGGACGATGGCGTAGACCGCGCGGCTGCCGCGTCCGCCGTGAATGCGCATGAATTCGTCTTCCGCGCTCAGGCCGCCGGACGGCCTTCTGGCCGGGAACGGGGTGAAGGGGTAGCCTTTCGGAAAAATGTCCGGGTGCATGAAGTGTCCTCTCGTTCGAGGCCGCCGGAGGCTGTGCCTGGGGGCTTGACCTGAGTCGATCCTAATGGCTCTCTGCCTCATGTGGAATGAAACGAAATGAACAGGTCTTTTCATGAATGAAACGGGTGCCGGGTGGGATGATTTGCACCTGTTCCTTGCCGTGGCGCGCGAAGGCGGGCTGTCTCCCGCCGCGCGGGCGACCGGGCGAAGTGCGGCGACGCTGGGGCGGCGGATGCTGGCGCTCGAGCGGGCGATGGGCCGGGAGCTGTTTGTCCGCCATGACCGCGGCTACGAGTTGACCGCAGAAGCGCGCCAGCTGCTGGATGATCTGAGCGAGGTTGAGGCGCGCATCGTCCGGCTGACCGGAGCGCCCGCTGACGCCGGGCGGCGGCTGGTAAAAGTCTCCGCCGGGTCCTGGACCACGCTGGCGCTGCTGGACAGTTTTGACGAGATCACCGGAACGCCCGCCGATGTCCGGCTGCGGTTCATCTCGACCGAATCTACCCTGGATATCTCGCGGCGCGAAGTGGTGATCGGCTTCCGCAACCGGCGTCCCACCGAAGACGGTCTGGCAGGGCGCAGCGTGTCGCGGGTCGAGTTCGCCCCCTATGCGCGGCCCGACGCGCCGCAACGCTGGATCAAGGTGCTGGCCGACACGCCCTCGGCGCGGTGGCTTGGCAAGATGATCGGCAATGATGCCGTCTGCGAGGTCAGCTCGCCGCGCAACAGCCTCGATCTGGCGCTGGCGGGCAAGGGCATCGCGCTGCTTCCCACCTTCATCGGCGATGGCCAGACATCACTGCGGCGCAGCGGCGCGGCCATCCCCGAGCTTGCCCACGATCAGTGGATCGTTACCCATCAAGACGACCGGCACCTGCCGGAGGTTCGCCGCACCATCGACCGCATGTGCCGGGTGCTGGAGCGGCAGCCCCGCTAATGCCCGCCTGTGCCCGTTGCCGCAGCGGCGAATTTCAATTTCCGTTGGGGCTTGGGGGCTTAATCTGTATAGTCGGGGCGATTGCAACCGGCAGGGATGATCCTGCCGCAACCCGGAGGAATTCCATGACCGACAAAAAAGCCACCGATGATCTGGTGTCCATGTTCATGAACTTCGGCAAGGACATGAAGCTTCCTTCGCCCGATCTCGAGGCGCTGGTGGAGCGTCACAAGAAGAACCTGCAGGCGCTTGATACTGCTGCCAAAACAGCCGGCTCCGGCGCCACGGAAATTGCCTCGCGTCAGCGCGAGATGGTGCAGGAGGCGCTCGACGAGATCGCCGCCATGGCGGACAAGATGAAGGGCGGCGCCGATCCGAAGGAGATGATGACGGCGCAGGCGGACTTTGCCAGGCGCTCGTTCGAAACCGCGATCAAGAACACCAGCGAGATCGCCGGGCTGGCGCAGAAATCATCCACCGAGGCCTTCAAGGTGCTGCAGCAGAACATGCAGGAGACGCTTGAGGAAGCCCGCAAGGTGATGATGGGCCAGACCAGGAAATAATCCCTTCAAGAACCATGCCTGACTGTGCCGGCCGGTGGCTTTGTCGCCGGCCGGTTGCGTTTGCGGCCCCTGCTCAAGAGACGGCAGAGGCCGGATCCGTTGCGGGTGGCGCCTGCAGGCGGTGTGGCGCGGTTCAGTGCGATTTTGGGGGCAATCGGCGGCCTTGTGGTCAAAAAAATCCTGTTTCACCCGCGGATTTTCGCTGAAACAGGTTTCATTGACCCCGCACCCCGCTTTACAACAGGCGGCGATTTGGCATTGCTTCAACAAGGGACTGATCATGCGCATTGTTACCGGAGACGATATCCGTTCGGTCTGTTCGTGGCCGTTTGCCGTGGAGGCGCTGCGCGCCGGCCATTTGCTGGCGCCGGCCACGCTGAAGGATTCGCTGCTCGAAGACGCCGGCCGCAAGATGCTGGTGCGCTCCGCCTGGATCGCCGGGCTGGCCTCGGGCGTCAAGGCGGTGACGATCTATCCGGACAATCCCTCGCAGGTGCCGCCGCGGCCTTCGGTGCAGGGCCAGGTGCTGCTGTTTGACGAGGCGCATGGCCATGTGGTCGCCATGCTGGAGGGCGTTGACCTGACCGCCTGGAAGACGGCCGGCGACTCGGCGCTCGGTTCGTCATGCCTGTCGCGGCTGGATGTGCGCACCATGCTGATGCTCGGCGCCGGCTCGATGGCGCGGCCGCTGATCGATGCGCACCGCACGGTGCGGCCAACTCTCGACCGGGTGCTGGTCTGGAACCGCAATGAGGGCCGGGCCGCAGCACTGGTGCGCGCGCTGGAGACCGACGGCATTGCGGCGGAAGTGGTGAGCGATCTTGACCGGGCGGTGGCGCGCGCCGAGCTGATCTGCTCGGCGACGATGTCGACCGAGCCGCTGATCCGCGGCGACATGCTGAAGCCGGGAACCCATGTTGATCTGGTCGGCGCCTACACGCCGGCGATGCGCGAGGCCGACGATGCCGTGCTGACGCGGGGCCGGCTGTTCGTCGACAGCCGCGCCACGACGATTGGCCATATCGGCGAGGTGATAATCCCGATGGCGTCCGGGGTGATCGGCGAGGCCGATATTGAGGGCGACATGCATGATCTGGTGCAGGCCAGGGCCGGACGCCGGTCGAGCGACGAGATCACCGTGTTCAAGAATGGCGGCGGCGCGCATCTCGATGTGATGATCGCGCATGCGGTCTATCTGGCGCTCGAGGGGCGGTGAGGCGGTGGCCTGCCGGCCCGGGCGCCTCGTCCGCCGCGCGGGCGGCCTTGATGACAGGCCGCGGTGATGGTGTGCGGCCGGACAAGAACTCAGGGGCTCATTCTGGGGGGTGAAAACGCAGCATTTGCTTAACCATTCACGCTTCATAAATGCGTCAGGCAAACCAGAATCCGGTCTCGAAATGTCGAAGTTCAGATACTACGCGACCAAAGGGCCAGGGCAGGCGCTTGCGCCTGCAAAGGCGGTCCACACCAACTTCCTCAGAACCGGGCGCATTGCCCGTCCGGAGGAGTGGGTCGAGGAGGAACGCCGTTTCCTGACCCACAAGGAGGTCGCGGAGCGGACCGGCATCCGGCTGGAAAACGCCGGCAAGATGACGCATCAGCGGCTCAACAAGTTCCACCGGAACATCCGGTTTCCCAAGATCATCTTTCACAAGACCCTCGAATCGGCGCCGCATCTCGGCTATGTCCATGTCACGGCGTCGAAGACCGACCTTGCCGCCCACAAGGATGTCACCTGGGGCTTCTACATCGCCAATTTCTCGGCCGAGATCGCCGCTGATGACCACTTCTTCCACCACATCAGCCCCGGCTATTCGCGGATGTATTTCGCCGTGGCGATGAAAAACGGCGAAGAGGCCGCGCCGCTGCAGCAGGTGATCAACCGCGAGATCGGCGACAATGGCGTGCTGTTCCGCACCGCCACCCCGATGACCGCCCTCAAGAATGTCCTCATGCTCGGCGCCAAGAACGCCGAACTGCGCAAGATCGTCGCTGCGATCGGGTAGGGGTGGGGTCGGGTTCTGAACCCAATCGGAAGCTGCATGAGAGCCCAATATGGATCTGGTGCAAAAGCGAAGGTTTTTGCAACGGTTCTTCGCGATCTGTAATTTCAGCGGGTTAGCTGTCGCAAAAGTCTGTCGCAAAATTATCAGATGATAATCAAAAAAATGGGCCGCTTGCGCAGCCCTAAAATTCACGGTTTCAATTTGTTCGATAAATGACAATCATCAGTCCAATGATGGTCGCCAAATCGGATGCAACATTTAGTATCTCGGTCATGTCAGCCTCCTCTGTACCATCCACGATTGGACGGGGAGGAGATGTCCAACTCCAAACAGATGTACACAGCGGGCTAATGGCCGTTACTCATATTTGGATATGTTGAATCTGCATTTCAAGAGCGAAAGCTGTTGCAAAAAGGATGGCTTTTGCAGCGCCCAAATTCGACGCGTGATCGCATAAATGGGGTGTATGGAACTGGACACCGTTTCGTGTCAAGTTTGAAAAGCTTTAGAAAATGAGGACCAAAGTTGTCTGGAAAAGCCGGTTCTATTCACCCACACAATTCGCAGGTGGGTAGACATCTCAGATCAAAGCTCAAATAACAAATCAGTGATTTTTGTTTGAGCAGGTGAGAAGATGCCCAACAAACCTCTTGATCTGTCAAGATGCCAAGGGATTGCAAATAGCGGAGAGCGCTGCAAGAAACGCGGACGGTTTCCTCGAGGATTTTGCCCGCTGCACATTTCGCAGGCTAAGAGACGCGGATTTGGTAACTACGCTACTGCCGCTGGTGCCGCCGCTGCAACCGTGACAGTCATTGAGAAAATTCTGGAATGGCTTCCCTTAATCACCGGGCACACGCCCCAGAACGGAGGCTTCAAAGAGGAAATTTTGGACTTACTTGAGACCGGCAATTTCAGAGAGATTGATCGAGCGATAGCCACCAAAAGCTGGATGGTGCCTCCTCGACTTAAGGAGAAAGCTCGGCGACATGCTGTAAGATTTCACGCGTTGCAACCGCAGCTTGACCGATTGAACGAGAGTGAACGCCGTACGTTAGGCGCAGAGGTTTCCAAAATGCTCGACTTAGATTCACGAAGGTAGCTGCAGTCGACATAACTCATGCGGTTTTGTCTGACCCAAATGCCGTTGCAAAACAGAACAGTTTTGCAACACCAAAATCAGTCACTTAATCGCATAAGATCAATGTATGGAACTGGTTTCTTTCGCCTGTCGAATTTGACGAGTGGCCGGAAATGAGGACGGAAGGCGCCTAGAAAACTCGGGGCAATTTAGGCCTTTGGTTTAGGCGCGGCTTCCCGTGACCACACTCCAAGCTCCGGCCTTACCACCAAATGCTTGCTCTTCGGCGCGCTTCGCCACATCTTGTGAACCCGCTAGGAGTACCATGTTGCCGAAACCGACGCTGATCTCTCCCGCCGATCTTCTCTCGATCCTCGGTCGATTGAATCCGGAAAGCCTGCTTCTACGGCGTGGCGAGACCGGACTCCAGGCGGAGGAGTTGGAGGCTCTATGGCGTAAAATCGCTTTTTCCTATGACCCGCCTCGCCGACTGGAGACAATCGAGTATCTGCTGCTCATCATGAATGAAGCTCGGTCGATCGATGCGCAGGGGTATCTTACCAAGGTCTTATTCCCTTGGATCGGCATGAAGCGGCTACTGCAGAGACAGGCTCGAAGCATTGTCGACGACATTGAGCGGATCAGCGGGCTTGAGGCGTATACCACAGAGGATGCTGCGCATATCGCGAACAAGATTTATCGCCCGTTGGTCGCCGATATCTTCGATCCGTATCTGACACTTCTGGTCGGCACCTATGCGTTCATCGACGGTACGTTCGTAAGCATTGAGGCGTCGAATTACGGCGCGCTCGAACGCAACAAAGCGGAATGGATCGACAGCCGTATCCGCAAATTGGGTGGACCGGCGAACCTGCTCGACGGTTACGACCCGATTGTGCGCAATGCAGTGTCGCATGCTGGCAGTGGCGGAATCGTCTATGATGAGCGATCGATCCTGTTCCGCGAGGTGAAGCGAGGTCCGGAGCCCAAGGTCGAGACGCGTCGCTGGAGCCATGACGAACTGCACTGGCACGTACTCGCGCTTATCGAACTAGTGATGTCAATTGATGCTGCGGTCGACATTTTTGGCCTCGATAACATGGACCTCCTCAATGAGAAGGAGATCGCTGATCACGCGCTCTATCATGTTTATGACCGGCAGGACCGACTTGAATTGGTGAAGCCGATGCAAAAGAAGCTCAAAAAAATACGGGCTTCAAAGACGATCTCTTCAGAAGAAAAGCTCGATTTCTTGGGTAAGCTTCTATTCCTTCAGTGCGCCGAACGTGGGATCCCGTGTACGAGCGTGGCCTTCAACCACGAAATGAGCGCCTGCATTGTCAGTTTACCGGTCTCCTCCGAACCGGACAGCGACGATGAGATCCGTCAGGAGATGATGATTCTGATCCGATATGCAATTCTCGCGCGGGCTGTCTTTTCAACGATGTTTGAGCAATTCTATATCGACGGTCAAGTTGATGATAAAACGGTGGTGCGTGTCCTGCTCCATGGTGTTCCGCTTGATGAGTATGCCCAGGAAACTGCCGGGTTAGCTGATCTGATTGATGACGCCAAGCTCTGGGTTGGCGGCGTTTGGGTCAAGATTACAATCGACAAGGATGCTCTCGCTGCTTGTGAGGATGCATCTCTAGGTCCGCGTTTTCCGCGCCGCGGCCGACCCGTTTGACACTCTCCCAAGGATGTTCCCGATTATTGGCTAACTCAGGTCCCGATTTGTATTTAAAGTCCCCAGAAAGGCCCTTGGGGCCCGCGTCTGGTCTGGGAGTGTCTTAGAATTGACAATACAGCGATCCAGGTAGCGCGCTCGCGAATCTGCCCCTTAGGGGGCGGGTTGTTTTATTCTAATCGTCGTAATTACGTTCAGCTTAATGACGGATCTTCAGCATCTGGAGAGGCAGTCGCTTCCAACTTTTCCAGTGTTGAATTGAGCGTGCAGTTCGCAGGCGCGGACACTCCAATACATTGGTTTTCTTGCTTCTGTTGGGTTTATCTGAGGGTGAAAATACAATCGCGAATTGATTTCCCGGTTCATTTTGGAAGTCGACATCGTTTTTGCTTGAAACAGGGGTAGTGATACCCGAGTTTCAAAGACCGAAAACCATTGTTTTTGTGGTATTATACGGCTTGTCAAAACGTTCCCAAAGCCATTTTGAAGGGCCGTTGAAGTATGGCCGCATGCTGGCGGTCTGAGCGGGGTTTTCTCCAGATCTGCATAACTGGGCGACAAACAGACTGAAACCATGGCGCCGATATTTGCCAGCTAGCCCCATGATATCATGCTCTTTTCCGCCGAATCCCACGTATTCCCGGACAATACCGCTCTGTGGCAGAACCGGGTGACAAACTACACCGCTTTGTGGCAGGACCCGATGACAAACAACATACACCGGACATCGGGAGCAAGGTGGCGGTAGAGGGAATCAAACCCCCGACGTATGGATTGCAAGCCTCCTCTGGCAGGTGGGAGATGTTGCCTCTACAATCAGGCGTTCGACAAAATAGGTGTGGACAGCTGCAATATGGCTACAGGATCTGAGCAATCGCCCGTCCTCACGGCCCTGTAAGGCTCGGGTCAGTGCCCGAGGATGACAACGGAGAGGGCCGTGCGCGACGAAAGGGCAGCATGACGCCGGAAAATGCGCCGGGCGCTTGACGGCGGGCATCCGGTCTCCGGCTCAAGGGATGAAAAATCCGCATGCACAGTCTCGATAAGGGGCTGATTTGGGGCCTGACCCGTGCACATTCCCACACCCCAATCCCAGCAATTCCAGGCACTTCCCCGAAAAATCCGCCGCGTTTGTCCCCGGCTTGCCTGCCTGTGCCAGACTCGGTGCACTCCCGCTGCCGGATGGATCGCGAACGTTTCGAGCCAAGTGGGAGGGAATGCCCCCGGCCGGGCGCGCAAACGTCAGCGTGGCCTTACGGGGGAGGCGATGGCCAACGCGGTTCCGCTGGCGGGCGGCGCTCTTTTGAGAGTGCCGTGCAAAGCCAGCCACCGGGCCGGGGTCCCGTTCCAGCCTGCGGCAAGCGGGCGGGGCGCGGGACAGCGGTGCGGGCCTGTGGCGGACATGGCGCGTGTTTTGCGCCAGGGTCCGTGCCGGAACACGCGCCCAAAGCAGCTCCCGCGGTCTGTCCAGGCCGCGGCCGGGGCAACCCGGGCGGAGGGCCCTGAAGAGGGGCAGGTGAGGAAGCCAGCTCCGTGTGTTTGCGAGGCTGACGCCTGTCGGATGGGGACGCCATCCGGCGAGTTCCGGGCCGCGCGCTGTCAGCGCCACCCAATTCTCTTTGTTACCTGAGGCACTGCCCGCGCGCGGCCCTCCGGACCTTATTTCCAGTCACACCCCGGCGGCCCTGCCGCGCGGCAGCGTTTCCGGCTGTCCGGCTGCAGGGATGCAGGGGAAGTTCGGGGACAGTTTACTTTCGGGGCTGTAGCGCCCTTGTTCAGACTGCCAGCCAATCACCCAGAAAGTAAACTGTCCCCGACCTTCGACCTTCGACCTTCCGGCCTGCTACTGCGCGTCGAAATCCAGTACCAGCCGGTCGGTGTCGGGCCGGGCCTGGCAGGAGAGCGTAAAGCCGGCTTCGATTTCCCAGGGTTCGAGCGAGAAATTTTCATCCATGGTGGCCGAGCCTTCGACAATCCTGCAGCGGCAGGTGCAGCACATGCCGCCGGCGCAGGAATAGGGCAGGTCCATGCCGGCCTTGGTGGCGGCAGAGAGCACCGTGTCGGTGGCAGCATCGACCTCGATGGTGCGCCGGGCGCCGTCGAGGATGATGTCGACCGCGGCGCCGTGCTTCGCTGCGGTTGCGGCTTTCGCTTTGGGGGCTGCGGCGGGCGCTGCGCCGGGGGCGGGCGTGAACAGCTCCAACTTGATGCGGTCCTCGTCAACGCCGAGGGCAGCCATCGCGGTGGAGGCGGCGCGGATCATCGGCTCAGGGCCGCAGATATAGATGGCGTCGGCCCTGGCCGGGTCGATCAAGCCGTGGCTGGCCAGGGTTTCGAGCTTGGCGGCATCGAGCCGGCCGTTCATGATCTCGACGTCCTGCACCTCCTCGTCCATCACATGCAGCAGCGTGAAGCGGGTGGTGTAACGGTCCTTCAGGTCATTGAGATCGTCACGGAACATGACGCTTGCGGAATTGCGGTTGGCGTAAAGCAGGGTGACGGTGGAATCCGGCTCGCCGGCCAGCACCGATTTGGCGATCGACAGGCAGGGCGTGATGCCGGAGCCTGCGGCCAGCAGCAGGTAATCATGCTCGCCGCCGATCTCGGCGGTGAAGCGGCCCTGCGGCGGCATCACCTGGATGCGGTCGCCCTGCTTCAGCGTCTGGGCAAAGCCGGAAAAACGGCCATCGGCGATGCGCTTGACCCCGACCGTGCGGCGGCCCTGGTCCTGCAGCGGCGAGCAGATCGAATAGGAGCGGCGCATGTCCTCGCCGCCGATGTCGGCGCGCAGCGTCAGATATTGCCCCGGCAGGAAGGCGAAGGCCTCGCGGCTTTCCTCGGGAATGGCGAAGGTGATGGCCACGGCGTCCGGGGTTTCGTTGCGGACAGCGGCAATTTCGAGTTCATGAAAGCGCGGAGCGGCCATTGTCAGTTCCTCAGATGCACTTGAAATAGTCGAACGGTTCGGCGCAGTCGTCGCAGCGGTAATGCGCCTTGCAGGCGGTGGAGCCGAATTCGGAGATCTTGCTGGTGTGGCTTGAGCCGCAGCGCGGGCAGGCGATGATGTCTTCGGAAAAGAAGGCCCGCCTGCCGCCCGATGCGCCCACCGGCGGGGCAATGCCATAGGCGCGCAACTTCTCGCGGCCCTCCTCGGAAATCCAGTCGGTGGTCCAGGCCGGTGAGATGACGCGCTCGATTGTGGAGTCGATTCCGGCGCTTAGCAGGGCCGTTTCAACCGCCATCTCAATGGCAATCACCGCCGGGCAGCCGGAATAGGTCGGTGTCAGTCGGACCACGATCCCGCCGCTGTCGTCGCGGCTGACCGAGCGCAGGATGCCGAGATCGGCCACGGTAACGCAGGGCACTTCCGGATCGGGCACGCCGCTCGCCACCTCGAGCGCGCGGGCGAGCTCGAAATCGGCCACAGTCGTGGCGCCGCTTTCGTTGCTGCGGTCCTGGCTTCTGACCCCGGTCATGGTGGGCGACTGGCTCACGGCATCTACCAGGTCTGGCCGGGATAGGCGCGCTGCATGAACTGCAGCTCGGCCAGCAGGTGGCCCATGTCCTCGCCATGAATGCCGTCGCGGCCGCCGGTCTGCCAGGTGCGGATCTCCGGTGCCGTCAGTTTCGCGGCGGCGAAGACGGTGGCGATGGTCTCGTCCCACTCGGCCCGGATGGTTTCCGGGGCCGGCAGCAGGCCGCCGGCGATCGCCTGCGCACGGGCCGGCGAAGCCATGAACAGCTCGCCGGTGTAGCGGTGCAGCTCAATCACGGCGTCGGCCATGCGGGCGGCACTTTCCTCGGTGCCGTCGCCCATGCGGATCACCCATTCGCCGGCGTGGCGCAGATGATAGCTCATTTCCTTGTCGGCCTTGGCGGCGATGCCGCGCAGCGTCTCGTCGGACGAGGTCAAGGCAACGGCGCGCCAGAACGGCTGCATGAAGGCTGCGAAGTAAAGCTGGCGCAGCATGGTGTGGGCGAAATCGCGGTTCTCGCGCTCGACCAGCAGGCAATTCACATAGTCGCGTTCGCGGCGCAGGAAGGCGAGATCATCCTCGGACCGGCCCTTGCCTTCCAGCTCGCCGGCATAAGCATAGAGCGCACGGGCTTCGCCGAGCAGGTCAAGCCCCATATTGGCCAGCGCCAGCTCTTCCTCGAGCATCGGCGCATGGCCGCACCATTCCGACAGCCGGTGGCCGAGGATCAATCCGTCATCGGCAAGTTCGAGGATGGCGCGGACCGTTGCCGTGTCGGCGCGTGCAAGGGTGGCGCTCATCACATGTGCCCCACTTCATCGGGGATCTCGTAAAAGGTCGGATGCCGGTAGATCTTGTCGTCGGCGGGCTCGAAATTGGGCTCCGCAAAGGACGGGTCGGAGGCTGCGATATCGGACGAGCGGACCACCCAGATCGAGTTGCCTTCGCCGCGCCGTGTATAGACGTCGCGCGCCGACTGCAGCGCCAGGGCCGAGTCAGCTGCATGCAGCGAGCCGACATGGCGGTGGTGCAAGCCGTTGCGCGGGCGGATGAAGACTTCCCAGAGCGGCGTGAGTTCGGTTGTCATTCGGCGGCCTCCCGGGCAATCGGTTTCATGTCTGCACGTTTTTTGGCGTGGGCAAGCGCTGCTTCGCGCACCCAGGCGCCGTCTTCCCAGGCCCTGTTGCGGGCGCGCAGGCGGTCGCGGTTCATCTGGCCGTCGCCCCTGACCACGGCCTTGAATTCGGCCCAGTCGATCTCGCCATGGTCATAGAGTTTCGTCTCCTCGTTCCACTTGAGATCGGGATCGGGTACACTGAGGCCGAGATATTCGGCCTGCGGCACAGTGGCGGTGATGAATTTCTGGCGCAACTCGTCATTGGAAAAGCGCTTGATCTTCCACTTCATCGACTGGTCGGAATTGGTGCTGTCGGTATCGGAAGGCCCGAACATCATCAGCGACGGCCACCACCAGCGATTGAGCGCGTCCTGTGCCATCTGTCTCTGCTCCTCGGAGCCCTTGGCCAGGACCATCATGATCTCGTAGCCCTGGCGCTGGTGGAAGCTTTCTTCCTTGCAGACGCGGATCATGGCGCGGGCATAGGGGCCGTAGGAGCAGCGGCAAAGCGGGATCTGGTTCATGATCGCCGCGCCATCAACGAGCCAGCCGATGGCGCCGATGTCGGCCCAGGTCGGCGTCGGGTAATTGAAGATCGAGGAGTATTTGGCCTTGCCCGACAGCAGCTCCTCGGTCATCTGCTCGCGGGAGACGCCCAGCGTCTCGGCGGCGGAATAGAGATAGAGCCCGTGGCCGCCCTCGTCCTGCACCTTGGCCAGCAGCGCGATCTTGCGGCGCAGGCTCGGCGCGCGGGTGATCCAGTTGCCCTCGGGCAGCATGCCGACGATTTCCGAATGCGCATGCTGGCCGATCTGGCGCACCAGGGTGCGGCGATAGCCTTCGGGCATCGGGTCGTTGGGTTCGATCTTTTCCTCGCGGTCAACCCGCGCCTGGAAGGTTTCGAGAAACTCTTCCGATTCCGTGGTGCTTGAATCCGCGCCGATCAGGCCCTGGCTGTACATTGAGAGATCCTCCGAAGTTGAGACCATCATATGTTACAAACTTGAAGAATGTCAAGCATATCGTGTAACACGTAGTCCGGATCAGAGGCCGGCAAACCGCTGGCCGAGCCGCGCATCCGGTGGCGGCAGCGGACCCGAGGGTGTGGCGGCATTGGCGTCGAGCCAGGCTTCGGACGGCGCGAGCAGACGGGCATAGATCGCCGCGACCAGCGCGCGGGTCTGAGGTTCGGGATCATCCGGCTGCAGCAGATCGGCGGGAACGGGAAGCACCCGCAGCGCCAGACGCCGCCATTCATGGATCATCAGGCACCGGAGCGCCATGGCGTCTTCGGGTGAGGGATCCTGATCCAGAGCGGCGTTGAGCGGCAGATAGGCCAGCCGTAGCTCCTCAATCTCGCGGGTCTGCCGGGCTTCGGCCATGGCTTCAAACAGGGCAGTACCCGGGGTCAGCGATTGTGCATCGGCAATGGTCGCCCCGGGCAGGTGCAAGGCGGGTGGCAGGTCAGGACTGTGCGTGAAACACAGCAGCACCTGTGGCGCAAGCTGCAGCGCGCCGAAGCCGTCCAGCGTGCGAAGCGTGGCTTCGGATAATGCTTCGGCAGCAATGACCAGGGATCTTGGCGTACCGGCCGGCAGCAATGAGGACGCGGCGTAGATCCGCCGCTCGGCGCTGAGCACCGTCTCGGCCACATCGGCTGACAGCCGGTAGAAACTGTTGCGGCCCTCCCGTGAGCGCTCGATCCAGCCATCGGCAGCCAGCCGTGACAATGCGGTGCGAACCGCGCCATGACCTATGCCGAGCCGCTGCATCAGGCTCTGCAAGGTGCTTGCCGAAACCTCGCCGCCGCGCGGGACAATGGCGTCACCGAGAAAGGTGACGATCAGCGACCAGGCCGACAGCCGCTGCGATGCTTGCAGCGCAGTCAGGCGGCCGGTGATGGTTGTGGCAATCGGATCGGTGTTATGCATGGGGAGAGGGAATAGCCGGAATCGGGCAGGGCGGGAAGAGGACTGATGGCGCAGGCGACAGGGGATGCGTCGCCTCATTGCCGTGTGAAGACCACGCCGAGATTGTTGGCGGGCAGTTCCGTTACTGATGTCAGAGACAGGCCCGACTGTTCGGCCAGGCTCGCCACATCCTCGAGCAGGCGGATGCCCCAGGCGGAGTTTCGGGCGCGCAGGCTGGCGTCGAACTCGACATTGCTGGGAACCAGCGGCTGGCCTTCGCGCCGGTAGGGGCCGTAAAGGATGAGAGGGGCGCCGGCCGGCAGCAGCCTGCCTGCACCCGCCAGCAGGCCTTGTGTCGCCGGCCAGGGGCTGATGTGGACCATGTTGATGGCGATCACCGCATCGGCGCGCTTGAGCGGCCATGTTTCGCTCGAGGCGTCGATATCGAGCGGTGGCAGCACATTGGTCAGCGCTTCCGACTCCACCCACTCCGTAATGGAGGCACGGGCTTCCGGCGACGGATCGGAGGGTTGCCAAACCAGCTTCGGAAACAGGCTGGCAAAATGGATGAAATGTTCGCCGGAGCCGCTGGCAAGCTCGAGCACCGTGCCAGTTTCCGGCAGCACAGGGCGCAGCAGATCCGCTATCGGGCCGCGGTTGCGCAGGGCGGCCGGGCTGGAAAGTCTGGGGTCCTGGTCAGGCATTTTTCGGGTCCTCACGGGCAGGGCAGAAAATTCATGTGGTCTGAATCGGCCAGCTTATCGCCATCTGCTTTACACCACGCACCGGCAGCTTGCACCTGCAAGGCGGATTGGAATTGCGGCCTGAGGTGGTAAGCCAGCCGGCTCGCATCGCTGCCTGCGGGCGTCGCTTGCGCTGTTGCTTGTATGCCATAGTATCGCAGGGGCCGCTTTGGTTTCAGGAATGCGCGTAAAAGCCGGGAAGGACTGCCAGTCATGAGAGTTGTCGTTATGGGAGCCGGCGTCATAGGCGTCACCACAGCCTATTATCTGGCCAAGGGCGGTGCGCAGGTTGTGGTGCTCGACCGGCAGGCCGGGCCGGGACTTGAGACCAGCTACGCCAATGCGGGCGAGCTGAGCTACGGCATGACCTCACCCTGGGCGGCGCCCGGCGTTCCGCTGAAAGCGCTGAAATGGCTGTTCATGAAGCGGCGTCCGCTGTTCATCTGGCCGCTGATCAGCCCCACCATGTGGAAATGGGGGCTGCAGATGCTGGGCAACTGCAATGACGAGAGCTACCGGGTCAACAAGGGCCGGATGGTGCGGATCTCGAATTATTCGCGCGACGTGATGCCGGATCTGATCGCCGAAACCGGCATCGAGTATGACGGGCGCGCGCAGGGCACGCTGCAGCTGTTCCGCACCGCCAAGCAGATGAAGGGTTCGCGCGCCGATCAGGAGATTCTGGCGGAGTATGATTCGCCTTTCGAGGTGCTGGGCCGCGACGCCTGTATTGCGGTGGAGCCGGCGCTTGCCGAGGTGCGCAACAAGTTCGTCGGCGGCTTGCAATTGACCGCCGACCGCACCGGCGATTGCCGCATGTTCACCATCGCGCTGGCGGAGAAATGCGCCGAGATGGGCGTCGAGTTCCAGTATGGCCAGTCGATCCGCTCAATCGCGGTGGAAAACGGCCGGATCGCCGGCGTCGACACCGAGATCGCCGGGCGGATCGAGGGGGACGCCTATGTCTGCGCGCTTGGCAGTTATGGTCCGAGGCTGCTCAAGCCCATCGGCATCAACCTGCCGGTCTATCCGGTCAAGGGCTATTCGGTGACGCTGCCGGTGACCGACGATGCCTTTGCGCCGCAATCGACGATCATGGACGAGACCCACAAGGTGGCGATCACCCGGCTCGGCGACCGCATCCGCGTGGCCGGCACCGCCGAGATCGCCGGCTATTCCAACCGTCTCGGCCCGCATGCCACCGACACGGTCAAGCATGTGATTTCCGACCTGTTCCCCAGGGGTGGCGACATCTCAAAAGCCGAGGGCTGGACCGGTCTCAGGCCGATGACGCCGGACGGCACGCCGGTGCTCGGGGCCTCGCGCTACGGCAATCTCTATCTCAACACAGGCCACGGCACGCTGGGCTGGACCATGGCCTGCGGCTCCGGCCGGGCGGTGGCCGATGTGGTGCTGGGCAAGCCGCCGGAGATCTCGTTCGAAGGGCTGACGGCGGAGCGCTATGGGTGAGGTCCCATTCGGGCCTGGTCTGAAGGGCCTTGGTATCCGCGGTTCAGGCCAGGCCGAGGAAAACAGCCAGTGACCGGGTAACCGCCAGCATGGTTTCGTCGTCCAGCCTGCCGAAGATGGGGCCGAGCTTGTCGCGCCTGACGACTGCATTCATCGGCAAAGCCGGGCCTGCGCGTGTCAGGCACCCAGATCTGAACCGGCCGCAAGCCGGCAGCCCGCAGCGCGTCCCGGCGCTTTTGAACCCGCTGGTTGACGGGTATGGGCATGGGGGGGCTCCGTTGAATTGTTACATGTAACAAAATGGAGGGATGGCAGTGCGGCGTCAAGCGCCGGGGGATGCTGCGTTTTCTGACGTCACATAAGCCTTGGCTGACGGCTTCAGGGTTTGGAAAACAATATTTCCGGTGAGCCTTGCGGTGCAATTGACAGTTTCCACGGACAGGCGGATTCTGTTGCGTCCGCGGCCTGAAAGGAGCGGCATCAACAAAGGTGGGTCACATGAAAACTTTAATTATGGCTTGTCTGGCGGCACTGCTGGGCGCAACTGGGGTGGCGCGGGCGGAAGTGACTGCAGGCACCTACACGGTCGAGGGGACCAATCTCGACGGCAGCAGCTATGGCGGCACGGCGACCATTGAGCTGAGTTCGGAGACAACCTGCCACATTCACTGGAGCACAGGCACGGAATCCGACGGTATCTGCATGCTCTATGACAACGCCTTTGCCGCAGGCTATGTGTTCGAGACCGGCGCTGTCGGGCTGGTGGTCTACGAGGTGATGGAAGACGGCACGCTTGAAGGCGTATGGACCATCGACGGCCAGTCCGGTTCGGGCACGGAAAGACTGATCCCGCAATGACCGGTGCGGGCGGGCGCGTTTGCGCCGGCCTGGCCCTTTTTTCATCCCTTGAAACTTTTTGTCCCGAGCTGCCGTCTATCTGGTTGTCCGATCAAAACACAGGGAGAAAAATATCATGACACTCGCACGCAAGACTGCATTCGCCGGCCTCTTCGCCATCGCCACCGCTTTCAGCGCCACGTCTGCCGTTGCGCAGAATCCGATGGTTGGTGGCGCGGCCATGTTCGCTGAAAAGAACATTGTCGAAAACGCCGTCAACTCCAAGGATCACACGACGCTGGTCGCAGCCGTCAAGGCTGCTGACCTGGTCGATACGCTCCAGACTGCAGGACCCTTCACCGTGTTCGCGCCCGTCAATGCCGGGTTCGAGATGCTGCCCGACGGCACTGTCGATACGTTGTTGAAGCCCGAGAACAAGGACATGCTGACGAAGGTCCTGACCGCCCATGTGGTCAGCGGCGACCTGTCGAGCGCCGACCTTGTACGCATGGCCAAGGCCAATGGTGGCCGCTACAACATGCAGGCGGTTTCCGGCGATGCGCTCACTGCCGTCATCAAGGGCAAAAACCTCTACATCTTCGATGAAAGCGGCGGCGCTTCCAAGATCACCATTGCCGATGTCAACCAGTCCAATGGCGTCATTCACGTGGTCAACAAGGTGCTGCTCCCGAAGTAACAGACGCTCCGACACAGTCCTGATCTGATCGCCGTTTTCTCACAAGAGAAGGCGGCGATTGGCATTTTATTGCATGGGCAGTGTCACGAGAGGAGCCGGGCTTCCGGCAAGAGCGTGCAAGATGTTGACGGACTGCAAAGTGCGAAACGGTCGTTTACCAAGATGCCTATGAAAGGCGGACTTGACCTGAGCGATGACGCACAAACACCGCTTCACACCTCCGCCTTGTGCTCCCGCCAGATGATGAACACGCCGCTGGCGATGATCACGGCCGCGCCGACGAATGTCAGCGCGTCGGGGATCTCGTTCCAGAACAGCCAACCTAGAAGCGTCGCCCAGATGATGGCGGAATAGTCGAGCGGCGCGACGACAACGGCGGGGGCGAGGCGGAAGGCCTGGGTCATCAGGGTCATGCCGGCGGTGCCGAAAATGGCCACGGCGACAAACAGCCATAGGTGTTCGCTCTGGACCGGGATCCAGACGAAGGGGATGATGAACAGGCTGAGAACCACGCCGGTGCCGGTCATGTAAAGCAGCAGCGTCCAGCCGCTTTCGCGGGTGTCGACCCAGCGTGCCGACAGCATCAGCATCGCGTAGACCAAGGCGGTGGCGACCGGCAGCAGCGAGATGGGCTGGAAGGCCGCGGTGCCGGGGCGGACGGCGATCAAGACGCCGGCGAAGCCGATGACCACCGCCAGCCAGCGGCGCCAGCCGACAGGTTCGCGGAAAATCAGCGCGGAGAGGGCGGTGATGAACAGCGGCGCGACAAAGATCAGCGCGGTGGCTTCGGCGAGGCCGAGATATTTGAGGCTGGTGAAAAACATGATGGTTGCCGCGATCCACAATCCGCCGCGGAACAGATGCGCAAGCGGTTTGTGCGAGCGCAGGCCGGCGGCGCCCCCCATTTTCCAGGCGATCAGGATGGCGAAGGGCAGCGCAATGAGATTGCGCAGAAACTGGATCTGGATCGGGGAATAGGCGGCGGTCAGGGTCTTGGCGAGGGCATCATTGACGCAAAGGCAGGCGACGCCGATGCACATCATGATAATGCCGGCAGAGGTGCGGGATCGTGGTTTCGATAGTGTTTGATGCAAGATTCTCGCCCCTGGGTTGGTGGCGGGAGACTAACAGCCTCACTCCGGAAATCGAGCCTGTTTTTCTCACATCGGGGTCGATGGTTGCAGGGCCGCGCCGGGCCTGAAGTATTGCTAATTTACAGATCGCAAATATGTGGCAGACTGCCTGCCTCGGCTTTGATGCCGATAGGGGAGAAGCCCATGCTGCGAAACGGCTTGATTGGCGGATTTGCGCTGTTGCTCCAGGCGGCCACCGCGGCGCGTGGCCAGCCGGTGGACATGTTGCTGTGCCTGGCCGCGGATGTGTCCGAAAGCGTCACGGCCGGGGAATATGAGCTGCAGAGGCGAGGTCATGCCGCGGCGATAGAAGACCCCGAAGTGGTCTCCATCATCGCAGCGGGACTGCATGGCCGGATCGCGGTGCTGTATGTGGAGTGGGCCGACCAGCTGCAGCAGCATGCCGGGATGGACTGGCAGGTGATCGGGGATCTGGCTTCGGCGCGCGCCGCCGCCGACAGCATCCGCCACGCGGCCTCGCCGCCGTGGATCGACATGACGGTCCGCAACACCTCGACCAGCCAGGTGGTGGAGTATTGCCTGCGGCGGTTTCAATCCGCTCCGGTGACGGCGCGCCGGATGGTAATCGATATCTCGTCGGACGGCACCAGCAATGTCGGCGCGCGCATCGACATCATTCGCGATCTGGCGGTGAGCCGGGGAGTTGTGATCAATGCGCTGGCGATTGAGGATTCGCTTTCGCCCTTTCCCGACGGGACCCATACAAGGCCCGCCGGCGGTCTTGTCAGCTATTTTCGCGCCAATGTGGTGGGCGGTCCCGGATCCTTTGTCCAGGCGGCCAAGGGCTATGACTCGTTCGGCGAAATGATCCGCAGGAAATTCATTCTCGAGATGGCCAGCCTGCCGTAGCGCGCCGCCCTGCCATCACTTCCGGTATTCATTCATCGTGTGCAGCTCGTATTCGGCCACGTCATCGCCGTCCTGGTTGATCAGCGAGACGTTCCAGCGGACCTCGCCATATTCGTCGGTGCGGCGTGTCTTGCGCTTGACGGTGAGGATCACCGAGATGGCGTCACCCGGCGAGACCGGCTTCATGAATTTCAGCCCGTCGAGGCCGGTATTGGCGAGCACCGGCCCGGGATCGGGAGAAACGAACAGGCCGGCTGCGAAGGACAGCAGCAGATAGCCGTGGGCGACGCGGCCGGGGAAGAACGGATTGGCCTTGGCTGCCTCCTCGTCCATATGGGCGTAGAAGGTGTCGCCGGTGAAATGGGCGAAGGTCTCGATGTCCTCCAGCGTCACCACCCGCGGGCCTGCCTCGATGGTGTCGCCAATGGCGAGCTCGTCGAAGCTGCGGGTAAAGGGGTGGGCGGAGGATTTCGGTCTTGCCGCGCCCTTGATCCAGGTGCCGGTGATGCCGGAGATGATGTCGGGGCTGCCCTGGATGGCGGTGCGCTGCATGTAATGCATGACACCGCGGATGCCGCCCAGTTCCTCGCCGCCGCCGGCGCGCCCCGGTCCGCCATGGACCATGTGCGGCAAGGGCGAGCCGTGGCCGGTGGCCTCTTTGGCGCTGTCGCGGTTGTTGACATAGATGCGGCCATGCGAGGCGCCGGCGTCTATCAGCAGCGAGCGGGCGACGGCGGGATCATGGGTGATGACCGAGGCGACGAGGCTGCCCTTGCCGCGGTTCATCAGCTGGCCGGCGTGGGCCAGATCACGGTAGGGCATCAGCGTTGCCACCGGGCCGAAGGCTTCGACCGAGTGCACGGCTTGCGCCGCATCGGGATCATCGCAGGCAAACAGCATCGGCGGCACGAAAGCGCCCCTGGCCTTGTCGGCGCCATCGACCTCGAAAGCCTCCGGGTCGCCGGTCAGTACCCGGCATTCGGCGGAAATCTGGCGGGCCTTGTCGAGCACGTCGGCTTTCTGGGCGGCGGAGGCGAGAGCTCCCATGCGGGTGGTTTCCAGCGCCGGATCGCCGATGCGGATATTTGCGAGTTTGGCGGCGATGGCATCGCCGACCGGTCCGAGCAGGGCTTCGGGTACGATGATGCGGCGGATGGCGGTGCATTTCTGCCCGGCCTTGGCGGTGATCTCGCGCACTACTTCCTTGACCATGATGTCGAATTCCGGGCTGGCTTCGGTGATGTCCGGGCCGAGTACGGAGGCGTTGAGGCTGTCCTGTTCGGCGACGAAGCGGACGGATCTTTCCAGGAGCAGCGGATTGGAGCGCAGCATCAGTGCGGTTTTGGCCGAGCCGGTGAAGCCGACCACATCCTGGTAATCGAGCCGGTCGAGCAGATCGCCCAAGCCGCCGGAGACCAGCTGCACCGCGCCCTCGGGCAGGATGCCGCTCTCGATCATGCGGCGGACGCATTGCTCGGTGACATGGCAGGTGGCGGTGGCCGGTTTGACGATGGCCGGCATGCCGGCCAGCAGGGTGGGGGCGAGCTTTTCGAGCATGCCCCAGACCGGGAAGTTGAAGGCGTTGATGTGGACGGCGACGCCATGCAGCGAGGTGGCGACATGCTGGCCGACAAAGCTGCCGCCGCGCGACAGCATTTCCAGCTCGCCATCGACATAGATGTGGCCGTCGGGCATCTCGCGGCGGCCCTTGGAGGCATAGACCAGCATGGTGCCGATGCCGCCGTCGATGTCGATCATGGCGTCGGGCCTGGTGGCGCCGGTGGTGTAGGAGAGGGCGTAGAGTTCGTCCTTGAACTTGCCGAGTTCGAGCGCCAGGGCTTTGAGCATCCGGGCGCGGTCGTGGAAGCTCATGGCCCGGAGCGCGGGTCCGCCCCTGGTCCGTGCGAAATCGATCATAGCCTGGGTGTCGAGGCTTGCCTGACCGGCTATCGCCAGCGGCTCGCCGGTAACGGCACTGGCGATCGGGCGGGCGCCGTTATCGGCCGCGGTCCATTGCCCGGCGAGATAGCTGTGCACATTGATCAAACCCATGTCTCTCTCCCTCACGGCGGCGGTCCGCCAAATGTCATGCTTTTTGGTTCGGCAGGCGGAGCGCTAGCGCTTGAGCGCGCCGGATGCTTTCCATGAACCGGGGCTTTGCGCCTCGATGGCGGCAAAGGCTTCGCGCATGCGGTCCATGCCGGTCTCCTCGGCCCAGAACATAGGCCCTCCCAAGTGTTTGGGGAAACCATAGCCCTCGGTCCAGACGATATCGACAGCAGTGTCGCTGGTGGCAATGCCTTCCTCGAGGATCAGATTGGCCTCGTTGACGATGGCCGCCATGACGCGCATGACGATTTCGTCGGCGCTGAAAGACTGCTGCGCGGTGCCGTGTTCGGTGCGGTAGGCGGCGACCAAGGCCTCGACCTCCGGATCGGGCTGGCCTTTGCCTCCAGTGTGATCGTACCATCCCTTCCTTGCCGGGCTGCCGCGGCCCTGACGGCCCATTTCACAGAGCTGGTCGGCGATATCGACATAGCGGCCGGGCCAGGTGCCTGCCGCCAGCTGGCGCTTGCGGTTGGCCCAGCTGATCTGCAGTCCGGTCAGGTCCTGCAATTCATAGGGTCCCATCGGCATGCCGAGGCCGCGCATGGCGGCATCGACATCATAGGGGGAGGCGCCATCGGCGACCATGTAGTCAGCCTGACGGCGATAGGCGGAGAGGATGCGGTTGCCGATGAAACCGTCGCAGACGCCGGTTTCGACCGGGATCTTGCCCAAGCCCCGGGCGAAGGCAAAGGCGGTCGACATGGTCTGATCGGTGGTAACGGACGTGCCGACGACCTCAACCAGCTTCATGATGTTGGCGGGCGAGAAGAAATGCAGGCCGAGAAAGCGGCCCGGACCGGGCATGCCTTCGCTGATCATGTTGGGATCAAGGTAAGAGGTGTTGGTGGCGATCAGGGCGGTCCCGGACATGACATCGGAGAGCTGTTTGAACACTGCGCGCTTGACGTCCGGATCCTCGAACACGGCCTCGATGGCAATGTCGGCGTCACTGGCGGCTGTGTAATCGGCGCCTGCGGCAAAGGCTGCGCGGCGGGCCCCGGCCTGGGCATCGGTGATGCGGCCCGAGGCCAGATCCCTGGCGATGATGGCTTCGACGCGAGCGTGCCCGGCTTCCGCACTTGCCGTGTCGCGCTCAAGCAAGGTGACGCGATGGCCGGCGGCGAGACTTGCTGCGGCAATGCCTGCGCCCATCAGCCCGCCGCCGACGATGGCGACATGGTTGATCGCGGCTGGCTCAAAGGCTTTCAGGCGATCGGGCCTTGTGACCGAGCGGTTGGCGAAGAACAGCCGCCGCAGCGCGCGCGATTGGGCGCTCTGGCGCAGATCGAGATGGGTCTGGCGTTCGATCTTGCTGCCGTCCGCGAATGAGAGTTTTGCTGCCAGCGCGGTGGTTTCAAGCGCGATCATCGGCGCGTCCGAACCCTTGGCCGATCTGGTGATCTCCGCCTTCAGGGCGGTGAGATCGGCGTCCTCGACGGTGCGGAGCGAGGTGTTGGTGGGCCGGGCGGGGAGGTTTACACGAAAGGATGCAAGGGCCTGCATCGGATCGCCGCTGAAAACCAGATCCAGGCCGCCGAATTCTTCGAATGTCCCGGCATTGACCGGCTTGCCACTGGCGGCCATGCGGGCGGCGCGTTCCAATCCGATGACACGCGGCAGGCGCTGGGTGCCGCCGGCGCCGGGGATCAGCCCGAGACCCACTTCCGGAAGGCCGAATTTGGTCTTCTCGTCGGCGATGCGCCAGGCGCAGGAAAGTGCGAGCTCGAGCCCGCCGCCCAGCACGGTGCCGTGCATGACAGCGATGAACGGGGTGGGGCTCGCTTCAATGGCGTCCAGCACATCAGGCAGATGCGGCAGCGGCGGCGGTCCGGCGAATTCGGAGATGTCGCCGCCGGCGACGAAGGTGCGTCCGGCGCAGACAATCGCCGCAGTTTTGCAGCTGGCTTCGTTGACTAGCTTCACAGCTTCCATCAGGCCCCTGCGGACGCTGACCGAGAGCGGATTTACCGGCGGATTGTCGATGGTGACCAGCGCATGGCCGTTCTCGATGACGACCGAAACGACCTTTGCGTCCGGGCCTGAGTCTGGGGTGGCTGAACGGGTGGTCACGATGGCGGCTCCTGCAAAACGGGTATCATTTTAGGCTTCAAGTAACCTGCGAATATTAATTGACCAACCGGTCGGCTTATGCAACCCTTATTTTCAGGAGGACCCTGACAATGAGTGAACCGGTGACACATTCCTGGAGCGGCAGCGTGCTGGAAATCACGCTCAACCGTCCGGATCGACTGAACTCGTTTAACGACGAAATGCATGTGGCCCTCGCAGAGTGCATGGACATGGCGCGCGACGACGGGCGCTGCCGCGCAGTGCTGTTGACCGGTGCCGGCCGGGGCTTCTGCGCCGGACAGGATCTCAGTGCCCGTGACCCGGCCAAGATGTCGGGACCACCAGATCTCGGTGATACACTGACCCGGTTCTACAATCCACTGATCCGGCGAATCCGGTCGCTTCCCAAGCCTGTTGTCTGTGCGGTCAACGGTGTGGCTGCGGGGGCAGGGGCCAATGTGGCGCTGGCGTGCGATATCGTGCTGGCGGCCCGCAGCGCACGCTTCATCCAGTCCTTTGCCCGGGTCGGCCTGATTCCTGACGCCGGCGGATCATGGATGTTGCCACGGCTGATTGGCGAGGCGCGGGCCAAGGCAATTGCCATGACGGCAGAACCGGTGTCCGCCGAAAAGGCCGCCGACTGGGGAATGATCTGGCAGGTTGTTGATGATGCGGAACTGATGGCCGAGGCGCGCGCGCTTGCCACCCGCCTGGCCGCCGGCTCGACTGCCGGACTGGGGCGGATGAAGGGCCTGATCCAGGCGGCTGCCGGTCAGGAGCTCGACGCGCATCTCGAGCTCGAAGCCAAGACTCAGCGCGAAGCCGGTTTTTCCGCTGACTACGCGGAAGGGGTCAGTGCCTTTCTTGAAAAACGCGAGCCGAAATTCGGAGATCCGCAATGAGCGGGATCTCGGATCAAGAGCGCGCCGAGCGCTCGTCGGAAGCCATGCTGAAGGATGACCACACGACCAAGGGCATGGGGATGACTGTGGAAGCGGTCGGCCCCGGCACGGCGACGCTGTCGATGGTGGTGCGCAAAGACCATCTCAATGGCCACGGGTCCTGCCATGGCGGTGCGATCTTCACGCTGGCTGACAGCGCCTTCGCCTTTGCCTGCAACAGCCACAACACGGTTACGGTGGCTCAACATTGCTCGGTGAGTTTTCTGGCGCCGGGACGGGAGGGCGACCGGCTGACCGCGAGCGCACGGGAAGTGACGCTGGCGGGCCGGTCGGGCATCTACGATGTGACGGTGACGCGCGACGATGGCGTCGCCATTGCCGAGTTCCGCGGACTGTCCCGGACCGTGTCGGGCAGGCATTTTGATGAACCCGCTGCCTGACCGCAGCCATGCAAACTGATCGGGACGAAGGCGGCCGGATGCGGTTGCCGGCCCAAGGGATTTGAGGAGAACCTGATGCTTGATTTGACCCCTGACCGGGCCTCTCTGGAGCCGATTGAAACCGCATCGCGCGACGAAATATCCGCATTGCAGCTGAGCCGCATGAAATGGTCGTTGGCCCATGCCTATGAAAATGTGCCGCACACCAAGGCGGCTTTCGATGCAAAAGGCGTGCATCCGGACGACCTGAAGACGCTGGCCGACCTGTCGAAATTTCCCTTCACCACGAAACTCGACCTGCGCGACAACTATCCTTTCGGCATGTTTGCGGTGCCGCGCGAAAAAGTGGTGCGGATCCACGGCTCATCCGGCACGACAGGCAAGCCGACGGTTGTCGGCTATACGGCCGGCGACATCGACATCTGGTCGGACCTGGTGGCGCGCTCAATCCGCGCCTCGGGCGGGCGTCCGGGCGATATCGTTCACGTCTCCTATGGCTACGGGCTGTTTACCGGCGGGCTTGGCGCGCATTACGGCGCCGAACGGCTGGGCTGCACCGTGGTGCCGATTTCGGGGGGCATGACCGAGCGGCAGGTGTCGCTGATCACCGACTTCAAGCCGCAGGTCATCATGGTCACGCCGTCCTACATGCTGTCGATCCTGGACGAGTTCCGCCGTCAGGGCATCGATCCGCGTGAAAGCTCGCTCAGGGTCGGCATCTTCGGGGCCGAGCCCTGGACCAATGCGATGCGCACCGAGATCGAACAGGCCTTCGACATGCATGCCGTAGATATTTACGGGCTGTCGGAAATCATGGGGCCGGGCGTTGCCAATGAGTGCGTCGAGACCAAGGACGGGCTGCATATCTGGGAAGACCATTTCTACCCCGAAGTGATCGATCCGGTGACCGGGGACGTGCTGCCCGATGGCGAGATCGGCGAACTGGTGTTCACCACGCTGTCGAAGGAAGCGCTGCCGATGGTGCGCTACCGCACCCGCGACCTGACGCGGCTGCTGCCCGGCACCGCACGCTCAATGCGGCGGATGGAAAAGATCACCGGGCGCTCGGACGACATGATCATCCTGCGCGGCGTCAACGTGTTTCCGACCCAGATCGAGGAGCAGATCCTCAAATGCGCAGGCCTTGCGCCGCATTTCCAGATCGAATTGAGCTCAAGCGGGCGGATGGACGATATGACCGTTCATGTGGAATGCACGGTGACAAGCGCCAGCGAGGAGGCGCGCACGGCGTCTGGCAAGGAACTGGCGCATCACATCAAGAGCGTGGTCGGGGTCACCGCCCGGATCAACGTGGCGGAGCCGGGCAATGTGGCGCGCTCGGAAGGCAAGGCCAAGCGCGTGGTCGACAACCGGAACCGGACCTGAGCGCATGGCCAGGACCATCGCAAAGGATCATGAGGCAAAACGCGAGGCGATTTTGAAGACCGCCGCGGTGTTCTTTGCCGAGCAGGGTTTTGACCGCGCCTCGATGGGCAAGCTGGCCGAGGCGTGCGGCGTGTCCAAGGCGTTGATCTATCATTACTATCCGTCAAAGGACGCGTTGCTGTTTGATATTCTCGACACGCATCTGACGGCGCTGGTGGATGTGGTGGAAGCCGCTGCGGCTGTGCCGTGTCCCGCCTCGGAGCGGCTGCGGGGCCTGATCCGTGCGATCCTGATCGCCTATCGGGATTCCGATGCCGAACACAAGGTTCAACTCGATGCCCTGTCATCGCTGCCTGAAGACAATCAGAGACATTTGCGCGCGCTGCAAAGGCGGCTGGTCAGCTCCATGTCGGACAGCGTGCGCGCGATCGAGCCGGAGCGGTTCTCGAACCGGCCGGAATTGCTCGCGCCGGTCACCATGTCGGTGTTCGGCATGCTCAACTGGTTCTACCTCTGGTACAAGCCGGGCGGACTGGTGGACCGCGACGCCTATGCCGACATCGTCGCCGATCTGGTGATCGGCGGCTTGCCGGCCGTGTGCGCGGCAGAGGCGGATGACAGTTAGATAATCAGCTGTTGTCTTCGACCGGTGCGCCGGGGCCGTTTTTCTTGATGGAGTCGATGGCGTTCTGAGCACTGGCCTTGCTCGAATAGCCTTCCGTCGAAAACATGATTTCGCTGTTGTATTTGAAGCGAACCCGGAACTCGCCAGCCTTGTCTTTGTAGATTTCGAATTTGTGGGCCATCTGCTTCCTCTCCATGCAGTGTGAATCGTTCCGGCATAAGGTGCCACCTGCTGGCTGCGTTCACAAGCAGGAAAAATGCGGGGTGGCGCTCCTGTGTTCAGGGCCGCAGCCCGGTGTAAAGCGCTCTTGGACGGATGAGCTGGTCTGTGGCTCGCTGTTCAAGCCCGTGGGCGATCCAGCCTACGCAGCGGCCGATGGCGAAGATGAGGAAAGCGGAGCCTTCGGGCAGGGCGAGATAGCGCCTCAGGGCGACGAGGGCGAAATCAATGGAAGGCTCTTTGCCGGTGAGCTGTTTTGCGGCTCCGGCAAATTGAGCTGCGGCTGCAAATTCAGGCAGTATTTCCGCCAGCAGTGCCTTGGCCCGGATGTCGCCGTCCGGGTAAAGCGGGTGGCCGAAGCCGGGGATATCTTCTCCGGCGTCCAGCCGGGTCTTCAGCTCGCGATTGAAATCCCGCCCGTCCATGCTGTCCCAGAGGTGCTCGATGCGCATCGTCATAGCGCCGTGCCTGACGCCGCTCAGCGCCGCAAGAGCTGCCAGGACCGATGCCTTCAGCGAGGCGCCGGTGGAGGCCACGCAGCGGGCGGTGAAGCCCGACGCGTTGAGTTCATGGTCGGCGCAGAGCACCAGTGCCTGGCGGATCAGACCGGCACCCGCTCTGTCCACACCCCAAGCTGTGGCAAGCTGCTGGTGGACCGGTGCTGATTTCGGGGCCTGCCTCAGCGCCGTTGCCGTGAGGATGCGCAGCAGATCGCCGCAGCCGCGCGCCAGAGGTGCAGGGCCGGTGCGCCAGGCCGAGGTTGCCTCGTCGTGCGCAGCAACCGCAAACAGCGGGAGCAATGTGTCGCTGGGCCGAGAATGGCCGGCCTTTTCCAGAAGACCGGCATAGGCCTTGAGGTGATCCGGGGCGCGGCTTGGGAAGGCGCGGGCTTTTGGGATTTGCCAGAGCAGGGCTGCGGCATCCTCCAGCGACGCGGTACGCGCGAGATCCACCGCGTTCCGGCCGCGGTAATAGCATTGCCCGGCCTCGATCAGCGTCAATCCGGACTCAAGCACCGGCATGCCCCAGTCAAGCGTTGCCTTGGCGATCTCCTTGGGCTTGCGGCCACGGCGTCTGCTCTCGGCCAGTTGATCGACGGCTGCGGCCAGGTAGCGGCTTTGGCGGGGATCATCTCCGGGAACGGCCTTGATCAGTCCGCGGCTGACATAGGCATAAAGTGTCTGCCGCGAAACGCCGAGGCGGCGGGCGCTTTCCGTGGCGTCGATGTAATCGGTCATCCGGCAATCCAATGGTTGATTTATACAATCAATATTGACGATATCCGGATGCTGCGCTGTTGTGAAGACCGAACCGAAAAGGAGTCTGGTCATGACGCAACCGCAGGCAGGGGACGAAACGCACGTGCTCACCATGACGCAGGGGCTTTGGAACGCCCTGGGCGGGCGGCCGGATCTGGTGGAGCGGGTGGAGGTTGCAGGCGAGGGGGCGCTGCCATCGATTTTTGCGGTGAGCGATTTTGCAACGGCAGCGATTGCGGTTGCCGGTTTGGCGATTGCCGAATGGACCGGGGCGCGCTCAGGAACCTCGCCGGCGGTTCGGGTCAACCGGCGGCTGGCCTCGCTGTGGTTCGGGTTTTCAATCGCGCCGCAGGGCTGGGCGCTTCCGCCGGCCTGGGATCCGGTTGCCGGAGATTATCCATGCGTGGATGGCTGGATCCGGCTTCACACCAATGCGCCGCATCACCTGAAGGCCGCGCTTGGCGTGTTGGGAACCGCGCCCGAGCGCGAGGCCGTGGCCGCGGTGGTGGCGAGTTGGCGCGGCGGCGAACTGGAAGCGGCGATCGTGGCCAATGGCGGGTGCGCCGCGGCCATGCGGAGCCAGCAGGACTGGGCGGAGCATCCCCAGGGCCGGGCGGTTCTGGCGGAGCCGCTGATGCGCATGGACAGGGGCTCCGGCGCGGGGCCCTTCGCCAGGGACTTCGATGCCGCCCGGCCGCTGAACGGTATCAAGGTGCTGGATCTGACGCGGGTGCTGGCGGGGCCGGTGGCGACGCGGTTCCTCGCCGGCTTCGGCGCGGAAGTGCTGCGGATCGACCCGCCGTCCTGGGATGAGCCCGGGGTCGTGCCGGAAGTGACCCTGGGAAAACGCTGCGCCCGTCTGGATCTGAAGACCGATGCCGGGCGGAAGCGTTTCAAGGCCTTGCTGGCTGAGGCCGATGTGCTGGTGCATGGCTACCGGTCCGACGCCATGGAAGCCCTGGGGCTGGGCGCCGATGTCCGGGCCGGAATTCGTCCCGGGCTGATTGATGTGTCGCATGATGCCTATGGCTGGACAGGCCCCTGGGCCACAAGGCGCGGATTTGACAGCCTGGTGCAGATGAGCTGCGGCATTGCCGCAGCCGGGATGGCGCATGCCGGCGCTGACAGACCGGTGCCGCTGCCGGTTCAGGCGCTGGACCAGGGCGCGGGCTATCTGCTGGCCGCTGCCGTGGTGCGCGGGCTGACACTTCGGCAGACACAATTGACGGGATCGCGATGGCGGACATCGCTGGCGCGCGCCGGCGGGTTTGTCGCTGCCTGCCGGCAGGCGCCGGGGGCGGCCCGGATCGATAAACCGGACCCGTCCGATTATTCGGATGCTATCGAGCTCACAGAGTGGGGTCCTGCGGTGCGGCTCAAATCACCGCTGAGAGTTGGTGATGCGGCCATGCGATGGGAAAGACCAGCGCGGAGGCTGGGGACATCTCCGGCGCAGTGGTGAGATAGCCGCAGGTGCCGATCAACGGTCAATGACGGGGGTGATGGGCAGCTCTTTGCCCATTGGCTCTTGCCTGTGGGCAATAAACTGCCACTATCCATGTTCGGATCGGCCCAATGCTTCGGAATTCCTGTACAGCGGAATTTGGCACGCGCATTGCAGGCAGAAACCCGTATTGAAGTGCTGCGAAGCCGCATGCTTTGCACTAAAATAACATGGAGGAAACCCGATGATCACTATCAATCGCAGAAGCCTGGTAACCCTGATGGCTGCAACGGCCATGGGCCTGTCGCTTGCGCCAGCCAAGGCCGACCAGTTCGTCAACATCCTGACCGGTGGCACATCGGGAGTCTATTACCCGCTTGGTGTCGGCCTGTCGAAAATCTATGCCGAGAAGATCGACGGCGTGCGCACCCAGGTTCAGTCGACCAAGGCATCGGTTGAAAACCTCAACCTTCTGCAGCAGGGCAAGGGCGAACTGGCTCTGGCGCTGGGCGATTCGGTCAAGCTCGCCTGGGAGGGCGACGCCGAGGCCGGTTTCAAGGCACCGCTCGACAAGCTGCGCGGTATCGCGGCTGTGTATCCGAACTATATCCAGATCGTGGCGTCGAAAGAGTCGGGCATCGCGAATTTCGCTGACCTGAACGGCAAGAGCCTGTCAGTCGGTGCGGCAAAGTCCGGCACAGAACTCAACGCCCGCAAGATCTTTGAAGCTGCCGGCATGTCCTATGACGACCTGTCGAAGACCGAGTATCTGCCGTTTGCGGAATCGGTCGAGCTGATCAAGAACCGTCAGCTGGATGCGACCCTGCAGTCGGCCGGTCTCGGCGTGTCGTCGATCAAGGACCTGTCGACCTCGATCGACATCCAGATGGTGGCCGTGCCGTCCGACGTGGTGGATGCTCTTGGCGCACCCTATATCTCCGCCACCATTCCCGCCGGTACCTATAATGGTCAGGACAGCGATGTTCAGACCGTGGCCGTTGTCAACTTCCTGGTCACGCATTCGGATGTCAGCGACGATCTCGCCTATGAGATGACCAAGCAGCTGTTCGAAAACCTGCCTGAGCTGGAAGCCGCCCACAAGGCCGCAGCGCAGATCAAGCTGGAAAATGCCATCAAGGGCATGCCGCTGCCGCTGCATCCTGGCGCTGAGCGCTACTACAAGGAAAAAGGCATGATGTAAGATCGGGCTGAAACCGATCTGCATTGTCTATTGACCGTGGCGGCCCCACACCGGTGAGCCGCCACGGTGTTTGTGTTTTGGGGAGGACATTACATGCTTCATGATCAGGCGCCGCACCAGGTTCCGGAAGACAAGCCCGATCTTGGTCTTCATGATCCGCTGGCCGAGAGCTTTCCCTCCACGCCCGAAGGCCGGCTGTTGTTCTGGCTGGCGCTCATCTTCTCGGTTTTCCAGATCGCCACAGCTGCCCATATTGTCGATTTCGCCAGCCAGATCGTGCGGGCCATCCATGTCGGGTTCCTGATGCTGCTGACCTTTCCCCTGGTTGCGCTGGCGCGGAAATCCGGCCCTGCGGTCAAAACATTTGCCTGGATCATGGCCGGACTCGGCGTGCTGGTCGCCTTCTATCAATGGTATGAATACACGGAGCTGTTGCTGCGCGCCGGCGATCCGCTGACCCGCGATATCGTGCTGGGCGTGATTGCGCTGGGAACGGTCTTTGCGGCGGCCTGGGTGATCATGGGGCCTGCATTGCCGATCATTTCCGGGGCATTCCTGGCCTACTGCCTGTTCGGGGAATACCTGCCGGCGCCGTTCGATCATCGCGGCTATGATTTTGCCCAGGTGATCGACCACATGGCCTATGGCACCGAAGGGATCTACGGCATCCCGGTCTTCGTGTCCTCGAGCTTCATCTTCCTGTTCATCCTGTTCGGTTCGTTCCTCGAAAAGGCCGGCATGATCCAGCTGTTTACCGATGTGTCGCTGGGTCTCGTCGGCCACAAGCGCGGCGGTGCGGCCAAGGTGTCGGTGATTTCGTCGGGCCTGATGGGCACGATCTCCGGGTCGGGCGTCGCCAATGTGGTGACCACCGGGCAGTTCACCATTCCGCTGATGAAGAAGTTCGGCTACCGCGCAGCCTTTGCCGGCGGGGTGGAATCCACCTCGTCGATGGGCGGGCAGCTGATGCCGCCGGTGATGGGCGCGGTGGCCTTTATCATGGCCGAGACGCTTGGCGTGGAATATTACGAAGTGGTGCAGGCGGCGATCATTCCGGCCGTGCTCTATTTTGCCTCCGCCTTCTGGATGGTGCATCTGGAAGCGGGCAAGCACAATCTGGTCGGCCTGCCCAAGAGCGAGCTGCCTTCGCCGATGAAGGCGCTGAAAGAACAGTGGTATCTGGTGCTGCCGCTGCTGATGCTGATCTATCTGCTGTTTTCCGGCTACACGCCGCTGTTTGCCGGCACGGTCGGTCTGGCGCTGACGGTGCTGCTCATTCTTGGCGGATCGGTGGCGCTGGGATTGCCGGCCGGCGTCATCCGGATCATCTTCTGGATCGGGCTCGGCCTGATTGCGGCGGCATTCCTGCAGTTCGGCATCATGGTGATCCTGGCTGCGGTGCTGGCGCTGGTGGCCTGGAACGCGCTTTCCAAGGGCGGGCGGGAGACGCTTGCGATCTGCCGGGATTCGCTTGCCGAAGGCGCCAAGACGGCGCTGCCGGTGGGCGTGGCCTGCGCCGTGGTCGGCATCATCATCGGCACCATGACGCTGACGGGGGCTGCCAATACCTTCGGCCAGTTCATCGTCTCGGTCGGCGACAAGAGCCTGTTTCTTTCGCTGGTGCTGACAATGATCACCTGCATCGTGCTGGGGATGGGAATTCCGACCATCCCGAACTACATCATCACCTCGTCGATCGCCGGCCCGGCGCTGCTGGAACTGGGCGTGCCGCTGATCGTCAGCCACATGTTCGTGTTCTATTTCGGCATTCTCGCCGACCTGACGCCGCCGGTGGCGCTGGCCTGCTTTGCGGCCGCACCGATTGCCAAGGAAAGCGGACTGAAGATCTCGATGGAGGCGATCAAGGTGGCTGCCGCCGGGTTCGTGATTCCGTTCATGGCGGTCTACACACCGGCGCTGATGCTGCAGGATGGCGGAGCCCTGGCTGCAGAGATCGGCTATGTGCCCGCGGTGATCTACATTGTTGGAAAGACAGCATTGGCAATCGGGTTGTGGGGCGCTGCGGTGATCGGCTTTCTCGGCAGCCGTCTTGGCTGGCCATTGCGGGGGCTTGGCATGATCGCGGCGTTCACGCTGGTGGCATCGCTGCCGCTGACGGACGAGATCGGCTTTGCGCTGGCGGCTGTGTTCGTGTTTCTGGCCTGGCGGCAGATGCGCGGGCAAGCGGAAGCCGCCTGAGTGAGCCTGGCGCTCTGCGTCATCGCCGGCGGCAAGTCGATGGCGATTGCCACGGCGCTGTTCAGCCTGTCCTGGACCCATTCGGTGGAGAAGACCGAATGGATGGAAAGCTGGCGGGTGACGCCAGAGGGGCTTGAGCTGACCGAGGCGCGGGTCAAGGGGTCCGGGGCCGGGATGGACCCGGGTGAGGGGGCACGGCTTGAGGATGGCTGGTGGGTGTGGACGCCCGATCTGCCGATTGTGCCGGAACTGGTTCTGGCCGCATCGGGCGCCACGGTCTCGGCCTGGAAGCTCTGCCATGCGGAGGGATGTCTGGATCTTGGCGCCAAGGCGGGCGAGCCGTTGCGGATCGAGCCATGTCGGCAGTGAGTGCCGGGTGGTAACGTTCGCTCTGTTTCTTTGAGATTGGCAACTCGCCGCCTGTAACCCCAAATGCAATGTTTATGCTAGCATATTGTGCTTGCATTTTTGGCTGACTTGGGTCATATTGCTAGCATGAACAGCAAGCATCGAAAGACGCTCACTGCGATTTTCAAACACCCGGCTTCCGGGATGATCGCGTGGTCGGACATAGAAGCCTTGCTGTTGGCTGCCGGCGCTCAGCTTGTTGAGGGCAGAGGCTCGCGGGTTCGGTTTGTGAAGGACGGGATCGTCGCTTCATTTCACCGTCCGCACCCTGAAAAGGAAGCCAAGCGGTATGAGATCAAAGATGCACGCGCATTTCTGGAACAAATTGGAGTTAAGCCATGAACACGATGACCTACAAAGGCTATCATGCCCGCATTGACTTTGATGGCGACGACGAATTGTTCTTTGGACGAATTGCTGGAATACAAGATGTCGTCGGCTTTCACGGTGAAACTGTGTCCGAGCTCAAGGCCGCCTTTCATGAAGCTTTAGACGATTATATCGAAGCTTGCGCCAAGATCGGAAAGGATCCGCAAAAACCCTATTCCGGAAAAATGATGTTCAGGGTCAATCCGGAAATCCACCGTGCTGCAGCCATTGCCGCTGACCTTTCCGGGAAGAGTCTCAATCAATGGGCGGAAGAGGTTCTTTCGCGCGCTGCAGGCCAACACGACAATTACGCTGAGGCACGTTTAGTAGCGTAAGGCGGCATTATCCTCCTGTTTTTGGGTGGCGTAGAGACAGTGGGCTGACGGCTGTGGCTGAACCGGCAAACGCTGTCACAGCTGCGGCATCGGATCCCACCTGCCAGATACGTAAGGACTTGCGGCATTTGAGCCTTTACCTTGGTGTTGTGGAAGCCCTACAACTGATTGGGGCGGTCATGCACCCGCGCCATCAGTGGCGGCATGTGTGCAGCTGGCAGAGTGACAGGGGATTTGCGACACAATGGGCAGATTTTCATTTCCGATGGCTCCGGGCCGTGCCGAGGCGCTGGGGGAGATCCATGCACGCCCTTTCGCTCTGGTGGGGCAATCACGAGTCATTTTTCAGCTGGCGTTTCTGACCGATGGCGGGGCGGTGGTCGACCATGCGGTGCTGGCCGAACTGGCACGTGCGCGCGGTGTGGCTGTGCCTGGCCGCGATGCGGCGCATTTCGCCATGGCCTGGGGGCAGGGCACGCTGCGCTGGGAGCGTCATTCGGAATTTTCGACCTATTTCTGGGATGCGCCTGCGCCAACACAGTTTGGCGACAATGTGGAAACACATCCGTTCGGTGACCAGTTCTCGCCGCCCGGCAGCATGATCGCGGGGATCCGGCTTGAGGTGCGGGCGGATTCGCCCGAGACCAAAGCGGCGCTGGAGAGCTTTGATCCGACAAGTCTCTGCCTGAGCGAAGTCAAGGGCGGGCAGGCGATGATCGCCACCGATTTCCGCCAGGACGGAGACGGGCTGACACGCATTCTGGTGATCGACAAGGGCATGACCGATGCGGGGCGGGGTGCCGTGGTGCAGCGGCTTCTTGATATCGAGACCTACCGCACACTGGCGGCATTGGGATTGTCGCTGGCGCGGAGCCTGTCGCCGGAAATGCGGCGGATCGAGGACAGTCTGACCAAGATCACGCAGGCGATGAAGAACGGCGCGCGCGAAAATTCCGACGGTCTCCTGGCCGAAATTACAGTGCTTGCAGCCGAGCTTGAAGCCAATGCGGCGTTAAGCCTTTACCGCTTCGGGGCAAGCCGGGCCTACTACACCATCGTGCGCGAGCGCATAGCCTCACTGGATGAATCCCAGCAGCCGGGTTTCGAAACCGTTGGTGCGTTTCTGGAAAAACGTCTCGCACCGGCAATGCGGACCTGTCAGTCGATCGAAGAACGCCAGGCCAATCTTTCGCGCAAGCTTTCGCGCGCCACAGCGCTGCTGCGCAGCTGGATCGATGTCGAGCTCGAGCGGCAAAACAGTGCGCTGTTGAGCTCGATGAACCGACGGGTGAAGCTGCAATTGCGCATGCAGCAGACCGTGGAAGGGCTCTCTGTTGCTGCCATTTCCTATTACATCGTCGGATTGTTCGGCTATCTGGCGAAGGCGGTCGTGGACGGGTTTCATCTGCCGGTGAAAGCCGCACTGCTGAGCGGATTGTTCGTGCCGGTTGCCATCGGTTTCACATGGATGGTGGTACGATCAATCCGCAAACACCATGATCCCGAAACTCAGGCCGGCGACTAGGCTCGGGGTCTGCACCTCGACGGCAGCATGCTGACAGCAAACGCGCAGATCCCGGCCTGGGGAGAGTTGTTCCCCAAGCCGGGATCTGTCGGTCGCGCTTCATGTTGAAGCTCCGGATCTTCCGCCGGAACTGAAAAGTGCAGCTGCTGCTATTTGGAGGACCGGAACCTGTTGGCGCCAAAACGAACCATGTTCTCGACGCCAACCACAGCCCGGTACGTGGCCCGGGACAACATCAGAGAAAGCGTAGCCGACTGGTTGGGGAACTGGGTGTTCATTGGTTCGTCTCCGAGGTTGGATGTGACATCAGGCCTATGCTCCCACATAGCCTGCATTTGACAGGCTGGACAAACGGTGATTTCTATCCCGACGAATAAGAAAAACTTATTCATGTGTGATTGGAAGATCCCTATGCGCCGGTTGCCGCCGCTCAAATCACTGCAGGCCTTTGAGGCATCAGCCAGATGGTTGAGTTTTACTAAGGCTGCCGAGGAGCTGTTCGTCACCCCCGCGGCGATCAGCCAGCAAATCAGGCAGCTGGAGGTCTATCTCGGCATTCCGCTGTTTCACCGCATGACGAGAGCAGTTCAGCTGACCGAGGAAGCCAAGACCGTGCTTCCTTTGGTCACCGAAGGTTTTGACAGACTCGCGGAGGCGGTGGAACGGCTGGCTGTCGAGGAGGAGACCGGCCTGCTGACGGTGAGCAGCGCGCCGACTTTTGCGGTCAAATGGCTGGTGCACCAGCTCACGGATTTTTCCAACCGCTACCCCGATATCGATGTGCGGCTCGACGCCTCGCTGGAAACCCGCGACTTTCAGCGTGACGGTATCGATGTCAGCATCCGCCTGGGAATGGGAGATTATCCGGGGCTTCACGCCTCCCGGATTTTTGGCGAGGAAGTCAGCCCGGTGTGCAGTCCGAAGCTGATGAACGGTGCAAAGCCGTTGGGCACGCTCGAGGATCTGAGGAACCACCGGCTGCTGCATGTCGAGTGGGGAGCCTTGACCCTGCAATCACCGGATTGGCGGATGTGGGCCAAGGCGGCTGGACTTGAAGATATCGACGTCAAGCGGGGGCCAAGATTCACTGTGGAAAGCATGGCGATCGAAGCCGCGATCAACGGCGATGGCGTGGCACTGGTCAGCCACTCCTCGGTGGTCGAGGATTTGAAGGCAGGCCGGCTGGTCAGGCCGTTCAATTTCGCCATGCAGAGCGACATCGGATACTGGCTTGTCTGCCCGCACAGCCATATGCGGCGCGCAAAGGTTAGGGTTTTTTGCGAATGGCTGTTGGCCGAGGCGGCCAAGGTGCCGGGCGATTAGCAAGACGCGACGGGATTGTCGCCGGCGCGGACCCTGTCGCCGGAAATGCGGCGGATCGAGGACAGTCTGAGCAAGATCACGCAGGCCATGAAGAACGGTGCGCGGGAAAATTCCGACGGTCTTCTGGCGGAAATTACGGTGATTGCTGCCGAGCTTGAAGCCAATGCGGCGTTAAGCCTTTACCGCCCCGGCGATGCGGACCTGTCAGTCGATCGAAGAACGTCAGGCCAACCTCTCGCGCAAGCTTTCGCGCGCCACAGCGCTGCTGCGCAGCTGGATCGATGTTGAGCTCGAGCGGCAAAACAGTGCGCTGTTGAGCTCGATGAACCGGCGGGTGAAGCTGCAATTGCGCATGCAGCAGACCGCGGAAGGGCTCTCTGTCGCTGCCATTTCCTATTACATCGCCGGGCTGTTCGGCTATCTGGCTAAAGCGGTCGTGGACGGGTTTCATCTGCCGGTGAAAGCCGCACTGCTGAGTGGATTGTTCGTGCCGGTTGCCAACGGCTACAAAAAAACCGCCCCGGCATTGCGGGGCGGTTTCCGGTTCATCGGTGTGGAGACCTAGAAATCCATTCCGGATGGCATGGCCGGAGCTTCATCCTTTTTGGGTTTTTCGGCAATCATTGCTTCGGTCGTCACCAGCAGGCCGGCAACGGAAGCAGCATCCTGCAGGGCGGTCCGCACCACCTTGGCCGGGTCAATGACACCCATCTTGTAAAGGTCGCCATATTCACCGGTCTGGGCGTTCCAGCCCCATGCGCGGTCGGTCTTCTCGCGCAGTTTGCCGACGATGATGGAGCCTTCCGCGCCAGCGTTCTCGGCGATCTGGCGGACCGGCGCCTCGATAGCGCGGCGGACGATCTCGATGCCGACGCGCTGGTCGTCATTGGCGGGATTAAGGTCGTCCAGTGACGAGACTGCGCGCAGCAGCGCGACGCCGCCGCCAGGCAGGATGCCTTCTTCCACTGCGGCACGAGTGGCGTGCAGGGCGTCGTCGACCCGGTCCTTCTTTTCCTTCACCTCGACTTCGGTGGAGCCGCCGACGCGAATGACGCCGACGCCACCGGCAAGCTTGGCCAGCCGCTCCTGCAGCTTTTCCCTGTCATAGTCGGAGCTGGTTTCCTCGATCTGGGCCTTGATCTGGGCGATGCGGCCGTCAATTTCCTTGCGCGAGCCGGCGCCGTCGATGATCGTGGTGTTTTCCTTCTCGATCGAGACCTTCTTGGCGCGGCCGAGCATCTCGAGCGTGACATTCTCGAGCTTGATGCCGAGATCCTCGGAGATCACCGACCCACCGGTCAGGATGGCAATGTCCTCGAGCATGGCTTTGCGGCGGTCGCCGAAGCCCGGCGCCTTGACGGCTGCGATCTTGAGGCCGCCACGCAGCTTGTTGACCACGAGCGTCGCCAGCGCTTCACCCTCTACGTCCTCGGCTACGATCAGCAGTGGCTTGCCGGACTGGACCACGGCCTCAAGAACCGGGAGCATGGCCTGCAGATTCGACAGCTTCTTTTCGTGGATGAGGACATAGGGCTCTTCCAGCTCGACCCGCATCTTGTCCTGGTTGGTGACGAAATAGGGCGAGAGATAACCGCGATCGAACTGCATGCCTTCGACGACTTCGAGTTCGGTTTCGGCAGTCTTGGCTTCCTCGACGGTGATCACGCCGTCATTGCCGACCTTCTGCATGGCTTCCGAAAGATAACGTCCGATTTCGGTGTCGCCATTGGCGGAAATTGTGCCAACCTGCGCGATTTCATCATTGTTGGAAATCTTGCGGGCGTTACTCTTCAGGTCCCGGACGACCGCGTCGACGGCGAGATCGATGCCGCGCTTGAGGTCCATCGGATTGAGGCCGGAGGCAACGGCCTTGGCACCTTCCCTGACGATCGCCTGGGCCAGAACTGTCGCAGTGGTGGTGCCGTCACCGGCCAGGTCGTTGGTCTTGGAGGCGACTTCGCGCAGCATCTGTGCGCCCATGTTCTCGAACTTGTCCTCAAGCTCGATTTCCTTGGCGACGGAGACACCATCCTTGGTGATCCGCGGCGCCCCAAAGGACTTGTCGATGACAACATTTCGGCCTTTCGGGCCGAGGGTCACCTTGACCGCATCCGCGAGAATGTCGACGCCACGCAGCATCTTCTCGCGCGCATCCGTGTGAAATTTGACGTCTTTAGCAGCCATTTTTCGCTCCTTTCATATCTTTCCCAAATTGTCCGGCAGACGATCAGGCCGCTGCCTTGACTGCTACACCGGCGTCGAGAATGCCCATGACGTCGGATTCCTTCATGATCAGAAGGTCTTCGCCATCAAGCCGGATTTCGGTGCCGGACCATTTTCCGAAGAGCACGCGGTCACCTTCCTTGACGTCGAGCGCGACGATCTCGCCCTGCTCGTTGCGTGCGCCGGGGCCGACGGCGATGACTTCGCCTTCCTGCGGCTTTTCCTTGGCGGTGTCGGGAATGATGATGCCACCCCTGGTGCGTTCGTCGCTTTCAACGCGGCGGACGAGGATGCGGTCGTGTAAAGGTCGGAATTTCATGTTTTCCTCCTGGACAAACATTGTATTGGCTCCCATTCCGCCCGGAGCCGATGGCCTCCCGGCGGAAGCCAGGCCCTGAATTTTCGCGGCGCCTGACGGCAGACGATTTGGTTTTTGAAAAAGGCGTTTTCAAGAGTTTGAAACGAAAAAATTAGCACTCGCAGAGAGTGGCTGCTAACATCTTGAATACGCACTGAAAAGATAGTTTTCTCTTGCCAAATCAACCGGCTTTTGGTGTCATTTCCCTGTTGAAGAACAGGAGGTCCAAGAGACAATGGTTTCACCTGAGTTCGAACGGCAGCTGGAGGGCTACGGCCTGACAACCGCTCATATTTTCTACCGGCTCCCCGATTTCCAGTCGCTGCTGCAAACCTATGTCTGGCAGGAGTATGATCTTGCCCCCGAATTTCCGGGAATGCGCAAATTCCTCGCGTTCTGGGAGTCCCGGCTCGACGGCAAGCTGCACTCGGTCAGGTATGCGCACCAGAAGCTTATCGCGCCCAACGAGTGGCGCCGGGTGGATGGGGAAATCCTGTTGAATTGACGTCTTCCGCTCTTTCTGGCGCGTGAAGGCAGAGGTCAGGTGTCAAGGGTGGCGCGCATGCCTGCCTCGCAAAACCGCACCAGATCCTCGGCCAGACTGTCCATTGCTGCCGGTTTGCCAGATGCCGCTGCCAGCGCCTCGATGCGCCATCTCGAGGTCGACAGCGAGAGCATGGCGGACACCGAGAACACGAAGGCCACGGCTATGGTGGTCTTGTCCTGATCGGGGAACAGCTGCGCGATTTCCGCGATGAAGATGCCGGCGGTGGGATCGAAGCAGCGCTCGGAGATCTGGTGCCAGCGGATGTCGGCTGACACCATGGCCACCAGCCTTGCATAGGCAAGCCATTGCGGATCGCCGGCGCCGGCCTTGTCGAGATAGGGCCGCAGGAAAGCCGACAACACCGTTTTCAGCGTCAGCGGCTGGTTGCGGGCTCGTGCCGCCGCCAGTGCATCCAGCCGCAGTTGCGACAATTCCGATGCGCGCCGTTCGACGACCCGTTCGAACAGCGCTTCCTTGCTGCCGTGATGAAAGCTGACGGAAGCAATCTGCGCACCGGCTGCGCTGGCAATGTCGCGTACCGAAGCGCCATCATAGCCGCGCTCGGCAAACAGCCGTTCGGCGGCATCGAGAATGCTCAGGCTGGTGGCCATGGCACGCTTTGAAACGGCGCGGCGGCGCGGCTGAAGCGGCGCGCCTTGGCTTGGGGGTGTCGGGTCCATAATTGATCTTGCCTTAAATTGAACGATCGTTCAATATTGTTTTCAAGAACAAGATTCCATTGAAACCAGGGAGGGGGAAGATGGACATGCAGGTGAGAACGGCAGGAGCGAAATCGGCCGGCATGGAGGATTTGCGCAATCAGTACGCCCTGATCGGCGCCGGGCCGATGGGGCTGGCGATGGCCAAGACGCTGATCGAGCAGGGCATTGCCTTTAGCGGGTTCGAACTGAATTCCGATGTCGGGGGGCTGTGGGATATCGATGGCCCGAAATCGACCATGTATGAGACCGCGCATCTGATTTCGTCGAAGAAGATGACCGAGTTTGCCGACTTCCCGATGGACGACCAGGTGGCGGAATATCCGTCGCACCGGGAGCTCAAGACCTATTTCCGCAAATTTGCCGAGCATTTTGGCATCTATCAGCATTTCCGGTTCGAGACGGAAGTGCTGTCGGCCGAGCCTTTGGGCAAGTCCGGCGAGGGGTGGCGGATCACATGGCGGGAAGCCGGCGGCGACGAACACAGCGCTGATTTTGCCGGACTGCTGATTGCCAACGGCACCTTGTCGGAGCCGAACATGCCCGAATTCGAGGGCACTTTCTCGGGCGAATTGATGCATTCGAGCGCCTATCGCGATCCGGAGGTGTTCAAGGGCAAGCGGGTGCTGATCATCGGAGCCGGCAACTCAGGCTGCGATATTGCGGTTGATGCGATCCATCACGGCAAGAGCTGCGATATCTCGATGCGGCGCGGCTATTACTTCGTGCCGAAATATGTCTTCGGACGGCCCGCGGACACGATGGGCGGAGCGATCAAGCTGCCGATGTGGCTCAAGCGCCGGATCGACGGCATGATCCTGAAATGGTTCACCGGTGATCCAGCCAAGTACGGATTCCCGAAGCCCGATTACGCGCTTTATGAATCGCATCCGGTGGTCAATTCGCTGATCCTGTTTCATGCCGGTCACGGCGATATCAAAGTGCGGCCCGATATTGACCGGTTTGACGGCCACACGGTTCATTTCAAGGATGGCGGCCAGGCCGATTATGACCTGGTTCTGGCGGCGACCGGCTACAAGCTGCATTACCCATTTGTCGAGAAAACGCTTCTCAACTGGCAGGGCGATGCGCCGCATCTGTTCCTCAACTGTCTGCACCCGGAACGCGACGATCTGTTCGTGCTCGGCATGGTGGAAGCCTCCGGGCTTGGCTGGCAGGGCCGGCATGAACAGGCTGAAATGGTGGCGCGCTATATTACCGGGCTCAAGAAAAATACCATGGCGGTCAAGGCCTTGCGGGAAGAGAAAGCCGCAGGCTTCACGCGCGTAACCGGCGGGATGAACTACATCGATCTGCCGCGTATGGCCTATTACGTGGACAAGGCCACCTACCGGAACGCTGTCACAAGCTGGATCGCGGCGTTGAAGGGCGGTGGCAAGTGAGCGGTATCGACGCGATCCGGCTGAACTTCAGCCCCGAAAGCCTGATGCTGCTCAATGCCATTCTGGCCATCGTCATGTTTTCGATTGCGCTGGATCTGAAGCCGTCGGATTTCAAGGCGCTGGCGCGCACTCCGAAGGCCTTGCTGACCGGCATGGTCTCGCAGTTTCTGGTTCTGCCGGTGCTGACTTTTCTGATGTTGCTCGTCACCAATCCGCAGCCATCGATCGCGCTGGGGCTGATCCTGGTGGCGGCCTGTCCGGGCGGCAATATTTCCAACTTCATCACTCATCGCGCGGGCGGCAATGCGGCGTTGTCAGTCTCTATGACCGGGATTGCCACCGTGGCTGCGATCGTCATGACACCGTTCAATGTGGCCTTCTGGGGCAATCTGTATGAGCCGACGCGGGCGATCCTGCGGCAAACGGCGCTGGATCCGGTCTCGATTGCCGTCACCGTGTTCTTCATGCTGATCCTGCCACTGATCCTCGGGATCATGGTCAATGTCCGGCGGCCGGACATTGCCGCCCGGATCCGCACGACCATGCAGCGGATCTCGATGGCGATCTTCATCGGCTTTATCGTTCTGGCGCTGGCTGCAAACTGGGGTTTCTTCCTGTCATTTGCCGGGGCCGTGGCGGGGCTTGTGGTCGTGCACAACGCGCTGGCGCTGTCGGGCGGCTATCTGACGGCAACCGTGATGGGACTCTCCGACTATGACCGGCGGGCCATCACCATCGAAACCGGAATCCAGAACTCAGGCCTTGGCCTGGTGCTGATCTTTGCCTTTTTCGGCGGGCTTGGCGGCATGGCGGTGGCGGCGGCGTTCTGGGGCGTCTGGCATGCCATATCCGGGCTTGCGCTGGCCTCCATCTGGTCTCGCCGGGAGGCGCTGCGATGAGCCGTGTGCTGGTCACAGGCGCTGCGGGGGAGGTTGGGCAGGTGCTGCTTACGGAGCTGGCAGCAGCCGGTGTCGAGACTTTGGCGAGCGATATCCGCAAGCCCGAGGCACTGCCCGACGGGGTCGGATTCGAGACGCTGGATGTGCGTGGTGGCGATCCGGAGCGGGTTATCGGCCATTTCAAGCCGGAGGTGATCGTGCATCTGGCGTCGATCGTGTCGCCCTCACGCGGCATGACACGGGAATTCGCCCATGATGTTGATGTCAAGGGCACGCGCAACGTGCTGGAGGCGGCGGTCAAGCATGGTGTGAGACGGCTGGTGGTGACCTCGTCGGGGGCGGCCTATGGCTATCACGCGGACAATCCGGTGCCGTTGCGTGAAACCGATCCGGTGCGGGGAAACCCTGAATTCCCCTATTCGGATCACAAACGGCAGGTCGAGGAGATGCTGGCCGAGGCACGGGTCTCGCATCCCGAGCTTGAACAGGTGGTGCTGCGCGTTGGGACCGTGCTTGGGGCCGGGCTCGAAAACCAGATCACCGAACTGTTTCACCGGCGGCGGCTGATTGCGGTGCAGGGATCGGACAGCCCCTTCGTCTTCATCTGGACGGTGGATCTGGCGCGGATTCTGCTGCGCGCTGCGGGCGAGGGGCCTGCGGGCATCTTCAATGTCTGCGGAGATGGTGCACTTTCGGTGCATGAGCTTGCCGGGGCGCTCGGCAAACCGGTGATGGCCTTGCCGGCCTGGGTATTGAAAACGGCGCTCGGGATTGCGCGGCCGCTTGGTGTGTCGCGCTACGGGCCGGAGCAGGTGCGGTTTCTGCAATACCGCCCGGTTCTCGACAATTCGGCCTTGAAGGCCGTGTTTGGGTACACGCCGGAACTGACCAGTGTCGAGACGTTCGATCTGTGGCGCGAGGCTGCCGGGCTATGAGCCGCGTTGCGGTGATCACCGGCGGTGCAGGCGGGCTCGGGCAAGCGTTGGCGAACCAGCTCCTCAGGGACGAATGGCGGATTGTGCTGGTCGATCTACAGGGCGCGCTCGACGCGCTGCAGCCTGGCGACAAGAGAGTCGAGCGGATTGCCTGCGATCTGACCGATGAGGCAGCGGTGGCCTCGGTCTGCGGGGAGATTTCAGCCCGCTATCCGGCGCTGGATCTGGTGATCCACAATGCTGGCGTGACCCAGATCGGGCTGTTTGACGAGACCACACTGGCCTCGCAGCGGCTGGTGATGGAGATCAACTATTTCGGTTCGGTGCGCATGGTGGCAGGTCTGCTCGGTGCGGTGCGGGCAGGCCGGGGCACCCATCTGGCGATTTCGTCGGTGGCGGGCTTCGCGCCGCTCTACAAGCGCACCGCCTATGCGGCGAGCAAGCACGCGCTCAACGGGTTCTTCATGTCGCTGGCTTCGGAAGAGGCGCAGCATGGGGTGAAGGTGGTGATCGCAGCGCCATCCTTCGTCGCCACCAATCCGGGACGGCTTGACGCAAGCGCGGACGGAATCGGACGTCCGGGGGCGGCGGCGGACGGCTTTGACGAAATGAGCCCGGAGCAGGCTGCCCGGATCATTCTCAATGGCTGGCGGCGCGGCAAGCGGTTTATTCCCGTGGGCCGGGTGGCGCGCCTTGTCTGGCGCATCAACCGGCTGTCGCCCCGGCTCTACAACTGGCTGATGATGCGCAAAATTCGCCCCTGAGACGCCGTTCATTCGGGCTGGCGCATTGCCAATTGCCTTTGCTGACGCGATGATTTCCGCGCTGAGGCTTTGGGGAGAGAATCATGAATGTCGCGGAATGGCTGGCGCGCAGTGGCCGGAAATATCCGGACCACCCGGCGCTGTTTGACGGTGACCAGCTGCTTGCGGATTATCGCGAATTCGCCCGTCGTGCCGCGGCCATCGGCGCAGGCCTTTCCGCGCGTTACAAGATCAATCCCGGCGACCGGGTGGCGATCTTTGCCAAGAATACGCCGGCTTATCTGGAGGCGATGTTCGGGGCCTGGTTCGCCGGGGCTGCAATTGTGCCGATCAACGCCAAGCTTCATCCCAGGGAGGCTGCCTATATCGTCGAGAATTCCGGTGCGGTGCTGGCTTTTTGCAGCGCGCCGCTGGGCGATGAGCTGGCCGGGGCGCTGGCGAAACCGGAGCTTGAGCTGATAGATCTGGGTGGCGCGGCGTTCGAGCTGTTGCGGACCGGCGAACCGCTTGCCGCTCCCGTGCCGCGAGACGCCACTGACATGGCCTGGCTGTTCTATACCTCGGGCACCACCGGCCGGCCCAAGGGCGTGATGATCAGCCATGGCAACATGCAGGCGATGGTGTTTTCCTATTTCACCGATGTGGATGCCGTCTATTCCACCGATGCGGCGCTCTATGCGGCGCCATTGAGCCATGGCGCGGGGCTTTATTGCCTGCAGCATGTGCTCAAGGCGGCGCGGCATGTGGTGCCGGTGTCGGGCGGCTTCGATCCGGATGAAATCTTCACCCTGGCGCGCAGTCTCGGTGATATTCACATGTTTGCTGCACCCACCATGGTCAAGCGGCTGGTCGCTGCCGCCCAGGCGCAGGGCGAGACCGGGGAGGGCATCCGCACCATCGTTTATGGCGGCGGACCGATGTATCTCGCCGACATTGTCGAGGCGGTCGACGTGCTCGGGCCGCGGTTCTGCCAGATCTATGGCCAGGGCGAGAGCCCGATGACGATCACCGCCCTGGACCGGGCCTCGGTGGCCGATCGCGCTCATCCGCGCTGGCGCGAGCGGCTGGCATCGGTGGGCACGGCGCAATCCAGTGTCGAAGTGCAGATTGTCGATGAAGCGGGCACCGTCATGACCGCGGGTGAAACCGGTGAGATCGTGGTGCGGGGCGCCCCGGTGATGCAAGGCTACTGGCAGGATCCCGTAGCCACGGCTGCATCCTTGCGTGACGGCTGGCTCTGGACCGGCGACATGGGGGCGCTTGATGCGGATGGATTCCTGACGCTGAAGGACCGGTCCAAGGATGTCATCATTTCGGGCGGCACCAATATCTATCCGCGCGAGGTGGAGGAGGCGTTGCTGACCCACCCTTGCGTGCGCGAAGTCAGCGTTATCGGTGTGCCCGATGCGGAGTGGGGTGAAAGCATCCTGGCCTATGTGGTCACCGGTCCGGATGCGGCGCCTGATGCGGCGGAGCTGGACCGGCATTGCCTTGACCTAATTGCCCGGTTCAAACGTCCCAAGGCCTACCGTTTCGTCTCGGATTTGCCGAAGAACAATTACGGCAAGGTGCTCAAGACCGAGTTGCGAAACGCGTTCGCCGCCGAGACAGCAGCCGACTGATCAGACGGGACGGCGGTCAGCTGTGCCGATGTGGGCCTGACAAAATTCAATCAATCGATTGATTAATTTTCGATGCAGGCGTAGTATTGCTGTAGGAATTGTCTCAGTGAGGAATGCCGTGCCATCCAAAAAACCAGTCGAGGCCGATGCAGGCAGTGCGGGTGACCAGACCCGGAACGCGTTGATCAGCACCGCTATCGTGCTGTTTGGCGCCAAGGGGTTTGATGCAACCTCGACCCGCGAGATCGCTGCGGCGGCGGACGCCAACATCGCCTCGATTGCCTATCATTTCGGCGGCAAGGGCGGTTTGCGGCTGGCCTGCGCCGAGATGGTGGGCAGCCGGATTCAGGCCGTAGTCGGCCCGGCTCTGCGCTCGATTGATCCCGGCGAGGACCCGTCGGCTGCGCAGGCGGCCTTTGAACGGGTGATCATGGCTGTGGCCGATTTCATGCTCGGGCAGGTGGAGGCCCGCGACATTGCGAGCTTCATGGTGCGCGAAATGGGCGTTCCCGGCGCTGTGTTCGACAAGGTCTATGCCGATTTCCTTCTGCCGGTGCATCGCAGGCTTTGCGTGCTTTTGGGACTGGCCACCGGCCATGACCCCGAAAGCGACCTGATCCGCCTTGGCACCTTCAGCATTGCGGGTCAGGTCGTCTATTTTCGCATCGGGCACGCCATCGTCGCCCGGCGCATGGAATGGAAAGAGATGGGGCCGGGCGAAGTTGAGGCGATCAAGGCGATCATCCTGTCCAACATACGCGCGTTTGTTGAAACCCACGGAAAGCAGGGCTCATGATGTCGTTGCTATGCGCCATACCCTTTATCGCCGGCCTGTTCTCGGCATGCGCAGGTGCCGGCCCGCTGGCGGTCGGTTATGTCGAGGGCGAATATGTGCTGGTGGCGCCGATCGAGACGGCTCAGATTGTCGATCTGGCGGTCAGGCGCGGCGACCGGGTGACACAGGGCCAGGCCCTGGCGCGGCTGGAGAAGCGCGATGCGGAAATCGCCGTGGCCCAGGCTGCTGCCGGGCTGGCGCAGGCCGAACGGCAACTGGCCAATCTGCAGGAGGGGCGGCGGCCGGAGGAGATTGCCAGCATTGTTGCATCATTGCGCTCGGCACAAGCCCAGGCCGCCGAAGCCGAACGGGTGCTGGAACGCCAGTCGGACCTGCTGAAGCAGGGGATTGCCACGCAAGCGGCCTATGATTCCGCCTCGACCGCCTTGGAGCTCAACCGCGCCAAGGTGAGCGAACTCGAGGCCAATCTGGCGGTGGCGAAACTTCCGGCGCGGGAGAACGAGATCAAGGCTGCCCAAGCTGCCGTGGGTCAGGCCAACGCGGTGCTGGAATCGGCTCAATGGCGACTCGGCAAGCGGGTGTTGTCGATTCCGCAATCCGGCGTTGTCTCCGATATCATCCGCAACGCCGGAGAAGTGGCCGGTCCGCAAGCGCCGGTGCTCTCGGTCTTGCCCGACGGCGCGCTCAAACTCCGGGTCTATGTGCCCGAAACGGCGCTGTCGAGCATTGGCGTCGGTACGGTGCTGCTGGTGCAGTGTGACGGCTGCGGCGAGGGAATGCGGGCGACAGTGAGCTATGTGTCACCCGATCCGGAATTCACGCCGCCGGTGATCTATTCGCTCGAGAACCGGCAGAAACTGGTCTATCTGGTGGAGGCCCGGCCAAATGACGACGCCTGGGCGCTTGCGCCGGGTCAGATCGTCGATGTGGATCTGGAGGGAAGCCTCCAGTGAACGCCATCGAGGTCAGCGGACTGGTCAAGCGCTTTGGCGACAAGACTGTCGTCGACCATGTGTCGATGTCGGTGGCTCAAGGCGAGATATCCGGATTTCTGGGCCCGAACGGATCAGGCAAGACGACCACCATCCGCGTCATGTGCGGGCTGCTGACGCCCGATGCCGGCGAGGGGCGGGTGCTGGGCTATGATATCCGCAGCGAAGGCCAGCGGATCAAGCGCGAAGTCGGCTACATGACGCAGAAATTCTCGTTCTACGAGGATCTGTCGATCGAGGAGAACCTGACCTTCGTGGCCCGGCTCTATGATCTCGATCCGGTTTCCACCGTGGTGCGGGATACACTGGAGGATCTGGGGCTTGTGTCGCGCCGCAAGCAATTGGCGGGCACCTTGTCGGGCGGCTGGAAGCAGCGGCTGGCGCTGGCCGCCTGCATCATGCACAAGCCGAAGCTGCTTCTGCTCGACGAGCCGACGGCGGGCGTCGACCCCAAGGCGAGGCGTGAATTCTGGGACGAGATCCACATGCGTGCCAGCGGCGGGCTGACGGTTCTGGTCTCCACCCATTACATGGACGAGGCCGAGCGCTGCCACCGCATCCACTATATCTCCTATGGCAAATTGCTGGCCAGCGGCACCGTGCCGGAGGTCATCCGGGATGCAGCCTTGACGACCTTTGTGATGGAGGGCGGCAGAACCTCGGAAGCAGCGCATATGCTGCAGGGCATGGATGGCGTCGATCAGGTTGCTCCGTTCGGCCTCACCCTTCATGTGGTTGGCCACGACCGGGGAGCGTTGAAGGCTGCGGTCGAAAAAGCCGCAGCGGCGACGGGCGTCGATTACAGGGAAGGCAGCACAAGCCTTGAGGATGTGTTCATCCAGTTCATGGGCAAATCGACGGACAACATGGTATGAGCGCAATATTCTCGTTTCGCCGGCTGATGGCCATCATCACCAAGGAAAGCATCCAGATGAGGCGCGACCGGATCACCTTCGCGATGATGCTGGGTGTGCCGCTGATGCAATTGGTGCTGTTCGGCTTTGCCATCAACAATGATCCCAAGGGCCTGCCTGCGGCGCTGGTGACCACCAGTCAGGACCACTACACCCGCGCCATGGTCTCGGCGATGGAAAACACCGGCTACTATCGTTTCGATCATGTGGTGGCGAGTGCTGCAGAGGCCGACCGGTTGATCCAGTCCGGTGCGGTGTCGTTCGTCGTCACGGTGCCGTCCGACTTTGCCCGCCGGGTGCAGCGCGGCGATCATCCGCAGATCCTGATCGAGGCAGATGCCACAGACCCGTCGGTGGCGTCGGGTGCGATCTCGACGCTTGGCACGGTGGCGGCGCAGGCACTGCTGCGCGAGCAATCGGCGGAGGCTGCGGCTGCCGTTCAATCGACTGCTGCGCTCGAAGTGGTCGTGCACAGGCTCTACAATCCCGAAGGCATCACCCAGTACAACATCGTGCCGGGCCTGCTGGGGGTGATCCTGCAGCTGACCATGGTGATGATGACCTCGATGGCGCTGACGCGGGAAACCGAGCGCGGCACGATGGAGAACCTGCTGGCCATGCCGGCAAGCCCGCTGGAAATCATGCTGGGCAAGGTGTTGCCGTTTCTGGTGGTTGGCGGGGTTCAGGTCGTGGTGGTGCTGACGGCGGCCAAGTTCCTGTTCAATGTGCCGTTCGTCGGCTCGCTGACGCTGTTGCTGCTCAGTATCCTGATTTTCGTTCTGGCGCTGGTGCTGCTGGGATACGCGTTTTCGACGCTGGCGCGGACCCAGATGCAGGCGATGCAGCTGACCTTCTTCTTCTTCCTGCCGTCACTGCTCTTGTCAGGCTTCATGTTCCCCTACCGAGGCATGCCGGGCTGGGCGCAGATGCTGGGCGAGATCTTTCCGCTGACGCATTTCCTCAGGATCATCCGGGCCGTCATGCTCAAGGGGGCCGATTTGCAGGGCGTGGCCACCCCTCTTGCGGCGCTGGTGGTCTTCGTCGGGGTTTTCACGCTGCTGGCGCTGATGCGGTTCCGCCGCACGCTGGATTAGAGTTTTCAGCCGAAACCCCGGTTCAGCCTGACGGCACACGGCATTTGGCAGTGACGTCGAGCGACGGATCGTAATGGGCCGCCTGGACATCCATCAGTCCCAGGACCGTGTGGAACAGATTGTCATGCGAGGTGGCATCGGCAGCATGGCTTTGGAGACATTCGGTTGTTGTGCCGAACAGGTTCGAATAGCTTTTCGACAGCCACATCACGAATGGCACATGGGTTTGTTCTTCGGGCGCGAACAAATAGGGCATTCCATGCAGATAGAGACCTTTTTCTCCCAATGACTCGCCGTGATCGGACATGTAGATCATTGCCGAGGCAAGGCGGTCCGACCGTTCGGCCAGCAGGTCGATGATCTGGGCCAGCATCCGGTCGGTTGCGACGATTGTGTTGTCGTAGGCATTGCGGATTTCCTCTTCTGTGCAATCGGCAAACTCGGCTGTGCGGCAATCGGGACGGAACAGCCGTTCCTGCTCGGAGTACCGCTGGTAATAGGCAGGTCCGTGGCTGCCCAGTTGGTGCAGCACAAGCGTTGCATTGCCAGTGACGCTGTCCAGCCAGGGGCCAAGCGCATCAACCATCACCTGATCGCGGCACTCGTTGCTGACGCAATAGCGCGGATCGTTCTCGGTTGAGAAATTGCGCAATCTGGTCCGGCTGGCAACGCCCTTGTCACCGGTGTTGTTTTCCCACCACTCAACAGAACCGCCAGCGTGAGCCAGCACGTCGAGGAGGTTTTCCTGGGCCAGCCCCTTGTCGTGCGAGTAGTCCGCACGGTCAAGCTGGGAGAACATGCAGGGAATTGAAACTGCTGTTGCGGTTCCGCATGAGGCGGTGTTGCGGTAAAACACGATGTCGCGTTTTTCGAGTTCCGGGTTTGTGTTGCGCGCATAGCCGCCAAGGGAGAAATCCTGGGCACGGGCGGTTTCTCCGGCGACAATGATGGTGACGACCGGCTTGCCAGCTTTCTTGATGACAGGACCCTGCTTTGCGTCAAGATCCAGTGGCGCTGCAACGATGGTTCTGTTCCGGTCCTCGCGAATTGCATATTCCACAGCGCTTATGATCGGGGATATCGGGTTCAGTGTCTTTATGACGAGGCGGTTGTTGCGCATCGTCGAGGCGATCGCGGGATATTGCAGGAGCGCCATGGTCGCGGCGAGCAGCAGCATCGGCACGATGACGGCCAGGTTCCATTTCAGTTTGGCGCCAAAGGTCCGGTGCCGGATGCGAACGATCGCGATCAGAAGCGAGGGCAGGATCGCATAGATAAGAAGATGCAGCAAAAACGCCGGCGTCATCAGGTGGCCGGCTTCGGCTTTGGTTGTCTCGGCTGCATTGCGGATCATGTCGGTATCAATGATGGTTCCGAACTTCTCCATGAACCAGGCGGCAGCGGCTGCGCTGACAAGTGCCAGGATGTAGATCGGCTTGGTCACATATTTGACGGTGACGCTGATGCACAGCGCTATCAACAAGGCGGAGATCCCGATGGAAAAGGCGATCAGCGCCAGGCTATGCTCGCCGAAGGCCTCGATTGTCCTGAGCCAGAAGACCTTGTTGACAACAAGAATGATCCAGGCGGAGACAAAGAACGCAAGCGTGACGCTACCGACGGATGGCCGGACGAATTTCATGGCAGATTTCCTAAGGATTAAACGGATGTTTTGATGAGGGAGACCGGCGGGAGCTAGGGTGGCGAAGCCGTTAGCGGTATGGAGATCCGCACCTCAAGCCCCCCGGATGGAGAGCTTCCAAGCTCGAGCTGGCCACCGAAGGAATCGACGATGTCGCTTGAAATGGCCAGGCCCAGCCCGGCTCCCATCTCGGATTGATCAAGCCGCTGATCCGTTCTGGTGGCGTTGGCCATGCCGGCCTGGTCAAGGCCCGGGCCGTCATCACCGATCCGGATGACAACGGCATCCGTTGCGATTTCAGCGTCGACCAGGACCTGGCTGCGGGCAAACCGCACTGCGTTTTCCGCAAGATTACCGACGAGTTCGTTGAGATCGTCGGCATCGACCGGGACCGCGACCGCAGCCCCGACATTGTTTTGCAAATCGAGGTCTTCGCCTGCTGGGGTGCGCTTGAGCGCGCGGAAAATGCCGTCAACAACCGGCTTGAGAAGCGTCCGCTCCTGGCTGCGTCCATGGCGCAGCCGTGCGCGGGCAAGCTCACGTTCCATATGCCGGCGCATGCGGTGCGCCAGTTCGGCAATGTCGCCGGCGATTTCGGTCTCGCCTTTGGCGCGGAGCCGCTCAATGTCACTGGTCAGGGCCGACAATGGAGTTTTCAGGCCATGGGCAAGATTGGCGGCTCGATCCCTTGCGCGGCTGATGGTCAGGTCCTGAGCGTCCAGCAGGGCATTGACCTCTTCGACAAGCGGTGCAATTTCCTTTGGCACCCCATCAGCTTCCAGGCGCTTGCGGGTGCCGTTCCGGACTGCGCTGACGCCCGACAGAACATGATGCACCGGTCTCAGACCCTCGCCGATCTGAAGCAGGAAGCCGAGCATCAGAACCGACCCCAGAACCGCCAGCACCGGCGCAAGGTCCTTTGTAAAGCCGGTGGCAAGCGCGGTGAGTTCGGCCCGGTCAATGGCGACGGAGAGGCGGACTTCATGGTCACCGTCCGGCGCGGACAGCAGGATCATTGTTTCATGGGCCAGCAGGTTTGATTGCTGGGGTCCCGGCAGGTCATGGATATGGATCTGGCTGGGCTTCAGCAGGTCGCCCGGAACGCTCAATCGGGTATCCCACAGAGATCTGGAGCGAAGTTGGGTGTTCGTCGTCAAATCATCGACCTGCCAGTAGAGGCCACCAAAGACCGCCTGGAAGCGCGGATCCACCGGCTCGCGCATCAAGGATATTCCCGTGTCGGGGGTGATGCGCAGGTTGCCGACAAGCTGATTGAGGTGGGTGTCGAGTTCCTGTCCGACGCGGCGTTCGAGATGCCGGGTAAACAGCGTCGACAGGCTGAAGCCGGTCACCAGCAGGGCTGCGGCGAGAACGAGGGCAGCAAAGGCCAGCAGTCTGAAGCGAAGGGATCTGACCGGTTTCATTGCGCCGGCTCCGGATCTTCCACGATGTATCCGAAGCCGCGGCGGGTTTCGATCAGGGCGACGGGCAGCTTGCGCCGCACCCGGCCGACCAGGACTTCCACGGCATTGGATTCCCGTTCAAAATGGACCGACTGCAGATGTTCGGACAGTTCCTGCTGGGGGACAACCCGGCCCTTGTTGAGCATCAGGTAGGCCACCAGGCGATATTCCTGCGGTGACAGGTTGATGGGTAGGCCGCCAACACTCAGGCGCATTTGCCGGGTGTCCAGTTCTGCTTCGCCGACGGTGATGACGGCATTTGCCTGGCCGCCTGAACGGCGGATGATGGCACGCAGCCTGGCGGTGAGTTCCTCCATGCGGAACGGCTTGGGCAGATAGTCATCAGCGCCGGCATCAATGCCTTCCACGCGCTCGGTCCAGGCGCCGCGCGCCGTGAGCACCAGAACCGGGAAATTGTGCCCCGCAGCGCGCCAGCGCTTGAGGATGGTCAGGCCGTCCATGCCGGGCAGACCGAGATCGAGTATGGCAGCTGCGTAGCTCTCCGTGTCACCCAGGAACCAGGCCTCTTCGCCATCGGCTTCGCTGTCAACCACATAGCCCGAGGCCTCCAGGGCTGCGGTGACATCCTGGCGGATGCGGGTGTCATCTTCGATGAGGAGAATACGCATGATGCTCAGTCTTCGTCTTCGAGGCCAAGGATCTCAGCGGTCCGTGCATCAATTTCATATTCAAGGCGGCGGCCATCGCCGTTGATAATATAGAGCTCGTAGATGGGCCGGCCCTTTTCATATTCGAACTCGATCTCAACGATCCTGCCCTTGATTTGCGGCAGCACCTTGTCGAGGATTTTTGACAGGGGCAGCACCTCGCCGCGCGCGATTGCGGCATCGAGATCAACCCGCCGGTGGTGATTGTCGTCATCCGAATCCGCTCGCGCCGGCAGCGGCGCCAGCACGGTGATCAGCAACAGCAGGGTCAGGATGGTTTTCATCGGGCCACTATCGTGGTTTGAAAATGACAAAACGCTGACAGGTCTGATCAGCGGCTTGTCATCATGGTTCTGCGACAAGGGTGGGGTCAACGGGCAGAGGCCCAATAATCCAACTGAAAGAGATAAACCATGAAGATGATACTTGCTGTTACCACCGCCATCGCCGTGCTCGCGCCTGCCATGGCATTTGCTTCTGATGATTGCCCGAATGTGCCCCGGGATCAGTGGATGAGCGACGCCGCCATTACTGAAAAGGCCAAGCAACAGGGCTATGATGTCCGGTCGATCAAGGCCGAGGATGGCTGCCTTGAAGCCTATGCGATGGACAAGGATGGCAAGCGGGTCGAAATCTATTTTCATCCGGGCAGCGGGGACGTGCTTAAGGTGAAGGCTGAAGATTGATGCCTGGTGGTGAAACCACGATGGAAGCCGGCGGCATGCAGTCGCCGGCGACCGTCCGGGTGTGGGACCCGCTGGTCAGGATTTTCCATTGGTCGCTCGTCGGCCTCTTCACCTTTGCCTTTCTCACCGGCGACGAATGGCAGACACCGCATGAAACGGCGGGCTATATCATTGCTGGGCTGATCGCATTCCGCGTGATCTGGGGTTTCGCCGGATCGCGGCATGCGCGGTTCATGTCCTTTATCTACCGGCCATCGACGGTCGCCGGGTTTCTCGGCGATACGGTCCGGCTGAAGGCGCGGCGCTATCTCGGGCACAACCCTGCGGGCGGGCTGATGGTGCTCGCTCTGTTGCTGGTCATCGCGGTGATTTCGCTCAGCGGTTGGCTGATGACAACGGACGCCTATTGGGGCGTGGGATGGGTTGAGGAATTGCATGAAGGTGCTGCATTTGCAGCGCTCGGCCTCATCGCCTTGCATATTGGCGGCGTCATCGTTGCAAGTCTTGAACATGGGGAGAACCTGGTCCGCGCCATGCTGACCGGCAGAAAGCGCGCCGCCGGCCCCAATGATATAGCCTGAGCGTCGATCCGCACCTGATGCTTGGGCCGACCTGCCAGTTGCCGCCGCGCTGGCAGGTCTTTTTGTTCCCCTTACGGCCAAATCCGGCTTGGCTCATTTGCTCAACAGATTGCCGCTCTCAGGTCTCGTCCGGACTCAAAGGCTTATCTTGCGGTCTGTCTTGTAACTGATGCTTCACTGGGGCAAGTTTGCGCCGTCCGGACTGTGCAGACCTTTGCTTCGCAGTCAGTGCGGGCATTGAGCCCGGCAACCGGCTGCAGCCAAGTGGAACGTTTATGGACCTGATTGAAAACCGCACTGTGGACGAAATCGCGATCGGAGACCGCGCGGAAATCGAACGGGTCCTGACCCAAGCCGATGTCGCCCTGTTCGCCACGGTTTCGGCCGATGTCAATCCGCAAATTCTGGATGCGGGTGATGAAGACGGCCCGGAACTGCAACAGGGCATCGTGCACGGCATGTGGGCCGGCACATTGATTTCCGGCGTTCTGGCAACGCAATTGCCTGGTCCCGGAACGGTTCATCTAGGCCAGACGCTGACATTCCATCAAGCTGTGAACGTCGGAGACCGCATCACGGTGCGGGTCGAGGTGGCCGATGTCGACAAGGCTACGGCGCAGGTCAGACTGAATTGCATGTGCATCAATGCCCAAGGTGTGACGGTTGTCTCCGGCCATGCGGAGGTGCAAGCACCACGAAGGAAAATCAAACGCCACCTGGCAAGGATGCCAAGTTCCCGGCTGAAGGCGCCGGGCGTGCGCTTCGGTGCGCTGGTGGAACAGGCGAGGACGCTTGATCCGCTGGTTACGGCCATTGTCCACCCTTGCGATGATCTCAGCCTGGGCGGAGCGATCGCGGCGCGCGACGAGGGCATGATCGTGCCGGTGCTCGTCGGGCCAAAGGCAAAGATCGCAGCTGCGGCGGAACAGGCCGGACTTGATTTGCACGGGCTCGAAATCGTCGATGCGCCGCACAGCCATGCCGCGGCGGAAGTGGCGGTGGCGCTCGTGCATGAGGGGCGTGCCGGCGCGTTGATGAAGGGCAAGCTGCACACCGATGAACTTCTCATGGCTGTGCTCGACAAGACCAAGGGGCTGAGAACCGAACGGCGGCTCAGCCATGTGTTTGCGCTCGACGTGCCGGGACAGAACCGGACGCTGTTTGTCACCGATGCGGCGATCAACATCTCGCCCGATCTCGAAGCGCTCAAGGACATTGTGCAGAACGCCATCGATCTGGCCATTGCCATCGGTGTCGAGACGCCGCTGGTGGCGCTGCTGTCGGCGGTGGAAACCGTGACAGGCAAGCTGCCCTCGACGCTGCTGGCCGCGGCGATCTGCAAGATGCATGACCGCGGCCAGATTGTCGGCGGCAAGGTGGATGGGCCGCTGGCCTTCGACAACGCGATTTCGCCCGCCGCTGTGGCGGCCAAGGGCATCGTCTCGGATGTGGCGGGCCACGCCGACATCCTGGTGACGCCAAATCTGGAAAGCGGCAACATGATCGCCAAGCAGCTGATCCATCTCGCCGGAGCCTCTTCGGCAGGCATTGCGCTGGGCGCGCGGGTGCCGATCATGCTGACCAGCCGCTCCGACACCGTCGACGCCCGCATCGTGTCCGCGGCGCTGGCCAAGGTGTTTTACCACTGGCGGCGGCAAAGGCCGCTGGGGCTGCCGGGGTAGGGGGCGGCTGCGGCCGCGGCTTAGACCGGATAGTGAAAGAAACAGCCATTCGCTGCGGCTTATCTGACCGGTGATCCGGCACTGCTCGTCGCGATGGGTTCCCGGCGTGGTTATCGCGGTTGATGTCGCAAACCCCAACGCATGCGGAGTGCTCATGACCTAATAAAAGGTCTGGACGGTGGCCTCAGCTTGCTATTTCCATGGCAGGAGAGGCCCGGCGAAAGTTTGAACTCATGAGAAGATTTGGTCTTGATAGCACCGATATCCGCATTCTCAGCGCGGTCCAGCAGCATGGACAAATAAGCAAAACCAAACTTGCAGAAATTGCTAATATTTCGGCCACGCCCTGTTGGGCCCGTCTGGACCGGCTGAAGGCAGCGGGGTTCATTCGTGGATATCATGCGGATATCGCTCTGGACCAGATTGCCGATTTTACCCAGGTTGTCGTGACCGTCTCGCTGGCGCATCACCGAAAGGTGGATTTCGATCGGTTCGAAGCTTTTATCAGGACTCTCGACGAGATCACCGATTGCGTCGCCACGGGTGGCGGCATGGACTATGTGATGGAAACGATCACCCCTGACCTGGCATCATTTCAGGCTTTGATGGACACCCTGCTGGCGGCCGAGCTGGGGATTGACCGCTACATGACCTATATCGCGACGCGGCGCGTCAAATCCAGCAAGCCGAACCTTGCAAAGCTGGCGGCCAAGAGCCGCTCCTGACGCATCCGACCAATCAGCCCATGGGCTGCCAGAAGAACAGTCTGTCCAGACTTCGCGTTGGCTGTTTTCAGTCCACATCGATGCACCGATCATGGCTAGATAGCTGTCAGAGTTCCGGCAGCACGAGGCCAGTCTGGCCACCTCAAAACAAGGTCGAAGACAATGATGACAGCAGACGATTTCGGGTTCGGCACGCAGATCCGCAAGTCCCCCTATTTCGACGCCACCGTGCGGTGGGGCGCCAAGGGGTTCTCGGTCTACAATCACATGTATATTCCGCGCGACTTTGGCGATCCCGAGCAGAATTTCTGGAATCTGGTGAATGACGCGATCCTGTGCGATGTGGCAGTCGAGCGCCAGGTGGAAATCACCGGACCGGATGCGGCGAAATTCGTCCAGATGCTGACCTCGCGCGATCTGTCCAAGATGGCTGTGGGACAGTGCAAATACATCCTGATCACGAATGCCGATGGCGGCCTGCTGAATGATCCTATTCTGCTGCGTCTGGGCGAGAACCACTTCTGGATTTCCCTGGCGGACAGCGACATCCTACTCTGGGCCCAGGGCGTGGCGGTTCATGCCGGCCTTGATGTCACGATTGATGAGCCCGATGTGTCGCCGCTGCAATTGCAGGGACCGAAATCGGGTCAGATCATGCAGGCGCTGTTCGGCGACAGCATCATGGATCTGAAATACTATTGGCTGCGTGAGGTCGAGCTGGACGGCATGCCGTTGCTGGTGTCGCGCACCGGCTGGTCCAGTGAACTGGGCTATGAGATCTATCTGCGCGACAGTGCCTATGGTGACCAGTTGTGGGAAAGGATCATGGCTGCGGGCGCGCCATTTGGTCTCAAGCCCGGGCACACCTCCTCCATTCGCCGGATCGAGGGCGGGATGCTGTCCTACCACGCGGACGCGGACAACAAGACCAACCCGTTCGAGCTGGGGCTGGAGCGGCTGGTGAATCTGGACATCGAAGCGGATTTCATCGGCAAGGCCGCGCTGCGCCGTATCAAGGAGCAGGGCGTGACCCGCAAGCAGGTCGGCCTGATCATCGAAGGCAGCCCGCTGAATGGACCCAACACCTCCTACTGGCCGATCAGGAAGGATGGCGTGACCATCGGCAAGGTCACCTCCGCCATCTATTCGCCGCGCCTGAAACAGAACATCGCGCTGGCGATGATCGCCACCGAATATGCCAATCTGGGCGCGAGCTTCGATGTTGTGAACAGGACGGGGCTTGTCAACGAGGCCGGAACCGAACGCGCCACCATCGTCGAGCGGCCGTTCTACGACCCGCAGAAGAAGCTCGCCGCCGCCTGAGCGCACCAAAAAGCCGGAGACCTGAACAGTCCGGCCTCGCAGCCGGACTGGACGGGCATCGTTCATAAGCCGTCGTGGAGCCCGGCAAATACGCACCCGGGTTCCAGGGCCGTGCGCGGGTGCCGCTGTTGGGGCTGGGGTATACTGAAATAGGCTGATTGCTTCTGGCGGAGTCGAGGCTGCTCTGACAAAACCGTCATTGCAGCGTAGGATTGACGCATCGAGGAGGCAGCAAATGCGAATAGGCGTGATCGGATGCGGGACGATTGCCAGCGCTGTTGTCCACGGGATTGCAGGGGACGGGCATCAGATCACTGTCTCAGAACGAAGTTCCCGCTACTCAGACGCACTTGCCGAGGCTTACGGCAACGTAACAGTCGCCGGCAATCAGGGCGTCGTGGATGCGAGCGAGGTGATTTTTCTCGGGTTGATGGCCGAGGTCGCGGCTGAGGTTCTGTGTTCGCTGAAGTTCCGCGAGAACCAGCGGGCAATCACCTTTATGGCTGGAGCCTCTCTTGAGGAGGCGAACGCGATGGTTCAGCCCGCACGGGCTGTAGCGATCATGATGCCGTTCCCGGGGATTGCAAAGGGCGGAACGCCGATCATGATGCTCGGTGACGTGGAATTGGTCCAGGAGATTTTCGGGCGCCGAAACACTGTTTTCCCTCTGGATGATGCGGATGAAATGGCTGCGTATCTTTGTGCGCAGGCGGTGCTTTCTCCGGTGGCAAGGATGGTCGACGATGCCGCGAACTGGCTGGGCGATCGCGTTTCGGATAAAACCCAGGGTGAGGCATTCCTGAGAGCACTTGTCGCTTCAAGCCTGGCAGACAGCGGGGCCGAGGCTCTGATCGAGGCTCTGAACACCCCTGGAGGATACAACCAGCGTTTACGGCTGCATATGGAAGAAAGTGGCATGTCTGCGGCATTGGCGAGCGGGCTTGACGCGTTGGAATAATACGATGCGCTGCCTCGCGCGCTTGTGGTTCAGAGCCGACCTTCAGCGGTGTGAAAGGTAACGGCAGCGATGCCCACAAACCTCGGCTGTGGGCGCAAAACTTGCCCTCTGCTCCATCACCGCATCAACAGCACCGGCGCCTTGCAGGAGCGCAGCATTTCCGTCGTCGTTGAGCTGAGAACGAAGGTGCGGAGCCTCTTCTGTTACAATTTGGTTGCGATGGTTTTTATATATGGAATATTCGTGGGCATGCAGGCCAGAGAACCAACGATCAACTGAATGCGGTTATTGAAGCAGATTGGAAAATGGACGCTGATAGCCTTGGTCGGTCTTGTTGCGTTCATCTATATCTTCAACGCCTCGTGGCGGGTTGCAGCGCCGGAAGGACGCGTCCAGCTGCTTGCGCATCGTGGCGTGCATCAGACCTTCGATTTGGAAGGCGTCGACAACGATACATGTACGGCAACCCGGATCCGGGAGCCTGTTGCCCCTGAAATCGAGAACACCATCGGGTCCATGCGAGCGGCGTTCGACCTTGGTGCAGATGTCGTTGAGCTGGATGTGCACCCTACAACCGATGGCCAGTTCGCGATCTTCCATGACTGGACAGTCGATTGCCGCACGCAGGGGGCAGGTGCAACACGCGATCACGACATGGCCTATCTGAAGACGCTTGATATCGGCTACGGGTACACCGCCGATGGCGGGAAATCGTTTCCGCTCCGTGGCAAGGGCGTGGGGCTGATGCCGACTTTTTCCGAAGTGTTGACGGCATTTCCTGAGGGGAAGTTCCTGATCAACTTCAAATCCAATGAGGCGCGGGAAGGGGATATGCTGGCTGAAATGCTGGCTGAACATCCGGCATGGCGGTCCAATGTCTGGGGCGTTTACGGCGGCGCGGCACCGACGAACCGCGCGATTGAGCGGATCGTCGGATTGCGCGGATATTCGGGTGGAAGCCTGAAGAGGTGTATTGTCCGCTATATCGCGTTGGGCTGGACCGGTTTCGTGCCTGAGGATTGCCGGAACACCATCTTGCTGGTGCCGTTGAATGTCGGACCCTGGCTTTGGGGTTGGCCACACTTGTTTGCCGCGCGTATGCAGGCGGCGGGCAGCACGATCATTCTGCGCGGTGATTATGGCGGAGGAATTTTGCCCGGCGGGATCGATACGGAAGCGGACATGGCGCGAGTGCCGGACGGGTTCAGCGGTTACGTCTGGACCAACGAGATCGCGCGGATTGCGCCGCTTTTGCAGAATTGAATAGAGATTCGAGAGTCACCTGTTCATCAATCAGGAGTGACCCCGTCGATCTGTCGGCAGTGCCGGCATCGATAAAACAAGACTGCCGCTTTCCATGTACTTCACACACACCCGGCTACCGCCTGGGCACACCAGCCCTCAAACTGCGCGCGACAAAGCTCCACAGCTCCCCATTCTCGGCATCACCGCATCAACAGCACCGGCGCCTTGCAGGAGCGCAGCATTTCGCTCGTCGTCGAGCCGAGGACGAAGGCGCGGATGCGGGAGTGGCCGTAGGCCCCCATGGCGACGAGGGCTGCACCGTGGTCTTCGACGCGTTTGCCGAGAACTTCATCGGGCTGTCCTGCGAGGATGGTGGTTTCCACTTCCAGCCCCGCGCCAACGAGGATGGCTTTGGCATCTTCCTGCGCCTTCTCAGAGTCGCGGTTGCGCTGTCCGACCGTGACCAGATCGATTTTCAGGCCTGCAAACAGCGGGTTGCGGGCGATGTGGTCGACCACGCGCTGGCTCGAAGCGCCGCCATCATAGGCGACGATTACTGTGTCGATCGGCCTGAAGGCGCGGGAGGCGACGAAGACCGGCTTGTGGCTGGCGCGGATGAAACGCTCCAGATGCGCGCCAAGCCTGAGGCTGGCGAAATCGGCTTCCTCGCCGCGCTTGCCGATCATGATCATGCTGGCAGGGCCTTCCTGCTCGATCACGGTTTCGACAATCTCGCCCTGGCGAAGATGGGCGCCGACGACCTTCTGGCCGCTCGCTTCGATGATGGCGCGGGCGTCGTCGAGAATGGCGCGGCCCTTGAGCTGCAGCAGCTTGGCGCGTTGCTCATCAAGCGAGGACAGTTCCTCAAGCAGCGCGGTACGGGCGCCCAGCGCGATTGAACCGGAGAGATCAGATTTGGCGGCACCCGCATTGCGGTCGAGCACGTGCAGCAGATCGACGCCGGCGTTCATGCGTTCAGCGGCCCAGACCGCATGGTCGCAGACGCTCTTCGAATAGGCAGACCCGTCAACAAGGGCCAAAAGAATGTTGGTCATGGTCTCGTCCTCCTCAATGCGAAATCAGCTGGTCCATCGCACCCGGCTTGTCATGAATGGCAAGCCGGTCGACGATGGTTTCCGATGCTTCGTTCATGCCGATGATCTCGACGGTGGCGCCATCGCGGCGGAATTTGAGCACCGCCATGTCGAGGGCTGCGACGCTTGAAATGTCCCAGATATGGGCACGGGAGACGTCGATGACGACGGTCTCGAGCAGTTCGCGGAAATCGAAGGCCTTCATGAAATCCTCGGCGGAGGCGAAGAACAGCTGGCCTTCGACGATATAGGTCCGGGTCCTGCCGTCTTCCGACAGAGTTGAGCGGACGCCGAAGAGCTGGGAGATCTTCCAGGCGAAGAATAGGCCCGAGAGCAGCACGCCGACCAGCACGCCGATGGCGAGATTGTGGGTGAAGACCACGAACAGCACGGTTGCCAGCATCACCACCGAGGATGAGCGTGGATGGGTGCGCAAGGACTTGATCGAGGACCAGGAGAAGGTGCCGATCGACACCATGATCATGATCGCAACCAAGGCGGCCATCGGAATGCGGGCTACAGAATCGCCGAGCACGACGATGAAGAACAAGAGCATGGCGCCGGCGACGAAGGTGGACAGGCGTCCGCGGCCGCCGGATTTCACGTTGATGATCGACTGGCCGATCATGGCGCAGCCGGCCATGCCGCCGATGAAGCCGGTGGCGGTGTTGGCGATGCCCTGGCCGACGCATTCCATGTTGCGGTTGGATGATGTGTCGGTGAGGTCATCGACGATGGTCTGGGTCATCAGCGATTCAAGCAGGCCGACGGCAGCGACAGCAACCGAATAGGGCAGGATGATCCACAATGTTTCGAGTGTCAGCGGAATGTCGGGGATGAGGAACACCGGCAGCGTGTCGGGCAGCGCGCCCATGTCGCCCACGGTGCGCAGATCGAAGCCGAAGAACACGGTGATTGCGGTGAGCACGACGATAGTGACCAACGGCGAGGGCACCGCCTTGGTGATCAGCGGAAACAGATAGATGATGGCAAGGCCGGCTGCCACCATGACATAGGTGAGCCAGGGCACGCCGATGAGTTCGGGCAATTGCGCCATGAAGATCAGGATCGCCAGCGCGTTGACGAAGCCGGTCATCACCGATTTCGACACGAAGCGCATGACATAGCCAAGCTTGGCAATGCCGGCGGCGATCTGGATCAGGCCGGCAAGCACGGTGGCCGCGAGCAGATATTCGAGCCCGTGTTCCTTGACCAGCGTCACCATCAGCACCGCGGTTGCAGCCGTTGCCGCCGAGATCATGCCCGGACGGCCGCCGACGATGGCGGTGATCACCGCGATCGAGAACGAGGCATAGAGGCCGACCTTGGGGTCGACACCGGCGATGATCGAAAAGGCGATGGCTTCCGGAATCAGCGCCAGGGCGACGACGAGGCCTGAAAGAATGTCGCCGCGGATGTTGCTGGTCCATTGCGAGGCGTAGCTGTTGAGCGAAATCATGGAGAGTGGTCGTCCTGTCCGGTGAAAGGATGGTTCGGCGATGCGATGCTTGCAGGAGGGGCCAAAGCGAACAGTGTTTGCGGCCCGTCGTTCCTGCTTGCTGCTGGGAGCATGATCCGATTGCGGATCAACGAAAGTGCGGTCTCGATACAGGCATAAGCCGGGATTGCCAAGCCAAGCCTGTTCGCAGCTGCGGGAAAACTGCCGGTAAAGCCGAAATCAGGCGGTCAGTTCATGGATCTTGACGTCCGGGCACACGGTCTTGGCAATGTCACAGAGGTGGCGATGATGGGTGAGATAGATCACCTGACCAACCTGCGCCATGCCGGCAAACAGCCGGAACGTTTCCTCGGCGCGGAAATCATCGAAGGTTTCCATGATGTCGTCGGCGATGAAGGGCACGGTCTGACGGGTGGCGGCGAACTCGTGGAATCCTGCGACACGCAACGCCAGATAAAGCTGGAAGCGCGCGCCCTTGGACATGTCCGCTGCCTGTTTCGAGGTTCCGTCATCCTGGATGGCGATCAGCAGTTCGCGCCCCTTGTCGGGCTGCGACGCAAGACCCGTATAGCGGCCACGGCTGATGGTCCGGATGGCTTCCGACGCGCGCTGCATCATCGAGGAGCTGTGGCGTTCCCGGTAGAGCGTCAGCGCCTGTTCCATCGCGATGATGCCGGACGAAAGCCGCAGATAGTGCTCGGCGCCATCGGCAATGGCCAGCAGAATGGTCTTGCGTTGCTGCTCGATGCGGGCCACCGCGTCATCGCCGCCGACGGCGTTCAGAGCGTCGGATGCACGCGTCTGGGCGGCAAACAGATGCTGAACCTCGGCGTCAAGTGTTTCGAGCGAGGTCTCAAGGTCCTGTTTTTCGTCCCTGAGCCGGGCCGTATCGCTGGCATCAAGCAGGGCGCGGGCTTCGTCCAGAGAACTGACTCCGAGGGCTTCACATATTTCGAAGGCGATTTGCTCGATCCGCTGGATGAGCTGCTTGCGCTCGAGCGCCTGTTCAATACACAGCGCTGCCTCTGCAAAGGTTTCGGCGCCAAGCGCATTGAACATCTGCGATTTCCTGACCGCATGGGCCGCGCTGTTTTCCGTGTGAAGCCGCAGCCGGGCGGTGGCGTCCTCGATCTGCCGGGACAATTGTTCGTGCCGGCTGCTGGCCCGTTCGGCTGCCGCCAGCCGCTCGGCCAATTGCCGGGCCAGGCTTGCGGGGGGAAGGTTCGCGGTTTCTACTCCGGCTTCCGACGCGGTCGCATGAAGGGCGGCGATATAGCCGGCCTGATCCCGTTCCATCTTGGCAATGCGGTCGGCAAGCCCGGCGCGATCGTGGAGAGCCGTTGCCAGTTCGCCCAGCAGCGGCAGCGCCTCGCGGACTTCCGCTGCGGTCGGGGCCTTTTCACCTTCGCCGAGCCAGCAGCCGGTACAGGCCTCTTTCCAGCCCAGCATCCAGGCTTGCATTTCCTCTTCGACGGCCCGCAGATCCAGTTCGCGCCGTCTGAGAATGCGGTCCTGTTCGGCCAGAGACTGGCGGAAGGCTTCGGCACGCGTTTCGCGGCTGATCAGATGCTGGGCGCGGAGCACAAGCGCGTCGAGGTCTTCATCCTCAGTGACGTCAGGATCGAGCGGCGTCAGTGCCCGGACCAGCCGGCCGGCCGCAGCCTGCCGGTCGAGATCGGCGGCCTCAAGGTCCTGAAGATGGGTGCGCAGGGCGTCGTCGGCTTCCAGCACCAGCTCCCGGCGCTGGAGCCAGTCTTCGAGCGCTTCGGGTGCCATGCCGGTGGGAAGCGGGGCGGACAAATTGCGCAGCGCAGTTGCTATCTGCTCTTCCAATTCGGTGCGAGATTTCTGCAAATCGGACCGGGTTGTCGTTGCATCCTGAAGTTCGGCCCTGGTGATTGCCGATTGCACCGCGATCTCGTTGAGCTTGGCGACATCTGCCTGATGGGCGGCGCGCTTGTCTGCGGCCTCGTCATAGCTGCGCATGGCCGTCTCGAAAGTCTCGGCCGTGCCCGGATCAAGAGCGGTCTTGTGGAGCGCCCATGCTGCGTCGCGGGTCTGGCGCAGCGTATCGGTCTCAAGGCTTGAGGGCAGGGCGCGCGATTGGGTCAGGGCTTCAGCCTCGGCTTCAAGCCGCCGGGCCTTCTGGTTGAGGCGGGATATCTCTTCCCCGGCGGCGGCCAGTTTCCGGTGCGTCTGTTCCGCCTCGGATTTCCAGCTGCGCAATGTGTTGCTGGAGGGCGGGTGCATTGCGCGCAATTCGGCCATCTCGCCCTGCCAGGGAGCAAGTGCCAACACCAGCGTTTCGAGTTTCTGCCGCGCCACGGCCATCGCGCGCCCGGCGCTTTGGCGTCGCAGCTCATGGTCGGAGTTGCGCAGGAGTGTCAGTGTTTCCGCCAAGGCTGCGATCCGGGCCGGACGGTGTTCGAGTTCAGTCGCAGCGCCGTGGTCGCCGGAGCTCTGCAACCGGTCATTGGCATCATCGCGGCTTGCCCTGGCGTCTGCAGCTTCTTTCCGGGCCGCGGCCAGCCGCACATCGAGGCTTGCGCGCGCATCAATCAGATCGCGAAGGGCGGCTGTCCTGGATGTCGAAAGCAACAGATCTTCCGGTTTTGCGCCGGGCTTGCCGAGGCGCATCAGGACCTGTTCGATCTGTCCGTCGATCCGGTCCAGGGCCGCAGCCCGGTCCGGCAGGTCTTCGCTGGCGGCGTCGTGGCGGGTGCGCAGACGGTCGAGGTCGGTCAGGCGATTCTGGAGAGACAGGATTTCGGTGTCGATACCGATTGAGTCCAGCTCCGAGGTCAGGCGCTCGATTTCCTCGGTCAACGCAGCACCACCTGCCTCAAGAGCGGCATCTTCGGCTCCGAGGTCGCGGATTTGCTGCCGCCATTCGGGCGCGACCTCGGGGAGATCCCTGAGCGGCTCGATCTGAGCCTGCAATCTTTCAAGATCGGCCATTCGCGGCCGGGCCGTGAGCAGGCGGTCGACGGCGGCCAGCCGACTCCGGAGATGTTTGCGGTTTTCCCCGGCTTCGTCGTGGCGTGTTGTGGCGTCCTCAAGCTCCTTGCCCAGCTGGGCGTATCTGCTCGCCTGGGTGTCGATCCGATCCCGCTCCGCCTTGAGATCGGCAAGCTCGGCCTTGAGTTCGCCCAGGATGCGCTTCTGGGCTCTGGGTTTGTAGAATTCCTCGGCCTCGGCGCGAAGCTGGACCAGGTGCTGGGAGAGTTCACCCAGGCCGGCGCTGGCCGAGAACAAGAGCTCGCCAAGGTCGCCACGGCTGGCCAGAATACTTTCCCCGCCTTGTTCAAGTGTCTCGTCATCAAGCGAAAACATGGTCTGGTAGCTGCTGCGGTCGAGGCCGCCAAGGCCTGCCAGCAATGCGCCATCGGAGATCGTCTGGTCGCGGCCGTCAAGCAGGCTGTTCTGCGGACGCTTGATGCGAACGAACTCCGCGCTCGTGCCATCAAGGTCAATCGCCGCGCCGATGCGCATATTGGGATAGGGATGCAGGAAATTGTAGCTGCTTTGCGCGCCAATGCCGAACAACAGGTCGAGCCAGGCGCTGAACAGGGTAGATTTGCCGGCCTCGTTGGGGCCGTAGACGATATGCAGATCGGCTGCGCCTTCTGCACGGGAACCGAAGTCGATGACATGGTCGGTGAACTTGCCGTAGCGGGTCAGGTCGAGGCGGTTGAGGCGCATCAGCTGGGCTCGCTCCCCGATCCGGGGCTGGATTGCAGCCTTGCCAGCACATCCTCGGCTCCCTGGCGCGCAAGCTGCATGCGCCGGTCTTTGGTGGCGCTTTCGTCCGTACCGAAAAGATCGCGAAGATCGCTAGGCAGTTGGCCCTGCAAGGTGTCAGCCAGCTGAGCCAAAGCGGCCTCGTAAGCGCCTGAGTTGAGTATTTCGGCGTCAATCAGCGCTTTGATCTCATGCAGTGGATCGGTGGCGGATGCCCGGTTGCGTGTCGGCGGAGTGCAGCTGATTTCGAGTTTTTCGATCCAGGTCGCGCCGATCTGCGCGGCCCGTTCTTCAGCCTCGGCCATCAACAGATCCGCATCGCGGCGCATGCGCCAGGCCAGTGGCGTTTCGCCGCTGAAGCCGATCCGGGCGACCAGTTCCGGTGCGGTTGAATGGGTGCGCGCCTGTTTCAGGGCGTCGCTGAGCGCGTGCACCAGGTCGCTCCACTCGGTCAGGCCGCCGGCATCGATGCTGACGCGGGCAAACTCGGCAAGTGCGGTCGGCTTCTCTTCGAGGCTGACAGTGCCGTCATCACCGATGGACGCAAGCGTTGCCGATTTCGGGCCATCCTCGTTGATGTCGCGCCCCTGGGGCATGCCGGGCATGACGATGGTCGATGATCCGTTTGTGACCGAGCGTTTGTGGATGTGGCCCAATGCCCAGTAGTCATAGCCGGTGGATTGAAGCTCGGCCGGGCTGCAGGGGGCGTAGGAATCGTGTCCCGGCGCGCCGCCGAGGCTGGTGTGCATGATCCCTATATTGATGGTGTCCGGGATTGCCTGGGCGTATTTCGGCAACAGGCTGTCGGGCGCTGTGGGGTGGGCGAAACTCAATCCGTGGATGGCGACGGGCTTTTCGCCGGGCCCGCGTTCGATCAGAACATGCTCGGCGCGCCCGCCAAACAGCTTGACCTGATCGGGCAGGACAAGTTCACGGGAGATGCGCGACAGCGCATCGTGATTGCCGCGGATGATGAAGGTGCGGATGCCTGCTTTCGCCAGGCGGCCCAGTTCACCGGCCAGAAACCTTGCGGTTTTCATCGAGGTCTGGTCGCCATCATAAAGATCGCCGGCAATTAAAAGAGCATCGACGCGCTCGCTGATACACAAATCGATGATGCCGCTGAAGGCCAGACGGGTTGCGCCGCTGACAAGGTCTGCAAGCTCGGGATTGCGCAAGGCGAGCGACTTGAGCGGGGAATCCAGGTGGATGTCAGCGGTATGGATGAAGCGAAAAGCCGTGATCGAAATATCCTCCGGCGTGTTTGAAGCCGTCCATGCTGTCGAAGCGTCGAGCCATAGCATAGGCAACCCATGTTGCCACAGAATTTTCAGGTCTGCCGATGGGCTGTTCATCGGAATACGGACGCGATGACGCATGAAGCGGAAATGTTGCGGATCTGTTTGTCAGGGCGTTTTGCCGGTCTTCCCGGTGATCTTCAGCCAGCGTCCGCTGTGTGCCGGCGACTGGATCTTGCGAAAACTCATTCGTGCGGCCCGGACCGGCTGGACCTTGTCTTCAAGATTGTCGAGCACATAGTCGCCATCTCTGGTTCTCACCACCAGAACCGTATGGGCTTCGTTGCCCCTGTAACCCATGGTCAGCAGCAGTTGTGACGAATTGAAACCGTTGCGCAACAGCCGGGCGCGTTTCGCAAGAGCAAAGTCTTCGCAATCACCGGACCGGGCCTTGGCGGTCCAGAATTCCTTGCGGCCAAAGACAGCCTTGTCCGATGCTGGCTTGATTGCCTTGTTTACAGCGTTGTTGATGCTTCGCAGCAGGTTGAGCCGGGCAGCGGGAAGTCCGGTGCTGGAAGTCTGGTTGCGGCAATCGGAGGCATTGCGCGTGCAATACTCGACATGACCATAGGGTCTGGTGGTTTCAGTGCCGGTCTTTAGCCAAGTCGAGGCGGAAGAGGGTGTCAGATCCAATAAAGAGGCCACGAGTGCGGCGAGCAAGAAAAGAGGCATGTTCATAGATTGCCAGAGCTCCTTGATTGCCGTTTGTTTTTATAGTCATCTGTTTCAACTTGCCGACATATGAAGTCAAAAGCGATGACAGTGCAAGCCGGGCCCATAGGTGACTGTTTTAACCTCCGGGGCAAGTTTGCGATGCAGCACGAGCTTTTCGAACTATTTGTGTGCACACAAAATGATCTCTGCCTAATTAGTAGGCGAATGGCGACGTGGTTATGGCGCGCAGACCGCTTTGCGGAGAGAGCAATCCTTAAAAACCGGTAAAAATCCGGATATCCGAGGAACTGGCAAGGCGCTTGCATTGGATGTCTCCGTGGACACGAACAGCATGGAGGCTGACATGAATTTTACCACTAAAATGAAGATCGCTGGGGCAGCGGCATTTCTCACGTCGACGATTTTAACTCACTCGGCATATGCCGCAGAGGACACGATCAAGGTTGGCGTCCTGCACTCGCTTTCCGGAACCATGGCGATTTCGGAAACAACGCTGAAAGATACAGTGCTGATGCTGATCGAGCAGCAGAACGCCAAGGGCGGCGTCCTGGGCAAGCAGCTCGAAGCCGTTGTTGTGGATCCCGCCTCCGACTGGCCGCTGTTTGCCGAAAAGGCACGCGAGCTGCTGACTGTCGACAAGGTTGACGTGATGTTCGGCTGCTGGACTTCTGTGAGCCGCAAGTCGGTTCTGCCGGTGATCGAAGAGCTCAACGGCCTGCTGTTCTACCCGGTTCAGTATGAGGGCGAAGAATCCTCCAAGAACGTCTTCTACACGGGTGCAGCGCCCAACCAGCAGGCCATTCCGGCAACCGACTACTTCCTGGAAGAGCTTGGCGTCGAGAAATTCGCGCTTCTGGGCACCGACTATGTCTATCCGCGCACGACCAACAAGATCCTCGAACAGTATCTCAAGGACAAGGGCATCCCCGCGGAAGACATTTTCGTTAACTACACCCCGTTCGGTCATTCCGACTGGTCGAAGATTGTTGCTGACGTGGTTGCTCTCGGCGCCGACGGCAAGAAGGTCGGCGTGATCTCGACCATCAATGGCGATGCCAATATCGGCTTCTACAAGGAACTGGCGGCTGCCGGCATCTCTGCCGACGACATTCCGGTCGTGGCCTTCTCGGTCGGTGAGGAAGAACTCTCCGGTCTCGACACCACCAACCTGGTCGGCCATCTGGCTGCGTGGAACTACTTCCAGTCTGCCGATGTTCCGGTCAATGCCGAGTTCATCAAGGAATGGAAGGCATTCGCGGGCGAAGTGCGTGTCACCAACGACCCGATGGAAGCCACTTACATTGGCTTCAATATGTGGGTTCAGGCTGTCGAAGCTGCCGGCACCACCGATGTTGATGCGGTCGCAGAAGCCGTGGTCGGACAGAAAGCTCCGAACCTGACCGGCACCATGGCAGAAATGCTGCCCAACCATCACCTGACCAAGCCGGTTCTGATCGGCGAAATTCAGGCCGATGGCCAGTTCGATATCGTCAGCCAGACCGAGCCGGTTCCCGGCGATGCCTGGACCGACTTCCTGCCTGAATCCGCAGTGCTGGAATCAGACTGGATCGATCTGAAGTGCGGCATGTACAACACCGACACCAAGACCTGCGTACAGCTCAATTCCAACTATTGATCTGTTGAAGGGAAGGGGGCCCGTGTGGCCCTCTTCCACCTTTCCAATCGGTTTTGATGTCCCATGCTCCGCATATTCTATGTTTTGATTGCCGTTGTGATCGCGCTTGCACCTGCCAACGCACAGGATGCCGACCTCAACGCATTGCTCGAGACTCATCGCGCCAAGATCGAGAAGCCTTCGCGAACCACCATCGGTCCGGTGCTGGACGCTCTGGTCGCAAGCAAGTTGCCCAGCGTCGCGGTGTTTCTGGAGAAATGGCGTGAAAAGGATCTGTGGCAACGCGAATCGGACGGCCGGTTCTTCTTTGTCGAGAAGGCTGATGGCGGCCAATTGATGCTGATTGACGTCGATACCGGTCAAGAGGCTGGGCTGGCGGACAAAAGTGAACTCGACAATCTCAAGCCGAATAGTGGCGTACGTGGCGTGATTGCCGCGGCCCTGGTGCAGTTTCAGCTGTCCGATCCCGATCCGGAGCGCAGGCTTCAGGCGCTGACGGCGCTGGAACGCGACGCCAATGAATCACATCTGAGCATCCTGCGGGCCGCAATCGATTCCGAAACCGTTCCTGCCATCAAGACCCGCAAGGAACGGCTGCAAAGGCTGCTGACAATCAAGTTTGGTAGCAATCAGCAGATCCGCGTCGATGCGATCAAGAGTTTTGCCGGCGACCCCGGTGTGGATGCGCGCGCTGCGCTCAATCCGCTGCTGGCGACCAATGTGGCTGTTTTCGATGCAGAACCTGAGGGTGTCAATGTCGCCCGAGTGCTTACGCCAGGCAAGGACATCGAGATGGAGGCCGCCTATCAATTGCTTGTCGATCAAGACAAGGCGCGGCCGATTGTCCCGCTCAATGATCGCAAGCAGGCGCTGATCGAAAATATCGAAAACGGAATGGTTGCCGGTATCACCGTCGCGCAACTGGTCACGCAAGAGGCACGGGACCGGGCCTATCTGGCGCTCGCTGCCGCAGGAACAGTGCCGCCGCTGGTGAGCCTCGAGGAGCAACGCTCTGCTGTCGCCGATCACGTGTTTGCGGAAATCTATGCGGAACCGGATCCGGTTCTGACAACAGCTGCGAAGGAAACGCTTGCCAATATCAGCGGTACGGTCGGCTTTTACCAATTTGTCGATCTGGCGCTGGACGGGCTGTCGCTGGCGTCGATCTATTTTCTGGCGGCGATCGGGCTTGCCATCACCTTTGGTGTGATGGGCGTGATCAACATGGCGCATGGCGAGTTCATCATGATCGGCGCCTATACCGGCTATGTCGTCCAGCAATATATTCCCAACTACACGGTCTCGATCATTGTCGCCTTGCCGCTGGCATTTGCAGTGGCCTTTCTTGCCGGTGTGGCGCTTGAACGTCTGGTGATCCGCTATCTGGCGCACAGGCCGCTTGAGACGCTCCTTGCCACTTTCGGGATTTCCATTGCGCTTCAGCAGATCGCCAAGAATATTTTCGGCACGCAGGCGCGGCCGTTGACGTCGCCATCGTGGCTCGATGGCGCCTGGGTGCTCAATGATGTGGTCTCGATCAGCTATATCAGAATCGCGATCTTTGTCCTGGCTGTCGCCTTCCTCGGTCTGCTGCTGTTTATCCTCAACCGGACCCGGCTCGGCCTTGAGGTCAGGGCAGTGACGCAGAATCCGCGGATGGCCTCATCCATGGGGATCAATCCCGACCGCATCAACATGCTGACCTTCGGGCTTGGGTCCGGCATCGCCGGGATCGCCGGTGTCGCCATCGGTCTGTTCGCCAAGGTCACTTCGGAGCTTGGCTCCGGTTACATCGTGCAGAGCTTCATGACCGTCGTGGTCGGCGGGGTCGGCAATATCTGGGGCACGCTGGCGGGCGCCGGGATGATCGGATCGCTGCAGAAGGTGATCGAGTTCTTCAATCCGTCCAACACGCTGGCTGCGCAGACCTACATGATCATCTTCATCATCATCTTCATTCAATTCCGGCCCAAGGGCATCATTGCCCTCAAGGGCCGTGCGGCGGGGGATTAGAACATGCAGCGTTCTCTCTTCGCCAGGCAGCCTTCGGTGCTGATCTTCATCTCGCTTCTTGCCCTCTTCACCATCGTCATGGTGATACTGTCTGAAGGTTTTGGGCTGGGGCTGGTGTCGACCAGCATGATCAAGATCCTCGGCAAGACACTGTGCCTGTGCCTGGTGGCCATCGCCATGGATCTGGTCTGGGGCTATTGCGGAATCCTGTCGCTCGGCCATTTCGCCTTCTTCGGACTCGGTGGCTACATGATCGGCATGTGGCTGATGTATGAGCGGACCAAGGATATCGTCATCGCCTCGCTTTCGGGGGGCGAGCTGCCGGCTACGCCTGAGGAAGTCCGCGAGGGCATCGGGTCGCAGATCTTCGGCGTTGTCGGCGGGTCGGACATTCCGGTGGTCTGGTATTTCGCCGACAGCTTGTTTGCGCAATTGGCGCTGGTGGTGCTGGTGCCGGGCCTGCTGGCGCTGGTCTTCGGCTGGCTGGCCTTCCGCAGCCGCGTCACCGGGGTGTATCTCTCGATCCTGACCCAGGCGATGACGCTGGCGCTGTCGCTGTATCTTTTCCAGAATGACAGCGGCTTGCGTGGCAACAACGGCTTGTCGGGACTGCAGAATTTTCCGGGCCTGACGGACCTGCCGCAATCGGTGGTCTCGGTCTGGTTCTTCCTGGCCTCGGCGCTGGCGCTGGGAACAGGTTACCTGGTCGCGGCCTGGGTGGTCTCGGGCAAGTTCGGCAATGTCATCCGCGCTATCCGGGACGACGAGGCGCGGATCCGCTTCATGGGCTATCCGGTCGAAGCCTACAAGCTTGTGGTGTTTACGCTGACAGCGGTGATCGCGGCGATTGCCGGCGCGCTCTACTATCCGCAGGCGGGCATCATCAATCCGGCGGAAATCGCGCCAATCGCCTCGATCTACCTTGCCGTCTGGGTGGCGATTGGCGGTCGCGGGCGGCTTTATGGTGCGGTCATCGGGGCTGCCACGGTCTCACTGCTGTCGTCCTGGTTTACCGGCGGACAGGCGCCAAGCATTCCGCTCGGCTTCTACACCATCAACTGGGTCGACTGGTGGCAGGTGCTGCTCGGTCTCGGCTTCGTGCTGGTGACGCTGTTCGTGCCGAAGGGCATTGGCGGCGTGTTTGACCGGCTGGTCAGAAAGGATGCCGCATCGTGAGCGCACTATTGGAAGTGACGTCTATTTCGGTGTCGTTTGATGGCTTCAAGGCGATCAACAACCTGTCGTTTGAGATCGGCGGGCAGGAATTGCGCGCCATTATCGGACCCAACGGGGCCGGCAAGACCACCTTCATGGACATTGTCACCGGCAAGACTAAGCCGGATGAAGGCAGGGTCCGGTTCGGCGATCCGCAGCTTGATCTGCTCAGACTGTCGGAAAGCCAGATTGCGCGTGCCGGTGTTGGCCGCAAATTCCAGCGCCCGACGGTGTTCGAGGCGCAGAGCGTGCGCGACAATCTGACGATGGCGCTCAGCAACGACCGGCTGCCATTTGCCGTGCTGCGCTACAAGCCTTCGCCGCAGGACGGTGACCGGGTGGCGGCGCTGGCCGAGGAAATCGGTCTGTCGGACGAACTCGACCGCACTTCCGGCGAACTCTCCCACGGCCAGAAGCAATGGCTGGAAATCGGCATGCTGCTGGCGCAGGATCCGCAACTGCTACTGGTTGACGAGCCGGCTGCCGGGATGACGCTGGGGGAGCGCGAGCACACCACGGATCTTTTGCGTCGTGCTGCGAAAACCCGCGCGGTCGTGGTTGTCGAGCACGACATGGAATTCGTCCGGAGGCTCGACTGCAAGGTGACGGTGCTGCATGAGGGATCGGTTCTGGCCGAGGGAACGCTCGATCATGTCACCGCCAATTCCGAAGTCATTGATGTGTATCTGGGGCGGTAGAGCATGCTTGATATTGACAATCTGACCCTCCATTACGGCCAGTCGCAAATCCTCAAGGGCATCTCGCTCAAGGCCGATGTCGGCCAGGTGACCTGCGTGATGGGCACCAATGGCGTGGGCAAGACCAGCCTGCTCAAGGCGATTTCCGGGGTGCATCATCGCTCGGGAGGCGAGTATTCGCTGGCGGGTGAGGCGATCGGCAGGCTTCCCGCGCACCAGCTGGCGGCAAAGGGCGTGGGCTATGTTCCGCAAGGGCGCGACATCTTTCCGCTGCTGACGGTGACGGAGAATCTTGAAACTGGGTTCGCCTGCCTGCCTCGCTCCGAGCACAAGATCCCGGACCATATCTACGAGCTGTTCCCGGTGCTCAAGGACATGCGCAACCGGCGTGGCGGCGACCTGTCGGGCGGGCAGCAGCAGCAGCTTTCCATTGCGCGGGCGCTTATCACCCGGCCCAGACTCCTGCTGTTGGACGAGCCCACCGAGGGGATCCAGCCCAACATCATCCAGCAGATCGGACGCGTGATTGCTCTGCTGCGCGACGAGGGCAAGATGGCGATCGTGCTGGTCGAGCAATATTTCGAGTTTGCCTACGGTCTGGCCGACCGGTTTTGTGTGATCGAGCGCGGCGAAGTGAAAATGGCCGGCGACCGCGAGAGCCTCAGCAAGGAAACACTTCGCGCGGCGGTTTCGGTGTGATTTCCGGCCTTTGCTTGAAATGCCCGGTTTTTGGGCGAATGGAGCTGCTTGCAGGCGAGGCCTGCCCACCGATACGGCATTGATCTCAAGTGTTTGCGGGGAATTCGGCACAAAGGCCGGGCTCAGCTGCTTGACGTGAACTGGCACGCTGCATGCATTGATAAAACCAGATCCAGAGGGGATCGCAAAAGACGCTCGGAAAGAGCGCTTGAACAGAGGCCGTCAGGCAGGTGGTTGCAAGTCCCGGATGTACGGATAGCGCCCTGACTGGCGGCCTTTTCATGTTCACAGCTGAGGAATGCTGCCTGCCACCAGGCGGGTTCTGGCCCGGTGTTCGGCCAGTTTGCGGTCAATGATCCAATCGGTTGTTGCCGCGGCGATCCAGATGGCAAACAATGTCACCCAGGCGGTGAGCGCAAATATGCTGGCGCCGGTGACCCCCGCGCCAACCGCACAGCCGCCAGCCAGCATGCCGCCAAATCCCATCAGTGCGGCGCCGGCGAGATAGCGGCGCATGGAATCGCCGCCCTCGAAGCCCTGCAGTTCCAGTTCGCCGGTGATCAGGGCAGCGAGAAACGCGCCGATGAAGACACCGGGCACCAGGCCGACATCGAAATCGATCATCGAGCCGGGCTCGGACAGAAACAGCATCAAGGTGTTGGCTGACGGGCCGGTGAAGCTCAGCGCTTCAAGCTGCACCGGTTCGAAGGCGATCGCGGTCATGGCGCTGGTGAACCACCAGGCCAGCGGAATGCAGGCGCCGACGGAAACCGCCGCGATGGTCTTCCACAGGCCGATCTTGCGCCAGGCGGCCAAGGAGAGGCTTAGCAGAAGGCCTGTGACGACGAGGCTGAAGGCCACCTGATCTGAAATGCCGGACATTACCAGCAGATCGTTCGATCCGATCGACAGGGTGGTCAGGGGTGCTGCCAGGGCATCACGGACGGGTGCGAGAAAGCCGTGCAGGCTGGCCTGGGCGACGACTGCGAAGACGAGGCCCGAGAGCAGGGCGCGCAGGTTGCCGGTGGCCGACAGCACCAGAAGCCGGGATGAGCAGCCGCGGGCCAGCACCATGCCTGTGCCGAACATCAACCCGCCGATCGCTGCCCCTGACAGGCTTTGCGGCGAGGCCAGCTGGCGGGCTTCGGTCGCGGTGAACAGATCCTGTGCGGTGAGCAGCATTGTACCCGCGATGGCGGTCGAAAACACGATCAGCCAGATCGCCATCTTGCCGCCGATCTGCCCCCGGGAAAACTCAATGGCCGCGGCGCGCAGGCAGAAGCGGCTCTGTTGTGCAAAGGCCCCAAACAGCGCGCCGATGATGGCGCCGCCGAACAACAGCGTCCATTTGTCACCAAAACGGTCGGCAATCAGTGCAAGGTCCATGATATGTGTCTCCTTGATCCAAAAATACCGATTTGCCGGGTCTGGCATTGACCTCGGTCAAGACAAAGGCAAATATTCATATAAATCTATATGGGAGAGACTTCATGGCACCGCTTGATCTGACGCGACGCACACTCATGCAAACCGGGGCGGCAGCGGCCGCAACCGCGCTGCTGCCAATGGGCTTGCGTCCGGCCAATGCCCTCGCCATCGGCGAAGCGGTTCTGACCACGGTCAGCGACGGTAATCTGGTGTTGCCGTTGGACTTTTCCTATCCGGACGTTCCGCAGGATGAGCTGATTGCGCTGCTGGAGGCCAACGGTCAGCCGACCGATAGCTTGATGCCCGATTGCAATGTGCCAATCCTCAAATCCGGTGACCGGCTGATCATGTTTGATGTCGGATCGGGGGCCAACTTCATGCCGTCAGCGGGCAGGCTGCTCGACAACATGGCAGAGGCTGGTTTTGATCCGTCCGATATAACCGACGTCGTCTTCACCCATGGCCATCCCGACCATCTCTGGGGGCTGATTGATGATTTCGACGAGATCGTGTTTCCCAATGCCAGCTTTCACATGGGCCGTGCGGAATGGGAGTTCTGGCGCGATCCGGGAACGGTCGATGCCATGCCGGAAGCGCGCAAGACCTTTGCCGTCGGCGCGCAGAACCGGTTGGCCTATCTCGAAGACATGATAAATCTGTTCGAGCCCGGCGCTGAAGTTCTGCCGGGCGTTGAAGCTGTCGATACAGCGGGGCATACGCCCGGGCACATGTCGTTCATGCTGCATGGCGGTTCCGAGCCGGTGCTGATCGCCGGAGATGCAATTTTGCATTTTGCAGTGTCGTTTGCGCATCCAGGCTGGCCCAGCGGCTCGGATCAGGACCCGGAGATGGGCATCAAGACCCGGCTCATGCTGCTCGACCGGCTTGCCGCCGACAAGGCGGCGCTGACCGCCTATCATCTGCCCGCACCCGGCGAGGGCAGGGTGGAGCGGGACGGAACGGCCTACCGGTTCGTTGCGGAGGGGTGAGCGGGGCGTGACTGGGCTGGCTCGGGTGTGACGGCTGAAAGATGGCAGGTTTTTCGGGTTCAGCGGAGCCGCTGCAAGAAAGCTGTGGAAGAGCCTGCTTTTTCTCTCCCAACTGGCTGATTCGTTCAAATGCCGCGTAAATTTATAAGAAGGAGTTAGGACTGAAGTATTAATCACGCCTAGGCCGCGATGGGGGAGGTCTACACCAATAGGTAGTGATTATGAGTAAGTATATTTTTGAATTGGCACATTTTATCGCCTACGAAAGCAATATAAGAGATTACTCTCTCTGGCGTATGAATAAAGATATTGAATATAAAATTTATAATTCTCTCAGAAACAATGACCCGATATTGCTCGATATTGTCCGTATGCGGGCGGTGATCCGGCAAGCAAGAGAGCTTAGGCGGAATTTGTACATAGATAAGGACTAAAAAAGATCATGAGCAAGTATAATAATGCAACCCACGATAGAAAGGGTTTGGTTTTGGTGGCGATAGTCCGGTAAATTATACCGCTTTGCAGATAGCGGGCATTAACCAATTGCGGAATTTCCAAAAGCCGAAGAAAAACGCTATCGAAACCAATGAGTGTGTGGAGCGGCGGAGACGTGATAGCAGCGCACAAGCCTTGGGCTCAGGAACGCCCAAACTGGCGGACCTAGCCCCCACCCCTCAACTTTTCGTATCCGTCGCCCGCCAATCCGCCAAAAAACTGAAGGCGTTGCCTTCCATCAGGAGGCCGAGGCCCATGCGGGCGCCGGCGGCGATCGAGATCAACACGATCGGGGCGGAGATGGCCATCACCGAGACGGCGCTGACGCCCTGGCCGATGGTGCAGCCCAGCGCGAAGACGCCGCCGGTTCCCATCAGGAAAGCGCCGAGCAGATGGCGGCTCAATTCACGGGCGTCGTCGCAGGCCTCCCAGCGCATGTCGTCGGAGCGGAGTGCGGACACGGCGGCGCCGAGAAACACGCCGACAACAATGCCGATGCCGTAATCGGGCAGTTCGCCGGTGACGGTGATGATCTGCAGAATGGTGTCGCCAACCGGCATGACAAAGGAGCCGGCCTCGATCTGTACCGGGTAGAGTGCGCGCGCCGCGAAAAAGCTGGTGATGACCCAGCCCGCGGCGATGCACAGGCCAATGACAAAGCCGGCTATCATGCGGCCGTGATCAGCACGGAAGCTTGCGGATCTGAACACCCACCAGAGGCCGGTAAACCCGAGGACCAGAGCCAGGATCAGGCTGACGTCAAAACCAATGGCGCCTGAAAGCAATGCGCCCAGCGACTGCCCGCCATAGCTCGTGAGGTCTATGGACAGCGGATCAAGCAAGGCCACACGGATATGGCCGGTGACACCGCGCTGGGCAGCCAGCGCCGCCAGTCCGAGGCCGGTCAGCACCACCAGCGCACGCAGATTGCCGCCGCCCAGCCGCACAAGTGCGCCAAAGCCGCAGGTGCCGACCAGCGCCATGCCGACGCCGAACATCAGTCCGCCGACAATGGCGCCGGCAAGCGGCAGCGGTTCGGTCAGGTAAAAGGATTTTTCGATTGCGACGAGCCCCGCAGCGCTGAGCAATTGGGTGGCGATCAGCGCGGTGAGGGCAGCCAGCGCCCAGGCCCGCAACGGCCTGTCGTCTCCCGCATACCAATGGCGTTCGAGCGCTGCCATGGTGCAAAAATGGCTTCTTCGCGCCACGAAGCCGATGATCGAGCCGACCATGCAGCCCGATAGCGCCAGCACCCATCCAGAATCCATCATGGCGGCAACTCCTCTCTGAAAGGCCTTCCCACGGGCCGTGTTGTCGACCTTAAGGCCGCCACCGTCTCCAGTGCAAGCAATGCTTCAATCCCGGTTGTCCCTGCCCGTGCTGCTGGCATCGGAGGTGCACAGCAAGCTGTAGAGCGAGGTGACGACGGCCGAAATGCCGGGCTCGGTGATCGAATAATGGATAATGCGGCCTTCGCGACGGGTACTGACCAGGTGATCATGGCGCAGCCGGGCAAGCTGCTGGGAGACGGCAGCCTGCGGCAATGCCAGCAATTGCTCGAGTTCCGAGACAGATTTTTCGTTTTCCGACAGCAGCCAGAGGATCAGCAGACGGGTTTCGTGTGACAGGGCCTTGAGAATGTCGCTCGCCTTACGGGCCTGGACGGCGAGACGCGCGATGTCCCGGCCGTTGAAATCCTGACCTGGCGAGCTGCCGGTCATCTCTTGTCCAGCTTTGCCAGCATCTCGTCGACCAGCGCCCAGAAGAACTGATCGCCGGGATAGCCGCGCAAGCGTGCGATTTCCTGGCCTTCATCGACCAGCACGAAGGTCGGGGTAAAGCGCTCGACCGGAATTCCGGCCAGATCGGCAGGCAGGGGGTCGTGGATATTGACCCGGCGCAACGGCGCGCGCTGGCCCTGTTCGGTCTTCGACCAGGCTGGCGCGATTTCCTCGTTGAACCGTTTGCACCAGGCGCAGCCGGGCTGTTCGAACATGATCATTTCCGCAGCCATGACAGGCGCTGAAAGCATCATGATGAGGGCCAGTGCAGCTGCGTAAACTGATGTCATGAGGCCGGTCCGTTCTCTGAAAATAGGGATTGCAATATATATGTATTTTTGCATATCTTGCAATCGCATTCTGGTCTGTCTTGTGCCTGTTGCGGCTCGCAGCATTGACATATGTACGCATCGGGTCTCGTGCAAATGATATGGCTGCGGCGCAATCGCATGCACAAGCCGAAGGTGAAGATCGCTTCCGCGATTCGCTCTTTGCCGGACTGCAGCGCAGGGGAGTACAGGTAAATGATCGATGTCGGATATGGCGCTGCACTGCTGGCGGGGTTGCTGTCGTTTTTCTCGCCCTGCGTATTGCCCATCGTGCCGCCTTATCTGGCCTATCTGGCCGGGATGAGCTTCAACGAGGTGAAAAACGCCGATGCCGATGCCGTGGCGTCGCGCCGGATTGCCTTGGCCTCGATCGCCTTTGTTCTCGGGTTCACCACGGTCTTTGTGTCGCTGGGCGCGACAGCCAGTCTGATCGGGCAGTCGGTCGCCCGCTATTTTGATGTGCTGGCCATCATCGCCGGGGTGCTAATTCTCTTGATGGGCCTGCATTTCCTTGGCGTGTTCCGGTTCGCGCTGCTTTACCGGGAGGCGCGGGTTCAGGTGGAGCGCAAGCCTGCAGGCATGGTTGGTGCCTATGTCATGGGGCTGGCGTTTGCCTTTGGCTGGACGCCGTGTGTGGGCCCGATCCTGGCTGCAATCCTGTTCATGGCGGCGGCCAAGGAAAGTGCAGGGCAGGGCGCGCTTTTGCTGGGGCTTTACGCGCTCGGGATCGGGATTCCCTTTGTCATCGCAGGGTTTTTCGCGAGCCGTTTCATCCGGTTTTCGGCCCGCATCAAGAAACATATGGCTGTTATCGAGAAAGCCATGGGCGTACTTCTGGTGATTACCGGCATCCTGTTCATGACCGGGCAGATGTCGCGTATTGCGCAATGGCTGCTTGAGATGTTCCCTGCATTCGCTACGATCGGCTAGGAGAGGTATCATGATCAGACGCGTATTTTTGGCCATTATCGCAATGGCAGCTTTGACGGCTTCGGCCTGGTCTGCAGAGATTGGCGAGGACGGGCTGCACAAGCAAGACTGGTTTGCCCTGACTTTCCGGGATGTTGCCGAGGACATCGAGGCGGCCAGGGAAGAAGGCAAGCGGCTGGTGATGATATTCGAGCAACGCGGCTGCATTTACTGCGCCAAGATGCACGAGGTGCTGCTGGCCGACCCGGAGGTGGCGGACTACATCAAGGCCAATTTCAAGGTTGTTCAGTACAACATGTTTGGCGACGAGGAAGTCACCGATCTTGATGGCGAGGTGCTGACGGAGAAAACCGCGGCGCGCAAATGGGGGTTTGTGTTTACCCCGACGCTGATGTTCCTGCCCGACGAGGTGCCGGAAGGCAAAACCGCTGCAGAGGCCGCGGTGGTGACCATGCCGGGCGCTTTTGGCAAGTGGACGTTTCTCAATATGTTCAAGTGGGTGGCGGAAAAAGGTTATGAGGGCGATGAGCACTTTCAAAAGTATCATGCCCGTATCATAAACGAATTGCGCGCCGAGGGTCGCCTCGACGCGGAATAAGGTTGAAACAGGCATACATTCAAGAAATCATATTTTTGCATTGATTGTGCCGCAAAGTATGACTATCTTGGAATCGGAGCGGATCTGGACTTTTTATGTCCGGGCAATCGGAGGAGGGAGCGCCAAATGACAAGGCGAATGAAATTTACACTGGGGGCGATAGCGGCGGTTGCACTGTCGACTGCAGCGTTTGCGAGCGAAGTAGCGCCTGATGCGGTCGAGTATGGCGATGAAGGTGTCATGGCTTCGCTGACCGGCGTTGCGGGAGACCCAGTGGCTGGTGCAGCTACTTTCAAAGACCGCAAACTGGGCAATTGCCTTGCATGTCATGCCAATGCCGACATGTCCGGCGAGCAGTTTCATGGAGACGTGGGGCCGGCGCTGGACGGTGTGGCGTCGCGCTGGGAAGAGCCAATGCTGCGTGCCATCGTGGCCAATTCCAAGCAGGTTTTCACCGACGAAACGGTGATGCCGGGCTTTTACTCGCTGAAAGTCGGGCAGCACGTGAGAGAGGACCTGGTTGGCAAGACGATCCTTACTGCCCAGCAGGTTGAGGACGTTGTGGCCTATCTCGGTACACTCAAGGAATAATCTGGAGCAAAGGAGCTCGAAACCAATGCAATTCACAAGACGAAAAGTCTTAGGACTGACGGCGGGAGCCGCGGCATTCGCCGTAGCCGGTGCCCGGATTTCTCCGGCTCTGGCCTCGGTTGAGGAAGCCGAAAAGATGGTGATGGAATTCACCGGCGGCGCGACACCTGCCGAAGGCAAGATCACCTTGACCGCGCCTGAGATTGCCGAGAACGGCAACACGGTGCCGGTATCTGTGAGTGTCGAAAGTGCCATGGAAGGCGACGATCTGGTGGAATCGGTGATCATCTTTGCCGATGGCAACCCCAATCCGGCGGTCGCAACGTTTCATTTCACTGAATTGAGCGGCGAAGCGCTTGCAACGACCCGTATTCGTCTTGCCAAGACCCAGAACGTCATCGCGGTTGCGAAGATGAAAGACGGTTCGGTCTTCATGGACAAGAAGCAGGTCAAGGTAACCATCGGCGGCTGCGGCGGCTGAGGCAGGACAGGATTTACGAAAATGGCATCAAAACCACGCATCAAGGTGCCCAAGTCGGTTTCGGCCGGTGAGGTGATCACCATCAAGACGCTGATCAGCCACGAGATGGAATCTGGCCAGCGCAAGGACAAGGATGGCAACCCCATTCCGCGTCAAATCATCAACAAGTTCACCTGCACTTTCGAAGGGCAGACCGTGTTCGAGTGTGATCTGGATCCGGCGATTTCCGCCAATCCCTATTTCGAGTTCAACGCCAAGGTTCCGTCCAGCGGCACCTTCGTGTTCACATGGCTCGATGATGACGGGTCGGTCTACGAGGCCGAGGCACCGATCGAAGTCAAATAACTTTGGGAGGGATCCCGGGCGCGGGGAGGCTTGCGCAAGGGAGATCCCGGGAGGACGGAGACTGTTATGAAAAGACTTTTAATAGCCGGAGTTGTGTTGGCGGCCGCGTTTGCGGGCTCGGGTCTGGTCTGGGCTGAGCCCGTTGACGACACACTCGAAATCGATGGCGTACCTATTGTCACTCGCGCGAAGGCGCCTGAAGGCCATCCCTTTGACGAGGTGCTTTCGGGCTGGCTGTTCCGTGAGTCCGAAACCCGTGATCTCGAACGTGATACGATCGAAAATCCGGGCATGATCGCTGTCGAGGACGGCGAGACAATGTGGAACACGGTCGAGGGCACGGAAGGCAAATCCTGCGCCAGCTGTCACAACGATGCAGCTGAAACCATGAAAGGCGTCGGAGCCAAGTTCCCGAAGTGGGATGCGGATTCGAACAAGCCGATCAACATCGAGCTGCAGATCAATAAGTGCCGCACCGAGCAGATGGGTGCGGAAGCGCTTGCCTTCAACAAGGGTGGCCAGCAGGAGCTGACGGCTTACATCAAGCATCAGTCCCTGGGCATGCCAGTGGAGATCGATCTGTCGGAAGGCGAGATGCAGTCGTGGTGGGAAAAGGGCAAGGATGTCTATTACACCCGCACCGGTCAGCTCAATCTTGCCTGCGCCAGCTGCCACGAATCAGCGATGGGCAAATTCATCCGCGCTGACCATTTGAGCCAGGGCCAGGTCAACGGCTTTCCGACCTACCGGCTCAAGAGCGGCCTGACCTCGCTGCATCAGCGGTTCCGCGGTTGTATCCGCGATACCCGTGCTGAACAGCCCAAGGCGTTCTCGGACGACCTGATGGCGCTGGAAACCTATGTGACATGGCGTGGTACCGGCCTCTCGGTCGAAACCCCTGCCGTCCGCCAGTAGGCTTTGAATTCGCCGGAGGCGCGGTGACGCCTCCGGCACCTTGAAATATCGCGTTTCCTGCCGGATCCGCCTTTGCCGCTGCTGCGGTTTACGAGTGCGCAAGAGTTCACTTCAGTTCTGATGAATTTGAAGAATTATGCGTTAACGGTTTGAAATAAATAGAAAATACGGATTCTGGCGTTTGCCGGAGCGGTTTCGTTCGTCCGTTTTTCGCCCGAATGGAGAATGGGATGCATACCAGGCGAGACTTTCTGCAATATGCCCTGAATGCCGGTTTTGTACTTGGTGCGGCCGGTCTGGGCGCCAATCCGACCCGGGCGCTGGCGCAGCAGAAGCTGACGCAGGACGATCTTCTCAAGTTCGATTCCAAGGGGCAGGTGACTCTACTGCATTTCACCGATTGCCATGCCCAGCTCAAGCCGGTGTTTTTCCGTCCGCCGGATACCAATATCGGCGTCGGCGCCTATGCAGGCGTGCCGCCGCATCTGGTTGGTGAAGCGTTTCTCGATTATTTCGGCATAGAGAAAGGCAGTCCCTATGCCTACGCTCACACCATGGTCGATTATGTCGATCTGGCCCGGAGCTACGGCCAGCTTGGTGGGCTCGACCGCACGGCGACGCTGGTCAAGGCGATCCGCGCCGAACGCGGCGACGACAAGGTGCTGTTCCTGGACGGCGGCGATACGTGGCAGGGGTCCTATACCTCGCTCAAGACCAATGGCATGGACATGGTCGAGTGCATGAAGCTGCTCAAACCGGATGCTATGACCGGTCACTGGGAATTCACTTTCGGTGAAGACCGTTTCCTCGAACTGGTCGATGCGATGGGCTATCCGTTCCTGGCTTCGAATATCTTCGATGCGGAATGGGACGAGCCTGCGTTTGAACACACGGCCTATTTCGAGCGTGGCGGCGTCAAGGTCGCGGTCATCGGTCAGGCGATGCCTTACACGCCTATTGCCAATCCGAGCTGGATGTTTCCGAAATGGTCGTTCGGTATTCGCCCCGAAGTGCTGCAGGCCAATGTCGATGCAGCGCGGGCGGAAGGCGCAGAGATTGTCGTGATGCTGTCGCACAACGGCTTTGACGTTGATCGCAAGATTGCGGCGACGGTCAGCGGCCTCGATGTGATCGTCACCGGCCACACCCATGATGCCACTCCCGTTGCGCTCGAGGTCGAGGGCACGCTGCTGATGTCGTCGGGATCACACGGCAAGTATCTCGGCCGGATTGATCTGGAGGTGAAGGACGGCAAGGTCGCGGGCTACAGCTCGACGCTGATCCCGGTCTTTGCAGATATCATTGCGCCTGATCCGGAAATGGCTGCCAAGATCGCCGAAGTCCGCGCGCCGTATGAGGCGGAGACCCAACGCGTGATCGGCACCACCGACACCCTGTTGTACCGGCGTGGCAATTTCAACGGCACCTGGGATGACCTGATCTGCCAGGGGATCATGGAAGAGCGCGATACAGAGATTGCACTCTCGCCGGGCTTCCGTTGGGGCACCACGCTGCTTCCGGGCGCCGAGATCACGATTGATGATCTCTACACCGAGACCTCGATGAGCTACCCGTCGGTCTACCGGCTGGAATTCACCGGTGCGCAGCTCAAGGACATCATGGAAGATGTCTGCGACAACCTGTTCAACAAGGACCCGTTCCTGCAGCAGGGCGGCGACATGGTGCGTGTCGGCGGCTTCACCTACACCTGTACACCCAACGCAAGCATGGGCGAGCGGATCACCGAAATGCGGCTGACCGGCAGCGGTGATCCCATCGAGGCCGGCAGAACCTACACGGTCGGAGGCTGGGCTTCGGTCAATGAAGGGGTCGAAGGCCCTGCCATCTACGACCTGATGGAAGACTATATCACAAAGAAATCGGTGGTTTCGCTTGATCCGGACGCTGCGGCTGTTCGGGTGATCCTGTGACCCTGATCTGAACGGAAAGGCAGGGGCTGACGGCCTCGCCGAAGTTGACGGAGACAATGATGCAGATGCTGGATATGTGCCACGGGAGGCTCTCATGGTAGACCGCACAGACCCGAAACCGACGCAGCAGACGGCGTCGCGCCGCTCTTTCCTCAAGGCTGGTCTGATGGGCGGTGCCGCGGTTGCGGCAAGCGCCGGCGTGGCCCGGGCTGCCGGTGATCCGCTGATCACCGAGATCCAGGACTGGAACCGCTATCTTGGCGAGGGCGTGGATGTCGCGCCCTATGGCAAGCCATCGGAATTTGAAGCCAATGTGGTTCGCCGCAGTGTGCCCTGGCTCACCGCCGATCCGGTTTCCTCGATCAATTTTACACCGTTGCATGAGCTTGAAGGCATCATTACGCCCAATGGGCTCTGCTTCGAACGGCATCATGGCGGTACGGCGACAATCGATCCTGCCGATCACCGTTTGATGATCAACGGACTGGTGGACACACCGCTGGTCTTCACCATGGAAGACCTGAAGCGGTTCCCGCGGGAAAACCGGGTCTACTTCCTCGAATGCGCCGCCAATGGCGGCATGGAGTGGAAAGGCTCGCAGCTCAATGGCTGCCAGTTCACCCATGGCATGATCCATTGTGTGGTCTACACCGGTGTGCCGCTGCGCTATCTGCTGGAAGAGGCGGGTGTGAAAACCAATGGCAAATGGCTGCTGGCCGAAGGCGCTGATGCGTCGGCGATGACGCGCTCGATCCCGATGGAAAAAGCGCTGGATGATTGCCTCGTGGCCTTCAAGATGAATGGCGAATCCTTGCGGCCTGAGCAGGGCTATCCGCTGCGGCTCTGCGTTCCCGGCTGGGAAGGCAATATGTGGGTCAAATGGCTCCGCCGCCTTGAAGTGGGTGACCAGCCCTGGGCACAGCGTGAAGAGACGTCGAAATACACCGACCTTCTGGCCAATGGAAAGGCGCGCCGTCACACCTGGGTGATGGATGTGAAATCGGTGATCACCAGCCCGAGCCCGCAAGCGCCGGTGACCCACGGCAAGGGGCCATTGGTCATTTCCGGACTGGCCTGGTCCGGCAGCGGCACAATCAAGCGTGTTGATGTGACGATTGATGGCGGACGCACCTGGAAGACGGCGCGGATCGACGGTCCAAGCCTGCCCAAGGCGCTGCACCGTTTCTATCTCGATATCAACTGGGATGGCTCTGAGCTGCTGCTGCAGTCCCGCGCCATTGATGACCAGGGGCTGGTCCAGCCGACCAAGAACGAGTTGCGCGCAGCACGTGGCGGCAACTCTATCTATCACAACAATGGCATCCAGACATGGCACGTCAACAATGACGGGGTGGTTGAAAATGTTGAAGTTTCCTAAGTCTGCGGCGTTTGCCGTTGTGGCATTGTCAGTCTTTGCAAGTCCGTCGCTTGCCGATGGCGACATTGATGCTGGCGCCAAGGTGTTCAAGAAATGCGCGGCTTGCCACGCCGTCGGTGATGGCGCCAAGCACAAGGTTGGTCCCGAGCTCAACGAGTTGTTCGGGCGTACAGCCGGAGGCGCCGAGGGATACAAGTATTCCAAAGCCATGATCGAGGCGGGTGAAGGTGGCCTGGTCTGGGGGGATGACACCCTGACCGAGTATCTGACCAAGCCGAAGGCCATGATCAAAGGCACCAAAATGGCCTTTGCCGGGCTCAAGAAAGATGACGATATCGCCAATGTGCTGGCGTATCTGAAAAGCTTCTCCCAGGAGATGGCGGCGGCCCCGGCTGCGGTCGAGACCAAGCCGGTCGAGACCGCAGAGGCGGCGCCCGCGTCCGAGGAACCTGCGGCAGAGCCCGCAATGGCGGTTGAGGTAAGCCAGGGAGCCTTCGGTCTGGGCCGCAAGGCCATGCCTGATGAAATTACGGCCTGGGACATCGACATCCGTCCCGACGGCACCGGTTTGCCCGACGGCAAGGGAACGGTGGCTCAGGGGGAGCCGATCTATGCGGAGAATTGTGCTGTCTGTCACGGGGACTTCGGCGAGGGGGCCGGACGCTGGCCGGTTCTGGCGGGTGGCCAGGACACCTTGCTCAAGGACCGCCCGGTCAAGACCATCGGATCCTATTGGCCCTACCTGTCGACGGTGTTCGATTATGTCCGGCGCGCGATGCCATTCGGCAATGCCCGTTCGCTGTCTGATGATGATGTCTATGCGCTGACGGCCTATCTGATGTATCTTAACGATATCGTCGAGGATGAGGATTTCGAACTTTCCAAGGAGAATTTCACCTCGATGCGTCTGCCGAATGAGGGCAATTTCATTGCCGACGACCGGTTGAGCGAGCCGCATTACGCCAAGGATCTGGAGCCCTGCATGACCGATTGCAAGCCGGGGCCGGTGGAGATCACAGCCCGCGCGCAGGTGATCGACGTGACGCCGGAAGGCGAGGGGGATGAAAACTCCGGAGGCGGAATCGACTGACAGAAGGGGCCGTCAAACGCCCCCGGGGAGAAATGTAATGGCCGATCATGGCAGGCACCACAGGCGAATTACGACGTATCGCCTGCTGGTGCCTGCCATTTTCATTGGAGTGACCGGTTTGGCCGGGCCAGTGAAGGCCAGCGAGCCGGAAGAGCTTTTCAAGCCATGCGCCACCTGTCACGAAATCGGCGACGGCGCAAAACACAAGGTTGGCCCTCATCTGGACGGGCTGTTCGGCCGCCGGGCGGGCAGTCTTGAGGACTTCAGCTATTCTGAAAGCATGCGTGCAGCGGGCAAGGCGGGGCTGGTCTGGAATGCAGAGACACTGGACCAATATCTCGAAAAGCCACGTGATTTCATCAAGGGCAACCGGATGTCGTTTCGCGGCATGTCCGGGAGCGGAGACCGGGCGGCACTGATTGGCTGGCTTGAGAGTGCCACCCGGCAGCAGCCGACCGCCGACCCGGTGGTCAAGGAAGGTCCGGCCACTGGGCCAGTGACAGGTTTTGCCGATATTGTGCTGCAGATGGATGGGGACCCGGACTATGGCGAATATCTCGCCGGTGAGTGCGTGACCTGCCATCAGGCAACTGGCCATGCGGACGGTATCCCGTCAATTGTCGGCCTTCCGCGGGATTATTTTATTACATCGCTGTTTGAGTATCTCAACAATGTACGCTCAAATGAGGTCATGAAATTGCGCGTCGCCAACCTCTCGAATGAGGAAATAGCGGCGCTGGCGGCCTATTTCAGCTCGCTGGATCCGCAATAGACTGCAACCTGCAACCCGGGAGGATATCATGGCAGGAGTGACACGACGCCAATTCGGACTTTTCACGGGAGCCAGCGCCGCAGCGCTGACACTTCCAACCTATCTTCGAGCCCAGGGAAAACCACGTGTGGTGGTCATCGGCGGCGGCGCGGGAGGCGCCACGGCGGCGCGCTATATCGCCAAGGATTCAGACGGCGCCATCGATGTGACGCTGATCGAGAATTCCGACGTTTACACCACGTGTTTTTATTCCAACCTCTATGTCGGCGGGTTCCGCAGCTTTGAATCGATCACCCACAGCTATGACGGGCTTCAGTCGAGCTACGGCATCACCAAGGTGACCGGAATGGCGACCGGTGTCGATCGCGAGCAGAAGACCGTGATGATGGCGGATGGCGCATCAGTCCCCTATGACCGGCTGGTGGTCGCGCCGGGCATTGATCTGATCTGGGATTCGGTTCCGGGATACTCCGAGGCACTGTCCGAAATCGCACCGCATGCCTGGAAGGCGGGAACGCAGACCAAAATTCTGAAAGCCAAGCTGGATGCCATCGAAAACGGTCAGCAAATTCTGATCGTTCCGCCGACCAACCCCTACCGCTGCCCGCCCGGCCCCTATGAACGGGCTTCGATGATGGCGCATGTGCTCAAGTCCAAGGGGCTGACGGACTCCAAGATCATCATCATCGATCCGAAGCCGAAATTCTCCAAGCAGGGCGTGTTCCAGGAAGGCTGGGAGAAGCATTATCCCGGCATGATCGAATGGTACGGGCCGGATGTGCATGGTGGTATCGACGCGGTGGATGTCAATTCCGGCACGGTGGAAACCGATCTCGACACATTTCGGGGGGCGCTCTTGAACATCATCCCGGCGCAAAAGGCCGGTGCGATAGCAGCTGCTGCGGGACTGACAGACGACAGCGGGTTCTGCCCGATCGAGGCCGGGAGCATGCGGTCGACCGTCGATGAGGCCGTGTTTGTCATTGGCGATGCCTGCATTGCCGGCGACATGCCGAAATCAGGGTTTTCTGCCAACAGCCAGGCCAAGGTGGCGGCGATGACCATCCGTGGCGACCTGGTCGGGTCGAAAGTGTTTCCGGCGAAATATTCCAACACCTGCTGGAGCCTGATCGAAACAGACGACAGCATCAAGGTGGGCGCGCAGTATGCGCCCGGCGACGGTAAAATCGCATCGACCCAGGGCTTTGTAAGCCAGATGGATGAGCCGGATGCTTTGCGCAAGGCCAATTACGAGGAATCTGTCGGCTGGTATGCGGGCATCACCACCGACATGTTTGGCTAAACGTATCCCATACCGGGGGGTGGCATTCCGACCGGGTTTTCCGCCCCCGCGACGCTTCATGACACCGCTCCGCCAGCCTTGGCGTTCGGTTGCCATTGCCATGGCCGTCTGAACGCTGGTATCTCCCATTAAGTGTAACGCGTCTGGAGCCAGTTTGATGAGGGTCTCGATACTCCGGTTTCCGGCACGGCTCCTGGCTGGAGCCCTGCTGCTGGCAAGTCTGCTGACGCCTGCCGCTGCGCGCGCCGGTGATGTTGTGGTGTTTGCCGCGGCGAGCCTGAAGACTGCCCTGGATCAGGTGGCTGCGAATTGGCATGAAGAGACCGGCAAGGATGTCTCGATTTCCTACGCCGGCAGTTCCAGCCTGGCGCGGCAGATCGAACAGGGGGCTCCGGCAGATATCTTTATTTCCGCCTCGGTTGACTGGATGGACTATCTGCAGTCCGCGGGTCTTATCCGTGGCGACACGCGAACCGACCTGCTTGGCAATCGTCTGGTGCTGATTGCGCACGGGTCTGATGCCCCCCGCATTGACCTGGATGGCGGTGCCGATCTCTCTGGTATTCTTGCAGATAAACGCCTTGCCATGGCGCTGGTCGATTCCGTCCCTGCAGGGGTTTATGGCAAGCAGGCGCTGATCAGCCTCGGGCAATGGGACGCGGTGGCAGCCAAAGTGGCGCAGACCGACAATGTGCGCGCCGCGCTGGCGCTGGTGTCGTCAGGTGAAGCGCCAATGGGGATTGTCTATGCCAGTGATGCGGTTGCCGATGAAAATGTCAGCGTGGTCGCGGTCTTTTCCGAGGAGACCCATGCGCCGATCGTCTATCCGGCTGCCATGACGGCGAGTTCCAAAGCCGTTGATGCAGCCGCCTTTCTCAAGGTGCTAAGGGAACCGGCCGCGGCGGACATTTTCAGGGCGCAGGGCTTTGCGCCTCTGTCCGGGCAGGGCGATGGCTGACTGGCTCACCCCGGATCAATGGAGTGCGGTGGCGCTGTCGCTCAAGGTGTCCTTCTGGGCCACCGTGCTGAGCCTGCCCTTCGGCGTGGCGGTGGCTTATGTGTTGGCGCGCCATGAATTCTGGGGCAAGCAGGTGCTCAACGGCCTGGTGCATCTGCCGCTGATCCTGCCGCCGGTGGTCACCGGTTATTTGCTGCTTCTGACCTTCGGACGCCGCGGCGCGATTGGCGGCTTTCTTGAGGAAGCCTTCGGACTGGTTTTTGCGTTCCGCTGGACCGGGGCGGCGCTGGCAGCGGCGGTGATGGCGTTTCCGTTGATGGTGCGCGCCATCCGGCTTGCCATCGAGGCGGTTGACCCGAAGCTGGAACAGGCCGCCTCAACGCTTGGCGCATCCCGGTTGTGGGTGTTCGGCACGGTGACCTTGCCACTGATATTGCCGGGCGTCATTGCCGGGGCAATCCTGGCCTTCGCCAAGGCGATGGGAGAGTTCGGCGCGACCATCACCTTTGTGTCCAACATTCCCGGCCAGACCCAGACGCTTCCCTCGGCGATCTACAGTTTTCTGCAGGTGCCGGGTGGCGATACCCAGGCCATGCAGCTGGTGCTGATCGCAGTCTTGATCGCTTTCCTGGCACTGTTTCTGTCCGAGTGGGTTGGGCGGAGCATTGCGCGAAGGATTGCGGGATCATGAGCCTGTCTGTTCGCTTTGCGCACCGCTTCGGCGATTTTTCACTCGATGTGGCATTTGAAGCGCCGTCAGGCGTGACCGCCTTGTTCGGACGCTCGGGATCGGGAAAGACCACGGTGGTGAATGCAGTTGCGGGCTTGCTCAAACCCGCGGCGGGCCGGGTCCAGCTTGATGAGACGGTGTTGTTTGATTCAGAACGCCGCATCTCGGTGCCGGTTCATTATCGCCGGCTCGGCTATGTGTTTCAGGAAGGCCGGTTGTTCCCGCATCTCAGTGTCCGCCAAAATCTGCTTTACGGCCGCTGGTTTGCGCGGAAAAGATCAGGTGCAGGTTTTGACCATGTGGTCGAGATGCTTGGTATCGGTGACCTGCTCGCGCGGCAACCGGCTCGCCTGTCAGGCGGGGAAAAGCAACGTGTGGCGATTGGGCGGGCCCTTCTGGCAAATCCGCGGTTGCTGCTGATGGATGAGCCGCTTGCGTCGCTTGACGACGAGCGGAAGGCGGAAATCCTGCCCTATCTTGAGCGGCTGCGTGAGGAAACCGATATCCCGCTCCTGTATGTCAGCCATTCAATGGCGGAAGTGGCGCGTCTGGCGACGACTCTTGTGCTGATGGAAAAGGGGCGGGTGGTTCGCGCCGGACCTGCGGCGGATATGTTGTCCGATCCCGAAAATGTCCCGGCGCTTGGTGTTCGCTCTGCCGGCGCGTCACTGCACGCCACTGTTGCTGCTCAGGAAGAGGACGGGCTGACCCGGCTTGAAGCATCCGCCGGTCCGTTGTTCTTGCCGCGGATCGAAGTGCCCATGGGGACCCGGCTCTCGATCCGTATTCTGGCACATGATGTCATCCTGTCGCGCAGCCGGCCTGAAGGATTGTCCGCACTCAATGTGCTGCCGGCGACCGTCACAGCGGTTCGGCTGGGTGATGGTCCGGGCGCGATCATCCAGATCAGGGCCGGCGATGATCTGCTGCTGGCGCGGATCACACGGCGCTCTGCCCTGGCGCTGGCGCTTGAACCGGGGGCCGATTGCTTCGCCATTCTGAAGAGCGTCGCCGTTGCGCAATCCGCTGTCGGGGGACTGGGCTAAAAGCGTCAACCGGGCCCGTTTCAGGGTGAACGGTGTTGTGAGCCGCCCTGTCAGTCAACCATGCTCTCGTTTGACGGCATTCGAAGACAGGCGATGCGGGCGTAATCCCGGTAAAGCGTCGAGAAGTGTAACTCTGCGCCGTGGTCTGCGGCAATCGCCGTCATTGCCTGACGGAGATTGGCCCGCGGGGTGACGTGAAAGCGGGCAAGCCACGCCTTGAGGCCCTTGCCGAACCAGCCGGGCAGCGCCGTCTGCTGGCCAAAATCCACGACATGCAGTTGTCCGCCTGGTGCCACGACCTGAACCGCCTGGTGAAGGGCTGCCTCCCATCCAGGGATCATCGAAAGGCTGTAGGAGAAAAACACCCGGTCGAAGTTTTTGACGCCAAACAAATCTCCGGGTTCAAAGCGGGTCGCGTCCGCCTGGGCCAGAGTGATACGATCACCGAGCTTGTTTCTGGAAATGGTGGCTTCGGCGGATTTCAGCATCTCTGCGGATATGTCGATGCCAAACAGATGTGCATCCTGATAGCGCTCAGCTGTCATGATGAGGTTTCTGGCGGTGCCGCTGCCGATTTCGAGCACGGTCCCGCCGGACGGTGGTTGCAGGGCTGCGATCAGATCGTTGCGGCCGAGCAGATAGTAACGCCGGGTCAGGTCGTAGATGTGACGTTGATGGCGATAGATGCCATCCATCGTGCGTGCGTTTGCCGAGATGGTGCTCATGCCGCGGCATCGCGCTTTAGATGGAGATGAAAACCGCCGTAGATTGCCGACCGGTCGCGGGCGCCAAGCTCAAGGCTCTGTTCGCTGCGGTAGTCCCACTTTGCGAGGATGGCGTCCGGGACGCGGCCGGGAAGCGGTGATTGCGCGGCAGCCGTCCGATAAATGACGCGGGCACCCGGTGCTGCGGTGCGGGTGATCTCGGCCCACAGATCGGACAATTGGCCATCGGTCATCCAATCCTGCGCATCAAGCAGCACAAAGGCATCAACCGAAGCTGCAGGCCGTGCCGCAAGGAGGGCAGTGATGCTTTCGTTGACGACGGTCACGCGGCCGGCATTTTGCCGGATGGTTTCGAAATTCCGGGCTTCGAGATAGGGCGGAAGGCTGGCGCTGTCGCCCGCCTGATAGCCGCGACCGAAGGCCTGCCAGGCGAAGTAGTTGTCCTTGAGCGGAAAGCCGCAGGCCAGCCTTTCGGTGCGGACCCGCAGAGCGCCGGTCATGCCATCCGGTGCGTCGCCGGCCAGCGCTTCATATTGCGCCGGCGGTATGCCAAGGCCGAACAACGAGGCCCGCATTGAGGTCAGCGCTTTGAAGCTGCGGCTTTCAAACACCGGGGCAATCCGGGTCTGGAAGAATTCACGCTGCTTTTCGATGCTGTCCATGCGCAGCAGTTCACGCGGATCGACACCGTAGATCTTGCCGATCACGTGAGCTGCGGAAATGAACCGGCCCAGAAGACCGGTGTTGTAAAAGCCGCGGGTGAAGCGGCTGATACGGCGGCGGCCGTTGAATTCCCTGCCGTCCCAGTAGGCCCGCGTCTTTGCATCGAGGTGCGGGCGGATATGGCGCTGGTAAAGGGCAATATTGGACTTCAGGTTGGCATGCCGGAACAGGTTGGAAAAGGCCGTGTGGCCGGGCAAATGGGTGGCGGCTGCCAGTTTGAGTTTGCCGAGAGCCACATGCGCCGGGGACAGATCCACGGCGATGATCTCTGCCGGGTTGGCGGTCAGATAGGACATGACATTGCAGGAGCCCGACGCGATGGTGACAAGGGTGTCTGTGGGCTTGAGCGCCAGTGCCTCCATGTCGATCAACGGATCTTCCCAGATCTGCGGATAGACCAGTCCGCGAAATGCTGCCGAGAACACCCGCTCGAGAATTCCGGTGGAGGACAGGGCGGTGTTGCGCACGACCGCGCCGTCAATGCGGGCGCCGACGGCGGTGGCTTCAATCATGGTCATGTTCGGGACTCCGGGGAATGGAATGGAACGGCGGCGGTCATGCCGCTTCGCCTTGTGCTTCCGTGACAGGCTTGAGCCGCTTGGCTCTCTCCGGCTGTCCGGCTTTTTCGGAAATACGGCGGGACCAGTCGATGATTTCCATGCGGCCATCAAAATGTTCGACCACTGCGGTGCAGCTTTCCACCCAGTCGCCGGTGTTGATGTAGCGGATGCCGCCCCGCATCTCGTTGGCGGCGTGATGGATGTGGCCGCAGATGACTCCGTCAGCGCCATGCTTGCGGGCTTCATCGGCAAGTACTTCCTCGAAATCGGAGATGAAGTTGACCGCGCTCTTGACCTTCAGCTTGGCCCAGCGGGAGAACGACCAGTAGCGCAGGCCCAGCAATCGGCGGGTCCTGTTGTGCCACTTGTTGGTCCACATCGCGAGGCCGTAGGCGATGTCGCCGAGGTGAGCGAGCCAGCGATGGTTCATCACCACCATGTCGAATTCGTCACCATGGATGACCAGAAGGCGCTTGCCGTCGGCGGTCTCGAAGACGTCGCGTTCGCGAACCTCGATGCCGCCGAAATGCACACCCTGGTAGTCGCGCAGCAGCTCATCGTGGTTGCCGGGAACGTAGACGATCTGGGTGCCCTTGCGCGCCTTGCGCAAAAGCTTCTGGATCACGTCATTATGCGACTGGGGCCAGTAGAAACCTTTGCGTTTCATGCGCCAGCAATCAACGATATCGCCAACCAGATAGATCGTTGGTGCATCATGCTGGCGCAGGAAATCGATCAGGATGTCCGCCTGACAATCGGGCGTGCCCAGATGAATGTCGGAAAGAAAAATGGTCCGGTATTGTGTGGTCACGGGCCCTGCCTGAACTTTGAGCTATCGTCCTGCTCGCAGGCTTAAACACGATTCAGTTCTCAGTTTTGTGACGGTGATTGTGACGCCACTCCACACGGCCGGACTCCTGTGAGGCTGCGGTGTACTGCTTACCGGGCGTTGTCGATAAACAGTTCGACCCGGTCGGCGGCAAAGCGGGATTCGCCATACTGGATCGGAAGGCCATTCGAATCGACATCGACCGAACGGGTCAGCAGCACGATGGCGCCGGGGGAGAGCGCCAGTAGATCCAGGTCTTCGCTGCTGGCGTGTTGTGCCTCAACCGCGGTGGACTTGCGGGTGTAATCATCGATGCCAAGACGCGCCAAAGAGGCGGTAATCGATCCGGTTTCGGCGTATTGATCGGCGATTGTGGCGAAGCGTGCAGCATCAAACCATGACGAGGCAGCAGAGATAGGCATGCCGTCGGCGGTGGAAACCGTCGAAAGCTCGATGACCGGTGTTTGGGCAAGCAGCGACAATGCGGCGGACACCCGGGGCGGGGCGGGCAGTGTCCGGCTCGACAAGAGCTTGCCGGACCGGGTTTGTGCCTGGCTTTGCAACCCCGACGAGAAGCGCGTGCGGTGACCGATCGGATAGCGCAAGCGCTTGCTCTCATTCAGAAAAGTGCCGCGGCCTTGCTCGGCGCGAAGAATGCCTTCCTTTTCCAGTGCCGCGATGGCGGCGCGCACGGTATGGCGGTTGACGCCGAACCGGGTCGCCAGCTCGGCCTCGGCGGGCAAGCGCTCATTGGCGACCATACCGTTCAGAACCGATTGGCGGATCTGGTCGGCGACCTGACGCCACAGCGCAATCCCGGTGCGTCTTTGAAGTGTCGTCACGTGCACTTTCCTTTCGTGATGTCACAGGCTCGTCATATCCAGGCGATAGGTGTATCTTAATTGATATGGTTGTCTAGATAAATAGACAAATAGGGAGTTTTCGATGTCGCTTGCGGGTGAAAAGCAGGACGAGGCGGTCAACAAGGGTGTTGCCGATCGGCAAAGGCGGCTGTCCGTGCTGGCAAAGGCGTCAGGCAAAGAGCTGCTTTCGTGCTGGAAGCAGACCGGGCTTGATCCATCGGTTGAGCTGTTGCGCGGTCCCGAATCGGGGCTCGTTGCGCTGCAGGGGCGTGCGGGCGGCACCGGACAGCCGTTTCATGTCGGAGAAATGTCGGCCACCCGGGTGACTGTGCGGATCGGGTCGGGGCAGGTGGGACACGCGATGATCAGAGGGCGCGATGCGCGCAAGGCGCAACTGGTCGCCGTCATTGACGCGCTGGCGCAGGATCCGGCTCAGGCCGAGATGATCGAACGGGTGATTGTCGCGCCGCTTGAGCTTCTTGCGAGCGAGGCGGACGCCAAGCTCCGTGACGAAACCTCTGCGACACGGGTCAATTTTTTCACCATGGTGCGAGGGGAAGACTGATGCCTGCTGTCACACACACATCCGCGGTCTATGAGGGCGGATTTTCAGACCCTGTCGGCGCATCGCAAACCGTGTTCCGGGCGGTGATGGACGCCATGGCGAAGCCGGGCTCGGTGCATCAATTGCCCGCCGTCACTGCGCCGCCCGCGCCCCTGTCGGCCACTGCCGCCGCGGTGATTGCAACACTGGCCGACGCCGATACACCGGTCTGGCTTGATGCTGCGTTGATGAAAACCTCCCAGGTGCGTGACTGGATCGTGTTTCATACCAGCGCGCCGATTGCAGAACATCAATCGGACGCTGCCTTTGCACTGGTGGCGGCGCCGCAAAATCTATCCGCGCTGAACGGCTTTTCCCTCGGCACCCAGGAATATCCGGATCGATCGACAACTCTCATTGTGCAGGTTTCGTCGCTGGCCAAGGGCGCCGCGCTGACACTGGAAGGGCCTGGAATCAAGGGCCAAACATCGCTGGCGCCAGATCCCATGCCGCCGCATTTCGAGGCGCAATGGCAGGCCAACAGGGCGGTTTTTCCACGCGGAATCGATCTGATCCTTGCAGCGCCCGACTGCGTTGCCGCGATGCCGCGCAGCACCCGTCTTGTCCGAAGGGAGGCGTAAGTCATGTATGTTGCTGTCAAAGGCGGCGAAGCCGCTATCGCCAATGCCCACCGTCTGCTGGCTGCCCGCCGCCGGGGCGACAAGGATGTGCCGGGGCTGATGCTTGACCAGATTGCCGGGCAATTGTCGCTGGCGGTTGACCGGGTAATGGGCGAAGGCTCGCTCTATGATCCGGAACTGGCAGCCCTTGCCGTCAAGCAGGCGCGGGGCGACCTGATCGAAGCGGTGTTCCTTCTGCGCGCCTACCGCACAACCCTGCCACGCTTTGGCCACTCCGAGCCGATGGATACCGCCAAGATGGTTGTCGAACGTCGGATTTCGGCGATCTACAAGGATCTGCCCGGCGGCCAGTTGCTCGGCCCGACTTTCGATTACACTCACCGTTTGCTCGACCCTTCGCTGGCCGGTGACGAGCCGGTGGACGCGCCCGCAACTGCCCAAGACAGCGGCGAGACGGTGACCCGCGTGTCCGACATTCTGGGCGATGAGGGACTGATCGAAGACGATGCGGTTGCCGACGCTTCCCGGCCGGTGGCTGACATCACGCGGACGCCGACCGAATACCCGATGGGACGGGATGCGCGGCTGCAGACGCTGGCGCGTGGTGATGAAGGCTTTCTTCTGGCGCTCGCCTACTCGACCCAGCGCGGCTATGCGCGCAGTCACCCCTTTGCCGGCGAGATCCGCATCGGCGAAGTCGATGTCGAGGTGATGATCCCGGAGCTTGGCTTCACGATCACCATTGGCCGGGTCAAGCTGACCGAGTGCCAGATGGTCAACCAGTTTCAGGGCTCGGCCAAGGCGCCGCCGCAATTTACCCGCGGTTATGGCCTGGTGTTCGGGCAGGCCGAGCGCAAGGCGATGGCGATGTCGCTGTGCGACCGGGCGCTGCGCGCCTCCGAGCTGGGCGAGGACATCGTGGCGCCGGCGCAGGACGAGGAATTCGTGCTGTCGCATTGCGACAATGTGCAGGCGACCGGCTTTGTCGAACATCTGAAGCTGCCGCATTACGTCGACTTCCAGGCCGAGCTCGATCTGGTGCGCCGCATGCGCGCCGAGCATTTCGCCAGTGCGGCGAAGGCGGGTGACGATGCCGCCGAGACCGATGACACGATGGAGGCTGCGGAATGAACGCGCTCACACAAGACCATTCTTCACAGAATCTGGCGAGCTACAATTTCGCCTATCTCGACGAACAGACCAAGCGGATGATCCGCCGGGCGATCCTCAAGGGGATTGCGGTTCCCGGCTACCAGGTGCCGTTCGCCTCTCGCGAAATGCCGATGCCCTATGGCTGGGGCACCGGCGGGGTACAGGTGACGGCGGCGATCATCGGGCGCGACGACGTACTCAAGGTGATTGACCAGGGCGCTGACGACACCACCAATGCGGTATCCATCCGGGCCTTTTTCGCCAAAACCGCGGGCGTTGCCACAACCACGTCGACGCCGGACGCCTCGATCATCCAGACGCGGCACCGGATTCCCGAAACGCCGCTGAGCGAAGGCCAGGTGCTGGTCTATCAGGTGCCGATCCCGGAGCCGCTGCGCTTTCTCGAACCGCGCGAGACCGAAACCCGCAAGATGCATGCGCTTGAGGAATATGGCCTGATGCATGTCAAGCTTTACGAGGACATCGCCCGCAACGGCCATATCGCCACCACCTATGCCTATCCGGTCAAGGTCGAGGGTCGCTATGTGATGGACCCGTCGCCGACGCCGAAATTCGACAATCCGAAAATGCACCAGTCAGAAGCGCTGCAACTGTTCGGAGCAGGCCGCGAAAAACGGATCTACGCCATCCCGCCACATACGGAAGTGGTCAGTCTGGATTTCGAGGATCACCCGTTTGAGATCCAGCATTTCGACCAACCATGCGCGCTGTGTGGCGGCGAAAAGGTCTATCTCGACGAGGTGGTGCTCGATGACAGGGGCGGACGGATGTTCGTCTGCTCGGATACACATTTTTGCGAAAGCCGCAGGGCCGAGGGCCATCGCGGCGCGTTGCTTGGTGATGAGCCTGGGCTTGGCGATGGGTCTGGGCTTGGCGACGAAACCGATGCCGTGAAGGAGGCGATGTGATGAGCCTTTCCGAAACCCTTGAAGCGCCCGCAGAGGTAACAGGCCCGGCAGCTGCCCAGCCCTTGCTCAGCGTCGACCGTCTGACCCGGGTCTATGGCAAACGCATCGGCTGCGCCGATGTCAGTTTCGATCTCTGGCCGGGTGAAGTACTGGCGATTGTCGGGGAATCCGGCTCCGGCAAGACCACGCTGCTCAACTGCATCTCCTCGCGCATGACGCCAACCTGCGGCACGGTGCACTACCGCATGCGCGATGGTGTGAAGTCTGACATCTACAAGATGGCGGAGGCAGAACGGCGCTACCTGATGCGCACCGACTGGGGCTTTGTGCACCAGAACCCGATCGACGGCCTGCGGATGACGGTGTCCGCCGGAGCCAATGTCGGCGAGCGGCTGATGGCGGTGGGCAACCGGCACTACGGCAATATCCGCAACACGGCGATCGAATGGCTGTCGCGGGTCGAGATCGATGAAGACCGGATTGACGATCAGCCGCGCACCTTCTCCGGCGGCATGCGCCAGCGGCTGCAGATAGCCCGCAATCTGGTGACCGAGCCCAGGTTGGTGTTCATGGACGAGCCGACAGGCGGGCTGGACGTCTCGGTGCAGGCGCGGCTTCTCGATCTGCTGCGCGGGCTGGTGTCCGATCTCGGACTGGCGGTGGTGGTGGTCACCCACGATCTCGCCGTCGCCCGGTTGCTGTCGGACCGGATGATCGTGATGAAAGAGGGCAGGGTGATCGAGGCGGGTCTGACCGACCGGGTGCTGGATGATCCGCGCGCACCCTACACCCAGCTTCTCGTTTCCTCCATTTTGCAGGTCTGACCGATGAACACGCTGCTTGTTGCCTCGGAAGTTCAAAAAACCTTCATCATTCACATGCGCTGCGGTGTGGAACTGCCGGTTGTTGCCAATGTCTCCTTCTCGCTGAAAGCCGGATCCTGCGCTGTTCTCGGTGGCCCCTCGGGTGTCGGCAAAAGTTCGATCCTGAAGATGCTCTATGGCAATTACGGCTGCGACAGCGGTCAGATTCTGGTCAGCCATCACGGCCGTCACATCGACATTGCCAGCGCCGACCCGCGCATGGTGCTGGAGATCCGGCGCGATACGATCGGCTATGTCAGCCAGTTCTTGCGCGCCGTGCCTCGGGTGTCCGCCCTGGACGTCGCTGCCGAGCCGCTGATGATCAGGGGCGTGGCGCAGGAGATCGCGCACCAGCGGGCGCGGGATCTGTTTGCCGAACTCAATCTGCCGGAAAAGCTCTGGTCGCTGCCGCCGGCAACGTTTTCGGGCGGCGAGCAGCAGCGGGTCAACATCGCCCGCGGCTTCATCACCGACCATCCGGTGCTGCTGCTTGATGAACCAACCGCCTCGCTGGATGCGGCCAACCGCGAGGTGGTCATCGACCTGATTGCCCGCAAGAAGGCCGATGGGGCCGCATTGCTCGGGATCTTCCATGATCATGATGTGCGCAACGCGGTGGCCGATCACATCATCGACGTGTCTGCCTTTGCAACCGGAAAGTCGGCGGCATGACCAAATTGTCCGAAACGCCGCTGGTGCATGCCAGCGCCAAGGTCGTGGACTCGGCACTGGGACGCTACACCGAAGTCGGCGCCAATTGCACGGTGTCGCATTCCACCATGGGGGATTACTCCTATTGCGTCGAAAACACCCAGATCGCCTATGCGAGTATCGGCAAATTCGCCAATATCGCCAGTCATGTGCGGATCTATGCCAGCATGCATCCGGTGGAGCGGGCGTCGCTGCATCATTTCAGCTACCGTTCGGCCTGGTATTTCGAAGGCGAAACTGACGATCAGGACTTCTTCGACTGGCGCGCCGGGCAGGGGATCTCAATCGGCCACGACACCTGGATCGGCCATGGCGCGGTGGTGATGCCGGGGGTGACAATCGGCAATGGCGCCATCATCGGCTCCAATGCCGTCGTGACCAGGGACGTCGCCGATTTCGCCATCGCCGTCGGGGTGCCGGCGCGGACCATCCGGCAGCGGTTCAGCGACGACATCGCCGGCCGGCTGGATGCACTGGCCTGGTGGGACTGGGAGCACGAGAGGCTGCATGCAGCGCTCAAGGATTTCCGGGCGCTGCCGGTTGAGGCATTCATCGAAAAATACGGAAACTAGCTTCCTCCCTGCCAGCCTTCCTCGAAGATCAGCTCATCGAGCGGCAGTCTGCGGTTCCAGCCTTTGACCTCCAGTTCGGGCTGCTCATACAGCTCATCGACATAGCCCAGACACAGATAGGCGACGATCTCGATCCGGTCGGGAATTCCGAGGATAGATTTGAGGTCGGCGTCGCCAAATATGCTGACCCAGCCCATGCCGATGCCTTCGGCGCGCGCGGCGAGCCACAGGTTCTGCACCGCACAGACGGTGGAGTAGAGGTCCATGCTGGAATTGTGGGTTCGCCCCAGCACCACATTTCCGCCGCGCGCACGGTCGCAGGTGATGCAGATATTGAGTGGCGCCTTGCGGATGCCTTCAAGTTTGAGCGATTTGTATTTCGATTGGCGCTCTTGGGGAAACAGTTTGACGGCTTCGTCATTGGCGCGCCCGAAGGCATCGGCGACCCGGTCGCGCACCGCTTGGTCCCGGATGGTGATGAAATTCCAGGGCTGCATGAAGCCCACGGACGGCGCGTGATGTGCGGCTTCCAGCAACCTCCGCAGCACATCGTCCGGAACCGGGTCTGGCAGGAACTGGTCGCGCACATCGCGGCGGGTGAAGATGGCCTTGTAAACGGCGTCGCGTTCATCGGCGGCAAACGGCTCTGCTGCGCGCAGCATGGAAGTCTTCGGCATTGTTTGATCCCCAACAATCCGCGAAAACCCGCCGCGCCGTCCATGCGTGGCAGGCCTATGACATCTGGCCGGTCTTCTGACTTCGGATCACCTGGCTTGCGCGCCTTCCCGGGCTCTCCCAGTGGCATCTCGCGCAGACCATCTCCTTCACAGCGTTGGGCACGTTCCGGATTTTTACCGGATTCCCGATTCTCCCGCTTTTGGCGGGCACCAGACCTGCGCATAGGGCCACGGCTGGGACGAGAGCGCAAGCCGGAAAACCGCGCAAATCCTGCGGGGCTGGCCGATTTGGAGCCGGGGCTGTGGATCGTAACAAATCTGACATCAAACAGACATCGGCCTTTCACATGGCTGGGCTAGTCCAATCCTCGAAAAACAAAAGAACTCACCGTGATTATAGGGGATTGGGCTATGCTTGAACTGAAAGACGTGACCCGCCGATTTGGCGCGAACACCGCGGTCGATGCTGTCAGCTTGTCAATTCCCGAAGGGCAGATGGTCGGGGTGATCGGGCGTTCGGGGGCTGGCAAGTCAACCCTGCTGCGCATGATCAACCGGCTCACGCCGACAAGCAGCGGCGAGATCCGGTTCAAGGGCAAGACCGTGTCGGGTCTGCGCGGCAACGAGCTGCGCAACTGGCATCGCGATTGCGCCATGATCTTTCAACAGTTCAATCTGGTGCCGCGGCTTGATGTGCTGACCAATGTGCTGCTCGGCCGGCTTAATCACCGCTCCACGGTGCTCAATATTCTCAACATCTTTACCGTCGAGGAGCGCGCCAGCGCGCTTGCTGCATTGGAGCGTCTCGGTATCGCCCAGACAGCGTTGCAGATGGCGGGCACCTTGTCCGGTGGCCAGCAGCAGCGCGTCGCCATTGCCCGGGCGCTGATGCAGTCGCCCTCTATGGTCTTGGCCGATGAACCGATCGCCTCACTCGATCCGCTGAATGCGCAGATCGTGATGGATGCGCTTCGCGACATCAATCAGCGCGAAGGCATCACCGTGGTCACCAATCTGCACACGCTTGATACGGCACGCGCCTATTGCGAGCGGGTCATAGGCATGGCCGGCGGCAAGGTGGTGTTCGACGGCCCGCCAGACGAGCTGACCACCGATGCGGTGCGGATGATCTATGGTGCGTCGGGAGACGGCACCGAGATTTCCGAAAGCATCACCTCGACGTCGATTTCAGCCGAACGCCCCGTCGTCCCGGCGAAACCCAAATCCAACGGTCAGCTGCAACCAACGCTCAGCGCCAAGCCTGCAGCCGCCGAGATCGCCTTGCCCGCGTAACAGGCTCAACCCACGGAATTGCCGGCATGCCGCCGGTTTCGAACCAGGAGCAGATAAATGTTCAAGAAAGCCCTTCTCGCCGCGGCGTCGTTCGCTGCCATCCTCGCTGTCCAGCCTGCAGGCGCGGAAGATCTCAAGGACTTCCGCATCGGAATTCTCGGTGGCGAAAATGAAGCCGACCGTCTGCGCAGCTTCCAGTGCATGGTCGACACGCTTCCCGCCGTGCTCGGTGTTGAAAAGGTTTCGCTGTTCCCGGCAGCCGATTATGACGGCGTGATCCAGGGCCTGCTTGGCGGCACGCTTGATTATGCCGAACTCGGTGCTTCCGGCTATGCCAAGGTCTATCTCGACGACCCCAAAGCTGTCGAACCGATCCTGACCACCATCCAGACAGACGGCGCCACCGGTTATTATTCGGTCATGGTTGCGCGCAAGGACTCGGGCATCACCACGCTTGAAGACCTCAAGGGCAAGAAGCTCGGCTTTGCCGATCCGGACTCTACCTCCGGCTTCCTGGTTCCTTCGGTGACACTGCCTGCCGCCATCGGCATGCCGATTGCCGAGTATTTCTCCGAGACCGGCTTCGGCGGCGGTCACGAGAACCTGGTTCTGGAAGTGGTCAAGGGCAACTTCGACGCTGGCACAACCTGGGCTTCGGGCGTTGGCGAGTTCAAGGACGGCTACACATCGGGCAATCTGAAGAAGATGGTCGACAAGGGTATCGTCGACATGGGTGATCTGGTTCAGGTCTGGCAGTCGCCGCAGATCCCGAACGGTCCGATTGTTGTCCGCTCGACAATGGACACCGACATGAAGGCAAAGTTCAAGGACTTCATGATGGCTCTGCCCGAGAGCGATCCGGCCTGCTTCTCCGCCATCCAGGGCGGCGATTACCAAGGCTACACCGAAGTTGACGCCACGTTCTACCAGGCAATCATCGACGCTCGCAAAGCCAAGATCGGCTCGTAAGTTTCAATTCGACCAGTTGACCACGGCTCCTGTGCAAGGGGCCGTGGTTTTCCCTGTCTTTGCAGGAACCCATCATGACCAAGCCCCCACATTCATCACTGGTCTTCGAGACCGAGCAGCACTGGCAGGCTCTCGCCCGGCAGCGCCGTCTCTACACCGGATTGGGGCTTGTGCTCCTGTTGCTGGCGCTGACCGGTTCATTGTGGTTTGCCAACGAGACCAATGCCGGAAAGTTCTGGGACCGGCTGCCACACTTCTTCGATTTCTTCGGCGACATGATCCCGCGTGACGGGTGGGAAATCTGGCGGGCACTATTTGACCTGGAAACTCCCTATGCCGACGGTTCGCTGAAATATGACTATCCGGTGGGCCGGGTCTACCTGACCGAAAATCTCTACATGCCGGAATATGTGTTCAAGATGATCGAGACCATCAACATCGCGATCGTCTCGACCATCATCGGTTTCACATTCGGGTTTCTGCTGTGCTTTCTTGCTGCTTCGAATCTTACGACCAGAGGCTGGCTGCGCGGTTTCGTGCGGCGCTTTCTGGAAATCCTGCGGGCCTTTCCCGAGATCGTGATTGCCGGGTTCTTCGCCGCCATCCTCTCGCTCGGACCAGTGCCGGCAATCATTGCCGTGGCAATCCATACCATCGGTTCCCTGGGCAAGATGTTTTTCGAAGTGGTCGAGAACGCCGATATGAAAGCTGATGAAGGCTTGCGCGCGGTTGGCGGTAGCTGGGTCGAGCGGGTACGGTTTGGAATGGTGCCCCAGGTATTGCCGAATTTCCTCAGCTACACGCTGCTCCGGCTCGAAATCAATGTGCGTGCCTCCACGATTATCGGTGCGGTCGGTGGCGGCGGCATCGGCGAGGCTCTACGGCTTTCCATCAGCCGGGGCCATGAGGCCAAGACCATTGCCATCGTCCTTCTGCTGCTCATCACCGTGATTGCGGTCGACCAGCTGTCTGCCTGGTTGCGCAAACGCGTGGTTGGCGAGCAGGCCTTCGCCAGTGCCCATCCAGGAGCCTTGTCATGACCGCGATGACCGCAAACCAGCTTGACGATATTGTTGGACGCTACCCGGATGTCTTCAACCGGTCGTTTTTAAGCCGCTATGGCAAGGTGCTGATTGCGGCGGCCGTTGGCCTCTATCTGGTCTTCGCATGGAATCTGTTTGCCATTGGGCAGGTGTTTCAGCGCGGCAGCTGGGACATTGCCGGAAGCTATCTGGCTGACTGGGTGTCTTACGAAGTGCGGCCGGATATTGTTTATCACGACGGCTATCTGGAGGTGGAGTTTCCAAAATACTCGCCGCTGGGTTCTGATCCCAAGCCAGACTGGCTGGTGAGCGAAAAGGCTGAAGTGACTGTGATCACCAAGGCCACAAAAGCCGCACCGGTCGAGGCACCGCCTGAGGTCACGGGTTTCATGGTTCCTGGTGCGAAGGGAACGTCGACAGGGTTCATGGCGCCGGGCGCTGCGACTGGCGGCGCAGCTGTTGACTCCGGATCGCCGGCAAAGGCCGCGCCGGCCACATCGGAGCGGAAAATTCTGCCCGTCAGTGTCAATGTCGACATGGGCTCGGGTTCGGTCCTGGTGGAGCCCTATCGCGTGACGCTGACACGCGGTGCTGAAACGGTTGTTCTCAATATCGGATCTGAAGGTGTTGTGCGCGCCGGTGGCGCTCTGCCGCACTGGGTGGTCGATCGCCGGGACGGTGAAAAGATGATCGCCAGCTTCGGATTTGCCGGGCGGGTCGAAATCGAAGATGACGAGGTGAAAATCCGGCAGCGTTTTCTCGGCTGGGAGAATTTCGTCTTCGATACGTCCTCGCCGTTCTGGAACCGCGGCTTTGGCGACGTGATGGCAACGATCCTGTGGGGCGAGCGGATCAAGCCGGCTCAGTCGAATCTGTCGCTTGCTGTGGACAATTTCCTCAACAATGCCGAATGGCAGCACGGTGATGTCTACATCAAGCTCGGTCAAACCATCGTCATGGCGTTTGTCGGGACGTTGTTTGCCACGGCAATCGCCTTTCCGCTGTCGTTCATGGCGGCGCGCAACATCACGCCGAGTTTCCTGACCAACCAGGTGACCAAACGGCTGTTCGATTTCCTGCGTTCGGTCGACATGCTGATCTGGGCGCTGTTTTTCACCCGGGCCTTTGGCCCGGGGCCGCTTGCCGGTATTTCCGCCATTTTCTTCACCGATACGGGAACGCTTGGAAAACTCTATTCCGAGGCCCTGGAAAACATCGACGAGAAACAGCGCGAGGGTGTACGCTCGCTGGGCGCGAATCCGGTACTGGTGCAACGATTTGGCGTAGTGCCGCAGGTTTTGCCGGTGTTTGTAAGCCAGTCGCTGTATTTCTGGGAATCGAACACGCGCTCGGCAACAATCATTGGCGCTGTCGGCGCCGGTGGCATCGGCCTGAAATTGTGGGAGGCGATGCGCACCAATGCGGATTGGGAGAATGTCGCTTATATGGTGCTGTTGATCCTGTTCGTGGTTTATGTATTTGACACGATCTCCTCGCGCTTGCGCGGCGTGCTGATCGGCAGGGGGCAGGTGTGATGCGGTATGCGTTCTATTTCAGTCCCGGTCAGGGCGATACGCTTCATGAGCTGGGTGCGACGTGGCTGGGCAGGGATGCTGCTACCGGTGCCGCGGTTGAGCATCCCGACCTGGAGGGACTCGGTGCAAGCGAGCTGGCTTCGATTACAGGTCCGGCGCGGCGCTACGGTTTTCACGCCACACTGAAGGCGCCGTTTCATCTGGCCGAGGGACGCAGCGAAGCGGATCTGATGGATGCCATGGAAGCATTTGCCGAACAGACGGGACCATTCGAAATCCCGTCGCTGGTTGTTGGCAAGCTCGAGGGATTCCTGGCGCTCGTGCCTGAATACCCATCCGCGGAACTGAATGCGTTTGCGAACTCCGTTGTTGAAGCCTTCGAACCGCTTCGCGCACCGCTTTCGGAGAAGGGCATCGAACGGCGTAATCCGGATTCGCTGTCTTCGGCTGAACTGAGAAACCTGATGCGCTGGGGCTATCCCTATGTCTTCGACCAGTTCCGCTTTCACATGACCCTGACAACACGGCTTTCCGAGCCTGACATCACGCGTATCGCCAAAGCGGCAAGCGCTCATTTCGCGCCTGCTCTGGCCGAGCCGATCAAAGTCAGGGCTCTGACGCTTTTTGTCGAGCCTGAACCCGGGGCCCCTTTTGAAATTTACAGCCGGACGGATTTGCGTTCAGCCAGCACAGAAAGACTGCCTGCATGACCACCGAGACCATATTGACCAATGCCCGGCTTGTTCTCGAAGACCGGATTGTTTCCGGAAGCCTTGTCTTCAAGGACGGTTTGATTTCCGAGATCGCGGAAGGCAAGTCGGCCAACGGCGTGGACATGGACGGGGACTACATCATTCCCGGCCTGGTGGAACTCCACACCGACCATCTTGAATCGCATTATTCGCCCCGTCCCGGCGTGCGCTGGAATGCGATTTCGGCCATTCAGTCCCATGATGCGCAAATCGCCTCTTCCGGCATTACGACGGTCTTTGATTGTCTGCGGCTCGGATCTGATGCCGATGACGGGTTTGTGGTCGGTGAAATGCGCGCCATTGCCGATGCGCTGGCTGAAGCGAGGTCCGAAAACCGCTTGCGCGCCGATCACCTTATTCATTTGCGATGCGAAGTCTCGGCGGCGGATGTGCTTGAGCACTTCGCCGATTTTCAGACCGATGGGCAAGTCCGGCTCGCTTCGCTGATGGATCATGCACCGGGTCAGCGCCAGTTCCAGACGATGGAGCAATATACCCTCTACTACAAAACCAAGCGTGGGTTGTCAGATGAGGCCTTTGCCCATTTCGTGACCCGGCGGCAGGATTCGTCGGCGCGCTATTCTGACAAGCACCGCAGATTTCTCGCCGGCGCGTGCGCCGAGCGTGGCATCACCATTGCCAGTCATGATGATGCGACCCTTGATCATGTCGAGGAAGCGGCGGGCTTCGGCGTCAAGCTCGCCGAGTTCCCGACAAGCATCGAGGCGGCGCAGGCGTCCCACAAGGCCGGCATGAGCGTCTTGATGGGGGCACCCAATGTGGTGAGGGGCGGGTCCCATTCGGGCAATATTGCAGCAACCGATCTGGCCCGGGCGGGTGTTCTGGATGTGCTGTCATCGGATTACATTCCGTTCAGTCTGATTCATGCCCCGTTTGTCCTGGCTGACGAAATCGAACATCTCGATCTGCCGGCCGCCATCCGTCTGGTGACCGCCACGCCTGCGAAAACGGTCGGTCTTGATGACCGCGGCAGCCTTAGTTCCGGAAAACGTGCGGATCTCGTTCGTGTCCGCCGGGAGAGCGGTGTGCCGGTGGTGCGTTCGGTCTGGCGGCAGGGGGAGCGGGTCGCCTGATGCAGGTTTCTAAAACCATGACGACCGAGGTGACGGGTCCGCTTGTCGTCGTGCTTGGGCCGAGTGGCTCGGGCAAGGACACGTTGATGTCCTATGCCTGCAATGAACTCGGCGACCGGGCAGACGTGCTGTTTGTCCGGCGGGTAATCACCCGGCCTGCAGATGCGGGGAGTGAAGACCATATCGCCATGACCGATGCCGAATTTGATGCGGCAATCGATGAGGGGCAATTTTCGCTGACATGGTCTGCAAACGGATTGCGTTATGGCCTGCCGCGCGCCATCGAGGCGCATTTGGCAGAGGGCCGGCTTGCAGTCGTCAACGGTTCAAGGGGAGCCTGGGCCATCATCCAGCAGGTGTTCCCGAGCGCTGTTGCGGTGGAAATCAGGGTGGATCCTGACATTCTGGCCAAGCGGCTTGAGGCGAGAGGGCGCGAGAACGCGTCGGAAATCGAGGCCAGGCTGGCCCGCGCTTCAGCTCTGGAATCCCGGTTCGACGCAGATGTGATCATCGACAATTCGGGTGAGGTGCAGGCCGCGGGGGCTGCATTGGTCGCCTATATGACAAGGGCCATGTGTGTCTCTAAGCGGGACTGACCGGCGGCTGTTTTCAGGGTGCCGCCAGGCTCAGCCGGAATGGCTCTGCTTTTCTGCGGTCTGCATGAGCCGAGGGCTCAATCCTCGTCCTCTTCGGCATCAGGGCCACCATCCAGGCGATGTTTGATGGCAAGTGCATAAATCACATTGAGAACATTGCGGTCCTGAACATTGGGATCGCTGAGCGCCAGCAGAGCGGCGCGGACGAGCCGCTTGCTGGTGGCCTTGGGACAAGTCTTGAAGACATAATCGTGCAATTCGACGTCTGACAAACCCTGATAAGCGCCTTCGATGAGTGCGTCATACACTTTGCGGATTTTCTTCTTCGGCATTTGGCCTCCTGCTACGCTGGCCGCGTTTGGAAATGTCGATTGATTCCTAGAGATTGCCATTGTCACAAACAACCGTGCCGCCGCGTTCGAGGGCATCTGGATCAGATGAGATGCCGTGATATGCGAATTGTTGGGTGGATTATTTATGTTCCGTACATTTTTGTCAGTATTGACCCCCTAAATATTAAGGGTACCGAAACTAGTTGAGGCCAGTCTGGATGATGAAAACGTTAGGCCTAGCGGCAGGCATGAAGTCTGTCCATCCGCAATGATTGCAAACCTGGGAGTTGGCTTATGCACTTGTTGAGGGGATTACATGCGGATCAATCTGAGGAAAAGCTCGGCTAACAAAGCCCAAGGGTCTTCGCGTAGCATAACGCAGAAAATTGCCATTACCGTCATTCTGGTCAATTTGCTTGGACTTGCTGTGACAAGCTTTGCGATCTCGCAAATGTCGGGTTCGAGCCAGATGGCGACGGCCGAACGCAACTGGCTCAAGGATACCACCCTGATCGGCGCTCAGGCAGCCGGCGCGGTAAAGTGGGGCAAGACCGAGGCTATCCGGTCGGCCTACGAAGTTTTCCAAAATGATCCGAAACTCGCTCTGGTTGGCTTCACCGCCTTCAATCAGGCCGGAGAGCAGGTCGACCTATGGACCCGTTCAGAGACGCCGGACGCTTCAATAAGTAAGGCACTGGAATCCAACCCGGGTGAGATGACGAATGCAGTTTTTGAGGAACGTGCGGGGGCGGTCGTCGTTTCGGCTCCATTGCCTGCTGGCAAGGATGGCGTCTCTCTGGGGCAGATCAAGACTGTCTGGTCGACAGCCGATATTTCCATTTCAGCACGAGAGTTTGCCCTCAAGGCAATGATATCGCAGATCGCTGTCCTGATTGTTGCTGTCGCAATCCTGCTGTTTGCCATGCGTAAATTTGTGGGCAGGCCGCTTGCCGACGTCAATCAGCGCATTGGCGAGTTGCAGGCCGGAGATATCACCGCACCCGTGCCACATGCCGAGAAAGGTGATGAAATCGGCGTTGTCGCCCGTGCTTTGACAGAGTTCTGCGAGGCCGCGAAACTGAAGCTTGATGCCGATGCCGAAATGCTGCGGCAGCGCGAGCAACTGGACGCGGAGCGGCAGGCCAATATGAGCGAATCCGAGCGCTCGTCGCAGGCGCAACGCAAGGTCGTTCAGGAACTGGGAACGGCGCTTGAAAAGCTTGCAGCTGGTGATCTGACTGCGCGGGTACCTGATCTGGGCGGCGAGTTTGCTGCCTTGCAGGACAATTTCAACAAGGCGCTCACCGCGCTCGAGCAGACCGTCGGCACCATTGACAGCGCTCAACAGGCCGTCAAGCAGGCTTCCGACAGTCTCGGCTCATCCACCGACGACCTGGCTCGCAGGACAGAACAGCAAGCGGCCGCACTGGAACAGACCGCGGCGGCGCTGGACGAAATCACCTCGACCGTGAAAGCCTCTTCCGATCAGGCAACAGAGGCCGGCGATCTGGTCGGGTCCACCCGCGATGCAGCAACGTCTTCCTCCGAGATTGTCCGTTCGGCGATCGCCGCAATGGGCGGCATCGAGGAATCCTCATCGCGCATCGCCCAGATTCTCAAGGTGATTGACGATATCGCCTTCCAGACCAACCTGCTGGCATTGAATGCCGGCGTCGAGGCCGCGCGTGCCGGTGAAGCCGGCAAAGGCTTTGCGGTGGTTGCGCAGGAAGTGCGTGATCTGGCGGGACGTTCGGCAAACGCAGCCAAGGAAATCAAGGAACTGATTGAGGAGAGCGGAACCCAGGTGAGCAATGGCGTCGATCTGGTCAACAGGACCGGCCAGTCAATGGAGCAGATTGAAAAGCAGATCACCGAAGTTGCGCAGAAGATTGATGCCATATCGCGAGCTTCACGCGAACAATCGACAGGACTTTCGCAGGTCAACATGGCGATCAATGAGATGGATACCATGACCCAGAAGAACGCGGCGATGGTGCAGGAAAGCAATATGTCGTCTCAGAAACTGGCCGGAGAGTGCCAGCGCCTTGCAGACGTCGTCACATCGTTCACGCTGAGCGGCGCTGCATCCCATGCACGTATGGCGCCAAGTCCGCGGCCGGGACCGGCAACTACGCCTAAGGCAACCGCGTCACGCGCTGCGGCTCAGCCACAATACCAAACCCAGGGAAATGCAGCTCTCGCCCCAAGCACCGACAATTGGGAAGAATTTTAGGCCTGCATCCTGCAACCAGAAACGGCCAGAAGTGGTCGCGATCGATTTCAAAACGAGGAGAAAACCCCTATGAAGATCAAGCTTTTTACATCAGCCATGCTTGTCGCCAGCGCAATCGCGTTCGCACCCGTCTCTGCGATGGCGGAGGAGGCACATGTAGCGCCGGTGAAAGACTTCATCAGCAGCAGCGTTGAAGGCTGGCTGACCGACCCGGTCGTTATTGATGCGATCAAGGAACAAAATGCCAAGACGGCGGACCTGGACCAGGCTGCCATTGACGCGCTCGACAAGGACTGGCGTGCTCAGGCAACGGCGTCTGACAAACCGATGGTTGATGAAGTCCTCGGACGCGCTCTGTCGAAATTCCTTATGGAAAAGAAAGACGCCAGCCAGGGCATGATCACCGAAATGTTCGTGATGGACGCCAAGGGCCTCAATGTCGGCCAGAGCGACGTGACTTCCGACTACTGGCAGGGTGATGAAGCCAAATGGCAGAAAACCTATAGTGTCGGTCCCGGCGAGGTTTTTGTCGATGAAGTCGAGGAAGACGAATCCACCCAGGCGTTGCAGTCGCAGGCCAGCCTGACCATTTCCGACCCGGCAACCGGTGAGGCAATCGGTGCGATCACCGTCGGTATCAACCTGGACATGCTGTAATACTGCTTTTGCCTGTTTGCTGTTTTTGCCCGGCTGGTCCGGTCTGAGAGCAGCTGGCGGGTGATACACAGATCGTTTTGACGCCGCGCTTTCGTTCCGCTTGGGAGATGAAGGCGCGGCGTCGCTGTTTTAATCCGGTCGAGGGAAATCTGTAGCCTGTCTCAAAGGGCGCTTGCAGTGAGGCGGCATTGGGGCACTTCGTCAAGCATTCTCCCCAGCGGCTTGCGCCAAGTTGCCGGGCATGATCGAACTTGTCAGTGGTAGTCGTCACAGCGCGGCAATATTTCCGCGGTAAGGGGAAGCGGCTACAACGGAGGCCATCATGAAGCTGGTGCATATTTCTGACATTCATATCCATGCCAAACCCATTCTCGGACAGGACCCGATCGCCAACTTCAAGAAATGCCTTGCCTATGTCGAGACGCATGATCATGACGCTGATCGCGTGGTGATCACCGGAGACCTGACGCATCTGGGTTCGGAAGAGAGCTACCGCGAGCTGCAGGCCATTCTTGCCAACAGTTCACTCAAGGACAGGCTCGAGCCCCGGCTGTTGATCGGTAATCACGACAGCCGTGAGATGTTCGCTTCGGTGTTTCCCAACACCCTGCGCGATGACGCCGGTTTCATTCAGTGGACCGAGGAAACACCGGCCGGCGTGTTTGTCTACATGGACACGGTTGATCAGGGGCAGCACAGCGGTCGCTATTGCGAGAGCCGCATGGCCTGGCTGAAGGGCGCACTCGATGAGGCGCGGCGCAAGGGACAAAGAGCCTATCTGTTCATGCACCACAATCCGGTTCGGGTGCATGTTGCCAATGCCGACATCATCGGGAATGCCGACGAGCGTGCGTTGCAGGCCCTGCTCAAGGAATACAATGATACTGCCGCGCACCTGTTCTTCGGCCATTGCCACTACACGCTGAGCGGTGCTGTTTCGGGTGTGCCTTATTCGGCGCCGCGCTCGACAAATCACAGCTGCTGGCCGGATTTTTCAGGTCAGATAAACCGGATGGGTTACGGCGATCTGGCGCCGAATTACCATGTCTGTTTTCTCAACGAAAACAGCACGGTCGTCCACTCGATCGATTTTCTGGATGCGGAAAAGGTCAAGTGGAGGATCGAAGAGGGATTTGATCAACATTAAGTGTCGCGGTGGTCCGCGCCGAACGCCAGCCAGATGCACAATGAAAATGAACTTCTAGTCCTGTCCGAAGGCTTCCTCTTTCGCTGTCTTTGATACGGGCGCGGGCGGCGGCTACGAGGTCTGCGACGGGGGAGATTGTTCCGGCCATGGGTTTTCCTGTCCAAACCGCGACCTGCATTCACATGCATGATTGACGCATCACGAACCTTGGTTCAACACTTGGCCCGTCAAGCGCGGATTCCACTGTGGACCGGCATGGATCTATCAGTAATCAGGGCATGCAGGCATGGCACATTCACCGACATTGTCCTTGTGGGAGCAGACCGCCGAAGAGCCTGATCTTGTATCGCCGATGACTGCGGATGTGGTGACCGATATCGCTGTTGTGGGGGGTGGTTTTACCGGCCTTTCAACCGCACTGCACGCCGCTGGAAATGGTCTGGGCGTATGCGTTCTGGAAGCCAGGCAGATTGGCTATGGCGGCTCCGGACGCAATGTCGGGTTGGTCAATGCAGGCCTGTGGTTGCCGCCTCAGGATGTGCGCGCGCATGTCGGCGAGGAGCGTGGCGCCAGACTGGTCGAGGTGCTTGGCGAGGGCCCCAATTATGTGATGTCGCTGATCGAGAAGTATCAAATCCGCTGCGAACTGACCCGCACAGGCACTATTCATGCTGCCCATTCTCCCGCTGGATTCCGAGATTTGACGCGAAGGGCGGAAGAGTGGCGCCGGCTGGGTGCGCCGGTGTCGTTGCTCTCGAGAGACGCGGCATGCGAAAAGATCGGATCGTCAGCATTTCATGGCGGTTTGCTGGATTCGCGCGCCGGCACGATCAATCCGATGGGCTATGTTCGTGGGCTGGCCCGTGCGGCCAAGGCAGCCGGCGCGCGGATCCATACCGGTGTGAGTGTCACCAGGCTCGTCCGTCAGGCAGACCGGTGGCTGCTTGAGACCGCCAGTGGCACAGTCTCCGCAAAATCCGTGGTTCTCGCCACCAATGCCTATACCGACGAGCTGTGGCCGGGTCTGCGCTCAAGCTTCGTGCCGATCAACTTTTTTCAGGTTGCGACTGTCCCTCTGGGCGACAGGGTCGCTTCTATTCTCCCGGAACGCCAAGGATTGTGGGATACCGGGACGGTGATGTTTTCGCTCAGGCGCGATGCGGAAGACCGGCTGATCATCGGTTCGATGGGCTCGGTCATCGGAGGTGCAAAGGGGCTGTCGGAGCGCTGGGCCGCGCGGCAGCTCAAGCGTTTGTTTCCGGACCTCGGACCTGTGGCTTTCGAGAAAAGCTGGCATGGGCAGATCGCCATGACCGCTGACCATATTCCGCGGATACACCGTCTGGCCGAGGGGCTTTATACGCCGATCGGATACAATGGCCGAGGCATCGCGCCGGGCACGATTTTCGGCAAGGCGGTGGCAGACTTGCTGGCCGGCGGGGACGAGGCGGATCTGCCGTTGCCGGTGACCGGGGTACAACAGGAAGCCGTGCGTGGTCTGAAGGCCGGTTTTTACCAGACAGTTTTCGCTGCCAATCAGATGCTCAAGAGTATCTGATTGATGCCAAAGCTTTGCAGTGCCCGGTGAATGCGGTCTGCTGTTAGGCACTGCAGTGTTGCTGGCCTGGTCAGAATGCTCTTTGATGCATGGGACACGGACGGCCGACAATAATCCTGGATGGGTGAAACAATATGGACAGTTATGATGTGATCATCGTCGGCGGTGGCCTTGCCGGGCTTGTTGCCGCAGCCGAGCTGGCTGACCGGGGGAAGACCGCCGTTATCCTTGATCAGGAGCCGGAAAATTTTCTCGGCGGGCAGGCATTCTGGTCGCTCGGCGGATTGTTCCTTGTGGATACGCCGGAACAGCGGCGGATGGGCATCAAGGACAGCCGGGATCTGGCGCTGAGCGACTGGATGGGGTCGGCGCAGTTCGATCGCGCGGAAGATTACTGGCCGCGCAAATGGGCGGAAGCCTATGTCGATTTTGCCGCCGGAGAGATGCGGCCCTGGCTGCACCAGATGGGCATGCGATGGTTTCCTATTGTCGGCTGGGCCGAGCGTGGCGGATCATTCGCCGATGGGCACGGCAACTCCGTGCCGCGGTTTCATATAGTCTGGGGCGTTGGTCCCGGAACCGTTGCGCCATTTGAAAAACGGGTCCGTGATCATGTGAAGGCCGGGCGGATTGAGCTGAGGTTCCGCCACCGGTGCTCCACAATCATCACCGAAAACAAAGTCGTCAAAGGCGTGTCCGGCGAGGTTCTGATTGATGACGTCAAGGAGCGTGGCCAGCTGACCAGCCGGGAGGTTACCGGCCAGTTCGAGTTGCGCGCGCCGAGCGTGCTGGTGACATCGGGTGGTATCGGCGGAAATCTTGATCTGGTCCGCAAGGTCTGGCCACGTGACCGGCTGGGGGAGCCGCCGCGCGAGATGATTTCCGGGGTGCCTGCTCATGTCGACGGCCGGATGATCGCGATCACCGAAGCCGCCGGGGGACGGGTGATCAATGCCGACCGGATGTGGCACTACACCGAGGGCGTGAAAAACTGGAATCCGATCTGGCCCAATCACGGGATCCGTATTTTACCCGGCCCCTCATCAATGTGGTTTGACGCCACAGGAAACCGGTTGAAGCCACCGTGCCTGCCGGGGTTTGATACGCTTTCGGCGCTGCGCGAGATCCTTGCCACGGGGCACGATTACTCCTGGTTCGTCATGACCCAGAAAATTCTCAAGAAGGAAGTGGCGCTCTCGGGCTCCGAGCAGAATGCTGACTTTGCTGCCAGGAGCTGGCTGAAGGTTATCCAGCAGCGGCTTCTCAACAAGCAGGGGACTCCGGCGGTTGAAGCTTTCAAGCAGCACGGCGAAGACTTTATCGTCGCCGATAGGCTTGAGGATCTGGTTTCCGGGATGAACCAGAAAGGGGGAAACCTCCTTGATCTTGAGAAACTGCGGGCACAGATCATCGCGCGCGACAGACAGATCGACAATCCTTTCACCAAGGATGCGCAGTTGATGGCTGTGCATGCCGCCCGGAACTACCGTGGTGACAGGCTGATGCGCACCGCAAAACCGCACCGCTTGCTTGATGCCGAGAACGGTCCCCTGATCGCGGTCAAGCTGCACATCCTCACCCGCAAGACACTGGGCGGTTTGGAGACTGACCTGAATGGCCAGGTCCTCAATGCGCAGGGCGAACGGATCGAAGGCCTGTTTGCTGCCGGTGAGGTGAGTGGCTTTGGCGGTGGCGGCTATCATGGCTACAATGCGCTCGAAGGCAGTTTCCTGGGAGGCTGTATCTTCTCGGGCCGTCAGGCCGGACGCAGCGACACGATCGCCTAGATTTCCTACGCACAGGGCAGGGAAAGCCTGCCACCCTTCAGCATTGCAGCGGGGCACCCCGCAGGCGGAGGGGTATGCTGCAGGTGCTTTCAATTCTTTGGATCTGTTGCAGAATCGTCGTTGGAAGCATTGCGCAGCCGGGCTGTGACGTGACAGTTTCGGCGCAATAGATATATCAGGAGACAGGCCATGGCGTCATTCATGCCGGACATCGAAACCGGGTTCGCACGCGAGGTCGTCGAGATCGAGGACCAGCCGATCACCATGCCGGACGGCTGCCGGTTGTCCGCCCGTATCTGGATGCCGAAAGACGCGGTTGCTGATCCGGTTCCGGTTATCCTCGAGCATTTGCCCTACAGAAAACGTGACGGGACAATCGTGCGTGACAGCATCACGCATCCGTGGATGGCAGGTCAGGGCTATGCCTGCATTCGCGTCGATATGCGCGGCAATGGCGATTCCGAAGGCCTGATGGAGGACGAATATACCGCGCAGGAACTGCAGGATGCCTGCGATGTCATCGCCTGGGCGACCGCGCAGCCGTGGTGCTCGGGCACGGCCGGTATGATGGGCATATCCTGGGGCGGTTTTAACTCATTGCAGGTCGCGGCACTGAGGCCGCCGGCGCTCAAGGCGATCATCACGATATGCTCCACCGCCGACCGCTTTGCCGATGATATCCATTTCAAGGGCGGCTGCCTGCTTGGCGAGAATTTCGGCTGGGCGGCAAACATGCTGTCTTATTCGTCGCGTCCGCCCGATCCTCTGCTGCTTGGCCCGGGATGGCGTGAATTGTGGCTTAACCGGCTCAGGGAGATGCCGTTTCTGGCGCGTGAATGGATTTCCCGCCAGACGCGGGATGAGTACTGGCGGCATGGCTCGGTCTGTGAGGATTACAGCGCCATCGAAGCGGCAGTGCTTTCGATCGGCGGTTGGCACGACGGATACCGGAACACGATTTCCAATCTGGTCGAGAACCTGGAAGCTCCGGTCAAAGGCCTTGTCGGGCCATGGATACACAAATATCCGCATTACGCCGGACCCGAGCCGCGCATCGGTTTTTTGCAGGAGGCAAAACGCTGGTGGGACCATTGGCTCAAAGGCATAGACAATGGAGCTGAAGATCTGCCCGCCTACCGCGCCTGGCTGATGGACAGCATTGCGCCTGAGCGGTGGGTGGATGAACGCCCGGGCCGCTGGATAGCCGAGAGCGAATGGCCGTCAAAGGCAATCTCCGACACCTCACTCGAGTTGGGTGACGGTACGCTCGGGCAGGCCGCAATCACTGAACCTGTGAAGGTGATCTCGCCACTTGATTGCGGCAGTCAGGCGGGAGAGTATTTTCCTTTTGCCTATGGTCCGGAATTGCCGGATGAGCAAACAGCTGATGACCTGCGGTCCGTGTGTTTCGATGGCGAGGTCCTCGATGCACCGCTGGATATTGTTGGTGCGCCGCGACTGCTGATCAAAGCCCGGTCAGACAAGCCGATGGCGCAGATCGTGGTCCGGCTGTGTGATCTGCGTCCTGACGGCAGTTCCGCATTGATCACCATGGGGGTGCTCAACCTGACCCACCGGACATCGGCGGAAGCACCGCAGTTGCTGATCCCTGGCGAGATATTCGAAACCAGCGTCGTGCTCGACCAGATCGCCTACCGGATGCCGGCAGGCCACCGCTTGCGGGTTGCTGTTTCCACCAGCTGCTGGCCGTTCATATGGCCTGCGCCAGAGCATGCGGCCGTGACACTTGAAGCGGCTACGCTGAAGCTTCCGTGCCGGGCGATGCTGGCTGATCAGGATGAGTGCAGTTTCGAAAAACCGGTGGGCGCCCCGCCATGGCGGCATGAGAACCTGCGGCCGTCAGCATCGACCCGGACCACGGAGACTGACCCTGAAACCGGGTTTGTCACGACCATGATCTTCAATGATGCAGGTGAAAACCGCGATCTCGAACACGGACTGATTTCCGGCAGTACCACGCGCGAACGCTGGTCGATCCATCCGGCTGATCCGCTGTCTGCAACCGCTCATATCCGCTGGGAGCAAACCGGCGGGCGCGATACCTGGTTCACCGAAACGGTCGCCGAGATGGAGATGCGCTGCGACCGGGACTGGTTTTACATCACCGGAAAACTGGTGGCGACGGAGAACGATGCGGTGATGTTCGAGAAAGAGTGGGATGAAAGGATTGCGCGCCGCTTCGTCTGATCAGCCCCTCGGGCTTTCGGGCCTCAATAGGGCCATTCCCCCTTGCCGAGTGCGGTGAAGCCGGAGATCATCCGGGTGAAACTGTCACGCGCGCGGGTGACGGAGTGACGGGCGCGAAGATAGCCGTGGACAAGCCCCTTTTCTTCAAAGCAGGCGGCTTTTCCGCCTGCGCGGACCAGCCGCTCACAATAGTCAGGAGCGTCGCCTGACAGCGGATCGCATTCGCCTGTGATGATGATGGTGGGCGGCATGCTGGAAAAATCATCTGCGGCAAGCGGTGTAAACGAGGGGTCGTCTGTCGGAGACGTGCCGCCGGAACGCAGGCTGTCATAATAGAGTATGTCGGCGGTGGTCAGCATTGGCGCCTTGGCATGGCTGACAAAAGTTCCCTTACCGGTGTCAGCGCCAAGCAGCGGATAGATCAACAGCTGTCCTGCCGGCTTGGGATCATCGTTGCGGGTTGCCCATGCCACAGTTGCCGCCAGATTGCCCCCGGCGCTGTCGCCAGACAGGATGACCGGCCGTCCAGCGCCGCCTGCCACGTGGCGGAATGCCACCATGGCGTCGTCGAACTGGGCCGGGTGCCGGTGTTCGGGCGCCAGACGGTAATCCACCGCCGTCACCGCATAACCGGTCCGGTCGCAAATTTCCGCGCAGATGCTGTCATGGCTCTCCAGCCCGCCAAGGATGAAACCGCCGCCATGCAGATACAGGATGCATGCGGCTGATTCTCCGGATCCAGGCAGGTATTCGCGCAAGGGGATTTTCCCCCCGGGACCGGGGATTGTGAAATCACGGACGGCGACGCCAGACGGTCTGCCGGCGTCAAAGGCCTTACAGAGGGCGTTGTAAACACCGCGCTGGCCCTGATGGTCCAGGCTGGTGGCGTTTTCAGGGTAGAACGCGATCGATTTGTCGATGAATGCCCAGGTTTCATCGTCGAGCAGCGTGTCATAGGGGGCGGGGCGCAAGGGCATGTCCTCAATTTGGTTTCTGATGTTGACGCCCATGCAATCGCGAGGCACAGCTTCTGTCAAACTGGAAAAGCAAAATGACATTTAAATTGGGTCACGAGATCAAGGCAATCCTGTTCGACAAGGATGGCACTCTGGTCGATTTTGACAGAACCTGGGCTGCGACCAACCGCAAGGGGGCATTGATCGCGGCGGATGGCGACGCGGCGCTGGCCGATGTGTTGCTGGAGGCATGCGGCATGGACCCTGTAACCGGCAAGACCCGCGCCGACAGCATGTTTGCGGCGGCGAATGCCAGCGAGATCGCCGCACATATGGTGGCGCACGGCAGTCCGTTCGAGGCTGAAGATCTGATGGCCCGGCTCGACAAGACCTTTGTCGAAGGCGCCGAGTCGCCCTGGCCGATCTGCGACCTGAAAGCGCTGATGCATTCACTGGCCGGTGCCGGAATGGCGCTGGGTATTGCGTCCAGTGACGGCGAAGCCAGTATCCGCCGGACTGTCGAGGTGCTCGAATTGTCCTCTGAAATCGGCTTCATCGCCGGCTATGACAGCGGCCATGGCCCGAAACCCCAGGCGGGCATGGTGCTGGCCTTTGCCGCGCATCTCGGCCTTGAGCCGTCACAGGTCGCCATGGTGGGGGACAATGGTCACGACATGGAAATGGCCCACGCCGCAGCTGCAGGTGCGGCCATAGGTGTTCTGTCGGGTACAGGTACGCGCCAGACACTGGAGCCCCTGGCGGACATCCTGATCGGATCGGTGGCGGACCTGCCTGCACTGATCGCCGCGCGATAACGCAGCGATCAAGCGGCTCAGACGTCGCGTTTTGCCAGCAGGTTGGTGAGCCAGTCCGGGTCCATTTCCGGAACCGACGACAGCAGAAGTTTTGTGTAGTCGGGGAAGGGCGGCGAAAGGATCTCGCTCTTGAGCCCCTGTTCGACAACCTTGCCTTCAAGCATCACCACGATCTCGTCCGAAATTGCCTTCACCGTTGCGATGTCATGGGTGATGAACAGGTAGGAGATGTTGTACTTTTTCTGAAGCCGCAACAGCAGCTGAAGAATGCCTTCCTGCACGATCTGGTCCAGCGCGGAGGTGACTTCATCGCAGATGATGATGTCTGGATTGGCAGCCAGCGCGCGGGCGATGCAGATACGCTGCTTCTGGCCACCGGAGAGTTCGGATGGCAGCCGGTCCATGAAGCTCTCGTCAAGTTCGATCATGTCGAGAAGTTCGAGTATGCGCTCTTCGCGCTGCTTGCCCTTGAGACCGAGATAGAACTCAAGCGGCCGACCGATGATGTCCTCGACCGTCTGGCGCGGATTCATCGCCGTGTCAGCCATCTGGTAGATCATCTGAATACGTTGCAGCTGATCCTTTGTACGGTTTTTCAAATCGGCAGGCAGGACCTCACCATTGAATGTGACCGTTCCTGAGAGTGGTGGCAGCAGGCCGGTCATCACCCGTGCCGTGGTTGACTTGCCCGATCCGGATTCGCCCACGACCGCGACGGTCCGTCCGCGCGGCAGCTTGATGGAAACATCGTGCAGCACCTTGAGCGGGCCATAGGCGGCATCGACGTTGTCGATGGACAAGACAATGTCTTCGCCCTTGATTTCGGGTTTTTCCAGCGCCCTGACCGACCACAGCGATTTGGTGTAGGGCTCTTTCGGGTGTGTCAGCATCTCCCGGGTCGGGGCTTCCTCGACCTCTTCGCCATAGCGCAGCACCTGAATGAAATCGGCCATCTGGGCAACGACGGCAAGGTCGTGGGTGATGTAGATTGCCGCAGTGTTGAATTCCTCGACGATGTGGCGCATCGAGGCGAGCACTTCGACCTGAGTGGTGACATCAAGCGCGGTGGTCGGTTCGTCGAAGATAATCAGATCCGGTCGCGGCGACATGGCCATCGCCGTCATCACCCGCTGCAGCTGCCCGCCCGATACCTGGTGCGGATAGCGATTGCCGATGGTTTCCGGATTGGGCAATTGCAGGGCACGGAACAGGTCCACAGCATCGGCCCGGGAATCTGCGTCCGAGCGGATGCCGCGCCGTGTCGCGGCTTCGACGGTCTGGTCGATCAGGCGGTGGGCGGGATTGAACGAGGCAGCCGCCGATTGCGCCACATAGGCGATGCGGGTTCCCCACAGCTGCCGTTTTTTACGGTCACTGGCTTTCGCCAGATCGATGCCGTCGAACATGATCGAACCGCCGGTCAATTTGCAGCCGGGCTGGGTGTAGCCCATGGCGGCCTTGCCGAGCGTCGACTTGCCGGCTCCGGATTCGCCGATCAGACCCATGATCTCTCCGCGGCGCAATGTCAGGTCGACGCCCTTGATGATCGGGTGCCATTGCTCGTCGGAATAACCGTCGATGCGGATGTCGCGCATCTCAAGCAGGATTTCGTTGCTCTGTTGGGAAGTGTCGGTCATTCGCGAAGCCCGCTTGTTTTCTGCAGGAACCAGTCAACGATGAAGTTGACGGCCACGGTCAGCAGTGCAATGGCCGCAGCCGGCAGAAGCGGTGTGATGGCCGCTGTGATGTCGTATTTTGCGAACTGGATCAGCGAGGCGTTGGCGCGAACCATCGAGCCCCAGTCAGCAGTTGGCGGCTGAATGCCGACGCCGAGGAAGGATAGGGCTGCGATGGTCAGGAACACAAAGCAGAATCTGAGCCCGAATTCGGCCACCAGCGGCGGCATGATGTTGGGCAGGATTTCCCGGCGCATGATCCAGCCCAGTCCTTCGCCGCGCAATTTTGCCGCCTCGACGTAATCCATAACCGCCACATTGACCGCGACAGCGCGGGTGAGGCGGAACACGCGGGTGGAATCAAGCACCGCGATGATCATGATCAGGCTGGTGATGGTCGAGCCGAAGATTGAGAGCAGCATCAGCGCAAAGATCAGGCTCGGGATTGCCATGAGCACATCGACAAACCGGCTCAATGCCTGATCAAGCCAGCTGCGGTTGATGGCCGCGACCAGGCCGAGACCGCCGCCGATGAGGAAGGACAGGAAGGTGGTCGCAAGCGCAATACCCATGGTGTTTCGGGCGCCGTAAATAAGCCGGGTGAGCACGTCGCGGCCGATCTGGTCGGTCCCGAAGACGAAATCACCACCCCATGGGGCGAAGGGAATCGGATGAATTTCCGCTTCTCCGTAGGGGGCCAGGACGTCGGCGAAGATTGCCACAAGGATGTAGAGCCCAACGACAATCATTCCGAACCAGGCACTTGGCGGCGCGGATTTCATCAGCAGGACAAATCGCTCCCAGCCGGTGCGGCGTTTGCGAACTGCGCCGACTTCGGCGGCGGCGGCGTAGGTTTCTGGTTGCTCGCTCATCTGGGGTGCAACAATCGCGGGTTGGTGACGATGCCGATAATGTCGGCTGTCAGGTTCAACAGGATGTAGGTGGCAGCGAAAATCAGCGCGCAGGCCTGTACCACGGGAATGTCGCGGCTGGTCACGGCGTCAACCATCAACTGGCCGATGCCGGGATAGACGAACACCACTTCGACCACGACAACACCGACCACAAGATAGGCGAGATTGAAGGCGATCACCGTGGCAATCGGCGCCCAGGCGTTCGGCAGTGCATGCTTCAGAATGATCTGCGATCGCGACGCACCCTTGAGCCGCGCCATCTCGATATAGGGGCTGGCCAGCAGATTGATGATGGCGGCGCGGGTCATGCGCATCATGTGCGCCACAATCACCAGCGTCAATGTGAGCGCGGGAAGCGCCACACGATAAAGTCTTTCTCCCAGTGCCGTCGACGCATCGATGTTGGCGAGCGAGGGAAACACAGGCCAGAGCGAGGCAAGAAACAGGATCAGGATATAGGCAACGAAGAACTCGGGCGTCGAGATTGTCGTCAGCGTCGCGGCGTTGACGATCCTGTCATAGGCAGTGTTGCGGTAAAGCGCCGCAGTCAGGCCGAGGAACAGCGCCAGCGGAACGGCGATCAGCGCCGTCACACCGGCCAGGAACAAGGTGTTCCAAAGCCGCGGCATGACCAGCTGGCTGACCTGACGCGAGCGATCCTGGCCCGAGGCATTGCGGCCGGAAAACGAGGTCCCCAGATCGCCCTGGAGAACCGAGCCGACCCATTCGAAATAACGAACCGGCGCGGGCTTGTCCAAGCCGAGTTCCTTGCGGAATGCGGCGACGGTTTCCTTGGTTGCGGCCTGGCCGAGGACTGCTTCGCTGAAGTCTCCCGGCAGCATTGAAATTGAACTGAATATGATTGCTGATACGACGAAGAGCGTGGCAATGCCTAGCCCAAGCCGTTTCAATATGGTCGACAGCACTGCATTCAAGTGCGTGTTCCTTCCCCTGATGTATGATGGTCTTGCCGCCATCTATTGAAATGTCGATGTCATCCGGTCTGTGCCGGTTGCTCGTCAATGGTTCATATTGTTGGCCAGTTGGACGGCGTTTGTAAACCGGCTAAGCGGAGATAACCCAATTTGTACTTCGGAATTGGCGGCGATCTGCCGCCCGCTGCACTCTGCGCGTTCGGAATCGGCCATTCTGGCAGTTTGCCATAACCATAATCCGTCCATTGCCCCTGCATTTTTTGGGCTTCTGGTTTCCGACCTCACAGTATCATTGGTTCCGGCTCGGCTGTTGACAAACGCCTCCAGCGGGACAGGATAGGCGAAGCTTCATTCCGGGGTTGCGATTTGCGCAATGCCAAAATCAAGAAAAACACGGGAATCCAACGGAGAGGTATCATGAAAGACGAATATTTGAAGAAACAGGCTCGCTGGCTCAGCGAAGGCCAGATCGACCGCCGGCAGTTCATCAAGGCTGCTATTGCCGCGGGCCTTGCAGTTCCTTCGGCATTGACGCTGGCGACTGACGTGCTCGCCGCCACCCCGAAGAAGGGCGGCAAGTTCCGTATGGGATCCTCCTACGGTTCGACAACCGATGCGCTGGATGCGGGCACGTCCGAGAACGGCATGTCGCAGAACATCATCTATGCGCGCGGCAACCACCTCACCGAAGTCAACAATGACGGCGTGCTGATCCCGGAACTTTCAACCGGGTATGAGCCGTCAAACGGTGCCAAGACCTGGATGTTCGACCTGCGCCAGGGTGTCGAGTTCCACAACGGCAAGACCATGACCGCCGATGATGTGATCGCGACGTTCAATTACCATCGCGACGAGAACTCGAAGTCGGCGGCCAAAGGCCTGCTCTCCGCCATCAAGGAGATCAAGAAAGACGGCGACAACCGGATCATTTTCGAGCTTGACGGCGGCAATGCCGACTTCCCGTATATCGTCTCCGATTACCACATCATGATCATGCCTTCGGTCGACGGCAAGATCGATGACGCCAACAGCCCGGTCGGCACCGGCGGCTATATCGTCGAGAGCTACGAGCCGGGCGTGCGGATCCTGATGAAGCGCAACCCGAACTACTTCAAGGAAGGCCGCGCCCATTTCGACGAAGTCGAGATGATCACGCTGTCTGACACCACAGCGCGCCAGAACGCCATCATGAACGGCGATGTCGACTTCATCGACAACGTCGATCCGAAGACAGTTGCGCTTCTGGGCCGGGTGCCGATCCTTGATATTCTCAAGACCACCGGCACGCAGCATTTCACCTTCCCTATGCGGGTTAATGCGGCACCGTTCGACAATTACGATCTTCGCATGGCGCTCAAATATGCGATCAAGCGCCAGGAACTGGTCGACAAGATCCTGCTCGGCAATGGCGAGGCAGGCAATGACGTGCCGGTCAACGCATCGATGCCGTATTTCAACACCGAACTCCCGGTGCATGAATTCGACGCTGAAAAGGCCGCCGAGCACTACAAGAAGTCCGGCCATTCGGGCGCCATCCAGCTTTCCGTTTCCGACGCGGCCTTCCCGGGCGCTGTCGATGCGGCTCAGCTGATCGCGGCATCCGCCAAGGAAGCCGGCATCGAGATCGAGCTGGTTCGCGAACCAAGCGACGGCTACTGGTCGAACGTGTGGAACAAGAAGCCATGGTGCGCCTGCTACTGGGGCGGACGTCCGACCCAGGACTGGATGTACTCGGCAGCCTACACCAGCGACACCGAGTGGAACGACACGGCGTGGAAGGACGGCGAATCCGCTGACAAGTTCAACTCGCTGGTTCTCGCCGCGCGGTCGGAAACCGACGAAGCCATGCGCAAGGAACGGTATTGGGAAGCCCAGAGGCTGCTTCAGGACGATGGCGGCGCTATCGTGAGCATGTGGGCCAGTTTCATCCACGCCCACAACAAGACGCTTGCGCATGATGAAAATGTCGCCGCCAACTGGCTCAGCGACGGCGCCAAGGTCTCCGAACGCTGGTGGTTCGCCTGATCCACAGGCCTTGACGAGAGAAATACGGCCGCGGAGCAATCCGCGGTCGTTTTTGTTTGATCGGATATCAACTGGCTGTGCCGGAACTTTCAGACGGCAATGGAAAGGCCAGGTCGTAGAGCCAATTGAAGGCGAAGGCATAGACCAGGTAAAATGCCGCAAATGACACGTCCATCAGAAATGCTGTGAGCAAGCTTACGCCCAGATACCAGGCGATGAAGGGCAGCAGGATGAGAAGCAGGCCGCCTTCAAACAGCAAGGCGTGGAAAATCCGCATCGGGATGGACTTGCCGGCGTGGCCCGCAAACCGGATGAGGGCATGGTCGAACAGGAGATTGTAGAGATAGTTCCAGACGGTGGCGATGGTGGCGCTGACCAGGGCCACGACACCGATCTGATCAAGCGGCAGCCCGAATGCCCAGGCGCCGATCGGCGTGATCACGACGAGTGCAATGATCTCGAAACTCACTGCGTGACGGATTCGGTCTCTTGTGGTGCGCATGGGACTCCCCACCTCATTGCCGGGTCGTCCCGACGGCTGTTTTCCGGATGGGGAGGTCGTCCTCGCTCGGTCGGATTATGCCGCATCTCCGGCTGTGCGCGCAAGTTCGGCTTCCTCGATCAACCAATCATGAAACAGCCCGGCATCGGGGTGGGGCGTGTTGTCGGATGGTGTGATCAGGTAGAACGCCTGGTCGATCGGCAATGCCAGGTCGAATGGCGCGACAAGGCGGCCCGATAACAGGTCCTCTTCGGTCATGCAGGAGCGGCCCAGAGCGACCCCCGCGCCCTTGGCCGCGACCTCGAAGGCGATCAGCGAGGTGTCGAAATGCAGCCCTCGGCCCTTGTCGATGTCACCGCCAACGCCGGCCGCGTTGAGCCACAATCCCCAGCCTTCCTCATAGCCCAGCACATGCAGCAATGGGTGGTCGGCCAGGTCTTCGGGATTGCGGATCGGCTTTTCCCCCTGCAGCAGGGCAGGGCTGCACACCGGTGTTATGGTTTCCCATGTCAGGCGGCGCGCCTTTTGTCCCGGCCACTTTCCGATGCCATAGCGGATATCGAAATCGAACTGTTCGCGATCGAACTCATCGCCCCAGACGCTGGAGATGATGCGGACGGTCAGCCCGGGATGGCGCGCCATGAACCGGGGAAGCCGGGGCGCCAGCCAGTTGATCGAAAACCCGACCATGCACCGGATCGTCAGCATCTCGCTGCGGCGGCGGCCAAAAACCTCGTTGGTTCCCGCGGCCAGCCGGTCGAAACAATCACGGACCTTCGGCAGATAGGCTTCGCCGGTCTTTGTCAGCTCCAGGCTGCGCGGATTTCTGATGAAAAGCGGTTCGCGCAGATGCAATTCGAGAAGCTTCACCTGTTTCGAGATCGCCGCCTGGGTGAGGTTGAGTTCGGCGGCGGCCCTGGTGAAGCTCTGGCTTCGCGCGGAAGCTTCAAAAGCGCGGAGCCAGTTGAGAGGCGGCAATTTTCGGCTCATACCTGATCTCTTATACCTGACAAGATGTCGAAGACGGCGAACGCGCCCTGCAGGCAATCCATACCATGGATTATCGGCGCGGCCTGTTCATTTCACGACCAGTTCCCGGCAGTCTCGCAGACCTTGGCTGGACGGCGAATCAGGGCCAAGCCAAGGCTTCCGGGCCCCGGCAAAGGTTGGCCGGCACGTCTGTGAGGCCTGGACACGCTCTTTGGCTGGCCTCTGCCGGCCCGGTTCAGTTCTGCAGCGCGGTTGCATCCTGTCCGGCAAAGGACTGCACTGTCTTGAGCGCGCCTTCAAGCTGGGTTCCTTTTTCATCGGCAAGTGCCGCCTCGCGCAGCAATTTGCACCAATGCGCGGCGTCATCACGACCGGCAAGCAGGGCAACGCCATCCATCACCCGGTCAAACTTTGACAGGCCACGCGCATGGGTGTCGGAATAGCCCTTGACCAGGCGCCGGTTGCGCAAGGTCTCGACGCCGAGTGCATAATCAATCTTGCAGTAAGTCATGGCCTGCTCAAGCCAGGTGTCGAGATGCTCTTTCTCGGTGGCGTGGCGCAGAGTGCCGCGGCGGTACTTGCGAAGCCCGCCGAGGATGTAGAGCTGGGCAAAGGGCAGCAGCCGGTCGGTGCGCAGTCTGCGGCCCTTGTTGACCAGCTTGTCGATCAACCGCATTGATCTTTCGCTTTTGGAAAGGCGGCGTCCCAGCCGGGAGGGCATCATGCCGACGACTTCCTCGGCGCGCGGATGCATGAACTCGGTGAGCTTCATCTGCGTGCCTTGAGCCGGCGAAATCTCGTTGCGCACACGGGCGAAGCGGCTGCCGCGGGTCTTCAGGTCAGCCACACGGAACACATCGTCATAGGCCATGGCTTTGGCGATGTATTTGGCGGCCTCCAGGCTCAGTTCGTGATCCTTTGCTGGATCGTCCTGCGCCAGCACCTTGTCGAGCCGGTCGAGATACTCAGCCCCGTAATCTAGATCCTGGAAATCGACGACTGCCCGCAGGCCTGTCAGGGCCATGTCGCGCACAGCGGCGGGCAGGGCGGCGGCCCGCGCTTCTAGATTTTGCCATTGGTCAAGCAGATGCTTCGGGCCCGCAGGAGTGTTGCCTGTTTTAGCCGTCTTCGCCCCGGAATGCGGCCGCTCGACCCAGCCGCGGGCCGCGCCTTCATAGCCGTCCGCGAAAGCACGCAGGCTGGCCTCGACGCCGCGGCCGGACGCCTTGATCGCCGCTTCGAAGCTTTCGCGCTCGAAGGGCAGCGCGCCGGAGCCGGCGAGTGCGCCGAACAGGCTTGCCGAGATCATCGATCCGGCGTCAATCGCCATCTTTTCCATGTCGAAGGCGATGAAGCGTTGAGCGGCAATTTCAGCGGCCGCGATCACTTCTTCGGAGTCTGCAATGCCATCGCCTGGCACCATTTTCTCGGAAACCGCAAGCGCGCGGTGCGATGAGGCAATCAGGGTGGTGCGGTCAGGTGTCACAAAGCCGCGCATGATGGCGCGTCCGGCTTCCATCATTTCGGCTGCCACCAGAATATCGACATCACCGGCGGCCGGCATCAGCGAGAACACCGGGTTCCGGTCCTGCGCCGGGGCCATCTCCATGTAGTAGATGGTGGCGCCGGTGCGCTGGGCGACGCCGGCCACGGATGTCGCCTGGACCACATAGCCGTTGCGGTGCGCGCAATCTTCCACCCAATTGGTCAGCACGCCGCCGCCCTGGCCGCCGACGGCCATGATGGCGATCTTGATGATCTGATCGAGTGCGGTGTCGGGCTGCTTGGGTTGCAGTTGTGTCAATGTGTTGGTTGCCATGCGATCAGCTCCGGGCGAATTCTATGCGGCTGCTCGAGCGGCGGTTTTGAAGCCAAGCAATTGTTTTGCTGCGGATGCTGCCCAGCTTGCGTTCCAGCCAGCCGGGGTTGTGAACAACTTCGGCGCGGAAGAACGATGGGCACAGCACGGCGGCGTCTGCGACTTCGCCGCAGTTGCCGCATCCAACGCAGCTCTGGTCGATACTGGCGACAGGATCGTCACGGAGCGGATCATCAAGTTTCTTGAGTGACAGCGAAGGACAGCCCGACAGGCGAATGCAGGCGTGATCGCCGGTGCAGACGTCTTCATCGATACCGAAGCGCGGCTTTTCAACCCGGCGGCCTTCCTTGATCGCCTTGTTCATCAGCGGCTTTTCGCGGCGCTGCTTGTTGAGCATGCATTCCGATGAGGCGACGATGACCTTCGGGCCTACATGGTCGGTGGTCAGGGCCTCTTTCAGGATCTCGCGCATCTTTGGCACGTCATAGGTGCGGTCGAGCTGGCGCACCCATTTGACGCCAACGCCCTTGACCGCATCAGCAATCGGATGGCCGGTGGCCTTGGATGGATTGTCGGCGCGTGACGACAGCACGTCCTGTCCGCCGGTGGCGGCGGAGTAGAAATTGTCGACAATCACGATAACGCCGTCAGACTTGTTGTAGACCGCGTTGCCGATCGAGGACGACAGGCCGTTGTGCCAGAAGCCGCCATCGCCAAGAATGGAGATCGAACGTTTGTCGCCGCCGCCATCGAAGGCTGCGTTGGAGGCCGGCCCCAAACCATAGCCCATGGTCGAGCCGCCGATTTCAAACGGGGGCAGGGTGGCAAACAGGTGGCAGCCGATGTCTCCGGCGATCTGGTGCTTGCCGAATTCCTGCTCGGTCAGTTTGATGGCCGCGAAGATCGGGCGTTCCGGGCAGCCGGTACAGAAGCCGGGCGGGCGCATCGGAACCGTCTTGGAGAGATCGGGGAGCGCCGGCTTCTCCTCTGAGTTGGGCGCGCGCAGACGGGCCGGCAGCATTTCCGGTGCTGCCTTCTTCAGGAAGGCTTCAAGGCCATCAAGCATCACCTGACCGGTATATTCGCCAGCCATCGGCAGCATGTCCTTGCCATGCAGCTTGATGGTGCGCCCGGTCTTGTAAAGGGCTGCCCCCAGAGCCTGCTCGATGAATTCCGGCTGGCCCTCCTCGACAACCAGAACAGCTGATTTGCCTTCGCAGAATTCGAAGAATTCATCATTGACCAGCGGATAGGTGACATTGAGCACGTAGAGCGGGATCTCGGTGTCGCCATGAATGTCGGCCAGGCCAAGACGTTGCAGGGCGCGGATGACGCCATTGTACATACCGCCCTGCAGGACGATGCCGACCGGTGCCTCGCTGGGGCCGAAGAATTCGTTGAGCTTGTGCTCGACGATGTGTTTCTGCGCCGCCGGCCAGCGATTGTTGATCTTGTCGTGTTCCTGCAGATAGGACATCGGCGGCAGCACCACGCGCGCGTAGTCGCTGCGCGGCGTGGCCAGCGCATCCTTGACGGTAAATGGCGGCCGCTTGTTATCCTTGGCCTCGAAACTGCCGGTGACATGGCAGGAGCGGATCCGCACCATCAGCATGACCGGGGTGTTGGTGGCTTCCGACAGCTCAAATCCCTGATGCACCGATTGAACAATCGAAGGCAGGTTGGGCCGTGGATCAAGCAGCCACATCTGCGATTTCATCGCGAAGGCATGGCTGCGCTCCTGCATGATCGAGGAGCCTTCGCCGTAATCCTCGCCGATGATCACCAGTGCGCCGCCGGTCACGCCGGAGGACGACAGGTTGGCGAGCGCGTCGGAGGCGACATTGACGCCAACCGGCCCCTTGAAGGTGACAGCGCCGCGGATCGGATAATGCACGGATGCCGCCAGCATGGCCGCGGCCGCAGCCTCAGATGCATTGGCCTCGTAGCGCACGCCAAGCTCGGCAAGGATTTCCTCGGCGTCGGCCAGCACGTCCATCAGATGGCTGATTGGCGCACCCTGGTAGCCGCCGACATAACCCACACCGGCTTCCAACAGTGCTTTTGTCAGGGCCAGAATACCCTCGCCGGAGAAGGTTTCGCCTTCCCCGATCTTGAGTTTCTGGACTTCCTTGGCAAATGAACGTTCAGCCATGCTGTGTAATTCCCGTCATTAGAAATCGTGTTTCCGTATGTTCTTGAGCATTTTCTGCAGCGTGGTGACAAAGGCCTGGCGCTCTTCGGCAGGGATGTTCTTGAACATCTGTGCGTAGCTTTGCGCCATTGAGGGCCAGAGCTGGTCCAGGGTTGCCCGGCCCGCGTCGGTGATGCCGATCCGGGTGACCCGGCTGTCGTTGGGGTCGGGATCGCGCCGGACCATTCCGTCCGAGGCGAGCTGATCGAGAGCGCGGCTCAGTGTCGACTGTTCGACCACGGCATAGACTGCCAGCTCGCTGATCGGCAGGGCGTCGATCACCGAGAGCACGGCAAGCGCACGCATCTTGGGCGTTGTCAGCCCAAGGCCGGTCATCTCCTGCCTCAGGTCAGCATTGTAGCGCCCCATGATCCGGTTCATCAAATAGGGCGCGAAATTGGAAAGACCGATTTCGCCCAACCGCTGCAAGGGCTCGGCTTTTTCTGTTTCGGGTTTGCTGGTTTCGTTCATCCGCCCAACCTCTTGGCCAACAGGAAGCCGGATCCTCCGCCAAGCCCCGGACCGGGATGGGTGGAAGCGCCGATGTGATGCAGGTTCTTGATGGCGGTTGAATTGTTCCTGCTGTGGGAAAATGGACGCCAGATGAAAAACTGGTCAACCGCACAGGACCCGCCATAGGGGTCGCCGCCGACAAGATTGATGTTCATGGTTTCCAGATCCACCGGCGAATAGGCCTTGCGCGCCAGAATGCTTTCGCCAAAACCTTCGATATGGCTGGCGAGGATGGTCTCGATGCGGTCGGCGAAAGCTTCGCGGGTAGCCTCGCTCCAGACACCGCCGGTGTCAATTTCTCCTGCCGCATCGCCCTTGATGCTGCGCGGTGCGTCCGGGATCTGCAGCCAGAGGATGGACTTGCCGTCCGGGCAGCGGGACGGATCGAGGCGGTGCGGCTGACCCACGCAAATGGTCGGCGTCACCGGCAACATGCCGCGCTCGGCCTCATTGGAGGATTTGGAAACGGAATCGATGCTGTCAGCCAGATGGATGAGGGCAACATCGTCCAGTCCTTCTGATTTCCATCTGACCGGACCCTCAAGCGCGTAGTGCAGCTGAAAATTGCCGCGGCCGTGACGGAATTCGCCCAGGCCGGAGGTGACCTCTTCGGGAAGTGCCGCAGTGTCTTCGCGCAGCAGGCGATTGTAGAGTTGTCCGGGCGCCACCGAGCAGATCACGTGGGACGCGGAAAATTCGCTGCCGTCAGCGAGTCTGACGCCAGTGGCCTTTCCATCGCGCAACAGGATCCGGTCGACGTCGGCGTTCGCGCGCAGTTCGCCGCCATTGGCCTCGATCAGGCTCTTGAATGCATTGACGGCCTGACCGGCGCCGCCCTTGATCACCGGTGCGCCGGCAGCTTCGAGGGCAAAGGCAATGACCTTGCCCATCTGAGCGCCATAGGCGGATTCGGTGGTCAGTCCGGTGTGCAGCGCCCAGGGCGCCCAGAGAGCCTGGACCAGATCCGAGGAATAGGTGGCTTCTAGCCAGGCGCGGGTGGGGCGCAGCGCCTCGCCCATCCAGGCGGCCAGTCCGCGAAGCCCGCGTTTCCAGGCTTGGCCAATCAGCAGCTTTGCCGTGGGCCAGCTCCACAATTCGCCGCCCAACAGGGCGAACAGGAAGGGCGCATCCGCTTCGATCGCGCCGACATCAGCGCCATGACGGTCGCCATCGCCGGCAGCAATGGCATTGAACGTCTTGATATTTGCGGCCCGGTCGGTGCTCAAGACCAGTGAGGAGCCGTCGGGGCGCAACACCGCCGTAGGGTGAGGCGTATGGCAGAATTCCAGCCCATGCCGAGCCAGGTCAGATCCGAGCGCGGCATGGGCGGGGGATGTCAGGAACAGCACAAAGGTGGCTGCCATGACGTCATGGTGGAAACCGGGCAGCGTGATTTCCTCGGTGCGCATGCAGCCGCCGAAGCGGCTCTCGCGCTCGAGAACCAGCACACGCTTGCCCTTTGAGGACAGCATGGCTGCGGCAACGAGAGAATTGATCCCGCTGCCCACAATGATGTGGTCAAAATCTGCCATTGTTCCGGTCTCCGGCGCGTAAAAGCGCGCTAGCCGCGTGCGACCAGCGCCATGGCGCGGATCGGGCTGCCGGTGCCCTTGACGATCTTCAACGGCGCCGCAATCAGGATCGCGCCCTTGGGCGGCAGCTTGTCGAGATTGGCGAGCGAGGCGAGGCCGTATTTGTTGGCGGCGTGCAGCAGATTGTGCGCCGGGTAGGGCGGTTCCATGCCGCCGGCCTGGCCGGCGTCGGTGCCGATGCACTGGTTGCCCCAGCCAATGACGCCCTTGGACAGGATGTACTCGATGCAATCGACGGTCGGTCCAGGCGAATGCGGGCCGGTTTCATCGGCATTGAGATAGGCTGCCTCATCGCCGGCGCGGGCATCCCAGTCGGAGCGCATCACCACCCATTCTCCGGCCTTGATCTCGCCGTGCTTGGCTTCCCAGGCCTTGACGCCGGCGGCGTCGAGCAGGAAGTCGGGGTTGTTGGCGACTTCCGCCGAGCAGTCGATCACATTGACAGGTGCAACGAAATTCTGTGGCTTGATCGAGTCCGTGTAGCCGTCGGCATAATCCTTGCCGGTAATCCAGTGGTGCGGCGCATCGAAATGCGTGCCGGAATGCTCGCCAAGCTTGAGCCAGTTCCACGCAAAGAAAGGGCCGTCACTGTCATATTCCGAAATCTTGTGAATTTCGATTTTGGGTGTGTTTTTGGCAAAATCTTCCGGCAGCTGAAGCAGCGGCGTGTCGGGGCCAAGCGGGCCGGAGAGGTCGACCACCTCGACCTTTCCCTCGATCAGCATTCCGGCAAGATTACCAAGAGTTTCTGCAGCGTTCATGTGTGGCTCTCCCCTGACAGGCGTTTTTATGACTTCGGTTGCCTTCTGACGATGATCTGCCTCGGAGGCGATCTGCGTGTCGCAACAAATAGATGCTAGACAGAATAATATGCATTTGCAATTATAAATCTCGAACGGAGAATTGCCGTAGTGCAGAACGAGTATGACGCGATTATTGTTGGATCCGGCGTGAACAGCTTGGCCTGCGCAGTCCATTTGGGCGCGAAGGGGTGGCGTGTCGGGGTTTTCGAACAAGCTGGTACCGCTGGCGGCGCCGTGAAAACCATGGAATTGACCGAAGCCGGCTTCCGCCATGACTGGGCAGCCATGAATCTCAGCCTCTTTGCCGGGTCTGGATTTTTCAAGGCCCACGGTGAAGATCTGGTTGCAACAGGACTCGAGTTTGTCCCGGTTTCTCATTGTTTTGCCAGCGTTTTCGATGACGGAAAGTGGATGGGTGTCAGCACTGGTCCGGATGAGACGCGGACGCGGATCGCAGCGTTTTCAGACGCTGACGCGCAAGCCTGGGACCGGCTCTGTGCGGATTTCCCCGGCACAGCGGAATATGTCTTTGCTTTGCTTGGAAATTCTATGCAAATGCATACACAAGGCAAGCTACTGGCAAAGGCGCTATTCAAGAAAGGCTTCTCCTGGACCGCCGGTCTGATGCGTCTGCTCGTCTCCTCGCCGCGCAAATGGCTGTCGGAGACGTTTGAATCCGATCATGTGCGGGCGACAATGGCGGCATGGGGCATGCATCTAGATTTCGCGCCTGACATGGCCGGCGGGGCGGTGTTTCCCTATCTTGAATCCATGGCCAATCAGCATTTCGGCATGGTCATCGGCAAAGGCGGCGCCGATACTGTGACGCGCGCGCTGGTGGCGCAGATCGAAGCATCGGGTGGTGCAGTCCATTGCGGCAAGCCGGTGGCGCGGGTAATCCGTGGCGGCGGCAAGGCGACCGGCGTCGAGCTTGCGGATGGATCAATCATCAGCGCTGGCAAGGCCGTTATTGCCAATGTCGCGCCGGGCGGGTTGATTAAGCTGCTGGACGGCGGGTCCGGCGATGCCGGGTTTGACGCGAAGATGACCAGCTTCGTCCACGCACCCGGCACGATGATGATCCATCTGGCGCTTGACGGATTGCCGGACTGGACGGCGAGCGAAGAGCTCAAATCATTCGCCTATGTGCATGTTGCACCATCGCTCGACCAGATGGCGCGGACCTATCAGCAGGCGGTTGCGGGGCTTCTTCCCGATGAGCCGGTGCTGGTGGTGGGGCAGCCGACCGCGGTTGATCCGAGCCGTGCGCCGGACGGCAAGCATGTGCTGTGGGTTCAGGTTCGCATGGTTCCGGCCGAGATCCGTGGCGATGCGGCCGGCCAGATCACGCAAACTGACTGGACTCAGGTCAAGGAGATCTATGCCGAGCGGGCGCTGGACCTGATCGAGCGGCATGCGCCCGGTTTGAGGGGAAAGATCATCAGCCGGGCGGTTGTCTCGCCGCTGGATCTGGAAGCCGACAATCCCAACCTCGTTGGCGGCGACCAGATTGCCGGCAGTCATCATCTTTCCCAGAATTTCCTGTTCCGGCCGGCCCTGGGGCACGCCACTGGAAAGACCCCCGTCGATGGCTTGCATCTCACCGGAGCCAGTGTCTGGCCGGGTGCGGGCACCGGAGCGGGTGCAGGCTATATGCTCGCCCAGAAACTGGGCGGGAAATGAGAGCTAACCGTTTTCCGTTGAATTATTTTACATATATAATAATGTTGGCGAGGATCCGGCCGAACGAGTTGGTTTTTGATCAGCCGCGCCAGCGGCATGACTTTGAAACTAAGCTATGCGGAGAACTGCATAAAAATATGGACTCAAACAGGTTCAACTCAGGGAGAACAGCATGACATATATTTCGCGTCGCACCGTGCTCAAAGGCACAACGGCGGCTCTGGCGCTCGGCATCTTTGCCGGCCCGGCGCTGTCTCAGGAAATCGATGAACTCGTCATTGCGTATAATGTCAATTTGCCGTCATGGGACCCGACTGTCGGGCCGTCGGCCGTCAATCCGACGATCCAGGGCATCTACCAGGCGGTTTTCGACCAGTTCATTCTGCAAAAGCCCGACCTTTCCCCGGCGCCAGGCTTGCTGACGGAATGGGGCTGGAACGAGGACAAGACCAAGGTGATGATGACCGTGCGTGACGGCGTCACCTGGCATGATGGCTCACCGTTTACAGCCGAAGATGTGGCCTGGTCACTGACCCGCGCCGCCGACGAGAAAACCGGCAACCCGATCCAGTTCATCTGGTCAACGCTGACCAACGTCAAGGCCGAGGGCAACACCGTTACAGCCGATGTCGCCAGCTATGAGCCGACCATCTTCAAGTGGATGTATTTTCTTACCGGCTATGTTCTGCCCAAGGCATATTTCGAGAAGGTGGGCGCCGAAGGCTTCGAGGCCGCACCAATCGGTACCGGTCCCTATATGGTCGACAAGTTCGAACGCAATGCGTTTGTCCGGTTGAAGGCCAATCCCAATTATTGGGGTGACAAGCCTGATTTCGAGACTGTGACCATCAAGTTCGTGACGGACGCAACGTCCCGCGTTGCCGAAATCGAATCGGGCAATTCCCATGTGACGCTTGAAATGCCCTACGAGGAATTTGACCGGCTCAAAGGCGGCTCGGGAATTGGTGGCATCGCTCACCCGATCTCAGATATCGGCATGATCTTCATCAACGATATAGAGCCGATGCTCGACCCGAATGTGCGCAAGGCTGCCGCGCACGCGATCGACAAGAAGTTGTTGGTCGACCGCTTGTTATCCGGCTACGGGGTTCCGATCGACACTTTGCAAACGCCAGACTATCTGGCCTATGATCCGTCGATCAAGGTTGCCTACGACCCTGAACTGTCGAAAAAGCTTCTGGCCGATTCCGGTTTTTCGCCGGAAAATCCGGTCAAGTTCAAGATCCAGACGACCCGCGGCTTCAAGCCGAAGGATTACGAGATCATTCAAGCCATCGTTGGCCTTTGGCGCAAGGTCGGCATCGAGGCCGAGATCGAGGTCTACGAAATCGCCAAGCATTACGAACTTCGCGCGGCGGACCAGCTAGCTCCAACGGCGTTTTACAATTGGGGCAATTCGATCGGTGATCCATCCACATCAACCGGTCATGCCATGTTTGGTCCTTCTCCGCACTCGGTGTGGGATGGCCAGGATCTCATCGACAGGATCGGGCCGCTTTGGGGCGAGAAGGATGAGGCAAAGCGGATCGAGGGCTGGAAATCAGTCGATCGGTACATTGCCGAACAAGCCGAGGTGATCCCGTTGTTTCAGTACGTGCAGCCGATCCTGCATGTATCGGGAGTCAGCGTGACTCCGCATACATCGGGTGCCTTGTTGCCGCAATTGATCAAGCGGACGTCGTAAGCGCCATACGACTGGGCGGGCCGCTGCCCTCGGGGGGCGGCCCATTTTTGGGAAATTCTATTTTGAAACTGTTGCGCGCGACCCTGCTTCGCCTGACAACCATGTTTGTCACCCTGATCGGGGCGGCGGTCGTGGTGTTCTTCGTTATCCGGGTGGTGCCGGGAAACCCGATCGCCATGATGCTGCCGCCTGGTGCTTCCGAGGAAGATATCGCCCGGCTGACCGCGCTTTACGGACTGGACAAATCCATTATCCAGCAGTTCTGGATCTGGTTGAGCGGCGTCTTGCATGGCGATTTCGGCACCTCCATCTCGCTGCGTCAGCCGGTGATGCCGCTGGTGCTGGGGCGGCTGCCGGCGACGCTGGAACTTGCCATCTTCGCGCTGGTGATTGCCGTGGTGATCGGCGGCGCGATGGCGCTGACCGGCCTCCGGCACCGCGAGACCCGCACCGAGACAGCGGTTGATGTCGCCAATGGTATCGGGCTGTCGATACCGGACTTCCTCTGGGCACTGATCCTGATCGTGCTGTTCGGGGTGCTGATGCCGGTATTTCATATTTCCGGCCGGATCTCGCCGTCGCTGGATCTGCCGTTCGTTACCCAGTTCTATGTTTTCGAGAGCCTTTTCCGGCTGCGGTTTGATCTGTGGTGGGACCTGCTCAAGCACATGTTCATGCCGGCCCTGGCGCTGGCCATCCCGCTTGCTGCCATCATCAGCCAGTTGCTCAAGCAGTCGCTGAAGGAAACCATGCATCTTGATTACGTGACGTTGTCGCGGACCAAGGGCTACAGCGAAAACCACGTGATCCTGTCCGAGGCGCTGCCCAATGCGGTACTGCCAACCCTGACTCTGATCGGGGTGCAGTTCACCTTCCTGATCGGCGGCACGGTGATCATCGAGCGGCTGTTTTCCTATGAGGGGCTCGGCAACATGGCGATTGATGCGGTGATCAACCGTGATCTGCCGCTGATCCAGGGCATCGTGATCGTGTTTGCGCTGTTGTTCACCATCATCAATCTGGTTGTCGACATGACCTATGCGCTGCTGAATCCGAGGTTGCGTCATGCTTGATGGCCGCGGTTCAATCAAACGGCGCCTCGGCGCACGGCTGTGGCTGTCTGGCACATGGCTCGGCGTCATGGCGCTTCTGGCGCTGTTCGCCCCACTGATCAGCCCGCATGATCCGCTGGCGCAGGACCTGTTTTCGGGACGGTTGCCGCCATTCTGGCTAAGTGGGTCTGATCCGGCTTATCTGCTGGGCACCGACAGCCTTGGCCGGGACGTGCTGTCGCGGCTGATCCACGGCGCCCGGATTGCATTTTCGGTGGCGCTGATTGCCGGGCTTGCAACCGCCCTTGTCGGTTCGATGCTTGGCCTGCTGGCCGGTTACATGCGCGGCTGGGTCGATATCGTGATCTCGCGGCTGGTCGAAATCTGGATGGCGTTTCCACCGGTCCTGTTCGCGATCCTGCTGATTGCGGTGCTGGGCACCGGGCTGACCTCGATCATCATCGCCATTGTCGTCATCGACTGGACCCGGTTTTGCCGGGTGGTACGGGCGGAAGCCATGAACCAGTCGGCGATGGATTATGTGTCCAGTGCGGTCGTCGCCGGCCGTCCTCGGCGTGACATCCTGTGGCGGGAAATCCTGCCCAATGTGCTTCCCACCATCGTCGCTCTGTCGACGCTGGAGATGGGAATTGCCGTGATCGTCGAGGCCATCCTGTCCTTCGTCAATCTGTCGATCTCCACCGACGCGCCGACCTGGGGCGGGATGATCGCCGAGGGGCGTAGCTCGATCCATCAGGCCTGGTGGGTGCTGGCGTTTCCGCTGGGCGTGCTTTTTCTCACCGTCCTGTCCTTCAGCCAGTTCGGCGAAGGTCTCAAGGACCGCTTCGATCCGGTGCTGCGATGAGTGCGTTTCTGACTGTCAACAACCTGTCGGCGGCGCTGCACGGCTTTGATCAACGGGTGCTGCGGTCGGTGTCGTTTTCCATCGACACCGGCGAAGTGCTGGGTCTGGTGGGTGAAAGCGGCGCCGGCAAAAGCATGATCGGCAAGGCCATTCTGGGGATTCTTCCCTCGGCAATCGAGATCGTTGAAGGTGAAATCCTGCTTGATGGGCAGGATCTGCAGAAAATGAAATCTGCCGACCGCCGCCGGTTGATCGGCGCTACGGCGGCGCTGATCCCGCAGGACCCGCTGACCGCGCTTAATCCTTCGCGGCGGATCGAGCCGCAGATCGCCAACCGTCTGGTCGATATTCTCGGCTGGACCAAAGCGGACGCGCGGGTGCGGGCTCTGGAACTGCTCAACGAGGTTCATATCGACAATCCCGAACGGGTGATGGCAAGCTATCCGCATGAATTGTCAGGCGGCATGCGCCAGAGGGTGCTGATCGCCTCGGCATTTGCTGCCAATCCGAAGCTGGTGATTGCCGACGAGCCGACGACGGCCCTCGATGTCACCGTGCAAAAGCAGATCCTGCGGCTGATCCGGGAGCTTCAGACACGGCATTCCACCGCGATGGTGTTCGTCACCCATGATCTGGGCGTGGTCTCGAAGGTCTGCCAAAGGCTTTCGGTGCTTTATGGCGGCAAGATCGTCGAGAATTCCAGTGTTCCGGAGTTCTTTGACGGCCCGAAACATGCCTATTCACGCGCGCTTCTGGCGGCGACGCCGAAATACACCGATCCCGATGCATCGCTGCTGCCGGTCGATGATGCGGTGATCGAGGCTGTTGCGGCCGAAGTGCAGGCCGCGGACAAAGGGTGGCGTCATGGTGGCTGAAACTCAGGCGCAGAAAGACATTCTCTTCGCCGCCAAGGGGCTGGACGTGGCGCTGCCGGATATGGCGGCCAAGCCGGTGTTTGGCCGGGCGCCGCTGATCCGCATTCTCAACGGCATTGATCTCGATATCAGACGTGGCTCGGTGCTCGGCATTGTCGGGGGCTCCGGGTCCGGCAAATCGACGCTGGGGCGGGCGTTGCTCAGGCTGATCGAACCGGCCGCCGGAACTATTGAATTTGACGGCCAGGACATCACGCATCTCAACGAGGATGCGCTGCGGCCGATCCGGCGGCGGATGCAGATGATCTTCCAGGATCCGATGTCCTCGCTCAATCCGCGGCGGCGGGTGGGGGCGATCATCGCCGATCCGATGCAGATGCACGGTTTTGATACGATCAGCAGCCGGGTCGATGATGCGCTGGATCACGTCGGCCTGCCGCGCAACTTCCGCAGCCGCTATCCGCACGAGCTTTCGGGAGGACAGCGCCAGAGGGTCGGCATTGCCAGGGCAATCGCATTGAAGCCGGAGTTCATCCTCGCCGATGAAATCGTCTCCGGCCTTGATGTCTCTTCGCAGGCGCAGGTGCTCAATGTGCTGGCCGGCCTGGTCAAGGAACTGGGGCTCACACTGGCTTTCATCAGCCATGACCTGTCGGTGATCCGGCGGTTGTGTGACACGGTGATGGTGCTTCAGCGTGGCAACATCGTCGAGTATGGTGACGCCGACAGCCTGTTCGATGCGCCGAAATCGGCTTACACGCGCGAGCTGCTCGATGCCATTCCGTTGCCTGACCCGCAGCAGGTCGGCTGGTAAAATCTAATCATGAGGATCGGGCCTGTGGCTTTCAAGCGAAGGCAAGGCCGGGGAGACAGACGTGGCGAACACACCAAACACAGCGGCAAATGACGGCTCCGGCTACATGCTCTATCACTCGATCGGGCAATATCCGGGCAAAGCCAAGGATATGTCGACCGCCTTGGCTGCATTTGCCGAATGCTGGGGTGCTCCGAATGATGAGCAATGGGGTTATGCACTGGGCCAGCGGCAGCGGTTCATCGATCTGTGGAGCCAGCTTCTCAAGGCGCCGTCGGCGTCGCTGACGACAACCGAGAACGTGACCTCGGCACTGGCCGCACTGATCATGGCGTTGCCGCGCGAAGACCTTGAGGGCAGGGTGGTGCTGGTGGCCGGCGATTGCTTCCCGAGCCTGCATTTCCTGCTGACCGGTCTTGCCGAGCGCTACGGGTTCGAGCTGCGCACGGTTGCGCTGCGCGAGGGGGCGAACTGGGTCGAGGATGAGGATGTCATCGCGGCCTGGGGGCCGGAAGTCGGTCTGGCGCTGCTGACATGGGTCAGCTCGACGTCCTCGCATCGCTGTGATCTTGCGTGCCTGGTGGCTCACGGACGCAAACAGGGCTCGCTGATCGGGGTTGATATCACCCAGGCGGCCGGCCTGATCGACTATGACTGCATGGAGGTGGCTGCGGATTTTTCGATTTCCACCAGCCTCAAATGGATGTGCGGATCTCCCGGCGGCGGCATCCTGCAGGTCATGCCGGACGTGATTGCCCGCTGCCAACCGAGCTTGCGCGGCTGGTTCAGCCAGGACAACATCTTCTCCTGGGACATCAATGCATTTTCCTATGCGCCCGACATTCGCCGGTTTGACAATGGCACGCCTTCGGTGATGGCCTGCGTCGCTTCGGTGCCTGCGCTCGAATGGCACGCGGCGCAGGACTGGACCGCCCAGCTTGTGAAGAACCGTGGCTTTAGCGAGGTGATCATTGCCGCTGCGGATGAGGCCGGGTTTGACCTCGCTTCGCCACGGGATGCGGCGCAGCGTGGCGGCAGTGTGATGGTTCGTCTGCCCGATGCAGACGCGGCGCAGGCCCTGCTTGGCAGGCTGCGCGATGCTTCGGTGTTTGCCGATGCGCGGGGGGCGATTTTTCGCTGTTCGCCCGGCTTCATGACCACCCAGGCCGGTGTCGAACGGCTCGCAGATGCCCTGACAGGCAAAAAATCCGGATAATCCAAATGCCCTGAAAACGGCTTATTCCGGTCGTCTGGGATGCATTCGGGCGACGCACCAAGCTTGTGAACACGTTTGTCGTGGCATGAAAATTTTATGCTTGAAATATATTCCTTCAGGCGTAGGATTGATGTCACTGATGAACAGCCAGGAGGTGCGGAAGATGCGAGTCGTTTGTTTGGGTGGCGGTCCTGCCGGTCTCTATTTCGCAATCTCTATGAAGCTGCGCGACCCGTCGCACGAAGTGGTGGTGATCGAGCGCAACAAGCCGGACGACACTTTCGGCTGGGGCGTTGTGCTGTCCGACGAGACTTTGGACAATCTGGCTGACAACGATGCGGTGAGCGCTGCATCGATCCGCGAGCATTTCGCCTATTGGGACGATATCGCCGTGCTGTTCAAGGACACCAAGACCGTGTCGACCGGACATGGTTTCTGCGGCATCGGACGCAAGCAGTTGTTGTTGCTGCTGCAGGCACGGGCGAAAGAGCTTGGCGTGGAGTTGCGGTTTGAGACCAATGTCGCCAGCGCCGCCGATTATGCCAAGGAATTCGATCTGGTGGTGGCCTCGGATGGCCTGAACTCGCATACGCGAACGGAATTTGCCGACAATTTCCAGCCGGAAATCGATGTTCGCAAATGCCAGTTCGTCTGGCTCGGAACGCATCAGAAATTCGACGACGCCTTCACCTTCATCTTTGAAGAGACCGACAAGGGCTGGCTGTGGGCGCATGCCTATCAGTTCGACAATGAGACGGCGACATTCATCGTCGAATGCAATCAGGACACTTTCGACGCCTATGGCTTTGGTAAGATGAGCCAGCAGGAGACCATTGCTGCTTGCGAGAAGGTCTTTGCCAAGCATCTTGATGGCCACAGCCTCATGACCAATGCCAACCATATCCGCGGTTCGGCCTGGATCCAGTTCCCCCGGGTGCTGTGCGCGCGCTGGAGCCACGAAAACATCGTGCTTATGGGTGACGCGGCGGCTACCGCGCATTTCTCCATCGGCTCGGGCTCCAAGCTGGCGTTGGAAAGTGCGATTGCGTTGGCAGACTATCTTCATTCAGAGCCAAGCATGCAGAAGGCTTTTGACAAATACGAAGATGATCGCCGGCTGGAGGTGCTGCGTCTGCAGTCCGCGGCGCGCAACTCGATGGAGTGGTTCGAGGAAATCGAGCGCTATTTCCACCTTGATCCGGTACAGTTCAACTATTCGCTTCTGACCCGTTCGCAGCGCATCAGCCACGAGAACCTGAGGCTGCGTGATGCTGAATGGCTGGAAGATGCGGAACGCTGGTTCCAGACCCAGGCCGAAGTGTCGACGCAGGCGCCGGTGCGGCGGCCGATGTTCGCGCCCTACAAATTGCGCGACATGGAACTGAAGAACCGGATCGTTGTTTCGCCGATGGCGCAGTACAAGGCGGTCGACGGCAATCCGACCGACTGGCATCTGGTGCATTACGGTGAGCGCGCCAAGGGCGGTGCGGGTCTCGTGTACACGGAAATGACTTGCGTCTCGCCGGAAGGCCGGATCACGCCGGGATGTCCCGGGCTCTATACACAGGAGCAGCAAGCCGCCTGGGCCCGCATTGTCGATTTCATTCATGCCGAAAGCGAAGCCAAGGTCTGCATGCAGATAGGTCATTCCGGCGCCAAGGGATCGACCCAGCTGGGCTGGGAAATCATGGATGCGCCGCTCAAGAGTGACAATTGGCCATTGCTGTCGGCTTCGGATGTGGCCTGGTCATCGGCCAATCAGACGCCGAAGGCGATGACCCGCGAAGACATGGATATGGTTCGCGACCAGTTCGTCAAATCGGCTGAAATGGCTGACCGCGCCGGATTCGACATGATCGAGATCCACATGGCGCATGGCTATCTGCTGTCGTCCTTCATCACGCCGTTGACCAACAGGCGTAGTGATGAATATGGCGGCAGCCTGGAAAACCGCATGTGTTATCCGCTTGAGGTTTTTCACGCGGTGCGTGAGGCCTGGCCGCAAGGTAAGCCGATTTCGGTGCGCATTTCAGCCAGCGACTGGGTGGAAGGCGACGGCGTGACGCCGCAGGAAGCCGTCGAGATCGCGCGCCTGCTCAAGGACGCAGGCGTCGACATCTGTGATGTCTCTGCCGGACAGACCTCGAAACTGGCCAAGCCGGTTTATGGGCGCATGTTCCAGACGCCGTTTGCCGACCGGATCCGCAACGAGGCGCAGATGGCCACAATGGCGGTTGGCAACATCTATGAGCCGGATCATGTCAATTCGATCCTGATGGCAGGCCGCGCAGATCTCGTCTGCCTTGCGCGTCCGCATCTGGCCGACCCTTACTGGACCTTGCATGCGGCCGCGGCACTTGGCGACCATGACGAAAAATGGCCCGATCCCTATCACCCGGGCCGCGACCAGATGTGGCGTCTGGCCGAACGCCATGACACCATGCTCGGAAAGGTCTGAGCATGACGGAACTGATGGGACATCATGCGATCGTGACCGGCGCCGGATCGGGCGCCGGTGAAGCGATCGCGCTGGCGCTTGCGAACAAGGGCGCGCGGGTCACCGCAATCGGCCGGCGTCTTGCACCGCTCGAGGCTCTTGCCGCGCAGGATGACCGTATCCTGGCCGTGTCTGCTGATGTTACCGATGCTGACGCGATGGCGGCTGCGATTGCGCAGGCTGTTGAAAAGAATGGCGATCCGACCATCGTCATCGCAAATGCCGGCTCGGCTGAAAGTGCTCCGTTCCACCGCACGGACGCCGAGATGTTCCGTGCTGCTCTGGATGTCAATTTGACCGGTGTTTTCAACACTTTCCAGTCTGCCTTTGTCAAAATGAATCGGAAGCAGCCAGGCCGCCTGATTGCCATTGCTTCAACAGCCGGCTTGAAAGGCTATCCCTATGTCGGCGCCTATTGTGCGGCCAAGCACGGGGTGGTCGGTCTGGTTCGCAGCCTGGCGCAGGAGCTGGCGAAATCAGGCGTGACTGTCAATGCGATCTGTCCGGGTTTTACCGAGACGCCGATGCTGCATCGCTCGATTGACAACATCGTTGAGAAAACCGGACGATCGCGCGAAGAGGCAGAAGCTTCGTTGCGGGATGTGAACCCGCAGGGGCGGTTCATCCAGCCTGAGGAAATCGCCGAAACAGTACTGTGGCTGTGCAGCGATGCGGCAGTTTCGGTGACAGGGCAGGCAATTTCGTTGTCGGGGGGAGAGATATGAGCGAGAATTTGGCAGCGCAGACGGGCAAGACAGATGCTAACGGCAAGGAGGCTTCGGCTTCAAAAGCGCGATTGCGGCTCTGGTTGAAACTTCTCAAGGCGACGAAGCACGTTGAGGCGGAACTGCGAGAGAATTTCCGCACCGGCTTCGATACGACTTTGCCGCGCTTTGACGTGATGGCAGCGCTTTACCGGGTTGAGCCCGGCTTGAAGATGAGCGAATTGTCGAGTGTTCTTCGCGTGTCCAATGGCAATGTCACCGGCATAGTCGACCGATTGGTGGATGACGGCATTCTTGTGCGGGTCCCGGTGGACAATGACCGCCGTGCGACAACAGTGCGGCTGACCAAGGCCGGGCGCGAGCAGTTTGAAACAATGGCAGCCAGCCACGAAGGCTGGATCGACAGTCTCCTTGATGGCATCGATGTCTCGGAAGTCCAGCACCTGTCCGACCAGCTCGAATGCATTGCCCGAAAGAGCACCAAGGGAGAGGATTGAACCATGCCGACTGACGCGCCCAAGAATTTCCGGCTGACACTGACCGACGGTGTCGCCGAGGTCTCGCTTGACCGGCCGGAGAAGAAAAATCCGTTGACATTTGAGAGCTACGCCGAGCTTCGCGACTGGTTTCGCGGGCTGGTCTACCGCGATGATGTGAAGGTTGTGGTGTTTGGCTCCAATGGCGGCAATTTCTGCTCGGGCGGCGATGTGTTCGAAATCATCGGACCATTGCTCGACAAGGATATGAAGGGCCTGCTCGAATTCACGCGCATGACCGGAGATCTGGTCAAGGCGATTGTTGGCTGCGGCAAGCCGGTGATTGCAGCCGTTGACGGTGTGTGCGCCGGTGCTGGCGCTATTATTGCGATGTGCAGTGATCTGCGTATCGCCACGCCGGAAGCCAAGACGGCATTCCTGTTCAACCGGGTCGGCCTCGCAGGCTGCGACATGGGCGCGTGTGCCATCCTGCCGCGGATTATCGGGCAGGGCCGGGCTGCTGATCTTCTCTACACCGGCCGCTCGATGAGCGCCGAAGAGGGAGAGCGCTGGGGATTTTACAATCGGGTGGTCGCAGCTGAGGAAATCGGCGACGAGGCACGCAAGATGGCGCGGCGCATCGCTGACGGCCCGACCTTCGCCAACATGATGACCAAAACCATGCTGGCGCAGGAATGGAACATGGGCATCGAGCAGGCAATCGAGGCCGAGGCGCAGGCGCAGGCGATCTGCATGCAGACCCAGGATTTCCGCCGTGCCTATGAGGCTTTTGCCGCCAAGCAGAAACCCGTATTCGAGGGCAACTGATGGCCGACCGCAGTTTTCTCCAATGGCCGTTTTTTGACGAAAGCCACCGTGATCTGGCTGACCGCATAGATGCGTGGGCAAACAAGGAGCTGGCTGATCTCGACCATTCCAATGTCGATGAAACCTGCAAGGCGCTGGTCGCCGCTCTGGGTGAGGCTGGTTGGCTGAAGCTCAGTGCCGTCGATCCCAAGGACGAAAGCTCGCAGATTGATGTGCGCAGTCTTTGCATCATGCGTGAGACACTTGCGCGGCATGACGGGTTGGCGGATTTCGCATTCGCGATGCAGGGGCTCGGCACCGGGGCGATCTCGCTGTTTGGCACAGCGGCGCAGAAGGCCGAGTGGCTGACACAGACCCGTGCAGGCAAGGCGTTGTCGGCTTTTGCACTGTCGGAACCCGCGTCGGGTTCGGATGTTGCCAACATGGCAATGACGGCTGTGCGCGACGGTGATGAGTATGTGCTGAACGGCGAGAAGACCTGGATCTCCAATGGCGGCATCGCGGATGTCTATTGCGTGTTTACCCGCACCGGTGAAGCACCGGGCGCCAAGGGGCTTTCGGTCTTCATCGTGCCTGCGGATACGCCGGGTCTCGAGATTGCCGAGCGGCTGGAAGTGGTAGCGCCGCATCCGCTGGCGCGGTTGGAGTTCAAAGATTGCCGGATTCCCGCATCGGCAATGATCGGCAACCCGGGCGAGGGTTTCCGCATCGCCATGTCGGTGCTGGACGTGTTCCGCTCGACCGTCGCTGCCGCAGCTCTCGGGTTTGCCCGGCGGGCGCTTGACGAGAGCCTTGACCGGGTCAGCGAACGGCAGTTGTTTGGCGCGCCGATGAGTGATCTGCAGATGGTGCAGGGGCACATTGCCGATATGGCGCTGGATGTGGATGCTTCGGCCTTGCTGGTCTACCGGGCGGCCTGGCTGAAGGATCAGGGGGCGCCGCGGGTCAGCCGCGAGGCGGCCATGGCGAAACTCTATGCCACCGACCATGCCCAGGACGTGATCGACAAGGCGGTGCAGCTGCATGGCGGCGACGGTGTGCGCAAGGGGCATATCGTCGAAAGCCTCTATCGCGAGATCCGCGCGCTCAGAATTTACGAGGGTGCATCGGACGTGCAGAAGGTCGTGATCGCGCGGCAGACATTGGCCAATTCCAAAGGGGTTTGAAGTGCTGGGACCATCGGGGCATATCGATACATTCACGCGGGACAATCTCCCGCCGCTCGAGCAATGGCCGGAGCTTCGTCTCGATGGTTTCGATTATCCCGAGTGGCTCAATTGCGGCTACGAGCTGACCGATGCGATGGTGGCCAAGGGCTTTGGCGACCACACCGCATTGATCGGCAATGGCCGGATCCGGACCTACAAAGAACTGACCGACTGGACCAACCGGATCGCCCATGTGCTGGTCGAGGATTACGGCGTCAAACCGGGCAACCGGATCCTGATCCGCTCGGCCAACAACCCGGCCATGGTGGCCGTCTGGCTGGCTGCGACCAAGGCAGGCGCCGTGGTGGTCAACACCATGCCGATGCTGCGCGCCGTCGAACTCGGAAAGATTGCCGACAAGGCCGAAATCTCGCTGGCGCTGTGCGACACGCGGCTGATGGACGAGATGGTTGCCTGCGCCAAGCAAAACCGGTTCCTGGAAAATGTTGTGGGTTTTGACGGCACGGCCAATCACGATGCCGAACTCGACCGGTTGGCGCTGTCGAAATCGGTTCGCTTTGAAACGGTGAAGACCGGCCGTGATGATGTCGCTCTATTAGGGTTCACTTCCGGCACCACCGGAATGCCCAAGGCGACGATGCATTTTCATCGCGACATGCTGATCATTGCCGATGGCTACGCAAAAGAAGTGTTGGGTGTGACGCCGGAAGACGTGTTCATCGGTTCGCCGCCGCTGGCCTTCACCTTCGGCCTTGGTGGCCTCGCAGTGTTTCCGTTGCGATTTGGCGCGGCCGCGGCGCTGCTTGAGCAGGCGACGCCGGCCAATATGGTCGAGATCATCCAGAACCACAAAGCGACCGTCTGCTTCACCGCGCCGACCGCCTATCGCGCCATGCTGGCGGCGATGGAAGAGGGGGCTGACCTGTCTTCTCTGCGGGCTGCCGTGTCGGCTGGCGAAACCTTGCCCGGGCCGGTCTATGAGCAGTGGATGGCAAAGACCGGCAAGCCGATGCTCGATGGTATCGGCGCGACCGAGATGCTGCACATCTTCATCTCCAACCGGTTCGAGAATTCCAGGGCGGCCTGCACCGGGCTGCCGGTCACGGGCTATGAAGCACGGATTGTCGATGCCGACATGAACGAAGTGCCGCGTGGTGAGGTCGGGCGGCTCGCCATAAAGGGGCCGACTGGTTGCCGCTATTTGTCGGACCCGGAGCAGCAGCGGAAATATGTCCGCGACGGCTGGAACCTGACGGGAGATTCCTTCACCCAGGACGAAGACGGCTTCTTTCACTTTGCCGCGCGCTCGGACGACATGATCATTTCAGCCGGCTACAACATTGCCGGACCGGAAGTTGAAGCAGCGCTTCTGGCGCATGCCGATGTTGCCGAATGTGCGGTGGTTGGCGTTGCCGATGAGGCGCGCGGGCAGATTGTCCAGGCACATGTGGTGCTCAACAGCGGCATAGAAGCCAACGAGATGACCACCAAGAGGCTGCAGGATCACGTCAAGGCGGTGATTGCACCCTATAAATATCCGCGCTCGATCGTCTTCGTCGAGAGTTTGCCGAAGACCCAGACCGGCAAGATCCAGCGGTTCCGGCTGCGCAGCAGCGATTGAGCCATTCCAAGAGATTCAAACAGGGACTTTTATTATGATCGAAGCAGTCAATCCGCCGGATTGGGAGAAGCCGAAGGGTTATGCCAATGGTATGCTCGTTGACGGTGAGCGGCTTTACACCGGAGGCCAGATTGGCTGGAACAAGGATCAGGTATTCGAGCACCATGATTTTGTTGGCCAGCTCGAGCAGACACTTGCCAATATCGCAGCCATCGTGCGCGCCGCTGGCGGCGAGGTCACCGACATTGTCCGTCTGACCTGGTTCATCACCGACAAGAAGGAGTATCTGGCGCGCCAGAAAGAGGTCGGCGCCGCCTATCGCAAGGTCTTGGGCCGGCATTTCCCATCGATGTCGGTGATCGTTGTCGCTGGGTTGATCGAAGATGAAGCGATGATCGAAATCGAGGCGACAGCTGAAATCGGGAAGTCGCGGAAGGACACCTGAGACAATGAGCACATTCCACTCCCGCCGTGACCAGTTCGACCTGCCTGAGGGGATTACCTATCTTGACGGCAATTCGCTCGGGCCATTGCCCAGGGCCGCAGTCGAGCGGGCGCGAACGACCATGGCTGATCAGTGGGGACCGATGCTGATCACGGGCTGGAACAAGGCCAAATGGATGGAGCTGCCGGGTCGCCTGGGCGACAGGATCGGCCGGCTGATCGGCGCGCCTGCAGGCAGCACAATGGTCGGCGACACGCTGTCAATCAAGGTCTATCAGGCCGTCGCCTCAGCGGTGGAGATGCGGCCCGGCCGCAAGGTCGTGCTGTCGGACAATGGCAATTTCCCATCCGACCTCTACATGGCCGATGGCTTGCTCAAAAGCCTCGGACATGGCCACGAGTTGAAGGTCGTCGATCCGGAAGCGGTTGCCGGACACATCACTGAAGATGTGGCGGCGGTGATGCTGACCCATGTCGATTACCGTAGCGGCCGGGTGCACGACATGAAGGCCATTACCGACAAGGCGCATGAAGCCGGAGCCATCATGATCTGGGATCTGGCGCACTCCGCCGGCGCGCTTCCCGTGGACCTGACCGGCTGCAACGCCGACATCGCTGTTGGCTGCACTTACAAATATCTCAATGGCGGCCCCGGTGCGCCCGGCTTTATCCACGTCCGCCCCGATCTGATCGACGAGGTCCGGCCTGCCTTGTCCGGCTGGCTGGGTCATCAGGCGCCATTCGCCTTTGATCTCGACTACCGGCCAGGCGAGGGCATCAGCCGGATGCGGGTCGGCACCCCGCCGGTGATCCAGATGGCGGTACTGGATGCGGCGCTTGATGTCTTCGACGGCGTTGATATGGCCGACATCCGGACCCGTTCGATCGAGCTGTCCGAACAATTCATCGCTGAAGTCGAGGCCGGCTGCAAGGACGTTGAACTTGCCAGCCCGCGCGACCCGAATGCCCGCGGCAGCCAGGTTTCGTTCCGGTTTCACGAGGGTTATGCGGGCATGCAGGCGCTGATTGCGCGCGGCATCATCGGCGACTTCCGTGCGCCCGACATCATGCGGTTCGGTTTCTGCCCGCTCTACAACACGTCCGAGGAGGTCAGCCACGCCGCCTCCGCGCTGTGCGACATCATCGCAACCGGCGAGTGGGATCAGCCAGAGTTCAAGGCCCGGAAAGCTGTGACATGAGCGAGACAACCGACTACGATCCTTCGGAAGAAGGTGCGCAGATGAACTTCGACGGACGCATGTCCTATGGCGATTATCTGTGCATTGACCAGATTCTGGGGGCGCAAAAGACCAGAACCGACGCCCATGACGAGATGCTGTTCATCATCCAGCATCAGACGTCGGAATTGTGGATGCGATTGGTTATTCATGAAATCACCGCTGCCCGCCAGGCCATCAGGTCGGATGAATTGCAGCCGGCGATGAAGACGCTGGCGCGGGTCTCGCGGATCTTTGAACAGCTGAATTCTGCCTGGGATGTGCTCCGTACGATGACGCCGTCCGACTATACCCATTTCCGCAACAAGCTCGGTCAGTCTTCCGGGTTTCAATCGCTGCAATACCGGCTGATCGAATATGCGCTGGGAAACCGCAATCATGCAATGACACGCCCGCATGCGCATGTCCCGCAAGCCTTGGCCAAGCTGGAATCCGAACTGGCCCAGCCGAGCCTTTATGATGAGGCAATCCGGCTTGCGGCACGGCGCGGCATCGCCATGCCGGACGAAGTCCTCACCCGCGATGTGCGCAACACCCATATCCTGCATGATGACGTGACCGCGGGCTGGAAAGCCATCTATGAGGAGCCGGAAAAATATTGGGTGCTCTACGAGGTGGCGGAGAAACTGGTGGATTTGGAAGACTATTTCCGGCGCTGGCGGTTCAACCACGTCACCACGGTTGAACGGGTGATCGGTCTCAAGCGTGGCACCGGCGGCACCGGCGGCACCAGCTATCTCAGGCGCATGCTGGATGTCGAGCTGTTCCCGGAGTTGTGGCGGGTTCGTACCGAGCTCTAGGCGGAGGCTTCAGTTATTTTAGCCTTGAAATAGTTGTGCGGTCGGATAGTCTTCAATTCCGGCTGGATTTTTGGGGTTTCCAGACACGGGTCGATGATCCGGATACAGGACAGTGGACCGCGTTTTGGAGGGCAGATTGGACACGCGCGCAGAAATCAGGTTGCCGACCTCGGAACTCAGGGATGACCTGCCGTTCTTTACCAAGACCTTGAAAATGCGGCTCGACATGATCTATCCGGCCGACAATCCGGAAGTGGCTGTTCTGTCGGGACATGGGCTTCGGATCCGCATCCAGAAGGGTGCGCCGGAAGCGCCGGGTACACTGCGCATCCTGACTGATGACCCGGACGGATTTGCCGATGGCAAGCGTGAACTGGTCGCGCCCAATGGCACGCGCATTGAAATTGATGAACTTAATCCTCCGATGGTGTTGCCCGAGACCGAGCATGCCTTCGTTGTGCGGCGGCTGGCTGATCAGGCACCCTGGGTGATCGGCCGTGCGGGCATGGAATACCGGGATCTGATCCCCAGCCGGCTCGGCGGCGCGATGATTGCCTCGCACATTCGCGTGCCCGACGGCCCAGTGCCGGACATGGTGCATTTCCACAAGGTCGGATTTCAGCTGATCTTCTGCATCAGCGGCTGGGTCGATGTGCTGTATGAAGATCAGGGCGGAACGCGCCGCCTGCACGCCGGCGATTGCTTTATCCAGCCTCCGCAGATCCGCCACAAGGTGCTGCACGCGGCTGACGGGATCGAGGTTATCGAGATTGGTGTGCCTGCCGATCACATTACCGAAATCGATCATGACATGGAGCTGCCGACGCCACACGAGCGGCCGGAGCGGGAATGGGACGGTCAGCGCTTCGTACACAGTCTGGCCAAGGACGGTGTTTTCAAACCTTTCCGCATTCCCGGCTTCGAGGCACGCGATACAACGATTAACGAGAACACCAAGGGGGTGGCCTCTGTCATGGTGGCGCGGCCTTCGGGTTCGCATGATCCAGTCTGGACCAGGCATGAAGGCGACATTCTCTTCACCTTCGTGATGTCGGGAAGCATGTTGCTGGAAGGTGAGGGCAAGGAGCCTTATCGTCTTGAAAAAGGCGACGCTTTTGTCGTTCCGCCGCGCATGGCGACGCGCTACAGTGATGCCAGCAGCGATCTCGAATTGCTGGAAGTTTCACTTCCCGGTTCGTTTGAAACACACGTTGTCGACGGAATCTGAGCGTTCTGGATGCTAGCCCGCCGGGCGCTCACGTAACACAGGGCCTAATAACAATGGGAGCAGTCAAATGAAAAAGACAACTTATGCAGTGGCAATCGCGGCGTTGCTGGCCTCCAGCGCATCAACCCTTGCCGCCGACACCAAGGTCGGGCTGCTGATGGACATTACCGGCCCGATCGCAAGCTTCATTCCGCCATTGCAGAATGCCGCCAATCTGGCAGTTCAGCATGTCAATGAGAATGGCGGTCTGCTTGATGGCCAGGCTGTGCCGGTTTACGGCGATACAACCGGGTCTTCGCAGGGCGCAGTCGATGCCGCCGGCAAGCTGATCAATGTCGAGAACGTGCCGATTATCATGGGTGCGCTGATGTCGGGCACCACGATCGCCGCAGCAGAAGCTGCCGCCATCCCGGCAGGCGTCGTGCAGATCTCGCCGACCGCCACCTCGCCGGCGATGACCGATATCAAGGACAGTGACCTGCTCTACCGCATCGTTCCGTCAGACAACTTCCAGGGCAAGGTCCTGGCCAAGATGGTGCTTGACGAAGGCATCAAGAAGGTTGCCGTGACCTTCGTGAACAATGATTATGGTGTTGGTATCGGCAGCACATTTGTCGAGGCTTACAAGGCGCTCGGCGGTGAAGTCGTGGCTGAAGTCAAGCATGAGGAGAAGAAGAACTCCTACCGCTCTGAACTGGCGACCCTGTCGAAAGCCGGCGGCGATGCGCTGGTCGTCGTGGCTTATGCCGGTGATTCCGGTGGCAAGATCGTCAAGCAGGCGATCGAGGGCGGGCTGTTCACCAAGTTCATCGGAACCGACGGCCTGCGCGACGAAACGCTGATCTCCGACATCGGTGCGGAAGCGCTGGCAACGTCGTTCTTCTCGGCGCCTACCTCGCCGGCGGACAACCCGTACCAGACGCAGTTGCATGACCTTTACACCGCTGCCTACAGCGAGCCTGCCGACAAGCCGTTCGTTGACCAGACCTATGATGCGACCTTCATGGCGCTGCTCGCCATTGAAAAGGCCGGGTCCGCCGACCGCACCAAGATGGCTGAAGCGCTGCGCGCGATTGCCTCTGCTCCTGGCGAGAAAGTCGGGCCTGGTGAATGGGCCAAGGCAAAGGCGCTGATCGCCGAGGGCAAGGATATCGATTATGATGGCGCCGGCGGCTCTTACGATTTCGACGAAAACGGTGATGTCGCCGGCTTTATCGGCAAGTTTGTGGTTGACGGCACGGTCTACAAGCAGATCGCCATCGTCGAGTAAACCGGCCTGAACCTGCCGCAAGATTATCCCTCCCTGAAAAAGCGGGGAGGGATACAACAAACAACGCGCGATCCATCAGGCCGGAGCACCGGCCAGGGAAAGGAATCGCCAGCGGTGCTGACACGCCGCGAAATGGGGCATCATGATTTCAGTTGAACATGTGAAGGTGAGTTACGGCGGCCCGAATGTCGTCGATGACGTCAGCTTTGACATTCCGTCAGGAAAGATCACGGGTCTGATTGGCCCGAACGGTGCGGGCAAGACCACCATGTTCAACGCGATTGCGGGACATGTTCCGCTCGCCGGTGGCCGGATTTTGCTCGAGGGCACGGATATCACCGGTTTGCAGCCGCATCAGCGCGCAGCCCGTGGGCTGGCCCGGACGTTCCAGATTCCGCACGAGTTTTCGCAGCTCACGGTGATCGAGAATTTCATGGCTGCGGCGGCCACGCCGATCGGCGAGAATGTGTTCAATGTGATCTTCAGGCGCGGGCGGTTCGCAGCGGAAGAAGAGGCGACTTACCGCGCTGCACGGGACATGGTTGCCTTTCTCGAGATCGATCACGTCAAGGACGAGAAGGCAGGGAATCTGTCGGGTGGACAGAAGAAACTGCTTGAGCTTGGCCGGGCGTTGATGCGCAAGCCCAAGATCATTCTGCTCGACGAGATCGGCGCCGGGATCAACCGGACGCTGCTGGCCAAGATTTCCGACAAGATCCTGCTTCTCAACAAGGAGCAGGGGCTGACATTCTGCCTCATCGAGCACGATCTCGATTATGTCTCCAAACTCTGCGACGAGGTGATCGTGATGGCGCAGGGCACATTGCTGACCCGCGGCGCGGTCGACGAGGTGCGTCAGGACGCGCGCGTCATCGAAGCCTATTTCGGTGGCGGAAAATATGAGGCGATGTCATGAGCGCGTTGCTATCCGTCAAGGAGCTGACTGCAGGCTACGGCGGCGTGCCGATCATCGAGGGAATTAATCTCGATGTGGCCGAGCACGAGATTTCCGTCATCATTGGGCCGAATGGTGCGGGCAAGTCGACCTTGCTCAAGACCATCTTCGCGCTGACTGCCCGGTCTGACGGGGAAATCCTGTTCACCGGGAAGGATATTTCGGGGCTGAAGACAGCGAAACTTGTGCCGCTGGGCATTTCCATGGTGCCACAGAGCCACAATGTGTTTCCGACCCTGACTGTTGATGAAAATCTCGATGTCGGCACCTATGCGGCACCGCCCAAGGACAAGGAAGCCGTGCGCGAAAACGTGCTGTCGCTGTTCCCCGACTTGCGCGGCAAGCTTGGCCAGGCTGCAGGCGAACTGTCCGGAGGCCAGCGGCAGATGGTGGCGATGGGCCGGGCGCTGATGAGCGAGCCGAAGCTCCTGCTTCTGGATGAGCCGACGGCGGGTCTCTCTCCGGCCTATCTCGAGATCATCTTCGACCTGCTGCTCGACATCCGCAAGCGCGGCGTCACCATCCTGATGGTCGAGCAGAACGCCAAACAGGCACTCAGGATCGCCGACAACGGCCATGTGCTGGTCAGCGGCAAGAATTTCATATCTGGAACGGGGGAGGCGCTGCTCAACGACGATGCCGTGCGCCGGTCCTTCCTCGGGGGTGCAGCAGCGTGATCGACTTCATCAATCTCTATCTGGTTCCCGGACTGACCATCGGCAGTGTCTATGCGCTTGGCGCCGTCGGCATCTCGATGATCTTCGGCATTTTGCGGTTTGCGCATTTTGCCCATGGCGATCTGATGACCATCGGCGGCTATGGCGTGCTCACCGCGGTCTGGTTCATACCGGTCCATCCGCTGCTCTTGCTGCCCTTCGGCATCGCGCTGGCGATTGTCTCGGCGCTGGCCGTGGATCAGTTCTTCTACAAGCCACTGCGCAAGCTTCCGACCATCTATACGGTGATCGCCTCGTTTGGGGTGGCGCTGATCTTCCGCTCGCTGGCGCAGCTGTTCTGGAGTTCGGGCAACCAGGTGTTCACTTCGGGCGTCCGCATGCCGGTGGTGCTGTTCGACACCTTCCGGATTTCCGAGCTGCACATGCAGGTGATCATCCTGACGCTGATCATCGCCATTGCGCTGCACTTCTTCCTGACCCGCTCGAAACTGGGCCGCGCCATGCGCGCGGTGTCGGACGAGCCGGAACTGGCGGCGGTCGCCGGGCTCGACACCGAGCGGGTGATCCGCTGGACCTGGGTGATCGGCGCGTCGATGGCGGCCACCGCAGGGGTTTTTGCCGGCATGGACACCTCGATGCATCCGAACCTGGGCTGGAACCTGCTCTTGGCCATGTTCGCGGCAGCCGTGCTTGGCGGCATCGGCAAGCCCATGGGGGCAATCGCCGGCGGGCTGATCATCGGGATTGCCGAGGAGACAGCGACGTTCACCTGGCTCAGCGACGAGCCGCTGATCTCGCCGTCCTACAAATCCGCCGTGGCCTTCTTTATCATGGTTGCACTGTTGCTGTTCCGGCCACAGGGCCTGTTCAAGGGGAGGCTTCTGTAATGGAACTCACCGGGCTGTTTTTCTATCTGGTCAGCGTGCTGATCGCCGGTGGCATCTATGCCGTGCTCTGCCTGGCGCTGAATGTGCAATGGGGCATGGGCGGGCTGTTCAATGCGGGCATCGCCGGTTTCTTCGCCGTCGGCGCCTATGCCTCGGCGATTGTCACAACGGCCGTCTCGTCAAAGCATCTGGGCGGGTTTGAACTGCCGATCCCGTTCGGCCTTGCCGCAGCGATGATCGTCGCGGGCATCACAGGATGGATTGTCGCCAAGATCTGCGTGCGGCTTAAAAGCGATTATCTGGCGATGGCCTCTGTGGGGATCGCCGAGATCCTGCGGCTGGTGATCGTCAATGAATCCTGGCTCACCAATGGCAGTCTCGGCATAGCCGGTGTACCGCGGCCATTCGGCAATCTGGTGCAGGGCAGGGAGGCGGACCTGCTCTATCTCGGAGTTGTCTGGCTCTGTGTGCTCTGTGTCTACATCCTGTGCCAGCGGCTTTACGTCAGCCCCTGGGGGCGGACATTGCGCGCCATCCGCGACAACGAGGATTCAGCGCGGGCTGCCGGCAAGGATGTTGACTGGTTCCGGCTGCAGACCTTCGTGATCGGCTGCGCCATCATGGGGCTCGCCGGCGGATTGTCGGCGCATTACTTCAAGTTCCTGTCGCCTTCGGCGACGGAACCGCTGCTGGTGACCTTTCTCGTCTGGGTGATGCTGATGGCAGGCGGTTCGGGCAACAACAAGGGCGCCATTGTCGGCGCCATCGTGATCTGGTTCATCTGGTCGGCGACCGAAATCTTCACCAGCCGCCTGCCGCCCGAGTGGATCACCCGATCGTCCTATATCCGCATGCTGCTGGTCGGTTTGCTGCTGCAATTCGTGCTGCAGAAATTCCGCTCCGGACTGGTGCCGGAGAAGTCGCCAAAGATCAGATCGGATTAGATAAGCCGGCCGGGCCTGCGGGTTTACGCCGCGGGCTCATCGGGCAGGAACGACACCAGCTTGGCGCGGACATCATCGGGCCAGGGCATCGAGGTGTGTTTTTCAAGCCAGCTCGCGGCCAGCACCTGCTTGCCTGACCAGCGGTGTTCGTCGCCGCACAGCACCACATGTTCGACCGTCATTGAGGATTTGCCGACCTTGGTAACGGTGAGTTCGAAGGTGAGCTTTTCGCCAAAGAGCGATGGCTTGGAGAAATCACATGTCAGGTGCACGGTTGGTGTGCCCCAACGCTCTTTCCAGATGATCTCGTGCCACGGGTAACCGATGGCAGACCAGAATTCCTCGATCACGCCGTTGAGCAGATTGAGATAGGCCGGATAATAGGCCGTTCCGGAAATATCGCAGTCGCCGAAATGCAGCATGCGGTCGGTTGTGTAGCTAACGGTCATGATCCCCCCACAGGTAATTGTATTTCCCGTTTCGCATGCACGGTGCGATGAGGCAACTCCCGGGGCTGGGCAAGAATGGTCTGCCGTGCGTGTGGAATATCGCCGGCGCGCAGACTTCGGCCTCTTTGAAAGCATAAAACGGCCGGGAACAGGTCCCGGCCGTTTCAATTTGGTTGGATCAGAGAGCCGCCAAGATCGACTTTTCGATCTGGTCTATCGGGCTATTGATCAGTGTCTTGGGCATTTCCAGCATAATCTTGTCGGTGACGCTGACATGAAGGCTGGGGCGCGCTTCGCCGAGAGTGTCGGGGTCGAGCACAAGGATCAGTTTGTCGAATTTGTGCTGCTGGGCCAGGTCGTAAAGATGGTTGGCCAGAATTTTGGCGAAAGTGGCTTCCATGGATTCCTTGGCCGAGGTGTCGGGCGGCTGTTTGCCCGCAGGCCCCTGATCGGCAAGGTCGCCGGGCTCGAGGTCCTTGGAATGCTGCAGCTTGAGCTCACCACTCTTGCCGATATTGCGGTAGAAATTGGCGCCTTCTCCAGTGCCGACGACGATGAGGGTGTTGTGTGGGACAGGTAGGTTGGTCATGCGATCTCCCGCTGTTAGTAAAAGGAATGGCCGCCATGACTATGGCGACCAAACGCGGCGGGTTGGAGGCAGCCGCAAATGCAGCCGCCCCAAATCCGGATCAGGCAGCGTTGGCGGACTTGCGGTGATGCTCGCCTTCGCGCACTTCCTCGATGATCTTGTTGACAAAGGCCTCAAGATCCTTTGGCGAACGGCTGGTGATGATGCCGTTGTCTATGGCAATCTTGCTGTCTTCCCATTTCGCGCCGGCATTTTCCATGTCGGTGCGGATCGAATGGTAGGAGGTTGCCTCGCGGCCCTTGATGACACCGGCTTCAATCAGCAACCAGGGGGCGTGGCAGATGGCGGCAACGATCTTGTCCTTGGTGACAAAATCGCGGACCAGCTGGACAGCGTCCTTTTCGACACGCAGAAGGTCCGGGTTGATCTGTCCGCCGGGCAGCACAAGGGCAATGTAATCGTCGACCTTGACGTCGGAAATCTTCAGATCGGCATCAACGGTGTTGCCCCAGTCCTTTTCGTCCCAGCCCCTGATCGGCTGGCCATCAAGCGTTGCAACGTGAACCGTGGCGCCGGCTTTCTTGAGGTGTTCGAGCGGGTATTCGAGTTCTGATTGCTCAAAGCCATGGGTCGACATGATGAGAATCTTGGCGTTTTCCATATTGGGCATTGTCTGCTCCTTCATTCTTGAAACTTACCGACACCCAACGCCTGCCTGCGCTGTGAGTTCCGTGACGACCGGGAAAAACCCAGTGCTGACCAATGAACACAGTGTCACGGGGCCTGCTCGTGGACTGGCGATTGTGATGCCCGGAACAAATTGACTCCGGTGGAATGACAAACTACCACCACACTATTCTCAGGGCGGGGCGAAATTCCCCACCGGCGGTTACAGCCCGCGAGCGCCACCTTCGGGTGGGTCAGCAGACTTTGGTGGAATTCCAGGGCCGACGGTTAAAGTCCGGATGGTAGAGAATGGGTGTGAGGCAGCGGGTCGCAAGACACGTTCCGAACGCTTGTGCGCTCTGGGATCTTGTCATTATTGAAAGGATCCGAGCAATGACAAAATCCCTCAAAATAGCTTTCATCAAAGCCCGCTGGCATGCCGATATCGTCGACCAGGCGCTTGTCGGCTTCAACGCGCGGATTGGCGAGCTGGGGCTGGATGCGAAGGTGGTGAGCTTTGATGTTCCCGGCGCGTTTGAAATGCCGCTGCTGGCACAGAAGCTGGCCAGGACAGGCGAGTATGATGCGGTCGTTGCCGCGGCGCTGGTTGTCGACGGCGGCATCTATCGTCACGATTTCGTGGCCCAGGCCGTGGTCACCGGGTTGATGGATGTGCAGCTCAAGACCGAGGTGCCGGTGTTTTCGGTCTCTCTGACCCCGCATCACTTCCAGCCCAAGGGCGAGCATGAAGCCTTCTACACGACACACTTCGTCCAGAAAGGGCGAGAGGCTGCTGACGCCGTGGCGCAGGTTGCAAGCCTCGAGGTCTAAAGCCATTTTGTGAGCTGGCCCAGCAGGCAACCAGACATCGCTCAGATAAAACAGTCTGAGCGATGTCTGGAGGATTTGCTGTTCTTCGTACACTCCTCAATGCAGCTGCGGCTGAGCGGAGCTTTCAGGCCGGCTTGCACCAGCCGGCGGAGGATGATCAGCTGCTCCGGAGAGCCTCGATCAATTCGCCCTTGGTCATTCCTGACCGGCCGTCGATCTTCAATTCCTGTGCACGCTCATAGAGTTCATCCTTGGTCCAGTTTTCGTATGGCGAAGCCTTGCCGCCCTTGACGGACGGCTTCTGGCTGTCATTGGCCTGGGCGTTGGCAATGCGGGCTGCCTTTTCTTTCGAAGCGCCGTCTTCGCGCAACGCCTCGTAGGTGTCGCTGTTCTTGATCGAAGATCCGTGATTTGTGGTGTTGGCCATGACTTTTCCTCACTCCATATGTGCCGTTTGACCCGTATCGCAGGTCAGCTTCGCTCAGAAAGTTGATCGATTGCCGCATCGAGATCATTGATCAGCGGCGTCATCTCCTTGCCGAAATCGGCATCGGAACGCGCTTCCAGTTCGGAGCGCATGGACTTCAGGGTTTCAAGTCTCTGTTCGACCGGTCGCGGCGACAGCAGCACGGCATTGATGTCGTCAGCTGTGATGGTTTGTGCGATGCCGTCGAGATCGGCGTCGCCGCCCACTTGGGCATCGACGGGGTCAATGATTGAACCGTTCTTTTCTACCGGCATTGCTCTCTCCATTGCTGTTGAAATAGGAACGCCAGATATTCGAACAGGTTCCATCAAGGCTGAAATTATCGGCTGGTAGCACCGCGGTTTCGCAGCAGCTGGATTTGCGCTATAGGCAGGCAACCAGTGTCAGGCGAGTTCCCCGGCACGCAACGGACTTATGAAACAGACCCTATGAGCACATACCCGTCACACCGATTTGCCATTGCGCCGATGATGGACTGGACGGACAGGCATTGCCGGTTTCTCCATCGTCAGCTGACGCAACAGGCTTTGCTCTATACCGAGATGGTGGTTGCCGATGGTATCATCCATGGCGACCGCGGCCGGTTGCTCGGCTATGACCAAATCGAACACCCGGTGGCCTTGCAGCTGGGCGGCTCGGAGCCGGTGAAGCTTGCCGAGGCGGTGCGGATTGCCGCAGATTTCGGCTATGATGAAATCAATCTCAATGTTGGTTGTCCCTCCGACCGGGTTCAGTCAGGTGCCTTCGGTGCCTGCCTGATGCGCGATCCTGATCTGGTGGCGCGGTGCGTCGAGGTGATGAAGGCCGCCTCTGATGTGGCGGTGACGGTGAAGTGCCGTATCGGCGTTGATGAGCAGGATCCTGAAACCGCGCTGCCGGGATTTGTCCGGACGGTGGCCGATGCCGGAGTGGATGCGCTCTGGGTGCACGCCCGCAAGGCCTGGCTGGAAGGGCTGTCGCCCAAGGAGAACCGCGATATCCCGCCGCTCGACTATGATATTGTCTATCGTCTGAAGCAGGATTATCCCAATCTTTTCATCGGGATAAATGGTGGTATTGCCACTCTGATTCAGGCGCTTGAGCATTTGAATCAGGTTGATGGCGTGATGCTTGGCCGGGCCGCCTATCACAATGCCTCGCTGCTGGCAGGTGTGGACCGGCAGATCTATGGAATGGACGTTGCCGAGGTGGAGTGGGGCGATGTGTCTGCCGCGATGATGGCTCATGCCGAGGCGCATCTGGCTTCCGGCGGCAGGCTTATTCACGTCACGCGCCACATGATCGGGCTGTTTCAGGGGATTCGTGGTGCACGCCGGTTCCGGCAGATCCTGTCCACCGAAGCAGTGCGTCCGGGGGCAGGGCCGGAGGTTATTGCCGATGCCTTTGCGGCCATCGATTTATCAGATCTTACGGTAGCTGCCTGATCAACCAGGACGGCACCTTAGCCGAGCGACGGGACACCGCATGAAGCTGATCCGCTCCTATCCGATCATTGGCGCCATTGCTGCCCAGATACTTGCCGGTGTGTTGGTGTTCGCGGCCTTGCTGGGGCTCTCCTCCGTCCTGGATGCGAGTGCCTTGTTCTGGACGGCAGTGGTGTTGCAAGGTGTCATTGCGGCAACGGTGACAAAACTGTTCGGGCTTCCCGTCTGGTGGGTCTGGATCGGTCTGTGTTTTCCGGCAGCCATGGCCTTGGCGCTGACTATCGGCGGGCTGCCGGCCTGGCCGTTCGGCGTCGGTTTTGTGGTGCTCTATCTGTTCTTTTCCAACACAGCGCGCGACCGGGTTCCGCTGTATCTGACAAACCGGGCGACAACGGAAGCCCTGCTGTCGCTGATGCGTCAACGCGATGCCAGGCGTTTCACCGATCTCGGATCAGGGCTTGGTGGTGTCGTCAGAGCACTGGATGGTGAGGACCGCCGTGCCCGAGGTGTGGAAACGGCGCCAATGGTCTGGCTGGTGTCGGCCATCCTCTCAAAGCTCCGGGGGAGGGGCCGGATTCTCCGTCAGGACATCTGGACGGCTGACATTTCAAAGGAAGACATTGTCTATGCCTTCCTTTCGCCCGAACCCATGCCGGCTCTGTTCGAGAAGGCGAAGCGGGAGATGAAGCCGGGCGGCCTGCTGGTCTCCAATAGTTTTGCCGTGCCCGGCGTCGAGCCAGCCGAGATCTGGGAGCTTTCAGACAGACGCAAGACGCGATTGTATCTCTACGAAATGGCCGGCCAGGCTGCTGCAGAAAGCCCGGCAACTCAGCCAGGCTGACGCGGCCGGTCCTGAGCAAGGGGTCATTCGTTTTTCTGTTTTTATTCAGTGAAGTAAGCGGTTTCGCTTGCAGATTGAATCGGGTGCCTGATGCGTTGATTCAATCTGCTGCGGCGCGCTTAGTAAGCCTTGCGCTCACTCGGCAGGCAAGGGTGTCGGTTTGTTGGTGGCATCCAGCGCCACCATGACAAACAAGGCGTTGGTGACCTTGTCCATCTGCGGAGACAGGTAGCGCTGGGCCCAGGCCTCGACCTGCAGCGTCATCGAGGTACGGCCGACCTTGGTGATATGTGTGTAGATGCACAGCGTGTCGCCGATCTTGACCGGCATGGCAAAGGACATCTCGTTGACGGCCGCAGTCACCACGCGCCCCCTGGCGCGTTCGGCAGCACGGATGCCGCAGGCCAAATCCATCTGGGCCATCACCCATCCGCCGAAAATGTCGCCGGCTGCGTTGGCGTCCGCCGGCATGGCCAGGGTCCGCAATGTCAGTTCACCAGTTGGGGCAGTCATCGCCGTCTCCTTGTTCAGATGTCTGGTGTAACCCGCTGCCGGATGGTTTTGAAGGGAGCATGGGCGAGAATATGGGGATGAATGGAACTTGCTTTATTGCTTCGTGCAGGGGCTGTCCGGCGCACACCATGCGGACAGTGTGCCCCAATATTGCCCCAGACGTTAATGGACGGCATCAGTTTTCCTTTACTGTTGTGTGAGATGGTCAGGCTTAGTTTTGCGTATTCCCGGAGCAATCCATGTCGTGTCATGTCTCAAGGCCCCGCCGCCGTTTGCTCCTTTCAGCGGGGCTGTTGCTGACGACGGCGTTCGTTGCCGCCGGTTGCTCAGGCGACATGGCGCCTCCAGGTGGCATCCTGTCGTTGCAGCCGGCCGGACCGATCCTTAGCGAGCCTGCGGCGCCGATGATGACCAGCGCTCCGCTGAACCCGGCAATGTTTGCTGACACTTCAGATGCCCGGATTCCCAATTCTGCCGATGCGCCCCTTCAAAACGTGCTGGCCTATCCCGTCTCCGCGGGAGTGGATACGAACCAGATGACGTCCGCCTTGCCGGAAGGCAGGATGGAACAGCCGATCGTGACGGGGATTGGTACAGACAATCCCCGATTGACGTCGGCGTCCGAGTATCAGCTCAACACCGGAACCGGCCTGCAAGCCGAGGACAGCCCGGTTGATGACAGGCCTGTCAAACTCGCCGGCCTGATGCCGCGGATCAACAATCCGATGAGCGCGCCGGAATGGGCGGGTGGAATGCCCGCTGCGGAAAAAGCCTGCCGCACCCGGCTCAAGCGCCTTGGGGTTACATATCGCGACCTTCCTGCCATCAACAGCGGCAAGGGCTGTTCGATCCCTTATCCTGTCGAGGTGACAGAGCTCTCGGGCGGCATCGAGATCAAGCCGGCGGCCAAGCTCAATTGCCAGATCACCGATGCGTTCGCGCAATGGGTGAAGAACGAGCTCGCACCTGCAGCCAGGCTTCGTTATCTTTCCGGCGTGAGCTCAATCCGGCAGCTGTCCTCCTATTCGTGCCGGACCATGAATTCGAAGCGCGGTGCGCCGATGTCCGAACATGCCAAGGGCAACGCGATTGATGTCGGCAAGATCACGCTGGACAACGGCCAGGCGATCTCGGTCAAAAAGCCCGGTTTCTTTTCGTTCCGTGAAAAAAGCCTGCTTAAGACGGTCCGCAGTGACAGCTGCAAATATTTCACCACCGTGCTTGGACCGGGCAGTGACATCCATCACAAGGATCATTTCCATTTTGACCTCAGGACCCGCAAAACCGGTTACCGTCATTGTGACTGATTAAAAAAGAAGGCCGGACAATGCCAGCCTTCAACCCGTTCCCGGGCGATGGGGGATCAGCCCCGGAACGGTCTGCTCCAGTGCGGACCGGCGTGCGAGCGGCGGTATCCGGCCGCTGAAGCCTGCGTGGCAGGTCATATCTGTCCAGCCACGGTCAGACTATGCTTGATTAATGTCTCTGTTTGATGACGGATGCGAATGGAAGCATCTTCACAACCATTCCGGCACTGCCACGTCACAAGACACAAGGATTTCCCATTCATGCCATCACCGGGGGATTTGATCTGGTTTGCGGTCGCACTCTCCGCAGCCGGAGCGGTTGCAGGTTTTCTCGCGGGCCTGTTCGGCATTGGCGGCGGAGCTATCCTGGTGCCGGTATTCTATCAGCTGTTCGGGATGTTGCATGTCGATGATGCGGTGCGGATGCATCTGTCGGTCGGCACATCGCTGGCGATTATCGTTCCGACGTCAATACGTTCGTTCATGTCGCACAGAAAGCGTGGGGCTGTTGATCAGGACCTGTTGCGGGACTGGATTGTTCCTGTGCCGCTCGGGGTCATTTCAGCGTCGCTGGTTGCCGCTTCGGTTTCAAGCGCCGGTTTGCGGGCAATTTTTGCAGGTATCGCCATCCTTGTCGGTTTACGGATGCTGTTTAACAAGGAGCACTGGCAGGTGGGCAGTCAATTGCCGCCAAATCCTGTCCGCGCGCTCGTCGGATGGCTGATCGGGCTTTTGTCTGGGCTAATGGGAATTGGCGGTGGCGTTCTCAACAACACCTTCATGACGCTTTACGGCCGTCCCGTGCATCAGGGGGTGGCGACCTCTTCCGGCGTAGGTGTGCTGATCGCGATCCCCGGGCTGTTTGGTTATATCTGGGCCGGGTGGGGGGCCGGAGGACTGCCGCTGCTTTCAACCGGCTATGTCAATTGGGTGGTCGTGGCGCTGATCATCCCGATCACATTTGTTGTTGCGCCGCTCGGCGTGCAGCTGGCGCATGCGCTGAACAAGCGGCAGCTCGAGCTGGGTTTCGGGGTGTTCATGCTCTCGGTGGCCGCGCGGTTCATCTACAGCCTGTATTGAACAGCCTCTGTCTGGAGCTTCGGCAATTGTCCGGGCGATTTTAGTCCACATTCAATGAATGTGGATCACCTTTGCTCAAATCCGTCACCGTGCCGGAAACCCTGGAATGTATCTTATTAATCGCACGGCACTCTAGAAGCTGGAACGCAGCTGCATCAGCGTGGCAACGGTTTCGAAATTGATGGATCTATTGCCGCCCAGAATGGAGAGCACCGGATCCTGGACGCCGTTGTCCAGGTCATAGAGCGCAAGGAAGCGCCGGACCAGAATGTCGACCTTTTCCGGATCCAGAAGATCATCCACATCCAGATACCTGTCGAACATTTCCTTCTGCTTGTCGATGTCGCTGCTTGCTGTTTCATCGGAAATCGAGAAAGTGGTGCGAACGAACTGCGCCAGCGCGTCGTCAGCCAGAATGTCGAAGTTGCTGGTCAAAGTAGGGGCCATGCGCTCGAAATAGAGTGCAAGGCGCGCGCCCAGACTTTCCACGCCAGCCTCTTCTTCAATCGCCTGAGTCAGATAGAGACGCTGGGTTTCGACCAGGCCCCGTTCGTTTTGGGCGCCCGGATTGGACACGGTCTGGATAAATCCGTTCGCATCAAAATTGAAAGATCCGGCGATTTTCTGGAATCCGATTTCGGTCTGCTGATTTGCAAAGCTGTTCGGGTCATCCAGGTCTGATGTCAGCACGGCTCTGAGCGTCTCGGTGCTCACGTCAACCGGACGGAGCCCTTCCGCAACAAGCAGCACGTTGCGCAGACGTGTATCGGCAAGAAGTTCTTCAACGGTTTCCAGCGTCTGTAATCTGGTTCGGTAATAGGAGGCTTCCTTTTCGGTCGCTGCCTTCGAGGATTCGCTGTCATCGAGCCTGGTCACGGCGGTGTAATACGCCTTGGTTATGCGCGTGATTTCATTTTCCGACTGGGCATAGCGTGGTGAGCCAATGCTGCCGTCTGCGGCAAAGTTGAAGGCCTTGGCCAGTTTGACAAACCGGTCGTCCTTCATCGTGTTCACATAGCTCTTGGGATCATACGGATCGCTGGTGAAGATCTGTTTGAGTTTGAAGGTGGAGACTTCGTCGGGTGATATGTTGAAGGCTTTCAGGGCGAATTCGCGAATGGTGATCGCAGCCGGCTGGGCAGACAGGAAGTCATCGAGGTTGCTGGTCAGGCCGATATAGAGCTTGTACTTCTTTATCGCCGCTGCATCCTTCTCCTCATCGGCGTCATTGTATTTTCCGATGTAATTGGATGTCGTCAGATAAAGCTGATCTGCATCCTGAATGTCCAGGCCGGGGGTGATGGAGCCATCGCTTTCGAAATTGAAAGCCTTGGCCATATTGATGATTCCCTGGCTTTTCGAATAAAGCTCGCCGTTCAAATCGGACGTGTCCTGTTCCAGAGCCCATTTGACATCGGCGCGGCTGGTGGTCAGCGGAATATCGAAAGCTGTCAGAACCATGATGCTGAGACGGGCATTGTTGAGCAGCTCGTCTATCGAGGTGATGGTCGGCATCGTGTCTTCGTAATATTGCTTGTTAAGCAGCGCACCGGTGGAGGTCAGTCTTGGCTGGTTCAGAACGTAGCTTTCCGTCACCATTTTCAATTGCGCTGCACTCATCGGGTCAACGCCTGCAGCCAGAGTGCCGTCAGCGCTGAAATTGAATGACGCGGCCATGTTGTAATATCTGTCCGCCTTATCGACCGCTTTCGAATATTGGGTAATCAGGTAACTGATCTTTTCTTTCTGCGCGGGGGTATTCAATGGATCAGCCAACTGCACATTGAGATCGTCTATCTGGATGAGCCAGTTGTTGACTTGCGGTGCAATCACCGAATTCACATAACTGGTCGGATCGGCGATGTCGCTGGTGAGCACGCCCCTGAGTGTGTCGTAGTCGAAGGTTTTCGGATCAATGCCAAACGTCGCGAAGACGTAGTCGCGCGCGCGGGTGTTCTTGAACAAGTCGTCGACATTTGTGAATGTCTGCGACACCGCAGTGAAATAACTGGTGTCGGCCTTTAGCTGGGCGTCGTTGTTTTCAATCGTTTGCTCGTAGGTGCCGATCAGACTGTCGATCTGGCTGGTGGTTTGAATGATCTCGGATGTGACCGTGTTGCCGAAATCATAGGCGGCGGCCAAGGTCTTGTATTTGCTGTCGGTCAAAAGGTTGGCGAAACTGCTGGTGTCTGTCAGGTCGCTTTCAAGCACCTTGCGGATGAAGGCCTTGGCATAGGTCATCTCTTCAAGACCATAGGCCTTCATCGCGTAGGCATAGACCCTGTCGTCGGCGAGAAATTCGTCGACGGTTTTGATCGAACCGATGGTCTCGCGGTAATACTTCTGTTCTCTGCTGACAACGGCATCCGCAGCCTTGCGGCTCAGCGTCAGATTGATGTCTTTGGTGTAGAAATTATAGGACTGAAAACTTGATATCATGGCGCGACCTGTGACCGGAAATCCAAACTCGGCGATTGAAAGACTGACGAGAGTCCACATGCCGACCATGGAACTCAACCAACAGTCGCACCCGTCGCTTGCCTGAGGCTTTCCACTCCTCGACGCTTGCGGGTCCTGTCAGTCGCGCAGGATGACTTCATCGCGCCGCATCTCGAAGGCGGTCAGGGACGATATGAAATTCATTCCCAGAAGGCTCTGGTCGAGCCGCCCCGGTTCCGCCACCATGGCCCGCAAGCCGGTTCGTTCAACTGTGCCAATGGTGACAGTGTCGAGATTGACTGCTGCGGCCCGCGCCTTGCCGTTGGCGGTGTTTATGGCAAGCGTGTAACTGAGGTCATCATCTGAAAACCCGACGCGAACCGCGTCATCATAGGACAGCGCGATGGATGTCGCACCTGTATCGATGAGAAAACTCACCGGCCTGCCGTTGACAGCACCTGCGGCTTCGAAATGCCCGTTGAGCGATTTGCGGATGAGAACAGCCGGGCCATTTCCATCAGCTATGGTGACCGGCCGTCCTGGAGCGAGGCCGCCGGCCACGCGCAGAACCATGTCGCGCGCCTGGTCCTGGTAGAGCCAGCCGGTTGCAAGCCCGAGTATGATCACCACCCAGATCAGCAGATTGCGGATCATCTCCCCTATGTTGCGATGCATTCCGATCACGGTCGCGCCAATAACCGCCGCCAGCAAGCCGAAATGGACAAGGCCGGCGAGATCGTCATTGGGCATGCCGAAACTGAATCCGGTTTCATGATTGTATATCAGGACTGCGAGGGCTGCGCCGATCAGGCCAAGGAGAAACACCATTCCGCTCAGCTGTCCTGCCGTTCACGCGCCATGCGCTGCCGCCTGGTTTCCCGGCGCGGCTTGCGTTCCACGGTTTCGAGCCGGGCCGGCAATTCCGCCATGACTTCGCTTCTGGTTTCAGGCGAGTAGCTTATCCACTGGGCAATTTCGTCGCGGGTGCGGCCGCAGCCGAAGCAATAGCCCGTCGTCAGGTCTATCGAGCATATCAGGATGCAGGGAGATTCAATGCTCATGTTTCTTGCTCGTTAACAGACGATGTCGAGGTTTTATATCGTAGCTTCATAGCAAAAGGGCAAGAGCAGTGAGGCAAGCCGTTTCGCTGATCTGCTGGGTGGCGCCTATGGTGTCGCCGGTATGGCCCTCGAGTTTGGTACGGACAATCGATGTCCAAAGGCTGGCCGCTGCTGCCAAAATGGCCAGGGACAGCAAGGCCGGAACCGGGCCGGCCGTCAGTGCGGCAAAAGCGAGAAACAGCAGCCCGCCCGATAGCAGGGCCAGTGTTCTGGCGCTCTGGTCCGGTGATCCGACCGAGGCGGCAACGCCGCCCTGACGCGCTGGTGGCAGTGCATTCCAATGCCAGACCATGGCGGCACGGGAGGCTGCGGCAACGGCAAGAAGGACAAGAAAGGCACTCCATCCGCCAATCACCGACACGATAATGGTCAGCGCAGTGGCACGGAGTGCGAAGCTCATGACCAGCGCAAGCACACCGTAGGTTCCGATGCGGCTGTCTTTCATGATTTCGAGCATATGCTCGCGTCCGCCCCGGGCACCGAATGCATCGGCGGAATCGGCCAGACCGTCCTCATGCAAGGCTCCGGTGATGCCGATGAGGACACCGAGCGCAAGCACTGCGGTCAGAGCGGCATTGGCGTCAAAGGCCGACAGCACCGCCAGCGCTAGTCCCGGGCACAGGGCTATGAGGAGACCTGCCACCGGAAACATGGCGGAGGCTCGGACCAGTGAGCCGTCGTGGCCTTCAAAATAGCGTGCCGGCATCGGCAAACGGCTCAGGAAACCTGTTGAACGGGCAATGTCGTCGAGATAGTCGCTGATCTGCATGCCGGTCTCCGTCGGGCGCCAATGTCCGGGTCAAGTCCCGGGATGTCGCGAACGTTATTGTCCTTGAACGATTTGACAATTACACCGGGCCACGTCGCGCGTCATGCGCAAGAAGAGTCTTGGAGAAGAAAATGAGTGCCAGCGGTTTGCCTTTTGATGATTTTCGCGAGCTCCTGCGCAATCTGCCGGGACCCGATACTGCGGCTGTTGCAGTGGCACGCGAACGCGATGCACAGCTGACCAAGCCCTCAGGCGCCTTGGGTCGGCTTGAAGAAATCGCCTTCTGGCTTGCTGCCTGGACCGGACGCGCTCCGCAGGTCACGCGTCCGCTGGTGGCGATCTTTGCGGGCAACCACGGTGTGACCGCGCAAGGCGTGTCGCCGTTTCCCTCATCAGTGACCGCACAGATGGTGGAGAATTTTGCTGCCGGAGGGGCCGCGATCAACCAGATCTGTGTCGCCAACGACCTGGGCCTGAAGATCTTCGATCTGGCGCTGGAAGTGCCCACCGGGGACATTTCCACAGAGGCCGCGATGGATGAGCGCACATGCGCGGCCACAATGGCATTCGGCATGGAGGCCATCGCAGGCGGCACAGATCTGCTCTGCGTTGGCGAGATGGGCATCGGCAACACCACCATCGCTGCCGCGATCTTCTACGGGCTTTATGGCGGCTCTGCTGTCGATTGGGTCGGCCCGGGCACGGGCTCGGAAGGCGAGGTGCTGGCGCGCAAGATTGCGGTCGTCGAGACAGCGGTTGCGCTGCACAAGGCGCATCTTGACGATCCGCTGGAACTGCTGCGGCGTTTGGGCGGCCGTGAACTTGCGGCTATGGCCGGTGCCATTCTCGCGGCGCGGATGGAGCGGATACCGGTGCTTATCGATGGTTATGTGGCGACCGCCGCTGCCGCAGTCTTGCACGCCGTCAATCCCTCCGCACTTGACCATTGCCTGATTGGTCATGTGTCAGCCGAACCGGGGCACATGGCCGCGATTGAAAAGCTTGGCAAGACACCGTTGCTGGCGCTCGGCATGCGTCTGGGCGAGGGGACCGGAGCGGCTCTTGCTGCGGGCATCGTCAAGGCTGCAGCTCAATGCCATACGGGAATGGCGACATTTGCGCAGGCTGGTGTCGCCGCCAAGGACTGACACGTGTGATTAAGTGCAAACGGGTCTTCTGTTTAACTGAAGGCCCGTTTTTTCTTCACCGTCGCATTGGGAAGCCCTTCGACCGGCGCCATGCTTTCGAGCACGCGCTTGGCCGGAAGGATTGCAATGCCTTCGGTGCCTTCCCGGAGCTTGGACTTGAGCACGAATTCGCCGCCATGCTTGGCGAGGATTGCCTGGACAATCGGCAATCCGAGGCCGGTGCCCTGTTCGGCGCTCTTGATGGCCACCGACCCCTGGCCGAAGGCTGACAGCACCACCGGGATTTCTTCTTCGGCGATACCCGGTCCATTGTCCTTGATTGCCATATATTGGCCGCCGCCAGCAGTCCATCCCAACTTGACGCGGATCTCGCCGCCCGAAGGGGTGAATTTGACTGCATTTGACAGCAGATTGAGGACCACCTGGCGCATGGATTTTTCATCCGCCCAGACCATCGGCAGATTTTCCTCAAACGCCTCGACGATGCGGATATTCTTGCTGCGGGCCTTGAGCTGAACCAGGGCGATGCAATCCTCGGCGATGTCGGCAAGTGACAGGGCGTTTTCGTTGAGCTCGTAGCGGCCCGCCTCAATGCGTGAAAGATCGAGGATTTCGTTGATCAGGTTGAGCAGATGCTGGCCGGAGCGGTGGATGTCTCCGACATATTCCTTGTAACTGGCGTTTTCGATCGGACCCAGCACCTCGCCGGACATGACTTCCGAAAAGCCCAAAATGGCGTTCAGGGGCGTTCTCAACTCATGGCTCATGGAGGCCAGAAATCTCGATTTGGCGAGATTGGACTCCTCGGCGCGGCGACGGGCTTCATCCGACACCGAGTTGGCGACCTCGAGTTCGGCGATCAGGTCGTCTTTTTCGGTTTGAAAACTCAGCATCTTGACGTTGGTCGTGTAAAGCCGCTTCGACATATAGACGAAAAACAGTGCCGCCGCAGTGATCATTGCCAATGCGGAGAAGTCCGCGACATCGCGGCTGATGCCTGCCCGCAGGGCAAGTGCAGCTATGACCGGGCCGGCTGCGAAATAGAGTGCATGGCGCAGGGCGAATGTCGCCATGGCGGTCGCGGCGAGCGCGATCAGCAAAGCAGCGGATTTGTAGAAGACAAACGTATCGCCCTGACAGGTTGTGCAATCCTGATAGGCAAACAATGCCCATGTGGAGCCGACCAGCGTGGAGGCCGCGAGGAAACGGTTGCGCCAGCGGCCAAAGCTTTCATCGTTGCTGTGTCCGCGCGAGGCGCGGCGGGCGGTCAGGATCAGGCCTGCATAGACGACCAGTGTCATGATTGCCCAGGCCAGCAACCACACTGCGTCGTCGAACCAGAGGCCGCCGACGGCCGTCAGGAGAACGAGCACCGGCGGTGCCGCCGCGCCCTGCAACACCGCATTGATGTGCAGACGGAGCATCTCATTGTCGAAACCATGCGGCGTTTCACGCCCATACTGCAGCTTTTCGCGTGTTGCGCGCACAGTTTTCATGACCGCCGCGTTCTTGTGGGCACGCGAGCGATCGACAATGTTCTTGTCGGTCATGGTCTGAGGCATCGACACAGTGTTTCAGTTCTCTCCGGGTTGAACTAAAAATCTAGTCGTCAAAGTTTAAGAAGCTGTTTGCATTTTAACGAAGTTGTTTAATCAATCGTCTTGAAACGAATGGGTGATTGGGCTCATCTGAAGATATGAGATTCCGCAGCAGATCCGCCTATCGACCGCGCCGGCGATGGCGAGGGTTCCTCGATCTTTGTCTGGCGGGAGCGGTTATTGCCGCAACGGCTTTTGTTGTCGCGCGCGTGCAGCACTACGCAGGCGAGACCATTTCGGGACCGGTGCGGGTGGTGGATGGAGACACACTGGCACTTGGCAGCCGGCGGCTACGGCTGATCGGCATTGATGCGCCGGAACTCAGGCAGAGCTGCAGCAGGAACACCGCTGACTATCCCTGTGGCCAGGAGGCCGCCACCCATCTGCGGGATCTTGTCAAAGATCAGCTCGAGTGCCGGACTGAAGGGTCAGACCGGTACCGCCGCGCACTGGTGCGTTGCCGGTCTGGCGGCATTGACATCAATATGGCCATGGTTCTCTCCGGTCATGCCGTTGCCTATGGCGATTATCAAATGGCTGAAGCCGAAGCCAGAGCCAAAGGCGCGGGGCTCTGGGCGGGGCAGTTTGTCCGGCCCGCCGATTGGCGGGCCGAGCAAGGCGAGGGCGAAACCTGGTATTTCATCGATCTTGTGATCGAGCAGGCAGGCATCTTGTGGCTGGCGCTCAAGGGCTGAAGACAGTCCGGCAAGCCAGGCGTGAACAGGGTTCAAGTGTGGCGGATTTCAGTTCCGAGCACTTTCAGGCATTCGCGCATGAATGCCGCAAGCGCGGTCCAGCCTTTCGCCGATACCATTGTGCCATCGACATATGCATCGGTCGGTGACAGATCGATGAATGTGCCGCCGGCCAGGGTCACTTCCGGTTCGCACGCTCCCAGGCCGGCAACCTTCTTGCCACGAACGACGCCGTCGACCGCAATCAGGATCTGCACGCCATGGCAGATGGTGAAGATCGGCTTTGCGGTTTCATGGAAGTGCCGCACCATCGCCTGAACGCGCTTGTCGGTGCGGATATATTCCGGGCCCCGACCGCCCGCGCAGTAGACCGCGTCATAGCTGTCGAGCTGTTTTTCGGCTTCGGAGAATGTCTTGTTGAGAGTGACGTTGTGTCCCAGCTTTTCCGTATAGGTCTGATCGCCCTCGAAATCATGCAGCGAGGTTCGGAGAATGTCGCCTGCCTTCTTGTCTGGACAGACCACATGCACGGTATGTCCGACCGCCTCCATCGCCTGTTCGAAAACGAAAATCTCGTATTCCTCCGTAAAATCACCGCACAACATCAATATTTTCTTGCCTGGCATGGGTTTCCTCCTGATTCGACATCGCGATTTGGACCATCTTTTTTATAAGTTTGGTCGGACCAGTACATAAGGGCGGGGAGGTGCGGCGGTCAAGTGGCTCGCTCCAACGCTCAAGCCTCGCGGGCGTGACGGGAAGCCAGATCGCTTTTCAGGCTTTTCTGTCGTTCCAGATTGGTGTCTGATCGGGGTAATCTGAGGGAGACAGGAATGAGACTTTATGATGGCGGACGTGCGCCCAATCCGCGGCGCGTGACGGTGTTTCTGGCCGAGAAGGGCATCGAGGTCGAAAAGGTGCCGGTTGACATGGGGCAGCTGGGGCACAAGTCCGAGGAGGTCACCCGGCTCAATCCGTTGCAGCGATTGCCTGTGCTGGTTCTCGACGACGGCACCGCGCTTTCGGAATCGGTCGCGATCTGCCGTTATTTCGAGGCACTTCATCCCGAGCCGCCGCTGATGGGAACGGATGCCAGGGACAAGGCAATTGTGGAGATGTGGAACCGGAGGGTGGAGCTGATCTTTCTGGCGGCTGTTGCCAACGCGTTTCGCCATACCCATCCGGCAATGAAGGAGTGGGAGAAGCCGCAGCTTGCGGAATGGGGTGAAATCAACCGTCCCAAGGCGCTGGCATTTCTGGAACTGCTCGACAAGGAGCTGGCAGAGCGTGAGTTTATCGCCGGTGACCTGTTCACAATTGCCGATATCACCGGGATGATCGGGTTCGAGTTCATGAAGCCGGCGCGGATCGAGCGGCCGGAACATCTGACCAACGTGATGCGCTGGTATCAGGCGGTGTCATCGCGCCCGAGCGCCAAGGCGTAAATCGACGATGAAAGGGGCTGCCGGTGGCATGCGGGATCCGGATCCAGACCTTGCCGCTTTGCTGGCGGATATATCCGCGTGCCGGATCTGCCGTGACAATCCAGCCGGCGGCCTCGAAAATGTCTTGCCGCATGAGCCGAGGCCGGTCTGCGTGGCGTCTTCCAGGGCTCGCATTCTGATCGCCGGGCAGGCGCCCGGTACGCGGGTGCATGCCAGCGGCAGGCCATTCACTGACCCTTCCGGAGACCGGTTGAGATACTGGCTCGGCGTTGACGAGAGACAGTTCTACGATCCGGAGCTTTTCGCCATCGTGCCGATGGGGTTCTGCTTTCCGGGCCAGGACGCCAAGGGCGGGGACTTGCCGCCGCGGCGCGAATGCGCGCCGGCGTGGCGAGCCCGGCTCATGGAACTGATGCCGCAGTTGCAGCTGGTCCTTGTGATCGGCCAATATGCCCATGCCTGGCATCTGGGCCGGTTGCGGCGGAAGACATTGACCGAAACGGTTCGAGACTGGCGTGCCATTCTTGATGAAAGCGCTTCGGAGTGCGCGGTCATGCCGTTGCCGCATCCCTCGTGGCGCAACAGCGGCTGGATCCGCAAAAACCCCTGGTTCGAAGATGAGCTGTTGCCCGAACTGAAACAGATGGTGCATCAGTCTGTTTCCAGTGAAGATGGAAATATCACCTCCAAATCGACCTGTGAGAGGTAAGATTTTCTTTGTGAAGCCGTTGGCGACGCGATATCAGAGGTACTGTTCTTATTCTGGAGATTTCCATGGACCGCCTCGACCGCAAGATCCTCCGCCTGCTGCAGGAAGACGCCACACTCGCCGTGGCGGAAGTCGCCAAGAAGGTGGGGCTTTCGACGACACCTTGCTGGCGGCGTATTCAGAAGCTCGAGGAAGACGGCGTGATCAAGCGCCGTGTGGCGCTGCTGGACCCGGTGGCGGTCAACGCCAAGGTGACGGTGTTCGTGTCGATCCGCACAAACTCCCATTCCAACGAATGGCTCAAACGCTTCTCCGAGGTGATTACCGAGTTTCCGGAGGTGGTGGAGTTTTACCGGATGAGCGGTGAAGTCGATTACCTGCTGCGGGTGGTGGTGCCGGATATTGCAGCCTATGACGCCTTCTACAAGCGGCTGATCGCCAAGATCGAGATCCGCGATGTGTCGTCGTCCTTTGCCATGGAGCAAATCAAGTACACGACTCAACTGCCGCTGGATTACATCCAGCTGGCCAAGGAAAAATCCGAAGCGAGCTGATTTTCTGCAGCAGGATTTTGTGATTGGCCGAGGAGTCCCAGGCTGGGCGGGTTATTGTTTCGTACCGGCAAGGCCGGGGGCAATAGGTCGCGGTCAAATCGCTCACTCATCCCGGAATTTTCGGTGTATAGTGAAAATCCGATATGTTCCTGGAGGCTGTTCGAAACCGATGCCAGCATCTGTTTCGAAAGGTCAGCCCGCCAGCCAATCTCGAACTGGAGGATTCCTATGAAAACGCTTCTTGCTGCAACGATAGCCGTCTTCATGCTGGCTCCGGCAGCCCATGCCGCAGGCGATGATGTCAAGACGATCGAAAGCGATGCCGCCTTTGCAGATGTTGCATCGGGCATTGAAAACGCCATTGTCAATCGTGGTTTCAAGGTGGATTACCACGGCTTTATCGGCGACATGCTGAAGCGGACGGCTTCCGACGTGGATGCCGGCAAGACGCTCTACAAGGATGCAGAATTCTTCACATTCTGCTCTGCGGTGGTGTCGCGCAAGGTCATGGAAGCCGATATCGGCGATATCGCCTATTGCCCCTATGTTGTCTTCGCCTATGAAACCGAGGAAAAGCCGGGCACTGTGACCGTCGGGTTCCGGACGTTGCCCGAAGGTGGCGAGCGCGACGCGGTCAATGCGTTGCTCACCGGCATTATCGAGGATGCTGCAGACGGGATGTAATCATTCGGTTCTAACGCTGTTTTGTGACCAGGCGCTGACAGGTTTTTTCATCCGTCAGCTCCCTGACCGCGTCCTTGCCGATCCAGCGCGCGGTCTTGTTGTCCGATGCCGCGAGATTTTCGGCCAGCGCCAGAGCGGGGCCGTGACAGGTCAGGTTTCGCTTGCCGATTTGTCTGAGCGCCCAGTTCACTGCCTTCCTGACGAAGTTGCGCGGATCGGTGGCATGGCATTTGATCAAGGGAAGAAAGCCGATAAAATCCGCATCGTCGCGGTTCTTCAGGTGAACCGAACCCCAGGCGATCATGGCAAAGGCGGTGCGGCGGACGAACTCTCTCTCGTCAGCGGCAAAGACCGGAACAAGTCCATCAAGGTGACCGGCATCGACGAAGAGATCGGCGGCATGGTCGACGATTTCCCAGCTGTTGAAATCATCTGCCATCTCAAGCGCACGGTCCGGGCTCACCCGATCCGGTTCATCGGTAAACAGGGCCAGCAGCCGGGCTTCGCGTATCCCGGTCTGCCAGAGTTCCAGCGCCCGTTCGTGATTGCGCCCCAAAGTCTTGCCGAACGGCCTCAGCACCGTGTTGCCGACGCCGAAAGCCTTTTCGGTGTTGATGCCGAAGCGCGACATTCCGGCAATGTTGTCCGCCGAGCCGCTGGCCTCCAGCCATGCCAGGATATCTGGCACGGTGTAGTCGGCATTTTCCGGCGGACGGCGCGGTGCCATGTTATTTGTCGAGGCGCGCCAGCAGCGAGGAGGTGTCCCAGCGGTTTCCGCCCATCGCCTGTACGTCCGCGTAGAACTGATCGACAAGCGCTGTCACCGGCAGAGTGGCGCCGTTGCGCTTGGCTTCGTTGAGCACGATGTCGAGATCCTTGCGCATCCAGTCGACAGCAAATCCATAGTCATATTTGCCGGTATTCATGGTCTTGTGGCGGTTTTCCATCTGCCAGGAACCGGCAGCGCCCTTGGAGATCACGTCGATCACCTTCTCGATGTCGAGACCGGCTTTCTTGCCGAAATGAATGCCTTCGGCGAGCCCCTGAACCAGGCCGGCAATGCAGATCTGATTGATCATCTTGGTGAGCTGGCCGCTGCCGACCGGGCCCATCAGGCCGACCATGCGGGCATAGGCGTCGATAACGGGGCGCGCCTTCTCAAACGTCGCTTCATCGCCGCCCACCATGACGGTCAGCACGCCATTGTCGGCGCCGGCCTGACCACCGGAAACCGGCGCATCGAGAAAGCCGCAACCCTTTTCAGCGCAGGCCTCTGCGAGTTCCCGCGCGACTTCGGCCGAAGCCGTGGTGTTGTCGATCAGAATCGCGCCCTTGTTCATGCCGTGCAAAGCGCCATCGGGCGCGAGCGTGACGGCGCGCAAATCGTCGTCATTGCCGACGCAGGTGAAGATGAAATCGGCGCCCTTGGCTGCATCGGCCGGGGTGTCGCAGGCCGTTCCGCCGAACTCGTCAGCCCATTTGCGGGCTTTTTCGGATGTGCGGTTGTAAACCCGCAATTCATGGCCGCCCTTGGTTTTGAGGTGACCTGCCATCGGGTATCCCATAACGCCCAGACCAATGAATGCTACTGTTGCCATTTCGCCTATCCTTCTGTCACAAATGCGCTTTACGCCTCACCTGATTGCAAGTTACGTAATGTAACCCGTCAGATCCTGGGAGGGACATAGACCAATGATGCGCATCGTCAAAGGGCTTATCAAGCTCATTCTGTTTCTTGTTCCGCTGGCGGTGATGGTTGCGGGAGCCGGAATGCTGTGGGCCTCCAGGTCGCAGGCGCCGAGCAATGGAGAGATGCAGATCGCTGCTTTAGGCGGTGACGTGACGATCACGCGGGACCGCAACGGTGTGCCGCACATCAAGGCCAAGACCCGTGGCGATGTTGCTGCAGGGCTGGGCTTTGCCCATGCGCAGGACCGGTTGTGGCAGATGGAGGTCAGCCGCATGGCCGGGCAGGGACGGCTGTCGGAAATGTTCGGCAATGCCACCGTCAGCACTGATATCTGGCTCAGAACGATGGGTATTCATGAAGCGGCTCAGGCGTCGCTCGATGTCATGGATGCCGCCACGATGGAAATGCTTGAAGGCTATGCGCGGGGCGTCAACGCCTGGATCGAACGGACGCCGCAGGTGTTTTCTGCAAGGCTGCCGCCCGAATACCTAATTCTCGGCTATGCGCCTGACCTGTGGAAACCGGTCGACACACTGACCGCAATCAAGATGATGTCGATCTCGCTGGCGGAAAATCTCGGCGAAGAAGCGCTTCGGCTGGGCTTTGCCCGGATTGGACTGAGCGAGGCGGAAACGCGCGATCTTCTGCCTTATCTGGATGCCGACTCGCCGCCAGCAATGCCCGATCTTGCCGCACTGCTCGGGCTGGACACCACACCCATCGGCGAGATGACGACGACTGCCGCTGCTTCGGATGCGTTTGCCGGCATCGATGGCGTGCTGTCGACCGGCGCATCCAACAACTGGGTGATTTCCGGGGAGCGCACCCAGTCGGGGATGCCGGTTCTGGCCAATGATCCGCATCTGGGTTTGATGGCGCCGTCGGTCTGGTATCTGGCCCATGTTGAAGTGACCGGGGAATTCAATGAGCCACGGCACCTCATCGGCCCCTCATTGCCGGGCACACCATTCATACTGCTGGGGCGCGGCAATGATGTCGCCTGGGGGTTCACCAACACTGCCGCGGATGCGCAGGACGTGTTTGTCGAGCGGGTCAATCCGGACAATGCGGATGAATATCTGACGCCGACGGGCTGGGTGCCGTTTGGCAAGCAAGAGGAAGTCATCAAGGTCAAAGGCGGTGCAAGCCAGAGCTTCACCCGCCGCTGGACCCGGCACGGGCCGGTGTTTCCTGCCAGCTACAAGAATTTCGACAAGCTGCTGCCGGCCAACACGGTGGCGGCACTGCAATGGGTGGCGCTGGCGCATGACGACACCACGGCGATGGCCGGTGCGCGATTGTTCGATATGCGTACAGTCGAGGATTTTCAAACCGGGTTTGACGCCTTCCTGACACCGATGCAGTCGATGGTGGTGGCTGACAGCACAGGCAATATCGGCTTTGTGGCCGCGGGCAGGATACCGCAGCGCGATCCGGCCAACCGGCTGATGGGCCGCGCTCCGGCGCCGGGCTGGAACGCGATTTACGATTGGCGCGGCTATGCGCCCTACAAGGATCTGCCGCGTCAGACCAATCCCGACAGCGGAGTGATTGCCACTGCCAACACCAAGATTGTCGGGCCGGACTATCCGCATCATTTGACCTTCGACTGGGAAGAGCCGTACCGGCAGAAACGCATCGAAGCATTGATCAACGGCTCGAACGAGAAGCACACGCCGGCAATGTCGCGAAAGATGCAGGCAGATGTTTTCTCACCCGCCTTTGCAAACCTGAAACCGCGGATGCTGAAGTCGCTGGAGGGGAGATCTCTGTCTCAGGCCAACCAGGATCTGGTGACCCAGCTTGCCGCGTGGGACTCGACCATGGCGCGTGATAAAATGGAGCCTCTGTTGTTCATGGCCTGGGTTCGCCAGACCATGATCCTGACATTTGAAGACGATCTCGGGGTGATGTTCAAGGACTGGTTCAAACTGCGCGGCAAGGTTCTCGAACGGCTGCTGGATGGCAAAATCGTGCGCAACTGGTGCGATGTCGATTCCACCGAAGCCGAGGAAAGCTGCGACCAGATCGTGGGGGAGGCGTTCGAGGCGGCTGTTGCCGACCTGTCAGCCCGCTTCGGCGACGATGCGAGCAAATGGCGCTGGGGACAGGCGCATTATGCCAGGGGCGAGCATCGGCCTTTCGGCAAAGTCAGCCTGCTCAGGCGCTTCTTCAATGTCGAAGTGGAAAGCGGCGGTGGCCCGTTCACGCTTGATCGCGGGCGCACCCAGGTCCAGGACGACGAGGATCCTTATGCCAACACCAATGCCGCCAGCTATCGCGGTATCTTCGACATGGCTGATCTTGATCGCGCTACCTACATTCAGACCACCGGCCAGTCCGGTAATGTGTTCTCGGGTCATTACAGCGATTTCGCATCGATCTGGGCCGATGTGAATTCCATCGAAATCCCGGCAACCGATGTGGTCGATCCGGCGGGTGTCTGGACCCTGACGCCCGGTTAGAGCGCCATGCGCAAAATCTGCGAAGAATTTCCTGAACCGGGCAAGCAGGACTGACCCGACAGAAGCCATGAATGACCAACTGTCAGGTCAGTTGAGCTACTGGAGGTAGATCAATAATTATAAGTCTTGCCGGTCTGGAGTGCCTTGCGAAGCGAGAGTTCAGGCCAGCTTGACTTGCCGCCACGAGCCCTGATTTCTGCCAGCTGAACGCGGGCGGCTTCGATGTTGCCGGATGCCACCAGACCTTGTCCCATATAGGACCGTGCCAGCAGGTTATCCGGATCGGCCTTCAAGGCGGCCTGGTAGTACTGCATTCCAAGCTCGGTCCGGCCGGCCTTGCGATTGATAAAGCCGTAATAAGTCAGCACGCGGCTTTCGCTCTGATCAGACATGGCCGCAAGCACATAGAGGGCATCTTCGTATTTTCCCGCATAGGCCAGTTCCCGCACGGCGCCGTAGCGGGTGTCGTCATCCAGGCGGCTTTCCTTGGCATCAACGCAGGTTTTTGTTCTTTTGTCCCAAACCTGGCCGTCCTTGCAGGACTTGGTGGTTTGGGTCGGTTTGGGCGGTGTGGTGTCGGAAGATGATCCGGCAGCAAAAGCGGCCATGGGGAACAGCAGGGCAGCAATGAGGATGAGAGTGCGCATTCAATAACTCCTTTATTGTGCGGTATCGAATGTCTTACGTGCGAGTGTCGGAAAATATTCACAGCGATCACGGTTTCGTGATCGATGATCGGGAAATATACCGGAGAGTGAAAAATAAAGTATATATTTCAGTGGCTTGTTAGAAATAAAAATTTTCGGGAATAATTGGCTCAGCCCGTGCGTAATCCATTTGAGAGCGCCGCTTATTGTCGTTCCGATCGAATCTAACAGGAGTTTCCGATGAAAATTACAACCCTCGCCACTTTCGCAGTTCTGGCCGCCGGCTGCACCGGAGCCTATGCTGCCTCCCATGCCAACCTGGCCGCAAACAATGGCATGACACTTTATACGTTCGACAAGGACACGGCAGGTACGTCTGTCTGTTATGACGATTGTGCTGTCAACTGGCCTCCCTATATGGCGGAGAGCGGCGCTGATATGCCGGGTCTGACCAGCATTGAGCGCAAGGATGGCAGCAAGCAGTGGGCCAAGGACGGCAAGCCGCTCTATTTCTGGGTTGGTGATACCGAACCCGGCGAGACCAATGGCGATGGCGTCGGTGGCGTTTGGCACGTCGCTCGTCCTTAATCCGGTTTCCGGGGACCGCGGGCATTGTGCCTTGCGGTCCTTCTGGGCCGGTGCCTGCTCAACAGAAATGCGGATTGCAACCACAGCAGAAATGGTCATGATTAATGCACGACCGATAAGCACCGGCCTTGAAGGTCAATTTGCCCGTACACAGCGGGCGTGCACACCGGCTGACAGGGACGAGGCCAGGGTGACGACATCAGAAACGTTCAAAACTGAGATGATCGGACTTTTGCCAAGGCTGCGCCGGTTTGCCGTGAGCCTGACCCGTTCAGCGCCTGATGCCGATGATTTGTTGCAGGATGTCTGCACAACGGCGCTGCAAAGATGGCAGCATTACGATCCGGCCCAACCGCTTGACCGCTGGTTGTTCCGCATTACCCGAAATCTCTGGATCAGCGAGATACGCAAACGCAAGGTTCGCGAAGGGCAGGGGCAGGTTCCCGCCGAAGAGGCGACAGAGCTGCAGACCGCTGATGCGGATGACGCGCTCAACGCAAAACCGCTGCACGCCAGGGTGAGCGCCCTGCCGGTCGACCTGGCTCAACCCTTGATGCTGGTCTGTGCAGAAGGCTACAGCTACCGCGAAGTCTCGGAGCTTTTGGAGATACCGGTCGGAACCGTCATGAGCCGTATTCACAGGGCAAGAAAGCTGCTGGTATCTGCGCTTGGCCACGAGGAGGGCATCACGGCATGACAGACCTCTCGATCAAGTTAAGCGCCTATCTGGATGGTGAGCTGGAAGCTGCCGACGTTGAGATGATTGAAGCATTGCTGGAAACCGACCCCGCAGCGCAGGCCGAACTGGACGCGCTGATGGCGGCTGATGCCGTGGCACTGCAACAGTTCGATGCGCTTCTGAGTGATCCGGTTCCTCTGGCGCTTGCGCAGAAGATCAGGTCATCGCCTGTCGGGATTGTTGCCGAGCTTCCCGCCGGTCGCCCGGCATCACGCCCGATCTGGGGTGCGCTGGCAGCTGGTCTTGCCCTTTTTGTCTTCGGCGGGATGGGCGGTTTTTATCTGAAGGACCAGATTTCGCCCACCGGCACTGTGGTTGCCAATGCCGGCTGGCTAAGCGACATCGCGGACTATCACGCGGTCTATGCAGGCCAGCAGCGTCATCTGGTCGAGGTGCCGGCCGCAGAGTCTGCGCATCTGGTCAAGTGGCTTGGCGCATCGGTCGGCGTAGACTTCAAGATTCCCGACCTGACGGATTTTGATCTGACCTTTGAGGGCGGGCGGCTTCTGGTTGCCAATGGCAAGCCTGTGGCGCAGCTGATGTACCGGCAACCGGATGGCACGGTCATCGCCCTGTGCCTGCAAAGCAGCGTGAACGGCAGCACAGTGTCAGCGCCGGATTTCAAGCAGCAGACCATCAAGGGTTTCGACTTTGTCTCCTGGAAAACGGACGGGGCCAGTTTCGTTGTTATCGGTCCGGGCGGAAAATCCGGCCTGGCCGACATTGCTGCTTTGGCGGCGCGCGAAGTCTGAGCCGAGTTGAGGTTGGGCCGGCGCAGCCCTTATTGCTCGAAGCCGAGTGAGCAAGCGAGATCATCGATGCTGTGCTGGGTCACCAGTCCACGGCTGCCGTAATTGTAGGTCGCCTCGACGATCTTGGGGTTCTTTTCAACCACCGGATAGATGATCTTCATGAAGGCGCGGAGAAGCGCGAGGATCTCGCCGCGCTCGCTGATCCGGTAGATCCGCAAGCCCTGCTTGTTCACATCGCGCTCGGGCACATCGTAGAACCCGGTGACGCTTGAGCCGTTGAAGGAATAGACCCGGTTGATCAACGGATGGGCATAGCCTGCGTGTTGCGCCAGGCCGCCGCCCAGTGAGTGGCCCGCCGCAATAATTTCCGGCGTTCCCAGGCCCTGAAGCTCGGGATGGTCGACCAGCAGATTGTTGGCTACGTGAGTCGCGATTGTGCGGGCAAGGTCGTACTGGTCCCAGCCAGAGCTGAGATATTTGGTGATCCAGTGTGCGTTGCTCCACCAGTCGCCCCAGGTCTGGGTGCCACGGAAAACCAGGGCAATCTGGACCTTTTCCGGGTTTACTCTCCGGTACCAGACGGCGTAGCTCAATATGCCATCCCACCTTGCCTGGTCGCCGTCCCTGTCATCTGGCCTGTCAGGCACGTTTGGAGAGATTGGCAACCGGGTCCAGTCTGCCAGAATGCTGCCCAGATCACATGCCGCTGCTTCGGTCTTGGGCTTCAGACTTTCGGGGAACCGGTACACTTCAGCGCTCATAGCGGCAAAATATTTGGCTTCATAAAGCTCGGATGCCGTCGTTCCCTGTTTCAGTTCCTCCACCGATTCCAGCAAACCGGCGATCCGCGCGTAGCCCTTTTCGAGCGTAATAATATTGTAGGTTCGTACACCCAGGATCCAGAGGGTCAGGATCAGCAGAAAAAGCGACTGATACGGGTGGTTTGCGATGACGGAAGCTATTGCTCGAAAAAATCCCATGGCATTTTCCCCGCAGATGTACCTTCATTATCTGATCAAGTTCTTCCAAAATTTTGCTGAGAGGGTATTGCAGTTCGGTGGCGGCTGTAAATACAGGTGTAGTCATAAGGCGATGGTACGTTGTTGCTTGTTTATGATGAAATTTTGCGGCCGGGGTTGTGGTGTCAGGAGTGGCTCTTACGTGAGGGGAGGCATGTCGCTGTATTTGTGACGTCCATTTACTCTCATTGAGGAATGAAGATGACTGGTTCAACAAACATTGCTTTTCACGACGGACATTCGATCCCGAAACTGGGCTTCGGCATCTGGCAGATCCCGCAGAGCGAGACCGCCGCTGCGGTCGAAAGCGCGCTCAAGACCGGCTACCGGCTGATTGACGGTGCATTTATCTATGGCAACGAGGCCGGTCTTGGCGAGGGCCTCAAGAATTCCGATGTGGCGCGGGACGAGGTGTTTGTGACCACCAAGGTCTGGAACAATTCGCAAGGCCGTGAGAAGGCCCGCGCTTCAGTCGAACGCAGCCTGAAGAGCATCGGCGTCGATCAGCTTGACCTGGTGCTGATCCACTGGCCGGTGCCGAGCCAGAACCTCTATGTCGAAACCTGGAAGGCGCTGATCGAGATGCGCAATGAAGGGTTGATGCGCTCGATCGGCGTGTCAAATTTCAATGCCGACCATCTGACGCGGATCATCAAGGAAACCGGTGAGGTGCCAGTGCTCAACCAGATCGAAATCAACCCACAGCTGCAGCAGCCCGAGCTGCGGGCATTCTGTGCCGAGCACAAGATCGTGCCCCAGGCATGGACGCCGCTTGGCAATGGCAAGTCGTTTGAAGCCGATCCGGTCAAGGCCGCCGCCGCGCGCACCGGAAAAAGCCCGGCGCAGATCGTGTTGCGATGGCACATTCAGCTCGGCCACGCGGCGATTGCGCGTTCGGTCAATCCCGGCCGTCAGGCAGAGAACCTCGATATCTTCGATTTCACACTCACCGACGAGGAGATGAAAGCCATCGAGGGCCTCGACGCAGGCCTTCGCAATGGCCCCGATCCGTCGGTGTTCAAGATGATGTAGGGTCTGCCTGCTTCCGAGCAGACAAACCCAACCCGCCAGGTGCCGTCCGCATTTGGCGGGTTTTTTGTTGGTCAGGATTCATAACCTTCAGATGATGGCTGTGAGCCGACAGGGCCGTTCGCCCTGCAACCGCACGTATTGCTGTTGCAGTTTGCACGTCATTCCGTGCTTTAATTCAGGTGATTCCAACCGGGCCTGAAGAGAACCGCCATGTCGCTGTCCGATTTCGTTTTTCGACCCTTCGAAACGATGGTCCGTCCGCTGGACATTCCCTGCACACCATTGCCTGCAGACGGGCCATTCGCGTTGGTCATGCATTTTGTGCGGCTGTTCCGCGGCGTTCTGGCGACTGTCGCCATCCTGATGATTGCGGTCGAGACGATCAACCTCGTAACGATCTGGGGGATTTCCTTCGTCGTTGACGGTGTCGATACAAAAGGCGCTGCGGTTTTCCTTAGAGAGGAATGGCGGGTCCTTACGGTTCTTGGCCTGCTGGTCTTTCCGCTGACCCCGGTGCTGATTTTTTTCGCCAACAGCATCAATTCGCTGGCGGTGGCAGTAAGCATGCCCATGGCGATGCAATGGCAGGGCCACAAGGCGGTCGAACGGCAAGACCTTGCCTTCTTTCACGACATGTTCGCTGGCCAGGTGGCATCGCGTATTGGGCAGGTCGCTTCCGCCGTGCAGCAGCAGATCGTTGTGGCCTTTTACTCCGTCCCTTATTTTGTCGTGAAGTTCTTGGGCTCACTGGTTCTGCTTGCCACACTTTCCTGGCCGCTTGCCCTGCCGGTGCTTGTCTGGATTGCAGCAAACGTCGTTGTTACGGTGGTTGCCGTGCCGCATTTTTCGGCGCGCGCGCGTCGCACGGCGCGTGCACGCAGTATGGTCGTCGGTGCGATGACCGACCTCTACGCCAACATTCAGATGGTCAAGCTGTTTGCCGCCGAGGACAGTGAGGCAGGCGTTATGCGCAGGGTGATGGAAGATTCCGTCCGGACCCAGCAGTTTGAACGCCGGGTTCACCTGGCAACCGACACCGCTGTTGTGTTGATCAACGTGGTTCTGATCCTTGCAAATGTCGGCATCGGTTTGTGGGGACTTGTCGCCGGCTTCGTCACGATCGGTGAATTCGTTGCGTCTTTCGCCATCGTCCTGAGACTGAATGCGGATTCCCGCGCCTTCCTGCAGATGGGTCAGCAGGTCTTCCAGGCCCTGGGCATAATTCGCGACGCCATGCCGGTCATTACCACACCGCCTACGATCACCAATGCGGCGGATGCGCAAGCGCTGACGGTAAGCAGGGGCAATGTCGAATTCAAGAATGTGGGATTCGAATACCGGCGGAACCAACAGGTGATCGCCGGCCTGTCCCTGTCCATTCAGTCTGGCGAAAAAGTCGGACTTGTCGGTCTGTCCGGTGCGGGTAAATCCACCCTGGTCAGTCTCTTGCTGCGCTTTTTCGACGTTCAGGAAGGCGCTATCCTGATCGATGGCCAGAATATCCGCGACGTGACACAGGAAAGTCTGCGGGCCCACATTGGCGTGGTGACGCAGGATGTCTCGCTGCTGCATCGGTCGGTCGGCGACAATATCCGCTATGGACGGCCTGAAGCTTCGCAGGAGGAGATGAGGCGCGCCGCGGGACTCGCCGAGGCCGAAGGATTCATCGACGGGTTGAGCGACATGGAGGGCCGAACCGGCTATGACGCGTTTGTCGGCGACCGTGGCGTCAAATTGTCAGGCGGACAGCGCCAGCGCGTTGCCATCGCGCGTGTGCTGCTCAAGGATGCGCCGATCCTGGTGCTTGACGAGGCCACCTCGGCACTCGACAGCGAGGCCGAGGCTGCGGTCCAGGACAAGCTGGCGTTGTTGATGGAGGGCAAGACGGTGATCGCCATCGCTCACCGGCTCTCGACCATTGCCAGCATGGACCGGATTGTCGTTCTTGATAAGGGGCGTATCGTTGAACAGGGACCACCGGCAGCGCTTCTGGAGCGCGACGGGCTTTATGCCCGGCTGTGGAAACGGCAGACTGGTGGCTACATTCCCAACGAGATCGAGCGGATCTAGACCACTCATCTTCTGGAGCGGCTGTCTTCCGAGTGCGCCAAAGCTGCGGGGCAATCGCTAGGCCCTTGCTCATGGTGGGCAAACCTGAGGCTCTCCTGCCGCACACATCGTCGGGCGCCACATCTGAGTACGGAAAGACAGTCCAAGCTCCAATAGCAACTCGATCTGCCTTCATCTCTTCCGGGCGATGAACAGATGGCCCGCGATCGGCAGCCCCTGTTCGTGGCGGACGATGATGTCGCCTGCTTCAAGAGTTTGGAAACCTGCAGCATCAAGTGCGTCACGCACATAGCTCTCGGTGTGAGCGAAGCGCTGGAAACGGCCGACGGTATAGGGACGGCCTTCGAAGTCGGCGTCGGGCAGGGTTTCGCTCGAAAAGCAGAAGAGAGCGCCGGGACTGGCATTGTTGGCTGCCGCTTCAAACAATGGCTCCAGCGCGCCGAGATAGGGCAGCACATCGGTGGCGGCGATGAGATCGAACGGATCGTCGTCATTGTCTTCAAGATAGTCGACGGCGTCGGCCACATAGAGCGTGTCGTAGAGACCTTTTTCATGGGCGATTTCGACCATGTTTTCAGCCAGGTCGAGGCCAGTGGCGTCGTCGACCATGTCTTCCAGCGCGCCGCCGGTCAGCCCTGTGCCGCAGCCCAGGTCGAGCATCCGCTCGAAGCTGGTTTCACCAAGCTCGATCAGCCGCTGACGCAACAACAGCGGCACGTGATAGCCCAGATCCTCGACCAGCACCTTGTCAAACACCTCGGCGTGCTGATCAAACAGGGTGGTGACATAGGCTTCCGGGGCGCGGGTTGGAACGTCGCCGCGTTTCATCGAGGCGAGACGCACCGCAGCCCCGCCATGATCGTCGGGATCAAGCGCCAGGACTTCCGCGTAGGCTGCGGCGGCCAGATCGAAATCACCGGATTTCTCAAGTGACAGAGCGCGGTTGTAGGCTTCCGCCAGAGCATCATCGTCGGTCTTGGCCATCGGAAGCCTCCAAAGCTGGTATTGCGCCCCTTTTATACAAAGGCGCGCATGCGGCAAGCAGCGATTGAGTGGTTCAACGTTTGAGATGGCGGGTGAGTCGCTGTTCCAGCTTTTCCCAGATGTTGCGCAAGGCCTCGACGATGACGAGATAGAACACCGCTGCCCAGATATAAGTCTGGAAATCGAAGGTGCGGGAATAGGCGCGCCGGGTTTCGCCCATCAGGTCGAACACCGTGACGATGGCGACAATCGCCGAGCCCTTGATCATCAGGATGATCTCGTTGCCATAGGGCCGCAAGGCCACAATCATTGCCTGAGGCAGGATGATGCGGTGGAAGGTCTGGAACCGGGTCAGACCCAGTGCTGCCGCCCCCTCATGCTGGCCGCGGGTGACGCTCTCGATGGCGCCACGCAGGATCTCGGCCTGGTAGGCGGCCGTATTGAGCGTGAAAGCAAACAGCGCGCAATTCCAGGCGTCGCGGAAGAACACCCAGAGGCCGATGGCCTCGAACTCGTCGCGGAAACTGCCAAAGCCATAATAGATCAGAAACAGCTGCGCGATCAGAGGCGTGCCGCGGAAGAAGTAGACATAGCCATAGGCGATCGAGGAAATGATGCGGTTGGATGACATCCGGCCGAAGGCGATCGGAACGGACAGCAGTGCACCCAACAAAACAGAAATCGCAACCAGGGTCAGCGTAACGCCGAGGCCGGAGAGAAATTTCGGACCGTAAGTGGTGACCTTGTCGATGTCCCAGGCGTCAATCAGCCACGCCACCAGAGCAATACCAGCGACAATCCACAGGCCGAGCAGGGTAGCGCCAAGAATGCGCAGGCGGGTCCAGCGAAAGGCTTTGACCGGAGGCGCGGGCTGCGGCGGAATCAGGTCGTCTGCGATGCTCATCGGTTGACCCCCGAACGCCGGACCCGGGTTTCAATCTTTGAAAACACCACCGATGAAGCCATTGCCAGCGCAAGAAACAACAGGCAGGCGGTGCCATAGAAGAAGAACGCCTCCTTCGTGACCTTGGCGGCAATGCCGGTCTGGCGCAGCGTGTCGCCAAGGCCGATAACGGAGATCAGAGCGGTATCCTTGATCAGGATCATCCAGAGATTGCCCAGCCCGGGCAGGGCGATGCGAACAAGCTGCGGCAGGATGATCAGCCGCATGGTTTTGCCCGGGCGCAGGCCGAGCGCGTAACCGGCCTCGTACTGGCCTTTGGGGATCGCCTTGAAGGCTGATGACAGGACTTCGGAGGCGTAAGCAGAAAACACCAGCGACAGGGCGATGGTGCCGGCGATGAAGGAATTGATGTCGAAGCCGCTCTCGAAGCCCAGCGCAAGGGCCACCTCCCGGACTGCAATCTGCAGGCCGAAATAGATCATGAAGATGGTCAGCAGTTCGGGCAGGCCGCGGAAAATGGTGGTGTAGATATTGGCCGCGGTTCGCAGCGTAAGGATCTCGGTCTGCTTCGCCAAGGCCAGAAACAGCCCGATGATCAGGCCGATGGGGAGCGTGCAGAGTGCGAGTGTGATGGTAACGAAGAACCCTCGGGCGACCTCGTCTCCCCAACCGGTGTCGCCGCACGACAGCAGCGATCCCTCCGGCAGCAGGTTGAGCAGCCCGATAGGGCCACAGAACGGATCGAACAGCGATATAAACGCATATAGATGCCCACCCAACGTTGCTGTTGGTTCCATGCTGTCCCCTGACTCTCGCCGCTTTTGCGGTCTTGGAGTGCAGCGGCGGACGACAGGTTCGCCCGCCGCTGGTTCGCGGTGTTTACCGGTGAATGGCCGGCTTAGTCGCCATAGACATCAACGTCGAAATACTTGTCGTTGATGGTCTTGTAGGTGCCGTTCTCGCGGATCGCGGCGATGGCTGTGTTGAACATGTCACGCAGCTCGGTTTCGCCCTTGCGGATGGCGATGCCGGCGCCTTCACCGTTGATCACCGGATCGGGGGTCAGCGTGCCAAGCAGCTTGCAGCAGGTGCCTGCGTCGGACTTGAGCCATTCGGAAAGCACGATGACATCGTCGATCACTGCATCAATACGACCGGAATCGATGTCGAGCTTGTACTCGTCAGGTGTCGGGTAAAGCTTCAGTTCGGCTGAGGACAGCTTCTCTTCGGCATAGTTGGAGTGGGTGGTCGAAGACTGTGCACCAATCATCTTGCCTGCAAGGCCAGCGTCGGTTGCCTCGGTGATCGGGCTGTCCTTGGGCACGGCAATGGCAGGCGGGGTGTTGTAGTACTTATTGGTGAAGTCGACCTTCTCCTTGCGCTCCTCGGTGATCGACATCGATGCGATGATGGCGTCGAACTTGCCGGCGAGAAGAGCTGGAATGATGCCGTCCCAATCCTGGGTGACGAATTCGCACTCGACCTTCATCTCTTCACAAAGCGCCTTGGCAATGTCGATGTCGAAGCCGACAAGGCTGCCATCGGATTCAAGATTGTTGAACGGAGGGTAGGCGCCTTCAGTGCCGATGACGACTTTCTTCATGCCGCCATGGCTGGCGGCCTGTGCCGCAGCGCCCATCGACAGGATGAGTGCGGCAGCGGAAACCGCCAGGGTGATGCGTTTGGAAATAAACATAGGTGTCCTCTCTGTTGGCCGGATTGCGGCTTGTTGACCGCCGCATTCCAATGATCGCAGGTGATCTTCACCGCGCTGGGATGAATAGTCCCACTGTTTCAAGGATGATTGCAACAGAAAATAAGGACTTACCCAATGTCAATTCAGGTAAGGTTCCGGGGGCGTTTATCGGGAGCCTGTCCCGGCGAGCGGGTGCTCGGTCCGAACAGGACCGGCGGCGCGGAGTTTTATGCTGGAACAAGCCGATTGGAGGCCTTGTGGCCTGGCTTCGGTGGTCATCCGCACTGGTATCAGCTTTCAGGCCTTGCCGATCTTGGCATCAGCATCAAGGCTGTTTTCCACACGGATCACGTAGAGCGTTGCCAAAATCGAGAGGATGCAAGAGGTGAGCATGACGAAGATCAGCGGGTAAGGCCCGGTCTCGACAGACAGAATCGCACCTGCGAGCGCGGACAAGCCAGCACCTCCGCCGATCATCATGGCGCCTCCCAGGCCGGACGCTGAGCCGGCCAAATGCGGGCGGACGCTGACGATGCCGGCATTCGCGCTGGGAAGCGTCACCCCATTTCCAAGGCCGAGGAAGAAGATCGGACCGAAGAAGGTCAGGGGATGCCAGAATCCGGCGAGAAACAGCAACAAGGTCAGGATCATGCCCAAGGTTGAGATGATACAGCCGGTCACCATCATGCGGTTGAGGCCAATCCTACTGGCAAAACGGCCGGACAGGAAGTTTCCGGACATGTATCCCAGCGCGATAAACATAAAATAGAGGCCGAGCTCGGATGGCTGCATATCGAGAATTCGCGTTGCCACAAAGGGTCCGCCGCCAAGAAATGAGAAGAATGAACCCGATGCAAATGTCGCAGTCAGAGAATATCCCCAGAATCGGCGTGATCGCAGGAGTTCCGGATAGGCGCCGAACTGCTTGAGCATGCTGGGCGAGCGATTCAGGTTGGTTTCGCCCAGATCGGTCAACAGGAGGAACAAAACCGCCAATCCGAAGATGAAAAGAAGCGCAAAGACCGATTGCCAGCCAAAAAGCTCTTCCATCAGGCCGCCCAGGGCCGGGCCGACCATCGGTGCGAGCGTCATGCCCATGGTGACGTATCCGATCATCGAGGCTGCCTGCTCGGTACCGACGATGTCGCGCACGATGGCGCGTGAAAGCACCATGCCGGAGACAACACCAGCCTGAAGCATGCGAATTGCCAGAAAGGTTTCGATGTTGGGTGCGAAGGGGGTGAGGGCTGTCGCGACGAGGAAGATGATGAGGCTGACTATCAACACCGGGCGCCGGCCGTAGCGGTCGGACAAGGGGCCGATGATCAGCTGCAACAGGCCGGTCACCGCCAGATAGCCAGATACCGCAAGCTGAACCAGAGCATAATCCGCCTGATAATAGGTGGCGATGCCAGGCAGCGACGGGAGAATGAGGTTCATGTTCAACGCACTTAACCCGGCGATCACCACGAGCGTGGCAATGTGAGGCGGTGTCGTTCGATCAAGGAAAACTGTTTTTGTCATCAGCTGTGTTTTGTGGCTTCAGCGGCGGCGATGCAAACAAAAAAACATCTTGCGTGGTTTTCTCGTTCGCGCGCACGTTCTGGTTGAGATGTGGCGGGGTCGGGACGATTGCATTGGGGGAAAATAGAATCTACTTTGCGGCTTCGAATGGAAAACTTGGATTCAATAGATTTTTAGGGTATTTTTCAAAGCTATTGTTTGGGTTTGTGAGGTTACATGTCCGGCAACGGCGAAATCGACCAATGTCCGTTCTGCAACGCGGTGTGGGGCGATTGTTCACATGTCCAGTTGCTCGCGGCGCTGGACGCTGAAACATCAAACTGCAGGACGACGCAGCTTCATGTATGGCCGCCGTCCAAACATCAGTCGGATACCTCACCAGAAAAGCCGGGTGCTGCCGGGGAGTCAACCCGGAGGGTTGATCAGAACAAGAGTAACTTCCGGTCATGGCGAGTGGCGCGCTGAGGCGCGGCTTGCGGGTTTGGCAGTACTTTTGATGCGTTCGCGATAAAGCGTGTAGAGACCCGAACCGATCACGATGATGCCGCCGGTGATCATGAACGCATCCGGGTATTCGCCGAATACGGTCATTCCGAGCAACAGGGCCCAGAGGAAACTGGTGTAACGGAACGGTGCGATGAAGGAGATTTCGCCTTCCCGCATCGCCATGATGATGAATTGGTAGCCAATCAACAACAGGCAGGCGGCCAGGCTGATCAGGCCGAGATCGGTTGCGGAGACTGGTTTCCAGCCGCCCATGGGCCATATTAGCAACAGACCTGCGATTGCCACTGCGGCCGCGGTGATTGTCGACAGGAACAGTGACGGAATTGCCGAGTCGACCTTCCTGGTGGCGATGTCTCGGGCGGCGGCGAAAAGGACGGTGCCGACAATCATCAAGGCGAACGGGGAAAACCCTTGGAGCCCGGGCCGAACGATGATCAGCACACCTGCAAAGCCTGCCAGAATAGCGCCCCATCGTCTCCACCCAACCGGTTCGCCCAAAAACAGGGCCGCGCCCATCGTGACCGCGAGAGGCAATGCCTGAAGAATCGCGGACGCATTGGCGAGAGGAATCTGGGACAGGCCCAGCAAGAATGTCAGTGTTCCGCCGATCTCGCCAACGACGCGCAGTGCGATCCACGGATCGCGCAGAACCCGAAGCGGGCGAAGCGCCTTGCGATGTCTTGCCAGCAGAAAAATCAGCAGGGTGGCGACAACCCCGCGCAGGAACATCACCTGTGCCACGCTGATGTCGCCGGTTAGCAGCTTGACGATGGAATCATTGAAGGTGAAGCCAGCCATCGACAGGGACATGAACAACGCGCCGCGCATATTCGGGGAAAGGGCCATGATGCATCCGGGAATGGCCGGCATGGAATCGCTGGCTCGGGCCGTATCCTAGCACCGTTGCCAGAGCGGACACAGTGGCTGCGCATTGCCGGTGCATCACTGAAATTGATCAGTCGCGGGCTTCGATCCACGCAATCAAGGACGCATCGTCGCCATCGATGATGCTGCGGGCCGTGCGTCGGCCAACGGCGGCCCCGAACTTGTAGCCATGACCGGAACAGGCCGAGACGACGGTGGTTTTGCCGAACCGCCGTGCGATGAAATGCTCGTCATGGGTAAAGGTGTAGGCGCAGGACACCACATCGGTGATGCGGTATTCGTCAAGCCGTGCGAAGCTTTGCGTGAAATGGGACAGGATCTGCCGGCCTTCCTCCGGACGGACTTCCCGGTTTTCGTCCGGGTTGGGGTTTTTCACCTTGTGCATGCCGGTGCCGAATTTGAGACCGGCGCCACGGACCGGCGGCAGAATGTATCCGTCGGAAGTCCCGCCGGTTTCCAGGATGACGGGCGAGGAGGCCCAGGCCTCAGCCAGGTCGGCCGGTGGTTCGAGATAGGCCACCGCGGTTCGCCACGGGGTGAGCTCAGATTGCAATTGCGGAACCAGACCGGGAGCCCAGGCCCCGGCGGTGATGATGATCCGGTCGAAATTGAAGCGCTCTTCATCGGCGGTTAGGAGGTCGCCTGTGTCGTGGTCCAGCGAGCGGATTTCCGTGTGGTCGCGGACCTCGCAGCCATTGGTTTTGAGCCATGTGGCAAGATCTTCGGCGATGTGGCGGCACATCAAGGCACCGCCTTCGGGGCTGAAAGTGACTTCGGAGATGCTTGCTGCATCCAGATAGGGATAGCGCCTGAGCGCTTCCTCAAGGGGCAGGACCTCGTGTGGATCGCCCTGATCGGCCAGGCCCTGGCGCATCTGGTCGCCCATGTCACCGGGATAAAGCGAAACCATCAGAAAACCGCTGGCGACGAGATGGTTCTGGCCGATATCGTCCCACATTTCGGCCCAGGCGTCATAGGCTTCGGTGATGCGGCGCTGGTACCCGCCCTGGCTGCCATAGGCGCGGCGGATGATGCGGTGATGATCACCTGATGCGCCAAGCGGATTGGGAATTGGCCCGCGCTCGAACAGCGTTGTTTCGACGCCGGACTTGGTCAGCGCCCAAGCCGTCGAGAGGCCGGCAATCCCGCCGCCGATGATTGCTACGCGCATGGTACCGGATGCTCCGTGGGAATTCAGCCGCCGGTGACGCTCATATGACGGGCAACGGCGGGTTGCTTGGTGGTCCGGTCAATGATGAAATCATGCCCCTTGGGCTTGCGGGTAATGGCCTCGTCGATTGCGGTGGACAAGAGTTCATTGCCTTCCGAGGCCCGCAAAGGTGCACGCAGATCCGCCGCGTCGTTCTGCCCCAGGCACATGTAGAGCGTGCCGGTGCAGGTGAGGCGGACGCGGTTGCAGCTTTCACAGAAATTGTGAGTCATCGGAGTGATGAAGCCAAGCTTGCCGCCGGTTTCTGCCACCTTGACATAACGCGCCGGGCCGCCGGTCTGGTAGGGGATGTCCTCGAGCGTGAACTGGCGGGCCAGATTGCTTCTGAGCAGCGACAGCGGCATATATTGGTCGGTGCGGTCCTCGTCGATTTCCCCCATCGGCATGGTTTCAATCACCGTCATGTCCATGCCCTGGCCATGGGCCCATTTGAGCATGTCGGGGATTTCGGTGTCGTTGAAGCCCTTGAGCGCCACCGCGTTGATCTTGATCTTCAATCCGGCGGCCTGGGCGGCGCGGATGCCTTCGAGAACCTTGCTCAATTCGCCCCAGCGGGTGATCTTGCGGAACTTGTCGGGATCAAGCGTATCGATCGAGACATTGATTCGGCGAACACCACAGTCGTACAATTCGGAAGAGAAACGGGCCAGCTGCGAACCATTGGTGGTCAGCGTCAGTTCATCCATGCGGCCGGCGTCAATGTGCCGTCCGATCTGGCGGACAAATTCCATGATGTTCTTGCGCACCAGCGGCTCGCCACCGGTAAGGCGGATCTTGCGCACGCCCTTTTCGACAAACACGGTGCAGACGCGGTCGAGTTCTTCGAGCGTCAAAAGGTCCTTCTTGGGCAGAAACGTCATGTTTTCCGCCATGCAATAGGTGCAGCGGAAATCGCATCGGTCGGTGACCGAGACACGAAGATAGTTCACCGCCCGGCCAAAGGGGTCGATCATGATCGGTGCAGCGCTGTCTTCCATGGCGGATGATCCTTTATTGTTGGGTGCAATGTCGTCAACCGCCGCCGCCGCGTCAAGTGCCCCGCGTCAATCGGACCGTAATCAGTGGCAGGGATATAGCGCCATGAATGGGCGTTTTGATGACCGTGACTTGTGATGCCGCCGGATCGGCTCTAGATCAGCCTCACGAAGCATTTAGGTGAGGACCTGAACCGATGAGCAATCACGAGACTGCGTGGCCAAAAGAACTGCGGGTATCACCCGATCGCAGGAGGCTGACCGTCCGGTTCACCGATGAGCGGTCCTATGAAATTGAAGCAGAGTTGCTGCGGGTGCGCTCGCCGTCGGCAGAGGTGCAGGGGCATTCGCCGGGGCAGCGGGTGACGGTGGGCGGCAAGTCGGAGATCACTATCTCCAAGGTCCTGCCGGTCGGCAATTATGCGGTAAGGCTGGTGTTTGATGACGGACATGACACCGGTATCTTCACCTGGGCGTTCCTGTCCGAACTGGGTGAGGCCAAAGAGGAACGCTGGGCAGAGTATATCGCCGAGCTTGCAGACAAAGGCATGTCGCGGATCTTTTGAGGCGTCTTCTCAGGCCTTCCGGTTGGCACCGATATTGGTGCCGGTTTCGGCGTCCTGAGCCTCTGCCACGTCCGGTTTGGTCAGTTCGCGAATGATGCGGGTCATGACTTCGCCAACCAGATTGCACTCATCGGTGCTTGCGGTTTTCATGGTGCGGTCGATCAGCGCGGTCTGGATGGCGATTGCTTCCTGTGTCAGCTCCGTTCCTTCGGCGGTCAGTTCCAGCCGCAGCACACGCCGGTCCTGCGGGTCGCTGCTGCGGATCAGGAGCCCGCGTTTTTCCAGCTGGGGAAGCAGCATGGACAGGTTTGAACGGCCAACCAGCAGCTTGTCAGCCAGGTCCTGCTGGGAGATGCCCGGCGTGCGGAACAGATTGATCAGGATATCAAGATGTGGCGGCTTGATGTCGAGCGGCTGAAGCGCGCGTGCCAGAGACAGTCCCATCACCTGGCACGCCCTGCCGACAGCGATCCAGTTGTGAAAACGCGGGTTGTCCCAGGGCAGGGCTTGCTTTTTGTTCATGGTTGTACAATTCTGTTCATAGTTGAACCAATCAGGAAAGCGCACTATGGCATCTCTTGTTGAAAAGGTCACCCGTGCGGTGCTTCGTCTTGTCGCTGCGCAATCGCCTCAGAAAGCAGGCGAATTGGCGTTCTGGCTGTTCACGCGAACCCGCTCGACCAAGCCGCAGAGCGACAAGGAACGCAAGGCGCTCGACCGGGCTCAGGCGCGCATGGCCGAGAGTGAAACCGTGCATCTGGTGATTCCGGGCAGCGTTGTCGCAACCCATGTGTTCCGGCCGCTATCTGCGGTCAAGACCGGTCAAAAAATTCTGCTGGTGCACGGCTACAGATCGCGCAGTGACCACATGGTCGCGCTGGCGGATGCGCTTGTCGCTGCCGGGCACACCGTTGTCTGCCTGGATCTGCCCGGCCATGGCGCGTCAACCGGCCGGACGTTGCATCTGGGCAAGGCAGTGGAGGCCATTGATGCGGCCTGGCGCCAGCATGGTGCATTTGATGTCTTCATTGGTCATTCCTTCGGCGGGCCTTCGGTGATGGCGGCGGCGGCGGGCGCGATCCTGCATGTGCCGCAGCGGCGTCCGGACCGCATCGTCACCATCGCAGCGCCTTCGGACATGGCCGATGTATTCCGCTGGGCGGGAAAATTCATGGGTCTGGGGCCTGCAGCGCAAAATGCGTTCGAACGGCAGGTCTTGCGCTTTGCCGGCCGTCCGTTGTCCGAATTCCGGGTCGACCGGATGATGCATGATATCAAAATCCGGACATTGGTGATCCACGCCGAGGATGACAAGGAAGTGGCCTATTCCAATGCCGAGGCGATTGCCCGTACAGGACCGCATGTCAGACTGGTCATGGCCAATGGCTTCGGCCACCGCCGCATCGTCTCCGCGGAGCCTGTAACACGCACGGTTGTGGAGTTTCTGGACGAAGAGGCGAGGGATGCTCAAATTTTCGACATGCCTCTTCCATGCAGCAGGGAAGGCGATACTGTTGCGGCCACCGACAGCAGGAGACCCCGGAGGCTCGCGTGACAATTCTCAAAACAGTGGCTGAACTCGAAGCGATCTATGGAGAGACCTCGGAGGCATCACTGATCAAGGTGAGCGATCGCCTGACGCAAGGCTACCGGAAAATGATGGAAGTCTCACCGCTCGTGGTTCTGGCCACTGGTGGTCCGGAGGGGCTGGATTGCTCGCCGCGCGGCGATCCCGGTCAGGTGATCACGATCAAGGATGAGCGGACACTGATCTTGCCTGACAGGCGCGGCAACAACAGGATAGATTCGCTGCGCAACATCGTTCGGGACGGGCGGGTTGCCCTGCTGTTTCTGATCCCTGGCTCCAACAGCACGCTGCGGGTGAATGGCCGGGCTGAAATCTCGGTTGATGCAGACCTGCTTGCCAGCCTTGCCATTGAGGGGAAGCTGCCGCGCTCGGCAATTGTGATCACCATTGGCGAAATCTATTTCCAGTGTGCGCGGGCGTTGATGCGTGCTCGGGTATGGGACCGTGAAGCCTGGCCCGACCTTGCAGAGCTTCCGACGCCGGGGAGCCTGATGCGCGAACTCAAGCAGGATTTCGACAGCCAGACTTACGACCGGGAATGGCCGGAACGGGCAAAGACCAGCATGTGGTGATAAAAAAAACCGGCTATTGAAGCCGGTTTTTCAGTTCGCTCAATCTGGATGCCGCACTTAGTTGCGGACAACGACCTGGGTGCCGATGGCCACCTGATCATAGAGATGCTCAACATCTTCGTTTGCCATGCGAATGCAGCCTGAAGACATTGCCTGGCCGATGGTCCAGGGCTGATTGGTGCCGTGAATCCGGTAGATCGTCGAGCCGATATACATCGCCCGGGCGCCGAGCGGATTGTCCGGTCCGCCTTCCATATAGGCTGGCAGGACCCGGCCTTCCTGGCGCTTGACCCGGTCGCGCATCACCTGCGGAGGGGTCCAGCCCGGCCATTCCGCCTTGCGGGTGATGCGGTTCTTGCCCTGCCAGGTGAAACCTTCACGGCCAACGCCGATGCCGTAGGCCATTGCCTTGCCTTTGCCGGTCACGTGGTAAAGCCTGCGATCCGATGTATCGATGATGATGGTACCCTTCGGATGGTTTTCCTTGAAGGAGATCACCTTGCGCTTGATCGGGGATTTATCCGAGCGGCGGTACTTGTTGTAGGTCTCTGAAGGCGGGAACAGGATTTGCAGCAGAGATTTGGACTCTGAGGAAGACTGGCCGGCAGGCTGGGCCTGCACGGCGGCAGGCATAATCAGGCAAAAGGCCAGAAATGCGGAAGAAATGAGGCGTTTCATGTTCACGATCCAGGGCTGACGTTGAAAATTTGGCGATACGAAGGGATACTTTGAGGGATCGGAAGCAAAGCCTCCATTCCTGGTTCTTATCGGTAACTGCTTCGGTCTGAGCTGTCCAGTTTGACAGGGGCGATTTGTGATTTTGTCTCTGCCGGTTCTGTCATCAGGTTTTTCGAATCACGAAAAGCAAGATAATGAAGATCAGCTCTTGTAGATCGACCAGTTCTTTTCGAATTCGGTGTTCAGCTCCGGTCTGTAGAGCTTCGACCTGTTGCGGCCGCTGTGCTTGGCTGTATAGAGCGCGACATCCGCTTTGTTGTAGAGTTCTTCTGCGCTGTCCGCGTCACTGGCCATGCAAACTCCCAAAGACAGCGTAATGGGGCCGTAATTGACGCCTGTCTTCTGATTTCTCAATGGCGTTGCTTCAACCGACGTGCGCAGCCGTTCGGCAATTTCCATGGTGATGTCAAGGCTGGTGCCTTGAAGGATAACGGCAAATTCTTCGCCGCCGGTGCGTGATATGAAGACATCCTTGCGCAGCGTGCTTTTCATCACGGCCGCAACCACTCCGAGGACACGGTCACCGACCGGGTGGCCATAGGTGTCGTTGAATTTCTTGAAATGATCGATGTCTGCCACGATCAGAGCGTAGTACATGGCGTCACGCTGTTCATTGTAGATGTTAGCGAGGACATCATCAAACGCCCGGCGGTTTGCCAAGCGGGTCAGCGGGTCGGTGTTGGCAATGCGCTTGTATTCGTCGAGTTCAAGCTTGACCTGCTCCATCTCGCGGGCACGCTCGACCATATGCTCGACAACGACCTTGCCTTTTTCCATGTTGTCGCCGGTGGCATTGGACAAAACGCCAATGACATTGCTCAGGATCTCGGCACTTGCCATGCTTTTGCTGGAAATGCGGCTGTAGGCTTCGCCAAGCAGTTTTGAATAGCTCTCCATCGACGATTGTTCCTGCTTGAGCAGACGCAACATGCCGTCAAGTTCGCCGGAAATCTTGTCGTGAGCGCCTTCAACCATTCCCACGCGATGGTGGTGCGGAAAGACTTTCTTGCCCAGCGCGTCCAGTTCGTCCTGCGACGGATTGCGGCCGAGTGCGTCGAACTGTTTGGTCAAGGTTGGGTTGGACGAGTTCAACGCCTCATAGACAAGCTCATAATTGCGGGGCAGGCCCGCAATGCCACGACGCCGCATGGTGGCCAGCACCAAGGTAGCCGTGTCCATGGATTGGACCTTGTTCGTAGGTGCTACCGTCATCTTTCTTCCCCAGCATCGCTTTCATAGCTCTAATAACCGATATTCTTACGGGTTAAATCTTGGGGAAATGTTAATAGCGTCGCAATCCGTTGCTCCGTTATTTCATCAAGCATATGTAAAATTATTGAACTCTTGCTGGAAACTAACCCAGGTTAAGTTCCTTGAAGAAATCATTGCCCTTGTCATCAATTACGATGAAGGCTGGGAAGTTTTCGACCTCAATCCGCCAAATGGCCTCCATGCCCAGTTCGGGGTATTCGACAATTTCCACTTTGCGAATACAGTCCTGGGCGAGCCGCGCTGCGGGGCCGCCTATGGATCCAAGATAAAAGCCGCCATGAGTGCCGCAAGCATCCCGCACCGAACGGGAGCGGTTGCCTTTGGCAAGCATGACCATCGATCCGCCAAAGGACTGGAACTGGTCGACATAGGAATCCATCCGGCCGGCTGTGGTGGGTCCAAACGAACCGGAGGCGTAGCCTTCCGGCGTCTTGGCAGGCCCGGCATAGTAGACGGGGTGGTTCTTGAGGTAATCGGGCATCGGTTCCCCGGCCTCCAGACGCTCACGGATTTTCGAATGCGCAAGATCGCGTGCGACGATGATCGAACCGGTCAATGACAGCTGGGTCTTAATGGGATGCTTTGACAGTTCCGCCAGGATTTCGCTCATCGGCCTGTTGAGATCGATCTTGACCACGTGCGCGGAGAGCTTTTCCTCATCGATTTCCGGAAGGTATTTCGAGGGATCGGTTTCCAGCTGTTCAAGGAAAATGCCGTCCTTGGTGATCTTGCCCTTGGCCTGCCGGTCTGCAGAACAGGAGACCCCGAGCCCGATCGGCAAAGACGCGCCATGACGGGGCAGGCGGATGACGCGGACGTCATGACAGAAATACTTGCCGCCGAACTGGGCGCCGACCCCCATTTGCTGCGTCAGCTTGTGGATTTCGGCTTCCATCTCCAGATCGCGGAAGGCGTGGCCGGCTTCCGATCCCTCGGTTGGAAGCTCGTCGAGATATTTCGTTGAAGCCAGCTTCACCGTCTTTAGGTTCATTTCCGCCGATGTGCCGCCAATGACAATTGCCAGGTGATAGGGCGGGCAGGCGGCAGTGCCGAGGGTGAGGATCTTCTCACGCAGGAATTCGATCATCCGGTCGTGGGTGAGCAGCGAAGGCGTGCCCTGATAGAGGAACGTCTTGTTGGCCGAGCCGCCGCCCTTTGCGACGAACAGGAAGTCATAGCTGTCTTCGCCTTCCTCGTAGATGTCGATCTGCGCCGGAAGGTTGGTCTTGGTGTTCTTTTCCTCGAACATCGACAATGGCGCGAGCTGTGAATAGCGCAAGTTGCGGCGCTCATAGGCATCCAGCACACCGCCTGCCAGGGCGTTGTAGTCACCGCCCTCGGTCCAGACCTTGCGCCCCTTCTTGGCCATGATGATGGCGGTGCCGGTGTCCTGGCACATCGGAAGCACGCCGCCGGCGGCAATATTGGCGTTCTTGAGCAGGTCGAATGCAACGAAGCGGTCGTTTTCCGTGGCTTCCGGGTCGTCGAGGATTTTCGCCAGTTGCTGAAGATGTGCCGGCCGCAGCAGATGGTTGATGTCTCCAAAGGCCGCCTCGGCCAACAGGCGCAGTCCATCGACCTCGACGGTGAGGATTTCCTTGCCTCGAAACTCTTCGACACCAACATATTTGTCGGTGAGTTTTTTCCAGGTCGTGGTGTCGGGTCCAAGCGGGAAGAGATCGTTTGCCACGGAATGCCTTTCCAGTCACTTATATGTCGCAGAGATTTGGCACGGTCTTAGGATGAAGGTCGTTCAAATGCAATTGCGGCATTGTGGTCTGGCGTAGAGCTTGAACAAATCAAAATATCATGATTTATGGATTTAATCGCAGTGTCGCTGCCCTGTAAATTCGGCTGACACGATGACGATCTCAACCTTGGCGCCAGACAGCCGCTTGCCCCAGACAGGAATTTCACATGTCCACATTTGAACGATATCTGACACTCTGGGTCGCTCTTTGCATTGCCGCCGGCATAGGGCTTGGATACGTGTTTCCATCGTTTTTTCAGGCAATCGGATCGGCTGAAATCGCCAATGTCAATCTGCCTGTCGCGGTACTGATCTGGCTGATGATCATTCCGATGCTGGTCAAGATCGACTTCGCGTCTCTGGGGCAGGTGAGCAGGCATTGGCGCGGCATTTCGGTGACGTTGATCGTCAACTGGGCGATCAAGCCCTTCACCATGGCGGTAATGGCCTGGTTCTTCATCGGCTGGCTTTTCCTGCCCTATTTGCCCGATGATCAGATCAACAGTTACATTGCCGGCCTGATCCTGCTCGGGGCTGCCCCTTGCACGGCCATGGTCTTCGTCTGGAGCAATCTGACAAAGGGCGATCCGCTGTTCACCCTGAGCCAGGTGACAGTCAATGATCTGGTGATGGTGGTTGCCTTTGCCCCTATCGTCGCCGTTCTCCTGGGAATCTCTGCAATCACGGTGCCCTGGGAAACCCTTATTCTCTCGGTGGCACTTTATATCGTCGTGCCGGTGATCATTGCCCAGATCTTGCGCAACCGGGTTCTGTCAACAAGCGGCGAAGCCGGGCTACAAAATCTGCTGGCGAAGCTCCAGCCGCTGTCGATCCTTGCCCTGCTGGCGACGCTGATCGTGCTGTTTGCATTCCAGGGGCAGGCGATCCTGGCCCAGCCGATGATCATTGTCCTGTTGTCCGTGCCGATCATCATCCAGACCTATCTGATCTTCGGAATTGGCTATTTTGCAAACCGCGTCGTGGGCGAGACCCATGTGATCGCAGGCCCGTCTGCGCTGATCGGAGCCAGCAACTTCTTTGAACTGGCAGTGGCCGTGGCCATCAGCCTGTTCGGCTTCAATTCAGGTGCCGCTCTGGCGACCGTTGTCGGCGTGCTTATTGAAGTGCCGGTGATGTTGTCGCTGGTCTGGGTGGTTAACCGCTCGAAGGGCTGGTACGAGGCGGCGCCCGCCCTTGCGCGGCGGCTCTGACAGGGCCAGGCGGAACCTGTTGCCCGGGATGTTGCTGCTCCCGGCTGCTTTGGGCGGGTCACAAAAGGGTGACAGATCAGTCAATTGAAATCGCCGGGCATTCTTTCCATGGCTGTTCTAATTTGATAGGCTCCTCCCGAATATCGACGATATCTTCTGATCGCGCCGGTCGTCAGACTGCCGCACAACATTCTGGGCTGGGCATGAGTATCAAAATACGTGCAGGTGTGGCGCTGATCGCCATCGCGGTAACATTTACCGGTGTGGTCGCTCCGACACCTCCCGTGCAGGCCCAGGGTTTGCTTGATGCCTTGTTCAAAAGCCCTGCCCAGCGCAAGCGCGAGCAGCAGGCAAGGGAGCGGGCGCGGCAGGAAGCGGCGGCTCCAAAGCCGGTGAAGCAGGTTCGCATAAGCGGTCCGAGCTATCGGCGCTACAAGGCCGACACTCTGGTTCAGGTGGAATTTGAGAAAATCGCCGATCCGGTTGTTACCGCCGGTATAGATGACATGGGGCTTGCGCCTCTGGGAATAGATCCCTTTGCGGAAGGCCGTCCGGCATTGGCTGGTTTGTCGGTGCGGGCACTGCCGGAAGCCGCCGGTGCGGTCGTCGATTATTACTCCACGCATCCCGCTTATGTCTGGGTTGCCGGAACAGCAGTTACGGACCGGGCGCGCGCAGTCATTGAGGTGCTCGAGGCGGCTGATGATGTCGGATTGTCAGCGGCTGACTACAGGGTCGATGTGCCGGCGGATGCTTTCGATGTCACGCAAGGAACCGAGCGCCAGAAAGAACTGATGGCCTTCGAAATGAAGCTGTCCGTTGCGGTAGCCAATTACATGCTGGACGCCACCCGCGGCCGGGTCGATCCCAACCGGATTTCCGGTTATCACGATTTCAAGCGCAAGAGCCCGGATCTGGCCAAGCAGCTCGAAGCCCTTTCACAGGCTGCCGATCCCGCCGAGGCGCTTCTTGCACAGAACCCGCAAGGTGCGCATTTCGAAGCTTTGAAGGCAGAATTGAAGCGCCTGCACGCGCTTGATGACGGCGCCCGCATCGAGATTGCCGAGAATGTCCTGCTCAAGCCGGGCCAGTCCAATCCGGAGCTGGCCAATGTGATGGCGGCGATCGAGCTGAAGGGCAGCGATGCGCTGAAGACCGACAACGCGCTGTTGTTTGCAAGCTATGCCGGCAAGCCTGAATATGACCAGGAGCTGGTCGAGCTGGTCAAGGGCTTCCAGAAAGAAGTGGGTCTCAAGCCCGATGGTGTTGTCGGGCCCGCCACGCGTCGGGCGCTGGTCGGCATCACAAATGCGGACAAGATCGAAAGGGTGGTGCTTGCCATGGAGCGGGCGCGCTGGCTGCCTGGCGTTCTGGCCGCGCGGCGGGTGTTCATCAACCAGCCAGCCTACACGGCGACTTACTTCGATGGCGGCAAGTCGGATCTTTCGATGCGGGTCGTGGTCGGAACGAAATCCAATCAGACCTATTTCTTCGACGACACCATCGAGCTTGTCGAGTTCAATCCGTACTGGGGTGTGCCGCAGTCGATCATCTTCAATGAAATGGTGCCGAAGCTGCGCGCCGATCCGTCCTATCTCGACCGGCTCGGCTACGAGGTGACAGCGGGTGGCCGCTCGGTCTCCTCAAGCGCCATCAACTGGAACACTGTGGGACGCGGCAGCAATATCGGCGTTCGCCAGCCGCCAAGCGATGGCAATGCGCTGGGCGAACTCAAGATCCTGTTCCCCAACAGCCACGCCATCTACATGCACGATACGCCATCGAAATCCTTGTTTCAGCGTGACACAAGAGCGTTCAGCCACGGCTGCATCCGCTTGCAGGATCCCCGCGCCATGGCCGCCAAGGTTCTGGGCACCTCGGTCAGCGACATCGGTACCTATATTGCCGGTGGTCAGAACAAGCAGGTCCAGCTGTCGACAAAGATCCCTGTTCATGTGGCCTATTTTACTGCCTGGCCGGATGACAACGGCACGGTCGAGTATTTTGCGGACGTCTATGGCCGCGACGCGTATCTGCGCAAGGCGATCGATGCCACTGAAGAAGCGCGCACGTCCTGATCTTGCCGTCACCGCGCTCCGGACAGGGGCGCGGTGCATTGCGGCTAAGTCGCAGTCGGGTTGCCAGGCAACACCGGAAACTGTCTTGATCCTTGTCACATCGCCGGGCGGGCGGTTCTGCTAATAAGGTTTCCGCGCGGGCGACAAGCGCGGATCAACCTTCGGAGCGGAAATCAGATGAAAATCGGAATTGTCGGAACCGGAATGGTGGGCAGCGCGAGTGCCTATGCGATGGCACTGATGGGGGTCGGCACGCAGATCGTGCTGGTCGACCACAATCCCGCACTGGCCCGCGCCCAGGCGCAGGACATTGCCCACGCCACACCTTTTGCCACCACGGTCTCCATCCGGGCCGGAGACTATGCCGACCTTGACGGTGCTGCCGTGGTGATCATTGCTGCCGGTGTCAGCCAGAAGCCGGGTGAAAGCCGGCTGGCCTTGCTTGAGCGCAATGTCGAGGTGTTCAAGGCCGTGATTGGCGGCGTCATGCAGGCTGCTCCCGAGGCGATCCTGCTGATTGCCACAAATCCGCTCGATGTGATGACATTCGCCGCGCAACGCATTTCCGGCCTGCCGCCTGAACGGGTGATCGGCTCGGGAACCATTCTGGACACTGCCCGCCTGAGAAGCCTGCTCGGCGATCACCTGGGAATCGCGCCCAACTCGGTGCATGCCTATGTGCTGGGCGAACATGGCGACAGCGAAGTGCCGGTCTGGTCGAGCGCCATGGCGGGCAGCGTGCCGATCGTTTCCTTCGCCCAGCAGATCGGGCGTCCGCTCGATGACGCCACGCGCAGCCAGATCGCGGATCAGGTGCGTGGTGCGGCCTACACCATCATCGAAGGCAAGGGCGCGACCTGGTACGGCATCGGCGCCGGGCTTTCGCGTATTGTCAGCTCGATCACCGATGATGAGCGCACGGTGCTCAGCGTCTCCCAGGTTACGGAAGACGTCGAAGGCGTTCAGGACATAGCCCTGTCCTTGCCGCGCATTATCGGCCGCGACGGTGTCGTGGCAACGCTGATGCCGGAGCTCGACACTTCCGAACGCGCGGCCCTGAAGCGAAGCGCCGAGGTGATTTCGGAGTATACGTCAAAGCTGAGGTTTTGACGGCGGGCAGACCTCGTCAACCCTCATATCCGGATTTCGAAAGCTCATCCAAGGGTGGCGACGGCAGTTTTTGCGGCTTGCGGATGCTGAGAACACAGGTGCTGTGATATCGTGGCCGCATGTCAGTTGTTGTTGCCTTGAAACGCTACATTCTTTCCCATTGGCGCGGAGAGCAGGGCTTGGGGTGGTCCTTTTGGGTCAATCTCGTGGGGTTGCGCGCCGTTATCTTCGTTTTGCAGGAGATGGCACAGCCCGGTCCCTACCAGGATTATCATGAGTGGGCGCCGATGGTGCTGCTTGCGGCGGTCTTCCTGCACGGTGTCGTGTTTGTCTGGCAGGCCGTTGGCGTGATCCGGGCAGGGGAGGCGCATATGGTCGATCATGGCGGGATCAGCCTGCATTGGGGTGCGCAACTCGGTGCCATCATTGCTTTCTGGCTGACGGCCAGCTACGCGCTCAACGCCTGGCAGATGACCAACGACGTGCCGGCCTATGAGAATTTTGCCGAGAAGATGGACAGGGAGCGGGCCACCAAATACCGGATTACCGCTCAGCCCGGTGGCGCGCTGTTGATCGAGGGTACGCTGGAACTCGGCATCACCAGGCGTCTTGCCGCGGTGCTGGCGAATGACAGAGCAATCCGGGAGGTCATCCTGTCGAGCAAGGGCGGAAATATCTATGAGGCCCGGGGGTTGGCACGCCTGTTTCGTGACAATGAGATTTCGACCCGCGTTGTCGATGAATGTTCGTCGGCTTGTACGACCGCTTTTATCGGCGGCGTGACGCGGCGGTTGAAATCCGGCGCGAGGCTCGGTTTCCATCAATACCGTATCGAGGCCAACTACGATGTGCTCGGTACCGACCCGAAGGACGAGGAGACAAAGGACAGGACCCTGTTTCTGCAAGCCGGGGTCAAACCAGGTTTTGTTTCACGCATGCATTCGGCTGCTCCCGGAAGCATGTGGTATCCCGATGCCAATGAGCTGTCTGATGCGGGCGTTATCACGGCGATTGCCGATTGAACGCGACGACGTCCTGCCCGGCATTCCAGGGGAAGCGGCATAGATGAGAGGGCTGTATTCAGATCTCGTCTGTCGTTACCTGGCCCAGGATTTCATCCGCCGTTTCCTTGGAGCACAGTTCAGTGGCCGGGGTCAGTACGGCGGATCCGGCGGCGGCCACGCCGTGGCGGACGGCATCGCGAAAGCTGCCGCCACGCGCCAATTCGATCATGATGGCGGCAACCATGCTGTCGCCGGCGCCCACCGCACTTAACGCTTCAAGCTTTGGCGGACGGCAAAAGAACCGCTCTGTTGCAGACACGCCAACCGTCCCCGCCGCGCCCATCGACATCACCAGCCGGTCAGCCGCGCCGGCGCGCATCAGATCCACGCCATAATCCGCAAGCTGCGAAGGGGAGCTGAAGCTTCGGCCCGAGACTTCGGCGGCTTCCGCGCCATCCATCCGGAGCAGGGAGAACGGGGGCGCGGTATTGGCTGCGGCGGCAATCAGTGCGTCACCGGATGTGTCGAGGACAAGCTTCGCCCCGCTGTCCACAGCCATACGGTTGATGGTGGTGGCGATATCCGCGGGAACGCCTGCTGGCATACTGCCGGAGAGCACGGCCATGGTGCCCTTGGCAAGATGCGGCTTGAGGGCAGCGAGCGCCCGTTCGGTTTGGTCCTTGGTCCAGGCAGGGCAGGGCAACTGGAACCGGAACTGACGCCCGGTGGAGCGCTCGACCACGGCGAAAGACTGGCGCGTGTTGCCGGATACCTCGAAATTCTCGACCGGGATGTTTTCGGCATCAAGCAGGGCCTTGTAAGCCGAACCGGTTTCTCCTCCCAACGCCACAAAGGCCCGTGATTGCCCATGTAGCCGCTTGATCGCGCGGCTGACATTGACGCCGCCGCCGCCGGGATCATAGCGCGGGGCATCGCAGCGCAGTTTGGGCCCGGCAACGACCTCGTCAACCGAAGACGAAACATCAAAGGCGGGATTGAGTGTGATGGTCAGGATATCGGACATGGCGCTGACCATCACATAACAGGCAGGGTGATTTCAATCTGGCTGGATGCCAGAGTGCATGGTTATTTCGCCGACTTTTCAGCCTCGGCCACGTTTTCCTTGACGGCGACGAAACTGTCGGGCGTCACGGAAATGGTGTCGATGCCCGCCTGCACCAGCAATTTGGCGAAGGCCGGATTGTTCGACGGTGCCTGCCCGCACAGACCAACCTTGGCACCGGCTTCATGGGCGCGGGCGATCAGGGTCTCGATCATCCAGATCACCGCCGGATCGGCTTCGCTGAACAGGTCGGCCAGTTCGCCCGAATCGCGGTCGACACCAAGCGTCAGCTGGGTCAGGTCGTTGGAGCCGATCGAGAAGCCGTCGAAGCGGGTGGCGAATTCGGCGGCTCGGATGACATTGGACGGGATCTCGCCCATGACATAGACCTGCATGCCGTTTTCGCCGCGCTTCAGTCCGTTCTCCGCCATCACGGCGAGCACCTTGTCGGCCTCGTCAGGCGAACGGCAGAACGGGATCATGACAACGACATTGTCGAAGCCCATTTCCTCGCGCAGCATCTTGATCGCCTTGCATTCCAGCGCAAAGCCCGCGCGGTAATCGTCGGAATAGTAACGCGAGGCGCCGCGAAACCCGATCATCGGGTTTTCTTCCTTCGGTTCGAAGGCGTGGCCGCCGAGCAGTTCGGCATATTCATTGGTCTTGAAATCACTCATCCGCACGATCACCGGCTTGGGATAGGCGACGGCGGCAATGCGCGACAGGCCACGGGCCAGGGTCTCGACGAAATAGTCGCCCTTGTTGGCGTAGCGGCGGGTCAGTTCGGCGATCTCGGCCTTGGCATCCTCGTCCTTCAGCGTGTCAAAATTGACCAGCGCCATCGGGTGCACTTTCACGGCCGAATTGACCACGAATTCCATCCGCGCCAGGCCAACGCCATCGGCGGGCAGACGCCACCAGCGAAAGGCTGCCGACGGGTCAGCGAGATTGAGCATGATGCGGGTCTTGGTGGCCGGCACATGATCGAGATGCACATCGGTGACTTCGTATTCGGCGATGCCCTCGTAGACCGCACCATCCTCGCCACCGGCGCAGGAGATGGTGACCTCCTGCTGGTCGTGCAGGATATGGGTGGCGTTGCCGGTGCCGACAATTGCAGGCAAGCCGAGCTCGCGGCTGACGATGGCGGCATGCGAGGTGCGTCCGCCATGGTCGGTGACGATGGCCGCGGCGCGCTTCATGATAGGCACCCAGTCGGGGTCCGTGGTCGAGGTGACCAGAATCGAACCATCGATGAACTTGTCGATATCCTTGACATTCTCGATCAGGCAGACGCGGCCGGCACGGACTGCTGCGCCAACGCTCAGGCCGGTGAGCAGGGTCTTGCCGGTCTTGCCGAGGGTGTAGGATTTGAGCGCTGTCACATCGATGCGCGACTGCACGGTCTCGGGCCGCGCCTGAACAATATAGAGCTTGCCGGTCTCGCCATCCTTGGCCCATTCCATGTCCATGGCCTGGCCGTAATGCTTTTCGATGGTGGTGGCCTGCCGCGCAAGATTGAGGATTTCCTCATCCGAGAGCACATAGGCGCCGCGCTCGGCCTTCGAGGTCGGCACGTTCCTGGTCTCGCCGCCCTCGGTGCCGGCATAGATCATTTTGATCTCCTTGGCGCCGCAGGTCTTCTCCACAATCGGTTTGAGGCCGGGTTTGTCGAGCAGCGGCTTGAAGACCTCATATTCATCGGGTGTCACGGCACCCTGAACAACGTTTTCACCCAGCCCCCAGGCGGCGTTGATCAGCACCACCTTGTCGAAACCGGATTCGGTGTCGATGGAAAACATCACGCCCGAGCCGCCGATGTCGGAGCGCACCATCAGCTGCACGCCGATCGACAGCGCCACCTGGTTGTGATCAAACCCCTGGATCTTGCGGTAGGTGATGGCCCTGTCGGTGAACAGCGAGGCGTAGCACCGGCGGCAGGTGGACAGCAGCGCCGCTTCTCCGCGGACATTGAGGAAGGTTTCCTGCTGACCGGCAAAGCTCGCGTCGGGCAGGTCTTCGGCGGTGGCGGACGAACGGACGGCAACGGAAAGCTCGGTGTTGCCTGTGCGTTCGGAGAGTTCGCGATAGGCCGAGAGGATGGCCTCGCGGATATCGTCTGGAAAGTCGCCTGCAACAATTGCGGCGCGGACAGCCTTGCCGGTCTCGGCCAGCGTGCGCTTGCCATGATCGAGCATGTCCATCGCGTCGGCGATCACCTGGTTGAGATTGTTGGCCTTGATGAAAGCGCGGAAGGCGTCGGAGGTGGTGGCAAAGCCAGGCGGCACGTCGATGCCCTTGCTGCCGAGCTGCTGCACCATTTCTCCCAGCGACGAATTCTTGCCGCCGACCAGCGCGACGTCGCCACGCGACAGATCTTCAAACCAGATGACATTCTTGTTGGCTTTCGACATGAGGCTCTCCCGGAGGCTGTGTGAACAAGCTTGAACGTGAGGTCATCATAGAAGGCATCAGCATTGCCGCCTTGACGTGCATCAAGGGTCAGCCCGGATCCGTCGCGGCCTGCGCGAGGGAAGAGATACATTTTTAGTGAGGGTCGCTCAGGGCCGGTCGAGAATGAAATCGGGTGTGATGCCGGATGCTGCAATCGCGGTATCGGGATCGGCGCCATCGAAGAAGCCGTAGCCCTGGATCAACGCCGTTTTGAAACCCGCCGCGCTGCCGCCCAGAATATCCGTGTGCAGCGTGTCGCCGACCATCACCACGCGGTGGTCCGGTGTGCCCGGACGGATGCGCTGGCGCGCCATGTCGAAGATTGCCGGGAACGGCTTGCCAAAAAACACGGGCTCGGTGCCCGTGGCACTGGCGAGGCGGTGCGCATAATGGCCCGGCTCGCGCGACAGTCCGCTCTCCACCGGGGCAACCAGGTCGGGATTGCCGACCAGCAGGTCGCGCGGCTTGTCGCGGAGCGCCTGCTCAAGCAACGCCTGCCGGGGCTCGTTCCAGGCCGAGGCGCCGAGCATCAGGAAGCCTTCGGCTTGAGCATAGGCAGCCGGATCGTCCTCGAGAAAAATGGCGCCTTCGGGAAGTTCCTCGCGGCCGAACTTCGGCGCTGCCACCATGCCCCATTTGCGGTGCGCGTGGCCGTCCAGGCCTTTGAGCAGGGCCATGCGGCTCGATACCACGTCTTGGGTCTCGAAGCTGTAGCCCAGCCGTTTGTAGCGCTCAAACAGCACCGGCGAGGGGTAGCCGGCTGCATTGGTGACGACGAGCACCTGTTTTCCGCGCTGCCGCAATCCGGCAACGCGGTCGACGACGCCGGGAATGGCAGTCTCGCCAATGTTGAGCACGCCGAAGGCATCAAGCAGGAAGACATCAAACGCATCGGCGATGGCGTCGAGGTTCTCTGCACGAACTGATGTTGCGGGCGCGCCGGCGGCAGGCAGCCGGTTGCGCACGGATTCATATTCGGCGAAGGCGACAGAGGTGTCGGCGCCCTTGAGGATGGCTGAACCTGTGCTCACATGATGGCTCCGCGCACCTTGGCAGAGACCCATTCGCCAACGATTACGGCTGCCAGGATGACGATCAGGATCAGCGTCACCTGCGGCCAGGCCAGCGTGTTGAGCGAGGATTGCAGCTGCAGCCCGATGCCACCGGCGCCGACAAGGCCAAGCACCGTGGATTCGCGGATATTGATGTCCCAGCGGAACACGCTGATGCCGGCAAAAGCCGGCATGATCTGCGGCACGATGCCGTAGGCCATGACCTGCCAGCGGCTGGCGCCGGTCGCGGTGATCGCCTCGACCTGTTTTTCGTCGATTTCCTCGATCGCCTCATAAAGCAGCTTGGCGCAGAAGCCGATGGAGCGGAAGGCAATGGCCATCAGTCCGGCAAAGACGCCGGGACCGATGATGGCAACCAGCAACAGCGCCCAGATCAGTGAATTGATCGACCGCGTGGCGACGATGATGAACAGCGCCACGGGACGGATGAACATGGCGCTCGGTGTGGTGTTGCGCGCCGCCAGGAAGGCCACGGGAACGGCCATGAACAGGGCCAGCACGGTTCCCAGCGTCGCCATGTTGAGCGTGTCCCAGAGCGGGCCCCACAATTTGTCCATGTAGGACCAGCGCGGCGGCATGGCTCGGCCGCCGATGTCGGCGGCAATGCGTGGCGCATCCCAGACGAAGAACCAGGTGGTGGCTTCTGAAATGCGCTGCCAGCACCACATGAAGATGGCGACCGCCGCGAGATATCCGGCCCAGCGGGTCAGCGTCTGGTTGCGGTTGCGCAACTGCCAGACCTTGGCGCCCTTTGCGTCAGTTGATACCGGCATTATTGCACCTTTGCCCGGATGATGCCGGAGAGATATTCCAGCACCATGACGGTGACGATGATGATGAGCAGGATTGCCGCCGCCGTGTCGAATTCATAGCGGTCAAAAGCGGTGTTCAGCGTCGCCCCGATGCCACCGGCGCCGACCAGGCCGAGGACTGCGGATTCGCGGAAGTTGATGTCGAGGCGGTACATCGACAGCCCGATCAGCCGCGGCATGACCTGCGGCTGGACGCCGTAATTGATCCATTGCAGCCAGGTTGAGCCGGTGGCGCGGATGGCTTCCGCCTGCACCTTGCTCATTTCCTCGATGTCCTCGGCGAGCAGCTTCGACATGAAGCCGATGGTGGCAAAGGACAGGGTGAGGAAGCCGGCCAGCGGGCCGAAGCCGAAGATCGCCACCAGCAGGATGGCGACAATGATCTCGTTGAGCGCGCGTGACAGGGCGACAATGGCCCGGCAGACCAGATAGATCGGCAGCGGTGCGATGTTGCGTGCGGCACCAAGGCCGATCGGAATGGAAATGGCAATGCCGACCACCGTCGAGGTGATGGTGATGATGATGCTCTCGAGGATGCCGTCCCAGATGTCGCTGCCACGCGAGACGAAATCGGGATTGAAGAACGAGGTCACGAAAGCCCAGCCGCGGCTCAGCCCTTCGGCAACGCGCGACCAGTTGACGTCGATCGAACCGACGGCCAGCACGACATAGACCACAGCGCCGATGAACAGGCCCCAGCGCAGCAGCGGATTGCTGATCAGATGCGGTTTGCGCCAGGTGCGGCCAATCCTGTCGTCAAGCGTGGCCGTGGTCATGGCGCCGGCTCCACCGCGTCGCTGTCCTCGTCGTCGACATCGCGGATGGTGGCGTGCCAGTCTTCCTCGCCATAGATCGTGGTCAGCACGTCGTCGCTCATCTCGGTCGGCTTGCCATCAAAGGCCAGTTCGCCCGCCTTCAGGCCGACGATGCGTTCGACGAACATCTGCGCCAGTGCCACATCGTGAATATTGATGACGGCGGCGAGATCGCGCTCGGCGCACAATTCGCAGATCAGGCGCATGATCTGGCGCGATGTCTTGGGGTCGAGCGAGGCGGTGGGCTCGTCAACCAGCAGCAACCGCGGATTCTGGATCAGCGCACGGGCAATGCCGACGCGCTGGCGCTGGCCGCCGGAGAGCTCGTCTGCGCGCTTGTCAGCCATGGCGAGCAGGCCGACACGGTCGAGCAGCCGGAAGGCTTCATCGACGTCCGATTGCGGGTATTTGCGCAGGAACGAGCGCCAGAAGCCGACATAGCCAAGCCGTCCGGAGAGCACATTCTCCATCACGGTGAGCCGCTCGACCAGCGCATATTCCTGAAAGATCATGCCCATCTGGCGGCGCATCTTGCGCAAGCCGCCGGAACTGAGCGCGGTCACGTCGGTGCCGTCAAGGATCACCGAGCCCGAGGTCGGCTCAACCAGCCGGTTGATGCAGCGGATCAGCGTCGACTTGCCGGCGCCGGACGGTCCGATCAGTGCCAGAACCTGGCCCTTGGGAATGGTCAGGGTGACATCCTGAAGCGCCTTGTCGCCGGTGCGATAGGTCTTGGTCAGTTTCTTGAGTTCGAGCATGGGGTCCCGTGAACGGCAAGGGAAGCGCTGCGGTCGGTGCTGCGCTATCGCATGAAAAAAGGCTCCGCCGCGTCCAAAGCGACACGGCGGAGCCTGAACGGATCAGCCGCAGGTGTATGTCACGCCGTTGGCGGTATCGATCTTGCGAATGACGTCCCAGAAGTCCTTGTAGTTCATCTCGAGGAACTGGCCTTCATTGGACTTCTCGAATTCCTTCTTCAGCGACGAACCTTCCCAGGGGAAGGTGAAGAAGGCTTCCTTGATCTTTTCCTGCAATTCCGGCTTGAGGTTATAAACCACGCCAAAGCCGGTGGTCGGGAAGGTCTGCGATTTGTAGATCGACTTGACCTGATCTGCGGTGATCACTTCGCGCTCGATCATCCGGCTCATCACCGAGTTGGCGATCGCGGCAGCAGGATAGTCCTTGTTGGCGACGCCGAGGATCGAATTGTCATGCTTGCCCGAGAACACCGGCGTGAAGTCGGTCCCGGCGATCATGCCGTAATCGGCCTTGAGAATGGCCGATGGCGCCTTGAAGCCCGAGTTCGAGGTTTCCGAGGTAAAGGCCATGTCCTTGCCCTTGATGTCCTCGACATTTTCAATGCCCGAGCCGGGATAGGTGATGATTTCCATCTCATAGCCAAAGCCGCCATCAAGCGAGGCCATGATGGTGAAAGGCCGGAAACCGGCGCAATTGACAGCCAGCGGATTGGAGCCGGTGTTGAAGCCCGAAATATGCAGGCGGCCGGAGCGCATCGCTTCGATCTGGGCGGCGTTCGACTGCACCGGGAAGAAAACGGCTTTCTTGCCGGTGACCTTTTCAAGATGGGTCAGGAAATCCGACCAGGCTTCCTTGTAGACGGCGGGATCTTCCACCGGCGTGTAGGCGAAGATCAGCGTGTCGGGATCGAGGAGCTCGGCCGCATCGGTCGGAATGTCGGCAATCAGGTCACCGTCAACGTCGCAATAGCGCTCGTCCAGTGTGCCGCGTTCGCAGTCTGCCGCAGATGCCGCCAGCGGCGCGGCGAATGTCATGGCCACACCTGCAATGGTGCTCAATAGCAATGTCTTCAGTGTCATGGTCTTCCTCCCGTTTGAATGCTTGTCTCTTCCCTTGGCGACTATTTCGGCTCGGGCCTGAAATGGCAAGTGATTATGACAGGCCATGTGCTTGAATTAACAAGAGAGAAGACGGCCGGCGGCGGGTGTGGCGGTTTCGAATGTGACCGTGAAGCGCGCGCAAGTCGAAAAAAACGAAACGAAAACCGAGGCATGACGAAAGGCATCGCAGCGTCACCGCGGCTGAAGCGCGCTTCCGCCGCGGCCGTGAAAAACAAGCTCAGACAGTGCCGCCGAGTGACCCTTCCAGGGCCACCATCTCCTGTCCACCGGCCATCAGGTCCTGCAATTCGTCCGGTGTGATCTGGCCGCGCTGGGCCGTTCCGAGAGTCTGGCCGCGGTTGAGCACGGTAAAGCGGTCGCCGACGGCCATTGCGTGGCGCACATTATGGGTGATGAAGACCACGGCGATTCCCTGTTTGCGGACCTTGTCGATGGTCGCCAGCACATTGGCGGTCTGGCGCACGCCGAGCGCCGAGGTCGGTTCGTCGAGGATCAGCACCTTGGCGCCGAAATGTACGGCCCGGGCAATCGCCACCGTCTGGCGTTCGCCGCCCGAGAGCGTTCCCACAGCCTGTTCGGGGCCGCGCAGGTTGATGCCCATGGTGCGCATTTCCTCCATGGTCACGCGGTTGGCGTACTCATGGTCGAACAGTTTGAACGGACCGAAGCGTTTCTCGGGCTCGTTGCCCATGAAGAAGTTGCGGCTTACCGACATCAGCGGGATCATGGCCAGATCCTGATAAACGGTGGCGATGCCCGCGGTGATAGCGTCGCGCGGGTCGTCAAAATGCATCGGCTTGCCTTCGAACAGGATTTCGCCCCTGGTCGGCTTATGCACGCCGGACATGGTCTTGATGAAGGTGGACTTGCCGGCGCCATTGTCGCCGAGCAGGCAGTGGCATTCGCCGGGGTAGATTTCCAGCGATACCCCGTTGAGCGCAATCACCGAGCCGAAATGCTTTTCGATGTTCTTCATTTCGATGAGGGGGGCGTGTTCGGTCTGCATCTTATCTCTCCCCCGTGATCATGCGCCGGATATAGGTGTTGAGCACCACGGCAAACAGCAGGATGACGCCGAGGAAGACGCGGAACAGCGAGCTCTCGACATTGGCGAAGAACAGGCCCTGCTGCACCACGCCGAAGATCAGGGCGCCGAGCGCCGCACCGATCACCGAACCGTAGCCGCCGGTCAAAAGCGCGCCGCCGATGACCACGGCGATGATGGCCTCGAACTCCTTGAGGAGGCCGCGGTCGGCGCCGGCGGAGCCGAATTCCATCACCTGGCAGGTGGCAAAGACACAGGCGCAGAAGGCGGTGAACATGAACATCAGTATCTTGACCCGGTTGACCGGCACGCCGACATAGCGCGCGGCCTGGGCGTCGCCGCCGGAGGCGAAGATCCAGTTGCCGAATTTGGTCCGGGTCAGCACGAAATGGCCGAAGGCCACCAGCATCAGTGCCCAGATGATCAGCATCGGGATGCCGTCGACCACCGGCTGTCCGGCGCGGTTGCCGCGTTCGAACACGGCGATGATGCCGGCGTCGCCGAGCCAGGTGAACAGGCCCTTGAGGATCTTGCCGCCAAATACAGCCGCCAGCCAGTCGCCTTCGGCTGCCTTGTCAATGCCGCCGATGATGGTTTTGCGTTCGATGAGCTGTGGCAGGTAAATGGTGAAGCCGCGCAGGATGAACAGGAAGGCGAGCGTGACGATGAAGCTCGGCAACCCTGTGCGTACCACGATGAAACCGTTGAGCGCGCCGATGGCGAGGCAAAGCGCGAAGGTGATGAGGATGGCCTGCCAGACCGGCCAGCCCAGCGTGATGGAGAAGATCGCGATCATCATGCCGGCAAAGCCGATCATCGAGCCGACCGAGAGGTCAAACTCTCCGGCGATCATCAGCAGACAGGCGCCGACGGCGATGATCATGAACTGCGCGGAGACCACCGACCAGTTGAGGATGCCCTGCGAGTTGAACATACCGCTGTCGCCGGCAAACAGGGCAAAAAGCACGAACACGATGACGGTGCCGCAAATGCCGCCGAGTTCAGGGCGGATCAGGGCCTTGCGCCACGCCGGCGTCTGCTTGATGCGTTCATCGCTGACCGGGACTTCAGCCGTATTGGACATGAGACCTCACACCGTTTTGCAATGTCAAAGATAAAAAAAGGCAGCGGCGCCTTGCACCGCTGCCAATCGGGGAGGAAAACCTACCGGTACTCGCCGGCGTATTTTTCTACCATTTCCAGGCCATCGGCGGTGACGAAACCGGGACCGGAGTTGATGTTGTTGCCCGGCAGAACGCCGTATCTGTGATAGTTGGTCAACACCACGACCGGCAGATAGGCCTGCAGGAATGGCTGCTGGTCGATGCCCCAGTTGATGGTGCCGGCCTTGATGCCTTCAACAATGTTGGCGCCCAGATCGAAGGTGCCGAAATAGATGTCGCCGGCCATGCCGTTTTCATCAAGGGCCAGCAGGGTCGGGTCGGCGCTGGTCGGTCCAAGTGTGAGCACCGCATCGGTGTCGGGATTGGAGTTGAGATAGGCCAGCACGCGGTTCTTGATTTCAGCCGGATCCTGACCGGAATCGATCATCTGGTTGCCGAGCTCAATGCCGAGACCATCGGCAAACCCCTGGCAGCGCTCTGTCGATGACGGAGAGGAGATGTAGTGGTTGACGCACAGGAAGCTTCCCACGCCGTCGCCCTTGGCGCGCAGACCGGCTGCATAGCCTGCATCATATTCGGGCTGGCCGACATACATCAGCGCGCCGACTTCCCGGGCCTGGTCCGGGGTGCCGGAATTCATGATGATGACGTCGACGCCTGAATCGACCGCAGCCCGGATCGGGCCGGACAGGACATCGTAATCGGCCAGTGTGGTGATAATGCCGTTAGGACCGGAAGCAGCTGCCTGCTCGATGATACGGGCCATGTCGGCCAGATCGCCGGTTGGCGGATTGCGATACTCGACTTCGACATTCATCTGCTTGCCGGCCAGCGCAATGCCGTTCTTGACGGTGTTCCACCAGCTGTCGCTGTCAGGCGCATGGCTGACGAGGACGTAGCGTTCGCCTTCCGCCGATGCGGTTGTGGCGCCCAGAACCGGCGCTGCAATCATAGCAGCAGCCAATGCGAGCTTCGTGGTCAATGACATCTTTCGTCTCCTCCCAGAGTGTTAATGGTCGAAAGGACGGTGGAATTCCTCCTGCCACCGTCTCTCGATGGTCAGGAAACCATGATTCAAAAGATTTTGCAACCGGTTGCAAAAATGAATCCGAAATTCTTGCTTTTGCTTGCATTTCTGGGCACTAATGCTGTCGATCCGAACAGGATGGACAGGAGACGCTGATCAATGCCGCCTACGCTGAAGGATGTCGCGGAACGGGCAGGGGTGTCGCGCGCAGCGGTGTCGCGGACCTTCACCGATGGCGCATCGGTGTCGCTGAAGATGCGCAAGAAGGTGGAGAAAGCTGCCACTGAACTCGGTTACAGTCCCAATGCGCTCGCCTCCAGCTTGACCACGGGCCGCACCAAGCTGATCGGCCTGGTCTCGAACAACTTCCACAATCCGATCTTCCTCGAAGTGTTCGACCTTTTCACGCGCGGCTTGCAGGATCGTGGATTGCGGCCATTGCTGGTCAATCTGTCAGACGAGACGGATCCTGCGCATTCGATCCGCATGCTGCGGCAATATTCGGTCGATGGTGTGGTAGTGGCGTCCTCGACGCTGCCGCCGGATTTCGCCAAATCATTCCGGGATGCCGGTGTTCCCGTGGTCAACAGCTTCGGCCGGTACGCCAGCTCTCCCGACGTTCATGTGGTCGGTATCGACAATGTCGAGTGCGGGCGGATGGCGGCGCGCGAGCTGGTCCGCCGCGGCTATCGTGATGTGGGATTTCTGGGAGGCCCGGAAAGCGCCACCTCGACCCAGGACCGTTTTCGCGGCTTTACCGAAGAGCTGCAACGTCATCCGGAGATCAGCTTCCGGCACAGTTTTGCCCAGGCCTACTCCTTCAATGCGGGGCGTGCGGAAATGCTCGAGCGCCTGAAGGACAAGCCTGCCGAAGCCTATTTCTGCGGTGATGACGTGTTGTCGATCGGGGCGCTCAGCGCCATTGCCGACAGCGGGCTCAAGGTTCCTGCTGACATCGGCATCATCGGGCTCAACGACATGGAAATGGCCGGCTGGGAGAACATCAACCTGACCACCATACGGCAGCCGATCGGCCAGATCATCGATTCCTCGATCGAGCTGATCGTCTCGATGCTGGAGAATCCGGACCGCTATCCCGAGGCGCGGCTGTTCCCGTGCCGGGTGATCGAGCGGGGCACGCTGAGACCCGTCATCTGACGGCAAACCGACGGCGGTGGATCACAGCATCTGCGCCTTGTTCACCAGCTCCGTCTTGCCGGGATACAGCGTGGTGTCGACGCCGTGCTCGGTCAGCGCCTCGCGGAGTTCGGCCTCGCTCAGAGCCTCGATTGCCCCGGTGGTCATCTTCATGAAATTGAGCTTTCGTTTGACCGGCGGGTTCAACTCGCCGAACAGGCTTTTGTTTTCAAAACCAAACTCTTGCGCATATTTGCCCATAAAGTGAGTCAGGAAGGTGTTGAGTGCCGGTCTGACGCGCGGGTCGTCAGTCATGTGTTTCCCCGAGGCCTCCAACGTATCCAGCATCAGCCGGGTCCAGCGTTCCGCACCCTTGTCGTTCATCAGCTGGATGGCGTTGTGGGTGTGGTGAAAGTTCAGCCGGAAATCCGCGCCGTGATAGGCCGGGCCGCCGCCCATGACATCGACCCACATCGCCGCTTGCGTGGCGATATGGTGGTTGACGCCGCCGACGCGGGCAAAGACAGAGGTGAACCATGGTTCGTCCGCAAACACGCGTGCATAGAAATCCGAAACGATGGCGATGATGCGGTCAGGCCCGAGCACGGAATAGAGTTGCCAGAACTGAATCGGCTTGGAGAGGTCGTTGGAGGCATCCAGCGACACGATCTGCGCCATCCGGTGTGCGTCTGTAGGCAGGATTTTCTGATCCACCGCATGGGTAATATAGTCCTGCCGGATCTTGCCGGTCATATAGCCTTCGCGGGTCGGAAAGGCCGGGTAGTTCCTGATGGTCACGTGTCACGCCCTTGAGCTGCAATGCTTTTCACTGTCTGATGTTGGGCGCCCGGTTCTGATAACCGGTCGCTGCTCCAACGGGCTCTATGTGAGGTGCGGGCGTGCGAAAATCAATTCCAACCTGAACACGGTGCGGTTCCTGCCGGGCGAGGGGCGATTCATGGGCTCATTTCTGGCGCGACACATCGCGTGGAAGTGTCATTCAGCGTCTGTCAGCAAGCAGGGTGCCAGCCGTCCCAGCCTGAGCAGATGCTGCAAGGTATAGGCCACGGCACGCGCGTCATCTGTGGCGTCATGGGGTTTGAGCGGCGGATGGGTGATGTCGAAATAGGCGGGAAGGCTGTTGCTTCGTGTTGTCCTGATCGCCTCATAGGGCATGCCAGCGGAAAGCAGGAGATTGCAGGCGTTGCCGAAGCGGGTTGCAGGAATAGGTGGGGCAATGCCGGTCACATAGCTGCTGATAGCAATGAGGTGGAATTCGTCCTTGCCCCAGGAGAAGATTTTCGAACCCTGCGAGAACCGGTCAAGTCGACCGAGCGCGTCCGCCAGATCGAGGCCGCCTTGCTTGATCTGTTGCCCTGTGATGCCGGTCAATTCGGTGAAAAACGGATCGATCTCATAGACTTGCCCATGGCGGTCCAACGGCTTTACCAACAGTGACAGGCTGTCGATGAGCGGAAAATCATCCTCCAGTCCAAGCCGCACCGCGCCAATCTGCGCCACAACCGGGTCGGGATCGAAAGGGCCGCACCAGAACCGCTGCGGCGACCCTTCGATGGCCAGGAATTCGCAATCGAGAACAATGGCGGTCTTCATGCTTTACTTCCCCGCTATGGCGCGTCAGGCAATTGTGCCGCGTGTCCTGGCGTCAATCAACCAGATGCAGCGCCTGTTGCACACAGGGCGTGCGGCGATGTCTGTACTGGCCGGACCTGCGAGGAAGGTGTAGCGCTGGTCTGCTGTTTCAAACTTCTGCAAGGATCCCATCGCAATGGCTGGCCACCATCATCATCACATGGACCCGGATGCCGGCGATAAGCGGATGTTCTGGGCTGTTGTCGTCAATCTCGGTCTGACGGTCGCACAGATTATCGGTGGCATTCTGTCGGGCAGCCTGGCGATGATTGCCGACGCCATTCACAATCTCTCCGATGCATTGTCGCTGATCATCGCCTTCTTCGCCCGCAAGATTGCCCGGCGGCCGGCGGATGCGTCCATGACCTTCGGCTATGGCCGGGCCGAGGTGGTGGCGGCGCTGATCAACTACACCACGCTGATCGTCATCGGACTCTACCTGATCTACGAGGCCATCATGCGGTTCATCACGCCAGAAGGCGTGGACGGCTGGCTGGTGGTGATCATTGCCGGAATCGCGCTCATCGTCGACACGGCGACGGCGCTGCTGACCTATTCCCTGTCCAAGGAAAGCATCAATGTCCGTGCTGCTTTCGTGCACAATGTCGCCGACGCGCTGGGGTCGATTGCGGTTATTGTTGCAGGCAGCCTGATCATTCTTTTTGGCTGGCAGTGGATCGACCCGATGGTGACGCTGCTGATCGCCGGATACATCCTCTGGATCTCGGCTTCGGAAATCGGCGGCGTCATCCGCATCCTGATGCTCGGCAGCCCGCCGGACCTCGATGCGGCCAAGGTGATTGGCACAATCCGGGCCATTGACGGTGTCTCTGATGTGCATCATTTGCACCTGTGGCAGATGCAGGAGCACCAGGCCGCCATTGACGCGCATCTGGTTATCTCCGCCAACCGCTGGACCGATGCCGACGCGATCAAGCGGGCGGCGAAAGGCAGGCTCAAACAGGATTACGGGGTCGCTCACATTACGCTGGAGCTGGAATGCGCGCGGCATGCCTGTGTCGGGGCCGATGCGATCGGGTGAGGGCCGGAACTGCAGAAGCTGAGGGATGCTTTCGGGCATGACGGCGCACTAGAAATTTAGCGCGACTGGTCTTTCCTGGCTGTTGAAGCGAGTAGGTAAGGTTCGCCTTGCATTCACCTCGCAGCATCGCGCCACAGCGCTGCAATCCGGTTCCGGATCAGCTTCTCGTCGTCCTTGAGCAGGTGCTTGACGATGTCACGGACCTCGGCGTGCAATTTTGCCGATTGCGCTGCCATGGCAGTGCGCAGGATCGCGATCTCTTCTGCCGTGCCGATTGCATCGGGATGGGACGCGATAAGGTTGCCCAGATTGGCCAGATCGTGGTCGTCGCCCAGCGCCTCGCCGGCGAGATTGGTGACCTTGGCGCGAAGGGCCATTTCACCGGGCCATCCGGGTCTGAGCAGTTTGACATGCATCCAGTGATATTTGATGCGCTTCCGCAAGTCGTGCCAGTCGTCGGGATCGGCACTTGACCCGGCGGCGTCAAGCGCCAGCACGGCGCGGCCATAGTTTGCCGCTGCTCCCGAAGCCAGAATTGCCGTGGCTTTCTTCGGTTTTTTGGGCAAGTTCAGCTTTGAAAGGGCCGTGATGCCGGATTCGCAGCAGATGATCGCGGCTTCGATCCTGTCGTCAAGATCGGTTTCCTCTTTAACAATCCTTATGTGGCGTTCGGCCAGGCGGGTGCGGATTGCGTGCAAGGTCGCAGCGTTGTCCGGCGTTGCCTCGCGGGCAAACAGCCGGTCGAGCGCTTCGACCATTGCCTTTGCGTCCCGCACTTGAGACAGGGTCCCGGCAATGTCGCGCACCCGCGCATTTTCGCGGGCGAAAAATTTGGGATCGGCATCCCGGACCAGGCGGAACAGGCCGCGCAATTTCTTGAAGGACTTTCGCGCGGCGTGAATGGCCTCATGCGGGCCGTCCTGTTGATGGCGCAGGGTATCGATCGCGCGCTCATATTGTTTGCGGGCGACGCGCGCCACTTCGCCGCCGAGCGGCATGCCCGGCCTGATCCGGTAACTCATGAGGGGGCATCCACAGGGCGGCCGTTGCTTGCGAGCATTGCATTGGTCCAGGCCGGCTCACCGGTGACCTCACGGCCGAGCCAGCCTGGCAAGGCAGGATTGTCGGTCTCGGAACTCATTTCCACCTCGGCCACGATCAGGCCGGTGAGGGCGCCGGCAAAGACGTCGACTTCCCAGACAAAGCCGCCGTGGCTGACGATGTGGCGAGTTTTCTCGATCAGCCGGTCGCGTCCCGCCTCGACCATCTCGCGCGCATCGCTGAGCGGAACCGGATATTCGAACTCGCTGCGGGTCATGCCGGTCTTCCCAACTTTCACCGTCAGCCGGGCGCTTTCACCGTCCTTGATGCGCACCCGCACGGAGGTGTCGCCGTCAATGGCGAGATAGGCCTGGGTGAGTGTGTGGGACCGCTCGACCGCGTCCCTCCAGGCGTCGTTATCGACCAGAAATTTACGTTCTATTTCCAAAGCCATGCAGCAGTTTTGACCGAAAGCCGTGTCATATGCAATCTGCGATGGTTCGCCGGTTCCCGGTGGCGCAATGGGCAATGTGCTACAATGCCGGGATGCGGACTGACAGAACCTATGACTTTCGCCAGGTGACGATTGATGATCTTGACCTGCTGATGCAGTGGCAAGCGCATCCCCATGTTCGCCGGTGGTGGGACTCGGATGAGCCCTACGATCGGGATGATCTAAGCGATCCCCGTGTTTCGCGCTGGATTGTCTCTTTGGATGGCCGCCCCTTTGCCTTCATGCAGGACTATTCCGTGCACGGGTGGGACGATCATCATTTTGCCGGCCTACCCGAAGGGGCGCGAGGAATTGACCAATATATCGGCGAGCCTGACATGATTGGTGTTGGACACGGATCGGCGTTCATCGCCGCTAGAATGCAGATCCTCTTCGATGCGGGCGCGCCAGTCATCGCCACCGATCCTCATCCTGACAACAAGCGAGCGATTTCTGTCTACACGAAACTCGGTTTCGAGCCGTCCGGTCCACCTCGGCAAACCCGGTGGGGCGTGATCCTGCCAATGCTGGCGCGGCGGCAAGCGATGGCATAACGGCATAAATCGGAATCAGATTATGCCATTGCGCCATCGCGGAACATCGGCGGCCGCGCGTCCACCCAGATGCCGTCGGCCTTGCCGGATTCGGCCACGGCAAAGACCGCGGCCATCGAGCGCAACCCGTCCTCGGCGCGGGGATAGAGATTGGCGGCGGGGTCCATCGCCCGGCCTTCCTTCTCCGCGCGAATGGCTTCGGCCAGATCGCGATAGATATTGGCAAATGCCAGCGGCATGCCTTCGGCGTGGCCGATGGTGACGCGGGAGCTGCGGTCAGCTTCGGGCGAGAGACCGGATTCGCCGCGTTCGATGGTCTGCAAGCGCTGCCCAAGCGGCATCCAGTAAAGCTGGTTGGGCTGTTCCTGGGCCCATCTGAGCCCGCCTTTTTCGCCAAATACCTGCAGCGTCAGCCCGTGCTGGCGGCCGATGGCGATGGACGAGGTCCAGAGCCGTCCCACGGTTCCGCCGTCCATGCGGAAATTGACCATGGCGTCGTCCTCGAGCACCCTGCTTGAGATGCAGGAGACGGTGTCGGCGGAGAGTTTTTCCACCTCCTGACCGGTGACGAAACTCGCCATATGCAGCGCGTGGATGCCGCAATCGGCAAACTGCGCCGAGACGCCGGCCTGGGCCGGATCATAGCGCCAGCGGACGCGTGGATTGTCAGCATCAGCCGCATCGGCGTGGTGGCCATGGGCGAATTCTGCCTTGACCAGCCGGATCTTGCCCAGATCGCCGCGCGCCACCATGGCCTTCATGTGGCGCACCAGCGAATAGCCGGTGTAGCCGTAATTGACGGCGCAGATCTTTCCGGTGGCGCGGGCGGTGCGGACGATGTCCTCGCCCTGTTCCACCGTCATGGTCATCGGCTTTTCGCAGAGCACGTGAAAACCTGCCTCGAGATAGGCCTTGGTGATCTCGTAATGGGTGGCGTTCGGCGTGGCGACGGTGACCAGGTCGACGCGGTCGGGGCGGGCGCTTTCGCCCGTCAGCATCTCGCGCCAGTCGCCATAGGCGCGGGCCGTATCAAGCCCCAGCCGCTGGCCGTAATCGCGGCCGGCCTCGGGCCGGTGATCGAGTGCGCCGGCAGTGAATTCGAACTCGCCGTCAAGGCCTGAGCCGAGCCGGTGGGCCGGGCCGATCTGACTGCCTTCGCCGCCGCCGATTATGCCCCATTTGAGCTTCGTCATGGTGGGATCTCCCCTTAATGTGAAACAGCGTCGTGTCATTAATTTCAATGCGCTGCCGACGATGGTCCGGACAGGGCATTGCGGTCTCCGTCACCCCGGCCCCCGAGCCGGGGTCCAGCGAGCCGGCGTCCGCCGGGTCAAAAGACTCTTTCAGCCCAGGGACCTGGGCTGGCTGGATGCCGGATCAAGTCCGGCATGACGGCGTCAGGCAACTCATCCTCCGCTCAAAACCCGATTGATTTCAGATAGTCGCGGTTGGCGCGCGCATCGCCCAGCGTGTCGGGGTCGAGCAGCGGATCGCAATCCTGCTCCACCGTGCACCAGCCCTCGAAACCGGCATCAAGCAGGATCTGCCGCACCGCCGGAAAATCGACATCGCCATTGCCCAGATTGCAGAAAATGCCCTGGCCGCAGGCCTCGTAGAAGCCGGTGCGGCTGGCGATTGCAGCAGCTTTAATCTTTGGATCTATATCCTTGAAATGCATGTAGGAAATGCGATCGATATGGCGCTTCATGAAGGCCACGGGATCGAACCCCGCATAGGAGTGGTGGCCGGTGTCGAAACAGATCTTGAGGATTTTCTCATCCACTTCGTCGAGCAGCCGCTCCAGTTCCGGTTCGAAATCGATAAATCCGGCCGCATGGGCGTGGATGCCGACGGTGAGGCCATACTCCTCCGCACCCAGCTTGGCCACGGTGGCGATGCGGTCGCGGAAGGCCGACCATTCCGCCTTGTCCATCTGTTCGGCCTCATCGGCACGGCCGGCGGTCGGGGCGCGGCGCGGCGAGATGGAATCGATCAGCACCAGGTGTTGCGCGCCATGGGCGACAAGCGCCTTGCAGGTGCGCACCGCGCCGTCCATCACATTGTCCCACTGGCTGGTGTCATGAAAGGCGCGGAACACCACGCCGCCGATCAGCTCCAGCCCGTTTTGCTCAAGCGCCTCGGCCAGGATCGCCGGGTCTTCCGGCATGAAGCCAATGGGGCCGAGTTCGATGCCGGTGTAACCTGCCTCGGCACATTGCTTCAGCACGGTCTGCCAGGCCGGATTGCGCGGGTCGTCCGGAAACTCCACGCCCCATGAACAGGGGGCATTGCCTATTTGTATCGTCATGTTTCGTTCCCCTCCACTTAGGCGTCCATCTTGAGTGTTTGCCATGATTTGCTCTGTGAGGAGGCAAACGCCGCCGCCACGATTTCATTGACCGCGAGCCCGTCGCGGAAGGTCGGCCAGACCGGTGTGCCGGTCTCGATGGCGTGCAGGAAATCCCGCGCCTCGATGATGATCTGGTCCTGGTAGCCGGTGCCGTGGCCGGGGCCCTGGCAGAACGGCAGGAAGTCGGGATGCGCCGGGCCGGTGAGGATCTTGCGGAAGCCACGTGTCGCTTCCGGCTCGTCCATCTTGTAAAGCCACAGCGCGTTCTGGTCTTCCTGGTCAAAGCGGATTGCGCCTTTGGTGCCGGTGATCTCGTAGGCGTAGCCCATCTTGCGGCCCGTCGCGATGCGGCTGAAATGCATCTGTCCCATCGCGCCGTTTTCAAACCGGCACATCATCTGGCCCTGATCGTCATTGTTCACCGCGCCGCCGGGGCGTGTGGCGTGAACGGTCTCGACCTCGGCAACCAGCGAGCGGATCGGGCCGGCCAGCGCCAGGGCGGCGTTGATCATGTGCGGCGCCAGATCGCCCATGGTGCCGTTGGCCTGGCCGTCGGTGCGCCAATTGGCCGGCGTTTGCGGATCGGCCAGAAAATCCTCGGTGTGCTCGCCGCGAAACCAGGTGATTGCGCCGATCTCGCCATCGGCAATCAATCGCCGTGCAAACTGGCTGGCCGGGGTGCGGATATAGTTGAAGCCGACCATGTTGGCGGCGCCGCTTTTCTCCGCCGCCTCAACCATGGCGCGGCTATCCTCCAGCGAAGCGCCCATCGGTTTTTCGCACAAGACCGGCTTGCCCAGCGCGAAGGCTGTTTCGGCGATGGCGCGGTGAGTGGATTGCGGCGAGGCGATGACGATGGCCTCGACCTGCGGATCAGCCACCAGTTCCTGCCAGTCACGGGCCGCGCGGCTGAAGCCATAGGCTGCGCGGTAGCGGTCGGCGGATGCGGGGGAACCGGCGGAGACCATTTCCAGCCGCGGGCGCAGGCCAGTGTCAAACACCGCGCCGACGCTCGCCATGGCCACCGCATGGGCCTTGCCCATGTAGCCGCCGCCAACAATGCCAACGCCTATTTCACGCATAATCGAGCCCATATTGAAATTCAGTTTGCAACCGGTTGCAAATTTTGTATCTTCGGAATCGAAGTTTCGCAAGCGGCATTTTTGCGTCCGGCAATCCGGAGCATCCTGCCGGCCAAGAGGGAGGTCTCGGCGCGCATGACTGAGGAGACACTACGTCTGACCACGGCTCAGGCCATCATCCGTTATCTTGCCAATCAGTTCATCGAGATTGATGGCGAGGAGATGCGCCTGTGCGGCGGCGGGTTCGGCATATTCGGCCATGGTAATGTCACCTGCCTGGGCGAGGCGCTCTACGAAGCGCGGGCCGAGCTGCCGCTCTATCGCGGCCAGAACGAGCAGAGCATGGGCTTTGCGGCGGCAGGATATGCCAAGCAATGGCTCCGGCAGCGGTTCATGTTCTGCACCGCATCCGCCGGGCCGGGCACCTCCAATCTGCTCACGTCGGCAGCCCTTGCGCACGCCAACCGGTTGCCGATACTGATGCTGTGCGGCGATGTCTTCCTCACCCGGCTGCCTGATCCGGTGCTGCAGCAGCTTGAGCATTACGGCAATCCGGCGATGGGGCTGAACGACGCCTTCAAACCGGTGTCGCGTTTCTGGGACCGCATCACCCATCCGGCGCAGATCATCCAGTCGCTGCCTGCGGCGATCGCCACCATGCTTGATCCGGCCGATTGCGGCCCGGCTTTCATCGGGCTGCCCCAGGATGTGCAGGGTTGGGCCTATGATTATCCGGTGGAATTGTTTGCCAAGAAGCTGCACCGCATCCGCCGTCAGGCGCCCGATGCTGACGAAATTCGCGATGCCGCAGCGCTGCTCAAATCCGCCAGGCGCCCGGTGATCATCGCCGGTGGCGGCGTGCAGTATTCGCGCGCCACCGCAGAACTCACAGCCTTTGCCGAAGCCCACCAGATCCCTGTGATCGAAACCATCGCCGGGCGGGCCAATCTGCTCGACGGTCATCCGCTCAATATCGGCCCGGTCGGCGTCACCGGCTCGGACAGCGCCAATGCAGTCGCCGAGAAAGCCGATGTGATCGTGGCGATCGGCACCCGCATGCAGGACTTCACCACCGGATCCTGGACCGCGTTCGACAAATCCGCGCGGATTGTCGCGATCAACGCCGCCCGGCATGACGCGGCCAAGCATCTGTCGCTGCCGGTGGTCGGTGATGCGAAGCTCGGGATTGAAGCTCTCGGCGCGGCACTGGAGGGATATTTGGCCCCAACGGAGTGGACCCAATCGGCCCAGGACAAGCGCAAGGCGTGGACAGCCTATGTCGAGAGCAATGTTGCCTATGGCAACCGGCCCAATTCCTATGCCCAGGCCATCGGCGTGGTCAACGCGCTGTGCGATCCCCGCGACCGGGTGGTCACCGCCTCGGGCGGCCTGCCGGCGGAAGTGACCGCCAACTGGCGGACTCTGTCGCTTGGTACGGTTGATGTCGAGTTCGGATTTTCCTGCATGGGTTACGAGATCGCCGGCGGCTGGGGCGCGCGGATTGCGCAGATGGAGCGTGAACCCGACAAGGACACCATCGTGCTGGTCGGCGACGGCGCCTATCTTTTGATGAACTCCGACATCTATTCCTCGGTGCTGACGAACAAGAAGCTGATCATTCTGGTGCTCGACAATGGCGGCTTCGCGGTCATCAACAAGCTGCAGAACAACACCGGCAATGAGAGCTTCAACAATCTGATCGCCGATTGCCCGACCGTGGAAGAGCCCTTCGCGGTGGATTTCGAAGCCCATGCGGCGTCGATGGGGGCGATTGCCGAGACTGTCTCCAATCCGGCGGAGCTGGGTGAGGCGTTCAAGCGCGCCAAGGCGAGCGCAAAGACCCATGTGATCGTCATGAAGGTCGACGCCTATGACGGCTGGACCACCGGGGGCCACACCTGGTGGGAAGTCGGCACACCGCATGCCAGCGGCAATCCCAAGGTCAAGGCCGCCCATGAGGCGCAGGAATCAAACCGCGCCAAACAGCGCAAGGGCGTTTGAGATGAAGCGCTTCACAGCTCAAAACGCCGATCCCGACACCATCATTGAAGAACTGCTCAATGGCGGCGGGGCTGTCGCCATATCGGGTCTTTTTTCGCCCGAGGATGTGGCAGAGGCACGCGCCATCGTCATGGCGCATTCGGAAAACGAGGGCGAGAAGGTCACGCATTTCCAGGGCGCGGCAGCGGAAGAGGGCAAGATCAACCTGCAACGGCGGGTCTGGAACCTGCTGGCCAAGGGCGAGGTGTTCTCGCGCATGGCGGCGCATCCGGTTCTGATGGAGATCCTGCGCAAGTTTCTGGGCACCGAATTCATCATGGGCTCGATTGCCGCCAACCGGATCCTGCCAGGCGGGCCGGGGCAGGAGCCGCATGTCGATTATCCCTATTGGGATTTCCACAAGCCTGAGACCCATCCGACAGGCTTCAACGGATCGTTTCCGATGAACGCCCAGGTTTCGGTGATCCTGGATCCGTTCACCGCAGAGAGCGGCGCAACCGCTTATGTGCCGGGAAGTCAGAAGCAGCTGCGCTATCCGGGCCCCGAGGACCGGTTTCACGAGCGCTGTGAGCGGATGCTGGGCGAGCCCGGCGACGTGGCGTTGTTTTACGGCGTCACCTGGCACTGCGCCATGCCCAACCGGTCGGACCATGACCGAAGCGCGATTCTCATTCAGTACCTGCCCAAATGGGTCAAGCCGATGGAAGATATGCCGGCGGCCTTGCCGCAGTCCTTCATTGACACCGCCAGCCCAGACATGCGGCAATTGCTGGGTCTGAACTATCCCTATCCCGAAGTTCTCGATGCGGCGCGCGCCGGCAATGCCGAGGGCAGGGCATGAGCGCCCGCGACGGCATCAAGGCGCGCAATTTTCTGGTCATCGGCCGCGTCGGCATGGATCTGTCTCCGGATCCGGCCGGCACCCGGACCCGCGATGCGCGTTCGATGACAGTGGGGATGGGCGGTTCAAGCGCCAATATTGCCGCCGGTCTGGTCAAGTTCGGCTGCAAGGCGGCGCTGGTGACCAAGGTGTCGGATGACGCGGTCGGCTGGTACTGCCTCAATCAGCTCGACCATTACGGCGTCGATCGCACCCATGTGCATGCAGTCAGCGGTGAGTGCCGCACCTCGCTGGCCGTCTATGAGAGCCGTGTCGAAGAGCATCAGAGCGTGATTTACCGCAACAATGCCGCTGATTTCCTGATGGATATTGCGGATGTCGAGGCGGTGGATTTTTCACGCTATGGGGCGTTGATCACCGCCGGCACGGTGTTTGCCGCAGAGCCCTCGCGCTCCGCCACGTTCCGGGCCTTCGAGCTGGCGCGCGCCGCCGGACTGCCGATCATTTTCGACATCGATTACCGGCCCTATTCCTGGCCGTCGGCGGAGGTGGCGGCAGACGTGCTGTCGCGCGCGGGCGCCATGGCCGATGTCATTGTCGGCAATGACGAGGAATTCGGCTTCATGGCAGGCGGCATCGACAAGGGGCTGGAAAAAGCCCGGGAGCTGGCAGCCTCCAGTGCGGAGATCGTGGTCTACAAACTGGGGCCCGCGGGCGCTGTCACCTTTGCCGGTGGCGAGGAGTTGCGCACCGGAATCTTCCCCGTGGAGGCGCTGAAGCCCACCGGCGCCGGCGACAGTTTCATGGCAGGCCTGCTGGCGGCCTTGTCCGAAGGCCGCGACATGCGTCAGGCCGTGCTGCGCGGGTCGGCCTGTGCCTCCATCGTGGTCTCGCGGCCGGGCTGCGCTCCTGCGATGCCTGACCGCACCGAGCTTGAGGCCTTCCTCGCCAATCATCCCGGCCCGACCGACGTCTGAGGCCCCGGTTTCCTGAAAGGACCAGAATCATGCATATCGCGCCCTACAACAACCAGAACAAGCCGATCGTCGATGCCGATGACGCCTGCGTTCCGCTGAATTATTTCAACATCGTCAAGCTGAAAAAAGGCGAGGCCTTCGCCTATCAGGTGCCGGGCTACGAGACCTGCATCGTGCCGGCCACCGGCAGCGTCGATGTCGAGGTCGAGGGCGTGTCCTACGCCAAGCTCGGCAATCGCGGCGTCGATGTCTGGGACGGCGAGCCGGAAGGCGTCTATGTGCCGGTCGGCGCCAAGGTGACCATCGTCTGCGTCTCCGACGAGACCGAGACCTTCATTGCCGGCGCCAAATACGACAAGGTGCTCGAGCCGTTTGATGTGCGCGCCGACGGGCTTGATCTGGTGCAATACGGCTCCGACGACACCAAGACCCACCGCAAGATCAAGCATATCCTCGGCCAGAAGCATCACGGCAAGGTCGGCCGGCTGCTGGTCAGCGAGCTGTTCACGGTCGGGCAGGGCGGCTGGTCGGGGTTCCCCAGCCACAAGCATGACACCGACCGGCTGCCGGACGAGACCCGGCACGACGAGACTTACAATTTCCGCTTCCGGCCCAACCATGGCTCGGGCATGCAGATGCTGCAGCGGGAGGACAACAAGCCCGGCGACGCCTATCATATCGTCGATGGCTCGACCATTTGCATCGACAAGGGCTACCATCCCTGCGCCGTGCTGCCGGGCTACGAGATGTATTACTTCACCATCCTGGGCGGTCTGAGCCAGCGCTCGCTGGTGCAGTATTTCCAGCCGACGCATGCCTGCCAGATCGAGACCATTCCCGGGATCAAGGATATGGTGGCGAAGTTCAAATGAGTGTCGCGACCCTTGCCGGCGTCCTGCAGCCGGCCTTGAAGCATGGCTATGCGGTTGCCGGCCTGGTGACGCTGGGCTGGGAGGACATGCGCGCCTATGTGGCCGCCGCCGAAGCCGAGGGCGCGCCGGTGATCCTGCAGGCGGGGCCATCGTGCCGCGCGCACACGCCGCTGCCGGTGCTGGGCAGGATGTTCCGCCATCTGGCCGAAAACGCCAGTGTGCCGGTGGTCGCCCATCTTGATCACGGCTACACCTTCGAGGAGTGCAGGGAAGCGCTCGACGCTGGCTTTACCTCGCTGATGTATGACGGCTCGCGCAAGGAGCTTTCGCAGAACATCGAGGAGACAGCGGCGATTGCCGAGATGGCGCACAAGGCCGGCATCTCGTGCGAAGGCGAGATCGGTTTTGTCGGCTATTCCGGCGGCGAGAACTCGGCCGGAACCGATCCGGAAGAGGCGGCAAGGTTTGCCCGCGAGACCGGTGTCGACGCCATGGCGATCTCGGTCGGCAATGTGCATCTGCAACAGGATAAACAGGGCGGACTGGACGAGCCGCGGATTCGGGCCATCGAGGCGATGACCACGGTGCCGCTGGTCATCCATGGCGGCTCCGGCGTTCCGCTCAAGCAGCGAACCGCGCTTGCCACAGGTTCGAGTATCTGCAAGTTCAACATCGGCACCGAACTCCGTATGGCGTTTGGTGCAGCTCTCCGCGAGGCGGTGAACCGCGACCCGGAGCGCTTTGACCGGGTGGCGATCCTCAAGGACACCCATGATCCGGTGATGCAAGCCGCCCGCATTGTCATCCGCGCCTTTGGCGCATCGCAAGGAAAGTCTGAGAGATGATCAATATCGGAATACTCGGTTGCGGCCGCATTGGTCAGGTTCATGCCCGCAGCCTGCAAATGGTAGACGGCGCAAAGGTGGCGGCTGTGGCCGACGCCTTTCCCGCGGCCGCGGAGGCGCTTGCGGCAACGACCGGCGGCAAGGTGATGCCGGCCAGCGAGATCATCTCCAGCCCTAACATTGATGCGGTGATCATCGGCACGCCGACCGACACGCATTTCGATCTCATTCAGGCCAGCGCCAAGGCCGGCAAGGCCATTTTCTGTGAAAAGCCGGTCGACATGTCCGCAGACCGGATCCGCGAGTGCATCACCACGGTGGAGGCCGCCGGCGTGGTGTTCATGACCGGATTCAACCGGCGTTTTGATGCCGGATTCGCAACCATGAGGGCGAAAATTGCTGCGGGTGACATCGGCAATGTCGAGCTGGTCACCATCCTGTCACGCGACCCGTCGCCACCGCCGATCGACTACATCAAGAGTTCCGGCGGTCTGTTCCGCGACATGATGATCCATGATTTCGATATGGCGCGGTTCCTGCTCGGCGAGGAGGTGGTGCGGGTCTATGCGACGGGATCGGCGCTGGTTGATCCGGCGATCGGCGAGGCGGGCGATGTGGATACCGCAGTCGCTGTGCTGACCACGAAATCGGGCCGGATCTGCCAGATTTCCAATTCACGGCGGGCGACCTATGGCTATGATCAACGGGTTGAGGTGCATGGCGCGCGCGGTCTGCTGAAAGCCGAGAACCTGCGTGAACACAATGTCGAAATCGCCACGGAGCGCGGGTTCCGTTCAGCCCCGGCGCAGCATTTTTTCCTCGAGCGTTATGCCGGGGCCTATCTGGCGGAAATGATGCATTTCGTGGATGGATTGAGCAAGGGCATCAGCCCTTCGCCCGGTATCCATGACGGGCTGGCCGCGCAGATGATCGCCGATGCAGCGGCGAGATCGCTCGAAACCGGTATGCCGGTCGATCTGGATTGATATCGCCAGATACGAAAACGCCCCCGGCAGCAAGGCTTACCGGAGGCGCGAGGCGCTGAAAACACCTTGGAGCTGAATTGTTGTGGTCGCCGCGATGAAAGACCCGAGGCTCAGGCGGCCCTGGCGGATGAAGGCTTGTCGCTGGCAACGTTTTTCGAGATGGTTTCAAGCGCCCATTGCTTGATCTGGGCTTCCAGTTCCTTGTTGCGCTGGCGAAGCGTGTCGAATTCGCCGTCCAGCTTCTCGCGCTCGGCCTGATGGATTGCATCAAGCTGTTCCTGAAGCTCCTTGTTCTTGGCTTTCAGGGTTTCCACATCCTGACCGCTCATCGAATCCATCTGGTTCTGCAGGGTGAGGATCTGGGATGTCATCTTGGATTTTGCTTCTGTGAGCGCAGCAACCTTGGCCGACATCTCTTCGAGATCAGCGCCGGATTGCGGCGACAGGAACATCGCCGCAATGGCAGACAGGGCAAACAGCGGCACGAGAACGATGGCGGAACCGGCGAGCGTGTGGATCAGCCCGGCATGACCGACATCGAACATGGCTGCGAAAAACAACGCGCCGAGCGTGATGGCGCCTACGCCGAAAACCTTCGACAGCATGCCCATCATGCCGCCTTTTTTGCTCTGGGCCTTGGGATTGTCTGATTTCTGAGCAGCCACGACGAACTCCTTACGCGAGAACATACAGATTGTTTTATTGAGCCGCGCTGGGATCGGGCGCGCCCGGCGAAGGGCGGCGGTGACATGCAAGCGCGGTCGGAACCGGTATTCCAACATGCCTGGATCGTAAGAGATCAAAATGGCGTGCGAGAGCGCATCATGCTTTCCCTAGCGGGAATCTCGCACTCACACGCTAGCAAGATTGGTTTAAGGAATGGTGAAAAACGCGGATCCGTGTTTGCCGGGTCCGGTGCCGCGAGCCGGGATTTGCCCGGCAGGGAGCTTGCCCTTGCCGGGACGGACGATGTGTTTGACCGGCTGTTCAGCCCTGCCGCTTGCGTCTGGCTTCGGTCACCACCTGAAGAACCGCGGCCTTGACCTCTTCGTCCTGGGCCAGAACCGCCTGACTGAGCGTGTGCAGACGCGCCCGCGTGTCATGCAGTTGATCCAGCAGATCCATCACCACCGGCAATGTCTCTTCTTCGACATCCATATCGTAACGCAGCGTGCAGATCAGCCGGACCCGCGCGAACTGCAATTCGCTGAACCTTGAGGTGCCCGATTCCCGGGAGACTTGCACCAGCGCGTTGCCCATCCAGCGTTCCAGATCGTCACGATGGAGATCGGGAAGCTCTGCAATGACCTCTTCCAGGGTTTTCATGACAGCATCTCCTTGCGAGGGTTTTGCGCCGTGCGGGGTGTCCAGTTTTGGAGGAACTCTGCCAGTTCGGGTTCTTCATGGTCGGGAAGCACCACCTTCAGTGTGACGTAGAGATGGCCCTTTTGTCCGGTTTTGCGGTTGCGGATGCCGCGATCCTTGAGCCGCATCTTGGTGCCGGTATTCGCGCCTTTCGCAACCGTCAGACTGACGGGGCCGGTGAGCGTGGGAATCTGGATCTTGGCGCCCAGAACAGCTTCCTTCAAGGTGACGGGAACCTCCAGGTGGATGTTGTCATCCTTGCGGACGAAATGCGCGTCAGGCTCGATGTGCAGTTCGATATAGGCATCGCCGGCCGGGCCGCCGCCATAGCCCGGGCCACCCTGACCCTTGAGGCGCAGGGTCTGACGGTCCTCGGCCCCTTCCGGAATGGTCACCTTGAGTGTCTTGCCATCGGGCAATTGCAACGTGTTCACGCCACCTTTGGCGGCGTCGAGGAAGGAGACCCGGAGCGTGTAGCTCACATCCTGACCCTGCGCCTTCATGCCCGCGCGCCCGCCGCTGCGGCGTCCTCCCATTCCGCCCATTCCACCCATGCCGGCCCCCATACCGCCTGCCATTCCACCAAATGCGCGGGAGAGAAATTCCTCGAGATCCTCATTGCTGGCAAATCCGTCCTGGCTGGCGTGTGAGCCACCGGAAGGCCCGGCATAATCACGGTAATAGTGCTGCTGTTTTTCAGCGCCGGAGGCGTCGATTTCACCGGCGTCAAACCGCCGCCGCCGGTCCTTGTCCTTGAGAAACTCATGGGCAGCCGAGATGTTCTTGAATCTGGCCTCGGCCTGTTTGTCGTCAGGATGCAGATCGGGATGATATTTCTTTGCAAGCTTCTTGAAGGCGAGCTTGATCTCCTGATCCGTCGCGTCCTTTTTGAGGCCAAGAACCTCGTAGGGATTTTTCATTCGGTTCGCTCCAGCATTGAAAGGCAATCCGTGACTTTGTGTTTCAGTGGCCGACTGCGCTCCTCGGAACTGCCGTGCCCGGAGGCACCGTGCAGAGCCCGACAGGTTCTTGTTAGCATTACGCTATTGAGACCCGCATTGAGCTTGATCAAGCCAAACTGTTTGACCTGTAGATGGTAACACCGGGACGGCTTTTGAAGAGCCTTGCGCAGTGCCGCTGCTTAATGATCGATGCGGCTGTCAAAATGCGCTGTTCCGGGCTAGCATCGCCGCGCCAAGCCGCAAGGGATGTTTTCATGATCACACGCCGCCGCCTCCTCAAGGCTGGCCTTGTCAGCACGGTCGCCTTGCCTGCCTTGTTGCCGGGCCGTGCGAAGGCAAGCATTGCCGATGTGGATGTCATCGTCATCGGTGCGGGTATTGCAGGCCTGGCGGCTGCCCGGCGCCTGGTCGAACTGGGCTATGAGACCATCATTCTCGAAGCGGACAGCGCGCCGGGCGGGCGGATCAAGACCGACTGGACACTCGATGCGCCCTTCGAGCTTGGCGCGGGCTGGATCCACGGGCCGGACGGCAATCCGGTTTCGGATCTGGCGCGCGCCGCTGATGCAAGCCCCTTCGTGACTGACGACGAGAGCTATCGAGTTTTTGCGGCCAATAGCGATCCCGTCGCCGAGGACCAGATTGCAGCCGGTTTCCGGCGTCTGGAAAAGCTCTATGCAGAGATAGACGGTGAGTTGGACAGCGATATGCCGCTGTCAAAGGCGATTGCCCGGATGGGCGGCAAGCTCAAGTCAGATCCTGTCGTCAACTGGATGACCTCGGCTTACACGGAGTTCTCGACCGGCGGACCTATCGACACGCTCTCGGCCTATTATTTCGACGAGGACGGCGTCTACCCCGGCGATGATGTGATCCTGACCAGGGGCTATGACAGCATCATCAGCCAGATGGCCGGCACTTTGGACATCCGGCTGAACACGCGGGTTCAGGCCGTTGCCTATGAGAAAGGCGATGGCGCCGTCGTGTCGACGGATGCGGGGGATTTCGAGGCCAGTTTCGTCATCTGCACCGTGCCGCTGGGGGTGCTCAAGGCCGGTGATATCCGGTTCGATCCGCCGCTGCCCAAGAGCCATCGCCGCGGCATAGAGACCATCGGCATGGGCAATGTCACCAAGCTGGCGCTCAAGTTCGACCAGGCCTTCTGGCCGGAAGATGTCCAGTATTTCGGCCTGATGAGCGAGACGCGGGGGCGGTGGAACTACTTTCTGAACTACCGGACCTTCAGCGACGAAAACATCCTGCTGGGGCTGTGCGTCGGCGCTTATGCCCAACAAGCCGAGGCGATGAGCGACGATGAGATGGTGGCCGACTGCATGGATGCCGTCCGGACCATGTTTGGCGCCGGGATCCCGGCGCCGTCGGCACATCTTGCGACACGCTGGTCACAAAACCCCAACAGCCGCGGAGCCTATTCCTACAGCAAGGTCGGCGCGCAGCCGAAGCATTTTGACGATCTGGCGGTGCCAATCGCCGATACGCTGCTGCTGGCCGGCGAGCACACCAGCTTCGAGTATCACGCAACCGTTCACGGCGCCTATCAGAGCGGCTTGAATGCGGCGCAAATCATCGAAGACCGTCTGGCTGACTGATACTTGCCGGAAGACGCGGGGGGCCGGTGCGACAGGGATTGAACCTGCAACCCCGGAGCAATGGGAAGCGGTTGTGTTTCCGCGCACCCTGAGCGGGTATGGTGGCGATGGCACTGCAAGCAGATTGCGGCCCCGGCGGCTAAAATAGACGTGCTGCGGGTTAAACCTATGTTCATCCGATGTTGCGAGGGTGATGCGATTGCAACCTTGGATTAGGGCCGGCTGTGACGCGAGAGAGCGAGATTGTTTTGGATGTTGCGCCTTGGGTGGCGGTAACCGGACGCGAAATACTTCGCATCGGTCATTCCGGTCGTGTGATCGGCAAAATCATTCCAGACATCCTGCGGGTTATCGTTGAAACCAGTCAGCTTGAGCTGGTGCCGAAGGCTGCCCTCTATCTCAATGACGCCGCCACGGAAAAAGCCAAGTTGGCCGGCTTCCACAACTCCCACTGGTCACAGTTTGATACCACCCTCGATTTCTGCAATGAATTTCATGCAATCCCCGATAAAGGCGCCACGCTGACCCGCATTCTGGTTCCTGTTGCAGGTCCTGGAATTGATCCCATGGGCACCCTGGTCTTCCATGTTTCCACGTCCGGTGACTACGAGCACAGGGCTCCCCTGGCGGCACTCGCCGCGGACGTCGCGACTGTTGTTCGCGCCAAGCTGCGGCTGGAGGAAATCCACACCGCAGCCAACGGCACAATGATTGTCCCAATCGACTCCCGGGATGGAAGTCTTGTGCTGAGCGACCGTGTCTTCGAACTTCTGCGGACGACCATCGACAGTTTCCCGGGAGGCGTCTGTGTCCTGGGCGGCGATTTGACGGTGGTGATGACCAACCAGCGGCTTTATGAAATCCTGGAATTGCCTGAAGCTCTTTTCCTACCGGGCTGCAACTTCGCCGACGTGTTGCGGTTTTGTGCGCGCCGTGGCGAGTACGGGCCGGGCGATATTGAGGAACTGGCCCAACAGCGCATTCGCCATGCCAAGCTGTTCGTCGACCATGCTTTTGACCGCGAGACAGCTTCCGGGCTGGTTCTGGAAGTGCGGACCACGCCAATGGCAGGAGGCGGCGCTGTTGTCACCTATCTTGATGTGACCGCCCGCAAGAATGCCGAACGAGAACTGATGCGCCACCGCGACCGGTTGGAAGACCTGGTGTCGAAGCGTACTGCCGAAATCAAGCGGCAATCCAGGAAACTGGAACACATGCTGGAGCACGAACGCCATGTGAATGAACAACAGCGCCAGTTCGTCGCCATGGCTTCGCACGAGTTTCGCACCCCGCTGGCCATCATAGATGGCGCGGCCCAGCGCCTGATCCGGAACAAGGCTCAAATCACCCCGGACTTCGTTGGTCACAAGGTTGAGCAGATCCGCGGATCTGTGTCGCGGATGGTCGACCTGATGGAAAGCATTCTGGCCGTCGGCCGGCTCGATCACGGCGTGATAGATGTCCGCTCCGAACCCTTCGCCATCGGAGACCTGATCCGGCTATGTGTTGCAAATCAGACCAGGGTGACACCTGATTGCCGGTTTAGACTGGATATCGAAAACCTGCCCGAGACAATCAATGCCGACCGGTCGGGGCTGCAGCAGGTCTTCACCAATCTGTTCTCCAACGCCGTGAAATACGCGCCGAATTCGCCCGAGATCTTTGTTCGTGGCTGGTGTGACGGCGGCCAGATTCATGTGTCGGTAAAAGACCAGGGCGTGGGTATCGATGCCGACGATCTTCCGAAGATGTTTCAACGGTATTTTCGCGCCCGCACCTCAACGGGGATTGCCGGAACGGGCATCGGGCTCAACCTGGTGCAGCAGATTGTCGAACTCCACAACGGCACGATCTCAGTCGAAAGCGAAAAAGATCAAGGCACGATCTTCACTGTCACTCTCCCGCATGATGTGCAGGATCCGGCCAGTTCCGATACATCCAACATAGAAGCCGCCTGAAGCGAGAACATTAGATGAGCAATATTACAATCCTGTGCATAGAAGACGAGATCGAGATCCGCACCCTGGTGGTGGAGGAACTGGAAGACGCTGGTTTCAAGACCTTGCAGGCCAGTAACGGACGTGAGGGCCTGGAGATAATCCTGGCGAAATGGCCCGATATTGTCATCTGTGACATCACCATGCCTGAAATGGACGGGCACCAGGTGCTGGCCGAGATTCAACTCAACCATCCGGAACTCTCGGCTGTGCCGTTCATCTTTCTGACCGCGCTTGCGGACAAGGACAATATGATCGCCGGTCTCCAGGGTGGGGCTGCGGACTACCTGACCAAGCCAATTGATTTCGATCTGCTGCTTGCCAAGATCACCGGGTGTGTGACCCGGATCGAGAACGAGCGAAAGACCGGGAAAGCCTTCTGAATCGGAATTGCCGGACAGCCTCTGCGGTCGCGCAACGTACGATTGATCACCCGGTCTTTAAGATCATCGGTGAAAAATCGTTATTATGAAGAAAATGGTGGGCGCGACAGGGATTGAACCTGTGACCCCTGCCGTGTGAAGGCAGTGCTCTCCCGCTGAGCTACGCGCCCGTCGCCGGCCTCCACATCAGGCGGCCTGAACGGTCAGCGGCGGTATAAGCGTTTGGCCGGGCAAAGGTCAAGCGGTGCATTGCGGCCAGGGCGGTTTTCTGACCCGGCGGACCGGCGATAATAGCGCCGCGCAGCCGATGGGATGCGCAAGGGACGCTGTATCACTGTGAAAGAAGCGCCTTGTTGTTGGCGGCGATCAGTTTTTCCACGAGAGCGGCATCAAGCTCGTCGAAATGCTCGATGACGATGTCCGGATTGAAGCTTGCGACCGGCTTGTCGGAATAGCCGAACGGCACGCCGATTGCCGGGACCGAGGCATTCTGTGCCGCCAGGATGTCGTTGATGCTGTCGCCGATCATGACGGCGTTGTCAGCCCGGCCTCCGGCCTTGTCGATGGTTTTGAGGATATGATCGCCATGCGGCTTTTTCACCTCGAACGTGTCGCCGCCGGTGATCGCTGCGAAGCGGCCGGTGAGGTTCAGGCAGTCGAGCAGCTGCAGCGCCAGCTTCTCGCCCTTGTTGGTGCAGACCGCAAGCTGCATGCCCGCTGTCTCCAGCCGGTCAAGCGCTGCCAGCAGGCCGGCATAGGGCTGTGACTTACCCGGCATGCCGGCGGCGTAATGGAGCAGAAACGCATCGAATGCGGCCTCGAGCTGTTCGGGCGAAGTGGGGTGCTTGTGCAGCGACCAGGCCCGTTCGATCATCACCTTGGCGCCCTGGCCAACCAGCCATGTCATATCGCCGAAGGTGACATGCTCGAGACCGTGCAGATCCATCACATGATTGAGGCTCGCCATCAGGTCGGGCGCTGTGTCGATCAGCGTTCCGTCGAGGTCGAAGATTACCAAAGGAGAGGTCATGCGGGCTCCGGGAGATGTGAGAGGCTGAGGCGGGTGGCCCGGACGGGCCGCTGCGGCGCTGATGTAACAGGATAGCTGCGCAGGGGCAATTGAGGTTTTGGATGCGCCTCCGGACCTGGTGCTGGACAAATAGGTGGAGGGGAGGCCCCCGGCGTTGCCCTGCGCCCGGCCAAATCCATCAGATGCGATCCCGGGCTTTGCCTTGCCTGGCTTCCATGCTAACAGGCGGGCCAGTATCAACAACTATGGCAGTTTGGCATGGACGCCCGGGAACTCAAGATCGCAGCAGCGCAAGCGGCCCTCGAACATGTCGAGGACGGCATGCGGCTCGGTATCGGAACCGGTTCCACCGCTGATGAATTCGTCCGCCTTCTGGCGGAAAAGGTCGCCGGCGGCTTCAATGTACAGGGTGTTCCGACATCCGAACGTACGGCGCGGCTTTGCGTCGAGCTCGGCGTGCCGCTGTTTTCGCTGGATGATTTGCCGGAGCTTGACCTGACCATTGACGGGGCTGACGAGGTCGACAGTGCGCTTGGCCTGATCAAGGGCGGCGGCGGTGCCTTGTTGCGCGAAAAGATCGTTGCATCGGCCTCCGCGCGGATGATTGTCATTGCCGACGAGACCAAGCTGGTCGAGACGCTGGGACAGTTCCCGCTGCCCATCGAAATCGCCCCCTTTGGGCTGGCCGCAACCCGGCTTGCGGTCGAACGGCTGGCTTCGCAACTCGGGTTGAGCGGCGACATCATCCAGCGTCCTGACAAGGACGGACCCTACCTGACGGACGGGGGGCATTTCATCCTTGATGCATCTTTTGGCCGCATTCCGGATGCAGAAGCGCTGGCAAACGGGCTTGTTGCCATCCCCGGTGTGGTTGAACACGGGTTGTTTCTCAATATGGCAGATGCCGCAATCATTGCGTCGCAAAGCGGTGCGCGGACCTTGCTCGCCAAGACTTAAACAGGAGTGAAACCGAACATGACTATCCTCACCGGTCTCAAGCGTTTCGGCGCAGGTATGATTGTGATCTCGAGCCTCGCGACAGTCAGCCATTCGGCTCTGGCGCAGGAGATCAGCGAAGACCATCTCGCCGCCGCACGCACCGCCATTGCCGCGCTGGGGGCTACCGACCAGTTCGATGCAATTATCCCGGGGACTGCAGAACAGCTGAAAATGAACCTGATTCGCGCCAATGCCGACCTTCAGGAAGTCATCAGCGTGACCGTGGATGAAGAAGCCCTGAAGATCGTGCCGCGCCGCGGGGATCTCGAGAAAGAAGCCGCGCAGATCTACGCCAAGGCGTTTTCCAAGGAAGAGCTCACGGCGATTGCCGAGTTTTACAGTTCCGACGCAGGCAAGAAGCTGATCGAGAACGGCCCGCTGGTGATCCGTGAAGTGGTGAAGGCCGCTGAAATCTGGTCTTCGGGAATGGCCCGCGACCTGAGGGTCAATGTCAGCAAGGTTCTGGAAGAAAAGGTCGGCGAACGGCCGCAGCTGCCCGAGGAAAAGCCGTAAGACAGCCGGCGCCGCCCCGCCGCTTGGGGCCGTCGCGCTTCTGCTGACTGCCCTATCACAACGATTTGAGAGCCCGGGGCCGGTCCCCGGGCTTTTATTTTGCGCAGGCTCGGTTACATAGGCAGCACCCGTCACGGCATTACACGCCCGCCATTGTCCGCAAACACCCGGTGTCTTCCGGTGTCTGCCGCCCATCGCACACAAGGATCCCCGCCCATGAGTGAATTCGACTTCGACCTGTTTGTCATCGGCGGCGGTTCCGGCGGAGTGCGGGCGGCGCGGCTTGCGGCAAGCCTGGGCAAGAAGGTGGCAATCGCCGAGGAATACCGGTTTGGCGGCACCTGCGTCATTCGCGGTTGCGTGCCGAAGAAACTGTTCGTCTATGCCTCGCAGTTCTCCGAGCATTTCGAAGACGCGCGCGGCTATGGCTGGAGTGTCGGCGAAAGCGCGTTCGACTGGCCGGCGCTGATTGCCAACAAGGACCGCGAGATTGACCGGCTGGAAGGGCTTTACCGGCGCGGGCTGGAAAATGCCGGTGCCGAGATCATTGCCTCGCGTGCCGAACTGACCGGTCCCAACTCTGTGCTGATCAAGGCGACCGGGCAGGAGGTCACCGCCCGGCACATTCTCGTCGCCGTCGGCGGGCGCGCCAACCCGCATGCGGCACTGCCGGGTCATGAGCTGTGCATCAGCTCCAACGAGGCCTTTCACCTTGCGGAACTGCCCAAGGCGATCCTGATCGCCGGCGGCGGCTATATCGCTGTCGAATTCGCCAATATCTTCCACGGTCTGGGCGTCGAGACGACGCTGATCTACCGTGGCAAGGAGATCCTGTCACGGTTTGACCAGGACATGCGCCGCGGGCTGCATGCGGCGATGGAGGAGAAGGGCATCCGCATTCTCTGCCACGAGGTCTTCGAGAAGATCGAGCGCGGCGCCGATGGCCGTTTGCTGGCGCACACCTCGGCCGGCAAGGCGCTGGTCGCCGACCAGGTGATGCTGGCGCTGGGCCGCGATCCCAACACCGACGGCCTCGGGCTGGACAAGGCCGGGGTGAAGACCGGCCACAAGGGCGAGATCCTGATCGACGACTATTCGCGCACCAATGTCGAAAGCATCTATGCGGTCGGCGACGTTACCGACCGGGTTCAGCTCACGCCGGTGGCGATCCACGAGGCCATGTGCCTGATCGACACGCTCTACCATGACCGGCCGACCTCGCCGGATCATGACCTGATTGCCACGGCAGTCTTCTCCCAGCCCGAGATCGGGACCGTTGGCCTGTCCGAAGATGAAGCTTCAAAAAGCTATGACGAACTGGAGATCTACCGCGCCGAATTCCGGCCGATGAAGGCGACGCTGTCGGGCAGGGCGGAAAAGACCATCATGAAGATCGTCGTCAATGCCGCTGACCGCAAGGTGCTGGGCGTCCATATTCTCGGCCACGAGGCCGGCGAAATGGCGCAGATCCTCGGCATCGTGCTCAAGGCCGGCTGCACCAAGGATGATTTCGACCGCACCATGGCGGTGCACCCGACCGCGTCGGAAGAGCTGGTGACGATGTACAAGCCAAGCTACCTGGTGAAGGGCGGCGAACGGGTCTGACGCGCAAGGGCAGGGTTTCGCCCTTCAGCTAGGCGGCAGGACCGGGCCAGAGCGTGCCGCGAAAGCGCGAGCAAAGAAACCGGGATGGCCGCTCGGCCCGCAGCCTCTTTGCGGGCCGAGCCCGGCTGGTCTCCACCGGCGCACGGACCAAATGGTCCATGATGGCCTCACGCACCGCAGGCATGCCCCAGGGGGCATCGCTGGCGCCGATGGCCAGGATCGGCGTGTTCACCGATGCAGTCAGCCGGGCGGACGAGTCCCGTGCTGGCTGGCCTGTGCTCCGGCTTGCGCGGAAGGCGGTTGTTCGAGGTGAGTTGAACGAATGGCCGGATTGGGGCCGTATGCGGGCGGTCCGGACTTAGAACTGGAGGAAGATATAGCTGCCATAGATAACGGGCAGCCTCCATGACCGCATCCGACCCATTGCAGCCATTGAGCTTGCTTTTCAAGCGTTCCAGAAGTTGCCTCCCAGCACTCTCAATGAAAATGAAATGTTCTATGGTGAGAACATTTGCCGCGCCATAGCCCTGGTGTGGTGAGAAACAAAACTGATTACACGGGGTGTGGATATTGTGCACACGATCGGAACGGCCATGAGGCAAGCATCAAACCACGCCATCATTTATCTTCATGGATTTCCAGGAGGACCAAATGAGCTATCCTTGTTTGGACCAGAGCCTGAATGGGCCACGCAGGCTCTAAACCCCGATCGTGCCATGGATCGGCCAGATTTGCCGGCCAGCGCTTATTTCGATGAACTTGCAGGGCGAGTGAGTGGTCATGCCAATGGACGCTTGCTGCATCTGGTCGGCTTCTCTCTCGGCGCACGGGTCGCTATGGAACTGGCACTGCGGCTGGGGGGACAGGTCGGCAAATTGGACCTGATTTCACCGGCTGGGCCGTTGGACGGTAATAACCATCTCTCGATGATGGCTGGAAAGGCAGTCTTTGCTATGGCGGGCAAAAGGCCGCGCGCATTTGCCATTCTAACCACTGCCCAAGCCTGGATTGCGCGCAAGCAACCCGCCCTGCTTTATCGCGGTTTGTTCGGTTCAGCCGGCGAGCCCGGAATGGATGTTTTGGGTTTCCGTGAACGTGCCACCGCCCTGCTGCAAGGTACTTTCGACAATGGCAGCGTTGGCTATAGGCGAGAAGTTCTGGCCTATGTAGCGCCTTGGTCTGATGTGCCCAAGACGATCGAAGCGCCCACAACAATCTGGCAGGGGAGCCTGGACAACTGGACTCCGCCTGCAATGGCAGCAAACCTGCAGGCCATGATATCTATGTCCGATCTTCGGCCTGTACCCGGCAGGGGCCACTACGGCACCTTGCAACATGCGCTTGCAAATCTGCAGGTTTAAAACTGGCTGTGTCCGCTTCAACCTGCTGTGATCCAATAGCAGACCGTCCGAATACCACCCCGTCACGGTCATCGCAGTCGCTTACGCAGACTGGCAACTTTCAAGAAAACGGCTGACTGACTTGAATGCCGAAACGGGCGCGCAAAGCGGTCACCGGTAAAAAGGCTATGGCATGCCCCAATGTGCCGCACTTAACTACCGCAACGTCCCACCCGCAGACCTCCCAGGAGATCACCCGATACACGCCCATACCGGCTCCCGGATGGCCCTCAACCTACCCCTTCAGATGCTGCCTGATCCAGCCGACAATCTGGCCCGTATTCATGGCGCCGGCCTGGCGGGCCACTTCCTTGCCCCTGTCGAACAGGATGATCAGCGGAATGCCGCGGATCTGAAACCGGCCTCCAACGTTTTGATGCTGCTCGGTGTCGAGTTTGGCAAAGCGCAGCTGCGGCGACATCTGTTTCGAGGCTTCGGCGAACATCGGCGCCATCATCTTGCACGGCCCGCACCAGAGCGCCCAGAAATCGACCAGCAGCGGCAGATCGTCGTTCTTCAGGTGCCGGTTGAGCTTTGCCTCGTCCAGCTCGAACGGGGCATCGGGAAACAGCGCTGCCTTGCAAGCGCCGCAGTTGGGTCTGGCCGCGAGCCTGGCCACCGGTATCCGGTTCTCGGCGTTCAGATCGGATTGGACATGATGTAGGTGAGAAGCCCCATGGCGTCGCGGAGCTGGGTTTGTTCAATCTGGCCGCCGAGGCACACGCGTATGGATTCGGTCGGCGTTCCGGTGACGGTGAAGGCGTCCGATGGCATCAGTCCGATCCCGGTGCCTGCCATCCGTCCGATCACGTGGGCACGGCTGACCCCGTCCGGCAAATGGAGCCACACATTGAAGGCCTGCGGGTCGGCTTCGAATCTGAAGGGCGCCAGCGCCTGCGCGGCAATTGCCTGGCGTGCAAGCGTTTCCTGGCGGATGAAGCGGCGGATACTGTCCGCCGTACCGTCGGTGACCCAGCGGGTGGCCAGCGCCATCATCAGGGGTGAAGGCATGACCGAGATCAGCTTGATCTGGTGCGCCAGGTCCCGGGCCGCGTGGCTGTCGGGGGCGACCGTGTAGGCCAGCCGCAGGCCAGCGCCGATGCATTTTGCAAGCCCGCCGATGTGCCAGACCAGATCGGGGGCGAAGCTGGCCAGGGGCGCGGGCGGATGCGGCGGGATAAATCCATAGGCATCATCCTCGATCAGCGGCAGTCTGTGGGCCTTGATCACATCGGCGACGGCCTGGCGGCGGGAAAGGCTCATCGTTCGCGTCGTCGGGTTGTTCAGGGTTGGATTGAGGTAAAGCGCCTTGGGCCGGTGGCTGCGGATGGCAGCGTCAAGCCCGTTGGGGTCGATCCCTTCCGCATCGCCGGTCAATCCAACCAGCTGCAGACCGAGCCGGGCGCAGATGCCGCGCACACCTGCATAGGTTACGTCCTCGCACAGGACCGTGTCTCCGGGCTTTGCCAGAATCATGAGGATTGCCAGGATCGTCGGATGCGCACCGGGCGTCACGGCGATCCGGTCCAGCGACGGGACAAGGCCGCGCAAGGAAAGCCAGGTCGAGGCCGCCTCCTTGTCCACCTGGCCGCCGGTGGAGGACTGGTAGCGCAACAGATCTATCAGATTGGCCGAGACGGTTTGCAGGCCGGCTTCCATTTTGGCCAGCAGAGCCGGGTCTTGCGGTTCCGGCGGCAGGTTCATGGTGAGATCGACGTCGCTGTGCCGGCGCAGTTCGCGCTGGTGGTCGCTCGGCTTTGTGCCGATCACAAAAGTGCCGCGCCCGACACGGCTGTAAACCAATCCGCGTTTCTGCGCTTCTGCATAGCCGCGGGACACGGTTGTGAAGTCGATGCCAAGGCGGTCCGCCAGTTTCCGTTGCGGCGGCAGGCGGTCGCCATGATTGAGGGCGCCGTCGGATATCCCGTCGGCAATGCTGTCGGCCAATTGAAGGTAGCGCGCGGCGCCGTCCGGTCGAAGGGTAGGGGTCCAATCTCTCATGCCGCCACCCTAATGCTGATTCTGTCTGGATTGAAGCACTTTGTATGGATCGCAACGGGCGCTGCAACATGCATCAGCTTCCGGTGCGGATGCGTGAACAATGCTTGTGCAATTGTATGGCGAAATAAGTTGCAGAACACCTAAATAACGGTCATTCAATCCTTTTCGAGTTCTATATTGTATGTAAATTTGATTGCATTATTGACAGGATCAATTTGATCGATGCAGGATAGATCATTGCCTATCGGCCAGTCTCGGCCCAACAACCAATGGGAGCACTCAGATGCCAGCAGTCACACAGGAAAAGCACAAGGACGGCGACTTCTTTGTCGATTATGAAGAGAAGGTCTTCGAGGACGTCAAAGCCGAACCCGGCCAGAAAGCGCTTGTCACATTTCACACCGTCGCCTTTGAAGGGTCGATCGGCTTGGTGAACATGCTCAACGCCATCCGCCTTGCCCGCAAGGGTTTCGAGACCACCATTTTGCTTTATGGCCCGGGCGTTACCTTGGGAATTCAGCGCGGCTTTCCGACGCTTGGCGATGCCGCGTTTCCCGGCCACCAGAACTTTGCCGACAACCTGAAGAAATTCATGGCCGAAGGCAGCAAGATCTACGCTTGCCGCTTCGCGCTCCAGGCTCTGTACGGCCATGGTGAAGCTGCGTTGCTGCCCGGCATCATTCCGATCGCGCCGCAAGATGTGCTGGATCTCAAGCTCCTGCACGTTCGTGACAATTCGGTCATCATTGATACCTGGACTCTCTGAGCCAGCGCCGGGGCAGTTCTGCCCCGGCACCCTTTCACGGAGCAAGCCGTCATGTCTCGTATCGTCAAAGCAGCAGCCGTCCAGATCGCGCCTGACCTCACCAGTCGCGAAAAGACATTGGTGCGTGTTCTTGATGCGATTGACGAAGCGGCTGCAAACGGGGCCGACCTGATCGTCTTTCCCGAAACCTTCGTCCCGTTTTATCCCTACTTCTCATTTGTTCTGCCACCCTGTCAGCAGGGCAAGCCGCATTTGCATCTGTACGAGGAGGCCGTGACAGTCCCTTCGGAGGAAACGCGGAGGGTCGCGCAACGCTGTTCCGATCACGGGGTCGTTGTCGTGCTCGGTGTGAACGAGCGCGACCACGGCTCTCTCTATAACGCCCAGCTCATCTTCGACGGCGATGGCACGCTTTTGCTCAAGCGCCGCAAGATCACCCCGACCTACCACGAACGCATGATTTGGGGTCAGGGCGACGGTGCAGGTCTTGCCGTGGTTGACACCCGCGTCGGCCGTGTCGGCGCTCTGGCCTGCTGGGAGCACTATAACCCTCTCGCCCGTTACGCGCTGATGACCCAGCATGAAGAAATTCATGTCGCCCAGTTTCCCGGCTCCCTCGTCGGTCCAATCTTCGCCGAGCAGATAGAGGTGACGATGCGGCACCACGCATTGGAATCGGGTTGTTTCGTTGTGAATGCCACCGGTTGGCTGACCGACGAGCAGATCGAAAGTGTCACGCCCGACGTGACCTTGCAAAAGGCTCTGCGCGACGGGTGCATGACCTGCATCGTCACGCCAGAAGGCAGGCATGTGGTGCCGCCGCTGACGCAAGGCGAAGGCATTCTGTACGGCGATCTGGACATGGCTCTGGTGACCAAGCGCAAGCGCATGATGGACTCGGTCGGTCACTATGCGCGGCCGGAACTGCTGTCCCTCCAGCACAACGCCGACCTGACGCCGACGCGGCACACAACGGCAAATGGCCCCCAGTTCCAGCCGATCCCCTTGGAGGAATGACATGCAGAGCGCAACTTTGACGACTGGTGAACTCATCAATGACCTGCAAACCTGCGGAATGCGGCTTGTCGACCCGCGGGCGGGTGCCGATAGCCGCCGCGGCGGCGCGGGCCCCACGGACCACAAGGCTGTCACCATCGGCGGAATGACCGTGATGATTCCGGTTCACACCGCCACGGCGTTTGACTCGCCCTACATGGTCGAGGCGCCGGATGCGAGCGGCAATGCCCGCGTGCTCAAGCACGGCGCATTCTTTGCCGATGTCCAGTTTCCCCCAAGGGCGAAATTCCTGGATCTTTCCACCGCAGACGGGGTGCCTTATGGCCACATCGCCCAGCTGCATGCGAAGGATGTGCTGGCCACGACGGTTCTCCAGACCTGCATCCGCTATGAGAGCCGCAAGAAAACCTGCAAGTTCTGCGCGATCGGCCAAAGCCTCGCCGCCGGCCGCACCATCGCCCACAAGTCCCCCGCGCAGCTGGCGGAAGTCGCCCGCGCCGCGGTACTGCTGGACGGGGTCAAGCACATGGTGATGACCACCGGAACGCCGGCGGGGGCTGACCGGGGCGCAAAGGTCCTGGCCGAGAGTGCCGAAGCCATCCGGGCCGCGGTTGACCTGCCGCTGCAGGCCCAATGCGAGCCGCCGGAAGACGATGCCTGGCACCGCCGCATGAAGGATGCGGGAATCGACAGCCTCGGCATGCATCTGGAAGTCGTTTCGCCCGACCTGCGCAAGCAGATCATGCCCGGAAAAGCACAGGTGCCGCTGTCGAAATACTTCGACAGCTTCGCAGCCGCGGTGGAGGTGTTCGGGCGGGGCCAGGTGTCAACCTATATCCTCGCCGGGCTGGGCGACACCGAGGAGGCAATCCTGAAGATGTGTGAACGCCTGACGGCGATCGGTGTCTATCCCTTTGTGGTCCCGTTCGTTCCGGTCACCGGCACGCCGCTTGAAAGTCATCCGGCGCCAACGTCCGACTTCATGCACCGTGTCCTTGGCCCCCTGTCGCAGATGATTGTTGATCAAGGGATGCGGGCCGAAGACATCAAGGCAGGTTGCGGCCGATGCGGTGCCTGTTCTGCACTGTCTGCATTCGAAAAGTTCAAACGTCCAACGCTTGAGAGGGTTTCATCATGATCATCGAACGCCCTGGCGCCTTCATCACGCCTGAATTCCTGATCCGGCTGGCCACCGCAAGCTGGGAAATCGGCGGCGCGGCCTCGCTTCGCCACCGTACCTTTGTGACCGAGCAAGGCATCTTCACCGGTCATGACCGCGATGCCATCGACCGCACGGCCTTGCCGCTGGTGGCGGTCTCGACCATGGCGTCGGAGGCCGACGAGGTGGTCGGCACCGTGCGCATTCACGAGGATACGCCCGGCGTCTGGTGGGGCTCGAGGCTTGCCGTGGCGCCTGACTATCGCCGCGTCGGACGCCTGGGTGCAGAACTCATCCGGCTTGCTGTCGGGACAGCCCATGCGCGCGGCTGCACGACATTCCTCGCGCACGTCCAGATGCAGAACGTCGCGCTGTTTGAAAAGCTGCACTGGCAATCCCTCGGTCAGCATGACCTGCATGGCCATCCGCACATGAAAATGCAGGCCGATCTTGCGGCCTACCCGCCGGTAATTGATCCCGCCCGGGGATGGATGGCGCTGACGCGCCGCGCCGCGTGATCTCCGTAGCCACCCTTGCCGCGACCTTGGCCGCTCACCCGCATGTGACGGGAAAGCGCGACATCGACGTGGCCTGCGGCGCTCTTGGACTCGACCAGCAAAGCCCGGGCCGGCCCGGCGATGACGCCGCGGCGATCCCCGACGGGGACGGTTGGCAGTTGATGGCGACCGAGGGCTTCATGAACGAATTCGTCGCCTCGGCGCCCTGGTTTGCCGGGTGGTGCGCAATAATGGTCAATATGAGCGACATCCTTGCCATGGGTGGGCGGCCGGCCGCCGTGACCAACGCGCTCTGGGCTCCCGACATAGCGACCGCAAAAGAGATCCTGCGCGGGATGAAGGAGGCTTCCGAGGCCTACGGGATTCCCATCGTCGGGGGGCACACCAACCTGCGCACCGACCGTCCGCAACTTGCCGCGGCGATCTGGGGCCGCGCCAGGGCGTTGATCACGAGTTTTGACGCGAGGCCCGGCGATGTGCTGATCGCAGCCGCTGACCGGCGAGGGGCCTATGCTGGGGACAGCAACAATTTTCCCGCTTTCCTGAACGCCCCGCATGCCCGTCTGCGCGGCGACATGGATATCCTGCCAATGCTGGCCGAAGACGGCCTCGTGACCGCCGGCAAGGACATCAGCCAGGGCGGTATCGCCGGCACGGCGCTGATGCTGGCGGAGTGTTCCGGCGTCGGAATCACGATTGATCCCGCCAAGGTGACGACACCGGACGGCGACCTGGCCCGCTGGATGACGGCCTTTCCGAGTTTTGGCTTCCTTTTGACGGCAAAGCCGGAGACCGCGCCATCGGTTCTTGCGCGTTTTCACGCCCGCGGGATCGGTGCAGAAATTATCGGAACGGTCACCCCGGGCAGCTCGCTGAGACTGACAGACGGCTCTGGAGAGTACACGGTCTGGGACCATGCTGTTTCTCCCTATCTTGGCCTCGCACCGATCAAGGATACCGCCAATGCCTGAGACAACTTTTCGCATTCGCTGGCCGGACGGAGTGGAAGAGGACTGCTACTCGCCTTCCACCGTCATCCGCGATCATCTCAATGCTGGCGAGAGCTACCGCATCGACGCGTTCCTCGCGATCAGTCGCACGGCTCTGGACCTTGCCGCACGCCGGGTTGAAGCGAAATTTGGCTTTCGATGCACATCCGCTGATGCCCAGGCGGCGAAAATCGCCGCCACCGTCACCCGTTACCAGCCTGAGGAGACTGTCACATGCCTGTCCATCCGCTGAGAACCGACATCCGTACTCATGTCCCTGTCGTGATCGTCGGTGCGGGGCAGGCGGGGATGTCGGCGTCCTATTACCTGTGCCGGGCCGGTATCGACCACGTCGTGTTGGAACGGCACCAGCGCTTCCATGCATGGAAGGAGGACCGATGGGACAGCTTCTGCCTTGTCACTCCGAACTGGCAGTGCAAGCTGCCCGATTTCCCCTATCGCGGCGACGATCCGACCGGCTTCATGATCAAGCAGGAGATCATCGATTATGTCGAAGGTTTCGCCAGGAGTTTCGATGCGCCGCTTCACGAGGGGGTGACCGTGACCCGCGTGGAAAAGACGGGTTCGCTGTTTGAGGTGGACACTGATCAGGGGCTGTGGACTGCCGATCATGTGATCGTCGCTTCGGGCGGCTATGACCGTCCGGTTGTTCCCCCCTTCGCGGGCAAGCTCAGCCCCGAAATCACACAGATACATTCCAAATCCTATCGCCGTCCGTCGGACATTCCTGCTGGCACCTGCCTTGTCGTTGGCACCGGCCAGTCAGGTGTTCAGATGATGGAAGACCTCAAGATCGCCGGTCGCGATGTCCGCCTGGCCGTCGGGCCCGCGCCGCGCAGCCCGCGCTGGTATCGCGGAAAGGACGCCACGGACTGGCTGCACCGGCTTGGCTATTACGATGTCACCATTGCCGAGCAACCCGACCCCAAGTCGACGGAGGCCAAGACAAACCACTACATGTCCGGCCGCGACGGCGGACACGAGATCGACCTTCGCCGCTTCGCACTGGACGGCCTTCAGCTGTATGGCTCGGTTGCCGGCATGGACGGCACCAGGATCCGTTTCCTGCCGGACCTCGAGAAGAACCTGGATGACGCCGACAAGAGCTATGTCGGCATCCGCAAGATGATTGATGATTATATCGACAGAGAAGGAATCGATGCTCCCGAAGAGCCGCCCTTCGAGAAGCTGTGGAAGCCCGAAACCGAAATCACCGAGATCGACGCTGCAGCGGAGGGGATTACCTCAATCCTGTGGTGCATCGGATTTCGCCCCGACTACGATTGGCTGCGTGTCGATTGCCTGGATGAGCGAGGCCGTCCCGTCCACACCCGGGGAGTGTGCGACCAGGCCGGTATCTACTTCCTTGGGCTCGGGTGGCTGCACACCTGGGGATCAGGCAGATTCCTGGGCGTGGCCGAGGATGCGGCGCATATCGCAAAAACCATTACGGAACGCCACAAAACACCCACGGCTATTCCTCAATTCGGCTAGGTCCTCGAGGCGAGCCCATCAGGGTATAAGAATTGGCCTTGGCGCTGATACGTGGACGGTTTGTCCCGTCGGGCGGCGATAAAACTCGTGCGAGTTTTGTTGCAGATATAGCCCCCTGGCGCCACCGGCAGCGGCGTCCGCTTTCAAAAAAAGCGAAAAGTGGCCATCGGTGTCCGGGTTGGTGGCGCGAAGTTGCCGCCGATAAAAAGGCTACGGCATGCCCCAATGAGCCGCACTTATTTACCGCAACGTCCCACCCGCAGACCTCCCAGGAGATCACCCGATCCACGCCCATACCGGCTCCCGGCCGGCCGCGCGCGCCTCACGCCTTCAGATGCTGCCTGACCCAGCCGACGATCTGGCCCGTATTCATGGCGCCGGCCTGGCGGGCGACTTCCTTGCCCCTGTCGAACAGGATGATCAGCGGAATGCCGCGGATCTGGAAGCGGTTGCCGACGGCCTGGTTCTGTTCGGTGTCGAGTTTGGCAAAGCGCAGCTGCGGCGACATCTGTTTCGAGGCCTCGGCGAACATCGGCGCCATCATCTTGCACGGCCCGCACCAGGGCGCCCAGAAGTCGACCAGCAGCGGCAGATCGTCGTTCCTCAGGTGCCTGTTGAGCTTTGCCTCGTCCAGCTCGAACGGGGCATCGGGAAATAATGGCGCCTTGCAGGCGCCGCAGCTCGGTCTGGCCGCGAGCCTGGCCGCCGGGATCCGGTTCTTGGCCTGGCAGGCGGGGCAGGTGATATGGATCGGATCTGTCATGTGGTTCCTGTTCAGAGCTGGATTTTACAGGCCGAACTCCGCTTCGCGGGCTACTGAAACCGCTTGAGCCAGCGCAGCTTGGTCTTGCTGTAGGGCGGATAGCGCAGCGGCACATCGAGATATTCGGTCTTGGTCAGCACCGACCGTGCATGGCTGAATGTGTCGAAGGAGGCGCGGCCGTGATAGGCGCCCATGCCGCTGGCGCCGACGCCGCCGAAGGGCAGGTCGGGGATGGCCAGATGCATGACCACATCGTTGATACAGGCGCCGCCGGAACTGGTCCGGGCGATCACCTCGTTCTGGATATCGCGGGATCTGGCAAAGACATAGAGCGCCAGCGGCTTGGGCCGCGAAGTGATGAAACCGATCGCCTCATCGAGCGCCGCATAGGTCATGACCGGCAGCACCGGGCCGAAGATCTCCTCGCGCATCACCTCCGCATCCGGGGACACACCGGTCAACAGCGTCGGGGCGATATATCTCGCCGCGCGGTCTGTCTCACCGCCGGTGACGATGGTGCCGCCGCTGATCATCCCGGCAACGCGGTCGAAATGGCGCTCATTGATCAGCCGCGGATAATCGGGGCTGGCCTTCGGATCGGCGCCGAAAAAGGCCTCGATGGCTTTTTTCATCTCCTCGATGAAGCTCTGCGCCACGGTTTCGTCGACCATCACGTAATCGGGGGCAATGCAGGTCTGTCCGGCATTGAGGAACTTGCCCCAGGCCACCCGCCGCGCCGCCAGCGCCAGATCGCTGTCGGCTGCGATGATGCAGGGGCTTTTGCCGCCCAGTTCCAGCGTCACCGGGGTCAGGTGCTTGGCCGCCGCCGTCATCACGATGCGGCCGATGTTTTCGCTGCCGGTGAAGAAAATGTGGTCAAAGCGCTGTTCGAGCAGTTCGGTGGAGATGTCGGCGCCGCCTTCGAACACCTGAAATGCTTCGGTGTCGAGATAGGCGGGGATCAGCCGGGCTAGCAGCTCAGAGGTCCGGGCCGAGACCTCCGAGGGCTTGATCGCAGCACAGTTGCCCGCGGCGATCGCGCCGATCAGCGGCGTCAGCACCAGATTGACCGGGTAATTCCATGGCGCCACGATCAGCACCACGCCCAGCGGTTCATGCACCACCTTGCTGCGGCCGGGCTGGTTGGACAGGGGAGTGGAAAACCGCGTGGGCCGCATCCAGCTCTTGAGCTTTGACAGCGTGTGCTCGATTTCGGACAGCACCGTGCCGGTTTCGGTCATGCGCGCTTCAAAACCGGATTTGCCCAGATCAGCCTGCAGCGCCTCATGAATGGCGCCCTCGTTTTCCTCGATCATGGTCATCAGCCGGTAGAGCTGCTCGCGGCGCCATTTCTCGGGCCGGGTTTTCCGGCTGTCGAAACTGGCGCGGAGCGCTGCAATGCGGTCTGATATGGAGGTCATGGGGCTTTCCGGATCTGGTGGTTTTGTGTTTGTTGCCTATCTTATCATGTAGGAAGGCAGGCGGTGATGTCCAAAATCGATAAAGCGGATCCAGCGGAAGCCGCCGGGGCCGGTGAGGGCGCTCTGGCCGGCCGTTACGGGCCGGGGGAGCTGGTCGGCTATTTCGGCTATGGGTCTCTGGTCAACCGCGCCACCTTGAGCACCGGCCTGGTTCAGGCCCACCGGGCGCGGCTGAAAGGCTGGCGCCGCACATGGCGGCCCCGGCCCGACATGGGGCCGGATATGGGAGCGGCGCCGGGTGCCACTCTGCCTGACGGGATCAAGCCGTCGCTGCTCAGCGCCCATCGCGCCGAAGGATTCTCCATCGACGGGCTGCTGGTGATCGATTTCGCCGTCAATCTTGCCGGTATCGACAGCCGCGAGTTCCGCTATCACCGCCGCGACATCACGCTGTCCGATCTGGAATTCGCCGAACCCGGCCACGGGCTTGGCGCGGAGATCGCCCTGCATGTCTATGAGGCCCGGATCGAGCACCCGGCGGCTGAGGGCCCGGCGCCGATCCTCAGGTCCTATCTTGACGCGGTGATGCAGGGATTTCTGCGCGAGTTCGGGCCGGATGGCCTGCACCGCTTCGTCGCCGAGACCGATGCATTTCACACCCCGATCCATGAGGACCGGGCCCAGCCGCTCTACCCCAGAGCGGTCTCTCTGTCGCCGGCGGAAGTGGAGCTGTTTGATGCCGTGCTGGGCCGCAGAGACACCGCCTGAGCCATTGCGGCGCGTTTGATTCGCATTGCCGGGTTTGCAGCCGCTCAATCTCCCGCTATAAGCCCGGTGAAAATGAGCGATCGGCGGGCATGCTGCCCGCAAAACAGCCGGGTTTCAGCCCGGCCAACCCGCGGGCGTAGTGCCCGTAAAACAGCCGGACATGAGCCCGGCCAACACGGTGAACGACATGGCACAGAACTGGACCCCATCAAGCTGGCGCAACAATCCGATCCAGCAGGTCCCGGATTATCCGGATGCAGAGGCACTGAAAGTGACCGAGGCCCGGCTGGCCAAGTTTCCCCCCCTTGTTTTTGCGGGGGAGGCCCGCCGGTTGACGTCGGCGCTTGCCGAGGTCGCCGAAGGCAGGGGCTTTCTGCTTCAGGGTGGCGATTGCGCCGAGAGCTTCGCCGAGCACGAAGCCGACAATATCCGCGATTTCTTCCGCGTCTTCCTGCAGATGGCCGTTGTGCTGACTTTTGGCGCACAGCAGCCGGTGGTCAAGATCGGCCGCATTGCCGGCCAGTTCGCCAAGCCGCGCTCGTCCAATACCGAGAGCAAGGACGGCATCGAGCTTCCGAGCTACCGCGGCGACATCATCAACGGCATCGAGTTCAACGAGAAGTCGCGCATTCCCGATCCGGAACGCCAGATCATGGCCTACCGGCAATCGGCGGCGACACTCAACCTGCTGCGCGCCTTTGCCCAGGGCGGCTATGCCAATCTCGACAATGTGCATCAGTGGATGCTCGGCTTCGTCAAGGACAGCCCGCAGGCCGAGCGCTACCGCAAGCTCGCCGACCGGATTTCCGAGACCATGGATTTCATGAAGGCGATCGGCATTACCGCCGAGAACCATGCCAATCTGCGCGAGACCGATTTCTTCACCAGCCACGAAGCGCTGCTGCTTGGCTATGAAGAGGCCATGACCCGCACCGATTCCACCTCGGGCGATTTCTACGCCACCTCGGGCCACATGATCTGGATCGGCGACCGGACGCGCCAGACCGACCATGCCCATGTCGAATATGCCCGTGGCATCAAGAACCCGATCGGTCTCAAATGCGGCCCGTCGCTCGACCCCGACGAGCTGCTGAAGCTGATCGACATCCTCAACCCGGACAACCAGGCCGGCCGGCTGACGCTGATCGCCCGTTTCGGTCACGACAAGGTGGCCAATCACCTGCCCAAGCTGATCCGCGCCGTTGAGCGCGAGGGCCGCAAGGTGGTGTGGTCATGCGATCCGATGCATGGCAACACGATCACCATGAACAACTACAAGACCCGGCCATTCGAACGGATCCTGTCGGAAGTGGATTCCTTCTTCCAGATCCACCGCGCCGAAGGCACCCATCCCGGCGGCATCCATATCGAGATGACCGGCAAGAATGTCACCGAATGCACCGGCGGCGCCCGCGCGCTCTCGGGCGAGGATCTGCAGGACCGCTACCACACCCATTGCGACCCGCGTCTCAATGCCGACCAGGCCCTGGAACTCGCCTTCCTCGTGGCTGAACGCATGAAAGGCGGCCGCGATGAGGAAAAGGCCGTTGTGAACGGGTAAGGTTCCGGCCGCAACCTACTGCTATGATTACAAAAACGCCGGGGGAAACTCCGGCGTTTTTGGTTTTGGGCAGGAGCAAAACAATGCCCAACCTCCCCCTTGAGGGGAGGTCGGAGAAGCGTAGCTGATCCGGATGGGGGTAGGGAATCTCCCATACCCATGGACTTGAAATCCGGCACCGCGACCCCCACCCGGATCGCCTGCGCTTTTGCAAAAGCTTGCCTCTCCGACCTCCCCTCAAGGGGGAGGTTGGGCGGCATGCTCAGGAACCAACCGTGTGACGAGATAGTTCCTCCGCGCGTCGGCGCGGTGAAAGACTCTTTCACGTGTCGAACAAAGCAGTTTCCCGGCTCGCGGACGACCTTCCGCCCGCATCCATTGTAACACAGCCCCAATACACAGGATCCCGGCTCAGGGCCGGGATGACGGGGCATAAAGCGACTTCAGTTCCCAACCTCCCCCTTGAGGGGAGGTCGGAGAGACAAGCGTGAGCGCAGGCGATCCGGGTGGGGGTAAATTGAAGACGGTCGCGCATTGTGATACCAATTATTGGTAATCGGAGACTTCACATGGGCAAAAACACATCAGTGGTTCTGACTGAACAGCAGGAAGCCTTCATCCGTGAGCAGATCGCCGCAGGACGCTATACCTCTGTGAGCGAAGCGGTGCGTGCGGGACTGGCTACATTGCAGGAACGGGATCAGATGATGACCGCGCTTCGCCGGGAAATCGACGCGGGCCTTGCCTCGGGCGATGCCGGTCCTCTGGATATGGACGCGTTTCTCGCTGATCTTCGCGGGCGATGACCCGGCTGAGCTATTCACAACTGGCACTGCGTGATCTGGCCCGGATTCACACTTGGTCCGTGCAGCAGTTCGGCGGCCATCAGGCTGATCTTTACCTGCGGCAGATCGCAGCCAGTCTGGAGACGGCGGTCAGCACACCAGGCCTTTTTCGTGACGCCTCGTCTGTGCGCCAGGGACTTTTGAGCCTTCGGACCGGATCGCACGTTGCTTATGTCCTGCCCGCCTCGGGGGCGTTTCAGGTTGTTCGAATTCTGCACGGCTGAATGGACCCGGAGCGCTGGGTGTGAAGCCGCTGTCCACCCCATGTCGCATTTGTCAGTAGAACGGCAGGACGTCTCTGTGCTTTGCTCGCCTGCAGCCGGAATCACACCCCATGGAGACCCCGATGTCAGACACCCAGATCCGCACCGGACACTGCAATTGCGGCGCGGTCCGCTTCCGCACCCGAGGCCCCTTGCGCGAGGTGGTCGCCTGCCATTGCTCGCAATGCCGGCGCCAGACCGGGCTCTATTACGCCGCCACCAATGTGGCTGACGAGCACATCGAGATCGAGGGCGGGGACAGCATCACCTGGTATCAGGCTTCGGACTTCGCCAAACGCGGCTTCTGCGCCACCTGCGGCTCGGCGCTGTTCTGGAAGCACCGGTCCGATCCGTTCATCTCGGTGCTGGCCGGCGCCTTCGACCAGCCGTCGGGTCTGACGATCACCAAGCACATCTTCTGCGCCGACAAGGGCGATTTCTACGAGATCACCGATGGCCTGCCGCAATATGAGAAGGGGTCTGCAGGATTGCTGGTGGCGGAGTGAGGGTGTGACGGAGCGGTCCTCCCTTCTCCCTTTGTGGGAGAAGGTGGATCCGGGCGTTCCGTGAACGCCCGGAGACGGATGAGGGGATGCTCCCATCGCGGCATGCCCCCTCATCCGCCGGCTTCGCCGGCACCTTCTCCCACAAGGGGAGAAGGGAGGTGCCCGGTTCGGCATCCCCCGAAAGCCGTCAATGCCGTGGTCGATTGCCGACCCCAGTTCCAGCAATCTCAATCCCCTACCGCAATATCACCCCCATTTTGTCCACACCCTCCAAACCTCATGTCATCATTCTCGCACTCCTGCTGCCGGATGGACCCGCGAACGTGTCGGACCAGGCGGGAGGAAGGCCTCTCTGTTTTGACGTAACGTGCGGCAGGACCTGAGGGGAGGCGGTGGCCATCGGGGTCTCCGCTGGCGGGCGGGTCTCTTTCGAGACGCGTGCAAAGCCAGCCACCGGGCCGGGATTTTGCTCCACAGCTGCCGGAAGGCGGACGGGGCGGCAGACCGGTGCGGGCCTGTGGCGGACATGATCTGCTGGATGCATTCATCATCCCCGTGAAACCGGGGGCTGACCGGGAGGCATCGACACAGCGGTCAGGGTCCGTGCCGGAACCTCGAAACCCACACCCGCGGTCTGTCCGGATCGCGGCCGTGGCAACACGGGCGGAGGGCCCTGAAGAGGGGCAGGTGAGGTAGCCGGCTCCGTGTGCTGCAAGGT
>JBLXGF010000006.1:0-331562 GCA_048261205.1 Hoeflea sp.
CTCACCATACTCAACGCCATCATCCGGGACGAAAAACCATGGCAAAACGCTTGACCAACGAGACAGTCGCTCTCCCCCTTGGTGGGGGAGAATGCGAATTTCAGCACCTTAGCGTCAGCTAAGTGCTAGAAATTCCAAGAGAGGGGGCGGGTTTCGGCGCCGGAAACTCCCCCTCACCTGAAAAATCTATGACTTGGCGCTTCGCACCAAGACCATGATTTTTCTTCCTCTCCCACAAGGGTAGAGGGAGTTCGTCGCGCCACGTCCCCTATCCGCGGCTTATGACTTCGCGAAATAATAAAGTGCGGCGGAGATGAGCCGCAGGATGAAGGAGGCGATGCCGGATCCCGATCCGGCAAGATGGCAGGTGAGCGTCGGCGAGCCGGTAAATCCTTGCCACGTCACATCAATTGACCCGAAGTTATCCCGCGCCCGCAGAAGCGGGCGCTGCTGGATCCCGGATCAAGTCCGGGATGACGGCGGGGAGGTGCCGGTATTTTTCATGCTTCGTGACCCCGGCCACCGAGCCGGGGATCCACTCCGTGAAGCTTCCACGCGCCACTTGTATGGAGAGATCGCGGAATGGATCCCAGGGTCGGAGCCCTGGGATGATGATGCTGGGGGCGGCACGTGGAGGCCGATCTCCCCCCACCAGCGGCCCACGAAAAAACCCGCCGGATCGCTCCGGCGGGTTTCGTGTTTCAGACGTTTGATCCCGTTGGGATCAGTCGTCGCTGTTCTGCTTCTTCAGGGCTGCGCCCAGAATGTCGCCGAGCGATGCGCCCGAGTCGGACGAGCCGAACTGTGCAACGGCCTGCTTCTCTTCGGCGATTTCCAGCGCCTTGATCGACAGACCGACCTTGCGGTCCTTCTTGGAGAAGTTGGTGACGCGGGCGTCGACCGTCTGGCCGACCGAGAAACGCTCTGGGCGCTGCTCGTCACGGTCACGCGACAGATCCGAGCGGCGGATGAACGAAGACAGGTCTTCGTGATCAACCAGAACCACTTCCAGGCCGCCATCGGTGATCGCGGTCACCTTGGCCGAGACAATGGCGTTCTTGCGCAGTTCGCCCGAAGCGGCGGCGTCGCCGATCGAGTCCTTGCCAAGCTGCTTGATGCCCAGCGAGATGCGTTCCTTGTCGACATCGACGTCAAGCACGACGGCCTTGACCATGTCGCCCTTGTTGAACTCCTCGATGACCTGTTCGCCTGGACGGTTCCAGTCGAGGTCGGAGAGGTGAACCATGCCGTCGACATCGCCTTCGAGGCCGATGAACAGGCCGAATTCGGTCTTGTTCTTGACTTCGCCTTCGACTTCGGTGCCGGCAGGGTGGCTCTGTGCGAACACTTCCCAAGGATTCTCCAGCGTCTGCTTGAGGCCCAGCGAAATGCGGCGCTTGTTGGGGTCGACTTCCAGAACGACAACGTCGACTTCCTGCGTTGTCGACAGGATCTTGCCGGGATGCACATTCTTCTTTGTCCAGGACATTTCCGACACGTGGATCAGGCCTTCGATGCCCGGCTCCAGTTCGACGAATGCGCCGTAGTCGGTGATGTTGGTCACGGTACCGGTGATGCGCTTGCCGGCAGGGTACTTGACGCCGATGCCATCCCACGGATCGCTTTCCAGCTGCTTCATGCCCAGCGAAATGCGGTGTGTGTCCTGGTTGATCCGGATGATCTGGACCTTGACGGTCTGGCCGATCGTCAGGATCTCGGACGGATGGTTGACGCGGCGCCATGCCATGTCGGTGACGTGCAGCAGGCCGTCGATGCCGCCAAGATCAACGAACGCACCGTAATCGGTGATGTTCTTGACCATGCCTTCAACGGTCTGGCCTTCTTCGAGGTTCTGCACGATTTCCGAACGCTGTTCGGCACGGCTCTCTTCGAGAACGGTACGGCGCGAGACCACGATGTTGCCGCGGCGCTTGTCCATCTTGAGGATTTCGAACGGCTGCGGGATGTGCATCAGCGGGGACACGTCGCGGATCGGGCGGATGTCCACCTGGCTGCGCGGCAGGAACGCCACGGCGCCATCCAGATCGACGGTGAAGCCGCCCTTGACCTGGTTGAAGATGACACCTTCAACACGCTCCTGCGCATTGAACTTCTCTTCCAGACGGACCCAGCTTTCCTCGCGGCGAGCCTTCTCGCGCGACAGCATGGCTTCGCCAAGTGCGTTTTCGATGCGCTCGACATAGACTTCGACTTCGTCGCCGACCTTGAGCGTGCCGTCCTTTGCCTTCGCGCCGAATTCCTTCAGCGGAACGCGGCCCTCGACCTTGAGACCGACGTCGATGATCGCGACGTCCTTCTCGATGGCCATCACGATGCCCTTGGCAACATAACCTTCGGCAAGGTCCTGCGTGGCAATGGACTCGGCGAACAGGGATGCGAAATCCTCTGTCATGGTTTCAGTGTTAGACATGAATTCTCCTGGTGACCGCGTCGTCAGGGTGCGGTCGCATGCGCCTGGTTGGTGTTGTTCGGACCGGCGATGCCTGTCTGTCCTGAACCTCTTTGAGGCAGGACAAGTTCGGCGCGGGACAGGCTCGCTGGCTTTCTTCAGTGTTCGAGCGCAGCATCCACTAGACGCCTGGCAGCTTCGAACGCGGCTTCTATACCCATTTCGGTGGTATCTAGCAAGTGCGCATCGGCTGCCGGCCTGAGTGGTGAGTCGGCGCGTTCCGTATCGCGTGCGTCACGCTTTTCAATATCGGCCTGAATGGCGGCCAGATCGGCGGATCCGCCATTGCCGGTGATTTCGTCAAACCGCCGCTTCGCCCGCACTGCGGGGCTGGCGGTGACATAGAACTTGATGGTGGCTTCCGGGCAGACGACGGTGCCGATGTCGCGGCCATCGAGCACGGCGCCCGAGGGTGCTTTTGCGAAGGCCCGCTGGGCCTCCACCAGCGCCTGGCGCACCTGTGGCATCACCGCGACTTTCGAGGCCGCCTCACCGATCTCGTGCGCGGACAGCACCGAGCGGTCGAGACCCGACAGATCGAGATTGCGGGCGGTCCGGGCTGCCACGGTCTCGTCATCCAGCGGTAACCCGCGATCCATCAGGGCTTTTGCCGTGGCGCGATAGGTCAGTCCGGTGTCGAGATGGTTGAGCCCGTAATGCCCGGCCAGCCGGCGCGACAGGGTGCCCTTGCCGGCCGCAGCCGGTCCGTCCACCGCAATCACGAGAGGGGCCTGGTCAGATGTCATGCACGATCCTCATTTTCCTTCGTCCGGCAACCCGCCATAAAGCGCAACCAGCCCGGCCATGTCCGCATCCTGCTGCGCCACAAGGCCGGCATGAACGCCCTGCCGGTCCGCCATCGGGCGGTTCTGGCTGACTTTCCACTTGCCCTTGAGTTCGCTGACGCTGATCTCGATGCCGACGATCCCGCGAAGCTGCGCGGCAATGAAGGCCTCCGGCGCGTCATCGACATGCCAGCGTTCTGCCCGCTCCGCCTCATGCCGGTCGGTCAGCTCAGCCACCTGCGGGCCGAGCCAGTCCGCTCCCTCGTGAACTGTTGCCGTTCCCCGCGCCTGTACCATCGCATAGTTCCAGGTGGGCACCACCTTGCCGTGTTCGGCCTTGGAGGCATACCAGGACGGCGTGACATAGCTGTCGGCGCCCTGGAACACCACCAGCACGCTGGCCCCATCCCTGATATGCCGCCATTGCGGGTTGGCTTTCGACACATGGGCGCGAAGCCTCGTGACGCCGTCGGTGACCGAGACCAGGAACGGCACCGGGTTGGCCAGCATATCGCTGCCGGAGGCCGAGATCAGCAGGCCCAGCGGATGCGCTTCAATCAGCGCCCGCAACACGGTCTCGTCTTTTTCTTCAAACTGTGGCGGTGAATACATCAGGCCTGTTCCCGTGGTGCGAGGGCCGGGCGGGCGATCCGGACGCCGCGCATGATATCAATGGCAAGACCATGACCGCTCATTTGCGCTCGATTCCGATCGCGACGTCGTCCAGGTGCCGGTAGGGCTCGCGCGTGAAAAGCGTGTCGTCGTCAAGCCAGGCCAGCAGCATGTCGAAGCCATCGACGCCCCAGAACACCTCGTGTCCCGGCCCGCTGGCGCAGACGAAGCTCGGCACTCCGAAGACGCCGCGCGCGATCGCCTGGTCGGTGTTGGCCCTCAGCGCCGCCTTGGCTGCATCATCGCCTGCGAGCTCCAGCGGAATCCCGACAGCTTCGGCAAAACCCGCCAGCTCGGCCTCGGTGTCGGGCGCGCGGCCTTGTGAAAACACAAAGCCGAAGGCCCGGCGCACGGTGGCGAGATCCGCATCGGCGCCGGCCATCAGCCGCAGTGCCTTCAGCGGGCTGAAGGGATGGCGCGGCGGAAACCGCACATCCACCCCGTGCTGCTTGCCCAGAAAAACCGATTGCCGGTAGGTGTGCAGCCGCTTGGCCGAAATTTCCGCCGGACCGCGCTGGCCCCAGTGATTGAGGATGGCGCCAAACAGCACCGGCACCGGCCGGACTGTCACGCCCGCCGGAAATTCACCGAGCCGCGCAAGCGCCACATGGGCAAAGGGCGAGATCAGGTCGTAGCAAAAATCGATTGTCCGTGGTGTCATTGCTCAGCCATCTCCGCCCCGATGCCGGTCATCAAATCCATGAACTGCGGAAAACTGGTGGCGATGATCGCGCAATCATCGACCTGCACCGGATTCTCGCTGGCAAGGCCCATGACAAGGAAGCTCATGGCGATGCGGTGGTCAAGCCAGGTGGCGACAATGGCGTCTTTGGAGACAGCACCGAGGCCCTTTCCATCCGGGCGGCCGCGCACCGACAGCCAGTCTTCGCCTTTCGTGCAGTCGACGCCGTTGAGCTCCAGCCCGCGCGCCACGGCCGCCAGCCGGTCGCTTTCCTTGACCCGCAGCTCTGAGAGGCCCTGCATCACCGTCTCGCCCTTGGCAAAGCTCGCGGCCACGGCCAGCACCGGATATTCATCGATCATCGACGGCGCCCGCCCGGCAGGCACGCGCACGCCGCTGAGCTCGGAGGACCTGACCCGCAGATCGGCAACATCCTCGCCGCCGCTCTGGCGGGGATCGAGAACCTCGATGTCCGCGCCCATGTCCCTGAGCGTCAGGATCAGGCCGGTGCGCGCCGGGTTCATCAGCACATTGCGGATGATCAGATCCGATCCCGGAACGATAAGCGCTGCGACAAGCGGAAACGCCGCCGAGGATGGATCGCCCGGAACGTCAATTGTCTGGCCGGTCAACCGGCCGCGGCCTTCAAGCCGGATGCTGCGCACGCCGTCCGGCGCGGTTTCGACCTCCAGCGCCGCGCCAAAGCCGGCGAGCATTTTTTCGGTGTGGTCGCGGGTCATCACCGGCTCGATGACCATGGTGATGCCGGGAATATTGAGACCTGCCAGCAGCACGGCGGATTTGACCTGGGCGGACGCCATTGGCACACGGTAGCTGATCGGGGCAGGCGTCCGCGGACCGTGCAAGGTCACCGGCAGCCGCTCGCCGCTCCCGGCCCTGATCTGAACACCCATCAGCCGCAACGGATCGAGCACGCGGCCCATCGGCCGGCTCGACAGGGACGCGTCGCCGATGAAAGTCGTCTCGAAATCGTAAGACCCCGCCAGACCCATGGTCAGCCGGCAGCCGGTGCCGGCATTGCCGAAATCAAGCGGCGCTTCCGGCGCCAGAAGGCAGCCATTGCCGGTGCCGTTGACGATCCAGCTGTCCGCGTCCTTGCGGATTGCCGCGCCCATGGCCTGCATCGCCTTGCCTGTGGCGATCACATCCTCGCCTTCAAGCAGGCCGGTGATCCGGGTTTCCCCAGCGGCAAGCCCGCCCAGCATCAGGGATCTGTGGGAAATGGATTTGTCGCCGGGAATGCGGATGTCGCCCTTCAAGGCGGGGCTTTTCGATGCCCTGGCGGGGCGACGAGGCTCTGTGGCTGGGCCCATGGGGTGTAATCCGGCTGATCTGGACGGTTTGAAGCCGCTTCAACGGCTCATGCGAGCGCTCAGTATCACAGCCATTGGCCAGACGTCATCCGGCTTGCTGCGATTTTTGGCGAGAATGGCTTTGACAGCCGCGTTCAACATCATTATGGGGACCGGAACCGCCGAAACGGGAAGGCCGATATTTCAATCTGCGCCTTCCTGCCAGTTCAAGAGGCTTCGACAGTGGCAAAACCGGAACTTGGAACAAAACGCACTTGCCCCGAATCCGGGCGCAAATTTTATGATCTGAACAAGGATCCGATCGTCTCTCCCTATACGGGCAAGACGTATCCGGTCTCGTTTTTCGAAGAGTCGGCAAAGATTGCCGTGATCGAAAAAGAAGAAGATGAAGAGGAAGTCGCGGAAGTCGAAGACGATTCGGCTGACGTGGAAGTCGTATCGCTTGAAGAAGCGGACGAAGAAACCAAGAGCAAGGGCAAGTCCGACGACCTGCCTGATATCGACGACGACGACGTTGAACTCGACGACGATGACGACGATGACACATTCCTCGCCGATGACGACGATGATGATGATGACGATGTCAGCGACATCATTGGCGTCAATGACGACGACGACGATTGAGATTGCCGATCAGTCCTTGCGCTGAAAGCCTGCTGGTTTTCGAAACTGCAAAAAGGATTGAATTTTCATCTTGATCTTGTGCGGCTGCAGAAGTATGAAGCCGCACCTGCCCGCCACTTTCGGGTGGCTGGTTACTCGCAAGGATTGGAATTGACATCAATCCTTTGCGTCCCGGGGCCATAGCTCAGCTGGGAGAGCGCCTGCATGGCATGCAGGAGGTCAGCGGTTCGATCCCGCTTGGCTCCACCAAACCTTCCTGATTTTCGATTGTGTATTTTCGGCGTCACGCCGCCCTGTTGCGCGTCATCGGCACGTGACGGTGCCGCGGCATCCTGAGGCTGTGGCGAAACAGTTTGATAACCACGCCGCGCAAAACCAGCCGTTCAGACGCGAAATACAGCACGAAATGTGACCTGCTTTACCGGAATTGAAGTGATTTCCGCCAAAGATCCGGCCGGACAAGAGTGGGGAAACAATCATGGATGCAATGAGCCAGAACCAGCATGTGCCGCTTTGCATTGATCTTGATGGAACGCTGATCGCGACCGACACGCTGTGGGAAGGCCTGGCCTCTGTGCTGATTCGCCGGCCCTGGCTGTTTTTTGCCGTCATCGCCTGGGCCATTGCCGGCAAGGCGGTGCTGAAGCGGGAGATCGCTGCCCGCTATGTCCGCACCGGTGCGGAATGGCCCTACCGCAGTGAAGTGGTCGACCGGATCAACATCGCACGCGAATCTGGGCAACCGGTCTGGTTGGTCACGGGCGCCGCGGAATCCACCGCAAACATCATTGCCGATCACCTTGGCCTGTTTGACCGTGTGCTGCATTCAACCGACACCGAGAATCTCACATCCCGCCGCAAACGCGAACGGCTGGTTTCGCTGTGCGGCGACGGCGGCTTTGACTATGCCGGCAACAGCCGTGATGACCTGACGGTCTTCGATGCCGCCCGGCGCGCCATTGTCGTTGCCCCGGACCGCGCAGCCAGCCGTTGGGCCCGGGTCCATGACGCGGAGATGCTGCCATTGCGCAAGACATCGCCGCTGGCGGTCTTGAAGTCCATTCGCGTGCACCAGTGGCTCAAGAACGTCCTGATCGCCGTTCCCCTGGTGCTCAATCACGAATTTGCCAATTTCAATCTCTTGCTGGCAGCCGTCGCGGCCTTCTTTTCGTTCAGTTTTCTGGCGTCCGCGGTCTATGTCGTCAATGACATTTCGGACCTGGCCAATGATCGTCTGCACCCGCGCAAGCGGTTGCGCCCCTTGGCCGCGGGAACGGTATCGATACCGGTAATCAGCGCCACCGCCGCCGGCCTGCTGCTGGCGTCGGTCGCTCTGGCCAGCCTGCTGCCGCCGCTGTTCTGGGCTGTGCTGGCGATCTATGCGCTGGTCACCACGGTCTATACCTTTGTTCTCAAGCGCAAGCTTCTGGTTGACGTCTTCACGCTTGCCGGCCTCTACACCGTGCGCATTGTGGCAGGGGCTGCGGCAACCGGAGTCGACCTCTCGTTCTGGCTGCTGGCGTTCTCGATCTTCTTCTTCCTGAGCCTGGCGCTGGTCAAACGCTATGTCGAGCTCGACGAGCTTGCAGAGGATTCGGACGTTCAGCTCAAGGGCCGCAGCTATGTCGGCAGCGACAAGGACATGATCGGACAGGCCGGAATTGCAGCCGCCTTTTCCGCCGCCATGGTTCTTGCGCTCTATGTCGACAGCAGCGAAGTGGCCTCCATGTATCCGCAGCCGGCACTGCTGTGGCCGCTGTGCCCGTTGATTCTCTACATGCTGCTCAGGATCTGGGTTCTCGCCCGCCGCTCGCAGATGCATGAAGATCCGGTGGTGTTCATCATGCGCGACTGGCGCAGCCAGGTGACGACAATCGCCGGCGCCGGACTGGTGCTGCTTGCCACGTTCCAGTTTTGACCGCGATGAGTGTTCGGTTCGACAGCTGGGGCAGGGTAAGCCGCAAGCCGCGGGCGGCGGCTGATGTGGCCGATTTCCGGGGCACAGCTCCGGGCAGCTTCCTGCCCTTTGGCAATGGCCGCTCCTATGGCGACAGCTGTCACAATGATCAGGGCCGGCTCTTGCCGATGCGGCCCGGCGCTGCCATCAGCGCCTTCGATCCCGATACCGGCTTGCTGACAGCCGATGCAGGCGTGTTGCTGTCGGAGATTCTGGCAACGGTGATGCCGTACGGCTACTTTCTCGAGGTCACGCCCGGCACCGCGCAGGTGACGCTTGGCGGCGCCATCGCCAATGACGTTCATGGCAAGAACCACCACCGCCGCGGCACCTTTGGCCGCTCGGTTGTGATGTTCTCGCTGCTTGGCAGCGACGGGGTGCGCAAGAGCTGTTCACCGCAGAGCAATGCCCAGCTGTTCAACGCCACCATCGGCGGCATGGGGCTGACCGGAATCATCGAGCAGGCGACGATCAGGCTGATGCGGGTGCCCTCCGCCAATGTGCGCCAGACCGCGTTCCGGTTTTCAGGCATCGACGGCTATTTCGACGCGATCGACGCGATCGACGCAAGCCATGAATATTCGGTCGCCTGGATCGACCAGCTTGCCCGCGGCGGCAAGCTCGGGCGCGGCGTGCTGATGGCCGGCGATCATGCCGAAGATGGCGGCCCGGCCAGGCCGCCATCGGCTCCAAGGCTGTCGGTTCCGTTCTCGCCGCCGCTCAACCTGCTCAACCGGCTGACGCTCACCGCCTTCAATGAAATGTACTACCGCCGCGCGCCGGCGCAGCCGCTGACCGGCATCGTGCCCTGGTCATCCTATTTCCATCCGCTGGATGCGATCACCGGCTGGAACCGGCTCTATGGCCCGCGCGGGCTGTTCCAGCATCAGAGCGTCTATCCGTCTCAGAACGCACGCGAGACCACCGTCGCGCTGATCGAATGCGCCCAGCGGCATGGTGCATCGTCATTCCTGACCGTGCTCAAACGCTTTGGCGACGTGCCCTCTCCGGGCCTGATGTCGTTTCCGCGCCCCGGATTCACCCTGACGCTGGATTTTGCCAATTCCGGCGAGCGAACCCTGAAAATGCTTGATGCGCTGGACGAGATCGTGATGGCAGCCGGTGGTGCGCTCAATCCCTACAAGGATCAGCGCATGTCGGCGGCCATGTTCGAGGCCTCGTTCCCGCACTGGCGGCAGATGGAGGCCATGCGCGATCCGGCCGTCCTGTCCGATTTCTGGCGCCGCACCGCCATGGTGCTGGAGCCCGCGCAGCGTGGTGCGAACAGGCCGTCGGCGGCTGAATGAGCGCCACGACGGATAGCTGACCGACGCCTGCTTGCTTGCCAGCATGGCCAAGGCTGGCTAAGTGACTGGCCAGACGTGCATCAGTCCGGTCTCCGGACGATCCAACCGCAAAGGACCTCGCCCCATGTCCCGCATCTGCATCCTCGGTACCGGCGCCTGGGGAACGGCACTGGCCGCTGCCTTCGTGCGGCAAGGCCACGATGTGTCCATGTGGGGCCGCAATTCCGCCACCTGCGCGGAGATTTCGCTCAAGCACAGCAATGCGGTCTATCTCGGCGATGCCGGTCTGCCGGAGAAGCTCAAGGCGACGCCCGATATGGCCCAGGCGCTGAAGCAAGCCGAGATCGTGCTGTTTGTCGCGCCCGCCCAATCCACGGCTGACGTCGCCGCCCAGGCGGCAGCGCATCTGCCGGCGGAGGCTGTGCTGATCGCCTGTGCCAAGGGCATCGACAACCGCACCGGCCAGACCCAGGGCGAGGTGATCAGCGGCAAACTGCCCGATCACGTGGTGGGCGTTCTCTCGGGTCCGAGCTTTGCCGCCGATGTGGTGCGCGGGCTGCCCACGGCGCTGACACTCGCATTGCCGGAACAGGAGATGGCGCAGTCCATGGCGCAGGATCTGTCGGGCGACGCCATCCGGCTCTATGCCTCCGACGACACACTTGGCGCGCAGATTGGCGGCTCGCTCAAGAATGTCATGGCCATTGCCGTGGGGATATGCCGTGGCGGCGGCATGGGCGCCAGCGCCGAAGCGGCGCTGATCACCCGGGGCTATGCCGAACTGGTGCGGCTCGGCGTGGCCATGGGGGCCCGGGCCGACACCCTGATGGGCCTGTCCGGCCTTGGCGATCTGGTGCTGACCTGTTCCTCGGAACTGTCGCGCAACTTCTCCTATGGCATTGCGGTTGGCCGCGGCCAGGACGTCTCCGGCCTCAAGCTGGCTGAAGGTGTGCACACCGTTTCGATTGCCAATGAGATTGCGGCCCGGCACAAGATCTCGTGCCCGGTGATGCAGACCGCGGGACTGGTGCTGTCGGGCGAAATGTCGGCCGAGGAAGCCCGCACCATGCTGATGTCCCGCCCGATCAAGGCTGAAAACCCTGTTGAGCTGTAGCGCACCCATAGGCGGTCCGAACGGGCCGGTGTATTTTCGTCGTCCAGGCATGCTATTGACCGCATGAGGGGATTTTGATTTCCAACGGCTTTGATAAGCCAGTTCAGTAAACTGCCGGGACACCGCCAGGCGGCCGCGCAAATCGGAGCATATCATGGTCTCAAGCCATACAATCACGCCTGTCATCCTGTGCGGCGGCGCTGGATCCAGGCTCTGGCCGATGTCCCGGGATTCGAAGCCGAAGCAGTTCCATCGTCTGGTCAATGACAAGACCCTGCTGACCAACACGCTTGAGCGGGTCGACCACAAGGGCGAGGGGCTGCGCTATCTGCCGACCCGGGTTGTCGGCGGCATTGCCTTTGAATCGCTGCTGACGGAGCAGGGCGAAACCAGCAGCGTCGAGGTCGAGCGCTATGTGCTTGAGCCGCTGATCCGCGACACGGCGGCCGCCATCGCGGCAGCAATCGCCGATCTGGCGGAAACCGATCCGGACCGGATGGTGCTGGTGCTGCCATCGGATCATCAGATTTCCGACGTCGCGGCGTTTTATGACGTCATCCGCACCGGCGCCCAGGCGCTCTCCGAACGCGGCGGCATCATGACCATCGGCATCGCCCCGACGCGGCCCGAAACCCAGTATGGCTACATCGAGCGCGGCGACGGCGATGGCCCGGTCTATGACGTGTCGCGGTTTCGCGAAAAACCCGATCTCGAGACAGCCGAGGCTTTTCTCAGCTCAGGCCGGTTTTTCTGGAACGCCGGCATCTTCATGTTCCGCGCCGGCGAAATGGGCGCCGAGCTTGCCCGTCAGCAGCCGCAAGTCTGGGTCCAGGCGCGGCTGGCCGTGGAGCGCGCCGATGTCGAAGGCAAATGCTACCGCCTCGACGCGGACGCTTTCGCCGCCAGCCCGAAAATCTCGATCGACTATGCGGTGATGGAAAACGCCCCCAGCATCGGTGTGGTCGCGGCAAGCTTCGACTGGAACGATCTGGGGTCATGGAACCAGCTTCATGACGGATCGTCGCTCGATGACGCCGGCAATGCCCGGTTTGGCGATGTGCTGGCTATCGATGTCTCCAACAGCTATTTGCGCTCCGAAGACAGGTTTCTGGCCGTTGCCGGGCTTGATAACATCATCGTGGTGTCCCAGCCCGATGCGCTTCTGATTGTCCATCGCGAAAAGGCTCATCTGGTCAAGGACATTGCAGGCCAGGTCAAGAAGACCGGCGAATGGCCGCCGCTGGCGGTGGCCCACTCCGGACGGCCGGTGCCGTCGCCGCGCGTCATCCGCAAATGGCTGTTTGACACAGCCCTTCCGCTCTGGGCCGGTGCGGGCGTCGATCGCGAACATGGTGGCGTCTACGAGGCGCTCAATCATGACGGCAGCCCGGCCGATCCCGGTTTCAAGCGGCTGCGGGTTCTGGCCCGGCAGATCTATTGCTTTGCCAATGCCGAACTGCTCGGCTGGGACGGCGATGCGCGCGAGGTTCTGAGCCATTGCTTCAACACGCTGACCACCACCGGATGGCATGAAGAAGGCGGCTGGATCCATCTGTGGAACCCGGACGGCAGCGTCAGGGATCCGCAGCGCGACACCTATGACCAGTGTTTCGTGCTGCTGGCGCTGGCCTGGCTCTGGAAAGCGACCAAATGGCCCGAAGCGCGGGTCTGGGCCGACCGCACCATTGCCTATATGGATGCGCATCTTGTCGACCAGACCAATGGCGGATTCTACGAATCAAGCTTGCGGCTCGATTACCGCCGGGCCAATCCGCACATGCATTATCTTGAGGCGATGCAGGCCTGGTACGAGGTCACCGGCGAGCAGGCGTTCCTCGATCGCGCCCAGACTGCCGTCGATCTGTTTACCTCGGTGTTTTTCGATCCTGAAAGCTGGAGCGTCACCGAACATTTCGAGCGCGACTGGTCGGTGCGCAAGAGCAAGCCGGCCCGGGTCGAGCCGGGCCATCATTACGAATGGGTCTGGCTGCTGCTGCGCCAGGCGCGGTTTGCCGGCAAGCCGGAACTGAAGGAATATTGCCGCAAGCTCTATGCCACCAGCCATGCATTCGGTCACGCAAGGGGCACCGATGCGGTGTGCGATTCGATGGCGCCCGACGGCTCGGCGATGATTGGAACCGCCCGGCTCTGGTGCCAGACCGAGGCGCTGAAGGCCGGTCTGCTGGCCCGCGCCGAAGGATTGCCGGGCGACGAGACGCTGTTCATCCGCATGCTGGACGTGATCTTCAACCGTTATCTGACGACACCGGCGCCGGGCGGCTGGTACGATCAGATCGATGCCAATGGCCGGGTGATTTCCAAGAACATGCCGACCAGCACGTTTTACCATGTGTTCTGTGCGCTGGTGGAATATCTGGGTCATGAGGAAATGCTGCCGCAAACGGTTTGACAGCACGGCACTTCGCGCACGGGACAGATCCGAAGCAACAGGAAAGACACTGACATGGCTGCCAAATTCGGAACAAGCGGGCTTCGTGGCCTTGTCGGCGACCTGACCGATGGCACAGCCGCAGCCCACGCCCGGGCCTTTGCGCGTCACCTCAAATCGAGCGGGATGGCGCTTGCCGGCGCGCCGGTCTTTGTCGGCCGTGACATGCGCGCCTCAAGCCCGCTGATTGCGTCTCAGTGTGCTGCGGCGATTTTTGATGAAGGGCTGGAACCGGTGGATTGCGGTGTTCTGCCAACCCCGGCGCTGGCGCTGCATGCCATGGCAAACGGCGCGGCGGCGCTGATGATCACCGGATCGCATATCCCTGATGACCGCAACGGCGTCAAATTCTATCGTCCCGATGGCGAGATCGACAAGAATGACGAGGCCGCGATCACGCGTCTGGCGCCGGAATGCGGGACAGCTCGGGCCGCCACGCCGCAGCTGATGCGCGACCAGTCGCAGGAGGCCAATGCGGCCTTTGTCGAGCGCTATCGCGGCTTTGGTCCCGAGGGGCTTCTGCGCGGCCTGCGCATCGGCCTCTACGAGCACAGTTCCGCAGCGAGTGACTGCCTGGCCACCATTCTGGAAAGCGCCGAAGTGGAAGTGGTGCGGCTGGGCAAATCCGAGGTCTTCATTCCGGTCGATACCGAGGCGGTTTCGGAGGAGACACGGGCCCTGGCTGCCGGCTGGGTGCGCTCCGAAGCGCTCGACGGGCTGATCTCCGCCGATGGCGACGGCGACCGGCCGCTGGTGGTTGACGAGACCGGTCAGGTGCTCAGGGGCGATGCGCTGGGCCTGATTGTCGCGCGCTATCTCGATGCCGATGCAGTTGTCACTCCGGTGACTTCGAATTCAGGCATAGAGCGTGGCTGCCAAGCCGAGGTCAGCCGCACCAGGGTCGGCTCGCCCTTCGTCATTGCCGCAATGAGCCAGGCGCTGGCCAACGGCAGGCAACGGGTCATCGGTTTCGAAGCCAATGGCGGCGTGCTGACCGGCAATGAAATCAAGGCAGGATCAGCCGATCTCGTGGCGCTGCCGACACGTGACAGCGTGCTGCCGATCCTCTGCGCCTTTGCCGCCGCGCGCGCTGCCGGGCAATCGCTGTCGGCGCATGTCGCAGGGCTCGGGCTGCCGGTCGCCGCCAGCGACCGGATCGAGAATTTCCCCACGGCCACCAGCCAGGCGCTGGTTGCCGAACTGTCCAACGACGCGAGCGCCCGTGCCCGGTTCTTCGATCCGCTCGGAGCAGTTTCAAAGACCGATCTGACCGACGGCCTCAGGGTGACGCTTGAAAACGGCGATATCGTGCATCTTCGCCCGTCCGGCAATGCGCCGGAGATGCGGGTCTACAGCGAGGCTGCGACCGAAGCCCTGGCGCATGATGTGATAGCCAGGGCCATTGCCCGGATCAGGCAGCACACCGCCACATAGGCTGACCGGGCTAAAGCACGTTGCAGTGAACCGTATTCAAGCAAGGTACTTTAGGTCTTTGTTTTTGCGCGTGTTTTAGTCCGAAAACCGGTTCCCACTTTTCGGAACACGCTTTAGTATTTCGGCATGCCCTTTGGCCGCATGCGGCGCTTCTGCGCGGCAATGCGGAACTGGGCATTGGCCGCGCCATAGCCGCGATAGCCGCCGCGCCGCTCGACGATCTCGAAGAAGAAGCCTTCGCCGAAGCCCGGGCTGTAGAGCTGGAAATACTCGCCCTGCTCGTCGCGGTCGTAAAGCGCGTGGGCGCTCTTCAGCCGTTCGATGAACGCCGCATCAAGATCGAACCGGGCCTCCAGATCGTCATAATAATTGGCCGAGATTTCCAGCGGCTGGAAGCCGTTTGCCGAAAGCGCCGCAGCGGTGGCGAAGATGTCCCGGGTTTCAAAGGCCAGGTGCTGCACCGCCGAGCCGAACCGCTCAGCGATGAAGTGGCCGGCCAGGGTGCGCCGGTTCTCCGCGCCGTTCAGGGTGATCCTGAGCGAGCCATCCTCGTTCTCGATGACCTGGCTGCGCACCAGGCCTGCCGGGTCGACCACATCGATCATCGGCGTCTTGCCGGTCTTGAAGATCGACGTATAGAACAGGAGCGAGGTCAGCATTTCCTCGTAATTCATGGTCTGGGCGACATGGTCGATCCGCGTCAGCCCGGTGCCTGATGAGCTGTCCTGATTTGCCACCGGACGGAATTCGATGTCCCAGACCTTCGCAAGGTCGCTCTGATCGTCGATGAAATGGATGAGCCCGCCGCCAAGTCCGCGGATCGCCGGGATTTTCAGCTCGCCTGGACCGACCGGCTGGTCGAAGGGTTCGGCATCCAGCGCCTTGGCCCGCTCCACGGTTGCTGCCGCGTCATCGACCTTCAGCCCGATATCGCAGACATTCATGCCGTGGACCACATGCGACGCGTGGGCAAAGCCGTCGCGCTCGGTGTTGATGACAATGTTGATCTCGCCCTGCCGCCACAGGTCCACCTCCTTGGAGATATGCCGCCGGGAGCGCTCGAATCCGAGCACATGCAAAAGCCCGCCGATCTCTTTGGCCTCTTCCTCGTCGGCCGCGAATTCGATGAATTCGACGCCACTGACGGCAATCCGGTCGGGCATCTCGGGGCAGGTGATCCTGATGTCCGGTTCGGCACGGCGCACCCGGTCCATCAGATAGACCAGCGAGCGGTGCCCGTCGACGGAGATGAATTTCGGCGAGCCGCCGCGGAACTGGTCGTTGAAGATTTCCAGCGACAGGGTGCCGTCATAGCCGGTGGCAGCAACCGCCCGCATGAAGCCGAAGACATCGAGATCGCCTTCGCCCGGCATGTTGCGGAAATGACGGCTCCAGTAGAGCAGATCCATGTCGATCTTCGGCGCATCGGCGAGCTGCACGAAGAAGATCTTGTCGCCGGGAATCGAGCGGATTGATTCCGGATCGATCTTGCGCGCCAGCGTGTGAAACGAATCGAGAATGATGCCGACATTGGCATGGTCGGCCCGCCGGACGATTTCCCAGGCGTCGCGATGATCATTGACGTGCCGGCCCCAGGCCAGCGCCTCGTAGCCGACACGGATGCCGCGTTTGGCGGCACGCTCGCCCAGTTCGTGAAAATCCCTTGCCGCCCGGTCGATGCCGCCAAGCGAGGCGGGCGAGATATTCGAGCAGATCAGCACCAGGTCCGTTCCCAGTTCGCCCATCAGGTCAAACTTGCGCTCCGCCCGGTCAAAAACCTTGCTGCGTTGCGGCTCCGGCATCCCCTCGAAATCGCGGAACGGCTGGAACAGCGAGATCTCGAGCCCGTGATCGCGCACCATCTGGCCGACGTCACGCGGGCTGCCGTCATAGGCCAGAAAGTCATTCTCGAAGATCTCGACACCGTCGAATCCGGCATTGGCGATGGCCGCAAGCTTCTCTCGCAGGTCACCGGCAATCGAGACTGTGGCGATGGCGGTCTTCATCCCGGATACCCGAAGACACGCGGCAGCCACAGCACGATTCCGGGGAACAGGATCAGGCATGCCAGCGCCAGCACAAGAACGCCGAGGAAGGCCCAGATCTCGCCGATGATCTCGCGCAGCGGGATCTGCGTCACCGCGTTGATGACAAACAGCAGGATGCCGTAGGGCGGCGTGATCAGGCCGATCATGCAGTTGACCACGGCGACCACGCCGAAATGCACCAGGTCGATCCCCAGTTCGTTGCAGGTCGGCAGGAACAGCGGGATGATGACCAGAATGATCGTCGTCGCGTCAAGCACGCAGCCCAGCAGCAGGAACAGCACATTGACGCCGATCAGGAAGGCCAGCGGTGAGACATCGAGCCCGACCAGGGACTGCGCCACGATGTTGGGGATGTTCTCCGACGCCACAACGTAATTGAGGATCAGCGCGCCGCCGATCACCAGTCCGACGGCGGCGGAAGACCGGGCGCTTTCGACCAGAATGCCATAGAGCGCGCGGAACGACAGCGCCCGGTAGAACAGCCCTGCCAGCAGCAGCGCATAGGCCGCCGCGACCGCCGCTGCCTCGGTTGGCGTGGTGACGCCGCCGTAAATCCCGTAAAGCAGGATGGCCGGCATCAGCAGCGCCGGGAAGGCGTTGGCTGTATGCCGCGGCAGATCCCTGAGCGGGACCGGCTCCTCGACCGCGAAATTGCGGCGCGTCGAAATGATGGTGTTCATCATCATCAGCACTGCGCCCATGAACAGTCCCGGCACGATGCCGCCCAGAAACAGGAAGCCGATCGACGTGTTGGATACCAGCGCGTAGAGCACCATCGGAATCGAGGGCGGGATGATCGGGCCGATGGTTGCCGAGGCGGCGGTGATCGCCGCCGCATAGCCGCGGGTGTAATGGCCGCTCTTGGTCATCATGCCGATGATGATCTTGCCGATGCCGGCAGCGTCCGCGACCGCCGAACCCGACATGCCCGAGAAGATCAGCGATGCGACGATGTTGACGTGGCCAAGCCCGCCGCGGAAGCGGCCGACGGCGGCGACGCAGAACTGCAGCAGCCGCTCGGAGATCGTGCCGGCATTCATGATGTTGGCGGCGACGATGAACAGCGGCACGGCGAGCAGGATGAAGCTCTGGTAGAGCCCGTCCATCAGCACCTTGCCGGCAATGCCGACGCCCTGGCCGTTGACGCCCAGATAGACGAAGGCCGAAACCAGGATGGCATAGGCGACCGGCAGCCCAATGCCGGCGAGAAAGAACAGAGTGAACAGGCAAAGGGCGAATTCGAGGGTCATTTGTGTGCTGCTCCGTCATGCCCGGGCTGGTCGATGTCGGCGCCGTGGCGGAATGCGCTGATCGCGCGCCAGCCATAGCGCGCGGCGACAACCAGCAGAAACAGCATATAGACCGAATAGATGTCGCGCATCCGCACCCAGTCGCCGATCAGACTGCTGAGAGTCGCGGTTGTCTTCAGGCGCAGGATGTAGAATTTCGACCAGGTCGGCTCGATCGACCACAACAGCCCGGCGCAGACAGCAAGGCCGCCAATGATCGCAAACCAGCGGCGTGTCTTCGGGCTGACATGGCCATAAATGATGTCGAAGGTGACGTGGTCGCGTTCGCGCACGACAAAGGCCGCGCCCCAGAACACGATCCAGACCCACAGCGCCAGGCAGAACTCCAGGGTCCAGCCATACTGGCTCGGCTCCAGGAACGGGAAGGTTTCGCCCAGCCATTTGAGCTTGGCCGAATAGCGAATGCCGATCTGCAGGACGAAGGTCAAAAACATGGCGGCCATCATCATGGCCGCCACGAATTCCGTGCCGCGGCGAAACCATTTCACGAATGTTTTCATGTCAGGTCCACCGCAGCTCTATGGAAATCAGTTGGATCAGTTGCCCAGGGCGTTGATCTGCTCAAGCACGCCTTCGGGCCAGCTGGCGGCAAATTCGGAGCCGACATACTGTGCCTGAACGTGGGTGCGGAAGGCGTTGAGGTCTGGCTCATAGATGTCCATGCCCTGTTCGCGCAGGAACGAGACCAGCTCGTCTTCCTTCTTCAGCTGCGCCTGGCGGCCGCTTTCGGCAGCGTCATCCGCGGCCTTCTGCACTGCAGCCTGCTGCTCGGGTGTCAGCTTGTCCCAGACCGCCTTGGAGAAGGCGATGTAGTTGAGGTCGACCAGATGCGAGGTCAGCACGACCTGCTTGGTGACTTCGTAGAACTTGGCATCAACCACGGTTGGAAGCGGGTTGTCCTGGCCGTCGACCGAACCGGTGGACAGCGCGGTGTAGATCTCGGTGAATGACATCGGTGTCGGGTTGGCGCCCAGCGCCTTGCCGAGGAACTGCCAGGCGTCGGAACCCGGCATGCGCAGATTGACGCCCGCCAGATCTTCCGGCTTCATCACTGTCAGCTCTTCCTTGCTCTGGCGCAGATTGACGTTGCGGCGGCCCAGATACATGACCGAAAGAAGCTTCACGCCAAGCTCGTCTTCGACCTTCTTCTTGAAGGGGTCCATCAGCGGATCATTGAAGACCGCAACCTGATGGGCGGCGTTCTGGTGAACATAGCCGGTTGCGAAGATCGAGAACTCGGGGAAAAACGTCGCCAGTTCCTGAGCCGAGGCGATCGACATTTCGAGGTCGCCCGAGGCGATCGATTCCAGTTCGCTGCCCTGTGCGATCAGCGATCCATTGTAATGCGGCTCATAGGTGGCGAAATCGGCCACGCCCGGAGCAAACACTTCCGCAAGCGCAACCGAGCGCTGGTCGGTTTCCGATGCCGGTGTCGACAAGCGAAGCGTGATCTTTTCGTCTGCAAAGACTGCAGGCACGAAGCCGGCAACGCCGACGGAAACTGCACATGCCAGCAGCATGCGACGGGTAATGCTATTCATGGTATTCTCCTCCCAATGACAATCCGGTGGTTTCCGGCCCTGTCGGATTTTGCAAAACCTGTCACAAAGGACAGGCAATTTCAACATACATTATCGATTTTGTAGGATATTATAAAAACTTCGAGCATCCTACGGCTTCGATGTGCCGGTCTTGCGCTCCTTGATGATGAATTCAACGCCGCCCAGAATATGGATGCTGAGGATCTCCTTGGCCCGCTTCGCATTCCGCGCGAATGCGGCTTCCAGCAATTCCGCATGTTCGTCGGCGCCCGGCTGGCCCCTGAACGCCAGGGTAAGTATCTGGTAGCGCAGGTATTTATCGAACAATTGCCCATGCAGGTCCATCAGGGTCTTCGATCCGCATCCGGTGATCAGCGCCCGGTGGAAGCCCCAGTCCGCCCGTTTCCAGCCCTCCCGGGCCGACATGTCGCCGGAGATCATCCGGTCTTCGAGACGGTGCAGTTTGTGGTGGGCGGCGACCACTTGCGATTCCCAGTCAAGATCTCCGCTGGCAAACGAGCGTGACACCGCATGGCCTTCAACCAGCAGCCGCAATTCCGCCACCTCCCAGAGATTGGCGTCGGACACGCTGGCCACCTCGAAGCCCTTTTGGCCCTCGGCGACGACCAGACCGTCGGATGTCAGACGGTTGAGGATTTCGCGAAGCGTGGTCACACTGACATTGTAGCGCTTGCGCAAGGGTTCCAGACGCAGTTTCTCGCTGGGCCGCAGCTGGCCGAATATGATGTCGTCCCTGATGTGGCGATAGGCGCTGTCGCCTATCGTGTCGTGATCTGCTGCTTCAATCACGCTGTTACCTCCGGGTGTTCATCTTGACGGCACGAGATAATGTAGGACATAAGGAATAATATAGGCAATTTGCCAGCAGAGGCAACGGAAACCTGTGTGGAGTTCAGTTATTTCTTTGTGTACCGGAACAAACATCATGGTTCATCGCGCCCGCCCTTCCGGTCAAGACGGAACCGGCTTGAAGGCCGCCATATCCGGGCCGGTCCGCGCCGCGCTCTGGAGGGCTGAGGCGTGCTGGTTTGGGACCTGTAGCACTGGGGCGCGGCGATGAGCGGCCCGGTAAGAATTGCGGTTGCCGGCGCCGGGCTGATCGGCAAGCGCCACATTGAAGCGATTGCGATTGCCGGAAGTGCCGAGCTTCATTCGGTAATTGACCCTTCGGAGGCTGGCCGCAGTCATGCAAGCCAGATCGGTGCCAAATGGTATCCGTCTCTGGCGGCTGCGTTTGAGGCCGGCAAGCCGGACGGGGTCATTCTGGCGACGCCAAATCAGCTCCATGTTGAAAACGGCCTCGCGTGTGTCGCGGCCGGTGTGCCGGCCCTTGTCGAGAAGCCGCTGGCGACCGATCTGCAAGCCGGACGGGATCTTGTCGCTGCCGGGGAGCGCTCGGGCGTGCCATTGCTCGTCGGCCACCACCGCCGCCACAATCCGTTGATTGCCGCAGCAAAGGCGCAGATCGACAAGGGGCTGCTGGGCAAGCTGGTTGCGGTGCACGGGATGTTCTGGCTGATGAAGCCTGACGCCTATTTTGACACCGATTGGCGTCGCCAGCCCGGCGGCGGTCCGGTCTTTCTCAATCTGATTCACGATATCGATCTCTTGCGCCACCTGATCGGCGAGATCGTGTCGGTCCAGGCTTTGGCCTCCAACGCGGTGCGCGGCAATGCTGTCGAAGACGCGGCAGCACTTGTGTTCCGGTTCGACAATGGCGCTCTCGGCACATTCAGCCTGTCCGATGCCATTGTTGCGCCCTGGAGCTGGGAGCTCACGGCATCGGAGAATCCGGCTTATCCCGCCACCGGCCAGTCCTGCTATTTCATCGGTGGCACCCATGGCTCTATCGAGCTGCCCAATGCGCGGCTGTGGACCAATCCGGATCAGAGAAGCTGGTGGGAGCCGATTTCCGCCACCCATTTTCCTGTCAGCCATGAAGACCCTCTTGTGTGCCAGATCAGGCAGTTCGTCCGCGTCATTCGCGGCGAAGAAGCGCCATTGGTGCCCGCACTGGAGGGGCTGCGAACGCTCGAGGTCATAGATGCGGTGCAAAGATCCGCGCTTTCAGGCCAGGCGGTGGCGCTTTGATCAGACAATTCGAGAGTAATGCGTCAAACGCCGCGGCAGCGGCAGCGGCAAAGCGGTGGCAATGACATGATATCAGGTACAACCAGTCTGATCGCCCATCTGGGCGTTCCCACGGAATCCTTTCGCGCGCCGCTGATCTACAATCCGTGGTTTGAATCAAAGGGCATCGATGCCCGGGTCGTGCCGATGGGATGCGAAATCGAGGATTACCCGGCGTTTCTGCCGCTCCTGTTCAGGCTCCGCAATATTTCCGGCGCACTGGTGACGATGCCGCACAAGGTGACAACGGTCGATCTGCTCGACGAGGCAAGCCCGGCCGTGCGGATCGCCGGCTCGTGCAATGCGGTCAGGCGTGACGCAGAAGGCCGGCTTGTCGGCGATATGTTTGACGGCGAAGGCTTTGTCCGGGGGATGCTGCGAAAAGGGCGCAACGTGAAGGGCAGCCGGGCGCTGGTTGTCGGCTCAGGCGGCGTCGGCTCGGGCATCGCCGCAGCCCTTGCCCAGGCAGGTGTTGCCGAGATCGGGCTGTATGACAGCCGCGGAAGTGTTGCCGAACAGCTTGCCCAGAGATTGCGCCATCATTGCCCTCAAATCGGGATCCAGACCGGATCCAACGATCCCGCCGGGTGGGATGTCGTGGTCAACGCCACGCCCATGGGCATGAACCCCGACGACCCGATGCCGGTCGATGTCAGCCGCATCGATCCGCAGGCTTTTGTCGGCGAGGTTGTGATGAAGCAGGCTGAAACGCCGTTTCTGGCCGCCGCAAAAGGGCGCGGTTGTGTGACGCAAATCGGTGCCGACATGCTGTTCGAGCAAATCCCCGCCTATCTGGAATTCTTCGGCTATCCTGCGGCAACATCCGATGAACTGCGCAACGTTTCCAGGCTGAATTACTAGAGCCACCGGAAAGGCAGCAAAACGGCTTTCACCGCCAGCCGTTGATTTCCGCCTGCATGTAGATACAGTCTTTGTATGATACCGGCTGCATGAATTCGCAGTACAGTCATCGTGATGATCTGCGAAGGGAGGATCTCGTGGCAACAAGTCCCGGCCAGACAAGAACATTGCGGTTTGAAGAAGTGTGTTACGGCAAACCCGTACGCACGCCCAGCGGCCCTTTGCATGAGAGCGCTCTGTATGGCGTGAACTCCGTTACCCCGGGGATTGCCAATCCGCTGCGCTATATACCTGCAAACTTCCTTGGAAACGCAAATCTTGCGTCGAGCATGATCGATCCCGAGTTCGCCGGGCGTGGCGCATTGATTGTCAAGGCAATCGATGAAGGCTTGGCGATCATGCGCATGCGCTACCGCGCCGAGGCAGGCGAGGGGGAAAGCGGCCGCCAGTTCCTGCTGTCCCGCACCTTGCTGTTGCCCGGCGTCCAGTATTGGCACGAAATCCCACCCGGTCTGTTTTCATGGTGCGAACAGCGGCTGGAGGCGCAGTCATTCGTTTTTGATCAGCCCAGTTCGCCGCCAGTGCGGTCGGTCGAGCTCCCGCCATTTCAGGCCCGGGATGTGAGCTGGTTCGACAATCTCAGCCAGCACCGGCAGATTCAACTGGGGTCCGCATTCCAGGCAATCACCAGGCGGGTTGGCTGGACCGTGTCCGGAATGGTGGCGCAATCGGAAAAGCAAAGACCTGCCGCCCTGATTGCTGCCGATCTTGATGTCATGTCCTCCCTGCCCAGAAAATTCCCTCTCAGAGATGGTGACACCGACCAGTTTATCTTGAATTTGGGTCTCGAGCCGCTGCTGACCCCGGGTGCGGTCAGCTATTTTCCCGGCCATCGCGGCAGCGCGATCGAAGCGCCTGACTTGCACGCGCTGCGCATAGCCATCATCAGCAGTGAAGAAAATCAGCCTTCCGAACCGCCCGTCAAACAAACCCAAGGGGCATCCGATAGCCTCGACCGCCGGATTGGCGCCGAGCCCATCCCATTGAAGTGGCTTTCATAATACTTTCAGCTAATTGGTTGCATTTTAATCATTTACTTTACAGCCATTCAACCACTCGCCAGCTGTTGCGCTAAGGATTTATAAACTATATCGTTCGGGCTCGTATCGGGTAAGTACTAGCGTTGGGTCTTTAATGCTGGATTGGGATCTAAGTAACCCTAAGAAAACGCATATGCGTTTAGAGAATTGCTCCGTGATCTGTGATCTTGGCAAATTCTCTCGCGTAGTTACGCTCTCCAATTCCACTTTGACTGCCGACGAAACGCTTAAGATATCTGTTGCCGGATACATAGAAGAAGCGCCATGGCTTAATGCAAGTCTTCGAGATTTGGATAGTGGCGAGTCTATACTTCAGTGTGAGCTGGGGAAGGCAAAGAACATCGATCTGGTGCTTGAGTGCTCACGGGAGCCGAGCGAGGACGAAATAGACGATGCATCCCGTGACCAGTTTACCCTCTCGATCACGCTGCAGACAAAACGCGCAGACGGTCAGTCGCAAAACCTCAAGGTCGAGCTTGTCGAACCGCGTTTGCAGACGCTGAAATGGCAGCCGCCACTGGTGCAGACCCGGCAGGCAGCGATTCCGGAGCTCAGCCGGGTTGAGAAACAGGAAAACACCGATGTTGATCTTTTCACGATCAACATCAGGCAGCCTGTTACCCGTCTGGAATATGGCGGCGCGCCCACCAGCCTGATGGTGTCGGGTCGCTTGAGCTGCCGCGTTGACGATGAGATCCGGGATGTCACGGCCAACGTCACCATGGGGCCGGCCGTTGCCCGCTCGACGTCCGGGATGGCGTGCGAGCTGCGCGCCGGCGATGAGGTGTCAATTCCCTGCATCGTCTCGATCAATGAAATATTCGAGGCCGCCGATGGCGCCGATATCCTGCAGATGCAGTTCGACTGGAGCTGCATTTTCAGTGATGAAACCCAGGCGCCTCTCTCCGGTGCCTATGATTTCGACCTGCAGCTGAGACAGGGCGAAATCCTGGCTCTGAAGTATCGTGACGCCTCCGCTGTGCCCAACATGATCCGCAGCGAAACGCCGTTTGTCGAGCGCTTCCCGCTGGAATTTTCCGTCCCGATCTCCGGCGGCGGAGTGCAATTCGAGCTTGGCGACACCATCGAGTTCGATGTCGTGAGCCTGGATGACAGCTGGGATGTCGTCGCCCATGCGCATATCCTGCCCGAAGGCGAGAAAACGGTGCTGGCCAGCCGCGAAGATTTCAAACTGGTGCAGGACATCGAGGTCGATCAGGGCAGTGGCGGAAAAATCCAGATTCCGTTCCACAACACCGTTCTGGACGAAACCGGAGACACCGACCGCTATCAGCTGTTCATCCGCTTTGAAGCACGGCGGCTGAAAATCAGGGCCGGCATGTCACTGGTGGCCGAAGACGATCTGTTCGAGCACAAATACGGCATGGTGGCGGTCGATATCGTGCTGCGCCAGCGTGATCCCAAATATCTGATTTGCCTGGATTACGGAGCATCGGCCATTGCCGCCTGGTTCGGCAGGGTGGAGCGAAATCTGGCGCGGCAACTGATCCCGCTGGGATCCTTCGCCTACAGCCTTGCCGGCGCGCATTCGGAGTATGACCCCAACAAGAAACGCTGGCAGAACGTCCTGATCCCCTCCACCATCGGCCTTAATCCGGCAAAACACGTGCGCTCGCGCAAGGCGCCGCTGTCCTATGGCAATCTCTCTTATGTCGGCACCAAGCTGCAGGCCGCCGAGAAGAGAATGGTGCGGTTCGGCCGGACCTACGACGTCTCCATTCCCGTCGACCGCGATTTTGTCACCGACGGCGAAGCCTCGGCCTATCTTGAACTGCAAACGCTCGTCATTCCGGATCTCAAGCGCATGCTGATGAACTCGGAGCCGGGTTTCAAATACCGCATCAAGCAATCGGTGATCGAGCGCACCGCCAATGGTTTGCAGGCCACGCGCGAAATCAACCTCGCGGCCCTGACCAGGGATGCCTTTCACGAGCTTGGGTCGTATATGGTGCCCAATGCGCTGTTTTATGCGCATGACCAGCTTGATGGCCCGATTGTCAGCGAGTTCGGCGACGAGCGCTTTGACCAATGGCTTGAATGCGCCGACAACGACGTCCAGGTAGTGGTCACCCATCCCAGCGGTATCGCCCACCACAAGCGCAATCTCTACCGGAATGCTGCCAGATCCTTTGCGCAGGGCCTGACCGGAACCCAGGATGCGCGCGCCGCGCGGGAGCCCAAGCTGATCCCGGAAGCCCTGGCCGCGGCTTATTTCGGCATTTCCCGCTCGCAGGGCAGCCGCGAGGAAACAGAAGTTTTTGCCTGCATCGATATTGGCGCAAGCACCGTGGATGCCAGCCTGATCGAAGTCAAAATGCGCCACGACAGCATCGAGAGCTGGAAGGTCTTCGCGCATTTCGGAGCCACCATCGGCGGCGCCAATCTGGATGAGGCACTGCTCGCCCTTCTGATCCAGAACCTGCGTGAGCTGTTCTCCTCAACCGAGCCGGTCTTCGAGGATCTTGAACTCGACCATCGTTTCCTGCGGGACGACGCTCTCAAGACAGCCCTTCTGCCGCGCATTCAGAAAGCCAAGCGGGAGCTGTCGGAAACGCTGATGCGCTATGCCGGCACCGACAACGAGTACCGCTGGGCCGAAGAGGGGGATGGTAGCTGCTTTGCGGTTGAACTCAATGACATCCTGCGCAGCGCATCGCCCGGTCAGCCGCTCAGCGAGCGCGACACCGCCATTCCGGGCTCCGATGAAAAGGTGCAGCTGCGCGTCAGGACGACCGAGACGGGCGGACAGGCGGTCTGGATCGAGGTTTCGCCGGATCTGCTTGATGCCAATGATGAGATAGCCAATCCGGCGCGCAGCAATCCGCAAACGGTCGCCCGCACCCTCGGATATGCCGTTCCGGCGATGCTGATCAGGGAAGCGCGGCGATTGAACCTGGGCGATCCGCAATGGGTTGTGACCGGCCGTGCCAGCCTCTGGCCCTCGATCTTCTCAGGCATTGGGCGCACGACACAACTGCTCGGTCAGGCGCGCGACGCAGCGCCCTCACGTCCGTTCAGTCCCGATGACATGAAAAACGCCACCGTTTATGGCGCTGCACGCCTGGCAACCTCCGGACTGGAAGTGACCGATGGCGCGGACCATTCCTATGCGCTGGTGCTGCATGATGACGGGCGGGGCGTGGTCTCCGAGATCGAGTATCTGGATACCCGCACACGCTCTGAAGGCAACAAGAGTGTCCGCTTCCTGCCCAACCGCTGGCTCAGCCGTGTCCTGCCGGGACTGGATGATGTCGGCAGCGAAAACGACATCACCCGCGACGAGATCGTTCGCCTGTTCGGCATCTTCGGACAGAAAGTGGTGGTCGATCAGTCTCAGGTCAAACCCGGCGGGTTGGCCGGAGGGCAGGATCAGCACGTCGAGATTTCCTGGAAGCGCAGGAACACGGACGTTGAATTCACGGTCGGCGACATCATCGTTCGTCAGCCCCGAAGTCGCTTGGCGGGAACCTAGAGGGCGCAAGATGGCGGTGATTGGTATTGAGTTCACATCCGCATTTGCACAGATCATCTTCCTTGTGCTGCTCGCCGCGATCGCGGGAACCGCATTCTGGCTGATCCGCCGGCTCCGCCAGACCGAGGCGCAACTGGCGTCGATCCGGCGGGAGAACGGCAAACTGCGCAATGAAATTGCCAATATCACCGGCTGGACCGCCAATGGCCGCCTTCCCGAAGACTGGCAGGAGCGGCTGCGCAACGAAAAGGCCGTGGCCGGAAACGTGCCGCCGCCAGCTGGCGCCGAAGCTCCGGGTGAGCTTGTGCTCATGGCAGCTCACCACGCCCTGGCGTCGATCGAGCCGCCGCACTTTGCCTCAAGCGACAGCGCCGAGGAAGTAAGCCGCGCCCACAAGCGCAATGTCGAGCTGATCAAGGGGCTGGCCGCCGAGCGCATTGACCCGGTCCCGGCGCTGGCCAATGGCGACATGGACAAGCTCCTGTGCTTCTGGCGGCGGCTGGAGGCCTATTTTCCGGACCGTGCCGAAACCGATGCCTATGGCCTGGCCGCCTATGCCGTGCTTGATCTGTTCAAGCGCCGGCAGGTTCAGGTGATAGCGCCACGGCCGCTGTCGGTTGAAAGCGTCAAGAACTGTGTTTTCACCACCGAAGACAGCGAAAAACTCAGGGATATTTCCCGCATCCGCACAGCGGCTTTTGCGGCAAGCTCCCGATTTGCCAATCCTAAGGGGGGAGAGGAGCTGGTGATCGATTGTGAACGCCCGGGGTGGAATGGGCCGAATGGCCGCAAGAGCCCGCGAATTCTGATTCTGGACCGGTCATGGTAGGGCGCGGACGCATTCATGACACTCGGTAATCCAGTTCGCTTCTCGGACGAGACTGACCGGCCGGTCATCATGATTCCGGTGAAGCTCGATTTGCGCGACAACCAGGCTTTCTGGCGCCGCAATGTGTTTGGCATCCCGAAGCGCGGACTGCTGGGCTGGCTGTTTTCCAGGAGCTCCAAGGCGGCGCGTGATTTCCCCTGGGTGGTGGGAGGCAATCCCGACCCGGGCAAGAGAGCCGGTCTGTTTCAGGTCTCGCGCGGCTCGGTAGACGAGGTTCTCTACAATGTCACCGACAAGCTGGTCATCGGAACCGCCAACGGCAGCGAGGTTGTCGAGGTGGCCTTTCAGCACCTCACCTTTGTGTCGGGGGCCGGCGGCGTGTGTGACACCGCTTCCGAAATGGGGCTTGAGGAGAGAATATCGGAAAGCCTGGGGTCGACCCTGAAGGGCTATTTCGATCCGACAATCGGCGTCAGGGTGGACTGCATGGTCAACCCGTCACTGCCGGCCAATCAGCTCAACATGTATCTCGGCCAGGGCGTGTTCGTGCCTCGCCGCGGCGAACGGCCGATCGGCTGGATCCGCTATTATCCCGACCCTTCCATGCGTGAGGATTACAACGAGCCGCGGTTGCTCGATGGCCGGCCCGCAGGTCTCTACAAGGGACAGGGCGGGCTGGTGATCGGCCTCAGTGAAGGGCTGCTGCACGCGCAGATCGACCTTGGCTCCGACGAGGAAGTGCAGTCGTCTTATATGTTCATCAACAAGGAAGCGGTGTTCACGCCGGTCAATGAAGAGCCGAGGGGCCGGGGCGTCGATGCCACGCTTTCGTTCTGTCGCGGGCACGGCAATGAACCCGTTCCAACCCAGGTGGCGCGCACCGACGAGCAATGTGATGTTGCCTGGAAAATCGATTTTGTCGGCACCGCCCAGATTCCGGGTCGGCTTGAACTCTGTGTCGATTCCCGCAAGTCGCGGCTGCACTGGAAACCGACAACTGGCTGCAACGCAGCCATAAGCTCATTGCTGTTCGACTTGCGCGATTTTTCCCACCGCGACATCGAGCGGGTGTGGATTGATCTTGACCGGGACAATATCCTGACAGCCTACGCCCTTCAGGTCGCACGGGTCTCTCTGGTCTGGGACTGCGAGAACGAAGAGCAATATGTCTATGAATGGGGCCAGACCGGCGCGCCGTTCAAGACGCCGGGAAGTGTCGGGCTGAAATGCCGGACCATCGAAAACAACATGATCGAGGTTGGCCGCGCCGACGGCGAGCCCTTCGGCTATCTGGAGCTGCCGGAAGTGCCGGAAAAGGTGATTTTCTCGGACACGTTCCAGTCCTTCAGCGGCTACCACCTCGATTGGCTCGATCAATGCGGCCGCATCTCCTTTGGCGACACCGTTCTGTCGCTTGGCGAGGCCTATGCGGAGAAATGCTCGGGCATGCCGCTTGCCGCGTTTGAGCCCGGCGAGACAAAGAAAGTCGTCGGGCCGCTTGTCCTCACCCCCTATGAGGGAGGCTGAGGCGATGAAAGCCAGACTGTTCAGTGCGCGCCATTTTCAGATTGCTGTGCTGTCTCTGCTGGCTGGCATTCTCTATCTCGGCGCCCACTTCTTTGTCGACACGTTCCGGATCAACCGGGTCTGGATGGAACGTGTCGAGATCCCCAGCGCTCTGGCTTTCGATGCCACCACGTTTGATTTTCTGGTCGACGGCGGCGCCATATGGCCGGTCCGCGATGGCATATCCGTCGCTCTCGGCCATGCCCCCTGCAACACGCTGGCCATGCGCTCGCCCGAAACGGTCATCCTGGCCTCCGGCCCGGCCGGCGAGGACGGGCGCAAATATGTCCGCGAATTGTGCGAATCGGCGCAGGGTGAACGCATTCGCGAACAGGTTGCCAATTTCAATCAAAGCTACCGGATTGTCTCTGTCTCCGACAACCGCGAGGCCAGCAGCGCGCTGAAATCCGATCAGGGTGTGGCCTGCGCCGATGGTGTCAGCACCGCCAGGCTGTTCGTGCCCGCACGCTGCCTGCCCAACAAATGGGAAGCAACGATTGCCGCCGACGGCAGGGCGGTTCAGTCGATCTCGACGGCAACCATATCCCAGTTCGACTATGCCTTTCTGGCCAGCGAGACCGAGAGCTTCTTCGGCGACTGGAAGGTGATAACCCCAGTCATCGACACGCAGACAGGTGAATCGGGCCAGTACCGGTTCAGGACTACCATGACGTTCGGCGACATGCCGGTGAGCATTCGCACCATCGGCGCAGTCCGTTCCATCTCGGTCAACGGAACACTGCTGAAAATCGATCCCGCCACCGGGCCTGACGAGGTGGCCGAGGCAGCGGGTGTGAGGCAACTGGCCTGGATGGCGGTCTATTGTGCCGATGACACACGCTCGATCGGCCACAGGGTGCGGTGCGAAGGCGAGAGCCCGCGCGGGCGGCCGACGGGAACGCAGATATTGCTCTCCGAGCCGAAGGGCAGGCTGATTGATCTCGAATTGCTGATTGAACCGTCAATCCGGATTGATCGCGGCCTCAGGCGCTATCTCGCCAACCGCCAGAAAGGCATGCCCGAGATTCCGGACCAGAAGGTGTCGCTTGGGTTCGGGCGCATTCGCGTTGCCTGTGAACTGGCCGGATTCAAGGTCGGCAAATCAGCGACAGGTGAGCCGGACACGGGCTGTGATCTGAGCTGGAATGTGCCGGACAACCAGAGGGTCGAGAGCCAATCCGAGCCGCTGACCAGCCTGGCGCTGGCCGATTTGCCGGTTCTGGATTCGCAAGGCGCACTGACCCAGAAAGCCTTCCAGCTGGGGCTTGGCGGCCTGCTGGGGCTGGGCACCGGGGATTCCGGCTCTGTTGCTGCCGCGCTGATCCGGACGGAGGAGGGGGAGAATCCGACATTGACCCTGATTCCTGATTACCAGGAAAAGGCGCTGGCGGCACTTGCGCAAAACTACACTTGCCCGAAAGATGAGGAACAATGCGAGCGCCGCGCCGATCTGGTCATTCTCGATGCGGATGGCGATGACGCTGGCAATGTGCTGGCCGTCGCCAGCCTGCCGCAACCGCGCACCGGAATGTCCTCCTGGGATATCGAGACCCTTGAGCTGACCGCGTCCGCCAAGAGCCCTCTGGCGGCCTATGCCTGGCGCAATTACGATTTGCGCGGCACGCCGGGCTCCGCCTTCAAGCTGATCACCGCGCTGGCGGCCAGCCAGCATGTTCTGGACACCGGCGACACGGCGCTTGAAAATGTGCTGCTGGGCAACGCGACCCCGCTGCAGATCGCCGACCTGTTTGGCATCGCCGCGACGAGGCCCTCCTTCAATGGCCGCTGCAAGCCGGACTACGAGGAGCGGGATCCGAAGAAGATGAATGCGTTGCCGATCCTGGGTGCGAGAGACCGGATCGTGTTCTGCATGGGCAACTCGGCCTCATCTTCCGGCGTGCGCAGCGGAATAAGCCACATCCTGGAAACCGGTGTCGACAGCGGCTGCGGTGACGCCCGCATCCCGCGTGCCGGCATGTGCGAGGCGATCAAGCGCTCCTCGAACCTGTTTTTCGCCGGCATTGCAATGTATCTCGATGCCGACAAGCTGGTTGATCCGGAAACCGGCTTCGAGCACACCGAATTGGTACCCGATCTCATTCTGGCCAGGGAAGCCGAACGGTTTTTCCCCGCTGCCCGCAGCGCTGAAGCGATCAGCCGCAAGAGTGCCCTCGACATTCTCGATGTCAATTATCCCGCCACCGGACGCGGCCGTGCCAGCCCGCTGATCGTTGAAGCCGGCCTACCCGTGCCGCCGGGAGAGCCGCGACGGCTGAGGCTGGCGCGCGGCGGCATCGGGCTCAGCGTCAGCGCCAGTCCGCTTGCCATGGCCTCGGTCGCTGCCTCGGTTGCCACCGGCAGGATTGTCCGGCCGCACCTTGTGCCACAGGCGGAACGGGGGCCGTCGGATGATCCTGTGGAAGGCGAGCCCCTGCTGGTTGCACCACCGGAAAAACAGGCACTGGCCGACCGGTTCCTGCGTGATCTGCGCGACGGCATGGGGGCGGTCATCCGCAAGCAGGGAGGCACCTCGCGCAGTGCCTTTGCGAAAATTCCGGCGGAGCTTCGCAACGCGATCTTTGCAAAGACAGGCACCGCGCCGGTGTTCAATCACGCCAACGCACCATCCGATGGGCGCTACGCATCCTGGCTGGTCGGCTATGTCGACCCGCAGCAGGGTCTTGCCGGGTTTGATCAGAAAATTGCTTTTGCCTGCCGCGTGGCCTTTTCCCCGAGCTATGGCGGATCGGTTTGCGGGCCGATCGTTCGAGATTTTCTTCTCGCCTTGTACGAGGCGGAAAAATGAAGATCATCCGCTCCATCAGTTCGGTCTTCGGCATTTTGATGCGTCTCGTCTTCGGGCTTGCCACACTGGCGGTGATCTTCTGGTGGATGTTTGCGCTTCTCACAGCAGCCGAAAAAGCGCCGCGGTTCAGTTCGCTCAAGGATCTGAAGCTGATGATTCCGCGTGGCGAGGAGGTGGTACTCGGGCGCGCGGAATTGCTTCAGCCGGCAGGCGCACGCTCGGCGGAGCTGCAGCACGTGCGGCTGCGCGCGACGGATGACGGGCAATTGCTGATCAGCCGGGTGGCCGAGCTGCGCGGCCTCAATGTCGAGTTTGGCGGTAAGACCGAAGAGGGCTCGAGCGAGCGCTACGAGATTTCCCGCCAGAAAGGCGCCTACACGCTGCTCTCTGCCGGCTCGCAGTTGGTAAAGATCGCCGTGCGGGATGATGACGGCATTGAATTTGCGGTCGAGGACTGGACAGGCAAGGCCTCGACTGCGGTTGTCTACCGCAATGGTGCGGAAATCCTTGTCGATGGAAAGCCGGCTAAGGGATGTTACGAGCAGAGCACCGCCAGCTGGGTTGTGTCTCAGGCCAACAAGCTGAGCCAGGACATCACCCACAGGGTGTCCGGCCTTGTCGAGCCCTTCGGGCTGGGTGATCTGCTGCGCAGAAAAGGCAGGGCAACCATCGCGGTCCTGGGTGGTGATGTGGATTGCACGATGCACAGCTACGCATTGGTGGCGATGCCGCGCGCCAATCCGGAGCTGGAATTCATCGTCCGCAAGAACCTCTCGGACGGCCGCCTGTTTGTCTCGATCTACCGCGATGCCCAACTGGTTCCCGTCAGTTTCGAGACCTGGCTCAACGGCATGCGGATCCGCCAGAATTACGGCCGCACCGGCATCGAGGTGCCGGTTGCCTCCACCGCAGCGCTCGAAAATCCGCCGGTCACGCATTTCACCGCCGGCAAGACGCGCTACGCGATCACAACGGCAGCCACGCCGCAGGGCGGCTGGGAGGTTCACATCGCGCCCAACCGGCGCGCCGCGCTGTTTGACCAAAACGTCTGCACCCAGGCCTCCGGGACCGTCGCGGAAACCGCCTCGGCCGAAGATTGCCCGCCCCCGATCGATTCCTCCCCCAATATATTGCCGAAGGGGGCGAGCATCGAGGTGTCGCAATTGCAGCTGCCCCCGGCGCTCGACCGCCTGTTTGTCAGCAGTCCCGAAGGGCTGGTGAGTGCCGAAATTCTGGCCAGAGGGGCCGCGATCTGCCTGTGCCTGCTGATCGTGCTGGCGGTGCCGGGCGCCACGATCTGGCGGGCCAATGGCTCCCTCCTGCGGGGCACATTCCTCGTCCTGGCAGGCGGCTTCGTGCTGGTCCTCGCCTTGCTGCCCGATCTGGTTGCGACCGCCAGAATGTTCATCGCGGTTCCGGATGCATCGCTGTGGCTTTTCTACGGATTGGGCGCCATGTGGGTCTGCGCCACGATTGTCGTCATGCTCGACCGCTCCGGTGGCGCCAGCCTCGGCGCATTCTGGCTTGTTCTCACCGGCATTATCGCCATCGGCTCGATTTCCATGTTCAGCCTCAGCGCCGAAGGACCCAACACCGACTGGGAGCGCTTCTTCATCAAGCATAAGCTCGTTGTGCTCGACATTCTGCCGCTGTTTGTGATGGCCTTGACGATTGTCTCCCCGACGGCGCTCAAGCTCAGGATTGGCAATGACTTTGCCGGGCGTCCTTCCTTCTTTTCCCCGACGATGTGGCTGCTGGCCATCGTCTTTGCCCTGTTCGCTGCCTGGTTCTTCCTCGGCAACCAGACCGGTCTTGGCGGTTCGATCCAGCCTGTCGAGGCGGGCAAATTTGCCATTGTGGTGCTGCTGGGCGCGGCGCTGGCGCAATGGTTGATCCGCGCCCGGCTGCTGGCGCAGGCCTGGTTCGGCATCACGCTGATTGCCGTCATTCTCTCCACTCTGTTCCTGATCGCGCTGCTGTTCGTCCCGGCGGTCAAATCCGACTACTCGCCGCTGATCATCATCGGCTCGGCAACGGCGATCACCGCGGTTGTCGGCGTCATGGCGATCGGCTGGCGGATCCGGGAGGAAGAATTCGACGATCTGAGGGACATCAAACGGATCCCGCTGTCCTACGTACCGTCGATTCAGGACTACCGGATGAGCTATGCCCAGTTCGCCCTGCTGCTGGTCGTGTTCGCGGCCATTATCACGGCGCCGCTGCTCGCGCTTGATCAGGCCAGGGCCGTCATTGATGTGGCGGTTGCATCGCCGGAATACCTGATCGCGGCGGCAGTGGCGCTGTTTTTGCTCGCCGCCATGCTGATCCGCACGCTGACCATCCCCCGCGCGGTGTTCATCCTGCTGCTCGGATTGCCGCTGGCGCTGATGGGGACATGGGCACTGATGCGCGGTGAGGTGCTGATCCTGGCGCTTGCCGTGACCTGTCTTTGTGTCATCACATTCGCCATTGCCATTCGCAATCGCGTCAACTGGACGCTGGCGCGTGTGGCTATTGCCGCGCCGCTGATCGCGCTGGTCATGGCCGTGGCGCTCAGGGACGTGCCGGCCAAGGCAGGGCTCGGGGTGCAGGACTGGTCCTGGTTCTACGGGCCTGACAAGCAGATCACCGAACTGGAGAAAGTGCTGGGCGAGGGGCGCCGGTTGCCGGTGGAGCGGCTGATGAGCTGGGCCGATCTGCGCTTCGGCCGCACCGGTGGATATGAGAAGCCGCGGCAGTTGCTGCTGCGCGACATGAACTTCCATGTGCTGCGGTCGCGGGCCACGCTGGCGAATGCGCCGTGCGGCATGAGTGCGGAGCTGACGGCAGCGCCCTACAATATTGGCTATGCGGTTGGATGGCTGGGCGATACAATCTCCCGGGGCCTTGGTATTTCCTGTCCGGACGAGACGCAGACTGCGGAAACGCTGCGTTGCACGCCGTCGACGCTGAAAGGCCCGGTCAGGCCGCATTGCGTTCCTGTGGTCCAGAGCGACTTTGCCGCGACCTACATTGTCACCCGGCACGGCAACGCCGCCGCAATCCTGCTGATCGCGCTGCAGGCCTGTTTCATCTTCCTGGTGATCAGCCTTTATCTGAAACTTCAGGCCAAGCGCTCACGCGATCCGGTCGAGACGGGCGCCGATCAGGCCCTGGCCTGCATCGCACTCGGCGCCGGCATGCTGTTCCTGATGCAGTGGATCCTCGCCTGGTCCAACGCATTCGGGCTGCTGCCCGTCATGGGCCAGCCGATGACCTGGCTGTCGGCAGGAACAAGTCATCATCTTTTCATGGCAATCCCGGCGGCATTGGTGCTCCTCGTGGCGGCTCGCCTTGCAGGAATGAAAGCACCCGTGTTAACTATTCGTATACCGCCAAGACGCCGGGGTTAGTTACCAGTAGAGTTTGAGTAAAGGGAGCAGGCGTTGAGATGGATAAGAAACACAACGACGGAAATGCGATCCTGAGCACGGTCCGCCTGAAGCAGGGCTTCATCATTGTCTTTGCGGCAGTGGCCTTCTTCATGACTGCCTATGCGACAAGTGGCGGCGCGCGCATATTCATGACCGAAACCTATGCGTGGGTCGGTATCACCGCGCTTGCTGTCGGATTCCTGGCCTTTACATCACTGGTTCTTGGTGACGGCATCTCGTCCAACCGCCTCACCCAGATTGCCGTGGTGACGCCGTTTTATCTGGTTGCGGTGGCGATATGCTGGATTTCCTCCTTTGCCTCCTATCATCAGCAGTTCCTCAGTGTCGGCGGCTCCGACCTGGCCAATGCCGAGACCAATCTCAGGCAGATGGGTCTCTATGCCCACGACATCAATCAGGAAATGACCGAACGCTACCAGGACAGAAGGGCCGCCTTGCTGGCCGATGAAGCGCTGAAGGATTACTCGACCAGGATGGGCGCTCTCACGGACGAGCTGCGCGACCGCGACAAGAAAAAGGAAATTGCCTCCGAACTGCAGACGCTGATCGAGACCCGGAAAACCGAACTGAGAAACCGGCAGGCCCAGCTGAAGACCCAGCAGGGCGAGGTCGAGCGGGGGCTGGTCAAGGCCACCACGCAGATCGGGACCCTTGAAGCGCTGGTTGCAGCCAAGCAGAGCCAGAGGGCAGCGGCAGCCGAGCGGGTTGAAAAGCTCGAAACGGCTCTGAAGACCGAGGAAGGCGAACCGGGTGTGGCGCCTGACAGCAAGGCGATCCTGCTCGCCGATGGTCTGGCCAGCGAGCTCACCGATGCGCCTGCCTGCAACCGCAGACGCCGCGCCGGCACCGGCGGCGGGCTCAGGGGCACCTGCTACAACGCGCTTGGCGAACAACTCACCGAGACCCGCGCCGAGCTTGCCGGGCTGAACAGGGAATACGAGACTGCGCGCAACCAGCTGCTGGCCGCAAACCAGCAACAGGCAGCGCTGCAGGCGGATGTGACGAATGTGGCCCGGGAGCTCGAAACCACCACAGCCAAGATCAGCGAAGATGTCGCTTCGGGCTATACGCTCGATGCAGACGGCTTCCTGCAGAGCGTCAACGCTTTCATCGACACGCCGTCTCAGACCACCTTCAAGCAGACCGCGAGCTATTGCCAGGTGGTCACGGAAGTGCTGTCGGACCTCAAGTCGGTGTCCGACCTCCCGGCTTGCGAGCCACAGGCGCTGATGGCGGTATTCAGGCAGATTGATACGCTCGACGCCGAGCAGCTCGCCTTTGCCCAGACCTGTGACGAGACCGACCGGCGCAAGCAGATCATCGACAATCTGCGTGGCGAGATGCTGGATGTGTCCGGCCCCGAGCGGCTCAAGCCGATCACCCGCGCCTACGACCAGATGCGGGCCGAAGTGCTGGAGACCTGTCTTCTGGCGGCCGAGCAGCGCGGCCTCGAAGGCGGTCCGTACCGCGAGGATCTGGCAAGTCTTTATGACCGGATCAACCCGTCACAGGATGCGATCAGCAAGGCCATCGGCAAGGTTGAAGCGCTGTTCAACGGAACCGCTTCGGCGCGCGATTATTTCCCGGCCTTGCTGGCGCTGTTGCAGGAGCTGTCATTGCTGCTTTCGAAGCTGTTCTGGGATGCCAATTCCGTATCGAAAGCTTCAAGGCGGAAAGATGATCTCGATACCGCCGATCTTGACCTCGATGCGAAGCCAGACGATCCGGATTCAGTGCTGGCCGCCAAGAACGTGATCCTCAGCACGGTGTTTGACAAGCAGGGCTATCTGTTGCCGCAGCTCTATGACGAGGATTATTCGCACGAGATGCGCAGCCAGATGCGGCTTATCGTCGACAATCTGTTCCGCAAGCAGCTGGCCAGGAAAACCAGCCGTGGCACCTTGATCTCGGAACAGGGACTGGCGGAAGTGGGCCGCCGCATCCGCCGGCACAATGAAGCGGTGGAAAGCCGGACAGCGGCACCGGAGATAACCGCTGCTGAAACCGCTGACGCCGCGGATGATACGGCATCGTCTGCGGTGCCTGTCGAAGCTGCCGCCAGAAGCGCCACCGAAGACAGGCCGGCCGGAAAGCTTGCCGCTGCCCAGCCGGCCGGTCTGACCGCGGCCAATTCCGAAGTGCTTGCCGATGTCGAAGCAGATGCTACCCAGCGGCCGCGGCGGCGCAGGCCTGTGGTGGTCAGGCCCAATTTCCGGCGTGAAATCTGACGCACCCAGCCTGTCTTGACGCTTGAGAGACGCCGCGCATTGCAATTGGATGCGCGGTTTGCTGTTACGCAACTGCCGGAATCGGATCTAGCCTGCCGGGCCGTCGGCGTTTTCCGCAGCCGCGGATGCGCCATTCGCTGCAGTCTGGATGGCGTCCGTCTGGTCGCGTTCTTTCAAAATCCCGCTCAGGATCTCGTCGCGCGTGAACAGGAACGGACTGTCCAGACCCAGTGCTGCAAAGATGAAGGGATCGGCGGTCATATAGGGGTAGCGGACATTGTCCGGCGTAAGCGGAACCGGAAACCGGGAATTGCCGGGATCGAGTATTTCGGCATTGGCATCGATATTCGCGCAACCCAGCTGCGGATGAAAGCCGTAGCTCGATGTGGCGATGAATCTCAGATCGATATCCCGCTCCTGGGAAGGGAACGGCCGGAAATCCTTGATGATGTCAAAGGCTGGCCGCATGTGGGCGTGCAGGATGGCCAGAACCGCTTCCGGCTCGGTGGCGATGTCCCGCGAGCGATTGCCGAAACGCAGCAGAAGCAGATCGAACATGCTGATCGCGATCGCCACGCGTTCAAGGTTCTGAAATTCCGGTTTGCCGGCCCGCTCGAAGAAATCCTCGACCTTGTCGATCAGCGCCTCGAAGCCTTCATCGGTGCCGGCGTTCAATGCCGATATGACCAGAACGATGCCCTTGGCCTTGGAAAACCATTCATCGAGTTCCTTCGCCTTCTCGGCGTGCGGATTTGCCTTTCCGGCGACATCGCTGCTTGGAAAGGCGGCCTCTCCGGGCGCATCGCGGACATGAATGGTGAATTGCCTGTTCTCGAGGGCGCTGTCGGATGGAAGTCCGTTCCCGGCCGGCAGGTCGAGTTCCAGATCAAACCGGATATCGGTGACACTTTCGGTCGCTTCCGGCAGGTTTCTGTAGTAAGTCCTAAGTAGTTTCCGGTTTATCCGGTCAGTTTCTATGTTGATATTGTGAAGTTGGCGAAACCCATGGAAGTTGAGTTCGACGCATTTTGCAAAGTCGACAAACAAGTTTGTCTTGCCTGACCTGACCGGTCCGGTCAGCCCGACGTGAATTTCGTTGTTATCATTAACAGTCAATTCAGCGTTCCCTTTTGCTGAATTTCATTATAAGTTTTGGAAACCAATAAACCATTTGAATAGTACAGGAAAGAGTTCAATGGGGTTTCGGGGCGGGGATTGCGGGAATATCTGGTTGGCCTGGGATGGCGAGGACCAAGCGGTGCTGGGGTATTTTGCGTCCAAGGGGGAAGAGCTGGTCAAGCACCGCAAAGGTGCGATCGTCCTGTGTCATCTCAAGCCTCACGCCTTCCGGGAAGGAAACCGCTCGGGAATTGTCGTTGACATCTTCTCGATTGCGCCCGGCGAGGATTTTCTCAGAACGCTCCGGCTGCCGCGTGGCACCCATTCCGTCGAATTGCTGATTGACGACGGACAGACGGCAAAGCCGCTCAAGGCCTTTGAGCTGGCCGGTGAGACCGAGGGCCCTGTGCCCAATGCACGCTACGGCAACGTCGTCATCGCCCTTCCTGAAGAGGACGGCGATGATCCGGACGCCCGGTTCGTGTGGTCCGACAAGCGCATCCATCACGTCAAGAAACCCCATGCCCATATCGGATGGGCGGGCTATTTCACCTCATGGCCGGTTCACGATGGCGACGACATGGGCAATGTGGTTGCCGTTTCCAGTTTTCGCCTTGAGGTGCCGCATCTGGAAGATGCGCTGCAGATCTTTCCGGTCGGCTATGACATCACCGAAGCCGAACTGGTGGCCAGGGATGACAACGCAACCGCGATCACCCGGGCCTCTGTCGAGAACGACCGGGTTCAAAACGCCGTTCTGACCATTGAAGGCAGCCGGCCGCTGCTGCAGGGGCTCTATTTCCTGCATGTTTCGGCGCACCGGCAACGGGCCAATGAATGGAGCGATATCATCGATATCGATCCGGGCACATTCCAGTCGATCAGCGACAACCTTGTCGACGCCTACCGCCAGCTGCTCTCCAGCTCCGGCGACTGGAGTGAAGCCGAAGTCGGTGATGCAGGACAGAATCTCATTGAGATTCTCACCCAGGAGCACCGCTGGTTCGAGCTGTCCAAGCCGGACTATTTCGTCGATGTGTTTCCCAATGAAAGCGGTGAGAAGGTCAAGCTCTCGGTCTATGAGATATCGGCGGGAGACCATCTGGTTTTCTACGACACCATGGGGCGAAAGCTGCGCGCCGGCCAGCATCTGAGTTCCGACAGCATCATCGCCTTCAAGGCCAATACGACCGGCTTGCAGCTGCTGCGCGGCGTCTACACGTCGAGCCACAAGAAGATTGCGGAAATCGATGCGCACCGGCCGGCGAAGCGCTCCTCGCTGTCCGAGCCGAACGATTTTGAATCTCTGCCTGCGTCGCTCAGCATCAAGCATGACTGGGTGGCAGCACCCTATTCGCCTTTCGAATTTACGCCGTTGAAGGTCCATTCGGCCATCTATTACGGCATGGGCTCGCAGGAAGGCAGCTTTGCCTGGGACGCCTTTATCCGCGATCCGGCGCCCTGGCTGCTGGCCGACGCCATCGATCCGGATTTCTGGGCCGGCCGGGAAGAGTTCAGGCCGGCGCGGGACGGCAATATCCTGTTCAGGGCCCTCAGCCTGCTTGATCGCGACCAGGCGTTCGTGGCGCTGCCGCAGCTTGAAGATCAGATTGTCGCTGCCTTCCTGATAACCCGTCTGGCCCGGACCCCGGCCCTGCGGACATGCATCTACCGCATCAACGGGCTCAGCCCGGCCGGAGATGATCTGCCGGCGCTCGCCGAACTGGTCAACCGCATCGATCACCGCCTCAGTGATGTGGAATTCAGGGAATGGCTGTCCTTCAGCCAGCCTGAAATGTTCGAGGCGCTGTGTGAGCCCAACGGTGTATTCAGGCCCATTGACCGGGCCGATCTTGCGAAATTGTCGGAGGAATTGCAGATCGCCGGCGAGATCTTCGATGCATTCCATAGCGCCCTGGGTGAATCCGCCAAGCGGCCAGCAGCGAATGTGTCCGAGAACGGTCGCTGGCAACCACAGGGCGCCAGCGAAGAGGTGCTGGAAAACCTGATTGCGACCCTGACCGAATCCGATCTGGCGAGAGACAAGGTTGCCGGCCAGCACTATGAGTCTCTGCTCGCCCAGTTCGGCCGCAACGCCTATTACAGAAGCCGGATCGCCTCCGACATCTACAAGCACTATCCGGATCTGCTGCCCAATGATTCCAAGAAGCTGATGGAGTTCCTGCGCGGACTGCTGACCGAGTCCGGCTGCAATTTCGACATGCGCAATTTTGATGAGAAGCTTGTCGGAAGCGTTGCCGAAAATATGCAGAATGTCGAAAACTGGCTTCTGCCCAATGCCGTCAATATGCGCAAGATGGCGCAGGTCGAGCTCGACAATGCCTCGATGAACACACCGACGGATGAGAAGAAGAAGGCGGCGATCATTGAATTCGCCGCCGCCCATGAAATGCAGAAAACCTGGGATGACATCTCCGATATTATCGTCCGGGCGGAGGAGGCCGGCATCCGGGTTCCGACCAAGCTTCGCCGCCTGCAGCTGCTCTGGCCGCGCGAAAGCGCTACGACGCTCAGCGAATTCCTGACCTTCGAGCACAAGCACAAGCATGTCCTCGGCCAGAAACTGAGCGAAACCTATGGCTATGATTCGGTGCTCTACGCCTGAACCCTGTCCGTTGTGCCTGATCCGCGGCTCCAGCCGGATGTTTTGCTGAAAGCGTCTCAGCGGCTTTTGCCGGCTGCCCGGCGTGAGCCGGCGACTGCCGCGGGATCCTCCAAATCGAGGTCGCAGCAGATGCGGTAGGCTTCCAGCGTTTCCGCATCGAGCTTGCCCAGCAGATAGAAATAAATCGCCGCGCCATAGCGGTGCCAGCCGGACTCCGGGGAACCAAGCCGCAAGCAGACATAGGATCGGCTGGAATAGGTTCAGCCGGGCGTCGGCGAGAGGCTGACCGCCGCACCGCCGACATGGTCTTCCTGCTCTACCATCGCGGTCTTCAACCCGGCCCGGGCCATGAAGCAGGCGACGGTCAGGCCGTTGTGGTCCGCGCCTGCGATGATTGCGTCAAATCTCATGATCGGCCGCAGGGTTGAGAAAAACCAAGGCAAGAATGAACTGAGCGTTCAGTCAAAATATGTTCTGTTATCTCCGTGGACGGTGCGCTAGACAATGCATATGGCGCAACAAGCTGAATCACAGAAGGTTTCCCCGACCAGCAGCCGGACCCAGGCACGGGTCATCGAGGCTGTGGTCGAGGTGGTGGCGCGGCACGGGATCAGCGGCACGACATTGGCCAATGTGTCGGCGGCGGCAGGGGTGTCCCAGGGCGTCCTTGTCTTTCATTTCAAGAACAAGGAAGGTTTGCTCACCGAAACCCTGTCGCGGATGCTGCAGGAATATGAAGAAGCCTGGAGCCTGGCTATGGCGTCGCCCGACCCGCTTGAGCGCATCCTCGGACTGATCCGCACCGATTTTAGCCCCGCCATCTGCAGCCCGACAAAGCTGGCGCTGTGGTTTTCGTTCTGGGGGGAGGCCGGCGCCCAGCCGCTCTACAGCAAGATCTGCGTCAAGGCGACGGTGGCCCGCTATGAGGCCATGCTCAGCAGTTGCAGGGCTCTGATCGATATATCTGGAGGTCCCGACCCGGAGCTGCTGACCAAGTCGATTGATGGCTTTTCCGATGGGCTTTGGCTGCAGATGCACCTGCAGGGGTTTCCGATAACCCTCAGCGAAGCAACTGAATCGGCATTCGCGCATCTGCGTCTTCTGCTTCCGCATCACGCTGCTCAATTCTGAATTGATCTCCCGCTGACAGGCCGTCATGAGCGCATGGCGGGAGGGTTGTTGCGACTCGCTGCGGAATTTCGGGACGGTTGCCGTCCGGAAGATGCCGCAGCTGAATAGGGTGATACCGCCATCCGTTTTCTCGAGGCGCTGTGGGGTGAAGGTTTCTTGTCGCCGTGCAGGCCTGATGAAGGTCGCCGAATTGACGCCGGTACCGGCTTCAGCGGCAAACGGGTTCCGGATATCGGATGTGAATCGGGCGTCCAGACGCGCCGCCGGGCCGGGGCTGCAGGACAGGGCCGGCTCTGTGCAGGGTGACCCGCGGCCGGTACCGCGCCACAATTGCTGGCGACCGGAGCCACCAGGTATTCCTGTACACAGGTGCAAAATCTTGTCGCACCGAAAGTAAATGATCGGGAGGCGGCTTAACGACAATCGGCCGGAAACGGCCTGCCCGCAAACCGCTATCCAGATTCATGACGGCACTCCGACTGGTCACAGCCCCGGAAAGCCTCCGAACAGGCATGGTCAACAGCCTCGCCACGGGGCAGTCAAACAATCACAAAGCAAAGGGGGGCAGGCGTTTCAGGTCTGATCTTGACCTGCGATCCAGTGGCCCAGAGACGGTGACAGTCCGGTGTTTGGTTTTGCAGGAGGCCGCGCGAAACTCCCCTGCGACGCCCCCTGTGGAAGCAGTCTGAATTGCGCAACCGCTTGCAGCGCGGCGGCTTGCACCGGATCGATCAGGATGCGGGGAATGTCGCGTCTGATGTCGTTGGCCAGCCCGGCGATCGGGGCACCGGCGAGGATGAGCACGTCTGCATGACGGGCGGCGCGGTGGCAGGTGGAGACAAGAGGCTCCCGCAAGTCCTCGGCCACGGTCGAGATCGTGGTGATCGCCTCGTCTGGTGTGAAGACCCCGGCGAAGCGCCCTTCGAGGCCGGCAAGACGGACTTGCTCTTCATACCAGGGGGCAAGATGTTGGCTGAAGGTAATGAAGGCAAATCTCTGCCCCAATGACAGGGCCATCATCATCGATGCTTCTGTCATGCCCGAAACTGGCAGGTCAAAGAGTTCGCGCGCAGCCATCAGCCCGGGATCTCCAAATGCTGCGATGAGTGCAGCATCGCAGCCGGCTTGCCGCTCGGCCAAAGTCTCCAGAACATGGACGCCAGCTATCTGCGCCTCGGCACGCGACGAGATATAGGGAAATCCCTGCGCGGCTGTCGCGGCAAGCAGTGTGACATCCGGCGGGATGACGGCGGCGACCGACGCTGCCAGCCGCTGGGTCAGCGCTTCGGTCGTGTTGGGATTGATCATCAGCAGGCGCATCAGTACCCCATCCGTTCCGGCAACCATGTCACGACGCCGGGAAACACCATGCACAGTAGCAATAAGGCATACATTGCCACGATGAACGGCCAGCTTTCGCGCACCAGCTCGCCCATCTTGACCCCGGTGATCCCGCACACCACGAACAGAATGACACCCACCGGAGGTGTCAGCATGCCGATGACGAGATTGAGCACGAAGAGAAAGCCAAAATGCAGGGGATCGATGCCGTATTGTATGGCAATCGGATGGAACAGCGGCACCAGCATTATGTAGGCTGCGTTGGATTCAAGGAACATGCCGACAATCAGCAGCATCACGGCCACAAGACAGAGGAACGCAAACGGGTTGTCCGTGAGTCCCTGCAGCAGCCCGGCCAACTTGAACGGCAGCATGTCGATGGTGAACAGGAACGTCACGGTGGAGGCAAAGGCGATCATCGCCCCGACCAGGGCGGAGGTCTTGGCTGCGGTCAGCAGAACCTCGTGCAGATCGCTCAGTTTCAGCTGCCGCGTGACGAAGAAGCCCAGGAACAAGGCATAACAAACACCTACGGCCGCACCCTCGGTCGGGGTGAAGGCACCGGCGACGATTCCGCCGATCACGATAACCGGCATCAGGAAGACGGCAAAGGAGCGCCGCAGTTCCCGCAGGATGTTGCTGAGTGTGACGGCGTTGCCGGACAGCGGATAGTCACGCTTCCACGCGATGAACCAGCACAGGACCATGAAGGTTAAGAATAGGATCAGTCCGGGAATGACACCTGCCATGAACAGCCCGCCCACCGAAACACTGGACCCGGCCATGAAGGCATAAACAATCATCGCGCCTGAGGGAGGGATGATGGGCCCGAGATTTGCCGCCGCAGCAACGACCCCGGTCGAGAAGCCGAGACCATATTGCTTTTTCAGGGAAGGCACGAGCGTTGAGGACAAGGCCGAGGCATCGGCAACCGCAGCCCCCGAAACGGACGCCAGGCCGGCACCGGAGATAATCGCCACCTGCGCCAGCCCGCCGCGCATACGCCCGATGAAGGCATTGGCGAAATCGACAAGCCGGTCCATGATTCCGCCCTTGAGCATCAACTCCCCGGCGATCATGAACAGCGGGATCGACATCAGCGGAAACGAATTCACCGCATTCATCAGGCGCGGCGGCAGCACCAGCAGATCAAACCCGGCCATCCAAAGCCCAGCCAAAGCCGAAACGCCGAGCGAAAACGCCAGTGGCATGCCCAGAAACGCCAGCACCAAAAACGCGCAAATGACAAAAAGGCTCATGTCGTGGGCTCCGATGGAAACAGGGCCATCTGTGTGAGGTGAAGCGTGGCGTGGAGCGCGCCGAGAATGACCGGAAGGAAAAATACGCTGGATGTCAGGTTGATTGCGCCCAGCCTCTCGGACCAGGTCGCCAGCGCCACGATGATCGAGGTCCAGACCACGACCACCATCATCAAGGCTGCCAGTCCGTTTGTCACTCGGGCAAGCAGGGAGCGCAGCGGCACCGGGAAGCGCTTGACCAAGAGTTCTATCCCCACATGCGTGCCGTCCCGTATGCCCAGGGGGATGGCCAGAAAAATCGTCCAGACAAAGGCTATACGCGACACTTCATCGGCCCAGTCGAAAGAGCTGTTGAACACATAGCGCATGACCACCTGGGCGGAGACAACACATACCATGGCCGCTGCGCCAAATGTCACGAGATAACGCGCGCCAGTATCGGCGCGCGTCAGGATCGAGGTGAGAATACGATCCAGCATCAAGGGATCACATGCCAAGCTTGGCGGTTTCGGCGTCCAGCAATCCGACAAGTTCCACGTCGAGGCGCGACTTGGTTTCAGCTGCAGCCGCGGCCGTGTTCTCGCGGAGCGCTGCGGCGAGTTCGGGTGAAACCTCGGTGAAGGTCATACCCTTTTCGATGAGCGTGCCAAGCCCTGCGGCATCCTGCTCCGCCGCCAGTTCACGCTGATAGGCGATTGCAGTCGCCATTGCTTCGCGCACCATGGCCTGCTTGTCCGCATCCAGCCCGTCGAACCATGCCTTGTTGCCGACGACGGAGATGAAATCGAAAAAGTGTCCGGTGTTGGAGACGTGCTTCTGGACTTCGGCGTATCCAGCCACATTGATGATGGCAAAAGGATTTTCCTGACCGTCGATGACGCCTTGTTCAAGCGCGGAGTAGAGCTCCTTGACGTCCATGGCAACAGGGTTGGCGCCAAGGGCGCGGAAGGTGGCCAGATGCGTTTCGTTCGGCTGCAGGCGGATTTTCAGCCCTGCGATATCCTCGACGGCTACAATCGGACGGACATTGTTGGTCAGTTGGCGGAAGCCAAGCTCCATATACCCCATCGATGTCAGGCCCTCTGTTGCGAGCTTGTCATCAAGTGCCACGCCGACCGGGCCGTCAACGATGGCAAAGGCGGTTTCGCGGTCAGGGAACTGAAAGGGCAGACCAATGACTTCCAGTTCCGGAACGGTGCGGGTGAGGTAGGCCGTGCCCACCCACATCAGTTCGATTGCTCCAATCTTGACAGCCTGGACGTTTTCGGCTGCGCCGCCGAGCTGTTGGGCGGGGAAGATATTGACGTCGATTGCGCCGCCGGAGAGCCGCTCAAGTTCTTCCTCGAACTTGACCATCGCCAGCGACGAGGAATGTTCGGTGGCAAAATTGCCAGCGACGCGGACGACATCCTGCGCTTGTGCCGAGACGGCGAGCAGGGCGAGGGCTGAGCCAGTCAGAATTGTCTTGAAGAAGGTCATGTGCGTTACTCCAGTGGTTCGGTGGGGGACAGGGTGGGAATTTCGGGAAACACGGCGTCCGGCCCGAAGGCCTTGGCAGCTCTGGCGCAGATCACCGAGGCAATCTCTGCCAGTGTCGTTGTGTGCTCTTCGACAGCTGTGGCGCCAAGCCGCTGTTCGAAGGTTGCAAACAGGCTTTGCAGATCTTCGATCCGGTGCAGGGCGATGATGAACGGGTAGCCAAAGCGCATACGATAGGCCGCGTTCAGGCGGGACAGCCGTGCCAGGTCGTCAGCGGCCAAACTCAACAGCCCGAGGCGGCCTTGTTCGCTTTGCGACGCGACGGTCATGTTGCCCGTCAAGGCTTCGCGTCCGGCCAGTTCCGGGTGCACCCTGAACATCGCAACACGACGTTCCAGGCCCGCCTTGAGGATCGTCTCGACCAACGCTTCGGCCAGGGCTGCGTCAGATGCGAACGGCCGGGCATCAACTGTTGCCTCTCCAACCCAGCCCGACAATTCCACCAGCGGAGTCAGCATTGCAATCGCGGTTTGGCGCGAGGCAGAGTTGAGGACTTCCAGGGCATGTTTCATCGGGTATGGATCTCGGTTCAGCTTCTGTCGATCAAGATTAGTCACGTCTTTGCGTTTCAATCCATGACATTATAAGCAATAATCCGTTCTCGAAATTAGGTGGGCTGCATCATGTCCCTTCAACTGACACCACGCGGACTGCAATACATCGAGGCTGTGGCGGAGCATGGTTCAATCCAGGCCGCGTCCCGTTCCGTCGGGATCGCCGCGTCTGCGATTGACCGGCAGATCAAGCTGATGGAGGACCGCCTGGGCGTCCTGCTGTTTGACCGAATGACGACCGGCATGTCGATCACACCGGCGGGCGAAATGTTCGTTGTGCTGGCCCGGCGGTGGAGAGCTGACGAGAACCAGATTTTCTCTGATATCAAGAAGATGCAGGGTGTCGATCTGGGGCATATCCGCATTCTGGCCATGGACAGTCTGGTCAATGGCCTGGTGCCACGCTTTCTGGCGCGGATGGCTGCCAGCTATCCGCGCGTGCGCATCGACGTCGACGTCGGCACGCCCGATGATGCTGTGATCGCATTGGAAGACGGCAAGTGCGACATTGCGCTGGCATTCAACCTTCGGCCGCAGCGCGACCTGCATGTCGTCTGGTCAACGGAGCTGCCCCTGTATTGTGTGGCGCGGCCGGATCATGCCTTGGCCAGCAGCAAGAATGTGACGCTCAACGATGTCAGGAACCATGCCAATGTGGTTCAAAGCCGCGCCTTGCCGATACGGCGAATCCTTGAGGCGCGCCACTCCTGGATGTTCTCGAACGGCCCGCCGCCGGTTGTGACCAATTCCCTGCAATTGCTGAAGCATCTAGCGGTGGAAGGGAACCACGTGGCCCTGACATCGGAAATGGATGCCGCACCCGAACTTCTGGATGGACGGTTGGTCGGCATTTCGGTGTCGGGCATCAACATACCGGCTCAAAGCATCAGTGTCGCCATCAATTCCCGCCGCGTCCTGCCCCGCATGACGATGATGGTGAGCGACATTCTGGCCGATGAGGCGCAAGCGATGCTCGAGGCTGTGCGTGCCAAGGCTTGAGGTCCTGCACAACCGGCATGCCAGCAGATTTGTGCGGCAGCGCCGGGGGCTAGAAAGGGCCTTGGAGATCAAGCAACGGCAACATACTGCGCGTCGCATCAATGACCGCTCTGGCGAAACTGCACCGGCGTGACGGCAGGCAAGTTGAATGGCCGCGGCGGGACCAAGAGCAAGTCAGACTTGACCCGGTTTCAGACTTGCCGCCGGGACTGGTACCGGAATGCCGGGACCCTGACCGAGACCGCAACCTTGTTGCCTAAGATTGGAAAATTTGCATTCTAGCGGAATGCGAAGCAGGAATGAGAAACCGAATGAGGGTCTGGCACAGTGGCTGGATCGTTTCATTGTTGCAGCCGACCACGGCGATCGTGTTCCAACCATCAGGCAGCTCAAGCAACGGTTCTCGATATCACAGCGTAACATCGAAAAGGTGCTCAAACCCTATTTCGAGTCCGGCCGTCTGGTGTCGCGGCGCGGATCGGGAACCGTGGTTCAGGATCCTGGTCACAGGGAGCCTGAACCGGAGTGGGAGAGCGATCTGCTGGTTCTCTACCGGATCTCTGACAGCCGGCTGGCCCATACCGTTTTACAGGAAACCGAACAGCGGCTTAAATCCCGCGGCGTGAGCATTCTGCAGATGGGCTATTCAAGCGACGAGCATATGCTCTCGGTGCTCGAGCGCATCGGCGTGTTCAAGGTTTGCCTTATCCAGATCCATTTCGAGGTGTTGTCCATCGAACTTTTGACGGCTCTTAAACGTCACGCCAAAAGCATCGTCGTGGATGGCGTGTCCGCAGTCGGCATTGACGCCGATGCGATCGGAACCAACTGGCGCGAGGCATTGTCGATTGCCTTCAGGCAACTCGAAGGCAAGGGCCATCGCAAGATCGGCTTTCTCACGTCATCCCATGAGGCGCGGCAGATCGCCATGGCGCGCCGCGAGTTCGAGGTCCTGTCGGGTTGGCTGCCCGAGCCAGATTCCGGCTATCTTCTGGAAATCGACAGGCTTCCAGGAGCCATGCAGATAGAGGATATCAAGAACGCGCTTCGCCCGTCGCTTGATGAAAACGGAAAGCTTCCCTTCACCGCGCTCATCGTCTGGGGTGTGGTGGAAGGGTTCATGCTGCAGCGAGCGCTCACCGATCTCAAGCAGGACATCGGCGCCGGGCTTAGCGTCATCATGCTTGGCAGTACCGATTTTTACTCGGAACACATCGAAGTCTTCAACATGGTCGGCAACAGCAACACCGAAAAGCTGGATACATTCGAGCGGGTTCTGCTGGAGCGGATTGCATTCTCAGGCAGCAAGCCCAAGGCCCATTACCTCAAGATCGGGCAGGTCGAGCACGGCAGCGTGCAACAAGTTTGAAATTGCGGGTACACATCGTGTTGTATCCGTAATTGCACCCCGATAGCGTCAGCTCACAGTCAGAGTTGATGGTTATTGCATGCTACAGAAATCAAACAGTCAGGGTACGGTCGGAGTGGCCATAATCGGCGCGGGTGAACGCGGCGTCTATTTTATCGGTTCCCGAATGGCCGAACTCTCCGCTGAGACCGGGTTTCGCATTGTCGGCGTCCATGACCTCATCAGCGACCGGGCAAAGCTGGCGGCAGATCATCTCAACGGCATTTATGCGGCAGGCGGGATCAGCCATGCGGTAGCGCCATGTGAGGATCTAGGCAAGCTTCTCGATGATCCACGCGTCGATCTGGTGCTTGTGACCACCCATACCGACGCCCACCGCGTGCCGCTTGAAATGGCGATTAAGGCCGGAAAGCGGGTCTACCTCGACAAGCCGATTTCGGTCACGCTCGACGATGCATCCGCAATTCTGGCCGCGGAAAAAGCGGGCGGCCTTCCGGTCATGATGGGCTTCACCCGCCGCTATGAAAAACCATGGATCGAGGCGGTCTCCATGGCGCATCGGGGCCGGATCGGCGATCCGCAGATGATCCTGTTGCGATCGGTTATTCCCTATACCCGTTACCTGCAGCTCTGGCATCGCACACAGGCAAAATCCGGCGGCGCCATCAATGACAAATGTTCGCACCATTTCGATGTGCTGCGCTGGGTTGCCGGGTCCGAGCCCGAGACAATCACGGCAATCGGAGGGCGAAGCGGCATCTTCAGGCCTGACCCGGATGCGCCGGCACGCTGCAGCGAATGCACGAGAGATTGCCCCTACCGCCGCCACGAAACGCTGGTTGATCGCCATGAAGGTGTGGGGCAGGTTCCCAACCGCAGCTGGACCGACGCCGCGCGCATTGAGGACCGCAACGACAATTGCGTTTTCCTTCCAGGCTCGGACATTGATGATCACGCCGTGATTTCGGTGAAATTCGAAAACGGCATCTCGGCCTGCATCTTCTTCTCGATTTTCGGCCCTTGGGCCACGGATCAGGAAACGCTGGAAATCGTCGGTTCTTCGGGGCGGTTGCGCATGGAGCGCCACACCGGCGGGATCGATCTGATTTCCGAATATGGCCACCGCCATGAGCGCATCGATTTCAACCAGGCCGAACGCAGTTCCTCGCATTTTGGAGCCGATCTGGAGCTTGTGCGCACAATGGCCCGCTTTGTTGCGGGGGAAACCCCGCCGGTGGGTCCGTCGGACGGGCTGGCATCCCTGCGGATGGTGGTCGCGGCCCAGCAGTCGCTCGAAAACGGTGGCGCGCCGGTTGATCCGCGCGCCTTGGAGATCAAATGATGCGCACGCCGCTGCCCGCCCGCCTGACTCCGCTTGCCACCGAGCTTGGTGTGACGCCGCTCTATGGCGATATTCACAATCACTGCGCCCTGTCCTACGGGCACGGGTCGCTTGAAACAGCGCTTGACCGCGCCAGCCTGCAACTGGATTTCGTCTCCATCACCGGCCACGCTGCCTGGCCCGACATGCCGGTTGACGATCCCTCGGTGGCCCATATCGTGGATTTCCATGTCAAGGGTTTCGCCAAGCTCAAGCAGGGCTGGGAAGCGCATTTTGACACCCTCGCCAGCCGCGAAAAACCCGGCGTGTTTTCGGTGTTTCCGGGCTATGAAATCCACTCCTGCACGCATGGCGACTACACCATTGTCTATGCCGATCTTGAGCCCGACGAGATTGCACTGGCAGACTCGCCCTCAGCACTGAAGCAGGAGCTGGGCGCCAGACAGGACCGCCGCGCCTTGGCTTTTCCGCACCATATCGGTTACCGCACCGGCGCGCGTGGTATCAACTGGTCGACATTCGACCGGGAACTGTCGCCCTTTGTCGAAATGTTCTCCATGCATGGCTGTGCCGAGACGTCCGAAAGCGGGCAGAGTTATCTGCATTCGATGGGGCCGGTCGATGGCGGTTCGACCATGCAAAGCGGCCTGAAAAGCGGCAAGCGCTTTGGAATTGTCGGCAACACCGATCACCACAGCGGCTTTCCAGGCTCCTATGGCCACGGACGAACCTGCGTTTACAGCCGCGGGCGCGACCGCAACGACATCTGGGATGGCCTGATGGCAGCGCGCACCAATGCGCTGACAGGCGACACCACCCATCTCTTGACCTGCATCGGTGATCAGATCCAGGGCGGAACCATCCCGCCGCAAGACAATGCCCGAATGCAGATCGAAGCAGTGGCCGGCGGCTTCATCGATCACATCGATATCTTCAAGAACGGAGCGCTCATCGAGCGGATTTCGCCGGATCTGACGCCGTCACCGGTCCCGGCGGGCACAGGCTCCGGTATCGAGACGGTGCTGTTCTTGGAACTCGGCTGGGGCGCACGCCGCACGTCGCATGACTGGACCGGCGGCATCGAAATCGCCGACGGCGAAGTCTTCGGTGTGGAGCCGCGCTTTCGTGGCGCCGAGATTGTCTCTCCGCTCGAAGGCCAGGAAAGCAATCACAGCTTGCCGAAGCTTGAGCTCGAGGACGGCAGGATCTCGTTCTCCGTGACGGCTGAAGCCAACCCGAACAATGTGACCTCGGCCACGCAAGGCCTGTTGATCCGCTTCATGGCCCGGCCCGATACGATGATCCGCGCCGATCTGTGCGGCGCCAAGCTCGGCATTCCGGCGGCACGTCTGTTCGAAGGCGCGCTCAGCGGCAATCTCGGCCCGATCGATTCACCGGCCTACCGGTTTCACACCTTGCCGTTGCCGCAGCAGTGGCAATGGGCAGGTTTCGCCAATCTCGGCGATCTTGGCGACGGAGACAATGTCTATACCCGCCTGACCCAGCGTGACGGTCAGCGGGCGTGGACATCCCCGATCTTTTGTGGAGGCGCGGCTTAGGCCGATGAAGGAGAAGCACATGCCAGAAAAAGTGTTAGCGCAACTGTCTGAAAGGAAGGAAGTCTGATGAAGAAGACCAGTCTATTCACTGCGGCGCTCGCCGCGGCAACCATTTGGTCCGGAACCGCACTGGCTGTGGACCTGAGCATTGTTCACGGCTCTGTCGGCAAGGACCAGGAAGTTCTCAGGGCCGAACTTGACAGATATGAAGCTGCGACCGGCAACAAGGTGACCATCGTTTCCATGCCGGAATCGTCAACAGACCAGTTTGGCCAGTACAAATTGTGGCTTGCAGCCCAATCCTCAGACATTGATGTCTATCGCCTCGATGTCATCTGGGCGCCGCAGGTCGCCGCCCATTTCGTCGACCTCACGCCCCATGTTGCCGACATCAGGGACCAGTATGTGAGTGCTGCCATTGAAAGCCAGACGGTCGACGGCAAGCTTGTCGGACTGCCGATGTTCCTCGGTGCGCCGGCTTTGTACTACCGCACCGATCTGCTTGAGAAATACGGCGAGAAGGTTCCGGCGACCTGGCAGGAGATGACGGCAACCGCCAAGAAGATCATGGATGCCGAGCGTGCTGCCGGCAATGCCGACATGCAGGGTTTCGTCTTCCAGGGTGCCGCCTATGAAGGCCTGACCTGCAATGCGCAGGAATGGATAAACTCGTTTGGCGGCGGACGCATCGTCGATACCGATGGCTCCATCAATATCAACAACCCCAAAGCTGCTGAAGCCTTGACACTGGCCGCCTCCTGGATCGGCGGCATTTCGCCTGAAGGGGTGCTCAACTACAAGGAAGAGGATGCCCGTGGGGTGTTTCAGTCCGGAAACGCGGTCTTCATGCGCAACTGGAACTACGCCTATGCGCTGGCTGCCGGTGACGACAGCGCGGTCAAGGACACGTTTGCCGTCACCACGCTGCCAAGCGGTGGCGAAGGCCTGGCCTCGGCTGCAACGCTTGGCGGATCCCATCTGGGTGTTGCCAAATACTCCAAGCATCCCGAGGAAGCGATCGAACTGGTCAAGTTCCTCAACAATTACGACAACCAGAAAGAGCGCGCTATCGTCACGTCGCGTCCGCCAACCCTCAATGCTGTCTATGGTGACGCGGAAGTGGGCGAGAAGCAGGAATTCATCCCGCTTTGGAAGCCTGTTGTCGATAATGCCCTGGCGCGTCCTTCGGCTGCAACAAAACGCAGCTACAACGAGGTTTCCTCGGAGTTCTGGACAGCCGTTCACGACACGCTTTCAGGCAATGGAACGGCTGAGCAAAACCTCGCCAAGCTTGAAGCCAGGCTCAAGCGTCTGAAGGGTGCAGGCTGGTAAGTCATCCTCCCCGGCGGCGGGTCGCATCAGTGCGGCTCGCTGCCACATCTGGAAAGTGTCATGGCCATCATCAAAACCAATTCCAATCTTTCGCGCGAAAGAATCCGGTCCGCCTGGTTCTTCCTTGCGCCCATGCTTTTGGTGCTGGCCTGTGTGGCGCTCTATCCGCTCTACAGAACGATCTATTTCGGTTTTACCGACGCTTCGCTTGACCTGATCAGCGAAGCCAGGTGGATCGGCTTCCGCAACTATCTCGAATATGTCGACTACGGCAACGGCGAGGGCGAGTATTTCGGATTGCTGGTCGATCAGCGTTGGTGGCGCTCGGTCTGGAACACCATCGTCTTTGCGCTTACCTCGGTCGCGTTCGAAACGCTGTTTGGTCTGGTCATCGCGCTGGTGCTCAACAAGCAGTTTTTCGGCAGGTCCGTGGTCCGGGCGGCGGTGCTGATCCCGTGGGCCATTCCGACCATCGTTTCGGCCAAGATGTGGGCCTGGATGATGCATGACCAGTTCGGCATTCTCAACGACATGCTCGAAAGACTGCACCTGATCTCCGAACCGATCGCCTGGACCGCTTCCAGCGACACCGCGCTGATCGCCGTTATGATTGTCGATATCTGGAAGACCACTCCCTTTATGGCCTTGTTAATCCTGGCGGGTCTGCAAATGGTTCCGGGCGATATTTATGAAGCGGCAAAACTGGATGGGGTCCCGCCATTCAGGCTGTTCAGAAAAGTAACCCTGCCGCTGATCATGCCTGCAGTGCTGGTGGCCGTCGTCTTTCGCACGCTTGATGCACTCCGCGTGTTCGACATTGTCTATGTGATGACGCCCAACACCGATGCAACCCGCACCATGTCGCTCTTCGCGCGCGAGAACCTGTTTGATTATGATCGGTTTGCCTATGGGTCGGCGGCGTCGACACTTCTGTTCCTGGTGATCGCCGGGATCACTATCGGGTTCATTTATCTCTCCCGCATGGATCTGGAGGGCAAGCAATGAGATTGCCTTCCTGGCTTCCCAAGGCAGGGTTCTACGCTCTTGTCTGCGTCATCGTTTTCCAGGCGGTCTTCCCCTTCTACTATGCGATCCTGACATCGCTCGAAGACGGTCAGGCGCTCTTTGAAGTCAATTATCTGCCCGCCTCGTTCAATTTCTCCAACTACACTGCAATGATCGATGACGGCGTGTTTGGCAGACAGATCCTCAATTCGGTCTTTGTCGCCACGGTCGTCGTCATCATCTCGCTGGCTCTGGCCGTGACTGCATCCTATGCCCTGTCGCGGATCCGCTTCCGCGGACGCGGGCTGCTGCTGCTGACCATTCTGTCAGTGTCGATGTTTCCGCAGATTGCGGTTCTGTCAGGCTTGTTCGAGCTGATCCGCGCCTTCGGATTGTTCAATTCGCTTTGGGCGCTGGTGCTGTCCTATATGATCTTCACATTGCCATTCACGGTCTGGGTCCTGACCACCTTCATGCGGGCCTTGCCAGTGGAGATCGAGGAGGCGGCGATCATGGACGGCGCGTCGCCGCTGACCATCATTCGCCGAGTGTTCTTGCCGCTGATGTGGCCTGCGATGGTGACAACCGGGCTGCTGGCCTTCATTCATGCCTGGAACGAGTTCCTGTTCGCACTCACATTTCTGTCCAATGACAGCCAACGCACGGTCCCGGTCGCTATCGCCCTGATTTCCGGGCGCAGCGAATTCGAGGTGCCATGGGGGAACATCATGGCGGCCTCGGTCATCGTGACCCTGCCGCTGATCGGACTTGTCCTTGTTTTTCAACGTAAAATCGTATCCGGCCTGACCGCCGGCGCTGTGAAGGGATGATGGCCCAATGGCTTCCGTCGAACTGAAATCCATTTCCAAATCATTCGGCCGCGTGGAGGTGCTCAAGGATGTCAATCTGACGCTCGACCAGGGCGAATTCGTTGTCTTCGTCGGTCCCTCCGGCTGCGGCAAATCCACCTTGTTGCGGATGATTGCCGGGCTGGAGGACGTCACGTCGGGCGATCTGCTGATTGACGGCGAGCGCATGAACGAAGTGCTGCCGGCAAAGCGCGGAATATCCATGGTGTTTCAGTCCTATGCGCTTTATCCGCACATGAGCGTTTATGAAAACATGGCATTCGGCCTCGAACAGGCAAAGCTCGGCAAGGAGCAGATCGCGGCGCGCATAAGCCAGGCAGCCGAGATGCTGCAGATTACGCCTTACCTCGAGCGCAAACCCAAGCAGCTTTCCGGCGGACAGCGCCAGCGCGTGGCGATCGGCCGGGCGATCACCCGCAAACCGCGTGTCTTCCTCTTCGATGAGCCACTGTCCAACCTCGATGCAGCACTGCGTGTCGAGACCCGGCTGGAAATCGCCAGCCTGCACCAGAGGCTCCCCGACACCACCATGATCTACGTAACCCACGACCAGGTTGAAGCGATGACCCTTGCTGACCGGATTGTGGTGCTCAATGCCGGGCGGGTGGAGCAGGTGGGGACACCGATGGAACTCTATCACAGGCCTGCCTCGAAATTTGTCGCGGGCTTCATCGGAAGCCCGCAGATGAATTTCGTCACCGGTGATTTAAGCCGGGCGCACGGCGCTGCAGTCCTGGGAATCCGTCCGGAACACATCACCATGTCAGACGTTGAAAGCGTGTGGGCCGGAGAGGTCAAATTCACCGAAGCACTGGGCAGCGACACCTTTGTGCATGTCGAGACCTCCGAGGCCGGCCGCATCAATGTCCGGCTCACTGGCAGTCATGCGCTCAGCCATGGCCAGAGGGTCTACCTCACGCCCGACCTGGCTGAAATTCATCTGTTCGATGACGATGGAAAACCCGTTTCCAAAACCATGAAAGCTTAACTGCAATGAAGTCTGATATTTCCGCTCTGGAGCAATTGCGTTTGGAGATGGCCAACACACGCGAAGACGCCGTGGCCACGTGGCACGCGTGCAATGACGCCGCTGCTGCGGCCGCCGGTTACGCCAGATCCGCCGGGCGGCTTGTCCTGCTCGGTATGGGTGGATCGCACTGGATGAACATAGCGGCAGTGCCTCAGTACCGCGCCGTTGGGCTGGATGCCACTGCCGAGGTCCTGTCTTCCTTCATGCGCATGCCGCAAATTGGTCAGCCGGCGGTGTTTCTGACTTCGCAATCAGGCGAGTCCGGCGAGGTGGTGCGGTTCCTCGATACCCATGGCGATCCGCGCGCCATTTTCGGTCTGACTCTCGCACCACAGAGCACGCTCGCACGCCGCACCACGGCGTTGATCGGTCAGGGCGGTCAGGAGAAATCTTACGCCGCAACCCGCTCGCTGATCGTCACACTGGCGATCCATGCCCGGATACTGGGACATCTGGGCCTGGATACCTCGGCGTTTGAGGCAGCCCTTGAAACGGACATCGACGTAAATCTCGGCGCCGCTGTCGCGCGCCTGAGGCATTGCGACAATGCGGTTCTTGTGGCCCGCGGCGCATCCCAGGGAATGGCCGATGCCGCTGCCCTGTCATTCATGGAACTTGCCAGGGTTCCAGTACTGGCGCTGGAGGCAGGCCAGTTCCGACATGGGCCTTTCGAGATGATAGACGCAAAAACCGCCATCATCATGCTTCGCGGGCAGGGACCGGAGGGAGACAATATCGATGGGCTTGCGCGCGAATGCCTGCACTTTGGCCTGCAGCCGGTTATTTTTGACTATAGCGGCGGCGATCCGGTGGAAGGCTGCATCAACGTGATGCTGCCTGCCTGTTCCGGGCTAGCCGCCGTCACCACGGTTCTGCCTGTCCTTCAGCGCGCAATCGTTGATGCTGCGGCACTCATGGTCACCAACCCCGGCGCGCCGGTGCGCTCGACGAAGGTGACAAGCGCGGAGGCGGCGGGGTGAGCGGCGCCGCGCCAATCTGCGTGATCGGCAACGCCAATCTTGATGTGCTGATCGGCCCGGTCGATGACATGCCGCGACGGGGAACCGAGGTCTTCAGGCCGCTGAGCGATGTCCGGATAGGCGGCTCGGCGGCCAATACCGCAATTGTGCTCAAACGCCTGGGCGCGCGCTGTGGTCTTGTCTCCTGCTACGGCCATGATGAGTCCGGCGCCCTGATCGCAGGCCGTTTCTCATCAGAGCTTGATCGTCTCACCCGGCTTGAAGCCCCAACCAGCCTGAGCGTCGGTTTGCTGCACAGCGATGGAGAACGCAGTTTTATCTCCTCGCAATCAGGTCATCTCGATCTGATCGACAAGGATCTGATTGCCCGGAACCTGTCCGGCTGGCCGCTCGACAAGGCCGTGGCCATCCTCAGCGGCGCCTTTACCATGCCGCGGTTGCTTCAAGATGCCTCGGCTGTCCATGCCAGTTTGCTGTCGTCCGGCGCGATCCTTGCCCTTGACCCGGGTTGGCCAGGCAATGACTGGGATCAGGCCGAGCGGGACAAGATGACCGATTGGGCTGCGGCGTGCGATCATCTGCTGATCAATGAACTGGAAGCCATGGCGTTTTCCGGTGAGACTGATCTGGAGGCTGCCGCGCGCAAAATCCAGCACGGGATGAAGCCCGGTGCCACGCTTGTGATCAAATGCGGGCGCGAAGGCGCTAGAGCGTTTCAGGGATCTTTGGCTTTTCAGGCCGCGGGCCGCCCGGTCCATCCGGTCGACACTGTCGGCGCCGGAGACAGTTTCAATGCCGGATATCTGGATCAACTGGCCAGGGGAAAGCCGGTTGCGCGCTGCCTTGAAGCGGGTGTCGACGTCGCGTCTGCGGTTCTGTCGGAGTTTCCGCGAGGTTACACAAGTCTCAAACCGGTGATCACGGAATGACATCGTGAAACGCAATATTCTGCTTCTGATTGCCGATGACCTTGGAAAGATGGTCGGATGCTATGGCGACGCCGGCGCCTGCACCCCGAACATTGACGCGCTGGCCGAATGTGGAACGCGCTTTGATATGGCGTTCACCAGCACGGCCTCCTGCTCGGCCAGCCGGTCAGTGATTTACACAGGTCTGCATGCGCATCAGAACGGAAGCTACGGTCTGAACCACGACCACCATCATTTCATGACATTCCCCCATGTCGAAACAGCGCCAATGCTGTTGAACCGTGCCGGATATCTCACGGCGATCGTTGGCAAGATCCATGTTGGGCCGGAAGCCGCCTACCCTTGGGGCAGGCGCTGCGAAAGCGGCACCCGGGATATCCGCTGGGTCGCGGAAAAATCAGCCGGCGTTATCGCTGAGGCCGATTCAACTGGCGCCCCGTTTTTCCTCACGGTCGGATTTGTCGACCCGCATCGCGATGCATCGCGGTCCGGCTTTGGCAATCAGCTGGTTGATCCCGAAGACGAGGATCGCGTCGGTCCGGAGACGGTTGCCGTTCCCTATTTCCTCAATGACCTGCCGGAAGTCCGAATCGAACTGGCGGAGTATTACCAGTCGATCCGCAGGCTCGACCGCGGGGTGGGGCTGGTTATTGATGAGTTGAAAAAGTCAGGCCATTGGGACGACACGCTGATCGTCTTTCTCAGCGACAATGGCGCGCCGTTCCTCAACTCGAAAACCACGCTTTATGACGCTGGGGTGCAGTTGCCGCTTATCATGCGCATGCCGCAGGGCCAGCCCGGTATCAACAACCCCAATCTCGTGTCCTATATCGATCTGTTGCCTACTTTTCTGGATTGGGCCGGCGATCATGGGGCCACTGGTGAACGCGCGGGCAGATCCCTGCTGCCGATCATCGGTAGGGAGGAACTGCTGCCTGGCTGGCAGACGGTATTCGGTTCTCATACCTTCCATGAGATCACCAACTACTATCCGACCCGCTTTATCCGCACGCCGCGCTTCAAATATCACCGCAATGTCGCCTGGCAGCTCGATTTCCCGTTTTCGGGTGATATCTACGGGTCCCTTTCATGGGAAGGAATCCGCAACCAGCCGGGAAACATGATAGGGCAACGGCCCTTGAAGACCTATGTCCGGCGCCCGGCTGAAGAGCTCTACGATCTCGCGAGCGATCCTGCCGAAGTCCACAATCTGGCAGGGGACAGTGAGTTCGCCGCCACGCTCAAAGAGCTCCGAACGGCAATGGAGAATTGGCAGCGCGCCACCCGTGATCCCTGGCTCTACCGGGACGGGGTCTCGCTGCGGGCGATAGAAACACATCTCGACAATGGTCTTCAGGTTCCCGACCGCTTTGATTTCGATCCGGACAAGCCGGGAACCGCTTAGAGGGTTTCATGACTTGCCGGCTCCATTCTGCCGGACCGGTTTAAGACGATTGGCGATTTGGCTTTCCGAAGCGGCCGCCGCGTGGTGTCCCCTGACCGTGTGTCCGAGGCTTTCGATCAACCGTGGTTTCCGGGGAGTGCCGTATTCGCAATTCCCGGGTTCCAGCCTGCGGCCCGCCGGGCCGGCGCCGGCAAGTCTCGGTGAATGGCATTCACTGCTGGTCCATGGGGCAATTGACGAGCGGCAGTCGGTGAAATATATTTCAGTTAATGAAAAAAATGTGAATCCTGTTGACAGCCGGATTGATTGAAGATTAGATCGCGTCGTTGCGATATATATCGTGTACTGAAATATCTTGCAGGAAAAGCCGCCTACTTTGCGGCCAGGAGCGAGGGCAAGATATAACGTGGAGGAAAATCATGAAGATCGAAAAATTGGCCACGGCATTGTCCGCGGCCGCAATTGCAGCTGCATTCATATTTCCGGGCGCTGCATCGGCACAGAGCAAATTTCAATGCGAGCCGGGTGAAACCTATGTCATGAACGTGATGGTTTCGGCTCATCCCTATTGGGTCCCTGTCTATCAGGGGTTCAAGCAGGCAGCAGAGGCGATGGGATGCGAAACGGCATTTTCGGGCACGCCCGATTATGACATCACCAAGCAGATTGCATCATTCGAGCAGGATCTGGTGAAGCAGCCAGCCGGCATTCTCCTGCATCCCATGCAGTCTGATCCGTTTATCGAACCGATTGACCGGGCGATCGACGGTGGCGTCGAGGTTGTCACCTTTGCGGCGGATTCGCCCAAATCGAAGCGGACAGCCTACATCACCTCGGACAATCTGGCCGAAGCCAAGTTCGCTGCGGAAGAGATCGTCAAGCAGATTGGCGACAGCGCCGAATATGCAGTGCTTGAGAACCCGGGCCAGAGCAATCACGATCTGCGCGTCACGGCCCTGCTCTCCTATATGGAAGAGCATTTTCCCAACATGAAGCTGGTTGGCCGTCAGGCAACCAACCAGGACAGCAATGCCGCTTACCGGGCAACGGCGTCGATTCTTCAGGCAAACCCGAATCTTGGAGCCTTGTGGATCCCGGAGGCAGGATCTGCGGAAGGCGCGGTCGCGGCCGTGCTTGAAGCAAAGGCCGACGTTCTGATCATGCATGCCGATGTGACGCCGACGACTTTGGAGCACATCAAGGCCGGCAACATTCACATGGCGCTCAACCCCAATCAGGGCATGCAGGGCTTCATGGGATTTGTCTCGCTGTTCATGGCGGCGCACTCGGAGATCTTCGATCCGTTCAACGACTACAAGGTCTCCGGCTACAATCCGGTACAGATCCCTTATGTCGACAACGGGTTCTCGGTGATCACCAAGGAAAACGCCGATTCGTTTGATCTGAACGCCTACATGGAAGGTCGCGATCCGAGCTAGATAGGGTCAGACCGCCATCCATGAACCGGTTGCCCGCGCGTCTTGTGTGAAGGCGCGGGCAACCCGACCCAACGGTGTAAGCCGTCGTGTGAACTGCAGAGCAATGATGACAATGACCAGCGATCTGATTTTACAGATTAACAATCTCAGCAAGGCGTTCGGAGCCATTCAGGCCTTGCGGGATGTCAGGTTCGAGCTGCGCAAGGGCGAAGTGCATGCCATTGCCGGCGAGAATGGAGCCGGCAAGTCGACCCTGATGAACATCATCGATGGCATTCTGCGGCCCGACAGCGGCGAAATCCGCTTCGACGGAGAGATGGTGACTATTTCCTCTCCCGCGGTCGCGCAAAGGCTGGGCATCGGCTTCGTGCATCAGGAAATCGCGCTGTGCCCGGACATCAGCGTTGCTGAAAACATTTTCATGGCGACAACCAATATCAGCCGCGCGCCGCTGATGAATTACACCAAGCTGGCAGAAAAGGCGGCCGATGTGCTGCGCCGGCTTGGCGATATCGACCCCACCGCCCTGGTCCGCAGCCTGTCGATTTCCCAGCAGCAGCTGGTTGAGATTGCCAAGGCGCTCACCCTCGATTGCCGGGTCCTGATCCTCGATGAACCGACCGCCGCGCTGACCGAAAAGGAAGCGCAGATTCTGTTCGACATCATGCGGAAGCTGGTGAACCAGGGCATCTCCATCATCTATATTTCCCACAGGATGGTGGAGATTTTCGACAATTGCGACCGCGTCTCGGTGTTCAGGGACGGGCAGTATATCGCCACCCATAACGTGGCGGAAACAACGCCGACCGAGATCGTAAATGCGATGGTCGGACGCGTGATAGACAAGCTTTACCCGGAAAAGCAGCGCGAAGAAGAAAAGTCGGATGACGTGATCCTTTCCGTTCGCAATCTGACCGAAGCGCGCCGCTTTGCCGATATTTCCTTTGATCTCAGGCGCGGTGAAATCCTCGGTTTCGCCGGGTTGATCGGAGCAGGGCGAAGCGAAATCGTGAAAGGTATCTGCAAGCTTGAAGGCGAGGTGACCGGAGACATCGTGCTCAACGGCCGCCAGCTTGCCACGTCGCATTACCAGCAGAGCATTGCCGAAGGCCTGGTGTATCTCTCCGAAGACCGCAAGGGCGATGGCCTGTTTCTGGACATGTCGATTGCCGAGAATGTCTCCGCCTTGTCACTGCGCCAGGTTTCTTCCGTCGGCCTCATCAATGACCGCCTTGAAACCGAGCTGGCCCAGAGGTTCGGCGCGATGCTGAACCTCAAATGCGGCCATGTCGGCGAAGCGGTCTCAAATCTTTCAGGCGGCAATCAGCAAAAGGTGGCGATTGCCAAACTGCTGTCGGTCAACCCGAAGGTCATCTTCCTCGACGAACCGACGCGCGGCGTCGATGTGGGCGCAAAATCGGAAATTCACCGCATCCTTCGCGACCTTGCCCGCGAAGGGGTTGGCATCGTCATGATTTCATCCGAGTTGCCGGAACTCATCGGAGTGTGTGACCGCGTACTGGTGGTGCGTGAAGGCAGAATCAGTGGCGAGTTGAGTGGACATGACATGACAGAGGAAAACATCATGTATCTGGCTTCGGTGTTGGACAAGCAGCTGGAGGCCGCTCAATGACGCAGGATCTCAAGGCCGCGGTGTTTGATGGGCCCAGTCAGCAGCCCCGGCCATCCAGGTTTCTGGATGGCGCCAGGAGGCTCTTCCGCATGCGGGAAACCGGCCTGATCCTGATCATCCTGGCGTTGTTCATCGTGATGTCCTTTGCATCACCCTATTTTCTGACCTGGGTGAACATGCGGGCCATGGCCATGGCGTTCGCGGTCGAGGGCATTGTCGTTGTCGGCATGACCATCCTTCTCATCTCCGGCGGGATTGATCTGTCGGTGGGATCGGTGACCGCGCTGGCGATGGTGATTGCCGGGTTGCTGTTTCTGGCGGGCGTCGATCCGTGGACCGCGTCCGCGCTGGCAATTCTGGCCTGTACGGGCATCGGCGCGATCATGGGTTTCTTCGTCACCACTGTCGGATTGCACCATTTCATCGTGTCGCTTGCCGTCATGGTGATCGCGCGTGGCGCCTGCCTGTTGGGAACGGGTGGCCGGCCCATCGGGCTTTATACGCTTCCGCCGGAGTTCAAGTTCATCGGCCAGGGCTCAATCGGGATCATTCCGATCGTCATCGTCATCTTTCTGGTGGTGGTTGTGGCCTCCGATTTCATGCTCAGGCGAACCACGATCTTCCGCAAGGTGTTCTATACGGGCAGCAACGAGAAGGCGGCGGCCTATTCCGGAATCCGCACCAAACGCGTGGTGTTCTTCACCACCACGCTTTGCTCTGCGCTGTGCGGCGTGGCCGGCATCATCTACATGGCGCGGTTCGGCTCCGCCCAGCCAACCTTTGGCATGGGCATGGAACTCAATGTCATTGCAGCGGCCGTGATTGGCGGGGCGAGCCTTTCAGGCGGAACGGGAACGATCTTCGGCGCGATCCTGGGTGTTGTCCTGCTGTCGGTGGTGTCCAGTTCCCTCGCATTGCTTGATGTGTCGGTCTATTGGCAGGATATCATCCGAGGCTCGATACTGCTCTCCGCAGTGACAATCGATCATTATCTGAACAAGCGGCGCAGGTGAGTGTAATGCGGGACCGCGAACGGGAAACCAAGATGGTTGAAAACAAAGAAGAGTTTGAATCCATACGGCAGATGCACACGGTGCTCAGCCTTCATTATCTCGAGGAAATGAAGCAATCCGAAATCGCCGTGCGGCTCAACCTCTCGACGTCCAAGGTCAACCGCCTGATTGCCCAGGGAAAGAGAATGGGCATGGTGAAAATCGTCATCGAGAGCCCCTATCAGCCGCTTGTGGATCTGGAGAACGGGCTGGTCGCAAGCACCAACCTGGCAAACGCCATCGTCACACCGGCGGTCGCGGGCAATCCACACACAAACCTTCAACAGGTCGGACGGGCCGCAGCCAACCAGCTGCTTGAAACCATTCGCGATGGTGACGTGATCGCCATCACCGGCGGCAAGGCGGTCAGCGCGATGGTGCAGAACCTGAACCCTGACCAATCCTTCGATGTGAAGGTCGTGCCGCTTACGGGTGGCGTGCAGGGGAAATATTACACTGACGTCAATCATCTCGCCACACAGCTGGCCGAACGCCTGGGCGGTACGGCCATGCTGCTGCATGCGCCGCTGTTTGCCGAAAGCCGCGAACAGCGCGACATGCTCATGGAAATGGGATCGATAAGGGAAGTTCTCGATCTTGCGCGCAATGCGACTGTTGCCGTTGTCGGCGTCGGTTCCATTCGCACGCCTGGGTCGAGTTATTTCGATCTTCATCCGGGCCCCAATCCGGGCCGGCAATTGCTGCTGGATGGCGGCGTGACGGGCGAGTTTCTCGCCCATCTGATCCTGCGGGATGGCTCGGTAGCGGATTATCCGCTCAATTCCCGCATCGTTGCGCTGAGCCCGACCGAACTGTCGAAGTGTCCCGTCACCATCGGCGTCGCTTCGGGCGAAGAGAAAGTCGAGCCGATTTGCGCAGCACTTGCCGGGGATTTGTTCAATTCGCTCATCGTGGATGAGCAGACCGCAGCCGCAGTGCTGGAAAATATTCGAGAGGAAAGACATGTCGCATGAAATGCTAACGCGCCCGATCGGCAAATCCGGGATTGAAGCCTCGGTGGTCGGTCTTGGAACCTGGGCCATCGGCGGCTGGATGTGGGGCGGTACCGAAGAAAAACAATCGATCGCAGCCATTCGGCAATCAATTGACGAAGGCATCTCGCTGATTGATACCGCGCCGACCTATGGCCAAGGACTTTCCGAAACCATCGTTGGCAAGGCCATCGAAGGGCGCCGCGACAAGGTGGTTCTGGCAACCAAATGCGGCCTCGTCTGGCACACCCAGAAGGGCAACCATTTCTTCGATTATGACGGCAAGCCGGTGCATCGTTACCTCGGCAAGGAGTCGATCGTGCATGAGCTTGAGCAAAGCCTCACGCGTTTGAAAACCGATTACATCGACCTCTACATCACCCATTGGCAGGATCCGACAACACCGGTTGATGAGACGATGGAAGCACTGAAGATGCTCAAGTCGCAAGGCAAGATCAGGGCAATCGGAGCCAGCAATGTCTCGGCCGACGACCTGAAATCCTATGTGGCGGCGGGCCAGCTCGATGCCCTCCAGGAAGAATACAGCATGGTCAAGCGTGACATTGAGTCCACGCTTCTGCCCGTTTGTGCTGAGCACGGCGTTTCGATGCTGAGCTATTCGTCGCTGGCGCTGGGATTGTTGTCGGGGAAGATCGGTCCGGACCGGACCTTCTCCGGAGACGATCAGCGCAAGGACAATCCGCGGTTCTCGATTTCAAACCGTGAGAAGATTGCGCGGCTTATGGCGGATCTTGAGCCTGTCGCGGATGCGCACCAGGCCACCAGCGCGCAGATCGTCATTGCCTGGACGGTGCAGCAGCCCGGCATCACGTTTTCGCTGTGCGGCGCGCGCAACCCCGAGCAGGCAAGCGAGAATGCAAGGGCGGGGCGCATCCGCCTGACGTCGGAAGAACTCAACAGGATAAGTGAGGCAGCAACAACGCATCTGACCAATCTCGACGCCTGACGAATCTCACACCACCGGAAACAAGTGCGGACACCTCCTTCCTGGGTGGTGAACGGAGAAGTAATGCCGAAACAACGAAGCGACAGCATCGAACAACTCCGCCAGAACGGGGCCTTTGACGTCGTCGTCGTGGGTGGCGGCATCAATGGAATAGGGGTGTTCCGGGAACTGGCGCTGCAGGGATTGCGCGTCTTGATGGTTGAGCGGAATGATTTTTGTTCGGGGTGCAGCGCAGCCCCGTCGCGGATGATTCATGGCGGGCTCCGCTATCTCGAAAACGGAGAGTTCGGGCTTGTCCGGGAATCGCTCAGGGAACGTGATGCATTGTTGCAAAATGCCCCGCATTTTGTGCGGCCGCTTCCCACGGTCATTCCGATAGCTTCACGGTTCTCCGGTCTTTTGAATGGCGCTGCCGGGTTTCTGGGTCTGGGCAGCAAGCCCGCGCGCCGGGGCGCGTTGCCAATCAAGATCGGCCTGGTTCTTTACGACTGGGTGACGCGCACCCGAAGACGTCTTCCCGGCCACAGTTTACAGGGCGCGGAAGAGACATTCCGGCACTGGCCGGACCTGACCCGCAGCCTGAAGTTCTCAGCCACTTACCATGACGCCTGGATCAGCCATCCCGAGCGTCTTGGCGTGGAACTGGTGATCGACACGATGCGGCTGGCGCCGGACAGCGTCGCGCTGAACTATGCGGAAATCCGAATGCAAGGCTCCGCACTTTCGGTCACCGACAAGGAGACGGGAGAGAGTTTTCCGGTCACCTGCAGAACCATCGTCAACGCCACCGGCGCCTGGCTCAATGAGGCCATCCGGGAATTCTCCGGTGACAGCAAAGGGTCCCAAACCCTGGTTTCCGGCACCAAGGGCTCGCACATTATCCTGGACAATCCCGCGCTCCTTAAAGCGCTTCGCGGACACATGGTTTTCTTCGAGAACGTCGATGGCCGCGTGTGCATCGTATTTCCCTATCTGGGCAAGGTGCTCGCAGGGTCGACGGATATAAGGGTCGACAGCGTCGACCGGGTCAGGTGCGAGCCGGAAGAGAAGGACTATATCCTGCAGTCCCTGCGGCTGACATTTCCCCGGATTGATGTTTCAGACGATGATGTCGTCTTCAGCTTCAGCGGGATTAGACCTCTGCCCAAGAGCGACCACAGCTTCACCGGACGGATCACGCGTGGGCATTTTGTTCACCGTCTCGAAGGGGTGATCCCACAGTTCTGCATGGTTGGCGGCAAGTGGACAACCTTTCGCGCCTTTGCTGAACAGGCCGCGGACGAGGTGATGGCCGAGCTGCGCCACGACCGGAAAACCGCAACCCTGGATCTGGCGATCGGCGGCGGTGCAGACTTTCCGGCCGACCCGCAAGACCTGATCCGCAAGCTCGCGGCGCGTTACGCGATCAGCACGGAACGCGCGGCCTATCTTGTTGATGTCTACGGCACGCGAGCCGGCGCTGTGCTGGCGTTCTGCGCAGACCGTAACCATGACGGCCCGCTGGCTTCCGCGACCATGATGACGACAGGCGAAGTCCTGTTCCTGATCCGGCACGAGGCGGTTGTCCGGCTCAGCGATTTGATCCTGCGCCGTAGCGCGCTGGCGATCACAGGCGAGATTTCCAGCGATCTCATCACGGCCATTGCGATGATAGCGGCGGATGAGCTTGGCTGGGATGCGGCAAGGATGCGCCAGGAGACAAACGCCTTCATCAATGAGCTCAACAATTTCTACGGTGTCTCGCCAGAGATGCTCGAACAGCGAAGCCTCGAAAGGAATACCAAATGCGACTAAGCTCAAAAGCCCGTATGAACCGGATGTTCACCAATGGCGGTTGCCTGGATGTCGCGCTGGATCATGGCGTGTGCAATGAGCCAAGCTTCCTGCGCGGCCTTGAAAACATGGAAGCGGTGGTGGGAACCCTGATCGACGCCAAACCCGACGCCATTCAGATGGCCTACGGCCAGGCCGATCTGCTGCAAAGCCGTCCCGAAAAGGACAAGCCCGCGCTGGTGATGCGCATCGACATGGGAAATCCCTACAATGACCAGCGGCACAGTGTCATGTGGTCAGCGCTGCAAAACCATGACGAGCCGATCATCGGCGCGCTGGAAATGGATGCCGCCTGCGTGGTCGTAAACCTGTTCATGCTGCCCGATGAGCCGGATCTGTTTCGCCAGTGCGTCAACAACATCGCCCGGGTTCGCGCAGCCTGCCACACCTACGGGATGCCGCTGATGATCGAACCTCTGGTCATGTTGCCGAATGATGTGCGCGGTGGATACCAGGTCGATGGTGATGCGGAGAAAATCATCACCCTGGTGCGGCTGGCAAGTGAAATGGGAGCCGACATCATCAAGGCCGACCCGACGACAGATCCGGAGGATTTCCACCGGGTTGTCGAAACCGCAAGAGTGCCCGTCCTGGTGCGCGGTGGCGGCAAGGAAGACCTGAAGACAGTGCTGCAAAAATCAGCCCAGCTGATGAGTCAGGGCGCCAAGGGCATGGTCTATGGCAGGAATATCTATCAGCATGATAATCCGAAAGCCGTTGTCAACGCACTGATGGCCATGATCCATCACGGCGCATCGGGTGATGAAGCTTGGGATATCTACAATCGTGGCTGACAAGATGCGCTATCTTCTGGGACTTGATGCCGGCAACACGGTGATCAAGGCGGTGTTGTTTGATCTCGATGGCAATCAGATCGCCATGCATGCACTTGATGGCCAGACATCGGTTCCCCAGCCCGGCTATGTCGAGCGCGATCTCAACGAGTTGTGGCGGAATGCCCACCAGGCCATTCGCGCCTGCATGGACAAGGCAGGTGTGGATGCGCGCGACATTGTTGGTGTCGGATGTGCGGGGCACGGCAACGGACTCTATCTTCTGGACAAGGATCAGGAGCCGCTGCTCGGCATCCAGTCTCTCGACAGCCGTGCGGCGCGACTGGCCGATCAGCTTGCCGCCGGAGACACCGGAGATCAACTGCAGCAAATGTCTCTGCAGAAACCGTGGCCGTCGCAGACCCCGACACTGCTGGCCTGGGTGAAGCGGGAAGCTCCCGAGGTCTACGGCAAGGCTGCAACCGTGCTGCTGTGCAAGGACTACATCACCTGCAAGCTGACCGGCCGTCTGGTTTCGGATGTGTCTGATATGAGCGGGTGCGGGTTTCTGCGCATGCCCGATTGCAGCTACGACCCGGAACTGATGCGGCTCTATGGGCTCGAGGATGCGCTTGGCATGCTGCCCGAGCTTCTCATGCCGAGCGATGTCGTGGGGCAGGTCACGGAGGAAGCCGCAGCATTGACCGGGCTGTGCCCGGGCACGCCCGTCGTGGCCGGCTTTTTCGACGTGGTGGCCTGTGCGCTTGGGTCGGGCGTGGTTGCAAACGGACAGGCATCGGTCATCGTCGGCACCTGGAGCATCAACCAGGTCGTGTCCGCAAGTCCGGTGGCGGCATCAGAGGTGTTCATGGTGTCGGGGTTTGGGCCGGGGCGATACCTCAACATTGAATCCAGCGCGACCTCTGCCGCCAATCTCGAATGGTATGTCCGCGAATTCGTCGAGCGCAACGGCCATCATGATGACCCTTTCGGCTACTGCAACCAGCTTGTCGCGGCGACGGAACCGGCTTCGGACGACCCGATGTATCATCCCTTTCTTTACGGAGCCCGGCTGGGCTCCGAGATGCGCGCCGGGTTCTACGGGCTGTCGGGCTGGCACACCGAAGGCCATATGCTGCGGGCGCTTTATGAAGGGGTGATGTTTGAACACCGGCGGCATATCGAGGTGCTGGTTGGTGCCGGCGTGCGGTTTGACGATGTCGTCCTATCCGGCGGCGGCGCGCGAAGCCCGGTATGGCCGCAGATATTCGCCGACGGGCTCGGCAAACCGGTCACAATTTCCGCGTGCCAGGAAACCGGAGCACTGGGCGCCGCGATCGCGGCCGGATGTGGCGCGGGTGTTGTCGCCTCCTATGAGGCCGGCGTTGAAACAATGACCCGGGCGAAAAAGTCCTTCACCCCCAATCCGGCATTGCGCGGCCATTATGACCGGCGTTATCAGTTGTTCATCGAGCTTGGCGCGGATTTGCGCAAATTCTGGAGTAAATTGCGCGATGCCTGACACAAAGCCTGCTGATGACAGCTATGATTACATCATTGTCGGGGCCGGCACCGCAGGCTGTGTGCTGGCCAACCGGTTGTCCGCAGACCCTAAAAACCGTGTCTTGCTGCTTGAAGCTGGCGGAAGCGACAATTACCATTGGATCCATATTCCGATCGGATATCTGTTCTGCATTGGCAATCCCCGCACAGACTGGATGATGAAAACCGTTCCGGAGGCCGGTCTCAACGGCCGTGCGCTGGTCTATCCGCGCGGCAAGGTTCTGGGGGGCTGTACCTCGGTCAACGGCATGATCTACATGCGCGGCCAGGCCGCTGATTACGATCAGTGGGCGCAAATGGGCAATGCTGGCTGGGGCTGGGACGATGTCTTGCCCTATTTCAAGAGAAGCGAGGATCATCATGCCGGAACCGGCGATCTGCACGGGTCGGGTGGCGAGTGGAAGGTGGCCAGGCAGAGGCTGAGCTGGGACATTCTCAGGGCGGTCCAGGAGGGTGCCAGGGAGTTCGGCATCGAGCCAACAGATGATTTCAACTCCGGCACCAACGAAGGCTCCGGCTTCTTCGAGGTGAACCAGCACAATGGCGTGCGATGGAATGCCGCCAAGGCGTTCCTGAAACCGGCGCGCGGGCGCAAGAACCTTCGCGTGATAACGCAGGCCCATACGCGCGAGATTGTTTTTGACGGCCGCCGCGCCACCGGTGTGCGCTATCAGCACAAGGGCGCGGCATATCTGGCAAATGCGCAGTGTGAGGTGATTGTCGCCGCCGGCGCGATCAACTCTCCCAAGCTGCTCGAACACTCAGGCGTCGGCAATGCACAACATCTGGCGGCGCTCGACATCCCCGTCGTTCATGACCTCAAGGGGGTCGGCGAAAACCTTCAGGATCATCTTCAGATACGAACCGTGTTCAAAGTCGGGAACACCACGACATTGAACGAGCAGGTGGGCAGCCTTATCGGAAAGGTCCGGATCGGACTGCAATACGCGCTTTCCCGCAGCGGGCCGCTGTCGATGGCGCCAAGCCAGTTCGGCATGTTCACCAAGAGTGACCCTTCGCTCGAAACGCCGGATCTCGAGTATCATGTCCAGCCGCTGTCGACAGACAAGCTGGGGGATCCGTTGCATGATTTTCCGGCAATCACGGTCTCCGTCTGCAATCTGCGGCCGCAAAGTGTCGGATCATGCCATGTCAGTTCCGCCGACACCGACGCGCAGCCTGATATCCGGCTGAATTATCTCAGCGCCGAAGCAGACAAGATGGTTGCCGTGAAATCGATCCGCCAGGCACGTCAGATCATGACAGCGCGTTTGCTTGAGCCCTATGCGCCGACCGAGATCCTTCCCGGCAGGATGCATGAAACCGATGCCGACCTGCTGCGCGAAGCCGGCAATATCGCCACCACGATCTTTCACCCGGTCGGGACCTGCAAGATGGGGTCCGATGAGCAGGCTGTGGTTGATGCCCGGTTGCGGGTGCACGGCATGGAGAACTTGCGCATAGTCGATGCCTCGGTGATGCCGAAAATTGTTTCGGGCAACACCGCCTCTCCGGTGATCATGATAGCTGAAAAGGCTGCCGACATGATCCTGGCTGCGCGCTGAAGCTCGGTAACTCCAGTCTCCTCGGTCTGCTCCGAATCGACAACCTTTAGAAAGCTCACATCTGGTGTGGCTGTCCGGGATTGTTCAACGTTTGGGCGGGGTCACGGATTTGCGCCATTGCGACAGGAACCGTGCCCGCTTGGCGCGGTCAAGCGAGACCAGAAGTGCTGGAGACAACGGAATTGGCCGAAGTGCCGGTTCCCCGCCGTCACTCGAACGCGCCAGAGCCGCCGGTCCGCTCAGCGGTGTGAGCAGCCGCGTTTCGCCGTCAAGGATTGCCCGCCCCTGCGCTGACAGGGCAAGTTCCAGAAAAGCGCGGGCGGCAGCGGCGTCCCTGGCCTCTCGCGGAATGTAGCCCGCGCGCGCCAGCACCAGCGTGTAATCGCTCGGCAGGATGACGCCGATGCGCGGGTCGCTTTCTGCGCGTGACAGCGCGTAGGATCCCAGCACATTGTAGCCGATAAAGGCGCGGCCGTCGGCAACCCGGTCAATGACTTCGGAACTGCAGCAGAAGGTGGCGACATTGTTGCGCCCGAACCCTTCGATCAGCCGGCCCCAGGTGCTGGCTTCGGTCGAATCCTGGAAGGCGAACAGGTAACCGACGCCGGACTCCTCGATATCATAGGTGGCGATGCGTCCGGTGAGTTTGCCTGACTGGCGCATCAGGTCGATCAGGTCAAAGCGGCTTTGCGGCGGCCCGTCCTCGGCGAAGGCCTCCTTGTTGTAAATCATGACGGCGGGTTCATAGGTCAGGCCGATCAGTTCGCCGCGCCACTGCGCCCAGTCGGGCAGGCTTGAAAGAACCGGGCTGCCTATCACGCGGGCGCAACCGCCATTGACCAGGCCGACCTGCTGGGCGATCGATGAGGATATCACCAGATCGGCATAGAAGACGCGATCAGCGCAGGCACGCTTTACACTGGCATCGAGATTGTTGGAGGTGTCCTCGATATAGGTCACCGCAACACCGGGATTGCTCTGCTGGAACGCCGAAATCAGCGGCCGCATGAAATCCAGATCGGTGACGCTGGCAATCACCAGATTTCCAGATCCGCGGCCAGGGGCGTCAAAGCGTGTGACGGTCTCGGCTGCGCCGGCGCTTGCGGAGACGGTCAGAAGTGCGGCGCTGACCGCAGACAGAAAGGCGAAAAAGCGGTTCATTCGGCATCGCTTTCGGCAGGAGTGGAGGGCGCTGGATCCGCAAGCGGCAGTTCGATGCCGACCTCGAAACCGCCTTCGGGGCGATGGGTTGTCTGGATCGAGCCGTTATGAAATTCGGCGACTTCAGAGACGATCGCCAACCCCAGACCGGCGCTTTGCGAATTGGAGGCATCGCGGGCGAACCGCTGGCCGATCTGCTCAAGCTGAACCGGGTTCATGCCCGGGCCCTGGTCATGGGCCGCGATCACGGCCTTGCCGTCTTCCGTAAGGCTCACTCTGAGACAGACCGGCGGTTTGCCGTGCGCCAGCGCATTGGTGATCAGGTTGCGGGCTGCCTCGCGCAGGCTGAAGGCATCCCCGGCCACCATCACCGGGTCGGCGGGCAGATCAAGCTCTATCCCGGTGGCGCCGCCGGTCCGCCGGGCCTCGCGTTCGGCTTCGACCGCCACGCGCCGGAGATCGATGCATTCAAGCGTTGCTGAATCGGCGCGATGGGTGACCAGCGCCTGCGACAGCAACTGATCGGTCAGGCGGCTGACGCCGACCGACCGGTCGCGGATACGTCGCAGCAGCGTCTTGAGCTTCCGCGGGTCGTCTTCCTCCAGGGCGAGTTCGGTCTGTGCCCGCAGGGCCGTGATCGGTGTGCGCATCTGGTGTGCCGCATCGGCGACGAAGTCCTGCATGGCGCTGACCCTCCTGTCGAGCCGGGCCATGAAGCGGTTGATCGCAGCCACCAGCGCCTCAACCTCGCGCGGCGTGGTGGTGGAGAACGGTGTCAGATCCTTGGGGTCGCGGGCAAGCAGGGCGTTTTCCACCCGGCGCAAGGGGCTCAACGCAAGATGCATCGCCAGCAGCGCCAGCACCAGTGTAACGCCACCTGCTACGATGACGCCGATGACGGCGCGGGTAACAATCTCGTTGGCGAGTTCTGAGCGGGCCCGCAAGGTTTGCGCCACGACCACTGTGATCGGACCGCGCACGGCCCGTTCGGCCAGAAAGCGCTGCATCTTGATGGCGCGAATGGCTTCGCCGGAAAACTCGGCATCGTAGAGCCGCGGGCCATCGCCCTTGTCCGTGACGTCAGGCAGAGGCACGGTTTCGTCTCCGGTCAAGGTTTCTCCGTCGGGTCCGATGATCCGGTAGAAAATCCGGTCTTCCGACGCCAGCGACAACAGCCCAAAGGCCGACAGGGGGATATCGATGACGGTTTCGCCTTCGACAACGTCGATACGCTCGGCAATTTGCAGCGCGGCTCCGGTCAGCAGCCGGTCGAAGGCGCGGGTGGCTGCCGTTTGCCCGTAGCTCAGCGCCGCCACCGCTGTGCCCGCTGCCGCGATGGTCAGCAAGACTGTCAGCAGCAGGGTCAGCCGCCAGGCGATCGAGCGGCTGGCGGCCAGATGCGGTGGCTTTGTGCTCACCGGGCGGCCTCATCTGTTTTGCTGACCAGAGCCTGATAACCAAGGCCGCGCAAGGTGCGGATGTCCAGCCCGGAGCCGGAGACCTTGCGGCGCAGCCTGCCGACATAGAGTTCAATGGCGTTGGGTCCCGCGTCGGCGTCCATGCCGAACAGCCGGACAACGAGTTCATCCTTCTCCAGCACACGCCCCTTGTTGACCAGGAAGATCTCCAGCAGCAATTGTTCGCGCGGGGTGAGCTGCAGCTGTTCACCGTCGACGCTCGCCAATCGCGTCACCATGTCGAATTCAAGATTGCCCGCCGACAGCGTTGCGCCCGCTTCACCACTGCGCCTGCGCACGATGGCCCGCACCCGGGCTTCAAGCTCGCCCAGATCAAAGGGTTTGACCATGTAGTCGTCGGCGCCGAAATCGAGCGCGCCGATCTTGTCATCAACGGCCAGCCGTGCGGTCAGCACCAGCACCGGCACGGCGTTCTTGCGTTGCCGCAACCATTTGAGGAAATCCAGTCCGGATCCGTCAGGAAGATTGATGTCGAGGATCACCAGATCGTAGGCAGACGTGGCGGCGAAATGCTTGGCGTCTTCCAGCAGTGCCGCCCGGTCACAGCTGTGCCCGCCGCGCCCCAGCCGCTCGGTGATGGCTTCGGCGACATCGGCCGTATCTTCAACGACCAGAAAATGCATCTGCAACTCCTCCCGCCATCAAAGCTGCTGGTTGACAGCTTGCTGACAGCTTTTTGAGTTAGCATAGCCACCATACCGCTTTTGAGGAAAGGCGGCTTGTATTCATTGTGGAGGAAATCATGAAGAATTTTGTCACGCGGCTCGCCGCGACTGCAGTTGCGGTTGTTTCATTGACAGCGGCGGCCCATGCCTTTGATCCGGGGGCGACCGAGTGTATCGCACCGGCCAATCCCGGCGGCGGCTGGGACTTTACCTGCCGTCAGGCCGGCAAGACCTTGCAGGATCTCGGGCTTGTGTCCGGCACCATGCAGGTCACCAACATGGCTGGCGGCGGTGGCGGCGTGGCTTTTGCCGAAGTCGTCAACAAGCGCAATGATGCCAACAATCTCATCGTTGCGGCTTCGTCGGCTACATCCACACGTCTGGCGCAGGGTGCCTATCCCGGCAACACGATGGACCAGGTCCGTTGGGTTGGCGCAGTTGGCGCTGATTACGGCATTGTCGCCGTGGCCAAGGATTCCGCGATCAACACGCTGCCCGAGCTGCTGGAGATGATCAAAACTGATCCGTCTTCTGTCTCCATCGCCGGCGGATCCGCTGTTGGCGGCTGGGACCACCTCAAGGTCTTGATCGCCGCCAAGAAATTCGGCATCGATGATGTTCGCACCATCAAATACGTGGCCTTCGATGGCGGCGGCGAAGCTGTAACCCAGTTGCTTGGCGGTTCGGTTCAGGCCTTTACCGGGGATGCATCCGAAGCCAAGGGTTTTGTCGACTCCGGCGACATCAAGGTGCTGGCTGTGCTGGCGCCCGAGCGTCTCGAAGGCGACTTTGCATCCTTCCCGACAGCCAAGGAACAGGGCGTTGACGTGATCGGCGCCAACTGGCGCGGATTTTACGCCCCCGGCGGCATGTCCGACGAAGCCTATGACTATTGGGTCAACGCCATCGGCACGGTCTATGACAGCGCTGAATGGAAGGACGTTATGGCTCAGAACGGTCTCGCTCCGCTGAACCTGCGCGGTGCTGACTTCCAGGCCTTTGTCGCCGACTCGGTCGACTCGATCACGACGATTTCCAAGGAAATCGGGTTGATCCAGTAACGATTGCCGAATTGCCTCCGCCCGGTCGTCGGGCGGAGGGTTTTTTGGTTCCGTTGACATCTGCGGAGCATTGAGGGGGAGGGCGCCATGAGCGACCGGATAATGGGGGGGCTGGGCCTCCTCTTGGCACTGTTTTTCATCTGGCAGGCGACGCTGATCAAGGAAAGCTTCATTTCCGATCCCGTCGGCCCGAAGGTTTTTCCGATCATCATCGGGGTTCTGGTTGGCGTCTCCAGCCTGGCTATTTTCTTCAAGCCTGACGACGAGCCGGAATGGCCGGAATTCAGCCGGCTGTTTGAAGTCGGCATGACGGTTGCCGTGATGATTGCCTATGCCTATGCGCTGCCGATCGCCGGTTTCGTCGTGTCCACCGCATTCGCTGGCGGGTTCCTGTCCTGGCGGCTTGGCACGCCGCCAGTCAAGGCCGTGATCGCGGGTGTGACAATATCCGTCGGTATTTATGTCGTTTTCCATCTTATCCTGGGTCTGTCGCTTGCGCGCGGCCCATGGGGTTTCTGAGGCAGGGTCATGGACACACTTTCCGCACTTGCAGACGGCTTTTCCATCGCGCTGACATTCCAGAACCTCGGTCTGGCGCTGATCGGCTGTTTTCTCGGCACCATCATCGGCGCGCTGCCGGGGCTGGGGCCATCGAACGGGGTCGCAATCCTCATTCCACTGGCATTCTCGCTCGGCCTGCCGGCGGCGCCGGCGCTGATCCTGCTGACCAGTGTCTATTACGGCGCTATGTATGGCGGCCGTATCTCCTCGATCCTGCTCAACATTCCCGGTGACGAGCCGGCACTGATGACCACGCTCGACGGCTATCCGATGGCCAAGAAGGGCATGGCCGGCGAAGCGCTGGCCTTGTCGGGGCTCGCCTCTTTTGTCGGTGCATTCTTTGCCACCTGGGGTCTGGTTTTCCTGGCGCCGCAGCTGGTCAAGGTGGCGCTGCTGTTCGGCCCGGCCGAATATTTTGCGCTGTTTGCGCTGGCGTTCGCCACGCTTGGCGGAATCGCCAGCAAGAACCAGGCAAAAGCAGCTCTGGCCGCGGGCCTCGGCCTCGGCATTGCCATGATCGGCGTCGACGGCCAGACCGGGGTGCCGCGCTTTTCCTTCGGCGAGGTTCATCTGTATGACGGCATCGATTTCCTGGTGGCGATCGTCGGTCTTTTCGCGCTGTCGGAAGTCTTCATCTTTCTCGAGCATCGCGGCACGTCGAAAGCCACCGGCGACGCCAGCGGCATCAAGCTGGGCCGTGTGACGCCGCCCTGGTCAATGATAAAGCAGACCACGCCGACCATGGCGCGCTCCACCGTACTGGGCTTCATCGCCGGCGTGCTTCCAGGCGCAGGCGCCTCGCTGGGGTCGTTCATTGCCTATTCGGTCGAAAAGCGGCTGGTCGACAAGAAGGGCACCTTCGGCACCGGTGATCCGCGTGGCGTGGCTGCCCCCGAGGCCGGCAACAACGCGGCGGCCGGCGGCGCGCTTGTGCCGATGCTGGCGCTCGGCGTGCCGGGATCGGGCACCACGGCGGTGCTGCTTGCCATGCTGCTGGCGCTCAACATCACACCCGGTCCGCTGCTGTTCACGCAAAATCCGGATGTGGTCTGGGGCCTGATCGCGGCGTTGTTCATCGGCAACCTGATGCTGCTGATTATGAACATTCCGATGGTCAGCCTGTTCGTGCGTGTGCTGCTGGTGCCGCCGCGCTATCTGATGCCGGCCGTGGCGATGATCTCGTTTGTCGGCATCTATGGCATCTCCGGCTCGACCTTCGATCTCATGGTCATGGTGTTCTTCGGCGTGCTGGGATGGATTTTGAGAAAGCTGGAAGTGCCGCTGGTTCCGGTGATTCTCGGTATCCTGCTGGGCAACCAGATGGAAGCCAATATGCGGCGGGCGATGACCATCTCGGATGGCGACTGGAGCACGCTGTTTGCGTCGCCCCTGTCGATCGGGCTTTGGCTGTTCGCCTTCTTCGGCTTCATCCTGCCGATCATTGCCGGACGGTTCTTCCGGTCAAAACTGCCACGCACCGACAGCGAAGCTGATCCGGATTGAGGGGGCCGGGCGCACTTCAACACCTGAACGGGGCCAAGCAAGAGACGTGAGCCCTATGGGGGACAGGGCAGATGTGCCGAACAGGCCTCGTCTCCCGTGCCCCCGATCCTCTCGGGCCGCGATACGGCCGTTCTGACTCGTTGCTCTCAACCGGCGGTGCGCCCGACCTCGCCGCCGCGGACAGGGGCCAGGGCAGGAGTTCGAGAATCATTTGGCGGCCCATGCTGGCGTTGTGCGCGCAAGGGTGATGGCATGGCACCGGAATTCCATCAAATTCTCTGGATGGCATCACATGCCGGTGGACGGCGCCGGACGTGAAACCTGCCAAACCCAACAAAAAACCCCGCTTTCGCGGGGTTTTTTAGTTGTTCTCGGATATTCCGGAACAATGAATTGGTGCCCAGAAGAGGATTATACCTACACTTGGCTTTTTAGTCGATATTTATGGGGAAATCCACTTGGTTTAGACGCATTGTAGCACATAAGTGTTACTCCCTGCGGATAATGCGTGCTCGTTCGAAGCGCCCAACCAAGCCCCACAGACCAACCCCATGGCGAGGTAAACTAGATGTTACTTTGGGGTGAGAGATAGCGATACCACTTCGCCAACACATCGAGCTTCCAATTCGGGCCATCGACTTCCGCCTGTGGCAGTTACGTGCCGAAGATTCCTAAGTTTCGTTTTTTAGAGAGGCGAAGAATGTGCTGCGGAACATGTGAAAAATCTCTGCTTGGTTGGAGGGGATAATCATCGTCGGGGCAGATCGGCGCAAAGCCCAGATCCCAAGATTTGCGACAGGGCGAGCAAAAAAGTCTAGCAAAGGCCTAGACGGGGAAGGCTTTTAGTCGCTATGCAATTTGCATGTACGGGATAACTTTTGATGTTGATTGGGCCCCAGCGTGGGCAGTGAAAGATTGTGCGGACCTTTGTCGAAGCGCAGGGGCGAGTGCCACATTCTTTGTTACGCACGAATGCGATCATCTGCCGAGGTTGAGGCAAGATCCGAAGATCGAACTTGGAATTCATCCCAATTTTCTGCTGGGCTCAAGCCATGGTGATACTATTGGCGGAGCGCTTCAGCACTGTATTGACCTTGTTCCCAACGCCAAAAGTATGAGAACGCATTGGCTCCACCAGTCGACAGTAATTTACAATGCGGTCTTGCGTGAAACGTCAATCGAGGTGGACGTCTCACTCTTTCTGCCTGGGCAGCAAAATCTAGCCGCCCATGATCTTTATCTGGATGTCGGGCTTCGGCCTCTTCGTAGGCTCCCGTACCATTGGGAGGATGATATCGCCGCGGTAACACCCGGAAATACGTGGGATGCAAAAACCGCAACACATGGCCCTGGACTAAAGATTTTTGACTTCCACCCTATCCACGTAGCTTTGAACACCTCAAGCCTGAACAACTATCAGGAATTGAAGCGCCACATGGGGAATCGCCCTTTGTATTCGGCTACCCGTGACGATATTGCGCGGTTTTCCAACTCTGGACGAGGTGCTAGAGATTTCCTAGTCGATCTTCTTGCCACCGGTCATGTATTCTCAACTGTCAGCGCTCTCGCCGGAGACCATCGCTAATGCGCATCGGCATCTTTGGGCGGACCAATATGCTGTTGAACACTGCCCGTGCGCTCAAAGCTGCGGGCAACGACATTCCACTGATATGGACTTGCGGTTCAGACGAGTATTATTCCGGAACGCCTGACGACTACGAAGGCCTAGCCACGGAATATGGAGCCACATATCGGCGACGACTGCCCGCAAAGACCGAAGAGTTCATTGATATCGTGCTCACGCATCAATTGGACATTGGCATATCGATTAACTGGCTCACGCTCATGTCGAAAGAGATGATCGAGGCTTTTCCTCACCGCATTCTCAATGCACATGCTGGTGATTTACCCCGATATCGCGGCAATGCGGCCGCCAATTGGGCAATTCTGGCAGGTGAGCCGCACATCGGCCTATGCATCCACGAGATGACACCTGACCTCGATGCAGGGCCAGTGTATTTGCGGGAGCATTTACCACTTTCGCCGGGTGTCTACATTGGCGATGTCTATGATTGGCTCGACGCTAGAGCGCCCGAAATGTTTGCTACGGCGATATCGAATATCAGAGCAGGAACCCAACCGACCCCGCAGGATCTAAGCGTCAGAACCGTGCGAGGCTATCCACGGAAGCCTGAGGACTCTAAAATTGCTTGGTCGTTGCCGACGACAGCAATACACCGCCTGATACGAGCAAGTTCGAAGCCGTTCCAAGGCGCATTCTCTTTCCTTGAGGATGGTCAGCTCGTGAGCATATGGCGGGCGGAACCATACGACGACGGCGAGGACTTCCGCGCAGTTCCAGGACAAGTGTGTTTCGCCGTTCAAGGTGATCCAGTAATCGCTACAGGGGACGGGATGATCCGGTTGACGGAAATTGAAATTGCTGGTTCCAGTCACGACAAAGCAAAGCGCCAGGTTCTCCATAGCTTGCGGAATAGGCTGATCGGCTGAATCACTGGCCCTGAGACTTGGGAGGCCGCGAGTATTACCACAGCACGTGCTGGGCCAAATAATCCGACAGCGATTGTTTCCAGCAGCGGCCAGTGTTCGTGATCACTTCTGTATGAAGACGCAGAGGGAAAGATGTTCTGAACGCGTGCCGACTGCGGTACCATCGCTGCCTCAGCCCGAGGGTGCCCGTGGGACTGTTTTACACGGCAATATTTGATTGGCCATTCCCAACACCCTTGTTATTTCCGCCAAGTGGCCAACGCCTTAGCAGCCTCGACAGGGTCTGACTTGATGCGATAGACAGTCTGGCGGGACATGGCGGTGATGGTAGCGATCTCGCTCGCCCCTTTCTCCTGGGCGGTCAACACTAGGACGACTTTGACTTGCTCCCCATAGAGTCCGCATCTATAAGTTAGTCCTGTTCAGGTTTTGGTCTTGCTTCGACCGGTTAGCATATTCCCGTGGTGTCAAACCAGCGAGGCTGGAATGCGGGCGGTGATGGTTGAAGTCGGTGCGCCATTCCGTCACCAGATTACGGGCATGGCGCAGGGTGTCGAACAGGTGCTCGTTTGGGCATTCGTCCCTCATGCGCCCGTTGAAGCTCTCCACGAAACCGTTTTGCATAGGCTTGCCCGGAGCGATATAGTGTCACTCGACTTTGCGGTTTTCCTGCCATTTCAGGATCGCGTTCGAGGTCAGCTCAGTTCCGTTATCGCTGACCACCATGCAGGTATAGCCCCGCATCTCGGCGATGCGGTCCAATTCGCGTGCGACCCGAATGCCCGACAGTGATGTATCGACAACAGCTGCCAGGCATTCCCGGCTGAAGTCGTCAATCACGTTCAGGATGCGGAACCGGCGACCACACGACAGGCTGTCCGATACGAAGTCCAGACTCCACCGCTGGTTCGGACCCTGCGGGATTGCCATCGGTGCTCTGGTGCCCAAGGCACGCTTCCTGCCACCACGTTTGCGCACGGTCAGACCCTCCTCCTTGTAGAGGCGATACAGCTTCTTCAAGTTCACTTGCCAGCCCTCACGCCGCAGCAGGACATGTAGACGCCGATAGCCAAACCGTCGCCGCTCTGATGAGAGGTCCTTCAGTCGCGCCCGCAGTTCAGCATCTTCCGGTCGCGTTGACGACCGCCGATAAACGCGCGGGTCGATCCCCGCCAAAGCGCAGGCCCGCCGCTGTCGATATCCCCTCTGTGTCATGGCCCAGTCCACGGCGCGTCGCCGTGCCCCAGGCCTCAGAAGGTTTTTCCCAGCATTTCCTTGAGCGTGGACACGTCCATCATCTGCTCGGCCAGCAGCTTTTTGAGTTTGGTGTTCTCAGTCTCCAGCGCCTTCAGCTTCTTGGCATCCGATACTTCCATGCCGCCAAACTTCGCCCGCCACTTTTAGAAGGTCGCGTCGCTAACGCCGTGTTTTCGGCATAGCTCCTTCGCACCCAGCCCCGCCTGGTGCTCTTTCAGAATGCCAATGATCTGCTCCTCGGTGAACCTTGATCGTTTCATCGTCTGTTTCCTTCAGTAGGAACAGACTAACCTCAATTAGAGGACGTTTCAGGGGCGCAGGTCACCAGCCGGTGTGGCTGTCGAGCCGGCGCAAGAGTTCACCGGAATTCCTTCTCATCGGTGATGGCCGCACGTCCAGTCACCTTGGGTGGCAGAAACGCATCTTTCAGCGCAGCGGAAGGATCAGCGGGCGCACGCATGGTCACTATGGTCAACCGGAAGACCGCAGAGATCGTTGCGCGAAGCTTCTTGGCTGTCTCGCGCCTGCCGCTTTGTTCGATGGGTTTGAGAAGGTGCAGCAAGTCAGCCGCTGTGGTTTGGTCGATCGGACGATTGTGTATCGGTTTCGCCAAGTCATCGATATGCCAGCGCTTCTTGCGTAAGGTGGCCGGGGCGAGTTCCCGATCTTCCAAGCTCCGGTAGTACTCGTCGGCAACAGCCTTGAATGTGATGCGTGCTTTGGTCTCGGCTTCTATGCGATCCAGTTGCTTTTGAACCGATGGGTCAAGTCCATCCGCAATCTGTTCGCGTGCCCGGTCTCTTTTCTTTCGGGCATCGGCCAATGAAACGAGCGGATAGGATCCAAGCGCAAGAAGCTTCTCCTTGCCCAGGAATCGGTACTTCATCCTCCAGAGTTTGATCCGTTCAGATTGATTTGCAGAAACAGACCTAAACCGTCAGCCATCTCGTATGGCTTATCCCTTTGCTTTCCTGATTTGAAGATCGGAAAGGGGCATTGGGGGGCGAATCTCCTCATTCTAACCGGTCTGGGGATTATACCCCCAAATGTACCACCAGAACGGTGTGATTTGGGGGTATTCAATAGTCTGCTATACGTATCAGAATAAACAAAAAGCCCTTGTAAAACAAGGGCTTTAAGCATCTGTGAGATGAAATGATGGTGCCCAGAAGAGGACTCGAACCTCCACTCCCTTGCGAGAACTACGACCTGAACGTAGCGCGTCTACCAATTCCGCCATCTGGGCATTGGCGCGGATTTAGGGGGTCTGGGCGCTCCTGTCAATGACCGTGAGTGCCTGACAGGTGATTTAATTTGCCGAACACCAAGATTATCCGATCGGGTGCCGCATGCCGCGCGGCGAAGGCCCTGTGTAACTGCGCCATGCATCTGCCCCGTTGCACAAAGGGCGCTGTAACACTTTGAAATGATACATGTATGTTATCGTTCAAATGAATGCGCTTGAGTGTTGCAGGGATTCGAGCTGCAAGCAGGGTCAGAGCCGTCCATTCGCCGCCTGTCCGCGTCTTTCGATGTCGCTCCCGTCTCTTTTCCAGACCGGCCCGCGCGCGTTATGTAATTGGCATGAGCCATTCGCCAGAGACATCGAATCAAGGGCCTGGTCCGGTTGCACAGGATGGCGCCGAGGCCCGGCGCGGCGCGTTGCTGGTGTTTGGCGCAGCCATGGCGTGGAGCTTCGGTGGCGCTATTGCCCGTGGACTCGAAACCGCCGATCCCTGGACGATTATCGCCTGGCGCTCGATCTTTGCCGCATTGTTTCTCATGGCCTTCATGCTCTGGCGCGACGGGCCGGCAGGCACCCTGCGGCTGTTTCGCAGCATGGGCCTTCCCGGCGCCGGCGTCGCAGCCTGCTTCGCCGTGGCATCGATTTCCTTCGTGGTGGCGCTTGGCCACACCAGTGTCGCCAACATCCTGCTGATGCAAGCCGGCGTGCCGCTGATCGCGGCGCTGCTCGGCGTGGTGTTTCTGCGCGAAGCGGTGGATCTGGTCACCTGGGCAGCGATCCTCGCGGTAATCGCCGGCATCGGGGTGATGGTGTCGGATTCCTTCGCCGCCGACGTCTCCTTCGTCGGTGACGGGCTGGCGCTGCTGATCGCGGTTGTCTTTGCCGGGGCCACGGTGATCACCCGGCGCTTCTCGGGGGTGCGGATGACGCCGGCGGTCTGCCTCGGCGTGATGATCGGCGCGGTTGTCGGCATATCCTTGTCGGATGGGCTTGCCGTGGGTGGCCGAGATCTGGGGCTTCTGTTTCTGTTCGGGGCGCTCAATCTCGGTTTCGGCATGGCGATGTTTGTCACCGGCGCCCGGCTGATCCCCTCAGCGCTGGCCGCGCTGATTTCCACCATGGAGCCGGTCTTCGGCCCGGTCTGGGTGTGGCTGATTCATGGTGAAGTTCCCGCGCCGCGCACGCTGATCGGCGGTGGTGCTGTGTTCCTCGCACTGATCTGCCACATTCTCTGGCAATGGCACCGGAGCCGCCGCACCGCCTTGCCGTTGCCCAACTGAAGCGCGCGCGTCCGGCTGTGGCTCAGCCGTAACGCTACCGCACCGCGCGTTCAATTGAATGCACGGTGCCTGTAAGGTTTGCATGAGGTTTGTCAGTCGCCGATCTTCAGCGCTTCGATGAAGGCTTCCTGCGGAATGTCGACCTTGCCGAACTGCCGCATCTTCTTCTTGCCGGCCTTCTGCTTGTCGAGCAGCTTGCGCTTGCGGGTGGCGTCGCCGCCGTAACACTTGGCGGTGACGTCCTTGCGCATGGCCGAGATGGTTTCGCGCGCCACCACCTTGCCGCCGATGGCGGCCTGGATCGGGATCTTGAACATGTGCCGCGGGATCAGGTCCTTGAGCTTCTCGCACATTACCCGGCCGCGCTTTTCAGCCGCCGAGCGGTGCACCAGCATCGACAGCGCATCCACCGGCTCGTCATTGACCAGGATCGACATCCGCACCAGGTCGCCCACTTCGTGGCCGGTGATCTGGTAATCGAAGCTGGCATAGCCCTTGGAAATGGATTTCAAGCGGTCGTAGAAATCGAACACGACTTCGTTGAGCGGCAGTTGATAGGTCACCATCGCCCGCTTGCCGACATAGCTGAGGTCGGTCTGGATGCCGCGCCGGTCCTGGCACAGCTTCAGGATCGCGCCGAGATATTCGTCCGGCGTCAGGATTGTCGCCTTGATCCACGGCTCCTCGATGCTCGAAATCTTGACCACGTCGGGCATGTCGGCCGGATTGTGCAGCTCCAGCACATCGCCATTGGTCATGTTCATCCGGTAGACCACCGACGGGGCGGTGGCAATCAGGTCGAGATTGAACTCGCGCTCCAGCCGTTCCTGGATGATTTCCAGATGCAGCAAGCCAAGGAAACCGCAGCGGAAGCCGAAGCCGAGGGCCGCCGAGGTTTCCATCTCAAACGAGAACGAGGCGTCGTTGAGCCTCAGCTTGCCCATGGCGGCGCGCAGATCCTCGAAATCCGCCGCATCAACCGGAAACAGCCCGCAGAACACCACCGGCTGCGCCGGCTTGAAGCCGGGCAGGGCCTTGTCCGTCGGCCGCCGCTCTTCAGTGATGGTGTCACCGACGCGGGTATCGGCAACCTCCTTGATCGAGGCGGTGATGAAGCCGATTTCACCCGGGCCGAGCGTATCGACGGCCACCAGCTTCGGCGTGATCACGCCGACCCGCTCCACCGTGTAGCGGGCATCGGTGCCCATCAGACGGATCTGCTGGCCCTTCTTCATTTCGCCGTCAATGACGCGCACAAGCACGATGACGCCAAGATAGGTGTCGTACCAGCTGTCGACCAGCATCGCCTTGAGCGGGTCCTTGGTGTTGCCGCCCTTGGGCGGTGGCAGCCGCTTGACGATGGCTTCCAGCACGTCGGGAATGCCGATGCCGGATTTGGCCGAAATCATCACCGCGTCCGATGCATCAAGCCCGATCACCTCTTCGATCTGTTCCTTGATCCGCTCCGGCTCAGCCGCCGGCAGGTCGATCTTGTTGAGCACCGGCACGATCTCGTGATCGGCATCAAGTGCTGCATAGACATTGGCCAGCGTCTGCGCCTCGACGCCCTGGCTGGCGTCAACCACCAGCAGCGAGCCTTCGCAGGCCCTGAGCGAGCGCGACACTTCATAGGCAAAGTCGACATGGCCCGGCGTGTCGATCAGGTTGAGCACATACATCTCGCCGTCATTGGCGGTATAGTGCAGCCGCACCGTCTGCGCCTTGATGGTAATGCCCCGTTCCTTCTCGATATCCATCGAGTCCAGAACCTGCTTGCTCATCTCGCGTTCGGCCAGGCCGCCGCAGGTCTGGATCAACCGATCGGCGAGGGTCGATTTGCCGTGGTCGATATGAGCGACGATGGAAAAATTGCGAATGTGGGAAAGGGGCGTGTTTGTCATATCCCGCGATTTAGCAGTCCTGCGGAAAAAGGCAATCACACAAAGCGCCTATTCTGCGGCCCCGGCGATTACCCCACCGGTGCGTTTCAGCCAGATTGCTGCAGGCCGCGCCGCTTTATCGGAGGCAACAGGCCGGCAGTTCACCTGTCAGGCGGCGACCAATCGGTCTCCACCGCCTTGCGGCGGCTCAAGCGCAGGGCCAGGCCGATGGAGACGCCAGCGCCGATGGCGACCGTCAGATCGACAAGAACAGTCAGCACCAGCGTCAGCAGCAAAAGCATGACATCGCTTTTGCTGGCGCGGGCGTAATCACCCCATTTGTGCGGTTCGGTCATGTTCCAAGCGGTGACAATAAGAAGCGCAGCGAGCGCCGGCATGGCCAGATAGCTCGCCAGCGGCGCGGCAAGCAGCATCACCAGCAAAATGACTATGGCATGGACAAGCCCTGCCACAGGCGTCTTGCCGCCGGCCTTGATATTCGTTGCGGTGCGGGCAATCGCGCCGGTCGCCGGAAGGCCGGTGAAAAGCGCAGAGCCGATATTGGCGATGCCCTGGGCCGTCAGCTCGGCATTCGGCCTGTGCTGTCCTTTGATCATCTTGTCGGCAACCATGGCCGACAACAGCGACTCCACTCCTGCCAGGAAGGCAATGATCAAGGCGGACGGCAACAGCTCGATCATGCGCGAGGGAGAAAGGTCGGGCAGTTGCGGCCAGGGCAACTGGCTGGGGAGTTCGCCAAAGCGCGAGCCGAGCGTGTCGACGGGCAGCGACATAAGGGCCACGAGCGCAGAGCCAACCCCGACGGCGACGATGAGGCCGGGAAAGCGAGGAGCGACGCGCCGCAGAACCACGATCAGGATCATTGTGACAATCGCAATCGAAAAAGCCGCGAGGCTGAACGTGTCCCGCGCCTCCCACAGCACCGGAATTTTCTCCAGAAAGTCCGCGGGGTCCTTGTCGGTCGCCAGCCCGAGGAAATCTTTCAACTGGCTCGTGGCGATGATAATGCCGATACCAATGGTAAAGCCGTTCACAACAGCTTCGGGAACAAAGGCGATCAGGCTTCCGGCCCGGAAATAGCCGCCAATCAGCAGGATGATGCCGGCCATGAACGTTGCCAGAACGAGCCCGTCATAGCCATACTGGGCGATCACGCTGAAAACAACGACGATGAATGCCCCGGTCGGCCCGCCGATCTGAACCCGGCTGCCGCCAAACAGCGAGATCAGAAAACCACCTACAATCGCGGTGACAATGCCCTTGTCCGGGTCTGCGCCGGACGCAATCGCGATGGCGAGGCTGAGTGGCAGCGCAACCATGGCAACCGTTGCCCCAGCCAGCAGGTCACTGACAAAGAGCTGCCAGCTATAGGTTTGCAGCGTTGTGAGAATCTTTGGTTGACGCATTTCGGGAGCCCATTGCTAAAAAGGTGAGAGTTACGTTTCTCTTTGTCCAGCTTTGAGCGGCGGGATCGTCGGCAGTCTGTCGGCGGTCGCCGTCGCGACATGTGTGATGTTTCGTGTGTCCTTCAGGATGAAGCGGCGGGGTGTTTCAGTCTGACCCCGCGGCCGCCGGCGGTGCTGCTGGCGTTGTCGCCGATGAGTTCGATTCCCGCCTTGTCCAGCGCCTCGCACACCTTGGTCAGGGTGTCGATGATGCCCCGGACATTGCCGTCACTGGCTTCCATCCTTTGCACAGTCGGCAACGATACTCCGGCCATCGCGGCAAGGGCTTTCTGGTCTATGCCAAGAAGCGCCCGTGCGGCGCGCAGCTGTGAAGCGGTGATCATGGCCCGTTCATCCTGTACCAGAACTCAATATGGTTGTATCGTATGTCTATATTGATGTTTAGAACATGCATCCTGATGTGTCTACCATTGCAAGCGAGGGGCGCACTCCGCTGAACCACCGCAACCGGGTGCGTTTGCGAAGCCGGCCATCGCTGATGCGTGGTTTGGGATTTCGCGGATCGGACAATGGCGATTGTTGGATTGTGGTTGGCAGGCGAAACAAGACTCACCCCATACGCAGAGAATGGCCGGTTTCTGAAGCGGGCCTCCGCCAAACAGCTCAGCCTCTTAACACCTGAAAGTCTGCGGGCCTCAGTCCGTTGACGAAGGAGCTTCGTGCTGTGCGCCGGGGTCGGGCAATTGCTTGTGGCTCCATTCGAGCCGCTTGTAATCAAAGCCGTATTCGAGCGTCGGTTTGATGATGCGGAAATAGGGGGAAAGGTCGAAATCCCGCGGGGCAAACAGCGAGTGATGCCGGATATGCAGGATTTCGCGGCGGGAATAATCCGAATCGGCGTGCTGACGGCCGGGCGCCAGCGTCACTTCCGGAAGGATCGGATAATGCACCGACTGGAGTGCCTGGGCGATCATCGACGAGCAGATGGCGCGGGTCGGATCGCCTGATCCGAACGCGATCAGGCGGCGGCGCCACCGCACGGGAACCGGCGGGGTCGGAATGAAATAGCGCAGCAAGTCGAAGATGTTCTTCATGTCATAACGAACGCCAAGCCTGTCAATCATATAGGTGACAATGGCATCGCGGTCTTCCGGGGTAAGGCCCACTGGCCGGCAGATGCGGGTGTTGAAGCGGCTGTATTTGGCCAAGGGCACTGCGACGCACCCCTCGCCCAGGTTAACTTCAACAAGCTGCGGGAACGGCTCCTCTCCGTCGGCTGTGTCCGGCTTGAGCGCGTCGCCAACATAGAGTGCGGCATGCGACCAGGTCGATTGCGTGAGATACTTGATCGCCGCCGATATTTTCTGGTTGCCCTCCACCAGCAGAATGTCGCCGGGCTGAAGCGTGCGTGACAGCGTTACCGGATCCGACGGGGTATAAGGCTCATAGCCCGGATTGACCGAATGCAACCGCCGCGCCAGGAATCGTCCCAGCCGGTCGAGTAAGGTGTCGGTCATGTCCCGTGCTTCGGTCATGAAGCAACAAGTGGCCCGGGAGCGTCACCGGATCAACCCGTGATGTTTCAACTTTGTGTTTTCCTGTCTTGATAATCAGTGCGGATTTTCTTAGTTTAGAACCGTTCTAAAAAGGAATACTCCATGTTGTCTCGTTTCACCGGCTTCAACCGTCGTCCCTTCACCTCGCTCTCCGAACAGGAAATTCTGGCGCTCGCCATTTCCTCGGAAGAGGATGATGCGCGCATCTACCTCGCCTATGCCGATCATCTGCGCGATGACTATCCGCAATCGGCCAAGGTGTTTGAGGAAATGGCGGCGGAAGAGGACGTGCACCGGGCACGGCTGATCGATCGTCACAAAGAGCGCTTCGGGGACCGCATTCCGCTCATCCGCCGCGAGCATGTCCGCGGATACTACGAGCGCAAGCCGGATTGGCTGGTCAAGAACCAGCCTGTCGATGCGATCCGCCAGACAGCCGAGGATATGGAAGCCCAGGCGCACAGTTTTTATCTGGCCGCAGCCAAGCGCAGCCAGGACGCGGACACGCGAAAATTGCTCGGCGATCTGGCGCTGGCCGAAAAGACCCATGAATCGCTGGCCCGGCGGCTGGGGCTTGAGCACACGCCCGAAGACGTCAAGTCCGAAGAAGCCAAGACCTCCCACCGCAAATTCATTCTGACCTATATCCAGCCGGGACTGGCAGGCCTGATGGATGGCTCGGTGTCTACCCTGGCGCCGATCTTTGCGACTGCCTTTGCCACGGGTGATACCTGGACAACATTTCTGGTCGGCTTGTCAGCGTCAGTCGGCGCGGGCATTTCCATGGGCTTCACCGAAGCCGCCCATGATGACGGAGTGATCTCCGGCCGTGGATCCCCGGTCAAGCGCGGTCTGGCGTCCGGCATCATGACCGCAATCGGCGGCCTCGGACATGCGCTGCCTTATTTGATCCCCGACTTCACCATCGCCACCAGCGTTGCCATTGCCGTGGTGTTCGTCGAACTATGGGCCATCGCCTGGATCCAGAACCACTGGATGAACACGCCCTGGAGCCGTGCCATTTTTCAGGTGGTTCTGGGCGGGGCGCTGGTGTTTGCTGCCGGACTTCTGATCGGCAATGCGTAACGCGATGCGCTTGCTCAGATGAAAAAGGTGGCCCGCCGGGGTTGCAGGCGGCACGCTTTACGAAGCAGATATGCCAGGCAAGCAAGCCCGGCGGGGTTGACGCCACGGTCGGCCGGGCTTGCTATTGGAAGGTCGGATTATCCGCATGCGGGTCGCGATGGACGTTGTACAACACTACCTGCGGGCTGACGCAGACAAGCCTGGAGCGGTTGCCTACTCATTCTGTACTCTCGTGACCAACCTGCCGCAGTACCAGGCGATGGTCGAGGGGTTTCTCCGCCTTGGGTTCACCTCCGCCGATTGCGAGTTTCTCTATATCGACAACTCCGGCTCGAATCAGGCCGATGCCTTTTCCGGCTACAACGCCTTCCTTCGTCGGGCATCGGGGCGTTATGTGGTGCTTTGCCATCAGGATGTGATCGGTCTGGAAGACGGGCGGGAGAAACTCGACAATCTTCTGGTCGCCTTGTCAGAGCAAGATCCGGTCTGGGCGGTTTGCGGCAATGCCGGCGTTGATGCGCAAGGCCGCCGCTTCATTCGCATTACCGATCCGCATGCATCCGACCAGGCAATCGGCAAGCCATTTCCCCGCAAGGTGATGAGCCTCGACGAGAACTTCATCGTGGTGAAAGGCGAGGCCAATCTGGCATTGTCGCGCGACCTGACCGGCTTTCACTGGTACGGATCGGATCTGTGCATCATCGCCGACATTCTGGGCTGGACCGCCTATGTCATCGACTTTCACCTGCGCCACGACAGCCGCGGCAGTGTTGATCAGCACTACATCAGCTTGCGCTCCCGGTTGCGGTCCAAATACACAAGGGCATTCCGGCCCAGAACGCACAGGGTGCTGACCGAACGCAACGTCTACCTGTCGGGAAACAGCTGGGCGTCGGCCGGGGTCAACGCCGCAATCGATGTCGCGATATTCTTGTATACGCAGTTCAAACGGACGGTTCTGGCGAGACTGCGCAAATGAACGCGTCGGCGATGCGTGCCGCCCGTCATAGGGGCTTTCCACAAGGCCGAAAGTCCATGTGCCGCCCAGTTGTTAATCCTGAAATGGTGTGCCATTGAGCCGGGGCGCTGGCATCAGCTTTCGATTGAAAATCGAAGAGTGGGGACTGACCTTAGATATGATCTGCGATGCAATCCCCGGGCTTGCTGGGCCAGTCCGTTTGGCGCAGTGCGCAAGATGACGCGCCCTGTTGAGCCGTTGTCGCTGCTGATCGGCGTGTCCATGACCATTGGCTATGGAACGCTGTATTACCCCTTCGCCATTCTCGGTCCCGAGATCGCGCGGACACAGGGGTGGAGCAACGCCTTTGTGTTCGGCGTCTTCTCCGCGGCATTGCTGACCAGCGCAATCACGGCTTCGCTGGTGGGGCGGGCGATGGACCGCTTCGGCGCTCGCCCGGTGATGGTCGCAGGCTCGTGCCTGGCGGCGCTGACGCTGGCAAATCTCTCGTCTGTCCAGTCCATGGCGGGCTTTGCCATTGCCATGCTGTTGATCGAATTCTCGGCCCGCATGGTGCAATACGAAACCGGATTTGCAGCCTTGACCGCTCTGCATGGTCGATATGCCCGGCGTCCCATTGCCCATGTCACCCTGATCGCGGGGTTTGCCTCAACCGTGTTCTGGCCGCTAATACACTGGTTGCTCGGTTTCATGGACTGGCGCGGCGTCTGTCTTGTCCTGGCAGCGGTCAATTTGCTGGTCGCCCTGCCCATCCACGCGATGATTCCGCGGGTACGCAAGCTCCGGCAGGATCTCGAGCCGGCAGAGCGGCCGGTCCGCGATCCGGGCCTGCTGGCGCCGGGCAACCGCAAACCGGCATTTGTTTTCATGGCTGTTGCTTTCGCCGGTGGCAGTTTCCTGATGTCGGCCGTGCACACGTCGTTCTTTCTGATTCTTAACGAGATGGGCCGCACTGCTGCATTGGCGGCGCTGGCGGGTGCGGTTATCGGCCCGATGCAGGTCGGAGCAAGGCTGATCGAGATGCTGACCGGCGAGCGCGTATCTTCTTCGATCGTCGGGGTAATCTCGAACACGGCGCTGCTGGTTGGTCTCGCATGCCTGGTGGCAGGGCTTTGGCTGGATGGGGATCTGATTGTGATCGTCTTTGCCATCAGTTTCGGCATCGGGCAGGGATTGAATTTCATTGCCCGCGCGATCCTGCCGGCGCGTCTGTTCGGAACAGATGGCTATGGCGCCATGACCGGAAACCTTGCAACACTACGCCTGTTCGCGATGGCTGGAGCTCCGGTCTCGACGGCGCTGGTGATAAGTTACGCCGGAATTGGGGTAACTTTCGCCATGTTGCTGCTGGTGGCTGCAGTAAGCGTGGCGGCGTCATGGGCGCTGGTTGTCATTGAAAAAACAGCAGGCGCCGGGCCCCTGGCGGTTTTGCCAGGCCGGTCATGAAACCTGTTTGATGTTTGAGGCCCGCTTATAAGGTGCAATCCGCCCTATTTGAGCGCGCCAACCAGAACGTCTTTCCCGTTCTCGATGGTGACCCAGCGGCCGGAATTGTTGGACGCCTGGCGCTTGAGATAGCTGTAGGGCGTCTTGCGCCAGTTCTTGACCTCGTCGACCAGATTGTCGAGCACGAAATCGCCTTCAGTGGTTCTCAGTGTCAGCACCGCATGGCCTTCGCCATCGGGTTTGCGCACCACCGTGATCAGCACATCCGATGGTGAAAAACCGCGCTCGATCAGCATGTGCCGCTTGAGCAGTACATAATCTTCGCAATCGCCGGCGATGGTAGGATAGGTCCAGACCTCTTCCTTGCCGAACAATTCCAGATCAGTTTTCGGCATCACCGAAAAATTGACTGCACTGTTGATTTCGCGGACCACGTCCCAGCCGTAATCGGTGACCTTGGGCGCGGCGCCCGAGCCCTTGACCGGCGCGCATTCGGTGGAGAATTTCTTGCAGAATTCGTAGTGGCCGATGGGCTGTGACGTCAGCCGGCCAACCTCCATCGACAGGCCAGAGGCAAACGCACCCGCAGGCAACACGATCGATGCCAACAGGGCAATCATTGCCCGCTTTGCCAGTCCCGGTCCGCAAAACATCGCCGGTATACTCCACGCCGTCTCATTACGTTAACAAAGAGTTAAGATCGTATGGGCTGAAGAGTCAATTGCGCGGCCGGGGTCTTGTCATGACATGGTTACCGGCCGCGGCTTTTAGAACACACACCCGCGCTGCAGCCGGGTTCAGATCCCGCCGCGGTTCTCGAAGATTGCTTCATTATGTAGGCCGGGCATCTGTTTGCCTGTCCCGTCCCGGGGTCAGCTCTTGCCTGCAATCCCGTCAACGGCGGCCAGAATGCGGGCGATGTCCTCATCCCGCGACAGCCGGTGATCGCCATCGCGGATGAGTGTCAGTGTTACATTCTCCGATGGCAGATGTTCGAGAAGGCGCAGGGCGTGCTTCCATGGAACGTCCGGGTCGGCCATGCCCTGAATGATGTGGACCGGCGCGCCGGTGTCGATCAGCCCGTCGAGAACCCGGTTGGTCCGGCCATCTTCGAACAATGCCCGGGTAAAGACGTTCGGATCAGGTCCGTAGGGCGTCGGCTCTTCGTAGTAGCCGTCGCGCTCAAGGGCCGCGCGCTGGGCGTCGGTGAGTTCCGGCTCCATCAATTCCAGCGTGAAATCGGGCGCCGGTGCGATCAACACCAGGCCAGCCACCCTGTCGCCCTGGCCGCGCGCCTTGAGTTCCTGCACCATTCTCAGCGCGATCCAGCCGCCCATCGACGAGCCGACCAGGATCTGCGGGCCTGAAGTGTAGTGCTCGAATGCAGCCAGGCTTTCCTCCAGCCACCGGGATATTGTTCCGTCGCGAAAACTGCCGCCTGACGCGCCGTGGCCGGAATAGTCGAACCGGAGGCAGGCCTGTCCATTGCTGCCGGCCTGCTGGCACAGTGCCTCGGCCTTGGAGCCGGTCATGTCCGAGCGGTAGCCGCCGAGCCAGACCACGCCCGGCAGCCCGGCGCCCTGTTTGGTTGCCGTGCGTGTCAAAGCCGCGATCGGCCGCAGGTCTTTACCCTTGCCGACTTCCAGTTTGCTGGCGACCGGTTCCGTCATGTCAATCAACTCCCGTTTGGTCATTTGCGCACCTTTTACAAGATTCGCAGGCTCGTAACCGGGCCGGTGGTGATTTTTTCGCAAAGCCATGCTATTGACACCGGCCAGCCGATGACGACATTGCGCTCGAGACATTCAGACTCGTGTGCCGCAACCGGCTGAACAGGACGAGTTAATCAGGAGACCAAAGCCATTCGCAGACCCTTTAGAGCGCCGCCAACCGTAAACGAAGGCCCCCGCGCAAACCAGAATATACGGACCGCTACGGTCCAGCTTATTGACGCCGAAGGCCAGAACCACGGCGTTGTGCCGACCGAGCAAGCGTTGGCCATGGCCGAAGAAGCTGGCCTCGACCTCGTTGAGATCAATTCCGCGGGCGACGTGCCGGTTTGCAAGATCGTTGATCTTGGCAAGCTGAAATACGCATCGCAGAAGAAGGCCTCCGAGGCGCGCAAAAAGCAGAAGACCGTCGAGGTCAAAGAAATCAAGATGCGCCCCAACATCGACACACATGATTATGATGTGAAGATGCGGGCCATGAACCGGTTCTTTGACGAAGGCGACAAGGTCAAGGTGACCCTGCGCTTCCGTGGCCGTGAAATGGCCCATATGGAACTCGGCATGAAGCTGCTTCAGAAGGTCAAGGACGATACGGTCGAGATCGCCAAGGTCGAGGCCGAGCCGAAGCTGGAAGGCCGTCAGATGATGATGGTTCTGGCTCCGAAGTAACAGTTGTGATTGCCTGATGCAGACCGGTCCGGCGGATGCCAGGGCCGGTTTTTGCTTTTATCGGGATGAATCATCGCAACGCCCGTTGCGCTTTTGTCAGGCGAGAGCTATAAGGCGCGCGTTCAAACCGGCCGGCAGGGCATGCCGAGGCGGTTTCCAACGCTAGATGAAAAAGGGTTCTTCTCCTTTTCCATCTCACCCAACAAGAAATGACCGAGCGGTGTCTTGCGACATAGGCAGGTCTGATAAGGAGTAGCGAAATGCCCAAGATGAAGACGAAATCGTCTGCCAAGAAGCGGTTCAAGATCACTGCAAGCGGCAAGGTTATGGCTGCAGCCGCCGGCAAACGTCATGGCATGATCAAACGGTCCAACAAGTTCATTCGCGACGCGCGCGGCACCATGGTCCTTTCGGATCCTGACGCCAAGATCGTCAAGAAGTTTCTTCCAAACGGCCTCTAAGCAGAGCCGGGACCACCTAATTTAAGGAGATCATGATATGGCACGTGTAAAACGGGGCGTAACCGCCCACGCAAAGCACAAGAAGGTTCTGAAGAAAGCCAAGGGCTTTTACGGACGCCGCAAGAATACCATCCGCGCCGCCAAGGCTGCCGTCGACAAGTCGATGCAGTACGCCTACCGCGACCGCAAGGTCCGGAAGCGGAATTTCCGCGCACTCTGGGTACAGCGCATCAACGCTGCTGTGCGCGAGCACGGCCTTACATACGGCCGCTTCATCGACGGCCTGACGAAGTCCGGCATCGAGGTTGACCGCAAGGTTCTTTCCGACATGGCGATCCATGATGCCGAAGCATTCGGCGTGCTGGTTGCCGCTTCGAAGAAGGCGCTTGAATATCTCAAGGATGCCACGCCGAACGAATTTGAAAGCGCTGTCAAGTAAGCCAGCGTTTCCCGAAGGCATCTTCTACATTGACCATTTGGGATCCCGCGCTGGCAGGGCTGGCGCGGGATTTGTCGTTTTTAAGGGTCGGAATGCACCGGGCGCGGTCCGGCTGCGGACGGTCCAGCCAGATACGGCCAGAAAAATACAGGTAGTCACAGATCATGAGCCAGTACCAGACGCTTGAAACCTCCATCATGGGCGAGATCGCCGGAAGCTCGGACGAGGCGGCCATCGAAGCCGTGCGCGTCGCAGCACTCGGCAAGAAGGGGTCTGTCTCCGAATTGCTCAAGGGGCTGGGCAAGATGACGCCCGAGGAGCGCCAGGAAGCCGGCCCGGCGATCAACGGCCTGAAGGCTCGCGTCGCCGACGCCATCGCCGCACGCAAGACCGAGCTTCGCAATGCCGCGATCACCGAGCGGCTGGCGCGCGAAACCGTCGATGTCAGCCTGCCGGTGCGTTCCTCGCCCGCCGAGCGCGGCCGCATCCACCCGATCAGCCAGGTCATCGACGAGATCACCGCGATCTTCGCCGACATGGGCTTCGCCATTGCCGAAGGTCCGGATATCGAGACCGACTACTACAATTTCACCGCGCTCAATTTTCCCGACGGTCACCCGGCGCGCGAAATGCACGACACCTTCTTCTTCCAGCCGAACGCAGAGGGCGAGCGCAAGGTGCTGCGTACCCACACCTCGCCGGTCCAGATCCGCACCATGGAGGCGCAGAAGCCGCCGATCCGCATTGTCATTCCGGGCAAGACCTACCGCCAGGATTCCGACGCCACCCACTCGCCGATGTTCCATCAGCTCGAGGGCCTGGTCATCGACAAGACCGCCAATGTCGGCCATCTGCGCTGGGTGCTGGAGGAGTTCTGCAAGGCCTTCTTCGAAGTCGACAAGGTCACCATGCGGTTCCGTCCGTCGTTCTTCCCCTTCACAGAGCCCTCGTTCGAGGTCGATATCCAGTGCGACCGCACCTCCGGCCCGATCGTCAAGTTCGGCGAAGGCACAGACTGGATGGAGATCCTCGGCTGCGGCATGGTCCACCCCAATGTGCTGCGCGCCGGCGGGCTTGATCCCGACGAGTATCAGGGCTTTGCCTGGGGCATGGGGATCGACCGCATCGCCACGCTGAAATACGGCATGCCCGATCTGCGCGATTATTTCGACGCCGATGTGCGCTGGATCAACCATTACGGCTTCCGCCCGCTCGACATGCCGACATTGTTCGCCGGCCTGAGCACATAATCTACCAACCAAAAGATCGGCAATTCAAATGGCAAATCTGGAAAACAAATCTGACGCCGACATTGACCAGTGGATTGCGAACCATGAGCGTGCCGGCAAGACCCGATCCACCTTGTATCAAGACCTGATTGTCGATCGAAACCGGCGCCATGGAAATGGCCTGGACATAGCAACGTCAATCGCGGCCATGACCATCTCCGCCAGGGAAAATCGGTATATCAGCTATGGTGATCTGGCCGCGGCGAATGGATTGTCGTGGAGCAAGGCCCGGCCAAGAATGAACGGCAACCACGGGCATCTGGACGACCTTCTGGCCTTTTGCCATTCACACGAAATGCCCCTCCTGACAGCCATAGTGGTTGGAAGAGAACATCTCGACAGCGGTGAGATGGATGAGGAGACCATCAATGGATTCGTAGCAGGTGTCCGCCGGCTTGGAGTTTCCGTCTCTGAACCAGTTGTCTTCCTGAAGCAATGCCAGAGCGATTGTTTCGAGTGGGCTGCAAAGCAGGTTGGTACCCCTGATGCCACTGATGCGGCCGTAGAATAAAGGTCCGAGGAAAACAGAATGAAATTCATACTCTCCTGGCTCAAGGGTCACCTTGAAATCGACGCCACTCCTGAGGCCATTGTCGAGCACCTTACTCGTTTGGGCTCCCGTAAGTTCGGCATGCCGACAGTGTTCGGGAGCTGAGTGGATGGAGGGGATGGTTTTACAAGAACTTTGGAACTGGATGTCGCCAGTACATGACCAGATTTGGTCATTGCTTTTTACACTGCTGGTGGGAGTAATTTATTGGATATTCAGACGGCGTGTGAAATTGGTTTGGGGGATGTCCAGTAACAGTATTCACTTCCCCCCTGCAGAAAACGAAAAAATAGAAATATACGCTGAAAAATACTATGTACAGAATGTCGGAAAGAAGCCTGCGCATAATATTGAAATCGTGATGACATACCGCCCAGATGATGTTTCTTTATATCAACCGAGAGACCACAAAGAGAATATGAATCCGAACGGGAAGTTTATAATTTCCATTCCATTCATTGCGCCGGGGGAATTGGTTGTTTTAGATGTACTTTATATTAGCAAAAGAGCTGCAGTAGTTGAATCAGTGAAATGCGATGAGGCCTTGGGGAAGCAGGTCGGCTTTGTAACAAATAGAAGGTTTGGGCATGCCTTTAATTTCACGGCTATTGCCTTGTTCTTTCTAGGTATCGCTTTTTTGGTTCAAACTATTGGCCATCTAATTCTGGGGTAAATATCATGAAATTCACACTCTCCTGGCTCAAGGATCACCTTGAAACCGACGCCACGCTGGATCAGATCTGCGAGCGCCTGACGGCGATCGGGCTCGAGGTCGAGGATGTCGATGACAAGGCGGCTTACAGGCCCTTCACCATCGCCAAGGTGATTTCAGCCGAGCAGCACCCCGATGCAGACAAACTGCGCGTGCTGATGGTCGACAAGGGCGACGGCAAGCCAGTGCAGATCGTCTGCGGCGCGCCCAACGCCCGCGCCGGACTGATCGGCGCGCTGGCCGAACCCGGCACCTATGTGCCCGGCATCGACGTCACACTGTCGGTCGGCAAGATCCGCGGCGTCGAAAGCCACGGCATGATGTGCTCCGAACGCGAGCTCGACATGTCCGACGAGCACGACGGCATCATCGATCTGCCCGAAGACGCCCCGGTGGGCACCTCGTTTGCCGCCTATGCGGGCCTCGATGACCCGGTCATCGAGATCAATCTGACGCCGAACCGCCCCGATTGCACATCGATCTATGGCATCGCCCGCGATCTGGCAGCGTCCGGCCTCGGCACCCTCAAGACACCGAAAGCCCCGAGCTTTGCTGTCGAAGGTGAGACCACGCAAGATGTCCGGATCGTGCTCGACGACGAGAGCCTCTGCCCCGGCTTTGCCTGGCGGCTGGTGCGCGGCGTCAGGAACGGCCCAAGCCCGAAATGGATGCAGAAGCGGCTTCTCGCCATCGGTCTGCGCCCGATCTCGGCGCTGGTGGATGTCACCAACTACATGACCTTCGATCAGGGCCGGCCGATGCACGTCTTTGATGCCGACAAGGTTAAGGGTGATCTGGTCGTCCGCCGCGCCCGTGAGGGCGAGGAAATCCTGGCACTCGATGACCGCACCTACACGCTCAATCCGGCCAATGTTGTCATCGCCGATGACAATGGCCCCGAGTCTATCGGCGGCATCATGGGCGGTGAGCATTCCGGCTGTGACGAGAACACCACCAATGTGCTTATCGAGTCCGCGCTCTGGGATCCGATCAACATCGCCAAGACCGGCCGCAGCCAGGGCATCATCACCGATGCGCGCTACCGGTTCGAGCGTGGCGTCGATCCCGAATACATGGTTCCCGGCCTGGAGCGCACCACCGAGCTGGTGCTCGACATGTGCGGCGGCACGGCTGCTGCGGCGCGCGTTGAGGGCTACAAGGGCCATGAGAAAAAGTCCGTCGATTTCCCCTTCGCCGAAGTCGGGCGTTTGACCGGACTTTCCGTGTCCAACGAGGAAGCCACGTCGATCCTCACCGGCCTTGGTTTCGAGGTCTCGGGGTCCGGCGAGCGGGTCTCCGTCAAGGTGCCGTCCTGGCGTCCGGATATCGATGGCAAGGCCGATCTGGTTGAAGAGGTCATGCGCATTCACGGCGTTGACAACATCAAGCCCGAACCGCTGCCCTCCATGGGTGCTGTCAATGAAAAGATCCTGACCACGCTGCAGATCCGCACGCGGAATGCCAAGCGGGCACTGGCCGCGCGCGGCATGCTTGAGGCGGTGACCTGGTCCTTCATTCCCGAAGACCAGGCCAGGTTGTTTGGCGGCGGCAAGCCCGAGCTCAAGCTCGCCAATCCGATCGCTGCCGACATGTCGGACATGCGGCCCTCGCTGCTGCCGGGCCTGATCACTGCCGCAGGCCGGAATGCTGCCCGCGGCTATGGCGATGTGGCGCTGTTCGAGGTTTCCGGCACCTACGAGGACGATACGCCAAAAGGCCAGCGCCGCGTTGCCGGTGGCATCCGTCGCGGCACGGCCGGTCTGGGCGGCTCGGGCCGTCACTGGGATGGCGCTGCCAAGCCGGTCGGCGTGTTCGACGCCAAGGCCGATGCGCTGGCTGCACTCGAAGCCTGCGGCCTGCCGATGGCCAATGTCCAGATCGAGCAGGGCGGACCGGACTGGTATCACCCCGGCCGCTCTGGCCTGATCAAGCTTGGCCCGAAGGTGGTGCTGGGGCATTTTGGCGAGTTCCATCCCAATACGCTCGATGCACTCGATGTGTCAGGCCCGCTCTGCGGCTTTGAGGTGTTCATCGACAAGATCCCCGAGCCCAAGCGCAAGGCCACCCGCACCAAGCCGGTGCTGGAGCTTTCGGCCTTCCAGGCGCTGCGCCGCGACTTCGCATTCGTGGTCGACAGCACCGTACCGGCAGCGACGCTGATCCGCGCGGCCCAGGGTGCTGACAAGCAGCTCATCACCGGCGTCAATGTCTTCGACCTGTTCGAAGGCCCCTCGCTCGGCGAAGGCAAGAAATCGGTCGCCATCGAGCTGATCATCCAGCCGCGCGACCGCACCCTGACCGAAGAAGATCTCGACAAACTGGCGAAATCCGTCATCGCCAATGTCGAAAAATCCTCAGGCGGCGTGTTGCGGGGGTAACTGCACCAGCACCCGGTTTCGGGTTTGCAGAGATACAGCCATAATCGGACGGCGCTCCTTGTTTCAGGGAGCGCCGTTTTTCTTTCAGGTGAACACTGCCTTGCCGGGAGCCGTCAGTGCGCCAGCATCTCCTCGACGATATCATCCGCTGTCATGCCTGATGGATAGTATGTCGGCCAGTTGGTGAGTTCTTCCAGCAACGCTGCGCGATCGTCGCCGAAGTAAAGATGGTAGTGACCTGCCTTTACTGGAGCGATGGCATGATCGCTGAACTGGATGAACATCGGTGCAGCGTCATCGCCGGCAGTCTTCTTGAAGATGTAGCGAACGCCGCGATTTCCCTTTTTATAGGTCAGGATCTCATGTCCGTCAGACGCATAGTGGGCCTGTGCGGGATTGCCGTCGCGATAGAAAGTCAGAATGTCGCCTTCGATGTCGATGCGCCCGACATCCGTCCTGTAGCCGGTCTGATAATAGGTCCGATACTCCTCGACACTTTTCTCGCTGGCCTCAGCCTTATGGGCCAGAACCGGGTCGAGCGACCCGTCAAGCAGATAGGGATAGACCGATTGCCACTCGCCATCCCAGTCTGAAAGTGTCCGGGCCTTGATCTGGCCGTCCTCGAAATATCCCCGGTAAACATCGTCAGTCTGCTTGGAGTCGTGGGCATGGCTGTGAGTCTTGTCAGATGCCGCTTGTACCGAAATATCTGCCAGCACCGTGGCTGAAATCAGCATCGCGCAACCGATTCCGAGAGCTTTGCCATAGCTGCTGATAAATGTGTTTCGCATGTTCAATACCTCGATCTTTGGTTGAGAGTTCACTCTCGATAAAAACGTCATGTAATAACGTTACATTTGCGTTTAACGCTGCTCCTGGTTTTATGCAAGCCCATCGACCGCCATTCCGCGCCGCTTGTCTCTGAATTGAGCCGCCGCCAATGCCGGTGCTCAACAAAAGCACCTCTAGGCATGGTCAAATGCGCAGCGGCACTTGCCGAATCCATATTGGAAATTGCATTCTGCCGGAACTATCAGGGCGGCGGAGCGTAGTGCGTATCATGAACCTCATTCTCAATTCAGACAGTTACAAATATTCGCATTTTGCGCAGTATCCGCCTGAAACAGCGGCGATTTCCGCCTATATCGAGGCGCGGCCCGGCGGCGCCCATGATCATGTGCTGTTCTTCGGGCTGCAGATGTTCCTTAAGGACTATCTCTCCCGCAAGATCACCATGGCTGATGTCGACGAGGCGGAAGCGATGATCACCGCCCACGGTCTGCCGTTTCACCGCGAGGGTTTCGAGAAGATCGTCACCCGTCATGACGGCCATTTCCCGCTGCTGATCGAGGCGCTGCCCGAAGGCATGATTGCGCCCACCGGCACCCCGCTGGTGCAGGTCAGAAACACCGATCCGGATTTCTTCTGGCTGCCGACCTTTATCGAGACCGCGCTTCTGCGCGCCGTCTGGTATCCCTCCACGGTCGCCACCGTGTCGCACGGCGCGCGCCAGATCATTTCAGCCTCGCTGGAGCGCACCTGCGATGCGCCCGACGACGTGCTGCCCTTCCGCCTGCATGATTTCGGCGCCCGCGGCGCCACATCGCTGGAGCAGGCGGGTATTGGCGGCGTTGCCCATCTCGTCAGCTTCATGGGCACCGACACGGTCAGCGCGCTGGTCTATGCGCGGCGCTTCTACCACGAACAGATGGCGGGCTTCTCGATCCCGGCCGCCGAGCATTCGACCATGACCAGCTGGGGCGAGGACCGCGAGACAGAAGCCTACCGCAACATGCTCACCCAGTTCGCCGGCCCCGGCAAGCTGGTGGCAGTCGTCTCCGATTCCTACGATCTGTACCGTGCGGTCAAGAATATCTGGGGCGAGGAGCTGAAGGCGGAAGTCGAGGCGTCGGGTGGCACGCTGGTGGTCCGTCCGGACTCGGGCGATGCCACTCGCGTCCCCGTCGATACGGTGCAGATGCTCGGCGAGATCTTCGGCTTTTCGGTCAACGCCAAGGGCTACAAGGTGCTCAATCCGGCGGTGCGGGTGATCCAGGGTGATGGCGTAACCCCGGAAACCATAAGGATTATTCTCGGCCGCCTTGAGGACAAGGGCTGGTCGGCTGAAAACATCGCCTTCGGCATGGGCGCGGGCCTGCTGCAGAAGGTCAACCGCGACACGCTGCGCTTTGCCATGAAGGCCAATGCCCGCCAGGATGATGACGGCCAGTGGCACGGCATCAACAAGAACCCCAAGACCGATCCCGGCAAGGCGTCGAAACGCTACCGCCAGGCGGTTGTGCGCGAAAATGGCAAGCTGTCGGCCATGCCGCTCAAGGACATTGGCGAGCGCGAGAACCTGCTGCAACCGGTCTGGCAGGACGGAGAACTGCTCGTCGACTGGACCCTTGCCGAGATCCGCGAACGCGCCGCATCAAGCAGGTAACGCGCGGCATTGGCGCATTGAACAATGCAAAGGGGCTTCACACATCCGGCCCCGGACCGAACACGAAACGGGAGTAGCCAAGATAGGCAAAGGTGGTGGCTGAGCCTGAACCGAAGATCACCGCCATATAGGGGGACAGGCTGGGCAGAATCAGCAGCAAGCCCGAATAGACCGAATAATTGATCAGGGTGGAAATCAGGCCGACGCTGCCATAGCGAACGCCTTCAGCGGCCACTTTCCGGTGCGAAGCGCCAAAGGTGAAGGTGCGGTTGATGAGATAGGTGCACACCAGCGCCGCTCCGATGGCCGGCGCCCGGGCGCTGAACGGATCAAGCAGTTTGACCTCAAGAAGCAGCCAGAGCACGCCCATATCCACCACAAAACCGATAGCGCCCGCAAACAGGAAGAATGTAAGTTTTTTCATGAAGCGGACTTCGGCTTTCGGTTTGGCGGTCAGGGCTTGGCCTGACCGGAGGCATGCAAGTCCTCGCTTACAATCCCGCCGGGGTCAACCCGCACCGGCGCGGCAGGTGCCGGGGCAGGACGTCAGATCTTGCTGAGCCGCTCAATTGTCAATTTTGTTCTTATCCCTTCAATCCCCGTGCAAATGCAACCCGGCTGTTGACATAACCCGCATCAAGCGGGCTTGAATGGACGCTGATTGGCGGCGCCGGAGATCGGCGCTGCATACCGCATATTGGGAGTAAGACATGTTTCGATGGGGAATTTTATCAACCGCCAAGATCGGCCGTGATCACGTGATCCCGCAACTGCAGGATTCGGAGAACGGCGTGGTTACGGCAATCGCCAGCCGTGACCATGCCCGCGCTCGCGCGGTGGCCGACCGGTTTGGCGTGCCGTTGGCATTTGCCTCCTATGAGGAGCTTCTCGCGTCTGACCAGGTCGATGGCATTTACATCCCCCTGCCCACCTCGCAGCATATCGAATGGGCGATCAAGGCGGCTCAGGCCGGAAAACACGTGCTGTGCGAAAAGCCGATTTCGCTTCATGCCGGTGAAATCGCACCGCTGATCGCCGCCCGCGACGCCAACAATGTGCTGGTCAGCGAAGCCTTCATGGTCACCTATCATCCACAGTGGCACAAGGTTCGCGCGTTGATCGCCGAGGGCGCTATCGGCCGTCTGCGCCACGTCCAGGGCGCTTTCAGCTATTACAACACCGACCCCTCCAACATGCGCAACGATGCCTCACTCGGCGGCGGCGGATTGCCCGATATCGGCGTCTATCCGACGGTCACGACACGGTTCTCGACCGGCAAGGAGCCGCTGCGGGTTCAGTCAACGGTTGAGATGGATCCGGATTTCGGAACCGATCGCTATGCCAGCGTAAAGGCCGAGTTCGATGGGTTTGAAATGAGCTTCTACTGCTCCACCCAGATGGCGGCCCGCCAGCTCATGGTCTTCCATGGCGATGAAGGCTACATCGAGGTAACCTGCCCGTTCAACTCCGGCGACTACGGTCACCCGACGGTGATTCTCGACAGCCGGGGCCATGATCAGGCCACCACCTTCCGGTTTGGCGGCGTGCGCCAGTACAGGCTTCAGGCCGAGGCTTTTGCCCGCAAGGCAAACGGCGGTAGCGACGAGGTCTTTGCGCTTGAAGATTCGGTGCGCAATCAGAAATTCATCGATGCCGTTTATCGCGCCGCAAAGCATGATGGCTGGGAGACTGTCTGACGGATAGGCTTGAGCGGACCATCCCGTCATCAAGGCGCCGGTTTGCAACGGGCGAAGGCCTCATGTAAGGACATTGCCGGTTCTGTTCGCTCTCGGGTGAATCAGTGATGCAATCCAAGTGTTTGTTATATATAGACAAACACTTGGATTTTCCGGACGGCGGCTATTCAATTCGATCAAATGACAGGGCGAGCAAAAACATGAACCGGGAACAGACCAACAGGATCAGGTTTGTCATCGAGGAACTGCTGCCGCCGATCATCCGCGATTCGGTCCTGTTTACAGGCCTGGCCCGCATGGTCTGGGGCAAGCACATCGACAAGCTGGCGGACTTTCGCATCCGTGCTCCGTTTCTGACATCTGAAGAATATGAGGCGCTTTATACCAAGCATCCGCGGGTTCATGATGAAACCGACAATTCCAGGGCCTGTATCGATGAAATCGCTGCGGATCTGACCGGCGACAGCGTTTGCGATGTTGGCTGCGGTACCGGGTATCTGCTCAGAAGCTTGGCGCAGCGCCGCAATGAAACACCGCGCCGTTATGTCGGTGTGGATTTTGTCATCCCCGAGCATTTCAGTGAAGAGGGCATCGAATTCATCAAAGCTCCGATTGAGCGTCTGCCTTTTTCAGATGGCGAGTTCGACACGGTCATCTGCACGCACGTGATCGAGCACATTCTCGATTACCGGCAGGCGCTTGCCGAGTTGCGGCGCGTTGCCCGGAAGCGCGTGATCATTGTGGTGCCGCGCGAGCGGGAGGCGATCTACACGTTCAACCCGCACTTCAATTTCTTTCCCTACAAGCACAGTTTCCTGCGCGCCATTCAGCCGCTCGAGCATCAGTTCAAATGCATCGACATTGGCCGTGACATCTATTTCATGGAAGACAGGACTGCGCCGTTATGATGAAAACCTCGACACTGGCCGGTGTCATCGCCGTGCCGCTTGTCATTTCGATTGGACAGATTCTGTTCAAGCGGTCGAGCCAGGCGTTGAGTGGCCCGGGTGGTCCACTTTGGGGGCTGATTGCCAGTCCGCATTTCTGGATCGCTTTGGTGATGTACGGACTGGCAACCGTGGCCTGGGTGTTCGTCATCCGCGACATGCCAATCGGCCGCGCCTACATGTTTATGGCGCTGTCCTATCTCTATATTCCATTGCTGTCGCTGGTTTTTCTGTCCGAATCGATTTCCACCACCCAGATCATCGGCGCACTCATTATCTGTGTCGGGATCGTTGTGAGCGGACTCAAGGTCTGATTTGTGATTGCGGCGCACTGCGTCCTGCAAAGCGTGTCTGTGGCTCTGCATCGCCTTGAAACTCAGCAAGCATGTCCACCGCTTGGATAAACGCATGCGCGTGCGATTGGCATTAGGCGAGTTTGCGCGGTTTCCTGATAAAATCTTCGGTCTGCGCCGGCAGGGCCGCTGGATCGGCACGGTTGCGCGGTGCCGCCGTGATCGACATGTAGTGAAAGTGTTTTTGCTCAGCCCGTCCCCGGGCCACCGAATCCAGGATCACGCCAGCCGAAAAGATCATCAGGGCCATCATCATCAGCGCCATGGCGAGCACCCATGTCGGCATCCGCGTTACCAGGCCGGTGTTGAAATACTCGGTGAGCACCGGCGCCATGAACAGCATCGATATGCCGGCGGTGATGCCGCTGATATAGCAGAAGAATGTGAAAGGCCGCGTTTCCTTCATCAGCATGGCGAACATCCAGAGGATCTTCGCCCCGTCCTTGAAGGTTGACAGCTTGGAGTGCGAGCCTTCCGGCCTGCGCCCGTAATCAAGCGCCAGTTCGGTAACCGGCAGCTTCAGCACCGAGGCGTGCACGCTCATTTCCGTTTCGATTTCGAACCCACCGGAAATGGCAGGAAAGCTCTTGGCGAAGCGGCGGGAGAAAGCCCGGTAGCCGGAAAAGATATCGGTGAAATCCTTGCCGAAAATACCCTGGTACAGAGTGTTGAAGATCGAGTTGCCGAAAGCGTGACCACGCCGCCCGGCATCATCGGTTACCCCGCGGCGCGTACCGACAACCATGTCGCAACGCTCGGTCAGCATGGTGCGGATCAGTTCCGGGCCGTCATTCGGCGCATAGGTGCCGTCGCCGTCCGCCATCAGGTAGATGTCGGCCTCGATGTCTGAAAACATCCGGCGCACCACATGGCCTTTGCCCTGCCGCCGCTCACGCACCACGATCGCGCCGGCAAGAGCCGCGCGAAGCGCCGTCTGATCTTTCGAATTGTTGTCATAGACATAGATTCGCGCACTCGGAATCGCCGCCCGAAAGCCTGCCACCACTTCGCCGATGGTTGCGGCTTCATTGTAGCAGGGCAGCAGCACCGCGATGTCGAGGCCTTCAAGCAAACCGTCCGTCATGGGAATCCCCGTTGGTTACGGGCCAGGTTCGCCCGTCGCTTTACTATTTCTTGAGAAGGTTAAGGCTAGGTTGAATGTCTCGGAAAAAAGCCAAGCGTTGGAGTGCCCAGTGACCAATACCAGCCCTGTCACCGGTGAAGCCGGTATCGCAGCCGCGGGCATGTTCGACCGGCCACGCCAGCTTTCGCCGCTTGCACCGCTTCATCGGCCGGTACTTCTGAGCTTCCTGATCCTCGTCATTGCCACAGCGGTGATGCACTTCGCCACTTACGTTGATTACATCGGTGCTGACAATGACGATGTGATGCGGCTGATCGAGGTGAGGGATCTGCTTGGCGGCCAGGGCTGGTTTGATCTCAACCAGTACCGGCTCGGCCTCGAAGGTGGCACGTTGATGCACTGGTCGAGACTGATCGACCTTCCGATCGCCAATCTGATCATGCTGTTTTCGCTGTTCATGAGCCCGGGCATGGCGGAAGCCTCCGCCCTGTTCGTCTGGCCGGTGCTCACCACATTGCCGGTTTTCTACGCCTTGGCATTGAGCGGTGGCATTCTGGCTGGCGTGCCCGGCCGAATGATCGCGCTCACCTTGGCCTTTCTCTTCGTGTTTGGCGGCAACCGCTTTCAACCTGGCGCCATCGACCACCACAATGTTCAGCTGGGTCTGATCAGCATCATCGCGGCTTGCCTGATCCTGCCGGGGCGCCCGCCAGTTGCCCATGCGATTGCCGGTGCGGCTGCCGCGCTTGCCATTGCCATCGGAGTGGAGACCACGCCGCATGTCGTCGTCGCCGGCCTCATCGTCGCGGTCCAGTGGCTCTGGCTCGGTAGGGACATGAAAGCCTCGGCCTCAGCCTTCGCGCTGGCCATGGCAGCCGCCCTGACAGCCGTGTTCTTTCTCACCGTTTCACCGGTGCGCTACAGTCAAGTTGCCTGTGACGCCCTGTCGACCGGGTTCTATGCGCTCGGCGTGGTTGGCGCAGGCAGTTTTTATCTTGCTGTTGCGGCAACCTCTCACAGGGAATTTGCATCCCGCCTGACAACGCTGGGGCTTGCCGGTGCCGCCACGCTGGGTGCCACGCTGCTGATCGCGCCGCAGTGCCTTGCAAATCCGCTCTCAACGCTCGACCCGCTATTGGTCAGCATGTGGCTCAACAGTGTCAGCGAAGCCCAGTCGATTGCCGCGCAAACCTCTCAGGAGCCGTGGACCGTTGCGGGGTTTTACCTGGTGCCGGTACTGGCAATGGGTCAGTGTGCGCGCCGGATTTACCAGCGCCGCAACATACATGCCTACGGCGTGTTGCTGGCATTGCTGGCGGTGTCCTGGGCCATCGCCCTGGTGCAGGTTCGCGGTGCGGTATTTTCCAACCTGTTGTCTGCCATCCCCATGGCGGCCCTTGTCGCCGAGACGCGTGCGCGTGCCAATGCCGATCAGAACAACCTGCGCAAAGGCCTGGTCTTTGCAGGCACCGCGCTGGCCGCCGTGCCCTTCATCTGGGCCTTGTCCGGAGCGCTTTTGTCGATGGGTGTGAACAAGGTGGCAGGCGAAGAGGTTGGCAGTCTTCCCATGCAGGAAGAAAATGCCTGCACCGATGCACAAGCCATGCAGGCATTGGCCCTTGAACCGGCCGGTGTGGTGGCTTCGCCTTCCAATATCGGAGCTCATATCCTGCGCTTTACGCCGCATCGTGTGCTGGCTGCTCCCTATCACCGCAATCAGGGTGGCATGCTCACCGAATTGCATGCCGCAATGGCAAGTCCAAAGGACGCGATCAAGTTCCTGCGTGGCGCCGGCGTGACGGTCGTAGCCTTCTGCGGCAGCGATCCGCAGGTCGGCAGCATCACCAAGATAGCTCCCGGCGGGTTCTATGCGCAGCTGGGTAAGGGTCGCGTACCGTCTTGGCTTGAGCCCGTCGCTGGTACGCAAGACAAACCGTTGCAGTTGTTTCGCGTCAAGCCGTGAGGCGGGGCGGATGATTGTCCACCGCTTGAGCGTGTGAACGCTGGGGCGAGACCTATCCCTGGCGGGGTCATGCGCCCATAAAACTGCCGCTGTTTACCGCTATCGGTTCACTTTGCCCGGGAGGCCGATTCCACGTGAGCTCCGGATGGTTTAGTCTGGCACAAGCTGATTTGGGTATTTGTTGTGCCTGTGAGCCTGGAGATTCATCCCATGAACGCCCTCAGTTGTCTTGTGATAGGTGCCCGTCGATCCGCAACCATTGCCTTGGTGCTGGTTCTGGCAATCGCTGGCGCGACATCCTCCGCGGCTGCCGATCAACCTGCCAAACAGATTTTCGGTGCGGCGAAGCTGCCTGCGGCTCTTCCCGCGAGCCCGATCGGATTTTACTCCAAGGGGTGTCTGGCCGGCGGCATTGCCATTCCCGCCGATGGTCCGACCTGGCAGGCAATGCGGTTGTCACGCAATCGCCGCTGGGGCCACCCGGATCTGATCTCGCTGGTTGAAAAACTCTCGCGTGAGGCCGCCGTCCAGGACGGTTGGCCCGGGCTTCTGGTCGGCGATATTGCACAGCCGCGCGGCGGCCCGATGCTTTCGGGACACGCATCGCATCAGGTCGGTCTCGATGCCGATATCTGGTTGACGCCGATGCCGGCCCGCACCCTGTCCTCGGCTGAACGCGAAAACCTCTCGGCGACGTCGATGCTCAAGAAGAATACGCTGTTTGTCGATGACAAGGTCTGGACATCCGCGCACGCCAGACTGCTGATGCGCGCGGCGAGCTATCCTGAAGTCGAGCGGATCTTCGTTCATCCCGGCATCAAGAAGAAACTGTGCGACAGCTGGACCGGCAACAGGGCTGCCATGAGCAAGATCAGGCCCTATTACGGGCACCACTATCATTTCCACATCCGCATCAAATGTCCTCCGGGCGCCACCGGCTGCAAATCCCAGAGCCCGCCGTCCTCGGCCCCGGGCTGCGACGAGTCTCTGGCCTGGTGGTTTACCGATGAACCCTGGGCGCCGGCCAAACCCAGCAAGGACACCAAGCCCAAACCCAAAAAGCGCGAAATCCAGTTGTCGGAGCTTCCGTCGGCCTGCGCCGTGGTCGCCGCAGCCCCCGGTCCTGCTTCCGAAGCTGAGGTTACGCTGGGTGCGGATCCGATTGCCCGCATCGCCAGGGCAAACGCCAATGCCGTCCGCGCGCCGGCGTCGGCCTTCACCTCGTTGCCTTTGCCGGGGCGCATCCCGCTGCCGGTGCCAAGGCCTGCCTACTGAGCCGCTGGCAAGGATGTGTCACAGAAAATTCGCAGGCGCGACGGCTTTTGTTTGTCGGACGGGCACGCTATAGATCAACGGATCAAATCGATTGAAATGAAGACTCCGGTATTTATGCCGGTGCTTTTGGATGATGAGCCGCCATGAGTGTTCACAAAGCCGTTGCCCTGATCGCGCATGATCAGAAGAAGGACGATCTGGCTGACTTCGCCAGATTGCATCAAAACGCGCTGTCCCGGTTACCGATTGTCGCCACAGGAACCACCGGCGGCCGCATTGCCGAGGCCTGTCCGGATCTTGAGATCAAACGGCTCAAGAGCGGGCCGCTGGGTGGCGATCAGCAGATCGGCGCCCTGATAGCCACCGGCGATGTAGGTCTCGTCATCTTTTTTGTCGATCCGCTGACGGCGATGCCGCATGATGTCGATGTCAAGGCGCTGATGCGGCTCGCCATCGTTTATGATATTCCTATGGCGCTCAACCGCGCTACGGCTGACACCTTGCTCAAGGCGCTTGGATAGTCAGACCAGTCGACCAGGTGCCGCCTGTAGAGCCGGCGCTGCAACCTAATCAGCCCTGACGGGAACCAGAGCATGTCCACATCCCATGAAACCGACCACACAAACGCTTTCCCGATCCTGATCGGCGACATCGGCGGCACCAATGCCCGCTTTGCCATTCTGTCGGACGCCAATGCCGCGCCGAAGGAATTTCCGATACTGGCAACTGCCGATTTCGCCACCATCGATGAAGCGATCCAGACCGGCGTGCTCGACAAGACATCGCTGCAGCCGCGCTCCGCCATTCTCGCGGTGGCCGGACCGATCAAGGGTGATGAGATTGACCTGACCAATTGCGACTGGGTGATCCAACCCAAGGTCATGATCCGCGATCTCGGCTTCCAGAACGTGGTGGTGATCAACGATTTCGAGGCTCAGGGACTGGCCGCAGCTTCGCTCGGACCCGAATATCTGGAAAAAGTCGGCGGCGGCGAAATCCGCCCGTCCGCTTCACGCGTTGTGGTTGGTCCAGGGACTGGCCTTGGCGTTTCCGGTCTGGTTCATGCACGTCACACCTGGTTCCCTGTGCCCGGTGAGGGCGGGCATGTCGACATGGGCCCGCGCAGCGAGCGCGATTATGAGTTGTTTCCGCTCTATGAGACCATCGAAGGCCGGGTTTCCGCTGAGCAATTGCTGTGCGGCCGCGGCATGATGAACATCTATCACGCAGTGTGCAAAGCCAATGGCGTCAAGCCGGCAGCCACCACCCCGTCCCAGGTCACTGCGCACTGGGCCGACGGCGCGGATCCGGCTGCGATCGAGACAATCGAGTTGTTTGTCACCTATCTTGGCCGTGTGGCCGGTGACCTGGCGCTGATTTTCATGGCACGCGGCGGTGTGTTCCTCGCCGGCGGCATCGTTCAGAAAATCTTGCCGGCGCTCAATCAGCCGCGGTTCCGGGAGGCGTTTGAGGACAAGGCGCCGCATTCCGCTATCCTGAGAAACATTCCGACATTTGTGATCACCCACCCGCTTGCGGCCCTCTCGGGCCTTGCGGCCTATGCCCGCACCCCCGTGCGTTTCGGTGTTGCGACCGAAGGCCGGCGCTGGAAAGCATAGGCAAACCGGATACAACCCGCTATAGAGCCGCCATGAACAGGGCAGGGCAACTCCTGGCTGATTAGACGGCGCTCTTTGTGAACGCCTGACGGGATAACAAGACGTGAAGCGCGGCAAGAATATCAAAACGGATGTGGAATCGCTGACGATGGTGATCCGCCGGATCATCCGTGAAAATGGCCGCGACTACATCAAGACCTACATCTTCGCGGCCTTTTGTCTGGTGCTGGTGGCTGGCTCCACCGCCTTCATGGCGTGGATCATGGAGGCCGTGATCAACGAGGCCTTCGCCAAGAAGAACACCGACATGATCTGGTTGATCTGCGGCTCGGTGCTGGCTGCATTTATTGTTCGCGGCGCCGCCTCCTACGGGCAGGCGGTGGCGCTGGCGCAGGTCGGCAACAATCTGGTTGCCCGCTATCAGCAACGCATGATCGATCATCTGATGAGCCTTGGCGTCAGTTTCCTTGGAGACACGCGCTCGGCCCAGATAGCTGCCCAGATCTCTCAGAATGTCTCCGGTATCCGCGATGTCATGAATCTGACGATCACCTCCTTCGCCCGGGACCTTCTGTCATTGATCGCCCTGATCGCAGTCATGGTGACAAAGGATCCGGTTCTCAGCCTCATCGTGTTTGTGGGCGCACCGCCGGTATTGCTGGCACTTCGCTACATTTCCAAGCGGCTGAGAAGCGCAACGCGCGAATCGATTGATCTCAACAGCCGCGTGCTGTCCGCCATGCAGGAAACCGTACAGGGCATTACCATCGTCAAGGCTTTCACGATGGAAGAGCAGATCAGCAGCCGCAGCTCGGCTTTGATCAAGGCCGCCGAAGGCCGGGCCAACCGGATTGCCCGGCTCACCGAGCGAACCTCGCCCCTGACCGAAACCGTGGCCGGGTTTGCAATATCCGGGGTCATTGCCTATGCGGCCTTCCGTTCGATCTATGGCGATGTCCTGCCCGGCGCTTTCTTCTCCTTCATCACCGCGCTGCTGCTGGCCTATGATCCGGCTCGGCGGCTGGCCCGGCTGCAGATCAATCTTGAGCGCGCCGTCGTCAATGCCCGGATGATCTATGAGATTCTCGATGAGGAGCCGACACAGGGCGACCGCCCCGGCGCCACGTCCATTTCGGTCGATGGCGGCCAGATCGAATTCCGCAATATCGGCTTTGGCTACGGCAAGGGCGACATCGTGCTCGATGATGTGAGCTTCATCGCCGAAGCCGGCAAGACCACGGCAATTGTCGGGCCTTCGGGTGCCGGCAAGTCCACGCTGATTTCGCTTGTGCCACGGTTTCATGATCCGGCCTCCGGTCAGGTGCTGATCGACGGCACCGACATCGCCTCCGTCACCAAGAAGTCCCTGCGCCAGCAGCTTGCCTATGTCTCGCAGCAGCCCTGGCTGTTCGAGGGCTCGATCCGCGACAATCTGCGCTACGCCCGGCCCGACGCCAGCGACGCCGAGATCGAGGATGCCGCCCGTCTCGCCAATGCGCATGAGTTCATTCTGGCCCAGCCCAAGGGCTATGACACGATGCTGGGCGAAAACGGCGTCAACCTGTCCGGTGGACAGCGTCAGCGCATCTCGATTGCCCGCGCGCTTGTCCGCAACGCGCCGATCCTGCTTCTCGACGAGGCCACATCGGCGCTCGACAATGAATCAGAAGCCGCGGTCCAGAAGGCGCTCGAGAGCGCCATGCAGAACCGCACCGTGCTGGTGATCGCCCACCGGCTGTCGACCATCGCAAAGGCCGACCGCATTGTCGTCATGCAGGCCGGCCGGGTGGTCGAGATTGGTAGCCATGCCGATCTGACCGCCAACAAGGACGGGCTCTACGCGCGGCTTCAGGCCTATAGTGAGGCCAGCAACGATGCGTCTGCCATCGTGGCCACCGAAACAGCGGCAACCAATCCGACGGAAGGAAGCAAGCCATGACCACCCCGACCGGAAGCATGGGCCTCATCGTTGTCGGCGCCGCCGGCCGTATGGGCCAGACATTGATCCGCACCATCGCCGAGATCGACGGTGTGCATCTGTCCGGCGCCATTGAACGGCCCGGATCGGACGCACTCAGCCGCGACGCCGGTGAGCTCGCCGGCCTCGGCAGCAATGGTGTCATCGTCACCGATGATGCGTTGCCGGTTTTTGCCAAGGCGGAAGGCGTACTTGATTTTACCGCCCCTGCCGCAACGCTGGAATTTGCCGATCTTGCCGCCCAGGCCCGGATTGTCCATGTCATCGGCACCACCGGCATGGAGGAAAGCCACGAGGCCCGGCTCGAAGCCGCCTCGCGTCATGCCCGCATTGTCAAGTCCGGCAATATGAGCCTCGGCGTCAATCTGCTCTCCGTGCTGGTCCGCCAGGCGGCAAAGGCGCTCAATGCAGCCGACTGGGACATCGAAGTGCTCGAAATGCACCACCGCCACAAGGTCGACGCGCCGTCCGGCACCGCCTTGTTGTTGGGGGAAGCTGCCGCCGAAGGCCGCAACATAGCGCTTGCCGAGCATTCGGTTCGGGTGCGCGACGGCCACACCGGCGCGCGCGAACCTGGCAGTATCGGCTTTGCCACCCTGCGCGGCGGCTCGGTGATCGGCGAGCACTCGGTTCTGCTGGCAGGTGAGGGGGAAACCGTGGAGCTGACCCACCACGCCACAGACCGCTCGATTTTTGCCCGCGGTGCGATACGCGCGGCGCTCTGGGCGCGCAGCCAGAAACCGGGTTATTATTCCATGCTCGATGTCCTTGGTCTTGCCGACCAGTGATCCAGACCGCCTGAACACCAAACCGCCTGACCACAAACTGCCTGAACAAAGGAAATCATCATGTCCGGAACGCTCGTCCTCGTCCGCCACGGCCAAAGCGAATGGAACCTGAAAAATCTGTTCACCGGCTGGAAGGACCCTGACCTGACCGAGCTCGGTGTCGAAGAGGCCAAGACCGGTGCCCAGGCCCTGAAGGAAACCGGCCTCAAATTCGATGTCGCCTTCACCTCGGTTCTGATCCGCGCCCAGCACACACTGGACCTGATCATGGACGGCATCGGCCAGACCGATCTGCCGGTGATCCGCGACGAGGCGCTCAACGAGCGCGACTATGGCGATCTGGCCGGTCTGAACAAGGATGACGCCCGCAAGAAATGGGGCGAGGAGCAGGTCCACATCTGGCGCCGCTCCTACGACGTGCCGCCCCCGGGTGGCGAAAGCCTGAAAGACACCGGCGCCCGCGTCTGGCCCTATTACATGACCGAGATCCTGCCCCGCGTGCTGCGCGGCGAGACCGTTCTGGTCGCAGCCCATGGGAATTCCCTGCGCTCGCTTTTGATGATCCTCGATCGCCTTGACCGCGAGCAGATCCTCTCGGTCAATCTCGCCACCGGCGTGCCGATGGTCTACAAGCTCAACGCCGATTCCACCGTCGCTTCGAAAGAAGTGCTGGGCGACATGTCCAAGGCGCACTGATATGGATGAGGAGGGAGACTTCCTTACTGGTATCGTTTTCGGTACTTTTCTTTCCGTTCCCGTAGCTTTGTTCATTTGGTCGAGCGCGGCGGAGGAAGGAGTAGATTTGAATATTGAATGGGAAACTCTACTCGCCGGTGCTGCCGCGTTATTCGGCGCGATATTCACGGTGCGTACGATTAGGCGGCAGATTAGTTCCTATGAGAAGGTGGAACGAGTTAATCGCGAAAAGAAGCTGGCTTCAGCCCGCGCTGTGTTGCCATTGGCGCTTAGCGACATTGTTCAGTTTTGCAGCCTTCTGATCACTTGGATTTTGGGTGGGCGAAACGGTGAGATGCCGACAATGCCGGCTGAAGTTACTGAAATAATTAGAGAAGTTATCGAGTGGAATGATAGTGACGATGTCCATGTAGTACTTTCTTCTTTAGTGTCCCGCATGCAAGTAGTCAGGGCGCGATTGCGTCCTGAGAGTGTTGGCAGGAGTGAGTGGAATGATCGATTGGTGGATGCCGTTGAGCTTACTGCGATGGCAGAGTCTTTGTTTGACTATGCCCGGCAAGACACAAGATATCCTAGAGAGTTTCTTTCCCGAGAAAATGTGCTTTCAATAATGAGGCGAACGCAAATTCCTGAAGATAATTACACGCACGCCTATAATATTGTACGTGTACGAAATTATGAAAATAGTCTCTCAAATATACTTCCGGATTAGGCGGTTATAAAATTCGTGGGGCTGGATGCGATGGAGCCTATTCAGCTAAGTTGCCCCGTCTCCCACCCGAGCATCGCCCGCTTGCGGGTGATGCCCCAGTGATAGCCGGTCAGCGCGCCGGATTTGCCCAGTGCCCGGTGGCATGGCACCACGAAGGAAATCGGGTTGCGCCCGACCGCAGCCCCCACGGCGCGTGAAGCCGACGGCTTGCCGATGGCGCGGGCAACATCGGAATAGGTCGCAGCCTGCCCCAGCGGGATTCTGAGCAGCGCCTCCCAAACCCGCACCTGAAAATCCGTGCCGATCATGACAATGCGCAAGGGCTGGTCGGCGCTCCATTGCTCCGGCGAGAATATCCGGCCGACATAGGAGGCCGTTGCATTCTGATCCTGAGCCAGCCGCGCACCCGGCCAGCGTCTGATCATGTCATCAAGCGCTGCCTGCTCTTCACCCGGATCGGCAAAGGCCAGACCGCACAATCCGCGCTCAGTCGCCATCACCACGGCGGTGCCAAAGGGCGAGGGGTGAAAACCGTAGCTGATTTCAAGTCCCGCACCGCCGGACTTGAAATCGCCGGGGCTCATCGCCTCGTGAGTGACGAACAGATCATGCAGCCGTCCGGGACCTGACAGGCCGAGTTCATAGCTGGCATCAAGCAGCGGCAGGCCCTCGTGTCCAAGCAGCCTGCGGGCATGGTCCAGCGTCACCGCCTGCAGAAACGCCTTCGGCGTCAGTCCGGCCCAGCGGCTGAAGGTCTTTTGCAGTTTTCCCGGCGCAACGCCCATATCGGAGGCGATCTCCTCCAGCGACGGTTGCGCCCGGTAATCCAGCGAAATCCGCTCGATGGTCTTGCGGACGAGATCGTAATCGTCACCCTGCGGAGTGATGTCGCGGTCAAGCTGTGCGGTCACATTCATGGTCTGGCTCCCTGCAGCGCCGGGCGGTGTTCCCTGACCCGCTGCTGCGCTTCATGTCATGATCGCACTCAACCACGCACGGAGCGGCCTCGCCACCCGAAACACGCCACGCCGCATAAAACGCCTCAGCGTTTCTTGATGGTCGCCAGCGCCCGCTGAAACGCGGTGGCAAAGCTTTCCTTGTCGTCGGGATTGAGGAACGAGCCAACCTCGGTCTGCTGGCCACGGCTTGAGACCCGCATGTCGGTGATGCCGATTTCTTCATGCCGGGCGATGTTGAAGCGGGTCCAGAACGGGTTGAACTGGTGGTCGACCGACCGGCCCGAGGGGAACACCTTGCGAATGCTCAGATCGGTGCGTGACAGCCGGATGAATTCCCGCATCCGTCCGGACCGGTAGCTCAGCCAGAAGGCGCCGAACAGCAGGGCCAGATCGAGCCCGAAAAATGCAAATACCGGCCAGGCGCCGACCCGCGCAAAAATCACCATATGCACAGCGGTAATCACTGTGGTGATGCTCATCAGCAGCACGAATCCGAGCCGTCCCAGCGAGCGGTGCGGGCTCAGCACCGCTTCAAATTCTGGTTCGTTGTTCATGACACGCCCGGTCTCCGTGCTGTCTGGTTTGCCAATGCCCCTTCTCCTTGATTATAGGGATGGAATGGAAAAGCCCAAGAGCCCAAAACCTGCCAAAATGTCGCTTGTGTCTGCAGCCTCGGCAGAAATGCCTGCTCGCGCCAAGCCGGGAACCAAATCAGCGGCCGCGCGCAAACCGGCAAAGCGCCGCCGCAAGAATCCTTACAGCGCGGAAGAAATCCGCGAGATCTTCCGGCGCTTTCAGGTCCAGCGGCCCGAACCCAAAGGCGAACTCGAGCACGTCAATCCGTTCACGCTGGTGGTCGCGGTGGCGCTGTCGGCGCAGGCCACCGACGCAGGCGTCAACAAGGCGACCCGCGCCCTGTTTGCAGTCGCCGATACGCCGGAGAAGATGCTGGCGCTGGGTGAAGACAAGGTCCGCGACTACATCAAGACCATCGGGCTGTATCGCAACAAGGCGAAAAACGTGATCGCCCTGTCACAAAAACTGGTCGATGATTTTGGCAGCGAGGTGCCCCGCACCGAGAAGGAGCTGATCACGCTGCCCGGCGTCGGCCGCAAGACCGCCAATGTTGTGATGTCGATGGCCTTCGGCGTGCCAACGCTGGCCGTCGATACCCACGTCTTCCGGATCGGCAACCGGCTGGGCATCGCGCCGGGCAAGACCCCCGATGAGGTCGAGGCCGCGTTCCTGCAAATCATCCCTGAGGATTATCTGTTCCACGCCCACCACTGGCTGATCCTGCACGGCCGCTACTGCTGCAAGGCCCGTAAACCCGAATGCGAACGCTGCGTCATCGCCGACATCTGCAAATCGCCCGAAAAGACCGTCGATATACCCGCGCCGCTGGTCGAACTGCCGGCGCAGAACTTGCAAGTCTGATCAGCCTGTCAAGCCGTCGATCAGGGCAGAGATAGCCGCTTCGCATTGCTGCCGATCGGCTCCCGCCTCGATGGCCAGGGATGCGCGATCGAATGCGGCCGATAGCAGCATGGCGAGGATTTCTGCCTTTCCGCCATTGCCCGCTTCGGAAAGCAGCTCTTTCAATCCTGCAGTCAGGCTGGCTTCGGCTGCCTGTTCATCGATGGCGCGCATAGCCTCGATACCAAGAACCGCGGGGCCGTCAAGCAGCAGCAATCGAGTGCGGCCCGGATACGCCATTGCGTCGAAATAAGCTCGTGTCCCCTCAAGTATCGTGGCGCGGGCGCTGCCGGGCACCCTGGAGTGCAATTCGATGCTTGCCGAGACTTCGGCAGCTTCCCGTTCAATGACGGCACGCAACAGGGCCTTCTTGTCTTCGAAATGATGGTAGAGAGCGCCCCGCGTCACCCCAGCCGATGCGACGATGTCGGGAGTGGTCGTTTCGGCATATCCCTTTTCAACGAACAGTTTGCGCGCAGCGTCCATCAGCGACTGACGCATGGATTCGGACCGTTCCTTGTTCGATTTTCGCATTTGACGCCTTTACATACATGCAGAATGTTTGTTAATGGATAGATACAAACAGATTGTATGATATTCGAAGGGAAACGGGAACATGAAAGTCACCAGCTATTACCCGGTCATCATGACCGATGATGTTGCGGCAACAGCCGCCTTCTACAGCAAGCATTTCGGTTTCGAAGCGCTCTTCACAGCCGACTGGTACGTCCATTTGCAATCGAAGTCGGATGAACATGTCACGCTGGCTGTGCTGGATGGGCAGCATTCGACGATCCCTGCTGCCAGTCGTGGAACTGTCTCCGGCCTGCTGCTGAACTTCGAGGTGGAGGACGTCGATGAGGTCCACGACCGATTGCGCGCCGCCGGTTTGCCGATCGTCAAGGAACTCTGCGACGAGGATTTTGGCCAGCGGCATTTCATTACAACCGATCCGAACGGTGTCCTGATCGACATCATCAAGCCGATCCCGCCGAGTGAGGCCTACGCTGCCCAGTATGCTCAATCGGCCCTGCCGGTCTGACAGCTGAAGCCGGAAGCAAGGCGGCGATGATCAGGCCAGCGAAGGCCCTTTTGATCCACGGACATGTCCCGAAGGGCCTGATGAGTCCCGGATTTTACCTGCTTTCACCCCGAATTGTGGCTCTTGCGCCACAGTTGGCAAACGAATCTTGTGTACATCCGGCGCTTATAGTTGTGGATTCCGTAGCGTTAGGTGAGATTAAATTAGTGAACACGCACGCGGCATGATGATCATATAAGGGGAGCCCGATGAAGATCGTGAAGAGACTGACCATTGTGACTGGAGTAATCGCTGCATCTTCTTCCCTGTCGGGTTTTGCAAGTGCGGCTGATGATACCTATGGCGCCATGACGGGTACAAGTAGTCTTCCTTACTACCTGGAATTGCGTTTGGGCGGGCCAATTCCGCGGGAATATGATTTCAGCGGGGCTTTCACCGGATCATATGATCCGGATTCCGGTTTCTTTATTGCCGGCGGCGTTGGCAAATACTTTGCCCCCAACATCCGTGGTGATGTGATGATCTCCTATGGCCGGGGCAAGGACGGGGTGGCATATGCTCCGGGTCCGGTTCCGCATACCGGTTCGATATCGGCGACTTCGATTCTCGCCAATGGCTACTACCTCTTCAACGATGTTGTGCCGGGCGTAACACCGTTTGTCGGCGCTGGTGCAGGCGTAACGATCTTCAACTATAACAATCTCGGGGGCGGTACATTTTTCAACGATTCCGCATCAGCTGCCACGGTTGCTGCTCATGTTGGTTTCGACTATGCGCTGTCCGATATGGTTGACCTGACGGGGCGTTATTCGCTGACCTGGACCGATTCCCACAGCATCTCAAATCCTGTCGTACTCAACGCCAGCAGCCACACAAACAACATTTTCACGGTCGGTCTGCGTATCAAGCTCAATCAATGATCGTGATCTCTTACGGGAACGCACAAAAAGCCGCCATGCTGATTGCCGGGCGGCTTCTTTCCACTTGTTGTTAGAGATTGCCGGGCGGTTGGTCAGACATTGTAGCCGAATGCCCTTGAATAGTCGGCCCACTCCCGTTGCAAGCGGCCCAGGGCCTCGTCTGCAAGCGCTTGATGTCGTCCGGGCCGGTAATCTCGCCGTGCATCGATAATGGATATCACCTCCTCCGGTATCGCCGCCTCACCCTGGAGGAAGCGGTAGACCCGGCCGACTGTTGTGGCAGGATCATCGACCAAGTCTTCGTAGGCGATCTCCAGCAGATTGCCGCGGGGGATCATTCCACGCTCGGCGAAATAGGCGTCATAGATCCTGCGAAACAGCCGGAAAACCGTTTCGGTCAGGGCTTCTTGTGACGCGATTCGTGGCTCGAATGTCTGTGTCGCCGTGAACGCCGTGAACATGTTGAGATTGGACGCCAGAAGCGCTTCGGGATCGCGGCTGATATGGACAAATTGCGTGTCCGGATAGACTTTCAGAATCTGTGCAATCCGGCCCGTATGTGCTGGTGATTTCAACACCAGGCGCTTTCCCGCTGACCGGAAAGCCACCTGATCGACAAAGCGATGCCAGACACCAAGCCACTCCGCCTGCTCGGCCTCGGTTTCAGGCCAGCACCCGGCACTGTCGATTGTTCCCGCCATCGCGGATGGAAAGGCAAAATAGCGGTAAGGCGAAGCCAGACCCGCATTCAGGATGGCGAACTCGTCTTCCTGCGGCGAACCGGGTGCAACAGCCATTGCGTCCATCGGGCGCCCTCTGGGGATCAGGCGATCAACAAAAGGTGCCAGAAATTCCGCAACAGGAAATGAGCGCGGAAACAGGCACTGGACCGTTGTCGGCGCCGCATGGCGCTGATCTGCGGCAAGCAGATCATGCAGCCAGGTTGTTCCCGAACGCCAGAAACCCAGTATGAAGACCGGGGATTGCGCTGGCGGTTGCTGTTTCAGGCCGCAGAGGCGCACCGCCATGCTGTTGATGCAGGCCGTTACAACGACGGAGAGCAGCAGCGGATACCGCCTCAGACTGATCCTTGAAAGATTGCCAGCAAGCAGCGATCTGCACGCGGAGACGGTCATGCCGTTCCAGATCCGCGGCTGCCATTCACGGAACCCGTAGTCGCCGGGGCAGGCGACCGGACCGCTTTCATTATTCATCATGCCTTCCTGGTTTTTGCGGCTGGTTTGATCAGCATTTTTCTGCCCAGAGAAAGCCCGCCGTCGATCACGAGGTCGGAACCGGTCACGAAAGCGGAGCAGGAACCGGCAAGGTACACAACGGCTTCCGCGACGTCCTCGACGGTTCCTGTGTGCGGAAGCGGCTGCATCGTGCGAAACATCGGAGCAATCGCCTCGGAATAACGTGAGAGATTGTCACGCCCGGGCTCGGCGACCGCCAGAGCATGAATATCCGTCGCCACGAAACCCGGCGAAATACAATTGACCCTGATATTGTCCGGCCCCAGTTCCACCGCAGCCCAGCGGGTGAAATGTGCCAGGCCGGCCTTGGCGACCGCATAGGCCATCGAATGGCCGCCAACACGGTGGCCAGCGATCGATCCGATATTGATTATGACTCCCCCGCCACGTTTGCGCATCGCCGGAATAACTGCGCGCGTCATCAGGAATGCGCCACGCAGGTGGATTCCGATTGTCTCGTCAAAGGCTTCCACCGGCATGGTCTCGATCGAATGACCCGGGCCGGGGTTTCCTGCGTTGTTGACAAGAATGGACACCGCGCCAAACCGGGCCAATATATCATCCGTGCACGACTGCACGTCGGATTCGACGGTGTTGTCGCAAGCAATGAAATGCGTGCCTGTTTCAATTGCGATACGTTGGCCGCGTTCTTGGTTGCGTCCGGTAAAACAAACTGTCGCCCCAGCCGCCACGAGAGCCTTGCAAACGGCACTGCCTATCCCGCCGGTGCCGCCTGTTACGAGCGCCACCTGGCCTTCGAATTCCCTCTCGTCCACGAGCTGCCCCTTTATTGTCCTGAACCGCCATCATGCGGAGTGAGGCCAAGATTATAGTCGAGGCGGAACGATGGCCAGACCCTAAAGCCATTGAAATTCTTTTGGACTTGTCGCTGCGTCCCTCCATTGTCGGCGCTGTGGCGACAACAGCTATCTTCTCCAACCGCATAAGGCGATTGCAAAGCCGCCCGCCGCCAGAAAGCAGAACGTCAATCCTGTCGACGGTACGCTGGTTCCCGTTGGCCAGCGGCCTTCATCGCAATCATCTTGTGCAGATGCACCATCATGCCTGCGGCAAACATCGGGGTCAGAAGGTTGAGCAACGGCACCGACAGGAAGGCCGCGATGATCAGGCCGGCAAAGAAGATCGTTGTGCTGTTGCGCGATCTCAGACGCTTGGCGTCCGCCGGGCTCATGAACCGCATGGCGGCGAATTCGAAATATTCCCGGCCGAGCAGATAGCCGTTGACCAGAAAGAATGCCGCCAGGTTGATGCCGGGAACCAGGAGCAGGATCAGCGCGAACAGATTGCCCAGGCCGACAACCAGCAAAAAACCGAGCGATTGCCGGATCGATTGGCCCAGCGGCATCGGCCGACCGGGCGTCTGATCGGGATAGTCGCGGAGTTCGATCACGTCGGCGATGTCATCGAGAAACAGACCGGCCATTGCGGCCGTCACGGGGGCGACGAACAGGGCCAGCACCAGCGCCAGTCCGATGCCGGCAATGATCGCCGCGATCGTTCCGGCCCACCCGGCCCAGTCGGGCAGTCCCGGCAGCAGGTTTTCAAGCCAGGGCATGGCAAAGACCGAGAACGCTTCTCCCAGGCCGAACCACAGGCCCGCCAGCAGCAACACGGTCAGGCCGAGCGATTTGAACAGAACCGACCGGGACGCCGGTGAAAACAGGTTGGATCCGCTCAATCTTGCGGCTTCGATGATCATCGGCGGCGTTCCTCTTGCGGCTTGAGCCGGACAGGGCGGATTGCGTCCCCGGCGGCAAATCGTCATGTGGGGATTGTCCACGTCCGGGTCAACGTCGGGCCTGATTTGCTGGCTGTGAGCCTGTCCTGAAATCTCATTTCCACCCGGTGACAGATCGACACAAATCAGCCATGATTCGCGTGCCTCAGAGGCTGGCCGCCAATGGCTGTCATCACTCGTTTTTCCGGAAACTTCCATGTCCGCACCGCGGATACGCCCAGCCACCCTTTCCGACATTGATGCGCTCGATACAATCGAGAAGGCCGTGTTTTCGGCTGACCGGATTTCCCGCCGCTCGTTCCGTACGCTGATTGATCGTCCGACAGCCGAAACGCTTGTCATGGAGGACGGCGGGCAGATCTGCGGCTACGCCATGATCCTGTTCCGCGCCGGCGCGGCGCTTGCCCGGCTCTACTCGCTGGCGGTTGCCCCCGGACATGCTGGCAAGGGCTACGGCAAGGCCCTGCTGGCCGCCGCTGAAACAGCTGCGATGGATCATGACCGCATTCTGCTCAGGCTTGAGGTGCGTGAAGACAACGTAACCGCGATCAAGCTTTACAAAAACGCCGGTTACCACCGCATCGGCCGTGTAGCCGATTACTATGCCGACGGGATGGCAGCGCTGAGGTTCGAAAAACTGCTGCGCGGCCCTGAATCACCAAGTGTGGAGACGCCGTTCTATGAACAAACCGCCGACTTCACCTGCGGCTCCTCCTGCCTGCTGATGGCGCTGGCCCGGTTCCGCTCGCCTGAGTTCCTTGACCCGGTCTGGGAAATCCGGCTGTGGCGCGAGGCCACAACCGTGTTCATGTTGTCCGGACCCGGCGGCTGTGAGCCTTTCGGCCTCGCCATGGTGGCGCGCGAGCACGGGCTTGAACCCGAGGTCTGGTGCTCCACTGAGGATCTGCTGTTTCTCGAGACCGTTCGCGATCCCGAAAAACGCCGAGTGATGGAACTGGCACAGACTGATTTTCGCGCCCGCGTCGCCGAAGCCGGCACGCCGGTGCACTACGAGGCTTTCACACTCGATTGGCTGAAGGCCCGTCTGGCCGAAGGCCATGTCGCTATCATCCTGGTCAGTGGTTATCTGATGATGGGCAAGAAAGTCCCGCATTGGGTGCTTGCCCATGGTGATGACGGCCGTCATATTTTCGTCCATGATCCCTGGGTCGAGGATGAAGTCGGGGAAACAGTGGCTGACGCTGCCAACATTCCTGTTCCCTATGCGGTTTTTGACCGGATAGCCCGTTTCGGCCGCACCGGTTTACGCGCAGCAGTGCTCATCAAGGGAAAAGCAGCCAATGTCTGACTGGATAATTCTGTCCACCGCGCTGGCGGGTTTCGATCATGCGGCGACCAAGCACAAGGTGCTCGCAACCCGGGATTATCTTGCCCGACCGCAAATGTTTCGCGGCGCGCGGCCCAACATCATCAATCTGTCCCGCTCCTATGCCTATCAGAGCCGCGGCTACTATGCCTCGCTGCTGGCGGCGGCGCGTGGCCAGCGGGTCATTCCGTCGGTTGAAACCATCATCGATCTGTCAGCGCGCAAGCTGTATGAGAATGCCGTTCCCGAACTGGAGGATGCGCTGAACAAAGGCCTGCGCGGGCAGGAAGGCGACCCGCTGCCATCACGGTTGCGGGTGTTTTTCGGAACCTGCTCCGACCCCCGGCTGGAGCGTTTCGGCAGGCTGCTGTTTGACTGGTTCCGCGCGCCGATCCTTGAACTGACGCTCAAGCAGGGCAACTGGGTCTCGATCTCCAAGATCGGACTGTTGCCCTTCGGCAAGCTCGATGAGGCCGGGCGCGAGGCCCTGTTCCTGGCCATGGCCCGCTACACCGCGCGACAATGGAAAGACGCAAAGTCGCGTGCCCCCGCGCGGTATTCCTTTGCCACGCTGGTCGATGCAGACGAGGCACTGCCGCCGTCTTCCATCGACAGTCTCAAACACTGGTCGCGAATTGCCGCACGTATGGGTGTTTCAGTCGAGCCGATTGGCCGCAAGGACCTGCCGCGCCTGGCCAATTTCGATGCGCTGTTCATCCGCGAAACCACCTCGATCTCCAACCATACCTACCGTTTTGCCCGCCGCGCCCAGCAGGAAGGCATGCCGGTGATCGACGATCCGGTGTCGATGATCCGCTGTACAAACAAGGTCTATCTTGACGAGCTGATGGCCTCCAACGGCATTCCGGTGCCCGATACGGTGATGCTGATCGGACCCGAGGATTTCCAGCGCGCCGCTGATACGCTTGGTTTTCCTATGGTGCTCAAGGTGCCCGATTCATCCTTTTCCAGAGGCGTGAAGAAAGTAGCCTCGATGGATGAGCTCAAGGCGCTTGCAGGCGCCTGGCTGCATGATTCCGAGGTGCTGATTGCGCAGAAATTCATGCCCACCAGCTTTGACTGGCGCATCGGTGTTCTCGGCGGCAAGCCGCTGTTTGCCGTGCAGTACCTGATGGCCAAGAAACACTGGCAGATCGTCAAGCACGACACCGGCGGCAAGCCGCTGGAGGGCGGCTTCAAGTCGTTCTCGCTGGCGCAGGTGCCGCCACTGGTGCTCGACACGGGCCTGCGCGCCGCCTGCTCTGTCGGCGATGGTCTGTATGGCGTCGACCTCAAGGAGACCGATGATGGTGTCTTCGTCATCGAGGTCAACGACAACCCCAACCTTGAACACGGGGTTGAGGATGCGGCGGAAAAGGACGAGGTCTGGACGAGGCTTACCAACTGGTTCATCGAGCGCATCGCCACCTGACCGGGCCGGCCCGCATGCGGTTTTCCGCTGCGGCTGTCGTTTCCACGCGAAACAGGCTATAGCAGCCGCGGCTTGCTGCGCCGAGCCCGAACACCGACTGTGACCAGGACCCTACTCATGCTCAATGCCGCCGAAGACAACCTCAATCTCAACCAGATTGTCGATCCGGCAAAACTGCGCAAGGCGCTCAATGCCATCGCTGCAAAGCATGGCGGTGCCAGCAACGAAGCGCGCATGGCAGTGCTCGCCGAGGTCAAGCGCGTCAATGCCGAGGGCCGCGAATTGGCGCGCAGCATGTTGTTCGAGGATGGCGGCGGCACCGCCTGCGCGATGCGCATTTCCTACCTGCAGGACGAAATCACCTCGGCGCTCTACGATTATGCCAGCGTCCATGTCTACCGGGTAGACAATCCCTCGAAGTCGGAACGCATGACAGTCACCGCGGTTGGCGGCTATGGCCGCGGCACCCTCGCCCCCGGCTCCGATATCGATCTGCTGTTCGTGCTTCCTTACAAGAACACCGCCTGGACCGAGCAGGTGGTGGAGTGGATCCTCTACATTCTCTGGGACATGGGGCTGAAGGTCGGTCACGCCACCCGTAATGTTGACGAGTGCATCCGCCTGTCGCGCTCGGACATGACGATCCGCACAGCCATTCTCGAGGCCCGCTTCCTGTGTGGCGAACGCGCCCTGTTCAAGGATCTCGGCGACCGGTTTGACAATGAGGTGGTTGAGGGCAGCGGTCCGGAATTCATCGCCGCCAAGCTGGCCGAGCGCGACGAGCGCCACCGCAAGGCCGGCGACACCCGCTATCTGGTCGAGCCCAATGTCAAGGAAGGCAAGGGCGGCCTGCGTGATCTCAACACGCTGTTCTGGATCGCCAAGTATTTCTACCACATTCGCGACACGAGGGAGCTTGTCGGCCTTGGCGTGCTGTCAAAGCGCGAGTTCAATCTGTTCGTCAAGGCGGAGGATTTTCTCTGGGCAGTGCGCTGCCACATGCACTTCCTGACCGGAAAATCGGAGGAACGGCTGTCATTCGACATCCAGCGCGATATCGCCTCGGGGCTGGGCTATCAGGATCATCCCGGTCTCTCCGCGGTCGAGCGCTTCATGAAGCACTATTTTCTCGTCGCCAAGGACGTTGGTGACCTGACCCGGATTTTCTGCGCCGGCCTCGAAGACCAGCAGGCCAAGCAGGTGCCGGGCCTGACCGGCGTCATCAGCCGTTTTGCCAGCCGGCCCCGCAAGATCCCCGGCACCCTCGATTTCATCGAGGACAAGGGCCGGATCAATCTCGCCGACGCCGATACCTTCAAGCGCGATCCTGTCAACATCATCCGGATGTTTCATCTCGCCGATATTCGCGGGCTGGAGTTTCACCCCGACGCGCTCAAAAGGGTCACCCGTTCGCTCCGGATGATCAATGCCGAGCTGCGTGAAAACGAGGAGGCAAACCGGCTGTTTCTGTCGATTCTGACCTCGCGGCGGCAGCCGGCCATCATTCTCAGGCGTATGAACGAGGCCGGTGTTCTGGGCCGCTTCATTCCCGAATTCGGCAAGATTGTCGCGATGATGCAGTTCAACATGTATCATCACTACACCGTCGACGAGCATCTGATCCGCACCGTCTCGGTGTTGTCGGATATCGACAAGGGCGAGGGCGAGCGCGAGCACCCGTTGGCCAGCAAGCTGATGCCCGGCATCGAGGAGCGCGAAGCGCTTTATGTCGCCCTGTTTCTGCACGACATCGCCAAGGGCCGCCCCGAAGACCATTCCACGGCCGGGGCCAAGGTGGCGCGCAAGCTCTGCCCGCGGCTGGGACTCTCCGCCAACCAGACCGAACTGGTTGCCTGGCTGATTGCCGAGCACCTGACCATGTCGATGGTGGCGCAGACCCGTGATCTCAATGACCGCAAGACGATCTCGGATTTTGCCGAAAAGGTCCGCACACTCGAACGGTTGAAGATGCTGGTGATCCTCTCGGTCTGCGACATCCGGGCAGTCGGTCCCGGCGTCTGGAACGGCTGGAAAGGTCAGCTGCTGCGCACGCTCTATTACGAAACCGAATTGATGCTCTCGGGCGGATTTTCCGAAGTCTCGCGCAAGGAGCGGGCGGCGCACGCGCGTGAAGAGCTCGGCGAAGCCCTGTCCGACTGGAGCCAGAAAGACCGCAAGGCCTATCTGAAGCTTCACTACGAACCTTATTTGCTGGCGGTACCACTCGAGGAACAGGTGCGTCACGCCAATTTTGTCCGCGAGGCTGACAAGGCGAAGAAGCAGCTTGCCACCATGGTGCGCACCCACGCCTTCCACGCCATCACCGAAATCACCCTGCTGTCGCCCGACCATCCACGCCTGCTGTCCATCGTCACCGGTGCCTGCGCCGCAGCCGGCGCCAATATCGCCGACGCACAGGTCTTCACCACATCCGATGGCCGTGCGCTTGACACCATCCTCATCAACCGTGAACTGCCAGATGACGAAGACGAGATCAGGCGCGGCACCTCGGTTGGGCGTATGATTGAGGATGTGCTGGCCGGCAAGACCCACATCCCGGAAGTGATTGCCCGCAAGGCCCGCGGCAAATCGAAAAAACGGCCGTTCATCATCAAGCCGCAGGTGACGATCTCCAACACGCTGTCGAACAAGTTCACGGTCATCGAGATCGAATGCCTCGACCGCACCGGCTTGCTGTCAGAGGTCGCCTCGGTGCTGTCGGACCTGTCGCTTGATATAGCCTCTGCCCACATCACCACCTTCGGCGAAAAGGTCGTTGACACGTTTTATGTTCGCGATCTGGTGGGTATGAAGATTACTAATGAGAACCGCCAGACCAACATTGTGGCGCGGCTCAAGGCGGTACTCGCCAAGGAAGAAGACGAAGTGCGGGACAAGATGCCCACCGGGATGATCGCACCACACGGCTCAACCCGCAGAGGCAAGGCTTCTGCATCACAAGGCTGACAATGGCATGAGCCTGATCGGAAAATTCGCAAGCGTTGGCGGCGCCACCATGGCGAGCCGCGTCCTCGGATTCGTGCGCGAAGCAATGATCGCGGCGTTTCTCGGCGCCGGACCTGTGGCCGACGCGTTTTATGCCGCATTCCGGTTTCCCAATCTGTTCCGCAGATTGTTCGCCGAAGGCGCGTTCAACGCGGCTTTCGTGCCATTGTTTGCCAAGGAAATAGAGGGCGGCGGCCAGGTTGCAGCGCAGAAATTTGCGCAACAGGTGCTCGCGGTTCTGCTTCTCTCGCTGTTCGTGATCTCCGCTCTGGCGATGATCTTCATGCCGTTCCTGGTTGGTACTGTCATCGCACCCAAATTTGCATCCGACCCGGAGAAGTTTGATCTCACTGTGCTGCTGGCACGCATCATGTTTCCCTATCTTGCCGCCATGAGCCTGGTGGCGATGCTGGCAGGTATCCTCAATTCACTCAGACGCTACTTTCTGGCGGCCCTTGCCCCGGTCCTTCTCAATGTGGTGCTTGTCGCGAGCCTGGTGGTGTGCGGATATCTGGACCTGTCGGCGCCTGATATCGGCGAAGTGCTGGGCTGGTCGGTCACCGTTTCGGGACTTCTGCAGCTCGGCTTGCTCGTCTGGGCGCTGCGGCGCGAGGAATTCAGCCTCGGCTTTGTTCGGCCAAGGCTGACGCCCGCCGTCAAGCGCTTGCTGTGGCTTGCTCTTCCTGCGGCGATCACCGGCGGCATCACCCAGATCAACCTGCTGGTGGGCCAGATCATCGCCTCGGCCCAGGATGGGGCCATCGCCATCATCAACTATGCCGACCGCCTCAACCAGCTGCCGCTCGGCGTCATCGGCATCGCCATCGGCGTTGTGCTGCTGCCCGAACTGTCGCGTGCCTTGCGGGCCGGTGACATGAAAGACGCGCAGCATCTTCAAAACCGAAGCCTTGAATTCGGCATGGCCATCACCGTGCCCGCGGCTTTCGGGCTGGCGATACTGCCGGAACCGATAATCGCGCTGGTTTTCGAGCGCGGTGCCTTCACCCGCGAAACAACGCTTGTCACGTCTCAGGTTCTGGCCGCTTTCTCTGTTGGCTTGCCGGCCTTTGTGCTGATGAAGATCTTCACCCCGGTTTTTTATGCCCGCGAAGACATGCGCACGCCGCTTTGGGCGTCGGCCCTGTCGGTCGTCATCAACATCGCCGGCAGCCTCATTCTGTTCCCGCGGCTCGGGGTAATCGGTCTGGCGATCGCCACCAGCCTGGCCGGCTGGTTTTCCGCGCTGTATCTCGGTCAGCAGCTTCTGAGCCGCAACCTGTTCCGCCCTGCAGCCATCACCATCCGGCGCATTCTGCTCATTGTCGCAGGCTCTGTGCTGATGGGCGCGCTCTTGTGGTGGGTCGAGGCGACCTTCCCGCAGCTGCTGCTCGATGCCTCGCTGCTGGTCCGTCTGGTGTCTGTGCTGTTCACCGTCGCCACGGGGGCAGTCATTTATTTCGGCTTTGCTTTTGCCACCGGAGCGCTCGACAGACGGGAATTCGCGCGGCTGCTCAAGCGGCGCAAAAAGACCTGAGGTCAGGCCGCCGCCTTCATAGGCTCTTGACCTCATCACCCCGCCGCCGCATAACCCCGCCCGATTTCAACGAGGTATCCGGGCCCTCCACAAGCCCGGCGGGAGCACACAATGTCCGCCAGTTTCAAGCCACTCGTCTTCTCCGGTGTTCAGCCCACCGGCAATCTTCATCTGGGCAATTACCTCGGCGCCATCCGCAAGTTCGTGGCGCTGCAGGACCAGCATGATTGCATCTTCTGCGTGGTCGACATGCATTCGATCACAGCCCAGCTCGTGCATGATGATCTCAAGACCCAGACCCGCTCCATCGCCGCGGCGTTCATTGCCTCGGGCATCGACCCGGTCAAGCACATTGTCTTCAACCAGTCTGCCGTTTCCGGCCATGCCGAACTTGCCTGGATCTTCAACTGTGTCGCCCGCATCGGCTGGATGAACCGGATGACCCAGTTCAAGGACAAGGCCGGCAAGGACCGCGAGAACGCCTCGCTCGGGCTGCTTGCCTATCCGAGCCTGATGGCCGCCGACATTCTGCTCTACCGCGCCACTCATGTGCCGGTCGGCGACGACCAGAAACAGCACCTGGAGCTGACCCGCGACATCGCCCAGAAATTCAACATCGACTTCTCCGATCGCATCCGTGCCGCCGGTGTTGGCGTCGACATGATGGTCGGCGAGGAAAAGGTCTCCGGCTTCTTCCCGATGACCGAACCTTTGATCGATGGCCCGGCGCCGCGTGTCATGAGCTTGCGCGACGGCTCGAAGAAAATGTCGAAATCCGATCCGTCCGATCTCTCGCGCATCAATCTCGATGATGATGCCGACACCATTGCCAAGAAGATCCGCAAGGCCAAGACCGATCCTGCGCCGCTGCCTGACACCCTCGAAGAGCTTGACGGTCGCCCGGAGGCGCAGAACCTTCTGGGCATCTATGCGGCGCTCAGCGACCGCACCCGCAAGGATGTGCTCGAGGAATATGCCGGCCAGCAGTTCTCGGTGTTCAAACCGGCACTGGTCGAACTGGCAGTGGAGGTGCTCGCACCCATCACCACCGAAATGAAGCGGTTGATGGATGACCCCAGCCACATCGACGGTATTCTCAAGGACGGCAGCGCCCGCGCCAACGTGCTTGCCGAAAAGACCATGACTGACATTCGTGAGATCATCGGCTTCCTCTAGCAGCGCGCACAGCACTGCGCATTGAAGTGAATGTGCGGTGCTGCGCGGCTTGCGGGGGAGTCTCAAAAACACACTTGCGGGAAAGCCCGCTCTGATGGCATTGTCCCGCCCATGGTATCAAGAAGACGTTCACGCGAGGCCGGCCACCGGCGCAAGTTCCTCGCTGTCATCGATGACACGCCCGAATGCGAACGCGCCATGCGCTACGCAGGCATGCGCGCTTACAATTCCGGCGGCGGGCTGGTTCTGGTCTATGTGATCGAGCCAGGCGACTTCCAGCACTGGCTCGGTGTTGAGGAAATCATGCGTGCCGAAGCCATGGAAGAGGCGGAAGCAACGCTCGCCAAGGCCAGCGAGAAAATGCGCCAGATCATCGGGATTGATCCCGAGGTGGTGATCCGGCAGGGCAAGACCACCGAAGAAATCCATGCTGTTATCGAGGAAGATCAGGATATTGCCATCCTGGTGCTTGCAGCAGGCTCCGCAAAGGATGGTCCCGGCCCGCTGGTGACATCGATTGCCGGACGGGGGGCTGCCTTTCCGATTCCGGTCACTGTCATCCCTGACGCGCTCACCGATGACGAGATTGACGCATTGAGTTGATCTGCATCTGCTCTTGATTGCGAGCCTTTCGAGGCTTATCTTGTTTTGAAGAATTCTAAACTGGCCGGTCAATGCACCAGGCAGGGAGACCGAATATGTTCATCCAGACTGAATCGACCCCAAATCCCGCGACCCTGAAATTCCTCCCCGGCAAGGTGGTGATGGAGCAGGGAACCGCTGATTATCGTGACGCCGACGAAGCTGCGATGGTATCGCCGCTCGCCGGCAAGTTGTTTGGCATTCCCGGCGTGACGGGCGTGTTCTTCGGCTATGACTTTATCACCATCACCAAGGACGGACCTGACTGGCAGCACCTCAAGCCCGCAGTGCTCGGCACCATCATGGAGCATTTCATGTCCGGCGCGCCGATCATGGCAGCCGGTGGTGACGGCGTTCCTGTCTCGGACGAAGAGTTTTTTGAAGAGGGTGACGAGACCATTGTCGCCACCATCAAGGAACTGCTTGAAAGCCGCGTTCGCCCCGCTGTTGCCCAGGATGGTGGAGACATCACCTTCCGCGGGTTTCGCGACGGCAAGGTGTTCCTGCACATGAAGGGCGCCTGCGCCGGCTGCCCGTCTTCGACTGCGACGCTGAAGCACGGCATCCAGAATCTGCTCAAGCATTTCGTGCCGGAAGTGCGCGAAGTCGAAGCCGTCTGACGCAACCAAGCTTTACCGCGCTCGCCGCCCGGCCTATGAACATCTCGAAAATGATGCCGTGCGGTGATCGCGCGGCCGGTTCCAACGGATGTGCCCGGTGCTGACACTCGCCATTGATTGTTCCGCAAGGTTTTGTTCGGTCGCCCTGTTTGACCAGGGCCAGAACCGGATCCTTGCGGACGCAAGTCCCGACATCGGGCGCGGCCATGCCGAACAATTGCCCGCAATTGTGCAATCGGTGCTTGCCGCAGCCGCTGTCGAGCTGTCGCAGATCGGGCGTATCGGCGTGACCGTCGGGCCGGGATCTTTTGCAGGCATCCGTGTCGGTGTTGCCTTTGCCCGCGGCCTTGCGCTTGCTCTCGATGTTCCGGTTGTCGGCGTCGGTTCGCTGGAGGCCATCGCTCTTCCCTCAGCCCGCGAACACGGCAAGGCCGTGATGGCGGTGCTTGATGCCAAGCGTGATCACGTCTGGGCCATCCTGGTTGATGCAGACGGCAAGATCGCCGAACCCGCTGCCGAGCGCTCGCCCGAGGCCGCAGCGGCACTGGCGTTCGAAACCGGTTGCATGATCATCGGCAGCGGCGCAGGGATCCTCGCAAACATCAATCCGTCCCTGCAGCCTCATGTCCTTGGTGATCTGGCCGCCCCGAAGATCGCCGATGTTGCCCGCCTTGCCGCAAGCCTCGATCCTGCCGCGAATCAGGCCGAGCCGCGTTACCTGCGTGACGCGGATGCCAAGCCGCAGGCCGGTTTCGTCCTGCCGCATCAGGCTGTCAGCTGATGGCCTTCAACTTTTTCTCCCGGCAGCCGCAATGCCTGATCTTGTCCATCGAGATGCAGGATGCCCGTACCGCCTCGCGCATTCACGGCGAGGCCTTCACCCGCGCCTGGGGCGACGGTGAATTCGAAAGCCTGATCACGCAACAGTCCGTCTTTGGCTTTCTCGCCTGTCCCGAGGGCCGCGCCCGTGATCGGGCCGCCGGTTTCGTTCTGGCGCGCGAGGCCGCCGGCGAGGCCGAGATCCTGTCGATCGGGATTTCGCCCAAACAGCGCCGCAGCGGTTTGGGATGGCGATTGATGCTCAGCGCCATGAAGGAAGCCAAGCGGCGCGGCGCCGAGGAGATGTTTCTCGAAGTCGACGAGACCAACATGGCAGCCGTTCAGATGTACCGCAAACTCAACTTTCTTCAGGTCGGAGAGCGGAGCGCCTATTATGCTCAGGAAGGTGCCGCGCGCACGACGGCGCTTGTCATGCGCTGCGATCTTCGCTAGTCCGCTGTGGATCGTCGGCTAAGGTATCGCCGGCATATCCTCTGCATATGGCAGCGCCGCACATCCGGTTGGACGCGCAAGGGTCGCTGTATCACTTTGAAAGGATGCATGTACATTATCGTTCAATGCAAGCGTTTGAACGTGACATGCATCAGCCGGCGGGGCAGGCGATGGAAGAACAGAAATCCCTGGAAGACAGATGCGCCGAGCGCGGCATGCGCATGACCGAGCAACGCCGGGTCATTGCCCGCGTGCTTGACGGTGCCGATGATCATCCCGATGTCGAGGAGCTGCACCGCCGCGCCGTGCTGGTGGATCCGCGCATTTCCATGTCGACCGTCTACCGCACGGTGAAGCTGTTCGAGGACATCGGTATCATCGAGCGGCATGATTTCCGCGATGGCCGATCGCGCTATGAAACGGTACCCGAAGAGCACCACGATCATCTCATCGATCTTCGCACCGGTCAGGTGATCGAGTTTCATTCGCCGGAGATCGAGGCGCTGCAGGAGCGGATTGCCCGTGAACACGGATTCCGGCTGGTCGATCACCGGCTGGAGCTCTACGGCATTCCGATCAAGCCCGACAAGAAATAGGGTCTTGATGCCGGATCCCGCCCGCTGTTCAGTTTTGACATCGCAGCCATGATCGCTGCCCTGCGCGTCGTAATCATATTCGCAGCCTTCCTCATGCTGACGCTGGTCCTGCTGCCGGTGCAGCTGATCGCGCTTGGCATCGGCCATTCGATCATGCAGCGGTTGCCACGCTGGTGGCACCGTATCATGTGCCGGGTCATTGGTCTCAGATTGCGCGTCGATGGAAGTCTGTCCCAGCAGCGGCCATTGCTGTTGGTCGCCAATCATGTGTCCTGGAAAGACATTCTGGTTCTCGGATCGGTCGCCGATGTCGTCTTCATCGCCAAATCAGAGGTTCGGAACTGGCCGGTGCTGGGCTGGCTGGCGCGCCTGCAACGCACGGTCTTTGTCCAGCGCGACGTCAGGCGCACCACCGGTATGCAGATTTCCGATGTATCCGCCAGGCTGGTTGCGGGCGAAGTCGTCGTACTTTTTGCCGAAGGAACGACATCGGACGGCAACCGCGTGATGCCGTTCAATTCCTCGCTGTTCGGGGCCGCCAGTGCAGCCTTGCCGTTCGCACCGCAAGACAAGGTTCACATTCAACCGGTCTCGATTGCCTATACCGGCATCCACGGCATGCCGATGGGACGCTATCACCGGCCGGTTGCGGGCTGGCCCGGGGACGTGGCGCTGGGGCCGCATCTGCTTCGTGTCATCAGGAATGGTGCGCTGGATGTTCACGTGATTTTCTCCGATGCCGTGGAGTTCGACGCCACCACCAACCGCAAGACCATGGCCCGCCTGGTCGAGGCACGGGTGCGCGAAGGACTCAATGCGGCGCTTCGCGGCAAATTCAATGGCTGATCAGCCATTTTCAAGCCGTAGTTTTGTCGCTAAAAGCCCCTCATGACACAAGCAATCCTCACACCTGATGCCGCTTCCGAAGCCGGAACCGTTGCCCAAGCCGGCGGACAGTCCAAAAAGGTCTTCGTCAAGACCTATGGCTGCCAGATGAACGTCTATGACAGCGAACGCATGGGCGACGCGCTGACCCGTGACGGCTATCAGACCGTCGATACGGTCGAGGCAGCCGATCTGATCCTCATCAACACCTGCCATATCCGCGAAAAGGCCGCCGAGAAGGTCTATTCGCAGCTGGGCCGGCTGGCCAAGCTCAAGAAGCAGCGCAATGCCGAGGGTGGAGACCTGATGGTCGCGGTCGCCGGTTGCGTGGCGCAGGCCGAAGGCCGCGAGATCATCCGCCGCGCCCCGGTCGTCAATGTGGTCATTGGCCCGCAGACCTATCACCGTCTGCCCGAAGCCCTGGCCAAGGCGCGCCAGGGCGAGAGCGTGGTGGAGACCGACTTTCCGACCGAAGACAAGTTCGACGGCCTTCCCGTCACCCAGGAAAAGGCCATCCGGGCCCGCGGTGTGGCAGCTTTTCTCACCGTTCAGGAAGGCTGCGACAAGTTCTGCACCTTTTGCGTGGTGCCCTATACCCGTGGCGCCGAGGTCTCCCGTCCGGTCGACCGCATCCTCGGGGAGGCGGAGCGGCTGGCAAGCGCTGGCGTTCGCGAGATCACGCTTCTGGGCCAGAACGTCAATGCCTGGCACGGCAAGGGCGTTGATGGCCGCGAATGGGGACTGGGTGAGCTGGTGCGCCGTCTGGCGGCCATTGATGGCATTGACCGGATTCGCTACACCACCAGCCATCCACGCGATATGGATGACGCGCTGATCGATGCCCATCGCGACCTGCCCGAACTGATGCCCTATCTGCACCTGCCGGTGCAGTCCGGCTCCGACCGCATCCTCAAGGCGATGAACCGGCGTCACACGGCGGCGGACTATGTGAAGCTGGTCGAGCGTATTCGTGCCGCCCGCCCCGACATTGCCCTGTCGGGCGACTTCATCGTCGGCTTTCCCGGTGAAACCGACGCCGATTTCGAAGACACCATGCAGCTGGTTCGCCAGGTCAATTACGCCTCCGCCTTCACCTTCAAATATTCGATCCGCCCGGGCACGCCTGGCGCCGACATGGGCGATCAGGTCGACGAAGCGGTCAAGACAGAGCGGCTGGCGCGCCTGCAGGATCTCATCAACGAGCAGACAAGGGCCTTCGGCCGGGACTGCGTCGGCAAGGTGGTTGATCTGCTCTTGGAGAAACCCGGACGCAACACTGACCAACTGATTGGCCGCTCGCCTTGGCTGCAACCGGTAATAGTTGATGCAAAGCTGGGCAAAATCGGTGACATTGTCCGTGTGAGAATCACGCAACCCGGCACGACCGGCCTTTTCGCGGAAATTGCGGAATGACGGCTCGGTGCATATATGGAGCCAGATCGTTTGACCGTTGAGCACCTGTCTAAGACAGACGTTGCGACGCCCAAATCGGGCGCGTCGGATACGACCCACCTCGCGCTAACCTTTGAAAACAACCGTCTCGCCAGTGAGCTTTTCGGCCAGTTTGATCAAAATCTGGCGCTGATCGAACAAAAACTCAAAATCGATGCACGGGCCCGTGGCAACACGGTCAACCTGCGCGGCGAGGAGATTGCCACCAATCAGGCGCGCCGTGCGCTGGATTATCTTTATGACCGCCTGCTCAAGGGGGCCAATGTCGAGAGCTCCGACGTCGAGGGCGCCATCCGGATGGCGCTGGCCGCGGACGATCAGCTCGTGCTGCCGACACTTGAGCGCAAGGGCAAGATGACCCTGGCGCAGATCTCGACCCGCAAGAAAACCGTCATCGCCCGGACGCCCACCCAGGACGCCTATATGCGCGCCATGGAACGCGCCGAGCTGGTGTTTGGCGTTGGGCCTGCCGGTACCGGCAAGACCTATCTTGCTGTTGCCCACGCGGCTCAGCTGCTCGAACGCGGCTCTGTCGAACGCATCATCCTGTCTCGTCCTGCCGTCGAGGCGGGAGAACGTCTGGGCTTCTTGCCCGGCGACATGAAGGAGAAGGTTGATCCCTATCTGCGGCCGCTCTATGACGCGCTGTATGACATGATGCCGGGTGAAAAGGTCGAGCGCGCCCTCACTGCGGGCGTCATCGAGATCGCTCCGCTGGCCTTCATGCGTGGCCGGACGCTGGCCAATGCGGCTGTCATTCTCGATGAAGCGCAGAACACCACCCAGATGCAGATGAAGATGTTTCTGACCCGTCTGGGCGAGAACTCGCGCATGATCATCACCGGCGATCCGAGCCAGGTCGACCTGCCGCGCGGCGTCACATCCGGTCTTGTCGAGGCCTTGTCGATTCTCGAAGGCGTCAATGGGGTTGTCACCTGCCGCTTCCGGGGTGTTGACGTGGTGCGCCATCCGCTGGTGCAGCGCATTGTCGAGGCCTATGACAAGAAGCTCTACCCCAAGGCTGAAGGCGAGGAATGAACACCCACCCGGCAATCAGCCTGGCGTTGGCCGTCGAGGCCGGGGAATGGGGCGATGTCGAGGCGGTCGAGGCTTTGGCAGAGGCCGCGCTTGCGGCGGCTGTGGCAGATCTGGCCAGGCTGGAGGCCCAGCCGTTTCCCGACACACCGCCGGAAGTGTCGCTTGTCCTGGCCGATGATGCGATGATGGCCGATATCAACAGCCAGTGGCGCAATCAGCCCAAGCCCACCAATGTTCTGTCATTTCCGGCCTTCCCGATCGAGCCAGGTGGCCAGCCGGGACCGATGCTTGGCGACATCATTCTGGCCCGTGAAACAATCGAACGCGAGGCGGTGGAGCTGGACAAGCCGGTTGATGAGCATATCACGCACCTGATAGTGCACGGATTTCTTCATCTTTTTGGCTATGATCACCTGGAAAGCGACGAGGCAGAGGAAATGGAAGCGATAGAGACTCGCATTTTGTCCTCGCTTAACCTATCTGACCCATACGGCGATACCGAGCCGGTTTGACACTGAAGAGACGATGACAGAGAGCAATGCCCCGGCCCCGACCGGAGACGCCCAAAGCGCTTCGAGCGCTACATCTACCGAAGAAGCTCACAGTAATCTTCCCGTGCTGGTGCCCGGGGAGAGTGTGGTTGTGCATCAGGACGAGCGCAATGGCATGGGCCTTTGGCAACGCCTTTCGCGCGCCCTGTTCCCGCCGTCAGACCGTGAATCCATCCGTGAGGATCTGAACGACGCCCTGCAATCGGGCGGCGAACTGCATGAGGCGTTTTCTGCGGATGAACGCGCCATGCTGCACAATATCCTGCGCTTGCGCGAGGTCCGGGTGGAAGACGTCATGGTGCCGCGCGCCGATGTCGAGGCTGTCGACCAGACCACGACACTGGGCCGCCTTCTCGAGATGTTCGAGGAATCCGGTCATTCGCGCATGCCTGTCTACGCGGAAAACCTCGACGACCCGCGCGGCATGATTCACATTCGCGATCTGCTCGCCTGGATCACCAAGCAGGCCCGCGCCAAGCGCAAGTCGGTCGCCAAAAGCCCCGCCGCCATTCAGAAGCGGAATTCGCTCAATTCGCTGGAATTGTCCCGCGTTGACTTGAGCAAGACGCTTCTGGAATCAGGAATTACCCGCAAGGTGCTGTTCGTGCCGGCATCGATGCTGGCCTCCGATCTGATGCAGCGCATGCAGGCAAACCGGATCCAGATGGCATTGGTGATCGACGAATATGGCGGCACTGACGGTCTGGTCTCCCTGGAAGACATTGTCGAGATGGTGGTAGGCGATATCGCCGACGAACATGACGATGAAGACGAGACCCTGATCACCAAGGCCGGTGAGGATATCTGGGTTGTCGATGCCAAGGCTGAACTTGAAGATCTGGCCGAGGAAATCGGCAAGGATTTCGATATTCGCGAACAAAGCGAAGAGGTCGATACCATTGGCGGCCTGATCTTCTCGGAACTTGGACGCGTGCCCGCCCGGGGCGAGGTTGTTCAGGCCTTGGTCGGCTTCGAGTTCCATGTGATGGATGCAGATCCGCGCCGGGTCAAACGCGTTCGCATTATCAGAAAGCGCCAGGCCCCGCGCCGGCGTCCCGTCCGTGGTGAAACGGTCTCCAAGAAAACCACCGGTTCCGGCGACGCAAGCGCCGCCTGACGTATCTCAGGTGTTTCAGGCTCCTGGCCTGTGCAGATGATCCCTGAGGAATTCCGCCCCAACCAGGCCGCGGCTTCCTGCCGGTTGCGCCTTCCTCCAAAAAAGTCGCATCGGAGGACGGACATAGCTGCGGTTTTTTGAAAGTATGCGTGCAACTGATTCGCCTGACCGAAGACATCGGGAAGCCGGGTCTCTGTTGCTTGGGAGTAGACCGCAGTTGGAACGGATCGCTGAATCCATCATGCTGAGCTGGGGCATCAAGCGCATGCTTCTGGCTTTTGCAGCCGGCGCGTTGGCGGTTCTGGCCTTGCCGCCGTTCAATTTTTTTGCCGTGTTGTTCATCTCCTTTCCGGTTCTGGTGTGGTTGCTTGATGGCGCCAGCGGATCAGCCGAACGGGGTTTGCTAGGCCGGATGCGGCCGGCATTTGCCACTGGATGGTGGTTCGGCTTCGGCTATTTCGTCGCGGGCCTCTGGTGGCTTGGCAACGCATTGCTGGTTGATGCCAACGGCTTTGCCTGGGCATTGCCGCTCGCCGTGCTTGGCCTGCCGGCGATACTGGCACTGTTTTACGGTGTGGCGGCAGCGGTGGCCTGGCTCTTATGGTCCGATGGCATCGGGCGCATTGCGGCGCTCGGCGCTGCTTTCGGCCTGATCGAATGGGCGCGCAGTTTCGTGCTGACAGGGTTTCCGTGGAATGCCATCGGCTATGCGGCCATGCCTGCGCCCTTGATGATGCAGTCTGTCGAACTCGTCGGCATATTCGGCATGTCGGCCTTGACGGTGTTTGTGTTTTCAGCCCCGGCCCTGGTTGGTACAAAGCGCGGCGCAGTTGCCGGTATTCTTGCAGCTCTGGTGCTTTTCTCGGCCCATGTCGGCTATGGCTGGTTTGCGCTCAACCGCCTGGACAGAACTGAGGTGGCCCCTTCCGGCGCTACAATCCGGATTGTTCAGCCGGATATCGATCAGTCGGCGAAATGGGACACGGCCGAGCGTGAGCGGATATTTTCACGGCTTCTGGCCTTCAGTGCGGTGCCGCCGCGGGAAGGTGAAATCCGCCCGACGCATATCATCTGGCCGGAAACGGCGCTGCCGTTCCTGCTGACGGAGAACCCAGGCGCCCTGTCGCGCATCGCCGACATGCTGCAGGTCGGCCAAACCCTTGTTACCGGCGCAGTCCGATTCGAGGACGGGGCAGGCGGGACGCGGCAGCGTTTCTACAACTCGATCTATGTGATTGACGATGAAGGTCAGATCATCGGAGCCGCCGACAAGATGCATCTGGTGCCCTTCGGTGAGTATCTGCCCTTCGAGGCCATGTTGCGCCGGTTTGGCCTGACCCCGGTGGCTGAAACATTCGGTGGGTTCTCTGCCGCCGACCGCCGGGGGATGCTGACCTTGCCCGGTGGATTGGGCGCTGTGCCGCTGATCTGTTACGAGGCAATTTTCCCGGATCTGTCGCGTGTTCCGGAGGGCCGGGCCTCCTTGCTGCTCAACCTCACCAATGACGCATGGTATGGCATGACGCCCGGACCCTATCAGCATTTGCGTCAGGCCCAGTTGCGGGCTGTTGAAACCCGCCTTCCTCTGATTCGCGCAGCCAACAACGGCATCTCCGCTGTGGTGGATGCCGGCGGCCGGATTATAGGCAGTTTGCCGCTTGGCGAAGCCGGCGTTTTTGATGTGGTGCTGCCATCACGATCTGACCAGTTTTTGCTTATAAGAATTAGGCAATTTAACTTTGGATTGATAATCGCCATAATGGTGGTGATGGCGATTTTTGCTCGTAAAAGCAAAAAGCAACGGTTTGATTGACGTAAAACCCCTAAAATAGCATAGTTGTTTTCGTCAACCCACTTCCCGTCGAGGTCCAGGAACAGTGAGCCGGACGCATCCGGTCATTTTTGAGCTGCAATCAATACGGGATAAATCAACCTCAGAGCCGAGGCTCTTGTCAGGACGAACGCATGACTGAAAACAAGAAGAAGCCCAATCCTATCGATATACACGTCGGCAGTCGGATCCGTCTTCGGCGGACCATGCTCGGCATGAGCCAGGAAAAGCTCGGCGAAGCGTTAGGCATTACTTTCCAGCAGATCCAGAAATATGAAAAAGGCACCAACCGCGTTGGTGCAAGCCGTCTGCAGAATATTTCGACCATTCTCAATGTGCCGGTCAGTTTCTTCTTCGAAGATGCGCCGGGCGATCCGTCTACGGGTCAGCCGGGAATGGCCGAGGCCAACAGCTCCAATTACGTGGTCGATTTCCTGTCGTCCTCTGAAGGCTTGCAGCTCAACCGCGCCTTCATCAAAATCCCTGACCCCAAGGTCCGGCGCAAGCTGGTGGACCTGGTCAAGTCGCTCGCATCCGAGCCCGAAACCGACTGAACCGTTCCGGAACGGAACAGCCTTTTTGAGCGTGATTCAGCGCCGCGCCTGCACTTGAAAAAGTGCAGGCGCGGCGCTTCGTCACCAAATACAGTCGGTGCGCCAAAGTGCGGCAACTGAAAGTTCACCCGGCCCGATTCAATCATATCAAGATATATTTATGTCATTCTGACCTTGTCAGAATCGCGCGGTACCACTAAAGAGGCTTCACCACTTCAATCTGATGGAGCCTGCCATGGAGCGCTCGACTTTTCTTTTCACCAGCGAATCCGTTTCCGAAGGACACCCTGACAAGGTGTGCGACCGTATCTCGGACGAGATCGTTGACCTTGTCTATCGCGAGGCAAAGAAAACCGGCGTTGACCCATGGAGCGTGCGTGTTGCCTGTGAAACCCTGGCAACCACCAACCGTGTCGTGATCGCCGGCGAAGTGCGGGTTCCGCCTTCTCTGGTCAAGACCGACAAGAATGGCAAGGAAGTCATCAACCCGGCCAAGTTCAAGTCTGCGGCGCGCAAGGCCATCAAGGCGATCGGCTACGAGCAGGACGGTTTTCACTGGAAAACCGCCAAGATTGATGTGCTGCTGCATTTCCAGTCCGCGCACATCGCGCAGGGCGTGGACAACGCATCTGACCATCAGGGTTCCGAAGGCGCAGGTGATCAGGGCATCATGTTCGGTTATGCCTGCAATGAAACGCCTGAACTGATGCCGGCTCCGATCTACTACAGCCACAAGATCCTCGAATTGCTTGCCGCTGCCCGCCACAAGGGCGAGGGCGACGCCGGCAAGCTCGGCCCCGATGCGAAGAGCCAGGTCACGGTCCGTTATGTTGACGGCAAGCCGTCGGAAGTCACCTCGATCGTGCTTTCCACCCAGCACCTCGATGGCAGCTGGGACTCGGCCAAGGTTCGGACTGTTGTCGAACCTTATATCCGCGAAGCACTTGACGGTCTGGCCATCGCTGCCGATTGCAAGTGGTACATCAATCCGACAGGCAAGTTCGAAATTGGCGGTCCCGATGGGGACGCCGGCCTGACCGGCCGCAAGATCATCGTCGACACCTATGGCGGCGCAGCGCCCCATGGCGGCGGAGCATTCTCCGGCAAGGACACCACCAAGGTTGACCGTTCCGCAGCATACGCAGCACGCTACCTGGCCAAGAACGCGATTGCGGCTGGCTTTGCCGACCGCTGCACGATCCAGCTCGCCTACGCCATCGGTGTGGCGCAGCCATTGTCGATCAATGTCAATTTCCACGACACCGGAAAGGTCTCGGAAATGGACCTTGAAGAGGCTTTGCCCAAGGTCATGGATCTGACACCGCGCGGCATCCGCAAGCATCTGGATCTCAACAAGCCGATCTATGCGCGCACCGCAGCCTATGGCCATTTCGGCCGCAAGGCCGGCCGCGACGGATCTTTCTCGTGGGAGAAGCTTGATCTGGTCAAGCCGCTCAAGGAAGCTCTCAAGGGCTAAGACACACTGTCAGGTGGGACGACTCAGGCATGACCAGCCCCGCAAGGCGTTCACGCGCGACCGAAGCCTTCTATGGTCGCCGCAGGGGTAAAACCCTCAAGCTGCCACAGGCCGCAGCTCTTACCGAGCTGCTGCCGGTGCTTAAGCTTGACCTGGAAAACCCTGCGCCGGAGCAGATTGGAAGTCTGTGGCCGAAGCCTGTATCGGCGGTTCGGCTGGAGATCGGCTTTGGCGGCGGGGAGCATCTGCTGCATCGCGCGGGCACGATGCCGGACACCGGCTTTATCGGTGTCGAGCCCTTCGTCAATTCGATGGCGAAGCTGCTCGGCAACCTTGAAAGCGAAGGCCTCGACAACATCCGGCTGTATGATGACGATGCAACGCGGGTTCTGGACTGGTTGCCGGATGCCTGCATTGATCACATTGATCTGCTCTATCCCGATCCCTGGCCCAAGAAGAAACACTGGAAGCGCCGCTTCGTCTCGCGCGTCAATCTCGACCGCTTCGCCCGGGTTCTCAAACCCGGTGGCCGCTTCTGCTTTGCCTCCGACATCGACACCTATGTGAACTGGACGCTCACCCACATTGCGGACCATCCGGATTTCGAGTGGTCCGCGCGCAAGGCGGCTGATTGGCGCGAGCCATGGCAGGGCTGGCCAGGCACGCGTTACGAAGCCAAGGCCATCCGCGAAGGCCGCACGCCGTGCTATCTGGAGTTCTTGCGGGCCGGCTGACTGTGCACAGCGGCGTTGGCTTGTTTCGTCCTTCCGCTATGCCTTGAAGAAGTTCAGCGGAAGCAGATGCCGCTGCTGGTCGTGCATCGAAGGGCCGAGGGGCGCTTCCATGAAGCATTCGTCCTCAAACCAGCACCAGTCATCATCCCAGGTCCAGCAGTCTGCATCAATGTAGGCCTGGGCAACTTCACGGGCGTAGGGAATGTTTGTCGGTAACCGCATGAACGACACAGGTTGCCGTTGAAAATAGCGCTGCGCCAGGGGAAGGGCCCGGTCGCTGCAGTAGTTCGAGACCCAGAGCTTGAACCCGATTTCCTTTCGCAACAGGTCCAGCGCACGGAAGCACTGGACATGGTCCTCATGCCCATATTCTCCCCACGGATTGTGGGTGAATACGTTCATCTCACGGTCTAGAAGCGGCCGGAGCCGTTCGACGCTTTCCTCGAAATTGGCCTCGTAAGCCAGCCTGATAGGACCGGGTGCTGAGGGGGCGGACAGGGGCAGCGCCCTGACCACGCGTGATTTGAGATCACGCAGGGTGGCGACAGACGTGAACGCCAGTCCGGATGCGCTGATGGTCGGCGAAGACCAGTCCGCGCACCCAAAGGAGCCGGCCTCGGTCATTTCCATCCAGATGACATCGGGATGCGGCATGTTGCTGATCGCCTCCGCGCGTCTCTCGCCAATGCCGGGATCCGCCCAGAAGTCGCGATAGAGGATGATCACTTTTTCGGCCTGCCTCATCACCGATGAAAACCAGAGAATTTCGTCATCAGGATGTGCTGCGACGATAACCGCATTCGTGCACAGGTCGAAATCGAGTGTCATGGCGCCCCCATTCTTGGCCGGATCTGCTTTCTTGCGTCCGGTCCCAGTATGAAGCAAATTAGTTGCTGCCGGGCTTTGAAGTTAATCTACGGTTAACCAGCGAGTGCCGCATTGTCGGGCAGGGCGATACCGGCTGAATGCGCAGCGTTGGAATGCAAATGCGAAACAGCTTGCCCGCAGCGGCAAATCGGGCTATATAACTTTCAAATTCTTGATCGTTTTGAACAAGGGTGGGCCCGCAAGGACCCGCTCTTTTTTGTTGCCAGGCGATCAGTCGAACAATAGCCGCGCGCGTCAAGTCAAGGGTGACTGACCAGGGATGCTGCAGCACGTCAAAGTGTTGTATGTTTCGCTCCCTGAACCACATTGAATTTGCGGGCGCGCGCAGCAGCCAGGACACGGTCCCGATGACAGATGAAGCCGCAATGCCCCATGAAGAACGACTGGTCACCGAAACCGGTGTCGATGCGCGCATTGCAGAAATCGTCGAGCCGCTGATTCAGTCTTTGGGCATGCGCCTGGTGCGGGTTCGCCAGTCGGGCCAGAATGGCCTGACCGTGCAGATCATGGCCGAACGCAATGACGGCACCATGAGCGTTGAGGATTGCGAAGCGGTTTCCCGCGCGGTCTCTCCGGCGCTCGATGTTGAAGATCCGGTCGAGAAGGCCTATCATCTGGAGGTGTCGTCGCCCGGCATTGATCGTCCGTTGGTACGCAAATCCGATTTTGTTCGCTGGGAAGGCCATCTGGCCCGTTGCGACGCCTCCGTGCTGATCAATGGCCGCAAGCGTTTCCGTGGTTACATCCGTGATGTCACCGAGACCGGCTTTTCGGTTGAGCGCGACCAGCCGGCCTACGGTGAAGAAAATCTCGCAGTCATACCCTTTTCGGCGCTTGCCGAGGCCAAACTGGTGCTGACCGACGAACTGGTTCGCGAATCGCTTCGCGCCGACAAGGCTGCAAAAGCTGCGGACGCCGCCAATGAGAACAATGCCGGGGACACTCCGGAAGAGCCTGGGAACGGCGATACCGCCTGATACCGGGCAACGAATTTCGATCACCCTCCGGGGTGTCTTTGATCCGGTCCGTTTGACGGACCCAAACCAGAGCAGGGCTGCAAGCCGCGGCCCGACATATGGAGACAGACATGGCAGTCAGTGCAAACAGGCTTGAGCTTCTTCAGATCGCCGATGCGGTCGCTCGCGAGAAGTCCATTGACCGCGAAATCGTGATCGAAGCCATGGCGGATGCGATCCAGAAAGCCGCACGCTCGCGCTACGGATCGGAATCCAATATCCGCGCTGACATCAACGCCAAGACCGGCGAGATCCGGCTTCAGCGTCTGCTGGAAGTCGTCGAGCACGCCGAAGACTATTCGCTGCAGATCCCGCTGATGCTGGCACGTGACCGCAATCCCGATGCGCAGCTCGGCGACTTCATTGCCGACCCTTTGCCGCCGATGGATTTCGGTCGTATTGCCGCCCAGTCGGCCAAGCAGGTCATCGTGCAGAAGGTGCGTGAGGCCGAGCGTGACCGCCAGTTCGACGAATTCAAGGATCGTATCGGCGAGATCGTCAACGGTACCGTCAAGCGCGTCGAATATGGCAACGTCATCGTCGATCTGGGCCGTGGCGAAGGTATCATCCGCCGTGATGAAACCATTCCGCGCGAAGCCTTCCGCTATGGCGACCGGGTTCGCGCCTATGTCTACGACGTCCGCCGCGAACAGCGCGGCCCGCAGATTTTTCTCTCGCGCACCCATCCGCAGTTCATGGTCAAGCTGTTCCAGATGGAAGTGCCCGAAATCTATGACGGCATCATTGAGATCCGCTCGGTTGCGCGCGATCCCGGCAGCCGTGCCAAGATCGCCGTGATCTCCAACGATTCCTCCATTGACCCTGTCGGCGCCTGCGTCGGTATGCGCGGCAGCCGCGTGCAGGCCGTGGTCGGCGAGTTGCAGGGCGAGAAGATCGACATCATTCCATGGTCGCCATCGCCGGCCAGCTTCATCGTCAACGCGCTGCAGCCTGCTGAAGTCAGCAAGGTGGTGCTTGATGAAGACGCCGAGCGTATCGAGGTCGTGGTGCCTGACGAACAGCTGTCGCTGGCCATCGGCCGCCGCGGCCAGAACGTCCGCCTTGCCTCGCAGCTGACCGGTTGGGATATCGACATCCTCACCGAGGAAGAGGAAAGCCAGCGCCGCCAGAAGGAATTCAACGAGCGCACGGCCCTGTTCATGGAAGCGCTCGACGTCGACGAAATGGTCGGCCAGGTGCTTGCATCCGAAGGCTTCAGCCAGGTCGAGGAAGTTGCCTATGTCGAGATCGGTGAAATCACCGCGATCGAAGGCTTCGACGAAGAGACCGCCAATGAGCTGCAGACCCGTGCTCGCGAGTATCTCGACAAGGTCGAGGCCGAGCTGGATGACAAGCGCAAGGAACTGGGCGTCGAAGACGAGCTTCGCTCCATCCCCGGCATCACCACGGCCATGATGGTGGCGCTCGGCGGTGACGGGATCAAGACGGTTGAAGACTTTGCCGGTTGCGCTGTTGACGATCTGACCGGCTGGTCGGAGCGCAAGGATGGCGAAACCAAGCGGTTCGACGGTCTGTTCAGCAGTCTCGAAGTCACCCGTGCGGAAGCCGAGCAGATGATCCTGCAGGCGCGCCTTGCGGTGGGCTGGATTACCGAGGACGAGCTGGTCGTCGAAGAAGACGAGACTGGCGAGTTCGAAGAAGGCGAAGAAGAAGTGATCGCGGAAGTCGGTGGCGAAGAGGCCTAGGCCTGGCGCCGGCGGAGGCTTTGCAGTGAAGGTCAGGATCGAACCCGTGAACGACCGGATGTGCATAGTGACCAGGGAGCGTGGCCGGCCGGATGATCTTATCCGGTTTGTCGCCGGACCTGATGGATCCGTGGTCCCGGACCTGCGTCACGCCCTTCCTGGGCGTGGCTGCTGGGTGACGGCGGAGCGGTCCGTCATCGATCTGGCGGTCAAGCGAAAGCTTTTCGGCCGGGCACTCAAATGTGAAGTGACCACCGATCCCGAGTTGGGTGCAGTGGTTGACCGGCTGTTATGCGACAGCCTTTTCGGAATGATGAACCTGGCGCGGAAATCGGGCCAGTTCATCACCGGATCTGGTAAGGTGGATGATGCCATCCGCTCCGGCGCCGCACGGGCGCTGATGCATGCGACGGATGCCGCTGATGATGGTGTGCGCAAATTGCGCCAGGCCAACACGGCGCGGGCATTGGGGATCACTGAGGCGGAGATTCCCGTCTTTCGGCTGTTTTCAGCCGACGAATTGGCGCTTGTCTTGGGTGATGGCGCTTTTATCCATGCCGCCGCGCTTGCAGGGCAGGCCGGTGAGGGTGTAGTGAAGCGCGCAAAGATGCTTGCGCGCTACAGGAACGGTCCCGATGCGGGGCCGGGCTGAAAACGGGCTACCGGGGTTCAATTCCCGGATGCGAACGATCAAGGAGCCGGCGCGCATAGGCGCGATGCGGTTTCCCGCGGAAACGGATACGGAATGAGCGACAGCAACGACGACAAGACGATCAGTGTACCCGGCAAGAAGACCTTCTCGCTGAAGCGCCCCTCTGTGGAACAGGGGATGGTTCGCCAGGAGATGGGTCGTGGCCGTACAAAAGCGGTGGTGGTGGAGACGCGCAAGCGCCGCATCAACCGTCCGGAAGACGAAAAAGCGGTGCCGCCGGTAACACTCAAGCCGCGCCCCGCAGCGCCAGCCGCTGAAAAGCCGGCAGAACCGGTGGCAACTGCTCCGGCCCCGGCGCAGAAACCGGCAGCGGCACCTGCGCCAGCCGCCGCCCCGGCGGCAGAAGCGAAGGCTCCGGCGTCAGCGGCAACCGCTCCGAAAGCTGCGCCAGCCGCCGCACCGGCGCCAGCTGCTGCGGCCCGCAAGCCTGCTGCACCGTCGCGCCCCACACCGCCCCGGCCCGCGCCACGCGGTGCCGTGCTCAACCAGCTCTCCGCGAGCGAGGTCGAAGCCCGCCGCCGTGCGCTTCAGGACAGCCGCGTCCGCGAAGTGGAAGATCGCAAGCGCGCTGAGGAAGAAGCTGTCCGCAGAGCCGAGGAAGATGCGCGCCGCGCCGTCGAGGAGGCTGAAGCTGCCCGCCTCAAGGCCATAGAAGACGCCAGGCTGGCCAAGGAAGCCGAAGCCGAGGCTCTCGTCGCCAAGGAAGCGGCAGCCAACGCACCGGCTGAAGCTGTTCCGCCGACACCCGCGGATGCCATACGCGGACGCCGTCGCGAAAACGAGGAAGAAGCTCCAGCACGCGCAGGCGGCGCTGCCCGTCCGGGTGGTCCGGCACGCCCTGGCGCCAAGGTAACCCGTCCTGAAGTGGCCAAGCCGACACGTCCGAAGGCTGAAGAAGATCGCCGTCGTGGCAAATTGACCCTGACAGCCGCTCTCAATGATGACGGAAACTCGCGCGGCCGCTCCTTGTCGGCCATGCGTCGCCGTCAGGAGAAGATGCGCCGCTCGATGACACAGGAGCCGCGCGAAAAGGTCATGCGCGAAGTGCAGCTGCCTGAAACCATCACCATCCAGGAGCTTTCACAGCGCATGTCCGAGCGGTCGGTCGATGTGATCAAGTACCTGATGAAGGAAGGCCAGATGATGAAGCCCGGCGACATCATCGACGCCGATCTGGCAGAACTCATTGCCGGCGAATTCGGCCACACCGTCAAGCGTGTGTCGGAATCCGACGTCGAACTGGGCATTTTCAATGTCGACGACGAAGGCGGCGAAATGGTATCGCGGCCTCCGGTGGTCACCATCATGGGCCACGTCGACCACGGCAAGACGTCGCTGCTCGATGCGATCCGCGACGCCAATGTCGTTTCCGGCGAAGCCGGTGGCATCACCCAGCACATCGGCGCCTACCAGGTCGAAAAGAACGGTCAGCTGATCACCTTTATCGACACCCCGGGCCATGCTGCGTTCACCGCGATGCGTGCCCGTGGCGCTCAGGCGACCGATATTGCCATTCTGGTGGTTGCGGCCGACGATGCCGTGATGCCGCAGACGATTGAATCGATCAATCATGCCAAGGCCGCCGGTGTTCCGATGATCGTGGCGATCAACAAGATCGACAAGCCCTCTGCCGATGCGCAGAAGGTTCGGACCGACCTGCTGCAGCACGAAGTGTTCGTGGAAAGCATGGGCGGTGAGGTTCTTGACGTTGAAGTGTCTGCAACCAAGCAGCTCAATCTCGACAAGCTGCTCGACGCAATTCTGCTGCAGGCCGAACTTCTCGATCTGAAGGCCAATCCGGACCGTACAGCCGAAGGCGTGGTGATCGAAGCCAAGCTTGATCGCGGTCGCGGTTCCGTTGCCACCGTTCTTGTTCAGACCGGTACACTGCGTCCGGGTGAAATCCTGGTGGCCGGTGACCAGTGGGGCCGTGTACGCGCCCTGGTCAATGACCGTGGCGAGCAGGTCAAGGAAGCCGGACCGGCATTCCCGGTCGAAATTCTCGGTCTTCAGGGCACACCGCAGGCTGGCGACCGCTTTGCAGTGGTCGAAAACGAAGGCCGCGCCCGCGAAATCGCCGAATACCGCCAGCGTTTGGCCCGCGACAAGGCGGCAGCGCGTCAGAGCGGCTCACGCGGCTCGCTCGAGCAGATGATGACCCAGCTGCAGGATACCGGCAGCCAGGAATTCCCGCTGCTCGTCAAGGGCGATGTGCAGGGCTCGATCGAAGCCATTGCCGGCGCGATCGAAAAGCTCGGGACCGAAGAAGTCCGCGCCCGGATCATCCATTCCGGCGCCGGTGCGATCACCGAATCCGATATCTCGCTGGCCGAAGCTTCGGGCGCTGCGATCATCGGCTTCAACGTCCGTGCCAACAAGCAGGCCCGCGACGCGGCTGAGCGCGACGGCGTCGAAATCCGCTACTACAACATCATCTACGATCTGGTGGATGACGTGAAAGCGGCGATGTCGGGCATGCTCTCGCCGGAACGCCGTGAAACCTTCATCGGCAACGCCGAGATCCTTGAGGTGTTCAACATCACCAAGGTCGGCAAGGTCGCTGGTTGCCGCGTCACCGAAGGCAAGGTCGAACGTGGGTCTGGCGTCCGCCTGATCCGCGACAACGTTGTCATCCATGAAGGCAAGCTCAAGACATTGAAGCGCTTCAAGGACGAAGTCTCCGAGGTCAATGGCGGCCAGGAATGTGGCATGGCCTTCGAAAACTACGAAGACATGCGCGCTGGCGACGTCATCGAGTGCTTCCGCGTCGAGCACGTAACGCGCTCACTCTGATAAGATAAGAAGCCCGGCGTCCTGGATGCCGGGCTTTCGTCTGTCTCGTGTCGCTCCGGGCCTTGCGCCCGCAATTTCGGTTGGAATCCCATGCCCAAGACAAAGTCCTCGGCCCCATCCCAGCGTATGCTGCGTGTCGGCGAACAGGTCCGCGCTGCCATCACCCAGGTCTTGCAGCGGGGCGATGTCCGCGATCCGATCATCTCCAACACGATGATTTCCGTGACCGAAGTGCGTATGTCCCCGGACCTGCAGGTGGCGACGGCCTATGTCACACCGCTGGGTGTCGACGACCACGCGGAAACGATTGCGGCACTCAACAAGAACGCCCGCTTCATCCGCGGCCGCGTCTCGCCGGATTTGCGCCAGATGCGCAATATTCCCGAGCTTCGCTTCCGCGATGACACCAGTTTCGAGAATTATTCCAAGATAGATGCGCTTCTGCGCTCGCCCGAAGTCGCCCGTGATCTCGACCACAAAGAGGATGCGGACGGACCGGAGGAAACCCCGGATTCCGAAGGCGAAGGGAAAGCCTGAGATGGGTCGTCGCGGCAAGAAGAAGGGCCGGCCGGTTTCAGGTTGGCTGGTTCTCGACAAGCCTTGGGATTTCGGCTCGACCGAAGCTGTCTCCAAGATCAAATGGCTGTTCAAGGCCGAGAAGGCAGGCCACGCCGGCACCCTCGATCCGCTGGCCTCGGGCATGTTGCCGATCGCGCTTGGCGACGCCACCAAGACCGTTCCCTACGTCATGGATGGCCGCAAGATTTATGAGTTCACGGTTGCCTGGGGTGAGCAGCGCAACACCGACGATCTCGAGGGCGAGGTGGTTGAAAGCTCGGATCTGCGCCCCGGCCAGGCTGCGATCGAGGCTTTGCTGCCCAACTATACCGGCGTCATCGAGCAGATTCCGCCGGCATTCTCTGCCGTCAAGATTGCCGGTGAACGCGCCTACGACATGGCGCGTGACGGCGAAGTGGTGGAGATTCCCGCCCGCGAGGTCGAGATCCACCGGATCACGCTTGTGGGCTGCCCGGATGCCGATCATGCGGTGTTCGAGGTCGAATGCGGCAAGGGCACCTATGTTCGGGCCCTGGCCCGCGATTTTGGCCGCGACCTTGGTTGTTACGGGCATATCTCGGCGCTTCGGCGCACCATGGTCGCCCCGTTTGCGGAAGACGCCATGGTGCCGCTCGCCGATCTGATTGCGCTTGAAGAGATCGAGGACGATGCCGAGCGGCTGGCCCGTCTCGATGCCTTTCTTGTTCCCCCCGGTGAAGCACTCGGAATGCTGCCGCGTATCGATGTCAGCGAGGATCAGGCGCACCGCATCCGTATGGGAAATCCGATCATCCTGAGAGGCCGCGACGCGCCGGTTGCCACCGACGATGCCTGCGCCTTCGTCCGCGGTCAGCTGCTGTCCATCGGGGAAGTCGCCGACGGCGAGTTCCGTCCGCGCCGCGTGTTCAAGGCCTGACCTGAGCCCTGGCTTGCGCCAGACCGGCCTGCGTTGCAAACTGCCGCCTTGGGGCTTGGCTGGCTGTTGCCGGTCATACGGGACAAGGGGGAATGCTACATGGACAGATATTTGCGCATCGCCACGGTCGCTGGCTTCACGGCGGCAATGATGAGCGCCTCACTCCATCCGGGGAACGCGCAAACGCCTGGCTATGACGTCAATGGCTGCGGCTGGTACATCATTCTCGGCTGCTCGAAGAGCCGCTCGGATGCCAAGCGCATATTGAACCAGCTCGGTGGTCCGATGGTCGGCGGCGGCGCAGGATCCCGCGTGATCAACACCTCCGACTTGGATGGTTTCCGGAACGGCTTTTACTGTGTTGCCGACGGGCCCTATATCACAAGTGATGATGCCGGTTCAGTGGCCTGGGTCGAAGCAGTGCCCGATGCCTACGTCAAACGCGGCTGTTGATGCGACCCGGCCTGGGTCTCCGGGCCGCTTGCTGCAGTGCTGTTGCCCGGCGCTGCCGGGGTGTGCGCCATATTTTCCTTTCATTTGGGCTCCAATTGGCCTATAGCCCAGCCGTCATCGCAGGTTCTGCCTGCATGACGTTTCGAGGCCCCTGCTGGACGACATCCCGGCAGAGGGCGCCAATTCCATCCAGAATGAAAGGATACCACGATGTCGATTACTGCTGAGCGCAAGGCTGCGCTGATCGAAGAATACGCAACCAAGCCAGGCGACACCGGTTCACCGGAAGTCCAGGTTGCCATCCTGACCGAGCGGATCAACAATCTTACCGGCCACTTCAAGGACAACAAGAAGGACAACCACTCACGCCGCGGGCTGTTGAAGATGGTGTCCACGCGCCGTTCCCTGCTTGATTATGTCAAGCGCAAGGAAGAAGCGCGTTATACAGCGCTGATCGCCCGTCTGGGCATCCGCCGCTAAACTGCTTTTCTGCGGGCGGAGCCAAGTGCACCGCCCGCAGAAACCAATTACCGGTCCCGTCTGTCGGGGTCGCGGCGCGGCGGCGCGCGCCATCAGGCCAACCGGGCCGGAAAATCGCGCCGAAACCGTTCTGCTCTCCGGATATTCCGGATCAGAACACTCAAAATAGCCTGTCATGGGGCAGGATTGCCGGATGCTTTCGCCGCTCAATGCAGCGGTTTCTCAAAGCCTCCCGCTGTCTTGCCCGAGATGCGCTCAAACACACGGGACAGTGACGCGCGCGGCCAGAAGTTGCCACGCCCACATACCCGCATATGAAGGACAAGACATGTTCGATACCCACAAGGTCGAGATTGAATGGGGCGGTCGTCCGCTCACACTGGAAACCGGCAAGGTTGCCCGCCAGGCTGATGGCGCTGTCATCGCTTCCTACGGCGAAACCGTCGTGCTCGCCACCGTCGTTTCGGCGAAGTCGCCCAAGCCCGGCCAGGATTTCTTTCCGCTGACCGTCAACTACCAGGAAAAGACCTACGCAGCCGGCAAGATCCCCGGTGGCTATTTCAAGCGCGAAGGCCGCCCGAGCGAAAACGAGACGCTGACCTCGCGTCTGATCGACCGCCCGCTGCGCCCGCTGTTTCCTGAAGGCTACAAGAACGACACGCAGATCATCATCACCGTTCTGCAGCACGATCTGGAAAACAACCCGGATATTCTGGCTCTGGTCGCCGCATCCGCTGCACTGACCATCTCGGGCATCCCGTTCATGGGCCCGATCGCCGGTGCGCGCGTCGGCTACATCGCTGGCGAATACGTGCTCAACCCGCATGTCGACGAAATGCCTGAATCGGACCTCGACCTGATCGTTGCCGGCACATCCGATGCCGTGCTGATGGTGGAATCGGAAGCCAAGGAACTGCCTGAAGATGTCATGCTCGGCGCGGTCATGTTCGGCCACAAGTCGATGCAGCCGGTTGTCGATGCCATCATCAAGCTGGCAGAAGCCGCTGCGAAAGAGCCGCGCGACTTCGCAGCTCCCGACAATTCGGCGCTTGAAGCCGAAATGCTCGCCATGTGCGAAGCCGACCTGCGCCAGGCCTATACCAACACCGACAAGGCAGCCCGTTACGCCGCCATTGATGCGGTCAAGGCCAAGGTCAAGGATCACTTCGCTCCGGCAGAAGGCGAAGAGCCGCGCTTTGCATCGGAAGTCATCGGCGCTGTCTTCAAGTCGCTGCAGGCCAAGGTCGTCCGTGGCGCCATTCTCGAGACCAAGAGCCGCATCGACGGCCGTGATCTCTCGACCGTGCGCCCGATCGTTTCGGAAGTCGGCCTGCTGCCGCGCACCCATGGTTCGGCCCTGTTCACACGCGGCGAAACCCAGGCGATCGTTGTCGCCACGCTGGGCACCGGCGAAGACGAACAGTATGTTGACAGCCTGACGGGGACCAAGAAGGCCACCTTCATGCTGCACTACAACTTCCCGCCCTATTCGGTTGGTGAAACCGGCCGCACCGGCTCGCCCGGCCGCCGCGAAATCGGTCACGGCAAGCTCGCATGGCGCGCCATCCACCCGATGATGCCGTCCGCTGACCAGTTCCCCTACACCCTGCGTGTTGTCTCCGAGATCACCGAATCCAACGGTTCGTCCTCGATGGCGACCGTCTGCGGCACCTCGCTGGCGCTGATGGATGCAGGCGTGCCGCTGGCCAAGCCGGTTGCCGGTATCGCCATGGGCCTGATCAAGGAAGGCGACGACTTCGCAGTCCTGTCCGACATCCTGGGTGACGAAGATCACCTCGGCGACATGGACTTCAAGGTTGCGGGCACCGCCGACGGTATCACCGCCCTGCAGATGGACATCAAGATCGATGGCATCACCGAAGAGATCATGAAGATCGCGCTGAGCCAGGCTGAAGGCGGCCGTCTGCACATTCTTCAGGAAATGGGCAATGCTCTCACCGAGAGCCGTGGCCAGCTGGGCGAATTCGCGCCGCGCATCGAAGTCATGAACATCCCGGTCGACAAGATCCGTGACGTCATCGGCACCGGCGGCAAGATCATCCGCGAAATCGTTGAAAAGACCGGCGCCAAGATCAACATCGACGATGACGGCACCATCAAGATCGCCTCGTCCTCGGGCAAGGAAATCGAGGCCGCCAAGAAGTGGATCCACTCGATCGTCGCCGAGCCTGAAGTTGGCGTGATCTATGAAGGCACCGTCGTCAAGGTTGCCGATTTCGGCGCCTTCGTGAACTTCTTCGGTCCCAAGGACGGTCTGGTGCACATCTCGCAGCTCGCTGCGGAACGTGTCTCCAAGACCTCCGACGTGGTCAAGGAAGGCCAGAAGGTCTGGGTCAAGCTGCTTGGTTTCGACGAACGCGGCAAGGTCCGCCTGTCAATGAAGGTCGTCGACCAGGAAACCGGCAAGGAAGTCGAAGCCGGCGAATAAGCCCGGCTCCGATGACATCGGGCGGCTGACCGCCTGAAACCGATACATTGCAAAACCCCCGGATTGATCGATCCGGGGGTTTTTTATTTCAGGAGACCAGTGAATTGCCGGAAGGTGACCGTCGGGCAGGCCCGCATTGGCGGGACCGGCAATTGAGACTTCGGTCGTTCCAAAACTCAGTCAGCGAGAAACCGCACCCCCGGGCTATGGTCGTTGCGCAAAGAGCACCTATGTTCAATGAGACATGGGTGCGTCAGGCAACGTGTGTCTGCGTGGAAGAGGGGTCTTGATGGTCACCAGAGTGATTGCACGTTCTGCACGAGCCGCAATTGCATTGATAATAGCGACTTTGCTGGTCTTTTCGGCGATCGTCGGTTCCCTGATTTATCAGGGTTTCAACGATGCGGAATACCGGGCGGAAGCATCCGCCGCCGCGGCTGCAAAGGCGGTACAGATCAATACCGGATGGATCGTGGAGGTTGCCACGCAAGCTCTGCGGCGAATGGATTCGGCCTTGGGCCGGGACATTCAGTCGTACAACCCTTCCACCTTGAGCAGCGTCCGCGACGCCTTGGAAGGACTGCCCGCCAGCGCCAAGGCATATATTGTCGCTTCCGATGGCAAAACGCTCTATTCCACCGATCCTCGCTTTGTTGACGTCGATATCCGTGACCGTGAGTATTTTACACAACCGGCAGCGGGAAGCCCCTTCTTCACATCATCACTTCTCATCAGCCGTCAGGATGGCAGTCAGATTTTCACCTTCAGCCGGCGTCTTGAGCGCGGCGGCGAATTCATTGGCGTGGCAATCATTTCATTTGACGCTGCCTTGCTTGCAGACCTGCTGGAGTCTCTGGACCTGGGGCCAGGTTCAACCATCAGCATATTGCGCTCCGACGGAATGCTTGTTGCGCGCCACCCGCCGCCTGAGGGACCCGTGGACCTGAGCAACTACGTGCTCTTCACCGACCATCTTCCGCGTGCCGAGTCCGGTGTTTACATGAACACATCGCCGCTGGATGGCGTGCAGAGAGTTGTGGGCTATCGCACCGTTCCGGATACCGATCTCATCGCCTTGGCGTCCGTGGGCACGACCCACACCATCGGCGCTTTCTGGCGGCGCGTCTGGACGTTTCTGGCGATCGTCGGTCCGGCTGTTCTCGCGCTGACATTATCGGCCGTCTGGATCATACGCTTTCTGCAACGGGATGGACGCCGCAATGATGAGCTGGAAGCTGCACTGGCGACAAACACCATGCTGTTCCGCGAGATTCACCATCGGGTGAAGAACAACATGCAGTCGATGCAATCGCTGGTCAGAATGCAGAACCTTCCCGAAGACGTGAAAACCGATATTCAGTTGCGGTTTGCAGCCATGTCTGCTGTCCACGAGCACATGTACAATTACGATGCGTACGCCACACTTCATGCTCCGGAGTTTGTCGCCGCAATCACTGATACGCTTCGTACGGCATATGGCTCCTCCGCAAGAATGAGCCTTGATATCGATCCGCTGTCGATCAGCCATGACCGGGCAACGCCATTGGCGCTTTTGATAAATGAGGTCGTCGTCAACGCTCTCAAACACGCCGATCCGGAGCGGGCTGAGGCTGAAATATCCATCAGCCTCAAGTCCGTCACCAATGATCTGGCTAAACTGGTCATTGCCGACAACGGGCCTGGCTTTGATGTCGCAGCCGGCCAAACCGGTATGGGGAGCAGGATCATCAGGGGTATGGTGATGCAGCTCGGCGGATCCTACAATTACACCTTTGATGGCGGCACTGAATTCTCAGCCGAGATTCATCTCGGCGCGATAGGATAGCCTGGCGCACACATCCGGCACTGCGCCAGTTTGCCCCGGAACTTCCTGGAACCAACCCGGATGCTCATGCATTGCCCCTGCAACACCAACGCAGGAGCAAACTCCATGGCCCATACGCTTCCCATCACCAAAATCGAAGAGATCACCCACAATGTCCGCCAGTTGACCTTCGAAAAACCGGAAGGCTTCGAGTTTAAGCCGGGCCAGGCTGCGGAGGTGGGCATCGATCGCGACGGTTGGCGCGATGCGCACAATCCCTTCACCTTCACGGCCCTGCCGGAATGGGACGAGCTGCAGTTCACCATCAAGATCTATCCTGATCATTCTGGCCTGACCGAGCAGATCGGCCAGATGAGTGTCGGCGACTGTTTCATTGTCGGCGATCCCTGGGGCACCATCGAATACAAGGGCAAGGGCACCTTCATTGCCGGCGGCGCCGGCGTCACACCGTTCATCGCCATCTTGCGCATGCTGCGTGAGCGCGGCGAGTTGTCGGGCCACCGGCTGATCTTCGCCAACAAGCGCGAAGCCGACATCATCCTGCGTGACGAGTTCGACGCCATGCCCGGCCTTGAAGTCATCTACGTGTTGTCTGACGACGACAAGAATGGCTTCGAGCACGGCCGCATCGACAAGGCCATGCTTGAGCGCCTTATCGGCAACACCGATCAGCAGTTCTATGTTTGTGGCCCCGACGCCATGGTCGAAGACATCAACGATTTGCTCAAGCAGATGGGCGCCGATCCCGACGGTCTCGTCTTCGAGGAGTAGGTCCCAGTCTCGCACCCAAAGAAAAAGCCCCGGATCCATCGATCCGGGGCTTTTCAGTTCCCACCAATCCAGGCGTTGAACGCTATTCTGTATCAGTCCGCTTCAGCTCCTCGGTAATCGGCATCGAGGTGATGTTGAAGCCTGAATCCACATAGTGGATCTCGCCGGTCACGCCGGAGGACAGGTCCGAGAGCAGATAGAGCGCCGATTTGCCGACATCTTCGATATCGACGGTGCGTCTGAGTGGCGCATTCTTCTTCTGGTAGTTGAACATGGCGCGGGCGTCGGCGATGCCTGCGCCTGCAAGGGTGCGCACAGGACCCGCGGAGATGGCGTTGACGCGGATGCCGTCCCGCCCGTAGTCGGCGGCCAGATAGCGCACCATCGCTTCGAGTGCGGCCTTGGCGACGCCCATCACATTGTAGTTCGGCATCACCCGCATCGAGCCGCCATAGGTCAGCGTCAGGATCGAGCCGCCATTGCTCATCAGCGGTGCTGCGCGCTGCGCAACTTCCGTGAACGAATAGGCCGAGATCACCATGGTGCGGGAGAAATTCTCCCGCGTTGTCACGTCGGCATAGCGGCCCTTGAGTTCCGACTTGTCGGAAAACCCGATGGCGTGGACGACGAAATCAATCGTTCCCCATTCCGCCTTAAGCGTGTCGAACACCGCATCCACGGTCGTCACGTCCTCGACGTCACACTGCAGCAGCAATGTCGAGCCGACGCTTTCGGCCAGCGGACGCACCCGCTTCTCGAAGCCTTCTGCCTGATAGGTGAACGCCAGTTCAGCCCCGGCTTCGGCCAGCTGCTGGGCGATGCCCCAGGCAATCGAGTGATTGTTGAGCACGCCCATGATCAGGCCGCGCTTGCCCTTCATAATTCCGTCCATGCTCATTACCCGTTGTGACGCTGGAAGACGAGCGTCGCGTTGGTGCCACCAAAACCGAAGGAGTTCGACAGCACCGTGTCAATCTTGGCGTTGTCGATGCGCGAACGCACGATCGGCACCCCGTCGAATTCCGGGTCGAGCTCTGTGATGTGGGCACTTTCGCCGATGAAGTTCTCCTTCATCATCAAAAGCGAGTAGATCGCTTCCTGCACGCCCGTTGCGCCGAGCGAGTGCCCGGTCAGCGATTTGGTCGACTGCACATGCGGCATGTCGGCGCCGAACACTTCGCGGATCGCGCCGATTTCCTTGCTGTCGCCCACAGGTGTCGAGGTGCCGTGGGTGTTGATGTAGTCAACCCGGCCTTCGACGTTGGCAAGCGCCTGACGCATGCAGCGGATCGCGCCTTCGCCCGAGGGCGCCACCATGTCGTAGCCGTCGGACGTTGCGCCATAGCCGGTGAGTTCGCCGTAGATCTTGGCGCCGCGTGCCTTGGCGTGCTCAAGCTCTTCCATCACCAGCACGCCGGCGCCGCCGGCGATGACAAAACCGTCGCGTGTCACGTCATAGGCGCGTGATGCGGTTGCTGCCTGGTCGTTGTATTTCGACGACATTGCGCCCATCGCGTCGAACAGGTTCGACATTGACCAGTCGAGGTCTTCGTGGCCACCGGCAAACACCATGTCCTGCTTGCCCCACTGGATCAGCTCCGCCGCGTTGCCGATGCAATGCGCCGAGGTCGAGCAGGCCGACGAGATCGAATAGTTGACGCCGTGGATCTTGAACCAGGTGGCAAGCGTCGCCGAAGCCGTCGACGACATCGCCTTGGGCACCGCAAACGGGCCGATGCGCTTCGGGCTGCCGTTCTTGCGGGTGATGTCGGCGGCGTCGATCAGTGTCCGGGTCGACGGTCCGCCCGAGCCCATGACAATGCCGGTGCGCTCGTGGCTGATTTCCGCCTCGGTCAGCCCGGCATCCTCGATCGCCTGTTTCATGGCGACATGGTTCCAGGCGCCGCCACGCGACAGGAACCGCATGGCGCGGCGGTCGACCAAATCGGTCGGATCCAGCGTCGGCGCGCCCCAGACCTGGCTGCGGAAGCCATGCTCTGCGAAGTCCTCGCTGAAGCTGATGCCGGATTTGGCGTTGCGCAGTGAATCTGTCACTTCGCCCGTGTTGTTGCCGATGGAGGATACGATCCCCATTCCCGTCACGACGACTCGTCTCATGTTCTGCCCTTTCATGGTGAGGGTCCTGAAATTACCCGGCGCCCTGTTGACGCTGCTAGCGGAGTGTCAGGTGGTTTTGTCCTTAGCAAGACCGACCTTCAAATCCGAGGCGTTGTAGATCGTTTCGCCATCGGCCTTGAGCCAGCCATTGGCGATGCCGAGCACCAGCCGGCCGCGCATCACCCGCTTGAAATCGATGCCGTATTCGAGCTTCTTGACCTCGGGCGTCACCATTCCCTTGAATTTCACTTCGCCGGTCGACAGCGCCATGCCGCGGCCCTGCTCGCCGAGCCAGCCGAGGTAGAAGCCGGTGAGCTGCCACATGCCGTCAAGCCCGAGGCAGCCGGGCATCACCGGGTTGCCCTTGAAGTGGCAGGGGAAGAACCAGAGATCCGGTGTGATGTCGAATTCGGCGCGCAGATAGCCCTTGTCGAATTCGCCGCCGGTTTCCGAGATGTCGGTGATCCGGTGCACCATCAGCATGGGCGGTAGCGGCAATTGCGCATTTCCGGGACCGAACAGGTCACCTTCCGCACATTTCAGAATGTCTTCGTAACTGTAGCTCGATTGCCTGTCGACCATGAAAAAAGCGTCTCCTCATTCGCCGTCTTTCCGCACGGCATTCATTAGCGATGTGCAAACTAGCACAGGCACGCGCCTTGGCGAAGCCATCCCGCGCGGCATCCCCGAATACCGGATGAGGCATGCAAGTGAAAGGGGCGAGGCCGTGGAAAGTCGATTTCACAGCTCTATTGAAAGCAAAGCCCACAAAAGATATATGAAACCTATGAAATCCATCGATCGGACGCCGTCGACCATGCCATCTGCGCACAGATCAAAATCAGCCGACCATGATTCGGCCTTTCGTCTGCGCGGTGCAGGGCTTCGCCCGACGCGGCAGCGTGTCGCGCTGGCTGATCTGCTGTTTGCCAAGGGCGACAGGCACCTCACCGCCGAAGAACTGCACGAAGAGGCCGTCGGTGTCGGCGTTCCCTGCTCGCTGGCAACCGTCTACAACACGCTGCACCAGTTTACCGAGGCAGGCCTGCTGCGGGTGCTGTCGCTGGAAACCGCCAAGACCTATTTTGACACCAATGTTTCCGATCACCACCATTTCGTGGTCGAGGGCTGCAACAGCGTGCTCGACATCCCGGTCGGCAATATTTCGGTCAGCGATCTGCCCGAGGCGCCCGAAGGCATGGAGATCACCCATGTCGATGTGGTCATCCGCCTTCGCCCCAAGCGCTGACCTCGAGCTGTCGTCAATACACAGGCGCCATGCTGCTTTTCCATGACCTCAGATAGGCCTCTGGCAGACCGGAATTTGTTCTGGTCTGATCGCTCTGGAAATTCTGCCTGTTTCCCATTACTAGCATCCGCAGACAGTGTTTTGCCCCGGCAAGAGCATCTGACGCTCCATGGACCGGGAATTGAGTGAGGAGAACCCAATGCCGCCCTATCGTTCGAGAACATCCACCCATGGCCGCAACATGGCGGGTGCCCGCGGCCTGTGGCGTGCCACCGGTATGCGAGACGGCGATTTTGGCAAGCCGATCATCGCGGTGGTCAATTCCTTCACCCAGTTCGTGCCAGGTCACGTGCATCTCAAGGATCTCGGTCAGCTGGTGGCCGGCGAAATCGAGCGTGCCGGCGGCGTCGCCAAGGAATTCAACACAATTGCGGTCGATGACGGCATCGCCATGGGCCATGACGGCATGCTCTATTCGCTGCCTTCGCGTGAGCTGATCGCCGATTCCGTCGAGTACATGGTCAACGCCCACTGCGCCGATGCGATGGTCTGCATTTCCAACTGCGACAAGATCACGCCGGGCATGCTGATGGCGGCGATGCGGCTCAATATCCCGGTGGTCTTTGTCTCCGGCGGGCCGATGGAAGCCGGCAAGGTGATTCTCGAGGACGGCACCGAAAAGGCGCTGGATCTGGTCGATGCCATGGTCGCAGCCGCCGATGACAATATCAGCGATGCGGATGTGGCGGCGATCGAACGGTCGGCATGCCCGACCTGCGGTTCCTGTTCGGGCATGTTCACCGCCAACTCGATGAATTGCCTGGCCGAGGCCATGGGCCTGGCGCTGCCGGGCAATGGCTCGACACTCGCCACCCATTCCGATCGCGAGCGGTTGTTCCGTGAGGCGGGACGCACCATCGTCGGACTGGCCAGACGGCATTATGAGGGAGATGACGCCAGCGTGCTGCCGCGCTCGATTGCCTCCTTCGCAGCTTTCGAAAATGCCATGACGCTGGACATCGCCATGGGCGGTTCCACCAACACGGTGCTGCATCTGCTCGCCATCGCCCATGAGGGTGAGGTGGATTTCACCATGGCCGACATCGACCGGTTGTCGCGCGGCGTTCCGGTGCTGTGCAAGGTCGCGCCTGCCAAGAGCGATGTGCATATGGAAGATGTTCACCGTGCCGGCGGTATCATGGCAATCCTCGGCGAGTTGGACCGGGCAGGCCTGCTCGACACCTCTGTCGGCACCATCCACGAAAAGACCATGAAAGACGCGCTCGCCAAATGGGATGTGGTGCAGTCGTCAGACAAGGCCGTGCATGATTTTTATTGCGCGGCGCCAGGTGGCGTCCCCACCCAGACCGCTTTCTCCCAGTCGCGCCGCTATGCAAGCGTTGATACCGACAGGGAAAACGGCGTGATCAGGAACGCTGAACACGCATTTTCGAAAGACGGCGGGCTCGCTGTTCTGTTCGGCAATCTGGCCGAAGACGGCTGCATCGTCAAAACCGCGGGCGTCGACGAATCGATCCTCAAATTCTCCGGTCCCGCCAAGATCTTTGAAAGCCAGGACGATGCCGTCTCCGACATTCTGACCGGCAAGGTCAAGCCCGGCGAAGTGGTGCTGATCCGCTATGAAGGTCCGCGCGGCGGACCGGGAATGCAGGAAATGCTCTATCCGACCAGCTACCTCAAATCCAAGGGACTGGGCAAGGCCTGCGCCCTGGTCACCGACGGCCGCTTCTCCGGCGGCTCCTCGGGCCTGTCCATCGGCCATGTCTCGCCTGAAGCTGCCGAAGGCGGCACCATCGGCCTGGTCGAGACCGGCGATCTGATCGAGATCGACATTCCCAACCGCAGCATCAATCTGGCGGTGGATGAGGCAACGCTTGCCGAACGCCGCGCCAGGCGCGAGGCCGAAGGCTGGAAGCCGGAAAAGCCGCGCAAGCGCGCTGTTTCAACGGCGCTCAAAGCCTATGCTTCGATGGCCAGCAGCGCCGCCAAGGGCGCCGTTCGCATCCTGTAAGGTCTCCGCGGTAACGCCCGTAACAGGGGTGATCCTGCATCCGGATACAAAAACAGGCGCTGGTGATCAGCGCCTGTTTTCATGTGCAATTCACTGAATTGAAAGAGCAGCGTCGTGGCGCCTACTTGAAGGCCTCGCCCGGATAAGCGCCCCAGATTTCGCTCTGTTGCACCCACCCGCCGGCGCCGTCAGCCTGGGTTTCGCACCAGTCTCCATTGCAGGCTTTGACAACAACCACCACACCGGGCTCAAGCCGTGCGACGACGTCGGCATTGCTGCGGGCTTCGCGGTGCATGTCGATGTAATCGTCCTGCGCCTCGCCCATCTTCCAGGGCGCGGTGACAGCCGTGCGTTCACCCGACAGCAGCGACTGGTAGACCCAGCCCTCGGTGCCCTCGGCGTCGCGCACCCGGCGCCAGTTGTCGTATTCCTGGATCACTTCCATCGGCACGCCGGCCTTGGTGTAGAGCCAGGCCACGGCATAATCCTGGCCTGGTCCGACGCGCAGATTGACCCGCTTGGCCTTGAGGCTGACAAACCGCGGCAACGGCAATCCGCTCGGACCTTTGGCTGCTGTCTGGGCCTGCGCGGCAATGCCTGCATCTGCTCCGGACAAAAGCACCGGGCTCAATGTCAGGCCGGTCAGGGCCAGGCAGGTTGCGCAAAAAAGGGAAAGGCGACGCATGACTTACACCTTTGGGGTTGGGGCGCCAAGTGGACGGCGCCGCTGCTGTTCATGTTTCAGGTCCGGATATCCCGCCACTTTCATGGCGGGCCGTTCGGCCAGAAGCGTCAGGCGCTGACAGCGCCATCGGCGGCCGGTTCCGGCTTGCAGCGCTTTTTTAATCGGCAATCCCGGCGCTTTGGATTGTCTTCGCCGGAGGGTCTGATAGAAAAAGCGTTACGTATAAGCCACTGTCGCCGAGTTTGGTTAAAGAGCTCTCAACGTTGGACCTCAACAAAATGCCTAATCGAAAAAAACCCAAGGTCTATATCACCCGCCGCCTGCCGGATGCCGTCGAGACCCGCATGCGCGAGCTGTTTGATGCCGAGCTCAACATCACCGACGAACCACGCACCCAGCCTGAACTTGTCGCCGCCATGCGCTCGGCCGACGTTCTCGTGCCGACTGTGACCGACAAGATTGATGCCGCGCTGATTGAACAGGCCGGACCGCAGATGAAGCTGATTGCCAATTTCGGCAATGGTGTCGACAATATTGACGTCGATGCGGCGCAGAAGAAGGGCATCACCGTCACCAACACACCAAATGTTCTCTCCGAGGACACCGCCGACATGACCATGGCGCTTATGCTTGCCGTGCCGCGGCGGTTGACCGAAGGCGCCGATGTCATCGTCGGCAGCGGCGGCAGCTGGAAAGGCTGGTCGCCCACCTGGATGCTTGGCCACCGCATTGGCGGCAAGCGGCTCGGCATCATCGGCATGGGCCGTATCGGCACCGCCGTCGCCCGGCGCGCCAAGGCGTTCGGTCTGTCGATCCACTATCACAATCGCCGCCGCGTCGATCCGGACACCGAGGATCAGCTGGAGGCCACCTATTGGGACAGCCTTGACCAGATGCTGGCGCGGGTCGACATCGTGTCGGTGCATTGCCCGTCAACGCCGGCCACCTTCCATCTGCTCTCGGCCCGCAGGCTGGAGCTTATGAAACCCGGCGCTTACATAGTGAACACCGCCCGTGGCGGCATCATCGACGAGGACGCTCTGATCAGGGCGCTCAAGGATGGCCGCCTCTCCGGCGCCGGTCTGGATGTGTTCGAGCATGAGCCCGCCGTTGACAAGCGCCTGGTCAAGCTGGCGTCTGAAGGCAAGGTGGTGCTGTTGCCGCATATGGGCTCGGCCACCATCGAGGGCCGCATCGACATGGGCGACAAGGTGATCATCAACATCCGCACCCTCTTCGACGGCCACCGCCCGCCAGACCGAGTGCTGCCGCTCAGGAACTGAGTGAGATCGGGAACTGTTCGCTTTTTCACCGCAGGCCTGGCCGGCGTTGGCTTATGACCCCCACCCGGATCAGCTGCGCTGCGCTTGCTTCTCCGACCTCCCCTCAAGGGGGAGGTGGATCTGCAAAGGCGCTTTGTGCCTGTTCCCGGTCGTGGCGAAGAAACGTGGTGTGCCTGCCTCCCCCTCGAGGGGAGGCGGGCGATTGACCGCCTGCAAGGCGGGCAGAGCCGGTGGGGGGGGCGGATATCGCCGCGCACGGAAGACCCGCGGATGCCGCGCTATCCCTTCCGCCGATACTTCACCGTCTGAAAATTCGCGGCAAGTCCGTCATAAAGCAGCAGCCTTCCGATCAGCGGTTCGCCCGCGCCGGTGATCAGCTTGATCACTTCCATCGCTTCCAGCGTTCCGATCACCCCGGTCAGCGCACCGATCACCCCGGCTTCGGCGCAACTGGGAACCAGTCCCGGCGGCGGGGCTTCGGGAAACAGGTCCCGGTAACGCGGGCAGAGCTTGCCATCGGCCCCTGTTTCATAGGGCGTCAGCACCGTGATCGAGCCGTCAAACCGCCCCACGGCAGCCGTCACCAGCGGGATCTTCAGCGCTTCGCAGGTGTCGGCCAGCAAATAGCGGGTGTCGAAATTGTCCGAGCCGTCCACCACCATGTCGTAACTTGTCAGGATATCGACGGCATTGTCCGTCGTCAGGCGCATCTCATGGGTGATCACCCGGGTATGGGGATTGAGCCGTTTGAGCGCCCGTTCCGCGCTCTTCGTCTTGGCCATGCCGACAGTGTCGGTGTCATGCAGGATCTGGCGTTGCAGGTTGGAAAGCGACACCACATCATCGTCGATCACACCGAGCAGCCCGACACCGGCTGCCGCGAGATAGCTCAGCACCGGCGAGCCCAGCCCGCCTGCGCCGATCACCAGCACCCGGGCGGCCTTGAGCCGCTGTTGGCCGGCCCCTCCGATTTCCGCCAGCACGATGTGCCGGGCATAGCGCGCCACTTCGTCCGGGTTCAGATGCGAATTGTCCATGGGCTGGCTCCAAACCGGCGATGTCTTGCCTGCATGTGGTGTCTGCGGCTCAATCGGCCGGTTCGTCCTTGTAGGGCGTCACGCGTCCTTCAGACACCCTGAAAATCTGCCCGCGCGACCCGAGGCTTGCAAACATCGAGGCGTCGGTTCCGGTCATGAAAGCCTGGCACTCCAGCGCCTCGATCAGGTCAAACAACGCTGCCCGGCGGCCTTCGTCAAGATGGGCCGCGATTTCGTCGAGCAGCAGGATCGGCGCGTGGCCGGTCATCGCCCGCACCAGCTGCGCGTGCCCCAGAACGATGCCGATCAGCAAGGCCTTCTGTTCGCCGGTCGAGGACAGGGCTGCAGGCATTGCCTTGGCGCGGTGGTGCACGATCAGATCGGAGCGGTGCGGTCCCGACAGGGTTCGCCCGGCAGCGGCATCCCGCCGCCGCCCCGCTTCCAGCATGCCGGCAAAGGCCGCCTCCATGTCGCTCGCCGAAGCCAGCGCCTCGTCTTCCAGGAAGCCTTCAAGCCGCACCGTTGCCGCCGGGAACACGCTGTGCGTGGTGTTGCTCTCGATCAGATCCGACAACAGGCTCACCACCTCGTTGCGCGCCATCGCCATTGCCACGCCGAGTTCGGTCATCTGCGCTTCCAGCCCGTCAAGCCAGGTCGGGTCGGCACGGCCTTCGGACAACAGCCGGTTGCGGCTGCGCATGGCACGTTCATAATTCAGCGCCCGGCCGCCATGCGCCGGATCCACCGACAGCACCAGCCGGTCCAGGAACCGCCGCCGGTCACCGGCCGCCCCGGTAAACAGGCCGTCCATTGCCGGGGTCAGCCACAAGAGCCGCAAATGCTCAAGAAGCTCGTCTGTCGCGCGCGCCGGAGCGCCATTGATCCGCACCCGCCGTGATCCGCCGTCCTCGGCACTGTCTATCCCGGTGCCGATGTCGACAGGCCCGGCCATGCCTTCAAGGCTGGCAAAAATGCTGAACCCGTTTGCGGGCGTTGATCCCGCTTCCGGGCTGGTCCTGATCAGGTCGCCATAGGGCGCGCGGCGCATGCCCCGCCCGGGGGTCAGCAAGGACAGCGCTTCCATCAGATTGGTCTTGCCCGCGCCATTGTCCCCGGCAAGCACCACATGGCGCGCGTCGAGCTCAAGCGACAGGCTGGCATAGTTGCGAAAGCCGGTGAGCTTCAGCCGCTCGATATGCACTGTCGGGGCCATGCCTGTCTCCGCTCAACAGTCTTGCGACCGGCAGCCGGGTATTGCGCCTGAAGCAGTGAGGGCCAGGTGCTGCAAATCTGCGCTCTAGACGCGCATCGGCATCAGCACATACAGCGCGTCATCGCCGGCGGTGTCGCGCACCAGCGTCGGCGAGCCGGGATCCGCCAGCATGAACACCGCATCCGAGCCCGACAGCTGATTGGTGATGTCGAGCAGATATTTGGCGTTGAAGCCGATTTCCAGCGGTTCACGGTCATAGCCAACGGCCAGTTCTTCCGTCGCACTGCCCGAGTCCGGATTGTTGACCGTCAGCGTCAGCTGTCCGTCGGCAATCGCCAGCTTGACTGCCCGGCCACGCTCCGACGAAATTGTCGACACGCGGTCAACCGCCTGCGCAAAGGTCTGGCAATCGACGGTCAGTTCCTTGTCGTTGCCGGTCGGGATCACCCGCTGGTAGTCGGGGAAGGTGCCGTCGATCAGCTTCGAGGTCAGCACGATGCCGCCGATGGTGAAGCGGATCTTGGCGTCCGAGACTTCAACAGTGACGGTGATATCCGGGTTGTCGACCAGCTTTTGCAATTCGCCCACAGTCTTGCGCGGGATGATGATGCCGGGCATGCCTTCCGATCCCGACGGCGCGTCCACATCGGCGCGCGCCAGGCGGTGGCCGTCGGTGGCGACAGCGCGCAGTTTCAGCGCACCCTCGCTCTCGATCGAATGCACGAAGATACCATTGAGGTAATAGCGCGTCTCTTCTGTCGAGATGGCAAACTGGGTCCGGTCGATCAGCATCTTGAGCTGTGTCGCCGGTAGCCGGAATGTGTGGCTGAAGGCGCCGGCTGTCAGGTCCGGAAAATCCGATTCCGGCAGGCACTGCAGCGAGAATTTCGAGCGGCCCGAGGCAACCGTCATCGTTGCGCCGTCGGCATCCGTCGACAACAGCACTTCCGATCCGTCCGAGAGCTTGCGCACGATATCGTAAAGCAGATGCGCAGGCACTGTGGTGGAGCCCGCCTGCTCGACCATCGCCGCTGTCGCCTCGGTGATTTCGAGGTCAAGGTCGGTGGCTTTCATGTCAAGCGTTGCACCTTCGGCTTTCAGCAACACGTTTGACAGGATCGGTATGGTGTTGCGCCGCTCCACCACGCGGTGAACGTGGTTCAGCGACTTGAGGAGATGGGAACGCTCGAGGGTGACACGCATGATCTGACTACCGCTTGGCTGGGGGCATGCGCCGGGCTGCGCAGGCCTTTCAAATTCTGTCTTGTCCGGATTGTGTCCGGTGCAGGCCGTAATATGGCGCATGGTGCGCTAGGCCCGGGCGAGCAAAATGGCAGATTATACCCCCGGCATGCAACAAAAACCGGCCCGGACCTTTCGGGCCGGACCGGGATTCTGGGGATAAGCACCCGGGATTGCGGACTATTCGATGATCAGCCGCTTCAGCAGTTCGATTTCGTGACCCAGCTTGGTGTCGGAATTGATCAGCTCTTCGATCTTGCGAACGGCGTGCAGCACGGTTGTGTGGTCTCGTCCGCCGAACCTGCGGCCGATTTCGGGGAATGAACGCGGGGTCATGGTCTTGGCCAGATACATCGCGATCTGCCGTGGCTTGACGATGACGCGGGTGCGGCGGTCCGAAACCAGCTCCTGCCGCGAGACATTGTAGTGCCGCGAAACCACCCGCTGGATGTCTTCGATGCGAACCCGCTTCGGTTCGCCCGCATTGACCAGATGGCCCAGCAGCTGGTCGACCCGCTCCAGCGTCAGGTTGGGCTCGAAGCTGCGGCGGAACAGCAACTGATTGAACGCGCCTTCCAGCTCCCGGCCGCTTGAGGTGATGTTCTGGGCAACATGGGCAAGAATATCTTCGCCGATATCCAGCGAGCCATCCTCGATCTGCGCAATGGCCAGCCGCTGGCGCAGCATTTCCAGGCGCATGTCGAAGTCGGGGGCTTCGATTTCGATGGCGACGCCGCCCTGCAGGCGCGACCGGACCCGCGGATCCAGCGATTCCAGCTCCCACGGCGCGCGGTCGGCGGCGACAACCACCTGGCGGGCCGAATCGAGCAGCATGTTGAGCAGATGGCAGAATTCGTTCTGGATCGACTTGCCCTGCAGAAACTGCATGTCGTCGATCACCAGCAGATCGATGTTGCGCAGCGATTCCTTGAACGACAGCGCGTCATTGTCGCGGATCGCGGTGGCAAAGCGCCACATGAAATATTCAGCCGTCAGATAGACCACGCGCGGATTGCGCGCATGACGGCTGGCCGCGGCGGCAATTGCCTGCAGCAGGTGGGTCTTGCCCAGCCCGACATTGGAATGAATGAACAGCGGGTTGAAGCGGATTGCGCCGGTTCCGGCTTCTGCAATGGTCTTGGCGGCTGCCAGCGCCACCCGGTTGGACGAGCCTTCGACATAGCTCTCAAAGGTGTAGCGCGGATCCAGCGGCGACCCGATGACATTGTTGGCGGCCTGCGGACCCTTCTGGAAATGCGAAAGATGCGCCCCCACACCCTTCAGGGAGAGATGGTGATCCTTGCGAGCGGCAGCCGGGGCCTCTTGAGCAGCGGTTGCGGTGGCCGCGCTGTCGGCTTCTGTTTCAACGGCTGGGCGGATCGCACGGGTCGCCGAGCGCACAACGATCTCGACCTTCAGGATATCGGCGTCTTCTTCGCTGAACAGCGCGCTGATCTGATCGAGATACTTGTTGTTGATCCAGGATTTCAGGAATGCGGTCGGGACCGAAAGGCGCACGACGCTCTTGGAAGCCGATTGCAGCTTGAGCCGCCCGAACCAGCTTGTGAAAACCTCTGGTCCAACCTGCGCCTTCAAGCGCGCCATAACCCTGTCAAAGGTATTGGTATTCTTGTTCATGTCCGCCCCTTTGTCAGTCGTCGGGCAAACATTTCCGCCAAGCGGTTGGACGTTTGTTTTCTGTACGTCCCATTGTGCCGCTTTACGCGCTGTTGTTGTTTGTGTTTGCATCGCCGCTGTAATCCTATTGCCGCATTTAGGTAATTTGCCCCGGCCATCATGGCCCGGTGGCGAACGTGCCCTCGTTGACACATCCAATTCTGATGCGGTTGCCCCCCGCCTTGTCTTGCCCCTTCCTAATCGTCCAAGCCTGCGACCTCGTATCGCCGGAGTGGACAAAACTTCATCGTTTCCTCAAAACCGGAGTCTTGAGGAAGTCAAAACTTCACCGCATGGCAACAGAGCGCCAATGCAACCGAAGGTTTTATTTGAGTTTGCCCGGCGAGACAGCCGGACACCAAGGGGCAGGTTGGAATTTCATCACCTGCAATAAGGCGAACCGTCCCTGGAGCCGCCCGGCTCCGTGCCCCTTGTCGAGGGCTATTTAGGCAGGATGGGATGGCCTAATCAAGCAGCTTATTTACGTTTCATTCACACTTTAGGGATTGACTCGTAATGGTTGAAAAAAGCCTCTCGATGGAGGTTATCAACAGGCAATTGGATTCATTGCCTTTTCGCGACTTCAGATCGTTTTGTTCCTGTCAGGAAGCCTTGGATACAAAATTTCGGGGCTTGACAGCTTATCGAGCGAATCCGGTTTGCCAATCCGGGCGCGAATCTGTCACCTCTTGTAAGGCATTGAAAAAAATAGATTTTTAATGCGAATGTGACGGGGGCGTGACGATCCGGGTATCGTCTCTGGAATCGGTCCTGCGCAAGTCACTGGAGCAAAACGAAAAAGGCCCGGACGAGCCGGGCCTTTAGTCGACAAACTAGTTTTGGGGTCGATCAGGCGCTAAGCGCCTTCACCCGGCTCGACAGCCGCGAAATCTTTCGCGAAGCCGTATTGGCGTGAACCACGCCCTTGCCGGCGGCGCGCATCAGTTCAGGCTGGGCTGCCTTCAGCGCTGCGGCTGCAGCGGCCTGGTCGCCGGAGCTGATTGCTTCCTCAACGGTGCGGAGGAAGCCGCGGACACGCGAACGGCGTGCTTTGTTTACGTCAGTGCGGCGGGCAATCTTGCGGGTCGCTTTTTTCGCCGAAGTTGTATTGGCCATGAATGCCTCTCAAAGTGTCACATGCTCTATTCCGACCGGAAAGCGCCTCTTTCGAGGAATATCGCTTTGACATACGGAATGCGAGAAAACCACGGCGAGCCCGAAAGCTGCCATTCGATGGCGGGCCTATACCGGGTATCGCGGCTTTCGTCAACGCGAAAAACCGCTTTCCGCTCGCCCGCCGGTGCATTTGCTCACCGGTGTTTGAACTGCGCCTTGCGCTTTTCGACGAACGCGGTCATGCCTTCCTTCTGGTCTTCCGATGCAAACAGCGAGTGGAACATCCGCCGTTCAAAGCGCAAACCCTCGGCCAGCGACACCTCGTCGGCGCGGTTGACCGATTCCTTCACCATCATTGCCACCGGCAGCGAGAAGCCGGCGATCTTCTCCGCCGCCTTGGTGGCGGTGGCAAGAAGTTCGTCGGCCGGCACCACGCGCGCCACCAGCCCGGAGCGCTCGGCTTCCTCGGCATCCATCATCCGGCCGGTCAGGCACAGATCCATCGCCTTGGCCTTGCCGACGGCTCGGGTCAGCCGCTGGCTGCCGCCCATGCCCGGGATCACCCCGAGCGTGATTTCCGGCTGGCCGAATTTCGCGCTGTCCGCGGCGATGATGAAATCACACATCATCGCCAGCTCGCAGCCGCCGCCCAGCGCATAGCCGGCCACCGCCGCGATCACCGGCTTGCGGGTCTCGGCCACCGCGCTCCAGCCTTCGAAGAAGTCTTCCATATAGGCGCCGATATAGTCCTTGGACTGCATTTCCTTGATGTCGGCGCCGGCGGCGAAGGCCTTCTCCGACCCGGTCAGCACGATGGCGCCTATTTTCTCGTCCGCGCCATACAGCGCAAGCGTCTCGCGCAGTTCCGCCAGAAGCTCGGAATTCAGCGCATTGAGCGCATCGGGCCGGTTCAGCGTGATGATGGCCACCCGGCCGTGTGTTTCGGTCTTCAATGTCTTGAGTGCCATCGTAATTCTCCTCATAGCTGCCGTTTGGTCTGATCTCTCAGGGACAGGGTCTTCTCGTCGGGTCAGTGTGTCTGGCAGCGCGGACAATAAAATGTCGAGCGCCCGCTCTGCACCATGCGGCGGACCGTATCGCCACAGCCGGGGCGGGAGCAAGCCTTTCCCTCACGGTCGTAAACGGAAAATCCGTGCTGGAAATATCCAAGCGTTCCATCGGTGCGGATATGATCCCTCAGCGACGAGCCACCCGCCGCGATTGCTTCTTCAATCACCGTCCGGATCGCCTGGGTGAGCACGTCAAGCTGCTTGCGTGGCCGGCCCGTCCCGGTGACCAGCCGCCCGGCCGGTTTGACCGGCGACAGCTCTGCCCGCCACATCGCTTCACAGACATATATATTGCCGAGCCCGGCGATGATCCGCTGGTCCAGCAATGCCGCCTTCAGGGGCGCGGCCTTGCCCGACAGCCGCCGGGCCAGCTCGTTGGCGTCGAGGCTGTTGCCGGTCGGCTCCACGCCGAGCCCCTTGAACCAGGGATGGTCGGCGAGTGCCGTCCGCGCCATCAGGTCCATGTAACCGAACCGCCGCGGATCATTGTAGATCACCCGTGCGGTGCCCGCCGGCCCGTCCACATGAATTACCACGTGATCATGCTTGTCATCCTTCGAGCGCTCATGATGAAACGCGCCGGGGGTAAGGCTGCCGTTCCCGGCGGCTTGGATCCGGAAAGATCCCGACATGCCCAGATGACTGACCAGCACCATGCCGTCGTCGAGATCGGCGATCAGATATTTGGCCCGGCGGCCCAGCGAAATGATCTGCCGGCCTTCAAGCCGGGCCGCAAAATCCTCGGGAAAGGCAAACCGCAGATCGGCGCGGCGTTGCTCGACACGGATAATCCTTGCCCCTTCCATCACCGGCGTGAGCCCGCGGCGGACAGTTTCGACTTCTGGCAATTCGGGCAACGCGAACTCCTCGGACTGGTTTCAATATGCGTGCGGCTGACCTATAAGACGATGCGCTATGCCGCAGGCAGCATGCTGATGCCTAGATAGCGCGCCGAAGAGTGATCCGCTATGGTCGCGGCAAGTTTAGCCGGGTGCCGGACGGGATCCCGGCAAGTTTGATGCCAGCAGAAGAAACACGGGATGAAGTGATGTCAGAACAGCGCGTCGCCACGGATGGCGGAATGCAGACCAGCTACGGCTTTCGCACCGTCGGGGACGGCGAGAAGCAGACCCTGGTCAACGACGTCTTTCACAAGGTGGCCAAACGCTACGACATCATGAATGACGTGATGTCGGGCGGTCTGCACCGGGTCTGGAAAGACGCCATGGTCGCAAGCCTCAATCCGCCGCGCCGTTCAGGCTTCCGCTTTCTTGATGTGGCCGGCGGTACCGGCGACATCGCCTTCCGCATTGTCGCAGCCTCCGGCAAACAGGCGCAGGGCACCGTGCTCGACATCAATGGCTCGATGCTTGGCGTCGGCGCCCAGCGCGCCGAGAAGAAGGGCTATGCCGCCAATCTCGATTTTGTCGAAGCCAACGCCGAAGAGCTGCCATTCGAGGATTCGAGCTTCGACGCCTATACGATTGCCTTCGGCATCCGCAACGTGCCCGACATCGACAAGGCTCTGCGCGAGGCCTATCGCGTGCTCCGCCGTGGCGGACGTTTTCTCTGTCTCGAATTCTCCGAAGTCGAGATGCCGATTCTTGACAAGGTCTATGACGCCTGGTCGTTCAATGGCATTCCTGCCATGGGCAAGGCCATTGCCGGTGAGGCCGAACCCTACCGCTATCTGGTGGAATCGATCCGCAAATTCCCGCGCCAGGCCGATTTCGCCGCGATGATCGAGCGTGCCGGTTTCTCCCGCGTTGGCTACACCAATTACACCGGCGGCATTGCGGCCCTTCACTCTGCCTGGAAGATCTGACCGGAATGGCAAGTCTCGGCACCTATCTGCGCCTGATGCGGGCGGGCTTCATCCTTGTGCGTGAAGGCGTGGTCTCCTCGCTTCCGGCTGACGAGCTTCCGGCTTCGCTGCAACTCGGCCACCGGGTTGCGGGCCTGCTGGCCAAGCGCCAGGCCAAAAGCGCCGAACGCACCGACCGGCTCGCCCGCGCCGTGGAACGGCTCGGTCCGTCCTGGGTCAAGCTCGGCCAGTTTCTGGCCACCCGTCCCGATGTTGTCGGCGCCGATATCGCCGATGATCTCGCCGGTCTTCAGGACCGCATGGCGACGTTCCCCGAGGCCCAGGCCCGTGCGGCCATCGAGGGCTCGCTCGGCCGGCCGATTTCCGATCTCTACACCCGTTTCGATCCGCCGATTGCAGCCGCCTCCATCGCCCAGGTGCATCCCGCTGAAGTCACCGATGAAAACGGCCCGCGTCAGGTTGCCGTCAAGGTCATCCGCCCCGGTGTGCGTCAGCGCTTCAAGCATGATCTCGAGGCCTTCTATACGGTTTCTGAACTGCAGGAGCGTTTCATTCCGTCCTCGCGCCGCCTGCGCCCGGTTGAAATTACCAAGACGCTGGAGCAGACCACCCGCATCGAGATGGATCTGCGGCTCGAAGCCGCGGCCCTGTCAGAGATGGCCGACAACACCAGGGATGATCCGGGCTTCCGGGTGCCCAAGGTCGACTGGGAGCGCACCGGCCGCGATTGCGTCACCATGGAATGGATCGACGGCATCAAGATGAGCAATGTCGCGGGCTTGCGCGCCGCGGGCCACGATCTTGATGCGCTGGCCGACACGCTGATCCAGTCCTTCCTGCGCCACACCCTGCGCGACGGCTTCTTCCATGCCGACATGCATCAGGGCAATCTCTTCGTCGACCCGGCGGGCATGATTGTCGCTGTCGACATGGGCATTGTCAGCCGCCTGGGCAAAAAGGAACGCCGCTTCCTGGCCGAGATCCTCTACGGCTTCATCACCCGCGATTACCAGCGCGTCGCCGATGTGCATTTCGAGGCCGGCTATGTTCACCCCTGCCACGATCCGGCGAGTTTCGCCCAGGCCATCCGCGCCATCGGCGAGCCGATCCACGGCCAGCCGGCAGAAACCATTTCCATGGCGCGGCTGCTGACGCTGCTGTTCGAGGTTACCGAGCTGTTCGACATGGAGACAAGGCCCGAGCTGGTCATGCTGCAAAAGACCATGGTCGTGGTCGAGGGCGTGTCGCGCACGCTCAATCCGAAATTCAACATGTGGAAGGCCGCCGAGCCGGTGGTTGGCGACTGGATCCGCGACAATCTCGGACCCAAACGCATTGCCGTCGACATCAAGGAAGGCGCCATCGCCGCCTTCAAGCTGGCCGAGCAATTGCCCGATCTCGCCGCCCGCACCGAGCGTTTTTCGCAAGAGGTGGGCGAGATGGCCGAAAACGGCCTGCGTTTTGACGCAGCCACTTCGGAAGCAATTGGCAAGTCGGAAGCCCGGCACACCCGCTCCGGCCGTGTGGCGCTGTGGATTATTGCCGCCGCTGCGGTCTGGTCGGCGCTTGCCTACCACCCCATATGGTAGGTGTGATCACTTACCGGCCCATTTCCCTTGATGACACAGATGTCCGGCCGCTCTCTGATCAGGCCTGGTCCGACGGCTATCCCTTTGTCGAGCGGATGCTGCATGACTGGACTTCGGGCGCAAACCGCTTCGATGGCCCCGGCGAAAAACTGATCGGTACTTTCGAGGATGACACTCTGATCGGCTTCTGCGGCCTCAACCGCGATCCTTACGTGCATGAAAATGTCGGCCGTATCCGCCATCTCTATGTCGATCTCGGCCACCGCCACGCCGGCATCGCCCGCGCCCTTGTCACCCGGACACTTGACGGCGCATCCGTCTGGTTCCCCCGCATCCGCCTCCGCGCCACCCCCGCCTCGCGCAGCTTCTATGAACTGCTCGGGTTTCTGGTGGTCGATGAGGCCGAGGCGACGCATGCCAAGCGGCTGAGATAAGGTTTCCGCTCCGCGTGTCCGGAAAGGGTGCGCCGCCGCCAAGCGTCACCCGATTTGCATTTCGAGCCTGTTTCGCGCAAAATGAGACACTGGATCGGCCATTGAGCGCCGGGCCAACATTCGCCGGCGGTCGCAGACGCACCGTCAGGGCAGGAAACCGGCAGCGCATCGCGCACGTGATCCGTAGACACACGGACGCGCCGGGAAAAACACAAGCATTGGATAGACATATGAGCGAGGCCAAATCCGGCGACACCGTGCGGGTAAACTACACCGGCAAACTGACAGACGGCACCCAGTTTGACAGCTCCGAGGGACGCGAGCCTTTGGAGTTTCAGCTTGGGTCCGGCCAGATCATCGGCGGACTTGACCGCGAAGTCGAAGGCATGAAGGTCGGTGACAAGCAGACGGTGACCGTTTCGGCCGAAGAGGCTTACGGTCCCCACGATCCGGCCAAGGTGCAGAACATTCCGCGCAGCGCCCTGCCGGCTGAGATGGAGCCGCAGGAAGGCATGCAGTTGCAGGCCCAGACGCCACAGGGAGGGCAGGTGGCCCTGATCGTGACCTCCGTTGATGAACAGGAAATCACCGTCGACGCCAACCATCCGCTGGCTGGCAAGGACCTGGTTTTCGAAATCGAGATGGTCGAGATTCTCAAGGCGGCCTGACCGCACGTTACACCGGCAACCCGGCCTGATGCCGGGTTGCCACTTCATGACTTCATGGGATGGTCGTCCTGACCCCGATCTGGTTCCCCCGCCTCCGCTCCACTGTGGCCTCGAGAAGCTTCCACGAAATGCCAAGGGTCAAGGCGGTCGAAGAAACCGAAGTGACGCATGCCAAGCAGATCAGCTGATCTCCGCCTTGATCGCTTGATTGCCAATCACCCGGGCAATTTTTCCATCCATATATCTCAGCGAAACGCGCGCATGCTCCTCGTCATGGGAATCGATCGCCTCGCTTGCCAGGATCACCCGCATGTCGCGCTGGTAGGCATCGATCGCTGCCATCCGGACACAGGCATGGGTGTTGATGCCTGCGATCACCAATGAGCCGATGCCTTCTTGAGCCAGCACCGCATCAAGACCGGTGCCGAAAAACGGGCTGTAGCGCTTCTTTACAATCATGATGTCGCCGTCGCGCCTGTCGAGGCGCCCATCCAGCTCCGCACCCACTGTGCCGATGATGTTCAGCTTTACATTCCGGTCCCGCATTTCCAGAAACGCATCGCTCAGATCGGCCCTGAATTCCTGCCGGACCCAGATAATTGGGCGATTCACATCCCGAAAATGCCCAACCAGTTCGTTGGTTGACACAATAAGCTGTGCACGGCGGACTTTGTCCCATGCGGCGAGAAAATCATTTGTCAGGTCAATGACCATCAGGGCTGAGTTTGTCATGGGGCGCTACATATCCCGTCTCTATGTCATCGCAACGACACTCCCAGTTTGACTGCAATGCATGCAATGCCTACATTGCAGTCACAGAAAGATCTCTCCCGGGGAGGTTCATCATGGCAACACTGACCATTCGCAATCTCGATGACAGCGTGAAGCAGGCCCTGCGCGAACGCGCGGCGCGGCATGGCGTGTCCATGGAGGAAGAGGCGCGGGTGCTGTTAAGGCGGGGCATTGAGGCGAGTGGTGGAGCCGCCGCCGACGCGGGGAAGTCATTCTATGATCGTGTACGCGCGGTTGTCGAGCCGATCGGAGGCATTGAGCTTGAATTGCCGCCGCGCCAGATGGCTGAGCGCCCTCTGCCATTCTCTGAATGGCAGTATGAAAGTCCCAAGGAATGATCCTCGATACAAATGTGATTTCAGAGATCATGCGCCCTGTTCCGAACCAGCAAGTTGCTGCATGGTTTGCCGAGACTGATGCTCAACAGCGGCAGGTGACAGTGATCACCGAGGCTGAACTGCTCCTCGGGATAAGTCTAATGCCGGTAGGCAATCGGCGAAACGTATATGCAGCGGCGATTAAGCGCATACTCACTGTCGAAATGCGAAACGCGATTCTTCCGTTCGAAAGCGCCGATGCCCCTTTCTTCGCAGATGTGATGTCAGCTCGGCGGCGAGCTGGACGGCCGCTGAAGGAACTCGACGCCCAGATTGCCGCCATCGCGCTCAGGCGCGGTCTGCCGGTTGCCACCCGCAATGTCCGCGATTTCGCCGATTGCGGCGTCACCCTCATCAACCCCTGGGACCCCGCGCCATGACGCTCTCCGGCAAACGCATCCTGCTGATCATCTCCGGCGGCATCGCCGCCTACAAGTCGCTCGACCTGATCCGGCGTTTGCGCGAGCGCGGCGCCGAGGTCCGCCCGGTGATGACCGCCGCCGCGCAGGAATTCGTCACCCCGCTGGCCGTCGGCGCGCTCTCGAGCGGCCATGTCTATACCGATCTGTTCTCGCGCGAGGACGAGCAGGATGTCGGCCATATCCGCCTGGCGCGCGACTGCGACCTGATCTGCGTTGCGCCTGCCACTGCCGATCTGATGGCGAAAATGGCCCATGGCCTCGCCAATGATCTGGCCTCAACCGTGTTGCTCGCCACCAACCAGCCTGTGCTGGCCGCACCCGCCATGAACCCGGCGATGTGGGCGCATGCCGCCACCCGCCGCAATGCCGGGACGCTGCGGAAAGATGGCATCCGCTTCATCGGCCCGATGGCCGGCGAAATGGCCGAATCGGGTGAGGCCGGCGAGGGCCGCATGGCCGAACCCTTGCAGATCGTCGCGGCAATCGAGGCCTTGCTGGATGACGCGCCCAAGCCGCTGGCCGGCAAGCGCGCCATCGTCACTTCGGGTCCCACCCACGAGCCGATCGACCCGGTGCGCTACATCGCCAACCGCTCGTCCGGCAAGCAGGGCCATGCCATCGCCGGCGCGCTCGCCCGGCTCGGCGCCGAGGTGACGCTGGTCTCCGGCCCGGTCACCATTCCCGATCCCGCTGGCGTCACCGTGATCCGGGTCGAGAGCGCGGCCAACATGCTCGAGGCCGTGACGTCGGCGCTGCCCGCCGACATCGCCGTCTTCGTTGCCGCCGTCGCCGATTGGCGCGTTGCCACGGCCTCGGGCGAAAAGATCAAGAAGAAGGAAGGCGAGGGGCCTGCGCCGCTGCAGCTGACGGAAAACCCCGACATTCTCAAGACCATCGGCCATCACGAGAAAAGGCCCCACCTCGTGGTCGGCTTCGCCGCCGAAACCGCCGACGTGATTTCCAACGCCCAGGCCAAACTGGCCCGCAAGGGCGCTGATTTCATCGTCGCCAACGATGTCTCGCCCGCCACCGGCATCATGGGCGGCGACCGCAACCGCGTCCGCATCGTCTCGAAACATGGCGTCGAGGACTGGCCGGATCTGTCCAAGGACGAGACCGCCGACCGGCTGGCGGCAAGGATTGCGGAGGCTTTCTGAGCCGGGGATCGCCGGCAGGCGGTCTGCTGAATCATCGGGGCGCGATCAGGCTGGACAATGGTTTCCACCTCCCCCTTGAGGGGAGGTCGGAGCAGCGAGCAAAGCGAAGCTGATCCGGGTGGGGGGCAGGAGCCGGCCACGAGCACGGAAATGCCTGCTGAAGTCCGCACCCCCACCGGCTCTGCCCACCCTCCGGGCGGTCAATCGCCTGCCTCCCCTCAAGGGGGAGGCGAGGATGCTGCAAGGATTGCCGAGGCTTTCTGAACCGGCGATGATCCGGCGCAGACCCCTCCCCAACCCCTCCCCACGAGGGGGAGGGGCGAAGTCGCGTCCGGCATCCTGCCAAAGCTGGAGTTGCGTCAGGTTGTGGGCCTGATTTTGGCTAAGTGGACGCCGCCGAGTTAAGCCCCTCCCCCTTGTGGGGAGGGGTTGGGGAGGGGACTTTTCAGGGAACATCCACGGGGCGCGGCCCCGCTGCCCTCAGGCGACTTCGGCGATCTTCACCGCATCCACCTGCAGCGGCGAAAACCGTGCCGAGGAGATCCCGCCCGCTGTCAACGTCACGATGCTGCCGGCCGGGATTTCGTGCCACTTGGTGTCTGTGTCGGTAAACGGCTCGGACACCAGGCAATGCCCCTTGTTGCCGCAGGTCGGCGCGGAATAGAGCGTTGGCGCGTAGTCGTCATTGGCATAGCGGATCGCGTAAAGCGTCTCGCCGTCGGAGAAGGCAGCGGTAAACCGCACCAGCTCGCGCACACTGGCGCGCGCAGCTTCCGCCAGCGCAAAGCGGATGGCTTCGCTGAAGGCTGCCGCCGGATCTGTCTCCAGGCCGAATTCGATCGCCAGCAGGAACAGAAGTTCGGAATCGGTGGTGCCGTGCCGGGCCCGGTAGAGCTGGTCTGACAGCACAGCCTCCATCGGCCGCCGGATCGCATCGAAGCCGGCGATCTGGCCATTGTGCATGAATGTCCATCTGCCGTTGACGAAGGGATGGCAATTGTCGCGGCTGGTCGCGCCGCCGGTGGAGGCGCGCACGTGAGCCAGAAACAGCGGCGAGCGGATCTGCCGCGCCAGCGATTTCAGATTGCAGTCCGACCAGGCCGGCAGCACATCGCGGTAAAGCCCCGGTTCGGGATGTTCGCCATACCAGGCCACACCAAAGCCGTCGCCATTGGTCGCTGTCTTGGCCTGGGTGGCGTGATGCGATTGCTCGATCAGCGAATGGCCGGGGGCGGAGACGATCTGCTCCAGCGGGATCGGCGTTCCTCGGTAGGCGGCCCATCTGCACATGCGGTTCTATTTGCTCCGGTTGTGCATCCGGTGATGCAGCTCGTTGATCATACGGCTTGCAGTTTTCTCAAAGGTAAACGGCAGCACCGCATGGCACAGAGCGCAGAAGCCGGCGGCAAACAGCTTGCCCGAAAATTTCCCGGCGAACAGCAGGTGCTCGAAATAGCTCTCGTCCACCGAGTGCGGGTGATCGGTGAACAGGCGTGCGATCTGGTTGGACATCTTCTGGGTTCCCTCGTTTTGCGGTTTGAGTGTGAAGGATAACCCGATTACCAGGGAGATACGTCCCAATTGTCCTTTATTGTGATTAAAAATTGGGATACATATACCGATATGCATCAGATTGACGATATGGATATCCGAATATTGAGCCAGCTGCAGCGCGATGGCACGTTGTCGGTCGACGCGCTGTCCGAGCGGGTCAACCTGTCGCGCAATGCCTGCTGGCGCCGGGTCAAGCTGATGGAGGAGCGCGGGCTGATCAAGGACCGGGTTGCGATCCTTGATGCGGAGGCCGCCGGATGCGGCCTGTCGGTGTTCATTTTCGTCCGCGCCGCCAGCCATGATGCGGACTGGTTGAAACAGTTCCGTGAGGCTGTTGGCGTCTTTCCGGAAATTGTCGGCGTTTACCGCACCTCCGGCGATCTCGACTACGTGCTGCGTGCCCGTGTTTCCGATGTGAAAGCCTATGACCGGCTCTATCAAAGGCTGATCGCCAGGGTGAAGCTCGCTGACGTCTCTGCCTCCTTCGTCATGGAAGAGATCAAGGAGACCACGGCGATCCCGCTCTCCGGGCTGTCACACAGCGCGACGGTCTGAGGCCGCGCCGCCTTACCTGTTCTTGACGCGGGACATCGCCTTGTTGATCGACGCCATCCGTGCTTCCACCTGATCGAGATCGGCGGTGCCGCGTCCCGTCTGACGCTCCAGTTCGAACTTCATATCGCTGATCCGCTTGAGCTTTTCCTGCTTCGACAGGCTCTCGTGATCGGAAATCTCTTCCGGCGTCAGCTCGGTTTCCAGTTTCGAATCGATTTTCAATGACATCTGCATCTCCTTTCTGTTGATATCTGTCCAACGCTGGCAGCCGCATCCGGTTCCGGCCTTCCGGCAGGGACTTGGTGTCTCTCGATATTGAACAGTGCGTTCTGCCGTCCCCCCTTATTGTGAACGTCACAAACCGCTATCTATGGAGCAAGTTCAACACGACCCGCCCGTTCTGCCGGGGCCGGTCTCAAGGAGACTGCCATGTCCATCAGACCAGTCCGTCACCAGTCCACCGCCGTGCCGCATCTCGAAGGCGCAGGGGTGCATCTCAAGCGCGCCTTCGGTTTTGACGATCCGTCGCTGACCGATCCGTTCCTGCTGTTTGACGATTTCCGCAATTCCCAGCCCGAAAATTACATCAAGGGCTTTCCCTGGCATCCGCATCGCGGCATCGAGACCATCACCTATGTGCTGGCCGGCACCGTCGAACATGGCGACAGCCTCGGCAACACCGGAACCCTGGGTGCGGGTGACGTGCAATGGATGACAGCCGGCAGCGGCATCATGCATCAGGAAATGCCAAAGGGGGATTTTGCCGGCAAGATGCACGGCTTCCAGCTCTGGGCCAACCTGCCGTCCTCGATGAAGATGACCGCGCCGCGCTATCAGGACGTCACCGCCGCCGACATTCCCGTCGAGATCGATGATGACGGCACCGCCGCACGCATCATCTGCGGCGAGTTCTGGGGCAAGCGCGGTCCGGTAGACGGCATCGCCGCCGAACCATCCTATGTCGACATCTCGGTGCCACCGGGCAGGAAGAAGACCTTCAAGGTTGACGCCTACCGCTCGGCGTTTGCCTATATCTTTTCCGGCTCCGGCTCTTTCCGTGACGCCTCCAAGCCGTTTGGCGTACTGGTCGAAAAGGAAGTCGAGGGTGAGGAAATCCAGATCCGCGACATGTCGGGCGACCGCACTTTGGTGGTCTTTGACACCGGCGACGAAATCACGGTGCAGGCAGGCGACGAGGGCATCCGCTTTCTGCTTGTATCGGGCAAGCCCATCAAGGAACCCGTTGCCTGGCACGGCCCGATCGTCATGAACAACCGTGCCGAACTGATCCAGGCCGTGACCGAACTGCAAAACGGTACCTTCATCAAGCCGGCACATTGAACACGGTTGACTCAGCATTTCGGCTCAGACAATTTGGCTGGCCGCCAGACTGATATCGCTCCGTAATCTGGCTGAATGTCCAGCCAGGTTCCCAGGTTCTCCTGTAAATTGCAGGCGGTGGTTACAATTTTCACGGTTTGCACCGGAATGTTTTAGGGTCTATATGGTTGTAGCGCAGGGGAATTGACACGGATTATTGGATCGCCAAATTTGGTGGCTGAAAGTAGGGTCATGAGAGATTCCACTGCAAAAAAGTCGGAGATCAAGCCGGGCGTAGTTTATTCATTCTTCAAAGAAATCAGTAATATAAATCATCTTTGCAACGCCTTGATGGGAAAAATCATGCCTGAAGGCCTGCATCCGTCCCATTTCGCCATAATCGAGCACCTGACACGGGTAAAGGAAGGCAAGACGCCGCTTCATCTGGCCAGGGCAATGCAGGTCACCAAGGCAACCATGAGCCATTCGCTCAAGGTGCTTGAAAAGCGGGGTCTTATCGAGATCCTGCCATGCACAATTGATGCCCGTTCCAAGCTGGTCTATCTGACTGTCAGTGGCTGGGCTTTCCACGCCGAAGCAATTGCCGCATCGGTGCGCACATTCCGGCATTTCCTGCGTGACGAGCACCGCGAGATTATGGGGCAGGCTCTGCCGGACCTGATGGTCATCCGCAAATTGCTCGAAGACAACCGCGAGCCTTCGCCCGAGGACGATGATGTTGCTCACCCAGGCGCTCCGTCGGCCACGTCCGGCATTGGCCCTGTGTCTCAGGTCAGATCGCAGCGTCAGGGATAGGGCGTCGGATTAGTCGAACGCCACCCGCCATCGCCGGGTCGGGATCAGCCCCGCTGTCACGGCTTGGCGAGGCCCCGGGCAAGCCTACAGAGCCTTGTACATATAGGTCGTGGCGTGCAGTGCCTGACCGTCCGGATCCAGAGCGAAGCCCGGAATCACGCCGGCGGTTCTGAAGCCTGCTGCCTTGTAAAGCGGCTCGGCCTTGTCGCCGGTCTTGGTGTCCAGTGTCACCAGCGTCTTGCCTGCCGCCCGCGCTTGCGCATCGAGCGCCTGCAACAAGGTCCGGCCCACGCCTCTGCGCCGCGCCGCAGGCGCCACCATCATCTTCGCTACCTCGCAGCGGTGTGGCTGGTTGGGCGGCAGCGCGATGATCAGTTGCACCGATCCGGCGATCTCGCCATCGAGTCTGGCGGCGAGCAACACCCGCCGTCCCGCCCGCACTTCGGGAAACACCTGTCCGGTAAAAAACGCCACACCGTCTTCCGTCGCAAAGGGTTGCATGAAGCCAATCGCCGCGCCGTCCTGCACGGTTTGCGCCATGATCCGGCCCAGCGGCAGCGCTTCGGCGTCGAGATCTTCGCCGGCCAGGGAGTGAATGCTGATGCTGGTCATGACCACCTCACACAAGAACAATGAAATAGGATGCGGGATCGACGCCGGTCTGGAATTTGGAGGCCCCGAACAGCTGATAGCGCAGGCAATCGCCGGCTTCCAGCCGGTGTTCCGCGTCACCGATGGTCACGTTCAGCGCGCCCGACAGCATCACCAAATGGTGTTCATGCCCGGGCACTGAAGGCGCTGCGTAGGAAATCATCTGGTAGGCGGCAAGCTCGCACTGCACCACCTCCGCCGACAACCCGCCGCTGGGCGGAGACACGACCCGGCGCGAAAATCCGTTCTGGGTGTCGCGCCAGACGCTTTGCTCGGCCGCCGGGACCCGTGGCGCGAACGGCGCTTCGATCGGCGCCAGCAATTGCGAAATTGTCATCTGGTAAGCGGTCGACAGGCTGCCCAGCGTGTCTGCTGTCGGGCTCACCTCGGCATTCTCCACCCGCGACAGCGTCGAACGGCTGACGCCGCTGGCATCCGCCAGCTCCTGCAGCGACCAGCCACGCGTGGCGCGCACCTGTTTGAGCCGTTCCGCAAGCCTGTCATTGAGTGTTGACATGTGAGTATCCCGAATTAAGGAATATTTCCTGATTTCGGGATACCGGTTTGCAGGGCCGTCGTCAAGCCACCGGTTGAGCGTGCCCTATTGGAGGGATGTGTCTGCTCACACCACCATCTGGAACAGGATTCCCGAGATGATGGCGCCCGAAACCCCGAGCCCGAGATAGGCGGCGAACACCGGCTTGCGCACCAGCGACCAGACCGCGGCCATCGCCGGCACCGAACTGACTGCTCCGGCAATCATGAACGACATGGCCGCACCATTGCTCATGCCTTGCTCCATCAGTCCCGACAGCAGCGGCGGCGCCACATAGGAATTGAGATATGCCGGCATGCCGACCAGCGCCGCAATGCCGATCGGCACCACGCCTTCGCCGCCAACCAGCCCGGCAATCATCTCGGCCGGAATATAGGTGACCAGCAGAGCTTCCAGCACATAGGCCAGCGCCAGCCACTTGATCAGAAACATGCCGTTGCTGACCAGCTCCGAGCGAAAGCTGGCGCGCCGGGTTTCGTCGCCCCAGAAGCGCCAGACCGGCTTGCCCGAAAACGGATCCGGCCCGCAGCCGCAACGCGGCCGCTTGGCGGCCCTGAGCGGCTCGGCGAACCAGCCCACCCGCATGGCTGCCTTGATGGTAAAGCCGCCCGACAGCCCCAGCGCCACCGCGATCACCGCCTTGCCGATGGCAAACGGCCAGCCCAGGGCGGCAGCCGTGATCAGCAGCGTCGGCGGGTCGATCAGAGGCGAGGACAACCAGAACGCCATCACCGCCGGCAGCGGTGCGCCCAGCGCCAGCAGCCCGGCAATGAACGGGATCACTTCGCACGAGCAGAAGGGCGCCAGGCCGCCAAACAGCGCCGCCATCACGATCATCTTTGTCTCGCGGCCCTTGAAGGCGTCGGCGATCACCGATTCCGCCCCGGCTGCCTTCAACCCGGCAATCAGCAGCACCGCGAAGGCGATATAGGGCAGGGTGCTCAAAAATGCCTCGGCGGCAAAACCGGCAACGGCGGCAAACTGGCCCGGATCGAGTGCCGCCACCGCCAGCAGCGCCAGCACGAGGACGGCCCAGGGCGAGGCGATCCAGCCCCGCAGGCCGGCCCCGACAGGTCTGTGTGTCTGCGTGATGTCGCTCATGACTTGGGCTCCGTTTCGGTGCAGCAGTTCTCGAGGATGAAGCCCGCCAGCGCATTCAGGTAATCGAAATTCGCCGTGCTCATGATCACCCGGCCCTGTTTGCGTTGAACAATCAGGTTGGCGGCGCTGAGGAACTTGAGATGATGGGCTAGGGTCGAGGCGGCAATCCCGGTGCGCTGCTGGATGTCGCCGACCCGCAGTCCCGCACTGCCGGCCCGGACCAGCGCCTGCAGCACCTCGAGCCGCGATTCCGAGCCCATCGCCGAAAATCCCTGGGCTGCTTCGACTATGTTCATGCTGACGCTCCATTAATTCGATAAAACTAGTTATATCGAATCAATATGCAATGCAAGCGCCGGATCAACGCCGGGAGATCGTCACCGCCCGGTAAAGGCTTCTTAAGCCGTAGCTGATAGGACAATGTCAAAACCCGGAGGCACCCATGAGCACCAGCCTGTATCTGACCCAAGCCGCCGGCGTCCGGCCGCGGACCTTCAAGCTGGCCGAGCTGCTCGGCGCCCTGAGCTACGCGCTGGATCTGACCGAAGGCCAGCCCGCCGGCCATTGCATCCGCTGCTGCTGGATCGGCACCCGCATCGGCGAGACGCTGGGCCTGTCCGATGAGGAGCTCAAGGACCTCTATTTCACGCTGCTGCTCAAGGATCTCGGCTGCTCCAGCAATGCGGCGCGCATCTGCGAGCTCTATCTTGCCGACGACATCTCGTTCAAGCGCGACTTCAAGACCATCGACGGCAGCCTGTCCTCGGCGCTGCGCTTTGTCTTCGCCAAGACCGGGCTTGAATCCGGCCTCTCCGAACGCATCCGCGCCGTCGTCAACATCCTGCAGAACGGCGGCGAGATCTCGCGCAGCCTGATCGAGACCCGCTGCCACCGCGGCGCCGACATCGCCGCGCGCATGCGCTTTTCCAAACGCGTCCAGGACGGTATCCTCTCGCTCGATGAACACTGGGACGGCTCGGGCAAGCCCGAGGGGCTGAAGGCCGGCGCCATTCCGCAGATCTCCGGCATCGCGCTTTTGTCCCAGGTGATCGACATCTTCCACACCGAAAACGGGGACGCCGCAGCACTGCGCGAAGCCCGCGCCCGTGCCGGCGACTGGTTCGATCCCGCTCTCGTCGAGGCTTTCCTCACCGCCCAGGCCGACCCGGAATTCTGGGCAGTGCTCAAATCCGCCGACATAGAGACCCGGGTCTTCGCCATGAAACCGGCGCGCATCTCCGAACCGGTCGACGAGGATTATCTCGACGACATCGCCGCCGCCTTCTCCGACGTGGTTGACGCCAAGAGCCCGTTCACCGCCGACCATTCCAACCGCGTCACCCTCTACACCGACATGATCGCCGAGGAGATGGGGCTGGACCAGGCCCACCGGCGCTGGCTCCGCCGTGCCGCCCTGCTGCATGATCTGGGCAAGCTCGGCGTCTCCAACCAGGTGCTCGACAAGCCCGGCAAGCCCGACGACGACGAGTGGAACTCGATCCGGCGCCATCCGGCCGAGAGCGAGGCCATCCTGCTGCGGGTCCATGCCTTCCACGACATCGCCCCGGTCGCCGCCGCCCATCACGAGCGGCTCGACGGCAAGGGCTACCCCTATGGCCTGAAAGACGAGGAGATCTGCCTCGAAGCCCGCATCCTCACCGTTGCCGATGTGTTTGACGCGCTGTCGGCCGACCGCCCCTACCGCGCCGCCATGCCGATCTCCAAGGCGCTGGCCATCCTCGATGCCGACGCCGGCGTGGCCTTCGATCCCGCCTGCATCGCAGCGCTGAAGACCGGCCTGGCCAAGCTCAACGCCGAGGTCGCCGCCGCCTGACCGGCAGCCCGGCCAGCAGACCGGACAGCAGACCGGCCAGCCGCTTGATCCGCGGCGGCAGATGCGGGATGGTCCCCCGGACAGATGATGATCAGCATCATCTCACCTGCAAGAGACAAGGAACTGCACATGAACATCTCCGGCAAGAAGGCCGTCGTCTTTGGCGGCACATCCGGCATCGGACTGGCCACCGCCAAACAGCTGGCTGAAGCCGGCGCCGAGGTCACCGTCATCGGCCGCAACGCGCCCAAGCCCGGCCAGCTGCCCGCGGGTATCTCCGCCAGGCAATGCGATGTCCGCGATGCCGCAGCGCTTGAGACGCTGTTTGAGAGCCTCGCCCCCTTCGACATTCTGGTCAGCGCCGCCACCGGCGGCACCCGCGCCGTCGGTCCGTTTCTCGATATGGCCATGGATGGCTTCAAGGCCTCCTTCGACAAGCTCTGGGGCTATGCCAATGTCGTCCGCCACGGCGCCCGCCATGTCGCCGACGGCGGCTCCATCACCCTGGTCTCCGGCGCCCCGGCGCGCCGCTGCAAGCCCGGCCAGATCGCCCTGTCCTCGGTCGGCGGCGCGGTCGAGGCGATGGTACGGGCGCTGGCCGTCGAGCTGGCGCCGCGCATCCGCATCAATGTGGTCTCGCCCGGCACCATCGACACCCCGATGGTCGCAGCCCAGGGCGCCGAGCGCACGGAACTCTACGGCAAGATGACGGCAAACAACCTGATTCCGCGCGCCGGCACCGCCGATGAGGTGGCGCAAGCCATATTGTTCGTCATCGGCAATGAGTTTGTCACCGGCACCACCGTCGATGTCGATGGCGGCTGGCTGCTGAGCTGACCTCCCCGCTGCGCTGAGCAGCAATCCGCAAGACCAGGCTGCGGGCCGCGCAAGGCCCGCGCCCATCCCCGCTGTTTAAGGCCCGCGCCCGAATCCCCCTCAGAACTCGGTGACCACCGTCACGCCGGTGCCCTCGAAGCGGTCCATCCCCATCAGCGCCTCGATCGATTGCTCCAGCGAGATCCTCCGCCCCACCAGCTTGTCCGGGCTCAGCCGCCCGGCCAGGATCATCTCCAGCATCGCGCCATAGCGGTGCGCCTGCATGCCGTGGCTGCCGAGAATTTCCAGCTCGTGGCTGATCACCCGCCCCATCGGCACCGGCGGAAAGCTGTGATCCCCCGCCATCAGCCCGACCTGGATATGCCGCCCGCGCTTGCGCAGGCAGTTGATCGAGTTGACGCAGGTCACCACCGCGCCCAGCGCATCGAGCGACACATGCGCCCCGCCGCCGGTTACCTCGCGCACCGCAGCCGCCACATCCTCCTCCGTGCCTGCATTGATCACGAAAGCCGCCCCAAGCTCGCGCGCCAGTTTCAGCGCCGCATCGGAAATATCCACCGCCACCACCTGCGCGCCCGCGGCCACCGCGATCATGATCGCCGACAGCCCGACCCCGCCGCAGCCATGCACCGCCACCCACTGCCCGGCCGACACCCGGCCCTGGTCCACCACCGCGCGGAACGAGGTGACAAAGCGGCAGCCGAGACTCGCCGCGGTGGCAAAATCGATCGCCTCTGGCAAAGCCACCAGGTTCAGGTCCGCCCGGTGGATCGACACATATTGCGCAAACGAGCCCCAATGGGTGAATCCGGGCTGAAACTGGGCGTCGCACACCTGCTGGTGCCCGGCATGGCATTCGGGGCACTGCCCGCAGCCGCCGACAAACGGCACCGTCACCCGCTCGCCCACCCGCCACCGCGTCACGTCGCGGCCCACCGCGGCAATCCGCCCGGCAAGCTCGTGGCCGGGCACATGCGGCAATTCGATATCCCCGTCATGCCCCACCCAGCCATGCCAGTCCGACCGGCAAACCCCGGTCGCCATCACCTCGATCACCACCCCGTGCGGCTCAGGCTGAGGATCGGGCAGCGTCACCAGCTTAGGCGGCTGCAAAAAGGCTTCGTAGAGAACGGCTTTCATGATCGGGATCCCGGATGTGTGGAGGGAGGGTTTGGGAGAGGTTTACACCGGGGGAAGGGGCTTGGGGAGGGGTTATAAAGGTTTGCCGGCACGTATCGTTGTTTTCGGTTCGTTGCAGCCATAGGGGCTAATCGATGCCTCGCGACTAAGTCTGAGGATATCAAATGATCCGGCAACTTCGTTCGACACCTCGAATCTGTCGCGCTGGTAAAAATGTTTGAGCATGCTATGTTCCCGTATTGAGGGAATGTTGCTGGATTCAGTGTATTTTGCAACGCAAAGTTTATCGTTTGTGGTGGCAAGGAGCTAGGTGACCTTTATGAAAGAACCGCCTGAAACGATGGAGAAACCTTATAGGGTCCTGTGCCTTGACGGTGGTGGTATGCGCGGTATCTACACTGCGGCATTTCTCGACCGTTTGCTAAATCAATACAGCAGGATACGCGGGGAGGAGCAGCTTGATCTGGGTGGCGGCTTCGATCTCATAGCTGGAACGAGCACAGGAGCTATCATCGCCTGCGCTGCAGCCATCGGTCGCCCCATGAGCGATCTAGTTAAGCTTTATTGGGATTGTGGCGACAAGATTTTCCCCGAGCGGATCACTGAGAGCAGAAGTAAGTTGCTCGCACGCATTACTAAGGGCGGAAACATCGTAAGAGCCGGCGACATGGCTTTACGGAAAGCACTGGTGAAGGAACTCGGGGACATCACAATGCTCGATGTCTTTAATAAGCGTGGAATTTCGCTCTCCGTCCCGTCCGTCGACATGAGTACACATCGGGCTTGGGTATTTAAAAAGACGAAGACAAGTGGTGTCCGTGACGACAATTACAAGCTGGTGGATGTATGTCTTGCGTCGAGTGCGGCTCCAATATACCGCTCTTTGGCCGCGATAAAGAACCCCGACAGCAAGCATGAGCAGTTCAAGGTTTTTGCCGACGGCGGGCTATGGGCGAACAATCCAGTAATGGTGGGCATGCTCGACGCGCTATTGAACGCCGACGAAGGGCAACCAATCGAGATATTTTCTTTGGGTACGTGTTCCCGGCCTGAAGGAGAGGAGATTCCACCGACAGAGGTCCATCGGTCAATGCTCCAATGGAAGCTGGGTGCCGATGTAGCCCCGCTCAGCATCACGGCACAGGAGTTCGCCTTCGACAATATGGCCCGTATGTTCGCCAATGTTTTGAGTAAATGTGGCAAGGAGGTTCGCCATATCCGCTTTCCGCAACAGAAAATCCCGGCCTCGAAACTTGAGTATCTTGGTCTCGATGACAGCAGGCCAGAGGCTATGAATGCGCTCCTGAGCCAAGCGTCCATAGACGCAGACATGGTTAAGAGCGCTTGCGACGACCCTAGGAATCAGCAGGGTCAATTGATCCATACCCTCATGATGTCTTTGCCCACTATGCCGGATGCAGGCATACCGAAGGAGTTCTTCAAATGAAAGACTGCCATCTCCAAGTAGCTAAATACCAGCGTGGCGAAGTACGGCTACCCAACGATAGCCGCAAAGAGATTTTCACGAGGGCAAAGACCAACCGTAAGCGGTTGAAGGATGGCCTCGACGCAAACGGCGATCCGACCCCGATCGGCCAGCGGACACAGGGTTCCTATGCGATGCGCACGATGATTGTCGAAAAAGACGAGGACTACGACATCGACGACGGCGTTTACTTCAAAAAGGAGGACCTCGTTGGGCCGAAAGGAGCAGATAAAACGTCTCTCGCGGCCCGAGAGATGGTATGCGACGCCCTTCAGGATGATCGCTTTAACCACGCTCCCGAAGTCCTTAAGAACTGCGTTCGGGTCTATTACAACGAAGGCTACCACATTGATGTGCCCGTTTACCGCCACGTCGTGGTGAAGGACCCTTGGACTTTAGAAGAGAAGGACTACTACGAGTTGGCCAGCTCCAACTGGAAACGGTCGGATGCGCTAGCGGTGACGTCGTGGTTCCGAGAGTTCAACATAGACAATTGCACTAATGCGTCCAAAGACGGAGACAAGGGGCAATTCGTTGAAGTAGTCAGGTTACTCAAAGCTTTCGCGCGTAGTCGTGCAAGCTGGAAGGGCAAGATTTCTAACGGCTTCGTGATTTCAAAGCTCGTCGCTGATCATTGGGCCGAGGTTCCAGACCGCGATGATAAGGCGCTGCGTGACGTTGCGAAGGCGGTTAGAGACAAGCTGTCGTGGAAGCAGGCGGTAAAGCACCCTGTTCTTGACGAAGACCTCATTGAGGACGGAAACGCCAAGGCCAAATTTCTCCATGACAAACTTGACGAGAAGCTGAAACATCTGGACGTTCTCGATGAGTGGAACTGTGACCATGAAAAGGCAATGAACGCCTGGGACAAGTTTTTTAACACCACTTGGTTTTCCCAGCAGCCTGATCCAGATGGCGCAAAGTCGCTGACCCAGAAGGTAGGACCTGTGGTCAAACAAGGTGAGACGAGATACGCCTGAGGGCGCGTTCCATGCTCACCAACGCTCAGGCTGTTGAAGCAGTGTCAGCACTCTTCGAGACCTATCGGCCGGAGTATAAGGGACATTGCGCGTGTGAGGAAGCCAGGGGGCTGGCAACGGGGGGCCACAAGTGGATCTTCGAGGTGTGGGGTCAAGATCTATCCATCGTGACCGATGCTGCGTTCCCATACTCGCGACCTGAAGCCTTTATCGCAAACTACGATGCGACGCGGAATCTGCCACATGTCGAAGGGACAGGTCACCTGTGTCTGACAAAAGTGGAGTTTTCTACCGACCCGACTCAGGCCGCCCGGCAGGTGCTCGCGGAAGCTCTCGAACTCCTCAAGGCACATCAAACCGGAACCGAAGATGCTGATCTAGAGGAGGACTTCACAAACTACTGGAGCCAGCGCGCCGATGTCGACAGCCCGAAGCTCTCCCTGCTCTATGAAGACGAGGTGTCGAGAGGATCGTGCCTTCTAGTCGGCGACGAGGTGTTCGCGTTCACGAGCAAGCAGGTGATGATGCGTTGGTGGGAGAACCGAACAGGAACGGCACCAAAGCACACGAATGTCGTGCATTTTATTGAGCTCAAGAAGTTTCCCTTGCCGTCGGAATTCCCCACCAATCCAGCTAGCCTTCTCAACCTACTAAAGACCCACGCAGTCGACGCGGGGGAAGCGATGTTGAAGGCCATAAGCCAAGTCCCAAATATGATCGTATTGGTGCTCGCTGCCAGTGCGTCATCCGGACGCCGCCAGTTCGCGGGAGTCCGGTTGATTAAAACTCATCCGCCACAAAAAAAGGGCTCCCGACGTAAGACGAGGCTCAAACTCCGACCCGGTGACACTGTTGAGTTGAGCGATCTTCTGACGCACTACACCATTCAGCGCCTACGGACATCGCAGCTCGACAGTGCTGCTTCCCGCGCCGTAATCTCTCTCACCGATCTCGCCGACAAGAGAGTGATCGTGGTCGGCTGTGGCGCGGTCGGCTCGGGGGTCGCACGCTTGCTCGCGAAGGGGGGCGTCGGACACCTCGACCTGATTGATCATGAGATCCTTGGTTGGGAGAACGTTCGACGTCACGAACTCGGTGGTCGAAGCGTCCGCCATTGGAAAGCAGAGGCCTTGGCGTCGGGTATCCGGCAAGACTTGCCGGAGATAGCGAAGGTGAGGGCCTTTTCACAAAACATTCAGGACTTAGCCATGTCCAGCAAAGATTTTCTGGTGGGTGCGGATTTAATCGTTGCCACTACGGGATCATTGCACGCCGACAACTACATAGACGAGCTGGCCCAACAAAGAACGCCGCCAGTCCCCGTGGTTTTTGGCTGGATGGAGGCTTGGGGCGTCGCCGGGCATGCATTGCTGCTATCCGGCAATGCCGCTCGATTTATGGACGGTTTTAAGGACGGAAAGCCTCGACGCCCGGCATCGCGAAACGGTCGCCAGCCACCCAAGGAATGTGGAAATTCAACTACACCCTTTGGAGCGGTAGAGGTCGCCATAGTCCAGGCTATGATCGCTGAGCTTTGCTTCGATGGATTGTTAGAGCCAGGGTTCGAAGATACCTGGCGGACATGGTGGACATCGGATCGCAATCTTGCACGCGCCGAAGGACAATGGACGGAGGAGTTCGCGGCGACAAAGCTCACGGCATTGGTGTCAGGAGTGATGGAGCGACAATGGCCGTAGTCCTCGAAGATAGCTTTGTCGTGGCCCGGTTCCAATGCGTGACGGTCCAGTTCTCGCCAGCCGTCCTCAAAGTCTTTGACGCTCACCGACAGAAGGGTTGGTGCAGTCGGGAGGCCGGAGGACAGCTGTTCGCCAAGATCGAGGGTGATGTTTGGCAGGTGGTCGCTGCGACTGGTCCCAGGTCGTCGGATAGGCGGGGTCGTTTCCATTTTTGGCCAGACCGCAAAGCGGAGCAGAGGGAGATAGACCAGTATTTTTCTACTGGACTTGTATATGTGGGGGATTGGCATACTCATCCAGAGAGGACGCCGAATCCATCCCGCAGCGACATATTTAGTATCGAAAACGTAGTCAGGGAATCGACTTTCTATACTTCAGGTCTTCTGCTTTGCATCGTAGGTCTTGCACCGTTTCCAAGGGGGCTTTACGTGTCGCTCCATGCTTGATGGGTTCCGACGCTATGACTCTAGCTCCAACGTTAGATCGCTTAGTGGATGATTTTATGAAGTGCGCAATTCACTAAATTGGCCCCACGCTTTTCTGCCCCGATCTTTTCCACACCCTCTCCCCCCATGCGATACTGCCAAAACCTTCCGTCGCAACGGATGGCCGGAGCCCACGGAGCTTTGGCCGGCGGAAGGCGGTGAGGTTTGGCGCGCGGGGCCGCATCGCGGGTCAGACACTTGCGAAAAGTCATCCCGGCCAGCAGGAACGCCCGTCAGCCAGATGTGGGGCTGACACCAGGGTGGTTCCTGCGAAGGCCGCAACCGGAGGACCGGCCCGGCCGGCCCCGGCGGCGTTTCCATGCAAGCCACACTGCCCGGCGGGCTGGCCGGTCCCTGTGTCTGCATCTCCACCTGGAACGCCGGCCTGACAAGTCCCTGCACGCATCCGGCGGGTCGCCCGCGCTGCACCGGGGAGAGGGCGGGTTCGGCCCTAGCAAGCCGAACAGGACGAAACCGCGCCAGGGCTTGAGATGACGGGACCGCAGGAGGAATTGCCCGCCCGTGCCCGGAAGGCATGGGCTTCCGTCACCGGCGGGGCGCGGGAGACTGCGCCAAGCCCTTCTTCGCCACCACCACGGGCCAGCCGCCCGCGCGCCCCGCACTCCGGTTTGACCCCGGAGCCGAAACTGCCTTATGCCGCCGGCGAGTTTTTCGCGCGCGGGGATTTGCCGTGTCCGGTTGCTGCCTGCGGCCGGCCCGCGCGGAGACCTGGCCCACCTCCCCCTTGAGGGGAGGTCGGAGAAGCGCAGCTGATCCGGGTGGGGGTCGAGAGCCAAAAGCAACTTCTGCGCCTTCATCAAGCAGCTTACCCCCCACCCGGATCGCCTGCGCGGCCGCTTGTCTCTCCGGCCTCCCCTCAAGGGGGAGGCGCTACCTCGAAGCCTGCCGCTTCCGCCTCACGCAGCCTTGGTGACGTGATATTCCTTGATCGCCACCATATCGATCATCTTCCAGCGCTCCGCCTCGTAATTGAGCGAGAACTGGTCGGATGCCAGGAACACCGGATCGCCATCGAGATCCCGGGCGATGTCGCCGCGATGGCTGGTGACGAAACGTTCCAGATCCGCCTTGTCGGGCGACGAGATCCAGCGGCAGATCGAAAACCGCGCCATTTCGAAGCTCACCGGCAGGCCGTATTCCGCTGCCAGCCGCTCCTTCAGCACGTCGAGCTGCAGCGCGCCGACCACGCCGACAATCGCCGGCGAGCCGTCTTCGGGCGAAAACAGCTGCACCACGCCTTCCTCGGCCATCTGCTGCAGCGCCTCCTTCAGCTTTTTCGCCTTCATCGCATCTTCGAGCCGCACCCGCCGCAAAATTTCCGGCGCAAAATTCGGCACGCCCTGGAACACCAGCGCCTCGCCCTCGGTCAGCGTGTCGCCGATCCGCAAGGTTCCGTGGTTGGGAATGCCGACCACGTCGCCGGCATAGGCCGTGTCGGCAATCTGCCGCTGCGAGGCGAAGAAGAACTGCGGCGCCGACAGGCTCATCGGCTTGCCGGTGCGCGCCAGCCGCGCCTTCATGCCGCGCGCCAGCGTTCCCGAGCACACCCGCACAAAGGCGATGCGGTCGCGGTGGTTGGGGTCCATATTGGCCTGGATCTTGAACACGAAGGCGGTCATCTTCGGGTCGGTGGCTTCCACCACCCGCGTGTCGGCCACCTGCGCCCGCGGCGGCGGCGCCAGCTCGCCCAGCGCGTTGATCAGGTCGCGCACCCCGAAGGCCTTCAGCGCCGAGCCGAAATAGACCGGCGTCAGATGGCCTTCGCGGAAGGCTTCCAGATCGAATGGCCGGCAGGCTTCCACCGCCAGCGTCGCCTCCTCGATGAAGGTTTCGCGCTCGTTTTCCGGCAGCAGCCCGGCAACCGCATCGGAGTCCGGCCCGTTGACCGGCGTCAGCTCGGTTTCCCGGTCGGACCCGCGGATTGCCGATTTGGCCAGATGATAGGTGCCGGCAAACGACCGGCCCTGGCCGATCGGCCATGTCATCGGCGCGGTGTCGAGCGCCAGCTTCTGCTCCACCTCGTCGAGGATCTCGAACGGATTGCGCGCCTCGCGGTCCATCTTGTTGACGAATGTGATGATCGGAATGTCCCTCAGCCGGCAGACCTCGAACAGTTTCAGCGTTCTGGGCTCGATGCCCTTGGCCGCATCGATCACCATCACTGCCGCGTCCACCGCCGTCAGCGTCCGGTAGGTGTCGTCGGCGAAGTCTTCATGGCCCGGCGTGTCCAGCAGGTTGAAGACATGGCCGCCATATTCGAAGGTCATCACCGAGGTGACCACCGAGATGCCGCGCTCGCGCTCGATCTTCATCCAGTCCGAGCGGGTCTGGATCCGGTCCTTCTTGGCCTTGACCTCGCCCGCCAGCTGGATCGCGCCGCCGAACAGCAACAGCTTTTCGGTCAGCGTCGTCTTGCCCGCATCCGGGTGAGAGATGATGGCGAAGGTGCGGCGGCGGCCGACTTCTTCGGCAAGTGGTTCGGGCATCGTCATACAAATCCTGTTGATTGCGCTGCCTTCTATCGTCTTGCCGCCCGCCATGCAATTGACCTCGGCCCACCAAGCGTAAAAGCTTGGGTCATGACCCAGCATGATCGCCTGTCCCAGCCCGCGCCGGAACTCCGGATTGTCCGCCTGCCGCACGCCGAAGGTCTCGACCTGCCTGCCTATGAAACAGCGGGCTCCGCAGGCATGGATCTGCGCGCCGCGATCCCCGAAGACGCGCCGCTCACCATTGCGCCCGGCGGCCGTTTCGCCGTGCCCACCGGCCTGGTCATGCAGATCCCCGAAGGCTTTGAAGGCCAGGTCCGGCCGCGCTCCGGCCTGGCGCTGAAATCCGGCATCACCTGCCTCAACACGCCCGGCACCATCGACAGCGACTATCGCGGCGAGGTCAAGGTGATCCTCGCCAATCTAGACGCCGAGCCCTTCACCGTCACCCGCGGCATGCGCATTGCCCAACTGGTCATTGCTCCGGTGGTTCAGGCGCGGATCAGTCTTCGCGATGCGGTGGACGAAACCACGCGCGGCGCCGGCGGTTTCGGCTCGACGGGAACCGCATGAGCGGCCCGCTCACCGTCATCGACATGCACACCGGCGGCGAGCCGCTGCGCATTGTCACCGGCGGCTATCCGGATCTGCCGAAAGGCACCATCCTCGAAAAGCGCGCCTATGTCCGGGACAATCTCGATCATCTCAGAAAGATCCTGATGTTCGAGCCGCGCGGTCATGCCGACCAGTATGGCGCGCTGCTGGTCGAGCCGGATCTGCCCGGCGCCGATCTGGCCGTGCTGTTCATGCACAATGAGGGCTATTCCACCATGTGCGGCCACGCCATCATCGCGCTCGGCCGCTATGCGGTTGATCAGAGACTGGTTGCGCCTGATGGCGACCGCGCCACGGTCAACATCGAATGCCCCTGCGGCCTGGTCCGCGCCGAGGTCACCATGCGTGACGGCAAGGCAGCCGAAGTCAGCTTCGAGAGCGTGCCCTCCTTCCTGTTCGCGCGGGACAAGTCCCTGACACTCGGCGACTACGGCAAGATCGCCTTCGACATCGCCTATGGCGGTGCGTTTTATGTGCTCGCCGATGCCCGCCAGTTCGGTCTCAAATTCGGACGCGACCCGGTCGCGGCCTTCATCGATGCCGCCGATGCGCTGACCCGGGCTGCACAGGCGGCGGTGCCGCTCAGCCATCCCGACGCCGGGGATCTGGCCTTTCTCTACGGAACGATCCTCACCGATGGCCGCGACGCCTGGTCTGATCAGCCGACCCGCAATGTCTGCGTCTTTGCCGACCGGCAGGTCGACCGCTCGCCCACCGGCTCCGGCGTCACCGCCCGGCTTGCGGCCATGCACGCCCGCGGCCAGATCGCGATTGGCCAGGCGCGGATTTTCGAGAGCATCATCGGCAGCCGGTTTTCAGGCTCGGTTGCCTCGCTGACAAGAGCAGGACCGCATGCGGCGATCACCGCACATGTCTCGGGCCGGGCGTTTTACTCGGGAAAGTCCGAGTTCAGTGTCGAGGATGGTGATCCGCTGGCTGAGGGATTTCTCGTGCGGTGACGGGACTGCCTTCGCTGAAACCGGCCCTGAGGGTGCTTATTGTAGAATAGTATTCTCAAATATAGAGAATATTCGAAAGATTGTCGCATCGCTGCAGGGCGCCGGCAATCACCATGACTGGCGTGAATGCTGGCCCTGGCCTACACTCGGGCCAGTTCGAAGGAGTTTTTCCATGTCTGCCTATTCAGCTGAATCGCCCGGCCGCGGCCGCATCTACAATTCGATCATCGACACCATCGGCAACACGCCGCTTGTCCGGCTCTCCAAGCTCGCCGAGGCCGATGGCGTCAAGGCCGAAATCCTCGCCAAGCTCGAGTTCTTCAACCCGATCGCCTCGGTCAAGGACCGCATCGGTGTTGCCATGATCGAGGCGCTTGAAGCGGAAGCCCGCATCGCGCCGGGCAAGACCACGCTTGTGGAGCCCACCTCAGGCAACACCGGTATTGCGCTGGCTTTCGCTGCTGCCGCCAAGGGCTACCGCCTGATCCTGACAATGCCCGAAACCATGTCTGTCGAACGCCGCAAGATGCTGGCCCTGCTTGGCGCCGAGCTTGTGCTGACCGAAGGCCCCAAGGGCATGAAGGGCGCCATCGCAAGGGCCGAGGAACTGCTCAATGAAATCCCTGACTCGGTGATGCCGCAGCAATTTGAAAATCCGGCCAATCCGGAAATCCACCGCAAGACCACCGCCGAAGAGATCTGGAACGACACCGGCGGCGGTGTCGATATTCTGGTGTCCGGCATCGGCACCGGCGGCACCATCACCGGCGTCGGCCAGGTGCTCAAGGCCAGGAAACCGGGCGTTCATATCGTCGCGGTCGAGCCGGCGGATTCGCCCGTGCTGTCGGGCGGCGCTCCCGGCCCGCACAAGATCCAGGGCATCGGAGCGGGCTTCGCACCCGGGATTCTCGACACCGGAATCTATGACGAAGTCGCCAAGGTGACCAACGAGGAAGCCTTCGATATGGCCCGCCGGGTGGCCAAGCTCGAAGGCCTGCCGGTCGGCATTTCCTCCGGTGCGGCCCTGACTGCCGCCGTCCGCGTCGGCCAGCGCCCGGAAAATGCCGGCAAGCAGATCGTCGTCATCATCCCGTCCTTTGCCGAACGCTATCTGTCGACGGCTCTGTTTGACGGCCTGGGCTGAAGCACCACGACCCTGCGCCAGATCCTGTACCCGGGATATGGCGGCAAACGAAAACGGGCAGGCCACACCGGTCTGCCCGTTTCCGTATCAGGCAGCCACCGACACCCGTTCGGCCCCGATCCTGTAGGAGATCGACTCGGCCAGATGAATCCGCGACACCGTCTCCGCGCCGTCGAGATCGGCCAGTGTCCGCGCCACCTTGAGAATCCGGTGGTAGGCGCGGGCGGAAAATCGCATCTTTTCCGCAGCGTCATTGAGCAGTGCCTGACCGCTCTGGTCGGGCCTGGCCACCTGTTCGATCAGTGATGTCGAACATTGCGAATTGGTGCGGATATCCGGACGGCCGATTCCACGATAGCGCGCCTGTTGCATGCTCCGGGCTGCCGCCACCCGTGCAGCAACATCGGCGCTGCTTTCGGCAAGCTGCGGATTGATCAGATCCTGCGCGGTGACGGCGGGAACATCAATGCGAATGTCGATCCGGTCCATCAGCGGCCCTGAAATCCGCCCCTGATAATCGGCCTGGCAACGCGGGCCGCGGGAACAGCTGTGGCCCGGCTCGCCGGCCATGCCGCAGCGGCAGGGATTCATCGCCGCAATCAGCTGGATATTGGCCGGATAGCTGACCCGGTGATTGGCCCGCGCAATCACGCATTCGCCATTCTCAAGGGGCTGACGCAGCGAATCGAGTACCTGCGGGGTGAATTCGGGAAACTCGTCGAGAAACAGGATGCCGTTATGCGCCAGCGACACTTCGCCCGGCCGGGCGCGCAACCCGCCGCCAACCATGGCCGCCATCGAGGCAGAATGATGCGGCGCCCGGAACGGCCGCCGGTCGGACAATTTGCCCCCGGCCAACTGCCCGGCAATGGAATGAATCATCGAGACTTCCAGCAGCTCAGGCGCCGACAGCGGCGGCAGGATCGATGGCAGGCGCGCGGCCAGCATCGATTTGCCGGACCCGGGCGGTCCGACCATGATCAAATTATGCCCCCCGGCCGCGGCCACCTCAAGCGCCCGTTTGGCGGTTTCCTGGCCCTTGATATCGGACAGGTCAGGCATGTTGGACGGCGCTGCCCGCATCGCCGGTACCGGGCGCGACAGCACCTGGGTGCCACGAAAATGGTTGGCAATGGCAATCAGCGAGCGCGGTGCCAGGATGTCGATCTCCTGGCCGGCCCAGGCCGCTTCCGGGCCGCTGTCCGACGGGCAGATCAATCCCTTGCCCAGCCCGTTGGCGCCGATTGCCGCGGGCAGGGCGCCGGCGACGCTGGCAATGGTGCCGTCGAGCGAGAGTTCGCCCAGCACCACATAACCATCAAGGGCGTCGCCGGGAATGGCGCCAAGGGCTGCCATCAGCCCCAGCGCGATCGGCAGGTCGAAATGCGACCCTTCCTTGGGCAGATCGGCAGGCGCCAGGTTGACGGTCACTTTCTTGGCCGGCAACGCCAGGCCTGACGCATGCAGCGCCGCCTGCACCCGTTCCCGGCTCTCGGCCACTGCCTTGTCGGGCAGCCCGACGATGTGCATGTTCACCTTGCCTGGTGCGATCATCACCTGAACATCGACGGGCACCGCCTCGATACCCTGGAATGAAACCGTACTGACCCGCGCAACCATGTTTCCGGCCCCTCCTGTTGCCTGTTCTCACCTGAGCCGGGCAATGGATACTACCCGTTATGCGCGACCCATGTGGGATTGAAACACGGTATGCGGAGTAAAACAAGAACAATATGGCAACAAAATGCACCATAGACGCGAATAAGGTTGTGCCTGGTTGTATACGAAGAACATCGGAGCTGCGGATGAGCCTGGTACTGGCGGCAGCCTGTCCGGTCTGGATTTCGAGCCGGAGCAGCTAACGCCCTGAACGTCTGCCGGGAGCAGCCAGCCCGGTGTTAACAGGATAATTGACCGTACAGGTACAAATCCCGGTCAGACTCAATTAGGGGAAGGAGCATAACCCGGGGCGTCCGGGAAGATTCGGCAGCGGACCGGATGTGTTGTGACCTAACCGGGTACGGAGCTGAGCAATGGCCTTCCTTGCAGACGGAGAGCATCTTTTCGTCGTCGATATCACCTATATCGCCGCCCTTGAACTGGTCGATCAGCTGGTCGCCTCGCACATGGCGTTCATTGACCGCGGCTATGCTTCCGGGCTGTTTCTGGCGTCCGGCGCCAAGGTGCCGCGCAGCGGCGGCGTCATCATCGCCCGCGGCAAGACCGTGGCCGACATCGAGGCCCTGATCACCGGTGACCCGTTTCACATGGCCGGCGTGGCAAAATACCGGATTACCGAATTCGACCCCGGCAATGTCGCCGCGGCATTGAAGTAGGGCAGCTTTCCGCTGGTTGCCGCTTTACGGCCGTTTGGATTCCACCGCATCCCAGAACAGCGCCGCCACATCCGGGCCGCCGAAGTTCCTAATCTCGCGCAATCCTGTCGGCGAGGTCACATTGATCTCGGTCATCAGGTCGCCGATGATGTCGATGCCGACCAGAATGAAGCCGCGCTCTTTCAGCGAGGGGCCGATGCGGGCGCAGATTTCCTGCTCGCGGCTGGTCAGTTCGCTGTGCTCGGCACGGCCGCCGACATGCATGTTGGAGCGCGAATCATGCTCGGCCGGCACCCGGTTGATGGCGCCCACCGGCTCGCCGTCGATCAGAATGATGCGCTTGTCGCCGGCCCTGACCTTGGGCAGATATTCCTGCGCGATGAACGGCTCGCGGTACATCTGGGCAAACATTTCCAGAAGCGAGGTCATGTTGCGGTCATCGGGCTTGATGTGAAACACCCCGGCGCCGCCATTTCCGTAGAGCGGCTTGAGGATCATGTCACCGACTTCCTTGCGGAAATCGGCGATCGTCGCCGGGTCGCGGGAAATCAGCGTCTTCGGCATCAGGTCGGGGAATTCGGTGACGAAGATCTTTTCCGGTGAATTGCGCACCCAGGCCGGGTCATTGACCACCAGCGTCTTCGGATGCACCCGCTCGAGCAGATGTGTCGAGGTGATGTAGGACATGTCGAACGGCGGATCCTGCCTGAGCAGGACCACATCCATGTCGGCGAGATTGATCTTTTCCTGCGGCCCGAGCTCGAAATGGTCGCCCTCGACATCACGCAGGATCATCGGCTCGGCCACCGCTTCGATTTTCCCGTCGCGCATCGACAGCTGATCCGGCGTGTAGTGAAACAGCTTGTATCCTCGGTGCTGCGCCTCAAGCGACATGGCGAAAGTCGAATCGCCGGCAATCTTGATCGAGCTCACATGGTCCATCTGAACCGCGACATTCTTGATCTTGCTCATGGGTGGTGTGTCTCCGCCAATCTGTTGGCTCCCACATAGGGCGTGGGTGGGGGGGATTGCAACGGGGGAGGGGAGGAAATGGGTGCGGGCTTTGACCGCCATGGGCGGTTGTTGTTGAAGAAGCCGCCGCGAAAGCATGTCCGCGGTTTCGTCAAGCAGTTATTCGCACCCGGGCCGAGCAACCATGCAGCGCTCTGTCGCTCTTCGGGCGAAGCTGAAAACACCAAAACCAAAGCACCGGCCCGATCAGTCTGAATATACTTTAGCTGACTTTTGCCACGCCGTGACCTATCATCAAATAAGATGCGGAAAAAACAAAGGTATCAAGATCAATATGTTCAAGGATATCAACGACTCACCATATTTTGGAGCGCCAAACATCCAGGCACTGCAAAAAAATCGGGATGACCAGGTCGAAGATCTGAGAGACCTTCCGGGCGCAGTCATCCATGCGAGAACTTTCTCGGTTGATGACCCGGAAGCGATAGGCTGGCAACGCATCAAGGATGTTGTGGCCAAAGAAGGGATAGTCACCTTTCGTGGCGCGGACGAAAGCGTCATATCCAAAGCGCGCAAAGAACTCGCGGAATTTGACCCGTCTGAACATTACTGGGACATCTTCATGGCTGATGCAGCGACAATTCGTGACGTCTGTTCCCATGTTGCCAGTATGCCTCTTCCTGCGGGCCTGGTCCGTATGGCTGATGACGGCATCACGGCGAAGCTTGCCCGCCAGGTCCAGCACTTTCTCAATGAGCACGGCGTCTCTCCCTTTTCGATACCCGCACTCTTGGGCCAGTTGTTTGACGCCAAACTCGTTGTCTTGATGAACTCCAACGATCAGATTGCGGCAGCAGGATTCGCGGCCATGACGCATAATCGCCACAGCCCGTTTGCAGGAACAGCCTGGGTAGGTTTGATTGCTGTCGATCCAGCACTCCGAGGCATGGGGCTGGGCAAACAGGTAGACGCAATCTGCAATCTGGCCGCGGTGGATGAACTTGGTGCCTCCGCTACGATGGAATTTGTTGCGCGAGACAACATCCCGTCACGAGCTATGCTGGAAGGGTGCGGATTGCGGCACGTCGAAGGAAAATCTGTGGCGATGTTCTCAAGATCGGCGGACCGGATTACACGGTAGCTCCAGACATCACAAATCTGTTCAATCAATAAAATCTTCCGCACTTTGCATCGCAGCGCGCGCGTCAGCCAAGGGTCAGCTTCGGGCCGAAAGTGTCCACGCCCCTCAAAACGCATCTTCCAGATGCTTGGGCCACCGCCACGGGCTGACCACGACGATGTCGTGCCGCCAGGACAGACGCGTCGAGTCCTTTTGCCGGCTGATGAACAGCTCGCCCGCCGCAGCAATCCGCCGCTGCGCCGGATAGCTCACCGCGTCGACGCCGGAGGCCAGGTCGCGCCGCGCCTTGACCTCGACAAAGGCAACCAGATCGCCCTTGCGCGCCACCAGGTCGATCTCGCCCACCGCCGTCTTGTAGCGCAGGCTGACGATCCGGTAGCCCTTGAGCATCAGGGCAAGCGCGGCAAAGTATTCCGCGCGGCGGCCCTTGCGCTCGGAGCGCCGTTTCCTGTCGAGCCGGTCGCCCGCACTCACGCGCCATCTTTCGTGGTGGGGGCTTTCATGGCAAGCAGCCTTGAATAGAGATCCTTGCGCGGCAACCCGGTCAGCCGCGCGGCCTCTGTCGCCGCCTTGCCGGCGGGCAGATCGGTGGCGAGCCTGGAAAGCAGTGAATCGACATCATCTTCGCTCGGCGGCGGCGTCGAGCCGGGGCCGATCACCAGCACGATTTCGCCGCGCACATTTTCGCCCTGATACTGTGCGGCAAGCTCACCCAGTGTGCCGCGCCGGATTTCCTCATAGGCCTTGGTCAGCTCCCGGCACACTGCCGCCGGCCGCTCCGCGCCAAGCACGTCGGAAGCGGAGTTGAGGCTGGCGGCCAGCCGGTTGGGGCTTTCAAAAAACATCAGCGTTGCTTCCGTGCTGGCGAAAGTCGCCAGCCGGTCGCGCCGCGCCTTGTCCTTCGATGGCAGGAACCCGGCAAACAGGAACGCGTCGCTGGGCAGGCCGGAGGCGACGAGCGCCGCCATCGGTGCCGAGGCGCCGGGGACCGGGATCACCGGCAGACCGGCCTCGATCGCGGTCTGCGACAACCGGTAACCGGGATCGGAGACAAGCGGTGTGCCGGCATCGGAGATCAGCGCCACGCTCTTGCCGCCAACAAGTGCCTCCATCAGCTTCGGCCCGACACGCTCGGCATTGTGCTCGTGATAGGCGTAAGGCCGGGTGGCAATGCCGTACCGGTCGAGCAGCACGCGGCTCACCCGTGTGTCCTCGCAGGCGATGATATCCGCGCCGGCCAGCGTCTCCAGCCCGCGGATCGTCATGTCACCCAGGTTTCCGATCGGTGTGGACACCAGGTAGAGCCCGGGTGTCAGCGGGCGCGCGCCGATCTCGTGAGCGCCGATGCGGAATGTCCGCACCACTTGTTCGGCATCTGCCGCATCTCCGGCCGCATTTTCCCGAACAGCCTTGTTTTTGGTACGCGTCATCTTCGCTCCGCAGCCTGCCGGGGCGGATGTCACCCCGCAGGCAGAATTTCAGTGTGTTGCGCGGGTGTAGCAGAATTTCCGGACCAGGTGTGAGAGGCATCCGGTCTGAAAGCAGCTGCCGCCCCTTGGCGTGAGCCGGACGTGCGGCCCCGGTCGCGCATCACATCGCTCCTGACAGTTTCCTGACTGTCAAAATGTATCACATGCATCAATTCGAAGTGGTACAGCGGCCTTTGCGCATCCGGTTGGGTGCACGGCGCTGCAGGCAGGAGGCATCCTTGAGACCATCATTGAGACAAAAGGCCGTTGCGGTTTGCGATGCGAAGATAGCGCAAAAGGGCGAGGGCGTTGGGCTGTCGTTCTATGCTTTCTTTGCCAACCGGAACGACGATCCGGACTTGCTGATGGAAGCCGCGACTTGGTGGATAAGGACCCACCGGCTTGATCATTTCGAAAAGGCAATCAAGATCCGGCGCATGCTGCTCGATCAGCTGTGAGCACATGCCGGTGCTCCCGAGACCCGGCCATGGATGGCGCTGGCATCAGACAAACTGGCTGATCAGGCCTTTCAGGGAAAGCAGGGCCAGGAGTGTCAGGCAGACAGCCTTGTAGAGTGGTTCATAGGCCGGACGAAACAGCCAGGTTCCGGCAAATACGCCGGTCAGCACCACCGGCGCCATCAACACGCCGCGCCACAGCGCTTCTCTGGTCATCACATCATAGGCGATCAGCCAGACCAGCGAGGTGAACATGCTGATGCACAGGAACATCACCAGCGATGCCCGCATCTGCTTTGGCCTGGTGCCGCTGGCCAGAACGTAAAGCGCAATCACCATGCCGCCGACGGAGGCCAGCCCTGTTGCAACTCCCGCCGTCAAGCCGCTGGCATAGAGCCCTTTCGGAGTTGCCAGAAACGGCGGTTTCAACTTGAAGAATTGCGCCAGTGTGAGCGCCAGAATCAACGAGAGCGCCAGGTTGCGGGATGTCTCCACGTTGACGCTTGTGGTGGCCAGCAGGCCAAGCGGCATTCCGATCGCCGAGCAGATCACCAGACTCCAGACAATCTTCATGTTGGCATCCGCCATCCCGCCTCTGAACATGACAAGGCTCGCAGCACCCTCGAGCATATAGCACATCGGGATCAGCTCGACCGGCGGGACGAATGTCGCCGCCGACGCCATGACCACTGCCGAAAGACCGAATCCTGCAAAACCGCGGATCAACCCGGCCATGAAGACTGCAGTCCCAACGGTCAGCAGGCCGGTAAGAGAAAGCCCGGTAAGTTGCATCAATGTGATGATCAAAGGGGGCTGCTCCAAAAGGCAAGAGGCCGGCATCATGAGTAAAGCGACATCAGTTCGCCCCTTGTATTTTAGGGCTCAAGGGTCAGGCGGTGTTTACTTTAGGTGAAACTCAGTCATGAAACTCAAAATTAATATACAGCATGTATTCTTTGCGGAAAATATTTGGCTCGAATTTATTAATGGCGTTTTGATGTGTTGAAAACGGTATTCCTGCGATTGAAGCATCTCGTTTCGGTTCCTTCCGGGGATGCCGCCCTGCTCAAGGCTCAGTTTGAGGTTTTCTCGAATCAGGTGCCCTTGATGTACGCGATTGTGCTGATCAATGCATGGGCACTTGCCTTCATTTTCATGTCGAAAGCGCCTGTATGGCTCTCGGTCTGGATCCCGGGCGGGCTGTCCCTGATATGCTGTGCGCGTCTCGCCGGATGGTGGCGTTCAAGGCACGTTGTTCCATCATCTGAAGCTGCCCGCATGGCGCTGACCCGGACCAATCAGTTCAGTTTTGTTCTCACTGTGGCGCTGACCGCGTGGGCCTTGTCGCTTTATCCCTACGGCGACACCTATGCGCGTGGCAATATCGCTTTCTTCATTGCCATAACCGGCGTCGGTGTCATCATCTGCCTGCAGCAATTGCCCTCTGCAGCATTCATTGTCGCCATCGTCATCAACACCGCATTCGTGACCTATTTCAGCATCGAGGGGATGACATCCTTCGTTGTCATGGCGATCAATATGGCCTTTGTGTCCATTGCATTGCTGCTGGTCGTGACAGTGCAGTTCCGGCATTTTTCCGGCGCGGTGAGCGCGCGGGCCAAACTCGAGGTGGCCAACCGGGAAAACGCCCGTCTTGCCAATCTCGACAGCCTGACCGGTCTTTCCAATCGCCGTCAGTTTTTCACGCATCTCGAAGCCGCTTTTTCAGAACCGGATGGCAAGCGTTTCGCGGTCGGTATCATCGATCTGGATGGCTTCAAACCGGTCAATGACCTCTATGGTCATTCGGTCGGTGACAGCCTTCTCAAAGAAGTTGCCCAGCGCCTCAACGAACTGGTGGACAGCCGCACGCATATATTCCGTCTTGGCGGCGATGAATTCGCCCTGACCCTGAGCGATTGCCCCGGGGATGCGGAACTCCTGGTTCTGGGAGAACAAATCTGTACGGCGTTGCGATGCCCGTTCGTGTTGAGCGAAGCCACTGTCCAAGTGTCCGGCTCAATCGGTTTCTCCGTCTATCCGGATCTCGCCAGGGATGTACATCAGCTTTACGACAGGGCGGACTATGCGCTTTACCAGGGCAAGCGGACCAATCGCGGCCATGCTGTGTTGTTCAGCAGCGAGCATGTCATTGCCATCGAACAAAATCACCAGATCGAGCAAGTCCTCAACAGAGCCGACCTGGATTCCGAGCTTACGGTCTTTTTCCAGCCGATCGTCGATATTCAACGTGAACGGACAGTGGCTTTCGAGGCGCTGGCACGCTGGGACAGCCCCGAACTGGGAAGGGTGTCGCCGGCTGATTTCATCCCGGTTGCCGAGCGAATTGGCCTGATCAGCGTTCTGACCCGTTCATTGCTGAAAAAGGCGCTTGCTGCAGCTTGCACCTGGCCGGAAGACGTCCGGCTCTCGTTCAACCTGTCGACCCATGACATCAGTTCATCCGATGGTGTGGCGACCATCGTTGGCATCATCCTGTCAAGCGGCATCGATCCGCGGCGTGTGGATCTTGAGATCACCGAAACGGCGATGATGTACGATTTCGGCGAGGCCAAGGCGTCCGTTGAAGTCTTCAAGTTGCTGGGGTGCGGAATTGCCCTCGATGATTTCGGAACCGGGTATTCAAGCCTCAGTCAGCTTCATGCATTGCCGCTTACCAAGCTCAAGATTGACCGCAGTTTTGTCTCAAATCTGCACAAGAATCCGGCCAGTTACAAGATTGTCAAATCGTTGCTCGCCTTGAGCCACGACATGAAGCTTGGCTGCGTTATCGAAGGGGTCGAGACCAGCGAAGAGCTTGACGCGTTGAAGACGCTCGGCGGAGTGTTGGTGCAGGGCTATTTCTACTCAGCGCCAATTCCTGAAGCTGAAATCGCCAGGTTCCTGCCCGGACCTCAAGTCTCCCGCAAGGCCGGCTAGAGGCATTTCGCGACAGATATTCAAGACGACCGCCTGCAACACCGGCACCGGATCAGGCCGACGCCGCTGCAGCGCCATCTCCGGATTCACCAATTTTCTTGACCACGCCAGGGATCAGCAGGGCAGGGGCAGGTCTGGAATAATAGAATCCCTGGATAGCATCGCAGCCCATCTGCCTGACGATCTCGACCTCTTCCCGGGTCTCCGCTCCCTCAACGACAATGTTGAAACCCAGACCGCGACCAAGCTCCAGAATGCCGCCCAGTACTTTTTGTTTGCGCGTGTCCGTGTCGATGTCGGAGACGAAGCTCCGGTCGATCTTCAGTTGATCAAACGGCAATCGGTTGAGATAGCCGAGCGAAGAGTAGCCCGAGCCAAAATCATCCAGGGACAGCAGCACACCAAGCTTGCGAACGGCAGCCAGAACACTGGCGATCCGCTTCTCGCTCTGATCGAGAAAAACCCCTTCGGTAATCTCGATACAGATCTCACGGCCGAACAGGTCATGACGCTTCAGGGTATCCTGGACGACCGAGGCAAAATTGGGCTGCCATAGCTGGATTGGCGATACGTTGACGGAGATGTGCTTGAAATCGAATTTGGCTTCGCGCCATTTCGCCGCCTGTTCACAAGCCAGGTCCAGGACCAGTGTGCCCAGATCGACGATCTGTCCGCTGACTTCGGCCACCGGAATGAAATCTGCCGGAGAGATCGGTCCGTCCGCCGGGTGGGTCCAGCGGGCCAGAGCTTCAAGACCAGCCAGCTGGTTGGTTGAGGGATCGAACTGAGGCTGGAAATGGACTTCGATTTCTCTCTCCGCAATAGCCTCACGGAGCATGCGTTCCATCCGGATATGGTTCTGGAATTCGTCATGCAGTTCCGAGGAGAAGAAGACGGCTTTGTCGCCATCCATCTTGGCCTTGCGCAGTGCCAGCCCGGCGTTGCGATGGGCTTCGTCGGTATCATTTGCATCATGCTGCAGCAGAACAATTCCGATCGAGGCCTTCAAGTGGATCTCGCCGGAGTTGATTTGAAACGGCCGGTGGATTGCGTCCAGAAGCTCCTCGGTCAGCGTGGCAATCTGGTCAATCGAGCTGCCGTCACCGATCAGAATCGTGAAGTGATCTGCGTTCAGACGGGCGATCTGCGCCCGGTTGCCTGCAGCCTCGGAAATCATTGCCGCAACGGCTTTGAGCAGGCGGTCGCCTGTCGCCTGCCCGTAGACGTCATTGATCTGCCTGAAATTGTCGATGTCGAGATGCAGCAATGTCCACTTGCGTTTGCCCGTCAGGCTTTCGTTCATGGCCTTGTCAAGATCACTGAGATAGCGGCCACGGTTGGAGAGTCCGGTCAAAGGGTCGGTATAGGCCAGATGTGCAAGCCGGCTCTTGAGCACCTCGACCCGTTTGAGCCCCTGAGCGAGAGCGCCAATCTCGTCATGTCTGCTGATATAGGGCACCGTGCCGGTGGCAGTCTCCGCGGCAAGATCCTCGGCGTATCCTGCCAGCTCTCTTAACGGCTTCAATTCTCGGCTCACGCTGAACACACCAAACAGTGCAACCAGGATGACGATGAGAACAGCCGCAACAATGATCTGCACCCGCAATTCATTCCTTGCACGAACCAGATCGTCGGCCCAGCCGACGTCGACAGCAAGAGCGCCTGCGATTGAACCGGCCGCGTCCTGTATCGGGGTGAGATAGGCCAGCCGCATGCGCCCCATCACCGGGACTTCTCCCAGGTGCGGACGGTTGTTGATCAGATTGTCATAGGCCGGGTGACCATTGCTGATGGACATCGGCGGCGGCATCGACCCGTCCGGCTTGCGGAAGGTCGTGGCAAAGCGGTCAAACGCCTTTGTTTCCGGGTTGAGCCTGAACAGGTTGGCGGCACCCTGGTTGATCGAACCAATCTGTTTGAGCAGTGCATCGTACTCGTCCCGGAATGTGAGGGATGTCTCCGCGGTGGGGCCTTTGAGTCGGATGGCTTGCGGTCTGCCGCCCTGATCCTGACTCTCCCCATAGACAGCAGCAAACTCGGCATTGAGCTTTTCAGTAAAAAGAGCTGTTGCGGCCCGCGACGCGCGGTCAATACGGATCGACGAGTCTGCCGCGGTGACCTGAAAAAGTTTGACGTAGCCAAGGGTCGCGGTAATCAGCATTGCAACGGAAACAATGAGAGCAAATCGCGTTGTAATTCTGCCGGTTATGCCCGTAAGCAACGAAAATAACTCGCGCATGGGTATCTATCCCGATAATAAAAACTGGCAATATGTACTAAAATACCCTGAGAACCTTGCGCGAAAATGAGTCGACAAGATTCAATTTTACGCATCTCGCATCCCTGTTGACGGTACAGGGGCTCACACGCTCTGCTCCGGACGGGGTCCGGAAGCTGTGCAGCCAATGCGGAACAGCTCATCCAGCGTTCAGAACGCCAGATCGGCAACCACAGCGTCAAGCACCAGCATACCCGCAGGCGTGCAGCGGATCCGGTCGATATCCATCAGTTCGATCATGCCGTGATGGATCAGGAAATCCGTGCGGTCGGGATCAAGGGTCTTGCCGGCAAGTGCGCCCCATCGTCTGAGATTGATGCCCTCGCGCAGCCTCAGTCCCATCAGTAGCAACTCGTCGGCCTGCTCCGAGGCGGTGAGTTCGCTGGTTTCGATCATGCCGTGGCCGTTCTCTGCCACCAGCTTGAGCCATTGCTCGGGCGTGCGTTCGGTCGCAGTGGCGATCTTGCCGCGCGGTGTCGTCAGCCGGCCATGGGCGCCGGGGCCGATGCCCGCATAGTCGCCATAACGCCAATAGGTCAGATTGTGGCGGCTCTCGGCGCCGGGGCGGGCGTGGTTGGACACTTCGTAAGCCGGCAGTCCGTGGCTTTCGCACACCTGACGGGTCAGCTCGTACAATTCGGCCGACAGCTCGCCATCGGGAACGATCAGTTTGCCCGCCTTGTGCAATCCGTAAAACGGCGTGCCCTCTTCAATCGTCAGCTGGTACAGGGACAGATGGTCTGCAGCCAGCGAAATGGCTTCTTCCAGCTCCAGAGCCCAGGCTTCAGCCGTCTGGTCAGGACGGGCATAGATCAGGTCGAATGACATGCGTGGAAAGATGTCGCGCGCCAGTCCGATGGCCTTGAGTGCGTCAGCCCGGTCATGCAGGCGCCCGAGCCGCTTCAGATCGGCATCGTTGAGCGCTTGCACACCCATCGACACCCGGTTGACGCCGGCCTGCCGGTAGCCGCGAAACCGGCCGGCCTCGACGCTCGAAGGATTGGCCTCAAGCGTGATCTCGATGCCGCCGGGCACCACCCATGCCTCGCGCACCGCGTCGAGAACGGCGTTGACCGTGTCTGGCGACATCAGTGATGGCGTGCCGCCGCCAAAAAATATGCTGGTGACCACCTGCGGACCTGAAAGCAGCCGCATGGCGGCAATTTCCTGCCGGAAGGCATTGACATAGGCCTGCTGGTCGACACCGGCATGCCGGACATGGCTGTTGAAATCACAATAGGGGCATTTGGCTGCGCAAAACGGCCAGTGCAGATAGATCCCGAATCCCGGTTTGCCGGTGTCGGGTGCAATATCGACAGATGTGCTGGAGCTCGGTGGGACGTAGTTCATACCGCGGCTACGCCGAGCCGCTGCTCTGCGAACAGCTTGAAGGCACGCGCCCGGTGCGACAGCGCGGTCGCCTGTCCGGGTTTCCAGCCATGTTTCTCCTCAGCCGCCATTTCGCCAAAGGTGCGGCTGTGGCCGTCGGGACGAAAAACCGGATCGTAGCCGAAGCCGAGCGAACCGCGCGCCGGCCAGACCAGCACACCTGGAGCCTCGCCGCGATAGAAACTGACCTCGCCCTCAGGCGTTGCCAGGCAGAGCACGGAGACGAACCGCCCTGTGCGGCTTGCATCGGTGTCGGCGCCGCGGGCGCGCAAGGCATCCTCGACCTTCTGCATGGCCATCTGGAAGTCACGGCTTCCGTCGTCCCGGGTTGCCCAGTCAGCTGTGTAAACCCCCGGCGCGCCGTCAAGCGCATCCACCACCAGGCCGGAATCATCCGACAGTGCCATCAGACCCGAAGCCTTTGCTGCGGCAAGCGCCTTGGTTGCGGCATTGGCTTCGAATGTGTCGCCGGTCTCGTCCGGTTCGGGCAGGCCGAGTTCGGCCGCCGAGGTAACTTTTATGCCAAGAGGCCCGCACAGATCGCGCATCTCGGCAATCTTGCCGGCATTGTGGCTGGCAACCAGCAGTGTGGTGAGAGGCGCATCCGGCATCGGTGTTACAGCGGTCTTGCGACCGTCTCCTTTTGCATGGTGACCAGAGCGGCGATGCCGTTCTTGGCCAGTTCCAGAAGCTCCAGAAGCTGTTGCTGGGTAAAGGGTTCAGCTTCGGCAGTGCCCTGGATTTCAACAATTCCGCCGGACCCCGTCATGACGAAATTGGCATCCGTTTCTGCAGCCGAATCTTCGAGATAGTCAAGATCGATCACCGGCTGCGAGGCAAAAATGCCGCAAGACACAGCAGCGACGTGATCCTTGAGCACGCGCTCGGTGCGCACCATGGCGCGCGCCTCCATCCATTTCAGGCAATCATGCAGCGCAATCCATGCACCGGTGATCGCCGCAGTGCGGGTGCCGCCATCGGCCTGGATGACATCGCAATCGATGGTGATCTGGCGTTCGCCAAGTTCCTTGAGGTCGACCACGGCACGCAGCGAACGGCCGATCAGGCGCTGGATTTCCAGGGTCCGGCCACCCTGCTTGCCCGATGTCGCTTCGCGGCGCATGCGGTCGCCGGTCGAGCGCGGCAGCATGCCGTATTCGGCCGTGACCCAGCCCTTGCCACCGTTGCGCAACCATGGCGGAACCCGCTCTTCGAGGCTCGCGGTGCACAGCACATGGGTGTCGCCGAACTTGACCAGGCAAGAGCCCTCGGCATGCTTGGATACATTACGCTCAAAGCTGACCGCCCGCATTTTATCTGTATTCCGTCCCGATGGGCGCATCGTCTGTCTCCTGATTTCAAAAGTTGCCGCCTTCTACCGGCGCCAGCTGTATGATGCAAAGAAAAAGCGCCCCGGCTTCGGGATTGCCGGATCGCCGGCAGTCTGCGGGCGGCCGCTCTTGCCGGTTTTGCATTGGCCCTTTCGTGTTGCGGTGCAAATGCCTATATTCCCTGGGAAGGGCTTGCCAGTGGCGGCCTGAAGGACACTGCGAATGACCATGAACACGGCTTCCATATCGGCAGATCTTGCCGGAGCGCTTGATGAGCGCTCGCGCGATATTTTCCGTGCGCTTGTGGAAAGCTACATGGAATCGGGTGATCCCCTCGGTTCGCGCAGCCTGTCGCGCATGTTGCCGATGTCGCTGTCGCCGGCATCGATCCGCAATGTGATGAGCGATCTGGAAGATCTGGGCCTGATCTATGCGCCGCATGTCAGCGCCGGCAGACTGCCCACCCAGAAGGGCTTGCGCTTCTTTGTCGATGCTTTCATGCAGGTCGGCGATCTGCAGCCGGAGATGCGCCAGACCATCGAACGGCAGGTCCATTCGGAAGATACCAGCCGTCCCGTGGAAACCTTGCTGACCGAAGCCAGCCAGATGCTGTCGGGTATGACCCGCGGCGCGGGACTGGTCATCGCCGCCAAGCAGGACGCAACCATCCGCCATATCGAATTCATCCGGCTCGACCCGAAGCGGGCGCTTGTGGTGCTGGTCGGCGGCAATGATCAGGTCGAAAACCGCGTCATGGAGCTTCCCGACGGTGTGACGGCCGGACAGCTGACCGAAGCGGCGAATTTCCTCAACGCCCATCTTGCCGGCCGCACGATGGGCGAGGTCCGCAGCGAACTTGAACGGATTACCGCCGAGGTCCGCTCCGAGCTGGACGTGCTGTCCCAGGATCTTGTCGAACGCGGCCTTGCCGTCTGGGCCGGCAGCCGTGAGGGGGCAGGTGCCGCACGGTTGATCGTGCGCGGGCGCGGCAACCTGCTGGAAGGCCTCACCGCAGGCGAGGAACTCGACCGGCTCAAGCTGCTGTTTGACGAGCTTGAGCGCAAGGAAAGCCTGATCGAACTTATGACGCTTGCCGAAGAAGGCTCAGGCGTCCGCATCTTCATCGGCTCGGAGAACAAGCTGTTTTCGCTGTCCGGCTCCTCGCTTATCGTGGCGCCCTGGCGCGATGGTGAAGACAAGGTCGTGGGCGCTGTCGGCATTATTGGTCCGACACGGCTCAATTATTCCCGTATTGTGCCGATGGTGGATTACACCGCGCAGCTGGTCTCGCGCCTGGTGCGCAAATAGCGCTTGGCCTGGCCGAAGCCGGTATCGGCCGGATCGGCTTGATGTAGATGCAAATATTCGGATTTTTGCAACGTTCATTGGACATCAGATCAGCCGTCAGGCGCTGAAGGGCCTTGATTTTTGCGGTCCGAACGTCGATATGCGAGGCATATCCCCGGGTCAGACCAGCAATGGTGACCCTATGACAATTTTTCCGAACAGTCAGGACATGCATAACATGAGCGATGAAAGCCAGGGCAACGAACACGAGACCCCGCAGGCAGGCGCCGCATCCGGCGCTGAGGAAGCCGCCGCCCCAGCACCGGCGACAGAACCTGATCCGGTGGAAGTGCTCAAGGCCGAGGTTTCCGACCTCAGGGATCAGCGGCTGCGCATGGCGGCCGAGATGGAAAACCTGCGCCGCCGCACCGCCCGCGAAATCAAGGATGCAAAGACCTTTGCCATTTCCGGTTTTGCCCGCGACATGCTGCAGGTTTCCGACAATCTTCAGCGTGCGCTTGCCGCCGTGCCCGAGCAGGGCGAAAGCACTGACGACAATGGCCTGAAGACGCTTATCGAAGGCGTCGAGCTGACCGAACGCGCCATGCTGTCGACGCTGGAGCGTCACGGCGTGCGCAAGCTGGAGCCGATGGGGCAGAAGTTCGATCCGAACTACCATCAGGCGATGTACGAGGTCCCTAATACCGAAGTGGCCAACAACACGGTCGTTGATGTGGTCCAGCCCGGCTATGTGATTGGCGACCGGATGCTGCGCCCGGCCATGGTCGGCGTCTCCAAGGGCGGCCCGAAAGAGGCCGCGCCTGCTGCCGGGACTCCGGAGTCCGATGGCCCGGACCCGGCATCCGGCTACGACGTTTAAAACACGCCCCGGCGGGGAAAGGAGCATCCATGACCCCGCTTGAAGGACTTGATTACGCCGGTGTCGCGGTATTTGCCGCCACCGGTGCGCTTGCCGCATCCCGCAAGCAGCTCGACATGATCGGATTTGTGTTTCTGGCAGCCGTCACCGGCATAGGCGGCGGCACCTTCCGCGATATCGTGCTCGGCGCCACGCCGGTGTTCTGGGTGGACAAGCCGGCTTATCTTGTCGTCTGCGTCATTGTCGCCGTGCTTGTCTATTTCACGGCTCACCTGGTGGAATCGCGCTACCGGCTGTTGCTCTGGCTCGATGCCGTCGGTCTCTCCGCCTATGCGGTGATGGGCGCGGCGAAGGGGCTTGCGCTCAGCGGGTCGCCGATTGTTGCGCTTGTCACCGGGATGATGACGGCGACGCTGGGCGGTATCCTGCGGGATCTTCTCTCCGGCGAACCCTCGGTGCTGATGCGCCCGGAAATCTATGTCTCCGCAGCCCTGGTTGGCGCCGGCGGATTTGTCGCTGCAAGCCTGCTCGGTGCGCCGCTGATCGCCGCCTCCACAGTCGGCGTCATTGCGGCCTTTGCCGTGCGCGGCGGAGCGATCAGATATGGCTGGGCCTTTTCACCCTACCGCTCACGCGCAGGCCGTCCGCCCGAAGATGTGATGTAGCCCCATTTGGCCGGATCAGGCGAAGCCGGCGTCCCGTGCCGCATCCTTGAGCGACAGCTGCGGCCGCGGTCCGATCTGCTGGATCACCAGGCCGGCGGCGAGGCTGCCGAGCTTGCCGCAGACATCGAGCGGCTTGCCGTTGGCATAGCCATGCAGGAAGCCTGCCGCGTAGAGATCGCCGGCGCCGGTGGTGTCGACCACCTCTTCGATGTCGATGGCGTCGATGTCATGGCGCTCATCACCGCGGACAATGACGGATCCGTGCTCGGAACGGGTGATCGCGGCAAGTTTGCAGTCCTTGCGCAACTGCGACACGGCATGTTCGAAATTGTCGGTCTCGTAGAGTGATTTTGCTTCTTCCGCATTGGCGAACACGATGTCGATCGTGCCCGAGCGCATCAAATCGAGAAACTCTGCGCGGTAGCGGCCGACGCAGAACGGATCGGACAGCGTCATCGACATTTCGCGGCCGTGCTTGTGGCCGATATCGGCACACAGACGGATGGCGTCCTTGGCGCGTGGCGGGTCCCACAGGTAGCCCTCGAAATAGGTGACCTTCGCATTGGCCACCACATCGGCCTCGATATCCTCCGGCCCAAGCTCGACGCAGGCGCCGAGATAGGTGTTCATCGAGCGCTCGCCATCGGGTGTGACAAAGATCATCGAGCGCGCGGTGGGCGGCGTGCTCTCAAGCGGCCTGGTTTCGAAATGCACGCCCAAGGCCCGGATGTCATGGCTGAAGATCTTGCCGAGCTGATCGGCCGCAATCTTGCCGAAATAGGCCGAGCGGCTGCCGAAACTGGCAAGTCCTGCAGCCGTGTTTCCGGCGCTGCCCCCCGATGCCTCAATCGCCGGCCCCATACGCGAATACAGCAATTCGGCGCGGTCGGCATCGATCAGGTTCATCGCGCCCTTGATGATCTCATTGTCGACGAGAAAACTCTCGTCGCACCGCGCGATGATATCGACAATTGCATTGCCGATGCAAAGGACGTCGAACTTGCTCATTCTGGCTCCTCGTTGCCGACTGCGATCTCAATGCGCAGCCGATCCTGTCTTATCGGTTTTTGGAAGAGATGAAACCCCGTCAAAAGTGGCTGCTTGACGAGGTGGTCAGTTTTTCCCGCGCGCTGCTGCCCGGCGCTTGAGCTCGTAAAGCGCCTCGAGCGCATCGCGAGGTGTCATGTCATCAGGATTAAGCTCCGTCAGATAGACGTCCGATTCCGACGGACCCTTGGACGCTTTGGCAGGCTCCCTGGCAGCCGGCATCGCAAACAGCGGCAGGTCGTCGACCAGCCGCGCCGCCGGGTTTTCGCGTTCGCTGGTCTCCAGCAGTTGCAGCACCTCGCGGGCGCGCGCCACCACGGCGTCCGGCAGACCCGCCAGCCGCGCAACCTGGATGCCGTAGGAACGGTCGGCAGATCCGGCGCCGACTTCGTGCAGGAACACCACTTCGCCTTCCCATTCCTTGACCTTCATGGTGGCATTGTTGAGCCGGTGAAGCTTTTCGGACAGCGCCGTCAGCTCGTGGAAATGCGTGGCGAACAGGCCCCGACAGCGGTTTTCGGCGTGCAGGTGCTCCACCGCTGCCCAGGCAATCGACAGCCCGTCAAAGGTCGCGGTGCCGCGGCCGATCTCGTCGAGAATGACCAGCGAATGCGGGCTGGCCTGATTGAGAATGGCGGCCGTCTCCACCATCTCCACCATGAAGGTCGAGCGCCCGCGCGCCAGATCGTCCGATGCACCGACCCGCGAAAACAGCCGGTCGACCACGCCGATATGCGCGGCTCCCGCCGGCACGAAGGAGCCCATCTGCGCCAGGATGGCGATCAGCGCATTCTGTCTGAGGAATGTCGATTTACCGCCCATATTGGGGCCGGTCAGCAGCCAGATCGTGCCGCCGTCGCCACTCTCGTCCGGCGGCGAGAGATTGCAATCATTGGCCACAAACGGCTGCGCAGCCTGTTTTCTCAGCGCCTGTTCGACCACCGGATGCCGTCCGGCGACGATCTCGAAGGCCAGGCTTCCGTCCACTCTGGGGCGCGAATAGCCCTGTTCCTGCGCCAGCTCGGCCAGCGCCGCCGTCACGTCTATCACCGACAACGCATCTGCGGCCGCCTTGATGATGTCGGCATGAGCAACCGCCAGCAGCACCATTTCGTCAAAGGCTGCGAGCTCGATCGTCAGGGCTTCGCCGGCCGCATTGGCGATGCGGGTTTCAAGATCCGACAGCTCGGTGGTGGTGAAGCGCATCGCGTTGGCCATGGTCTGGCGGTGGATGAACCGCGCCTTGGCCTCGTCGCTGTCTGTCAGCGGCCCGGCGTTCAGTGCAGTGACCTCGATGAAATAGCCCAGCACGTTGTTGTGCTTGATCTTCAGTGAGCGAACCCCGGTTTCCTCGGCGTAGGACAGTTGAAGCCCGGCAATCACCCGGCGCGACTGGTCCCGCAGTGCCCGCAGTTCATCAAGCTCGGGCGAATGCCCGGAGCGCACAAAGCCGCCGTCACGCTTGAGCTGGGGCAACTCGTCGTCAAGTGTTGCAGCCAGCCGTGCACCGAGCTCGCCCGGGACAGCGCGCAGCGCGGTCACGGCCCTTTCCAGATGCGCCGGGGACTCATCCGTACCGAAAAATGCGCCGATGTCATTGGCTGCTTTCAGGCCGGCGAGGATCGCGCCGAGATCGCGCGGGCCGCCGCGGTTGAGTGCCAGCCGCGACAGTGCACGTGGCATGTCGGCCACGCCCTTGAGCGCCCGGCGCAATTTGTCGCTGAGCGCCGGATTGGCAATCAGGTGGGAAACGCCGTCGAGCCGCGCATTGATGGCGTCGGGATCGGTCAGCGGCGCCATCAGCCATTCACTGAGCTTACGCCCGCCGCCGCCGGTCACGGTGCGGTCGATGGCCTTGATCAGGCTGCCTTGCCGGTCGCCTGACAGCGTGCGCACCAGTTCCAGGCTTGCCCGTGTCGCCGGATCGATGAACATCCGGTCGCCGTCGCTTTCACGCTCGGGGCGGCCAAGGGCTGGCCGTTCGGAAATCTGGGTTTTCTCCACATAGGCGATGACTGCCGCCGCTGCTGCCAGTTCGGCGCGGGAGAAACTGCCGAAGCCGTCGAGCGATCCGACATCGAAGAAGCGGGCAATCCGGCCCTCGGCGGACGCGCTGTCGAACAGCACCGCCGGCTGAGGTGCGGCCACCCGGCCGATCTGGTCGATCAGCGGCCGGATTTCAGGATCGTGAAACACATTGTCGGCCAGGATCAGTTCGCGCGGTTCCACCCGGGCGATATCGGCCATCAGCCGTGCCAGCCGGCTTTCGCCGACATGAAACGCTCCGGTGGAGATGTCGATCCAGGCCAGGCCGTAATGCGCTTCGCCCGCACCCTTGACCCGGGCCAGGGCCATCAGGAAGTTCGATTGCGAGGGATCGAGCAGCTTTTCCTCGGTCAGCGTGCCCGGCGTCACCAGCCGCGTGACATCGCGCCGGACCACGGATTTGGAGCCGCGTTTCTTGGCTTCCGCCGGGTCCTCGGTCTGCTCGCAGACCGCCACCCGGAACCCCAGCGAGATCAGCTTTTGCAGATAATCATCGGCGGCATGCACCGGCACGCCGCACATCGGAATGTCCTGCCCAAGATGCTGGCCACGCTTGGTCAGCGTGATGCCGAGCGCCCGCGATGCGTCCACCGCGTCCTCGAAGAACAGCTCGTAGAAATCCCCCATCCGGTAAAACAGCAGCGAATCCGGATTGTTCGCCTTGATCTCGATGAACTGCTCCATCATCGGCGTCGCCGTGGCACGGCTTTCCGCCGTGGCAAGCTGCGCGGTCGTCAATATGGCGGGGTTTAGCGGAGATTCGGCGTTCAAGAGGTAATGCCTGTCTTGGGTTTTCAATTATTTGGCACATAAGCTTCACCGGACGAGTGGCTTTACAGCCCGGCCTATCCACCCTAACGGTGAGTGGAGGACAAAGACAACAGGGTTGAGGCGCCGTACACAAGGTCGCCCACAACGGGATGGAAAAATATGCCAGGGACGGACAAGTCAGATCGCTCAATTTCAGTCGTAACCGATCAGGAGGCGCTGGATTTTCACGCCCGTGGCCGGCCCGGCAAGCTTGAAATCAACCCGACCAAGCCGATGGCGACGCAGCGCGATCTGTCGCTGGCCTATTCGCCGGGCGTTGCAGTGCCGGTCAAGGCCATTGCCGAAGATCCGTCCCGCGCCTTCGATTACACCGCCAAAGGCAATCTGGTGGCGGTCATTTCCAATGGCACTGCCATTTTGGGCATGGGCAATCTCGGCGCACTGGCCTCCAAGCCGGTGATGGAGGGCAAGGCGGTGCTGTTCAAGCGCTTTGCCGATGTCGATTCCATCGATCTGGAGGTCGATACCGAGAATGTCGAGGAATTCATCAACAGCGTCCGCTTCCTCGGCCCCAGCTTCGGCGGCATCAATCTCGAGGATATCAAGGCGCCCGATTGCTTCATCATCGAGCAACGGCTGCGTGAGCTCATGGACATCCCGGTGTTCCATGACGACCAGCACGGCACGGCCATCATCGCGGTTGCCGGCCTGATCAATGCGCTGCATCTGACCGGCCGCGACCTCAAGACCACCAAGCTGGTCTGCAATGGCGCGGGTGCAGCAGCCATTGCCTGTGTCGAGCTGGTCAAGGCGATGGGCTTCACGCCGGGAAACATCACGCTCTGCGACACCAAGGGCGTGATCTACAAGGGCCGCACCGAGGGTATGAACCAGTGGAAATCCGGCCATGCGGTCGAGACCAAGGCGCGCTCGCTGGCCGACGCCATGGACGGCGCGGATGTGGTGTTCGGCCTCTCCGCCAAAGGCGCATTGACGACCGAGATGGTCGCCTCGATGGCGAAAAACCCGATCATTTTCGCCATGGCCAATCCCGATCCGGAGATCACGCCGGAGGAGGTCGCTGCCATCCGCAATGACGCGATCATGGCGACAGGCCGGTCGGATTATGCCAACCAGGTCAACAATGTCCTGGGCTTTCCCTATATCTTCCGCGGCGCTCTGGATGTCCGGGCCTCGACCATCAATGACGACATGAAGATTGCTGCCGCAAATGCGCTGGCCGCACTCGCCCGCGAAGACGTGCCCGATGATGTTGCCGCCGCTTATCAGGGCGTCCGGCCGCGCTTTGGCCCGCAATACATCATTCCGGTGCCCTTTGACCCGCGCCTGATCTCGGCCATTCCTGTTGCCGTCGCCAAGGCGGCGATGGAGTCGGGCGTGGCGCAAAAGCCGATCCTCAACATGGAAGCCTACGCGCAGGAGCTCTCCGCCCGGCGCGATCCGATCGCTTCCACCCTGCAGCGGCTCTATGAGCGGGTTCGCCGTCACCCCAAGCGGGTGGTCTTTGCCGAGGGCGAGGAAGAGCAGGTGATGCGTGCCGCCGTGTCCTATGTGAACCAGAAGCTGGGCACCGCCTGCCTTCTGGGCCGCGAGGAACAGATGCGTGAAACCGCCAAACAGGCCGGTATCGACCTTGACCGGACCGGCATCGAACTGGTCAACGCCCGGGTCTCGCGCCGGGTCGAGGCCTACACCGATTATCTCTATGCCCGGCTGCAGCGCAAAGGCTATCTGCATCGCGATTGCCAGCGGCTGATCAACACCGACCGCAACCATTTCGGCGCCTGCATGGTGGCGCTGGGTGACGCGGATGCCATGGTCACCGGCACCACCCGCAATTACTCCACCGCACTGGAAGACATCCGCCGCTGTGTTGACGTCAAACCCGGCCACCGGATGATCGGTGTGTCGCTGGCGCTGTGCCGCGGACGCACCGTGTTTGTCGCCGACACCGCCGTCATCGACATGCCGAACTCCGAGGAACTGGCCGACATCGCCGAGGAAGCCGCCGGCATGGCGCGGCGGCTTGGCTATGAGCCGCGGGTTGCGATGCTGGCCTATTCCACCTTCGGCCACCCGACCGGCGAACGCTCCGAGCGGGTCCGCGACGCGGTCAAGATCCTCAACAAGCGCCGGGTCGATTTCGAGTATGACGGGGAGATGGCCGCCGATGTGGCGCTCAACGCCAAGGTGCTCGAGCAATATCCGTTCTGCAAACTGTCGGGCACGGCCAATGTGCTGGTGATGCCGGCGTTTCACTCGGCCTCGATTTCGACCAAGATGCTGGAGGAACTCGGCGGTTCCACCGTCATTGGTCCGCTGCTGGTTGGGCTCGACAAGTCGATCCAGATCGTCTCGATGGGCGCCAAGGATTCCGACATCGTCAACATGGCGGCCATCGCCGCCTACAATGCCTCAAGCTGACAGGTGAACGGCTGAGGGGCCGTTGAAGCCCTTCAGCCGGACATCAACCTATCCCTTGGAGCGGTTCGCGCCGGTAATCTTGCCAAGCTGGTAGCGAAGGTAGTTCGAAACCATGCGTCCGTTGCCGTAGAGCCTTTCGGAAAGCTCACGCCCCTGGCGCGCTTCGCTTTCGATTGTATCTGCAGTCACGTCGGCCCGGCGGAAGATCATGCCGGTCGGGCCGATAACCCGTTCCGGTGTCAAACCGGCGCGGGCCGCCGCAATCACAAGATTGTGCTGGTTGAACCCGGTCAAATGGGCAAAGTGCAGCGCGCCGAATCCCTTGTTGGGATGGGCCTTCCCCAGATCCGGAATCTCGATATAGACGAGCCCTCCCGGTGCGGCCCATCGGGCCATCTGCTGCATGGCGGCAACCGGGTCGCGCAGGTGCTCGACGACATGGAAACAGGTGACAAGATCGTAGGGCGTATCAACCCTGATATCCTGCCAGCCGGCGACGGTGATGCGGTCGCCATACAGTGACTTTGCGTAAGAGCCGTAGGTGTCGCCGGGCTCGAACCCGTGGGCATCGTAGCCGGCCGCAAGCAGCGTGCCGACAAATTCGCCAGAGCCGCATCCGAAATCGAGTGTCCGCGCTCCGGGTTGCAGCAGGCCTTGCAGATGCGCAGCGCGGTTTGCGGCCTCGACCCTGCGTTTGCGAATATGCCGCTCCTTGGGCTCGGTGGTCGCGGTCTGATAGTCGAACCGGTAGTAATCCTGATAATAGGTCGCCAGTTCCGCATCGGTCGGCATCGGGTTTGTGTAAAGCAGGCCGCAATGGTTGCACATCGATGTCGGCAGCCGCTTCAGCCGGCGGTCGAGCGAGACAATCGGTTTACTGTCTGAATGCCCGCAAGCCGGGCATGGCACAGCCTCGCCCTTGTAGGGATAGGACGTGAAAGGCAGAAAAAACTGCACAATATTGTAGCTCATCATACCTCGCGTGGCGGTCCGGCGGATCGGGGCCGGGGATGTTTTACCCCGTCAATCCGCACTGACCTATCCTCTACAGCAGGCAGGAGGCAATCAAAAACTTGCGCGAAACCATGGCGGCTTGGCTCGATCGGTGACCGGGCCAAGCCGCCCTGCGCGGCATTTTGGGGTCTGTTCAGGCGGCAAATCGCGAGGCGTCAGCGCCGTAATGATTGATGTAGCGGCCATTGATCTGCTTGACCGGCAGGATCACCAGCACATCGGTGGTGCCGAAGGCCGGATCAACCACCGCTTCTTCGGAAACCAGTGCGCCAACCCGCAGATAGCCTTTGACCAGCGGCGGCATCGCGGCAAGGGCTGCGCGCGGATTGATGGCTTCCACCGGCATCATGTCGATTGACAGGCCGCGGCCGGCAATGGCCTTGACCTTCCATTCGGCATTGGCCGAGGCCGTGTTGTTGAGAAACGACAGCGCCAGCGCATGCGCATGCGGCTTGTTGCCCGGGAACGAGGCGCAACCGAACATCACGTCAATGCCGTGGCTCAGTGCATAGGCCCAGTTGCCCTGCCACAGGGCCTCAAGGGTGCGGCGGGTGCGATAGGTGCTCAGAACGCAGGAACGGCCAAGCTCGAGAAAGCGCTTGCCGGAATTGCGCCCGGTCAGGTCGGTGACGTCGAACTCGCTTTGCGAGTAGAACCCGTCATGACGCGCCGCAACCTCCTGCCGCAGCAGCCGGTAGGTTCCGACAATCTGCTCTTCGGTGTCGCCGGTCAGGGCGGTGTCGAGCACCAGCAGGTGATCGCAATAGCGGTCGATGCTGTCGAAATCGCGTTTTTGCACCATTGCCTCTTCAGGCAGGCGAGCGCCCATTTCCTCGACGAAGACCCGGTAGCGAAGCGCTTGCGCGGCCTCGACTTCGCTTCTGGTTGCAGCAAGCCGCACTTCCAGCGATCCGATGCGGCCAAGAACCTGCCCCGCCGGTTTGTACCCGGCGACGGGAGCGAGGAAGGGCTTGGATGAAGGCAGATGCACGTGCGTTTCCATGGGTAATCTCCCGCTTGGTGATGGCGGGGTTCAACCATGATTCTGCGACATCCGAGTGACATTTGCCATCCCGGATGCGGTGTTTTCGAGGTTATATTGTGTTTGCTGCCGCAGGCCCGTGCATGTGCAGGGTGTATTCGGAGATAAAACCGCCCTGAACCTTCCCGCCGCAGCCGGTTTGCTTGCGCAGCGGAAGCTCCTGTCCTTGAGGCTGATGACGATGCAGCGGCACCCGGGCAACAGCGCCGGGAGATGCTGCAACTGTCATGCCGCAGTGCGGGTTTTCTTGCCGGCGGTCATCGTTGCCAGTTGCAGCAGCCATTCCGGATCGATCGGCTTTTCCGCATGCCCGTCAGCACCAGCGGCAAGCAGGTCGTCGCGGGTCGAAGCCTGACCATCGGCGGTCAGCACAATGATCGGCAGGCGAGCCAGCTGACCGGCTGCTTCCTCGGCCCGGATCTGCTCGATTGCACTGCGGCCATCGAGCTCCGGCATCGAAATGTCGGTGATGACAAGGTCATAGCCTGCGACACCGCTTCGGCGTTCCATGGCCTGATTGACCAGCTCGCGGCCGTTTCCGACGACCGTGACACGGTGACCCTGACGCGCCAGATTGGTTCGCACCACAAGCGCGTTTACGGGATCGTCCTCGGCGAGAAGAATGTCGAGCGTCGGATTGTCGGATGAGCGTTCCAGCATCACCGGACGTGGTTTGCCGCACAACCGGTCACGATCCTCGCGGTCATCGCGCCGGGTCAGCACATTGATCAATGACACCCGGCGCACCGGACGCACCAGCCAGGCATTGGCGCCATGGCCGGCATGGCTTTCCAGATCACGGCTGTCTTCAGGCGCGATCACCAGTGTGCGTTCGATACCTTCAGGCAGTTCGGTCGGCGCTGCAGCCAGCAGGCTGTCGGCCTGGTCGGCGAGCCTGCGGTCGACGATTATATCGCTGATCTGAGCGCCGGAGCGGTAAAGCCGGGTCAGGGCGGCTATTATGCTTTTGTCATCATGGGCGGCCTCCGCAATGCCGCCAAGATCGCGGATGGTCCACAGCAGGGCGGTCGAAACCGGTCCGCTCGGCGCAATCACCAGAACGGCACGATCGGCGAGAGGGCCGCGCACAGGCGCAAGCGTTTCCGGAACGGCCATTTCCTTGACCGGAACCGTAAACCGGAAACTGCTGCCCTTGCCGGCAGTCGATGTCACGCCGATTTCACCGCCCAGCGCCTCGACAATGCGGGCTGAAATCGACAGACCCAGGCCTGCGCCACCGTGGCTGCGGGTCGGGCCGTTGTTGGCGCGTTCGAATTCCTCGAAGATCCGCGCCTGATCGGATTCCTTCAGCCCCGGCCCTGTGTCGGAGACGATGAAGGCAAGCTGCTTGTCTTCGCGCAGAACCTCGATGAGCACGCCGCCGGTTTCGGTGAACTTGATGGCATTGCCGACAAGATTGAACAGCACCTGCCGCAACCTGCCGATATCAGAAGTGATCAGCCGCGGCGCTTCCGGTGCGATGTGGACTGCGATTTCAATACCCTTTTCATGGGCGCGCGAGGCCATCAGCTCGGAGACGCCGTTGACCAGGTCCTCGAGGTTGCCCTCTTCATGCCTGAGATGCAGACGGCCTGCTTCAATCGAGGTCACATCGAGAAGATCCTCGATCAGCGACAGAAGCGCCATTCCGGATTCGCCGGCGGTCTTGAGATAGCTCGCCTGTTCCGGCGTTGTCTGGGTCTGCTCCAGCAGATGCGTCATGCCCAGGATGCCGTTGAGCGGCGTGCGGATCTCATGGCTGACGGTCGCCAGAAAACGCGATTTGGCATGGTTGGCGGCTTCGGCCTTTTGCCGCGCCTCGACCAGTTCCGCCTCCGTCAGCCGCGCCGCGGTGATATTGCGGCCGATACACTGCAACACCAGCTCGCCGCTGGAGGGGTCGCGCGTCACGGTTTCATGCCAGGTCCAGATGGTCTGGTTCCCGTCATCGCCAAGCACCAGTTCGTGACCGCCTGTGCTGGTCGTGTCCACCGGCTCGATGCCTGTCATCGAAAGCGTCAGGCCGACCGGGCTGTCAAATCCTGTCGCCGATTTGAATGTTTCATTGGCATAGATGATCTGGCCATTGTTGGCGCAGACGACCACCATGTCGCCGAGAGTATCGAAGATGCTGGCGAGCTGGCTGGAAAACTCGCCGAGTTCCCATTTGCGGTCAAAGTCATGTTCCGACCGGTCGCCTGCTGTCGGCTTGAAACCTGCGAAGATAGCTGATCGGGTACTGTTGAACGGACGTCGCAACAAGGGCACTGCGGAACAGATGGCAATGCCAGCGACCGAGGCAACCAGCAGCGCCGGTGCGTTGAAAGCCACGGAGAGGGCAGTCGCTGCAAGGCCGGCGGAGACGGCGAACAAGGGGCGCGACGCAGAGCTGCTCGCCACCTCGGCTTGCGTCCGCTCGGTATCCACCGAAACCTCGGGAACTGGGTTTTCAACTCGTGGATTGAGCGGTGAAAAGCTCGCATGAGTGATCGCCTGCTCACTCATGGCTCGCTGAAGGGTGGCTTGCAGTCGCAAAGGTTCTGTCATCATGGACCCGTGATAGCACGGGCCCCGTGAGCAAAGACTTCAGCGAAATCGTCAAATTTTAGCGATTATGCATTTGGCTTTTTCATGTCGACAACCACACGTCCGCGGACCTTGCCGTCGATGATCTGATGCGCCGCATCGATGATCCCGTCAAAACCGGTTTCGCTTGAAATCGCCTCGAGCTTGTCCATATCCAGATCCGTGACCAGACGCGACCAGGCTTCCTGCCTGAGTGCCAGAGGCGCCATCACCGAATCGATGCCAAGCAGAGACACGCCGCGCAGGATGAACGGCGCCACCGATGTCGGCAGGTCCATGCCCTGAGCCAGCCCGCAGGCCGTCACCGCCCCGCCGTAAGAGGTCATCGACAGCACATTGGCAAGCGTGTGGCTGCCAACCGCGTCAATGGCGCCGGCCCAGCGCTCCTTGTTGAGCGGCTTTGCCGGGCCGGAGAGTTCATCGCGGTGAATGACTTCCGATGCGCCGAGACTCTTGAGAAAATCGGCTTCCTCGGTGCGTCCGGTGGAGGCGATGACCTCGTAGCCGAGTTTGCCCAGCACCGCGATCGCCACCGTGCCGACACCGCCATTGGCCCCGGTCACCACCACCGGGCCGCGTCCGGGCGTGATGCCGTGGCGTTCGAGCGCCATCACCGACAGCATGGCCGTGTAACCGGCGGTGCCGATCGCCATCGCCGAACGTCCATCCATGCCTTCGGGCATGGGGATCAGCCAGTCGCCCTTCAGCCGGGCATAGGCGGCGTAAGCGCCGGTATGCACCTCGCCGACGCCGAAGCCGTTGAGGATCACCTTGTCGCCGGTCTTGAAGCGCTCGTTGTCGGAGCTCACCACCGTGCCTGCGCAGTCAATGCCGGGAACCATCGGCCAGCGCCGCACGACAGGTCCCTTGCCGGTGATGGCAAGGCCATCCTTGTAGTTGATGGTGGTCCATTCGACCTCGACGACCACATCGCCTTCCATCAGGTCATCAAGGCCGAGCTCGGTCACGTTGACCGACATCACCTTGTTTTCATCGCGGGTGAGCAATATGCCCTTGAAACGGTCTTCCATGGAGGCTCCTCTTGTGCGTTGATCCAGACTGGCCCGCCCCGGCCACAAGATCAAGTGCCGCTCTGTCCGGCTGATTGTGTCAGCTTCGGTGTTTGCGTTCGTGCAACATGGCGATCACTTCATCCAGCACAATCAGCCCGGCGCCGATGCTGATGAATGCATCGGCAAGATTGAACACGGCGAATGACCAGCTCTCGGTGTAAAACAGGATATAATCAACCACGTGGCCATAGACCGCGCGGTCAACCAGATTGCCCAGCGCACCGCCGATAATAAGCGCAAAACCCAGATGCGCGATCAAGCGCCCCGATGGCGTGCGCCACCACAGGTAAAGCACAAAGATGATCACCAGCCCGGTCAGGGCCAGCAGCGCCGTGTCGGGCAATCCGCCCAGCAGCGAAAACGCGATGCCTTCGTTCCAGGTGCGGTAGAGCGCGAACATCGGGACCACCGGCACCAGCTCGTGAAACGGCAACTGCGTTTCCACCAGCCATTTGATCGCCTGGTCGATGGCAACAGCCACCGCGACCAGCGCCAGCATCGGGATGACACGGCTCAACGGGGAGGGGTCGGTCGGGGTCTGGTTCATGCGTGCGGGTCTTCCAGCGAAAGCAGGTGCCGCCGGGCTTCAAACAGCATCACTCCGGTGGCGATCGCCAGATTGAGCGAATCCGCCCGTCCGGTTTGCGGAATCCGGGCAAGCTTGCCGCAGGCCTTGGCCAGCATATCGGGTAGGCCCTGCTGCTCATTGCCCATCAGCAGCACCACGGGCTGGCCCTTGTAGCCAATCGTGCGGTAGTCGACGCTGCCCTTGAGGTGGCTGCCGACAACCAGAGCGCCGGATTTCTTCGACCAACTGAGGAACTCCGCCTCGCTGGCCCGCACCAGCGGAACGGCGAATACCGATCCCATGGTGGCGCGCACCGTTTCCATCGAAAAAGGGTCGACGGTTTCGCCGATCAGGATCACGCCGGATGCGCCTGCAGCGTCGGCGGTACGGATGATGGTGCCGAGATTGCCCGGATCGCGGACCCGGTCAAGCGCGACCCAGGTCTCGTCCTTCGACGGCAAGATGCCTCCAATCTGCGCCAGTTTCTGGTCGAAAACGGCGATCACGGCCTGCGGATTGTCGCGCCGCGTGATCGCGGTCAGCACTTTCTCGCTGACTTCGAGAACCAGCCCGCCGCGCGCCACGGTCAGCGCCGCTATCTTTTCGACCTGCTCCTTGCCGCGCTGGTTCTTGGCATAGATCAGCGTGCGGATGGCCCAGCCCAGATCAATGGCGTCGATCACCAGTTTCAGGCCCTCGGCCAGAAATGTGCCGGTCTCGTCGCGATGTTTTTTCATCGACAGCGCGCGGATGTCCTTGATCACCGGATTGGAAAGACTGGTGACCTCTTTCACCTGTCCGACCCGCGCCGCCCCGCCTCTGGGATTTTCATGCTCGCTCATTGCGGCAGCCACCTTGAATAAAGCGATGTTGACAGCGCCCGGCATTCGTCCGCCTCGGGCTTGCCGCTCTCGCGGATGATCAGTTCGCCCGATTCCACCCGGCCGCCGGCGCCGCGCATGGTTTCGCGCATCAGCTCGTGCGTCGCGTAGAACGAAGCCCGGATCGAATAGGCCGTCAGCACCAGCCCGACCGGCTTGTCGCTCAGCAGCTCGCGGCAGATGTCGAGCATCAGCGGCAGATGTTCAAACAGATGCCAGACTTCACCATTCGGTCCGCGGCCGAACTTCGGCGGATCGGTGAGGATGATGTCGTAGCGGTTGCCGCGGCGCTCCTCGCGGGCGATGAACTTCATCGCATCCTCGCAGATCCAGCGGATCGGCTTGTCTTCGAGCCGTGCCAGCGCCTGGTTTTCCCGCGCCCAGCCAATGGCCTTTTTTGATGCGTCGACATGGGTGACCTCGGCTCCGGCCTTGGCTGCCACAAGCGAGGCGACGCCGGTATAGCCAAACAGGTTCAGCACCTTCAGCGGCCGCCTGGCCTCGGTGATCCGGTCCGCCATCCAGCGCCAGTGCGCGATCTGCTCGGGAAACACCCCGACATGGCGGAACGAGGTCAGCCGGCCATGAAAATCGACGCCGAGCAGCTTCATCGGCCAGGTTTCGCGCAGCGGAACCCGCGGGAATGCCCAGCGGCCGATGCCGTCCTCGTCGGTGTCGCCGGTAAACACCGCGTCTGCCTTGTCCCATTCCGAATCCGGCAGGCCGCGGCCCCACAGCGCCTGCGCTTCCGGACGCACGATGCGCAGGCTGCCATATTGCTCGAGCTTCTCGCCCTGACCGGCCGCGTTGAGGCCCATGTCGAGCAGCTGGTAACCGTCTTCATCGCCGGTTTCCAGGATCAGCGGCGCGGTCTGTTGGGGGAGCGTGCCGCTGCGCTTGATCATTGGCCGCAGCGGCGCTTGAGGTTGGGCAGCCGCGCGCTTGTCCGCGCCGCGTTTGTCAAACACAGGCGCGGTGTAAACCGGATTGGATGCCGCGGATCTTGCGGGGGCGGTTCCGGACTGCGGGTCTTTGCCGCGCGAGGGGCTGTCGGCTGGAGCCGCGCCACGTCCCGGTTTGCCGCGCTGTCCGCCTGCTGGCCTGCCGTCGCCCGGTTTGGCGTCCCTGGGTTTGCCGGGGCTGCCGCGTCGTGGCTTTTGAATACGCTTGTCGGCCAAAGTCGGAATTGTCCAGTTTATGAGCGTGGTCAGGCCCTGAGCAGCGCTGTCCCCGCAATTTCATGAGAGATTGGACATAGCAACCCGATATGCACTTGGCAAAGCCGTTTTCGCTTTGCATAGATAGGGCTGTACTCAGGGAGGATCTTGTCCAATGGAAATGAACGGCGAAGAACGCATCGCGGCCCCGCGGCAGCTGGTTTGGGAAGCGCTCAATGATCCCGACGTGCTGCGCCAATGCATTCCGGGCTGTGAAAGCCTCGAAAAGAGCTCCGAAACCGAGATGTCTGCGACCGTCAAGCTCAAGATCGGTCCGGTGTCAGCCAAATTTTCCGGCGATGTGACGCTGGAAAACATCAACGCACCCGAGAGCTACACCATTGCCGGCGAAGGCAAGGGCGGCATCGCCGGCTTCGCCAAGGGTGGCGCCGACGTGAAGCTTGTCGAAGACGGCGCCGAAACCGTGCTCTCCTATGCGGTCAACGCGCAGGTCGGCGGCAAGATCGCCCAGCTCGGCTCCCGGCTGATCGATTCGACCTCGAAAAAGCTCGCCGGCCAGTTCTTCACCAAGTTCAATGAGGTCGTCAGCGCCAAGTCCGCGGGGGCTTAGGGCAGGGGCTTGGACTGAAAGCCGTCATGGAGCCGCGGAAGAAGCTCAAGCTCAAGCTGCATTGCCGTAGGCCTTAAGCACACGAAGCGCCATCAGTGTGTTCCACCGACTGGGACCACGCGGTGCTTCCATGACAAGGAAGACTTTCCCTGGAACGGCGGCTTCTCGTCGCCACAGCCCATCCTTGCCGCACTTGTCCGCGACGGAATCGAGAGCATCTTGCATGCGCGCGTCATAGGGCGCACCGGCAGTCTGGAAATGATCCAGAGCCCTGAGGATATTGTAATACCAGCGCGGCGGGTAGGGGAACATCAGGAACCGCTTGCTGATGATGTCACCGGTGCGGTCCGATTTATAGAAGCGATGCAGCAGGATGAACTCCCGCGACCGCCGTGCCGCCGTCTGCAATTCGTCCAACCGGTATCTGTATCCATTTCTGGCATATTCGTGGATGCCCTCGAGCACCGACAAGGTGGAGTGAAGCGAGCTGTGGTGTGCGCCCGAGCGGTTGGACTGGCAGTTGAAGCCGCCGTCTTTCATATGTTCACAGAGAAGGAAATCGACGATGGAGCAGAGATCGTCTGCCGGCGCGCCGAAATATGAGGCGTAGTTCAGCACCATGCCATTGACGCAGACATCACTTTTCCTGTCGCCGCGCGAGCACCCGATGCCTCCATCTACGGCCTTGTAGCCGGCCAGGATTCTGGCGATGCTCTCCCTGATAATCGGCTGATCCGGCGCAATCGCCAGGCCTTTCAAGCTCAACAGGGTGTAATGGGAGCTCGTCCATTTCGGCCGGTAGAAATCAAGACCCCACGAGCCATCCGGATTGCGCTGGTCGAGAAGCTGCTTTCCCCATCCTTCCCGGGCAATGCGCGCCCGCAGATCGGGGCGATCTGCGTCCAGCAGGTCGCGATGCGTCTGGTACTGAATGGCCACATCGCCTTGAAGCAGCCAACTCATGCTGTCGATCTTATGAGCAAGCAATCCGCACCTCCTGCGTTCACAATAATAGTCTTGCGGCGGCACCTTCGCGGGCCTTGGTGCAGGTAAGGCCTTGCCGTTGAGAGATGCGGTTCATGCAGGTTCCATAAACGGGCAACATCTCTGCCGCAGCGATCACGGCCAGACCGGTCATCAGCCACGTGCGCGGATGATGCCGCAAGCACCGCACGTCTTTGTTTTCGTGGGTTCAGAATGCAACGCACCTGAACATTCTTCATTGATGCGCATCAAGGCAGCGGTAACAAGCGGACAATGGGCTCGGTGAGCGCGTCCGGAATCACCCGTCTGGCTCAAGCCGGATCGGTCGGTACCGGCTCAGTGCTCCCCTTCGCACAGGCTGTGATCGGCCAGTGTCTCGATCACTGCGCAATGCGCGACCGTGTTGGCGTCACACTCTGAAATGCGTTTCAATTCACCTTCCAGGCGTTGCAGTTTGGCGATTCTCGCCTGAACATCCTGAAGCCGGCGAGCAGCCATATTGTGCGCGTCGTGGCAGGGCTTTTCCGGATGCTGGCTGAGCTCCAGCAGGCCTTTGATGTTGTCGATGGAAAACCCCAGCTCGCGGGAGTGGCGGATAAAGGACAGGCGTTTCAGCCCGTCTTTTGAATAACGGCGCTGATTGCCTTCGGAGCGCTCCGGCGCCTCTATCAATCCCATTTGCTCATAATAGCGAATGGTCGGGATTTTCACGCCTGTCCGTTTTGAAAGCTCACCGATCGAAAACATGCAAATCACCTCTTGAACCTATAGCCGCTAGAGAGATTATATTTCCTGCCAATGATTAGGCAAGGAATATGACATGACAGATAGCTCCACCCTCGAAGCGCCCGCATGTGGCACTCAAACCCAAGCTTGCGGCTGTTCCGGCAATCCCAGGTTTGACGGCATGGATTCCGCCTACAAGCGCGTCTTGTGGACCGTGATCGCCATCAATGCGGCCATGTTCTTCGTCGAGATGTCGGCGGGCAAACTGGCCGGCTCGCAGGCCTTGCAGGCCGATGCGCTGGATTTTCTCGGCGATGCGCTGACCTACGGCCTGAGCTTGGCGGTGATCGGCATGAGCATCAGGGTCCGCTCCACCGCGGCCTTGCTGAAAGGGTTCAGCCTGCTGGCCATGGGGCTCTGGGTGTTCGGCTCGACCGTCTATCAGGTCCTGATACTGGGCGTGCCCAGCGCCGGGATCATGGGAACGATCGGCCTGCTGGCGCTGGCGGCAAATCTGGCCAGCGTGTTTCTGCTGATGCGCTACAAGGACGGCGATGCCAATGTCCGCTCGGTCTGGCTTTGCTCGCGCAATGACGCCATCGGCAATGTCGCCGTCATGATCGCGAGTGCGGCCGTCTGGCTCACCGCTTCCGCCTGGCCCGACCTGATTGTCGCGCTGCTGATGGCCGGTCTGTTCCTGCGCTCGGCCCAGCTCATTCTGGTTCAGGCCTGGAAGGAATACCGCTCCGGCGAGGATCTCGGCGCTTTGACAAGCCATGGACATGACCATGCGCACTGAAGCGCCTGGAAGTTGAGGCTGGGTGGACAATGGGCTATTCTGCAGTCGCGGGTTTCAATTGGGCGAAGATCGCATGTCCGAAAGCCAGTTCAGGAATCGGGGTCTGAAAGTCGTTGTCGATACGACCGAACAATGTGAGTTCGACTTCGCCTCGCATCAAATTGCACCTGAGCAGCAGGAGAGGATCGCGGGAAACCTGAAAGCCCTTCCAAACTCGCCGCGAGATCGCTATTTTGGAGGGGTAAGGGTACGCGAAGTACTGGACGGCTGGGATGTCGCCTTCGTGATCGGCCATGATGCCAATGATTGGGTTATCCTAATGATTGGCTTGGAAGCCGCGGGTGAAATGGAAAAACACCTCGATGTGCTTATTCGCGCCGGATCAAAGACGCTGCCCCAGGGTGTCCAAGAACTGTTGAAAGGCAGGAGGCCCCGAAAATGAAGACCGATCTTCTGAGCTACGAAGACTATTGCAAGCTGTCAGCTGCCGAGCGAACCCTGCAAAGGCTGGTCGGGGCGGGCGAAGTCGTCCAGGCTGCGGGCATGGTGATCGAGGCGCCCGCCGCGCCCGACGCGGAGCCGGAGTTGGAGCGTTCCGTCCGGGTTGGATCTGGTGTGCGGCATGATTACGACACGACAACCAGCGTGTTGAGGCTGACCGAAGCCATGCGCGAAATTGAACGGCAAGTGCAGCAGTTGCAGAGCCGCATTGAAGATGGCAAGGCGAAGGAAGTCTTCGAGTAACGAAGAAGCGTGACGACATGGCCGGATCGGAAGGCCTCGTCAAAGACGCGACGCCAGTCTAGATCGCGGATTTTCCTCTCTGCTCCGCCCGCAAGCCAATGTGTTGATTACGCTTGCGACACACAAATTTACCCGGGTGTGCCGGCACTGGAGATGTGCTGAGACCTTCCCGCCTTGCCCGAGGCTCAGGCAGCGCTGCGCTTGTCCGGGGCCGGCAGGGAGGCGGCGATCTGCTGCGCCTTTGCCTTTTCGCGGTCGGCTTCGGTGTGCCATTTGACCGCCTCATTGGCATTGACGCGCGCCCGCTTGCGGTGCTTGCCCTGCTTGAACCAGGTCGCCAGCGAGCCGATGATCATGCCGAGGATCAGCGTGGCAAACAGGAACACGAAGAACGGAAGCGTTACCGACAGCACCGTGTCGGAGGGATCAAACGGATTGAGCGCCAGCGTCACCGCGGTGCGGTTGGCAACCGACAGCATGATGAGAACGATGCCCAGGGGCACGAGGATTGCCAGTGCGATGATGCGCATGAACATGTTTCGATCCACTTCCTATGAAAGCCCGGGATTCCTTGGAACCGTGAGGCTTGTCCGCACCAGATAGGGCCGCGCGGCAGCTGGTGCAACCTCGGTCGGGCCGTCCGGCTTCAGATCCCGGGTCGGACCCTCAGGCCTTGTCGTCGGGATTGAGCCGTTCGCGAAGCTCCTTGCCGGTCTTGAAAAACGGCACCCATTTCTCTTCCACAAACACCGGCTCGCCGGTGCGTGGATTGCGGCCGGACCGCGGCGGCCGGTTCTTGACCGAGAATGCACCAAAACCGCGCAATTCAACCCGGTTGCCGTCCGACAGCGCGTCGGTGATCTCATCCAGCACGGCATTGACGATATTCTCGACATCCCGGTGATAGAGATGCGGGTTGCGCGCCGCAACCGCTTGAACCAATTCCGATTTGATCATTTTCCTCGCCCCAACTCGAAACTCTCCGACTGCCCGCCAACCTGCCAAACAGACACAAGGCCGTCAAGGAACAACTTGCCGCCCGACAGCCGGTCAATCTCGGTTGCAAGCGTCGCGGGCATGCCCAGGAACTGCTGTATCAGGCTTGCCGCGCCCGCGCCAAACAGCAGATTCGCGGTTTCGTCCTCCGGTTTCCAGTCGACAAATTCCAAGGTGTCGTCGACATCACGGCTCTTCAGATAGGCACGGATCTCGGCTTCGCCGCCCAGCGCATCGACAAGGCCGTTCTTCAGGGCTTGTCGGCCGGTGAAGATCGAGCCGTCCGCCAGCGCCAGCACCTCCGCGCGGTCCATCTCGCGGCTCTCGGCCACCAGGTCGACAAACCAGTCATAGCTGTCGAGCACCATCGAGCGGATCATCGCCTTGGCGTCTTCGCTCGCCTCATGGAAGGGGGAGGGTTCCGCCTTCAGTGGAGAGGATTTGATCTCCTCAAGCCGCACGCCGATCTTGTCGAGCAGGTCCTGGGCCTGGGCGTATTGGAAAATCACCCCGATCGAGCCGACAATCGAGCTTTCACCCGCGACGATATGGTCCGTTGATGCGGCGATCATGTAGCCGGCCGATGCCGCCAGCGTGTGAATGTCGGCCACCACCGGCTTGGACTTGCCCGCCTCGACCAGCGCCTTGTGGATGCGTTCGCCGCCATAGGTGGTTCCTCCGGGCGAGGAGATCGAGACCACAAGCGCCTTGGCTGCATCATTCTCCGTCGCATCGGCAATCAGGTCGAGCAGCGGCTGGTCGTCGGTGATCACGCCGCTGATGTCGATGCGGGCGATGTGGCTGCCGCTGCGGCCTGTCCCCTGAAACCGCATGAACAGACCGGCGACAAGCGCCAGGGCGACGACAATGGTCATGATCCGCCAGAAACTGAGCTTGCGCCTGATGCGGCGGCGATCGGCTAGAATGTCCGGGTCGGTCACGGGTTGTCCTCCGAAGGTGTCATGGCTCGTAATTAAATTGCGTGTTTGCAGGTTTCGCGGCTTCCGGTGTCACCCGTACCCGCTTTGCTTTTGCCATTGACACCGCGGCGTGGCAATCTGCATCAACTGCTTCGTAAAATTACCATATTGGCATGCGAAGCCAACCGCAACCAAAACGCGGCCAAGCGCCCCAGAGGCGCTGGAGCCGGGGCCGTCACGGCGCTGACGATCATCAGGACCGCAGGAACGAATGACAACTTCGACAGTCTCAGGAATGCCAGACAGCGGCAGCTATGCCGGACGTTCGCATGCCGAATATCTGCGCGCCCAGTCTCATTCCCGTTTGGTCAGGGTGCTCAAGGTGCTGTTGCCGCTCGCCGCGGTTCTGGTCGTCGTCGCCTTCGTCGTGGTGTCCTGGCTCGACAATATGGTGCCGGAAGGTGTCGGCATAGAATCGGTGGTGATCCGCGACGGAAAGCTGGTCATGCAGAACCCGGTGATGAGTGGCCAGAGTTCCGACGCCCGGCCCTACAAGATGCGCGCCGCCCGCGCGGTCCAGGATCTCTCCGTCCCCGATGTCATCGTGCTCGAGGACATTGTTGCCGACCTGCCTGCCCCCAACGGCGACACCGCCACGCTCAATGCTGTCAGTGGCACCTACAACCGGACCGCCCAGACGATGAAGTTCGACCAGCCTCTCTCCCTGACCACGGTCGAGGGAATGACCGCCAACCTGCAATCCGCCGATGTGGATATGGCCAATGGCGGGCTGGTATCAGACGCACCGGTTGCAATAAGCAGTAACGGCGCCTCTGTTGTTGCGCAATCCATGCAGATAACAGATAAGGGCGGCGTTATCACGTTTAAGGACAAGGTCCGCATGACCATCAACCCTTCGGTGCTCAAGTCGAAGGATGGAGTGACGAACTGACATGGCAAGAACGCCTTTGCATTTCATGAAAGCTGCTGCGGTGGTGATCGCAGCCGGGCTTCTCGCGCCGGTTTCCGGTGCCCGGGCACAGGATACCCAGAGCCAGATGTCCGGTCTGGCCCTGTCTGCCGATGAGCCGATCCAGATCGAGAGCGATCTGCTCAAGATCAATGATGAAGAAAGCCAGGCGACCTTTACCGGCAACGTCAAGGTTTTGCAGGGCGACACCGTGCTTCAGGCCGGCGAGATGATTGTCAAATACAACAAGGGTGGCGGCTCGGTGTCGTCGGGCACGGCCGATATCAGCGAGATCGAGCTCTACAAGAATGTGCTGATCCAATCGGGCACCCAGACCGCAACAGCGGAAGCCGGGAATTTCAACATGGCCAACGAGGTGCTGGTGCTCACAGGTGAAAACGTCGTGCTCAGCGATGCCGACAATGTCTTCATCGGCTGCAAGCTGACTGTGCAGATGAAGAACGGACAGGCCAAACTCGACAGCTGCGGCCGCCGTGTCCGGATCCAGCTCGATCCGAAATCGCGACCCAAGCAGTGATCCGGGCTCTCTTCTCATCACTGGGGAGCAACAACGGGAACGGGGATTTCGATGCGAAATCCGAGTCCGGTGGACCGGCCCGTTATGATGGCACCCTGATTGCCCGCAACCTCACCAAGTCCTACAAATCCCGCCGGGTGGTTGATGGGGTCTCGCTCGGTGTTCGCCGCGGCGAAGCCGTGGGGCTTCTGGGCCCGAACGGCGCCGGCAAGACCACCTGCTTTTACATGATTACCGGCCTGGTGCCTGTTGACGCCGGATCGATCGAGATCGACGGGCATGATGTCTCCACCCTGCCGATGTATCGCCGCGCCAGGCTTGGCGTCGGCTACCTTCCGCAGGAAGCCTCTATTTTCCGGGGCTTGAGTGTCGAGGCCAATATCCGCGCCGTGTTGGAGGTGGTGGAAAAAGACCGCGCCAAGCGCGAGGAAAAACTCGACAGCCTGCTTGAGGAATTCCACATCTCGCATCTGCGCAAATCGCCCTCCATCGCCCTGTCGGGCGGCGAGCGGCGGCGGCTGGAGATTGCCCGCGCCCTTGCATCAGATCCCACCTTCATGCTGCTTGACGAGCCCTTCGCAGGCGTCGACCCGATCGCGGTCTCCGACATTCAGGACCTTGTCCGTCATCTCACCCGCCGCGGCATCGGGGTGCTGATCACCGATCACAATGTGCGCGAAACACTGGGTCTGATCGACCGCGCCTATATCATGAATGCCGGCGTGCTGCTGACCCATGGACGGCCGGCGGATATTGTCGCAAATCCCGATGTGCGCCGGCTTTATCTGGGTGAGCAGTTTTCGCTCTAGCAATGCTGCTGGACAAAGCGGCGGCCACATTGCCTGTTCGGGTGGCGTTCGGCTTGCAACCAAGGCATCTTTACCCTGTCCATAGGTCGTACTTGACCCGAAGGAAGAAAAAAGCAATTTTCGGGCCAGATGGGTTGATCGGGTGTCGCTGGAGACGTCTCGAATCCGGACAGCATGGATGCAGGGGGGCCTGCCAGCCGTGCTCAGGGCAGCCCACGCGGGGAGTAGTGCGTCGCCATGGCCTTATCAGCGGGTCTTCAATTGCGTCAAAGCCAGTCACTGGTCATGACGCCCCAACTGATGCAGTCGATCCGTCTGCTGCAATTCAGTCACGTCGAGTTGACCCGCTTCATCGAGCAGGAGGTGGAGCGCAATCCACTGCTCGAGCTGGTCAATGCCGAGAGCGAGCACGCCGAGGCGGGCCCGGATATTCAGCCCGAGGCACCGGCGTTGCAAGCCGCGGCAGGTGATGCCGGAGAAGATGCCACCTGGGCGGATACATCCGAGAACCAGTCCGATCGCATGAGTTCCGAGATTGATGCGCGCTACGAGAACGTGTTTCCCGATGACCACGGTACGGAGCGTGTTGAACAGCCCGAATTTATCGACAACTGGAAATCAATGCCCGGCAGCGAGGGCGGTCACACCGGCGAGGGCTATGATCTCGACGATTTCGCAGCCCGTGCGCCAACCTTGCGCGATCACGTGTCCGAGCAGATCGCCTTCGCCTTTTCGCAACCGGCCGAGAGACTGATCGCCACCGAGCTTGCCGATCAGCTCGATTCGGCCGGCTACATGGTTGGCGATCTGGCCGAGACTGTCGAGCGGCTGGGTGCCGATCCCCAACAGGTCGACTCGGTCCTTGTCCGTCTTCAGGAGTTTGAGCCTGCCGGCATATTCGCGCGGTCCCTGTCCGAGTGCCTTGGTCTGCAGTTGATCCGCAAGAACCGCTTCGACCCGGCAATGGCGGCCCTGGTCGGCAATCTCGAACTTCTCGCCCGGCGCGATTTCAGTGCATTGACGCGGATCTGCGGTGTCGACGAAGAGGATCTGCTCGACATGATGGCCGAGATCCGCGCGCTCGACCCGAAGCCGGGGACCCGGTTTGAAACCGGCTCCAGCGAGCTGATCGTTCCCGATGTGTCCGTGCGTCCGGCGTCTGATGGCGGCTGGGCCATCGAGCTCAATTCGGAGACCCTGCCCCGGGTGCTGGTCAACCAGACCTATTTTGCCACCGTAACCGGCAAGATGCCAAAAAAGGATGCGGGCCAGGAATTCCTCAGCGAATGTCTGCAGACGGCCAACTGGCTGGCGCGCTCGCTCGACCAGCGTGCCCGGACAATCATGAAGGTGGCGACGGAGATTGTCCGTCAGCAGGATGCTTTCCTGCTGCATGGCGTTGACCACCTGCGGCCGCTCAATCTCAAGGCGGTCGCCGAGGCCATCGGCATGCATGAATCCACCGTAAGCCGTGTGACGTCGAACAAATATATGATCACCCCGCGCGGTGTGTTCGAGCTGAAATATTTTTTCACCGTCTCCATCGCCTCGGCGCAAGCCGGAGGCGATGCCCATTCCGCCGAATCAGTGCGTCACCGCATTCGGGTTCTGGTCGAACAGGAAGCACCCGAAGCGGTGCTTTCCGATGATGACCTGGTGGATCTTCTCAAGAAGTCAGGGGTGGAAATTGCCCGCAGGACGGTCGCCAAATACCGCGAAGCGATGTCCATCCCCTCTTCGGTTCAGCGGCGGCGCGAAAAACGCGCCCGGGCCCGCTCCGCAGCGGTTTGAAGCCCCGAGATCAATTGGTTGAAATCGCTTCCGAATTAAACAAGACACATGCCAAACTTGACAGTTTGGGCGCATCGGCGTAGAAGCCGCCCCGCAATGGGCAACGCGTAAGGATCGCCTGCCTTGACCCGGTTTTGTCAAGCAAAAAATTGCTTGGACCGGGCAATTTGACCGACGTCAGGCGCTTGGATGAGCGCGACGCATGGCCTAGACTAAATTCCCAAACCATAACAAGAAGGGATGACCCATGAGCGTGCGAGTGTCTGGTAAGCATATGGAAATCGGCGAGTCTTTCATGACCCGCATCGAAGACCATGTCACAGGAGCGGTCCGCAAGTATTATGATGGTGGTTTTTCAAGCCACGTGATCGTGGAGAAATCCGGGTCGCGTTTTAAGGCTGATTGCAAGATCCATCTCGATACCGGGGTAGTACTGCATGCCACCGGCGAATCCCAGGATCCGCAGCCTGCGTTTGATGCTGCGGCCGAACGCGTTGAAAAGCGTCTGCGCCGTTACAAGCGCCGCCTCAAGGATCACCACGCCAACAACCAGCAGGCCCAGTCCGAACTGGCTTACGCGGTGGTGGATTCAACTGCCGATGATGCGGTGGAAGTACCGGAAGATTATGCACCGGCGATTATCGCCGAAAGCACCAAACAGCTGGTGACCATGAGTGTCGCCAATGCGGTTATGGCGCTTGATATGACTGATGAACGGATCTTGATGTTCCGCAATGCCGGCAATGATGCGCTCAATGTTGTGTATCGTCGCGATGACGGAAACATCGGATGGATTGACGCCGGCGGGATCAAGTCCTGACGGCGTTGGCTGAAATGAAAGAGGCGGGCAGGCCCCGGCGGACATAATTCGCCGGAGGCTTGCTGCCTTTCACATGAAGCGAACAATGAGGTCCGGAACGCGGGCCCAAAACAAGGAATTAAACATGGCGCTTGCTGATCTGATTGCGCAGAACTCCGTTCTGCCTTCGCTCAAGGCAAACTCCAAGAAGCAGTTGTTGCAGGAACTGGCGGCCAAAGCCTCGGAAGTCACCGGACTTGCCGAGCGCGAGATCTTTGATGTCATTCTGCAGCGCGAGCGGCTTGGCTCGACCGGCGTTGGCAATGGTATCGCGATTCCGCATGGAAAGCTTGCCGTGCTGGACAAGATCGTCGGCGTGTTCGCGCGTCTTGACCAGCCTGTTGATTTCGAGGCCCTGGACGACCAGCCGGTCGACCTGGTGTTTCTGCTGCTGGCGCCGGAAGGTGCAGGCGCTGATCACCTCAAGGCGCTCTCGCGCATTGCCCGGGTTCTGCGTGACAGCGAGATGGTCGCCAAACTGCGCGCCACCGACAATGCGGCGTCGCTGCACGCATTCCTCACGCAAGAGCCTGCGTCCAACGCAGCCTGACCAAGACTTTATTGCCAGAATCACAAGGCCCGGCAATCGATCGCGATTACCGGGCCTTCTTCGTTCATTCAATGCGTCGGCGCTGTTCGCAACTGCGGATCAGTGCAGAGCAACTGTTTTGAGTTCGTCTTCTGCGGCGCGGTAGAACGTGCTTGACCGGTTGTCGGTCAGCAGGATCGGCGTGCCGTCGGCGCCAAACAACGCCCAAAGCTCAAGCCCGGGGTCAAGCACCGGCGCTTCCGGAAAGCGGGCGCTGACATCTTCCGAGCGCATCTTGCGGATATAGCCGACCTTGCCGGCTCCAAGCAGGGCCAGATCATTGGCGGATAATTGGGTTTTTCCCGATTTGGCAATCATGTCGATTTCCTCCTGGAGGTGGCAGGAAACATCCTGTTGGCGCGAATTATTATCCTTAGTCTCGAACCGAAATGTTAATTTTTCGCACCATACGCTCCGGTTCCGGACGAATTAGATCAACGGACAGCAATCCGTTCTTCAATTCGGCGTTGGTGACCTCCATGCCGTCGGCCAGGACGAACATCCGCTGGAACTGCCGTGCGGCGATACCGCGATGCAGATATTCGCGCCCGTCATTGTCCGATTGCCGTCCTCGGATGACGAGCTGGTTTTCTTCCGTGGTCACCTCGAGATCTTCATCACAGAAACCGGCCACGGCCAGCGTGATCCGCAATCGCTCGCACTTGTTTCCGTCGGCAGAGGCGCGAATGCGTTCGATATTGTAGGGTGGATAACCTTCCGACCCCTTGGCGATCCGCTCCAGGGTCTTCTCCATCGTATCAAAGCCCAGCATCAGCGGGCTTGAAAAAGGCGTCATGCGCGTCATGGCTTGTCCTCGTTTCAAGCGACAGGCGCCGGACCCTCATTCGGCATCCGGCATAAGAGTAATATGGGAACTTGATTGCGGCTTCGCAAGCACCTTGCTCCATCGGGGGTGCCGCTCTTAATCTCCCGCCAACCGAATCGCTTTTTCAAAGGACGGGCCATGACGCCGCACAAGATCATTATCGACACAGACCCGGGCCAGGACGACGCTGCGGCAATCATGCTGGCGCTTGCCAGCCCGGAGCTCGATGTGCTCGGGATCACAGCTGTGGCAGGCAATGTTCCGCTTACGCTGACCGAGCGCAACGCCCGCATCGTCACCGAAATCTGCGGTCGTGCCGATATCGCGGTTTACGCGGGCGCCGACAAGCCGCTCGCCCGCAAACTTGTCACCGCGGAGCATGTCCACGGCAAGACAGGGCTGGACGGTGTCGACCTGTTTGAGCCGGCACGCGCGATCGAGACACTGCACGCGGTCGACTTCCTCATCGAAACGCTGCGCAGCGAGCCGGCCGGAACCGTGACGCTGTGTCCGCTCGGGCCGTTGACCAACATCGCCATGGCGATCAAACGCGCGCCCGATGTCGTCGGGCGCATCAAGCAGATCGTGCTGATGGGCGGCGGTTTCTTCGAGGGCGGCAACATCACCCCCTCGGCGGAATTCAACATCTATGTCGATCCCGAAGCCGCAAAGATCGTATTCGCTGCAGGCGTGCCGATCACCATGATGCCGCTCGATGTCACCCACAAGGTGCTGACCACCAAAGTGCGGGTTGAGCGGCTGCGCGCCAACGGCAACAGGGCATCCGTGGTGATGGCCGACATGCTGGAATTTTTCGAGCGCTTCGACGAGGAAAAATACGGCACCGATGGCGGCCCGCTGCATGATCCGACGGTCATCGCCTGGCTGCTTGATCCCGGGATGTTCGCCGGCCGCCACTGCAATGTCGAGATCGAGACCGGCTCCGAGCTGACACTGGGCGCCACTGTGGTTGACTGGTGGAAGGTCACCGGCCGCGCTGAGAATGCCTTCGTCGTAAGGGACGTCGACGCGGACCGCTTCTTCGATCTGCTGATCGAGCGGCTTGGCCGTCTCTGATTATCTCAGAGACGCGCCTCCACATCGGCTGACACGGGTATTGACGGCTGGGCGCCGGGCTTCAGGCAGGCCAGTGCGCCCGCCGCAGCGGCCCGGCGGACGGCGGCTGCAAAGTCCATGCCGGTATCGAGACCCTGGGCGAGATAACCACAGAAGGTATCGCCCGCACCGACGGTGTCGACAGGCGTGATCTTGAGGGAGGCGACATGGGCGATCCGACCGTCCCGGGCCCAGAGGACTCCGTCCCCGCCCAGCGTCACGATCAGGCATTGACCTGTCTTTGCATGCAGCGTCTCAAGTTCCGCTCTGGCAGCCTCCAGCGTTTCCGCCGGGCGGCCGGAGAGCCGGGCGAATTCGGTCTCGTTGGCGATGACGATATCAGCCAATGGCGCAAGGCGCTCAACGGCCCCGGTCAGCGGTGCTATGTTCAGCACGCTTCTCACACCCCTGGCGCGCGCCGCCTTCAGAGCCGCCTCTATCGCCGCCTCCGGGATTTCCATCTGCAACAGCAGCGTATCGCCTGCTGACATGGCTGCGACGGCCTGGTCTGCATCCGCAGCCGTGACCATGCCGTTGGCGCCGGGAATGACGACAATCATGTTCTCGCCATCGCCGCCCACCAGGATCATTGCAATGCCGGTCGGGCCTTCCAGCAGGCGGACCGATGTCAGGTCTGCGCCGGCGTCAGCAAGCAAGGCCAGCGCCTCGCTGGCAAAGGCGTCGTCGCCAACCGCGCCGGCCATCGTCACCGACGCGCCTGCGCGCTGTGCTGCCAGCGCCTGGTTTGCGCCCTTGCCGCCCTGGGCGGTGGTGAAATCGGTTCCGCTGACGGTCTCGCCCGGTTCGGGCAGCCGCGGGGTTGTGGCGATCAGGTCCATGTTGACTGATCCGATGACAGTGATCACGGCTCTCTCCCTTTCTGCGGGCCCACAGTTTCGGGGGCCTCTTCCGACGCCTTTGTGTCAGGTTCGCGCCGCAGGGAAAAGAGCCTTGGGCGACGATCCACGCGATCGTGACAGCGTCTACCCCGGAAAAGATAGTGCGCCGACGCTGATCAGCGCGCTGACGCCGGGCTGTTGGACAAGACACAAGGTACTCTCACCTCCCTGGATGTAGCAGACCATCGGAGTATCCGCGCGCGGATGCTCTCATAGCCGGCCTGCGACAGGCCTTCCTCAACATAGGAAGGTTGCACAGCTGGTTCCCTGGATCCCGCGGTGCTCCTCCGTCAGGCCTCAATCATCCTCATCGACAACGCGCAGCTTCAGCGTCGAGCTGCGGGGTTCGAATTTCGGAGGTTGATCGGTGGCGGTGGAACGGTCCGGAGTTTGCTCTTTGGAGGCGGCGGGCTTGGCATCCTCCGCCAGCTGCGCAAATTCCAGTGCCTCGATCTTGGCGCCGTGTTTGGTCAGCTTGTCCGACGAGGTGAGTATAAGATCGACATCCTTCTGCGCCATGGAAAAATGCGCCTGCAGTTTGCGGGTGCGGTCATCCAGCCGCGACAGATCCTCCATCAGCCGCAACACTTCGCCCTGGATCAGATGCGCCTGTTCGCGCATCCGCGCATCCTTGAGCAGCGCCTGGATCACCTGGATCGACAGCATCAGCAGCGACGGCGAGACGATGACCACGCGGGAGCGCTGCGCCTTGTGCACGATCGCTTCGAAATTCTCGTGGATTTCGGCGAAGATCGATTCCGAAGGAACGAACAGAAACGCCGTGTCCTGGGTTTCCCCGGCGATCAGGTATTTGTCCGAGATGTCACGGATATGCACTTCGATATCGCGGCGGAACCGCTGCTGCGCCTGCTGGGCCGCCTGTTCGCTGCTGCCTTCGGCCTCAGCCTCGCGCATGGCATTCCAGGCTTCCAGCGGAAACTTGGCGTCGATGACGAGATCCGGCGCGCCATTGGGCATGGTAATCGTGCAATCGGGCCGCATGCCGTTCGACAGCGTCGGCTGAAAACTGAAGGCGCCGAACGGCAGACCGTCCTGGATGATGGTTTCCATGCGCGACTGACCGAAAGCCCCGCGGGTTTGCTTGTTCGACAGGATCGCCTGCAGGCCGACGACATCGCGCGCCAGCGACTGGATGTTGTTTTGTGCCGTGTCGATCACCGCGAGCCGTTCCTGCAGCTTCGACAGGTTTTCATGGGTCGACTTGGTCTGCTCGGTGATCGAGGTCCCCAGCCGCTGGGTCATGCCGTCAATGCGCTGGCCGATGGACTGGTTGAGCTCGGCCTGACGGGCGCCGAACAGCTCCGCCATCGCCCCCATGCGGCCCTGCATTTCCGATTGCGCCTTGAGAATTTCGGCAAGCCGTGCCTCGGCCTGGGCGGCGCGCGCCGACGCTTCGGCCTCTGCCTGCGCACGCTTGCGGCTGGCCCGCGTCAGGCTCACACCCGCCCAGAGGGCAATCAGCAACAGCACCAGAAGTGCGGCCAACAGGCTCTGGCCCAGCGTGACCATGTGGCCACTGAGCTCAAAAAGCGGGGTCGAAAACAGGGAGGCGCCGGTTTGCATCCTCACGGACTAGCTGATTCTGTGGCTTTTGTCAGATCAAAACAAGAACATCGTTAGCGGAGTCCAGACCGCGCTGATTGACGGGGCGCGGATCAATGACTATTTCACCGCTATGACCATCAAGCCGATCATCTATTTGCCCGACCCAGTCCTCCGCCAGCAAAGCGCTGCGGTGGAGCGCGTCGATTCGGAAATGAAGAGCTTTATCGATGATATGCTCGAAACCATGTATGACGCGCCGGGCATCGGCCTTGCCGCGATACAGATCGGTGTGCCGCGCCGTCTGCTGGTGATCGACATCGCCGGCAAGGACGAAGAGCCCGCTCCGCAGGTGTTCATCAACCCGGAACTGGTGGCAACCGGAGACGAGACCAGCATCTATGAAGAGGGCTGTCTCTCGATCCCCGATTATTACGCTGAAGTCGAACGTCCGGCGACGATCACAGTCAGGCATCTCGACCGTGATGGCAAGGAGCAGGTGACCGAGGCTGACGGCCTGCTCGCCACCTGCCTGCAGCACGAGATGGACCACCTCAATGGTGTGCTGTTCATCGACCATATCTCCAAGCTGAAGCGCGACATGGTGGTGCGCAAGTTCACCAAGCTGGCAAAGTCGCGCGTCACGGCCTGAGCTGAAGCATCGCAATAGCTGCCAGCGGCCCTTCCGCCGCTGTCCACCCATATGAGGATCGACCATGCGCATTATCTTCATGGGGACACCCGATTACGCGGCGCCGACGCTGAAAGCGCTGCATGCGGCGGGTCACGAGATCGTTGCCGTCTATTCGCAGCCGCCGCGCCCGGCGGGCCGCCGCGGGCTGGAAGTGTTGCCGTCGCCGGTTCACCGCATGGCCGGGAGCCTGGGCATTCCGGTGTTCACGCCCAAAAGCCTCAAGAGTGAAGAAGAACAGGCGGCGTTCCGGGCGCTCGATGCCGATGCGGTCGTTGTTGTCGCCTACGGCCTGATCCTGCCCAAAGCCATCCTCGATGCGCCGCGGCTGGGGGCCTGGAACGGCCACGCCTCGCTGCTGCCGCGCTGGCGTGGGGCTGCGCCGATCCAGCGTGCCATCATGGCCGGTGACACCGAGACCGGCGTGATGATCATGAAAATGGATGAGGGCCTCGATACCGGGGCGGTAGCGCTGACCGAGACCACCGAAATCACGCCTGCCATGACCACCGGCGAGCTGCACGACAAGCTGGCCGAGGTGACAGCCAGGCTGATGGTTGAAGCCATGGCGCGGCTTGAAAGCGGCGAGTTGCCGGTTACAGCTCAATCTGAGGAGGGCGTTACCTACGCCGCCAAGATCGCCAAGACCGAGACCAGGGTCGACTTCTCCCGGTCGGCGCAACAGGTGCATGATCATGTCCGCGGTCTGGCGCCGTCGCCTGGGGCATGGTTCGAACTCACCACCGGCGCTCGTGCCGAGCGGGTCAAGCTGCTGGCCACTGAAGTGGCCGATAGCGGTAACCGGGCCTCAGCACCAGGAACCGTGCTGGACGATCAACTGGCCATCGCCTGCGGGGAGGGCGCCGTACGGCTCCTGAGCTTGCAGAAGGCAGGCGGCAAACCGCTCGCCGCGCGCGATTTCATCCGTGGCAACGCGGTTCCCGAAGGCACGGTGATCGGCTGATGCCGCGCTATCGCCTTGATGTCGAATATGACGGCACCGGTTATGCCGGCTGGCAGCGCCAGGACGAACATCCGTCGATCCAGCAGGCCATCGAAACGGCCATCCGCGGCTTCTGTGGCGAGACTGTCAGCATCCGCGGCGCGGGGCGAACCGATGCAGGCGTCCACGCTCTGGGGCAGGTCGCCCATGCCGACCTCGAAAAGACCTGGCCGGACGACACCGTGCGCGATGCCATCAACGCGCATTTGCAGATGGCCCGGGAACGGGTGGCGATTATCGCTGCCAGCCAGGTCGGTGATGAGTTCGATGCGCGCTTCTCGGCGCTCAAGCGGCACTATGTTTACCGGATCATCTGCCGCCGGGCGCCGCTGGTGATCGAGAAGAACCGGGCGCTGTGGTCAGTCAAGCCGCTCGATATCGCCGCCATGCACGAAGCGGCACAGGTTCTGGTGGGACGGCATGATTTCACCACCTTCCGCTCGGTACAGTGCCAGGCCAATTCGCCGGTGCGCAGCCTTGACCGTCTCGACGTCGTGGCGGGCGCTCAGGACGGATTGATCGAGATTCACGCCTCGGCGCGCAGTTTCCTGCACAACCAGATCCGCTCCTTTGCGGGCACATTGCGGCTGGTGGGCGAAGGGAAATGGACGGCATCGGATGTCGAAGCCGCACTGGCGGCCAGGGATCGCAAGGCCTGCGGCCCGGTTGCTGCCCCTGAGGGGCTGTATTTCCGGGCGGTGGAATACCCTGCCGTTTCGGCTTGAGGAACAGGTTTCCGGCACCCGGCATCACCTGACGCTGCATATCCGGTGACTCCCATGCTGTGAGAACGCCTTGCGGAGGCCAGGCTTTGGAAACGCTGCGGAACCAGCATCTTCTCGCCAAGGCTCCCGGCGGTCAATTCGAACGACGGATGCGTCTTGAGGATGGCCACCGTGCGTTGCTGCGTCGAAGAGGCCAGTGTTTTCGGGATACAGACCGTTGCCGAGTATGTGGGCGACCATGAGTATATGACAAAGTTTATGGAAATGGGTCTGGACTTCGGTCCGGGCTTTCATACCCAAAAACCACAACTCTTGCGCAAGTAAACGCCATGACGGCACCCGGAATTGACCTTCCGGCTCTTTCAAAGCCGAAAAACCAGCGCCTGCGCCCGGTTTCTTGAGATTTATTACTTATTAGCTATCCGTTTTTAACACAAAGGTAACGCAAACCACGGAATGCTGCGGTGGCCAGTATCCGCGTTCTCGCGGGCAGCATGATGCCGTGCTGGAGGTCTCGATCTTCGCGAGACATGCCAATGAATCAGATTAATTTTCGGGATTCCAGATGCTCATCTCACGCAAATTGCCCCTGGCGGCAGCCTTCTTGACGATCATGTCGATCGGCGTTTCGAGCATTGTCAGTCTGCAGATCGGATCCAGCGCGGTCAACGAGAAGATCGTCGAGAAGCTTGAAGCGGTCGTTGACGGCCGGCGCAATCAGCTCGAGACCTTTCTCGCCAACCTGCAGCAGGATCTGACGGCGACATCGCAAAACAATCTGATGCGCATTGCGCTGGAAGGTTTCAAGTATGACTGGGGCTTTCTCGGCGCCGATGTCAGCCAGGAGCTGAAGCGCCGCTACATCACGGAAAATCCGTTTCCCGAAGGGGAGCGCCAGAATTACGATACGGCACAAAAGCCCGACGCGGCCAAGATCAGCTCTTACGATCAGACGCACGAACGTTATAACGCACAGCTGCGTGAAATGGCGAACAGTCGCGGCTGGGAGGATTTCTATCTCGTCGATATGAGCGGCAATGTCATGTACTCGGTCAACAAGTACGACGATTACGCCAGCAATCTCCGCTCTGACGCGATGAAAGACACCGGGCTTGGACAGGTGTTCCAAGGCATCGTCGGGGACGATGTGATCGACCGGACGGTGTTCGCCGATTATGCGGCCTATTCGCCCATCAACGGGCAGCCGGCGGCGTTCATGGGGCACGCCCTGAACTCGCAGATGGGCATGGTCGGCGTCATCATCATCCGCGTCCCCAGCGGCAAGATCGCCGACATCATGTCAAACACCGCCGGCCTCGGCGAAACGGGCGAAACCGTTCTGCTCAATGCCGATGGCTACTTGATCAGTGATTCGGTCCGCACGCCCGAGAACGATATGCTTGCCAACCGGATCGACAGCGATATCCAGAAAAATGTCCAGGGCAGTGCCGTCGTTGTCGGCGAGCTTGAGGGCTACCGCAACATGGAGTCGGACGTTGCCATGACCGGCGTCAAATTCGATGGTGCGGACTGGACCGTCGCCGCGCTCATCGACAAGAGCGAAGCCGGCGCCAGCATGGTGATGATGCGCAACGCCATCCTTGGTGTAGCGCTCTTGCTTCTGCTTGGCGCAATTGCCGTCAGCACCTGGTTCTCCCGCTCGATGACCAAGCCGATCGAGGCGCTGGTGGAAAACATGCGCCGTCTTGCCGAAGGCGACACCTCGATCGAGCTGGCCGGTGAACAGCGCAAGGACGAGATCGGCGAAATGGTCCGTTCCGTTGCGGTCTTCCGCAATGCTGCGATCGAGAAAGTCGATCTGGAGCGCGAGGCTGACGAGACCCGGTCGGAGACCGAACGCCGGCGCAAGGATCGTGAAGTGGCCAAGGCCGAGGAATCGGCGCAGATGCAGCAGGCCGTTGATTCATTGGCCGATGGTCTGCAGAGACTCTCCGAAGGTGATCTCACAATTAGGCTTGATACGCCGTTCATCGAAAGCCTTGACCGGCTGAGGATCGATTTCAACGCCTCGGTCGAGAAGCTCAACGATACGCTCAGTGATGTCAGCGAAAACGTTCTGGGAATCAACGGCGATACCGGTGAATTGCGCGCTGCCGCCGATGATCTGTCACGGCGCACGGAGCAGCAGGCCGCTTCGCTGGAAGAAACCTCAGCAGCGCTCGAGCAAATCACGGCCACGGTCAAGAACTCGTCGCAGCGGGCTGATGAAGCCACCAGCAAGGTGGCTGAAGCCAAACAGTCGACGGACACGTCAAGCAAGGTGGTCAGCCAGGCAATCAGCGCCATGGGCCGGATTGAAGAGGCTTCCATCGAGATCTCCAAGATCATCAATGTGATTGATGAGATCGCGTTCCAGACCAACCTCCTGGCGCTCAATGCCGGTGTCGAGGCGGCGCGCGCGGGAGAGGCCGGAAAGGGCTTTGCCGTTGTTGCCCAGGAAGTGCGGGAGCTGGCGCAACGCTCCGCAACCGCTGCCAAGGACATCAAGGGTCTGATCAACAAGTCCGGTGAAGAGGTCAAGTCCGGCGTGACGCTGGTGCGTGAGACCGGTGATGCGCTCGGCACGATCGCCGAACATGTCACCGCCATCAATGACCAGATCAACTCGATCGCGACAGCCGCGCGCGAGCAGTCCAACGGACTGACGGAAATCAACTCGGCAGTGAACCAGATGGACCAGGTGACGCAGCAAAATGCCGCCATGGTTGAAGAGACGACGGCCGTCACGCATCGCCTTACCAGCGGGGCAGCCTCGCTCGAGGAACTGGTCCGCCAGTTCACCCTCACCGGTGCAAGCCGGCCTGTATCCGTATCAACCCGGGCGTCTATGCCCCGCTCGGCAACAACAACCACAGCTGCCCCGGGTCCTGTTGCCCGCGTCAAGCCGGCCACGGGCACTGTCAAGGCTTCCACACCCGATTCCCGTCCGGTCCAGTCGCCGGCCCGGAACATGCTCAACACTGTTGCCCGTGCCTTCGGTTCTGGCAAATCCAACAACCAAACCGCAGCGTCTCAGAAGGACGACTGGGAGGAATTCTGATGCAGGAAACCGCGAACAACAACGTCGCCAACAGCGGCTATCTTGAAATTATCTCGTTCCATCTGGGCAAGCAGGTATTCTGCGTAAACATCATGTCGGTTCGCGAAATTCGTGGCTGGGCGCCTTCGACCACCCTGCCGCACTCTCCACCGCATGTCCTGGGTGTGATCAACCTGCGTGGATCCGTTATCCCGGTCATCGACATGGCGATCCGTCTCGGCCTGCCGGCGATCAAGCCGACCGAACGTTCGGCGATCATCGTCACCAATATTGCCGGCAAGCTCGTGGGCCTGCTGGTCGAGAATGTCTCCGACATGATCACGGTCAAGAACGCTGACCTGCAGCCGGCGCCCGATGTGTTGCCGGCCGCCGAACGCGCCCTGACCAAGGCAATCATCCCGGTCGATGAGCAGATGATCTGTTATCTTGATCTTGATGCTCTGTTCTCGACCGAAGACGAAATGGCCGCCTGATCGCCTGATCATCCTGCTGGCCGTCATGCCTTCCAACCACCCCTTTGCCGTTCAATCGAGAGGCAAAAGGGTGGTTTTCGGCGTTGATAAGAGTGCATGAAAACAGTGGCTTGCAGGCAGGACGGCTTTAACTGCTGAGCGAACTGAAGGCGACTTCGGATATGGTCAGCCCGGTCATCACCATCAGCATTGTAATGAAGATCGTGATCATCAGATCCCCTTCCATGCAGATCCGGATCACCCGGAAATACAACCAGATGACCGCCGCATAGATCCCCAGCGAAATGAAGGCGCTTGCGGTATCGGATACCGGGGTCAGATAGCGCAGGGCCGCGGGAAAAAATCCGATATAGGCCGACAGAAGGCCGAACCAGTTGTTGACCACCACCAGTCTGGGGAACTTGCCGGTCAGGCCGAAAACCTGACAGACCGGAAGCAGCAGCAGCGCCGGCAGCACCCATGCGACCACATCAAAACCGCTGGAGACCGCAAAGAACCTGAAAATCTCTCCAGTGGTCTCGGGTCTCATTTCCGGAGACGCACGCCAGATGCCGGTCCACAGAAAGCACTGCACCGGCCAGGTCCAGACAAAGGCGCCGAACGACCGCCAGAAACCGTCTGGCGAGATGTCAAACAGCTTCAGCCCGTCCCGGTTTCCCAAAATCAGGTAGAACAGCCCGGCCAGCGAGCGGCCGGCTTCAAGCCGCGTCGGAATGAAATTCCCGGCCAAACTCAGCTGGCCTCAACGCTGGCAGCCTGGCGTTCGAACCAGCCTTCAATGAATGTTTCGTAGACCTTGGTCAGGCTTTCGAGATCGCTCAGCGCCACCCGCTCGTCGACCATGTGCATGGTTTTGCCCACCAGCCCGAACTCGACCACCGGGCAGTAATCCTTGATGAAGCGCGCGTCCGATGTGCCGCCGGTTGTCGACAGCGCCGGCGTCTGCCCGGTCACTGCGTGCACGGCTTCCGAAAGGGTCCCGATCAGGGCGTCGTCGCGCGTCAGAAAGGATGGCGACGAGCGCGCGTCAAAGTCGACGCTGTAGCGCACAGCCTCGCGCCCTTCCCGCAAGCGGGCATCCCTGGCGGCCTGTTCCAGCCGCGCTCGCAGCGCATCGGCCAGCGTTTCGGCAGTCCAGATGTCGTTGAAGCGGATGTTGAATCTGGCAGTCGAGCGCGCCGGGATCACATTGGTCGCCGGGTTGCCGGTATCGATGCTGGTGACTTCCAGATTGGTGGGCGGGAAGCGCTCATTGCCCGCATCAAGCGGTGGATCAAGCAGTGCGTCAACAAGCCGGACCATGCCGCGAAGCGGATTGTCGGCGAGATGCGGATAGGCGACATGCCCCTGCACACCCTCGATTGTCAGCGTGCCCGACAAGGAGCCGCGCCGGCCGATCTTGATCATGTCACCCATTTTGTCCGGATTGGTCGGTTCGCCGACCACAGCCGCATCCCAGTGCTCGCCCTTTGCCCTGGCGTAGGCGAGCAGCTTCTCGGTTCCGTTGATAGAGGGGCCTTCCTCGTCTCCGGTGATCAGCAGCGATACAGATCCTTCCGGCACGCCCTTGCGTTCGATCACCCGCGCCAGCGCCGAGACGAAGCAGGCAATGCCGCCTTTCATGTCGACCGCGCCACGGCCATACATTTCGCCATCAACAATGTCTGCGCCAAATGGCCCTTGGGTCCAGGCGCTGTTGTCGCCCACCGGCACCACATCAGTATGGCCGGCAAACATCAGATGCGGTCCGCTGGATCCAAGCCGTGAGTAGAGATTTTCCACATCCGGCGTACCGGTGTCGGAAAATGTCACCCGGTCATTGGCAAATCCGAGGTCTGTCAGCATTGCTGCCAGCGTGGTCAGGGCTCCGCCCTCTTCGGGGGTGACCGAAGGGCAGCGGATCAGGGCGGCGAGTGTCTGTGTCGGATCGGTGAGTTTCATGCTTCGTGATTAGCAATTTGCCCCGGACCTGTCGACTGTGCCGGGCGGCTGAAAATGAGCCGCTCAATAACCCGGCATGTCCGGCGCCGGGCCATGCTTGTTTGGCCCTTTGACCGATGGCCAAAGCATGGTTATCAGCAACATGAAGAATGATGCGCCGGGAATAACCAGGACACAGACCAGAATGCCCGGCAAGCCGGCATCATGCAGCCGCTTGATGCTCATCACCGCCAGTGACCAGGCCATCGGGCCAAAGCCGAAGATGATGCCGAACCCGGCCATGGTGAGCGCGCTGCTGTCAGGCGCGGCGTTGACTGCGGCGGATACCGGAACGGCCAGCACAGCCATCCAGAACAGCAGCGCCCAGGCATAGGTCCGGCGCGACAACCGGCCGGACACGCTGAACAAAAGCCAGCGCATTCCCGATCCGGGCCGCCGCGCCACCGGGCTTTAGTCCCTGAGCAGTTCGTTGATGCCGGTCTTGGACCGGGTCTGCGCGTCGACGGTCTTGACGATCACCGCGCAATAGAGGTTCGGCGCGGCCGCGCCATTGCCCATGGTGCCCGATGTCGGCATCGAACCGGCGACGACCACCGAGTAGGGCGGCACTTCGCCGTAGCTGATGTCGCCGGTCATCCGGTTTACGATCCGGGTCGATTTGCCGATATAGACGCCCATGCCGAGCACCGAGCCTTCGCGGATGATGCAGCCTTCCACCACTTCCGAGCGTGCGCCGATGAAGCAATTGTCCTCGATGATGGTTGGACCTGCCTGCAGCGGCTCCAACACGCCGCCGATGCCGACGCCGCCGGACAGATGCACATTCTTGCCGATCTGCGCGCAGGATCCGACTGTCGCCCAGCCATCGACCATCGTGCCTTCATCGACATAAGCGCCGAGATTGACGAAGGACGGCATCAGCACGACGTTCTTGCCGATGAAGGAACCGCGCCGGACGATCGAACCGGGAACCGCCCGGAAGCCGGCGCGTTCGAATTCATTGGCGCTCCAGCCGTCGAATTTCGACGGAACCTTGTCCCACCAGACCGCATCCCCGGGACCGCCCTTGATGACTTCCATCGGATTCAGACGGAACGACAGCAGCACCGCTTTCTTGAGCCACTGATTGACGGTCCACTGCCCGTCATCGCCGCGCTGGGCAACCCGCGCCTGGCCCTGGTCGAGCAGGTTGAGTGCGGTTTCAACCGCGTCACGAACTTCTCCGCGGGTGGAGGTAGACACCTCGTCGCGGTTGTCGAATGCGGTTTCGATCGTGCTGGCGAGAGCGGCCAAATCATGTTTCATCGTGGCGATTCCTTAAGGTTCAACGTCTAGTGTGGGCGGTCATAGCCGTGTCAGGCTGGAGCGCCAGCGCCGTCGCATCTCTCCTAAGCGAGGCAGGGCGCGGGGTCAATTCCGGTCTATTCGGTAACGCCAAACGGGAATGTGCAGATGAATGCCAAACGTACAAATCATGTCTGGGATCCGCTCGCAGACAGCCGCCAGGACAAGCTGCGCGCCGACCGGCAGCCCCGGACCCCGCAAAGCATGTCTCCGGCCTACCGGCTTGCCTATGCCGATGACGATTTCCTGTGCCGCGAGGAACTCAGGCCGGTCCGGCTTCAACTGGAACTGCTCAAGTCGGAAATGATCCTCATGGAGGCAGGCATCCGCTCCACCGTGGTGATGTTCGGCGGCGCCCGCATTCCCGAGCCTGGCAAAGAGCCATGGGCTGCCAAGAATGAAACACAGGCCAAAAATCTGACAGCCGCATCGCGCTATTATGATGAGGCCCGCTCTTTTGCCCGGCTCTGCTCAACCCATTCATTGACCACCAAGGGCCAGGAATATGTTGTCTGCACCGGCGGCGGGCCGGGCGTGATGGAAGCGGGCAACCGAGGCGCCCACGATGTCGGTGCGGCATCGATCGGGCTCAATGTCGTCTTGCCGCATGAGCAGGCGCCGAATGAATATGTCACGCCGGAGTTCAGCCTGAATTTTCATTACTTCGCCATCCGCAAGATGCATTTCCTGATGCGCGCCAAGGCGATCACCATCTTTCCTGGCGGTTTTGGCACCATGGACGAGTTGTTCGAGACTCTCACCCTGATCCAGACCGGCCGCATGGAACATGTGCCGCTGATCCTGTTCGGGTCGGAGTTCTGGAACTCTATCGTCGATTTTCAGGCACTGGCCGATTTCGGTACGATTTCGCCCGGCGATCTCGATCTGCTCAATTTTGTCGACACTGCGGAAGAGGCCTGGTCGATCATTGCCAAGCACTACGAGATCGCGCCGCAGCCATGAAAAACCAGGCCGGGGTCTCCCGGCCTGGCTCTGGTTTGCGATGATTTCGAAGGCTCAGTTGTTGTTGGCGGCTGAGCGGTAGAAATCGGTGACGTCGATCTTCTTGTCGCCGTTGCGGTCGAAGCGTTCGAACATCTTGGCGTCGAGCGAGGTGAATTCCTCGAGGCTGATTTCACCGTTGTTGTCGGCGTCGAGGCGCTCCATGCGGGGGCCGTCGCCGCGGCGGTCGCCTCGGCCTTCGCCATGACGCTTGCCATCGTTCTTGCCGGCCATGCGGCCGTCACGGTCACCGTCTTTCATGCCTTTGCCTTCAGCGCGGCGTTCTTCGCGGTTCTGGTCACGCATTTCCTTGCGCATGTCGCCGAATGCCTTGAGCTCGTCCTGGCTCAGCGAGCCTGAGCTGTCGGTGTCGGCGCTTTCAAACATCGACTGGCGGTGGGCGGAGACTTCGTCGAGCATGACAGCGCCGTCCTGGTTGGCGTCAAACCGTTCCATCAGGCGTTCGATGCGCGGGCCGCCATGCCGGGGGCCGTCGCCTTTGCCCTGAGCAGCAAAGGCCGGTGCAGCGGTGGAGGCGATCAGAGCTGCGGCGAGGGTGGCGAGAAGTGTCTTTTTCATGAGTGAGTTCCTTTACGAGGGGATCGTCTTGTGCCCACTCAATCTGGCCGCAGCTGCTCGTGAAAACCACTTAAACCCCTGTAATGTAGATTAAACTTTGGAAAGGTCCGCGTGTCGGCCTTGTCCCGCCCTGTCCCGGTGGCTCAGGAAATCACCCGGCTCAGGAATGCCGCCAGATCATCGGTGATGTGATCAATATGACTGCCGTCCTTGCCTTCGTGTTCCCAGACCTCGTCGAGAACCACATCCACATTGTTCGGCACAATCAGCACCGTGCGCATACCCAGCGCATGCGGCGCCAGCAGGTTGCGGGGCAGGTCCTCGAACATCGCCGCCTTGTCCTTGTGGACGCCATGCTTGGCGAGAAACCGGTCATAGGTCTGAGGCGCCGGCTTGGGCATCAGGTCGGCAGCGATAATGTCGAAGATATCATCGAAATGATCGAGAATCCCGAGCGCCTGCGCAGTCCGCTCCGCATGCGGCGTGTCGCCGTTGGTGAATATGAACTTGCGGCCAGGCAGTGCCTTGATCGCCGCTGAAAGCGCCGGATCGGGTTTCACCCAGGAGTAATCGATGTCGTGGACCTTCTCGAGAAAGTCATTCGGGTCGATACCATGGTGCAGCATCAATCCCTGCAGCGTGGTGCCGTGCTCGCGGTAATATTTCTTCTGGATGCCACGTGCCGCATCGTGATCGAGGTTGAGCAGATCACGAACATAGGCCGTCATTTTCTTGTCGATCTGCGAAAACAGATCGGTGTGACGCGGGTAAAGCGTGTTGTCGAGATCAAACACCCATTCGCTCACATGGGCGAAGGCTGCGGGATCGGGCAAGGCCGATTTATGGGGCATGAAAACCTCTGTCCTGTCGTGGAAATGGTCGCTGTGGTTCAACATGGAACACAGGTGCCAATTGTAAACGGCAGGTTTACCTACTCTGTATACCGGCTGTCAAAACTATCCCGTTATTCGGTCCGCCAACAGACATCAGGATAGGCTGAAAATGCAGAATACCGGCTTCGTGCCGCCAGTGACGCGTGCAATGATCAGAAGAATCGTGATTTTGACGATTGTTACGGTCGTCTTGTCGCTGCTGTTCACGAGCTTCATCATGTGGATAACCGGCCAGGTCGGGGGGCTGCCACTGGCACTTTCGATCGCGGCCTTTTGCCCGCTGGCGGTCACGCCTTTTGCGACATTCTTGTTCTTCCGGCAAACAATGGAGCTTGAGGCCGCGCACAAGGCGCTCGAGGACGCGCACCAGGGCCTCTTCGAGCTTCATTCCAAACTCAAGGACGCGCACAGGGATCTCGAGCACCGCGCGAGCCATGACAGCATGACCGGCCTTGCCAACCGGGACAAGTTTCTTGCCCGCTTGTCAGAACTCAAGCGCAAGTCGGATTCAGGCTACCTGCTGGTCATCGATGCGGACCGGTTCAAGCAGATCAATGATCATCATGGCCATGACGCCGGGGACCGCGCCTTGCTCGCGGTCGGGCAGGCCATCTCCAGCTCGATCAGGGCCAGCGATCTGGGCGCGCGTATTGGTGGCGAGGAATTCGCTGTCGTGCTTCAGGGCGCAAGCAGGTCTGATGCCGTAATGACTGCAGAGCGCCTCCGCGCAAGTGTCGAACGAATATCCCTGACGACAGCCGATGGCAAACCGCTGAAAATTACAGTCAGCATCGGCGGCGCTCCATTCGGCCCGCATTCGCGCAGCAAGGAAGTGTTGCGTGCCGCTGACAGCCAGCTCTACGCGGCGAAGCACAACGGCCGGAATCAGGCTCTCATTGCGGAACAGACAGATCGCGCAGCCTGATGCCTGGTGCTGCGGCGGTCTTTGCGCATCCAAGTGGCTGGGCGGCGTAGTCGCACTAGGCTTGCATGGCCGCGTATAAGGTCCGTGTCGCCCTTGTCGCGGCATGCCCCGTCCTGCTACATCGTTGAATTCTCTCCGACAGGACCGCCTTCGATCATTCCGCGAGGCGGGACATAGCATTTGCCCGCCGATACAGGACAGTCGTGCCAAGATGGAAACCTGGGTTCTCATAACCATTGCCGCTGCCTTTTTGCAGAACATCCGGTCGGTTCTGCAAAAGCACCTCAAGCGGGTCATGGGAACCACCGGAGCCACCTTTGTCCGCTTCGGCTTCGGCGTCCCGTTCGCGCTGATGTTCGTGGGCTTCCTGGCTTTCGGCATGGGCTATCCGGTGCCGCGGCCAAATTCCGGCTTTGCCGGATGGGTCGTTCTGGCGGCATTGGCGCAGATCGGCGGCCAGGCATTGCTCATTCAGATGTTCGGCCATCGCAACTTCACGGTCGGCACCGCTTATTCCCGCACCGAACCGGCGCAGGCTGCATTGTTCGGTCTGATATTCCTCGGCGATCAGCTCAGCACCGGCACTCTGGTCGCCATCGCCATCAGTCTTGTTGGCGTCGTGCTGATATCGGTCGCCCGCTCGGCTGCGGGGACTTCAGCGCTGCTTCGCTCGGTGTTCTCCCGCACATCCGCTTTGGGGCTGGCTTCGGGTGCTTTTTTCGGACTTGCCGCCGTCAGCTATCGCGGTGCGTCGCTGTCGCTGAACGGGCCGAATTTCATGATGCAGGCGGCCGTTACGCTGCTCGCGGCGATCGTGCTGCAATCGGTCATCTTGCTTGCCTGGATGTGGTTCAGGGCGCCGGGAGAACTGGCCCGTGTCCGCGCCGCATGGAAAATTTCCGCACTGGTCGGCCTGGTTGGCGCCACGGCGTCGTTCGGCTGGTTCATGGCGATGACCCTGCAAACCGCTGCCGCCGTGAAGGCATTGGCTCAGGTTGAAATGATTTTCACATTTGCCTCGTCAGTGCTAATATTCAGGGAACACGTGAACAAGCGTGAGATCCTCGGCTGTATTCTGATTGTAGCCGGGATACTTGTTCTGCTGCTGGTCTGATCCGCGCGGCGGGCAATCAACGCGCCTCAAAGGCGACCGGTCTAGTCTCTTTGCCGAACGGATTGTTTATGCCCGCCCTGCGTTCCTGCTTCATGTTTCTGCCGGTCTCGAAAATACCGCTGGGGGCGAGGGCAGGTGCCATGCTGGCCGCGCTGGTTCTGGCCGGATGCGCCAGCCCGCCGGAAGGCGTGCTGTCCCCGGTGGCCCAGACCGCCCCGGATGCGACGGAAATTTCGATCTTGGTGGCCACAACACGTGCGCCGTCGGACAATCCCGGCCTGCTATACAGCGGCGAGCGCGGTAACGAGATCGATTTCAATGAGCTGGTGGTGTCCATCCCGCCCGACAGCAAACGCAAGATCGGCGAGGTCCAGTGGCCAAGGAAACTGCCGCCGGATCCATCTCGCGAATTTGCCACCCTGTCGGCAAAACAGTTTGTGACGCCCGAGGAAGTGGCCAAATGGTACGAGCGCAACAAGGCGCCGTCTGGCAGGCTGCTGATATTCGTACATGGTTTCAACACACGCTATGAAAGTGCCGTCTACCGCTTTGCCCAGATTGCCCATGACAGCAAGACGGATGCCACGCCGGTGATGTTCACCTGGCCGTCGCGTGGCTCGGTGTTCGACTATGGCTATGACAAGGAAAGCACAAACTATTCCCGTTCGGCGCTGGAAGCGCTTCTGACCGCCGCTTCGTCTGTTCCCGAAATCAAGGAAGTCACCATTCTGGCGCACTCGATGGGCACATGGTTGACGGTCGAGTCTTTGCGCCAGATGGCAATCCGCAATGATGGCGTGCCGTCCAAAATCAGCAATGTCATCCTCGCGTCCCCGGATCTTGATGTGGACGTCTTCCGCCAGCAGATTGCGGATATGGGGCCAAAACGGCCGAAATTTACAGTCTTCGTCTCCCGGGATGACCGCGCATTGACCCTGTCGCGCCGAATATCCGGCAATGTCGACAGGCTTGGCCAGATCGATATCAACAACCCGGCCTATCGCGATGGACTGGAGCAGGCCGGGATCACCGTTCTTGATCTTTCCGCGCTGCAGGGTGGGGACCGGCTCAACCATACGAAATTTGCGCAAAGCCCGGATGTTGTTAAACTGCTGGGGCAGCGGTTGATTGATGGCCAGACGGTTACCGATCAGGATCTCGGCCTCGGCGCCGAACTGGGTGCGACGGCAATGTCGGTCTCCAACACCGTGGGCTCGGCCGCAGGCATGGCCATTTCAGCCCCGATCGCAATCATCGATCCGAAAGCACGCGATACCTTTGATGCGCAATCCAGACGGTTTGGCACCGGTCTGGGTGACACGATCCTCGGGGTGACACCCCGTAGGATCGGCAAAACAGTAAACGCGCCCCGGCCTCGATGCGACGTGGCACAAGGCACCTGCAGATAGCAGCCGGTCAGGCGGTTAACGCATCCTGATCTTCAAACAGCTGCATGGCGGCATTGATGCCGTTGATGGCTGCCGGCATGCCCCCATAGACCGACATCTGCAGGATCACTTCCAGCAGTTCCCGGCGGGTTGCGCCAGCCGCCAGTGCATGTTCGAGATTGACGCGCAATTGCGGGCCTGTCTGTCCGCCCAATGCGGTCAGCGCCGCAACCGTGGCAATCTGCCGGGTTTTCAGATCAAGCCCCTCGCGCGCATAGAGCCTGCCATAGGCGAACTCGACAAGCGTTTCGGCGAAGCCCGGGAGCAGACCGTCGTAGCGCTCGGACAGCGCCGCTTCCAGTCCCGGATTGATCTCGGCAACGATTGCGCGGCCACGGTCGAGCGCGGTTTGTGGCGGTGTGGTTGTGTCCATGGTCATCTTCTATGCTTCTTTCTGTCAGCCAGCTCATGCCTGGCTTCGATCTCGTGATAATTGGCAATCTTGTAATCGAGCAGCGCCGCGCAGGCGTTGAGCTCTTCAATCCGCTTGAGCACCACTGCATGCTGGTTTTCCAGCATGACGCGGCGGTTGGCGGCTGTGGCATTGCCCTTGCGCCGCATCAGCGCATAGCGCTTCATGTCCTCAAGGCTCATGCCCGTGGCCTTGAGCGCTTTGAGAAAATCGATCCAGCGCACCGCATCCGGATCGAAGAGCCGTTGTCCTCCCTTGCGGAATGGCGGATCGATCAGCCCGATCCTTTCATAGTAGCGAAGGGTATCGATGCTCAGCCCGGTCAGTTCGGAAAGCCTGCCGATCTTCATGCGGGGATGCCCATCTGCAGTGCTGTTTCGGCTTCAATCAAGGCCATCGCCTGTTCTCCATTTGCCAGTGTGTTTCAAGCCTACGGGCTGGAGTACGCTTCAGGTCAAGCGCCATCTGATATTATTTTTCGCGGATCGATCGGATTTTCCGCTCAATCGAAGGATGATGACTGTCGCGCCCGATTGAGCGTCATCAAGGATGCGGTTAGCCTTGCCAGCTGAACCGGTCTTGCTCCGGAGGATCTCCATGGTCGACTATCGTGCAGAACACTTCGTGCTATGGCTTGATACGCCGATCGGCCCGATGCGGGCGATCGCCGATGAGACCCATCTGCTTGGGTTGGAGTTCCACGATGATGCCCCCGGGCATGAACCGCCAGATGCGCCCGTCCGAAGCGCGCCGCTTGCCCAGATCGAGGCTGAGCTGAAGGCCTATTTTGCCGGGGAGAGTGCGGAGTTCCACACGCCGCTGCGCACCGTGGGCAATGACCTCGAGCGCAAGGTCTGGGACAGGTTGCTGCAGGTGCCTGTTGGCGAAACCTGTTCCTATGGCGACATTGCCCGCGATACGGCCGGCATCGAGCTGGTGCGCGTCGTGGCCAGATATTGCGGGACCAATCCGATTCCGGTGGTTATCCCATGCCACCGCTGCATCGGTTCGGATGGATCACTGACGGGCTTTGGCGGTGGGCTGTGGCGCAAGAAATGGCTGCTGCGCCATGAGGGCCGCATGCGGCCTGTTGGATTGTTCGCCCTTTGAGCCAGGGAACGATGAACCCAGGGCTCGTTGCCGCTCCGCCAGGGTTCACGGAACCAGCAGGGTTCCCGCGCCGTGGGCGGTGAACAGCTCCAGCAGCACTGCATGCGGGGTCTTGCCGTTGAGGATAACCACGCCCTTCACGCCGCGCTCGATGGCCTCGATGCAGGTTTCCACCTTGGGGATCATGCCGCCCGAAATGGTGCCGTCGGCAATCAGCGCGCGGGCTTCGCTGACGGTCAGCTCGTCAATGAGCTTCTTGTCCTTGTCCAGAACGCCCGGCACATCGGTCAGAAACAGCAGCCGCGAGGCCTCGACGGCACCTGCAATTGCTCCGGCAAAGGTGTCTGCATTGATGTTGTAGGTATGCCCGTCCCGTCCCGGAGCCACCGGCGCCAGCACGGGGATCATTTCGGACTTTGCCAGCAGATCAAGCAGCGTGCGGTCAACCTCCACCGGTTCGCCGACAAAGCCCAGATCGAGAACCCGCTCTATGTTGGAATCGGGATCGGTCACCGTCTTGTGGGCTTTTTCGGCATAGACCATGTTGCCGTCCTTGCCGCACAACCCGATGGCCCATTCGCCCTCGGCGTTGATCAGCGCGACGATTTCCTTGTTGATCGAGCCTGCCAGGACCATCTCGACGATCTCGACGGTTTTCTCGTCAGTGACGCGCAATCCGCCCTCGAACCGGGATTCGATCCCCATCTTGCTCAGCATCGCGGCGATCTGCGGACCGCCCCCATGCACCACGATGGGATTGACGCCTGATTGCTTGAGCAGGGCGATGTCCTGTGCAAAAGCCTTGCCGAGTGCCGCATCACCCATGGCGTGGCCGCCATATTTGACCACGACCGTCTTGTTCTCATAGCGCTGCATGAAGGGCAGGGCTTCCGCCAGCAGGCGGGCCTGAGTTGCAGCATCGTGATTAGCAGTGTCAGACATTGGCATGGCGTCCCGGTTCGCATGAGCACAAGAGGCAAAAGGTCCGGCGCTGTTTAGCCGCAATTCGTCCCGGCTTCAATGATTGAGGCATCCGATAGCGGTATTTTGCCGTAACAGGTGTCATAAGGCTGCGAAGCTGATATTGACTGAGCTGATGAGCGGAGAAACCTATTCCAATATGAGCCAAGATGAACTCTCCGGATTGATAGCGCGCACCGCGCTGGGCGATCGAGTGGCGTTCTCGTCGCTTTATTCGCAAACAAGTGCGAAACTTTTCGGTGTCGCGCTCCGTATTCTCAAGGACAGGGCCCAGGCGGAAGACGCTGTGCAGGAGGTTTACGTCCGGATCTGGCGGCGTGCCGGCAGCTTCCGGGCTGGGCAGGCCTCCGCCATGGCCTGGCTGGTCACCATAGCCCGCAATCAGGCGATTGATCTGATCCGGGCGCGGCAGCCGGCGACGCTCGAGTATGATGATGCGCCCGAGGTCGCCGATGCAGCGCCGGACCCGGAAGCCCGCGCGGCGATGAGCGGCGAAACACGGCGCATCGAGGCTTGCCTCGGTGAATTGGAGGCAGACAAGGCAGCCGCAGTTGTGGCTGCCTATATGGAGGGACTGAGTTATCAGGAGCTGGCCGAGCAACATGCTGTGCCGCTCAACACAATGCGAACCTGGCTGCGGCGCAGCCTGATTAAACTGAGAGAGTGCATGAACCGATGAACACCGGTGCGCAAATTCCCGACGACAACGCGCTTGCGGGCGAGTACGTCCTTGGCGTGCTGCCGCTTGCCGAGCGTCGCAAGGTTGAAGAGCGGGTTGCCAGCGACAGCGCCTTTGCAGCGCTTGTGGCATCATGGCAGGCGGATCTCTCCACTCTCGACGACGCCTATCAGCCCGAGACTCCCCCCAAGGGTGTGAAGGCCCGGATCGACGCACGCCTGTTCGCCGAGGCGGCGAAACCGGCCGGTGGTCTCTGGGGATCGCTTGTCTTCTGGCGCGGCCTGGCCTTCGCATCGGTCGCTGCCGCCGCGGCTTTCGGCATCTATTCCGGAAGTTTTATACAGCAGCAAACGCCTGGCTCGTCTCCCGCACTCGTCGCCGAACTCGGCGCTCCGGGCAGTTCCGTCGGCCTGATCGCAGCTCTCGATCCGGTCGATGGTGCATTCACCATCACACCCGCGGCGTTTTCGCCCGATGACGGCAAGTCTCTCGAGTTGTGGCTGGTGCCGGGTGAGGGGCCCGCGGTTTCGCTCGGCCTGGTTCCTGGCGACGGTGGCCGTCTGGTTCTCGACCAGAACCTGCTCCAACAGATCTCCGACGGCGCTCTCTTGGCCGTCAGTGTCGAGCCTCTGGGCGGATCGCCAACCGGTGTGGCGACAGGTCCCGTGGTGCTTTCCGGTTCGCTGTCCAAAAAATAATTTAACCGGGCTGAAACTTATTTCGAACTGCACCCGTCTTCCTCTTTAACCGCCGCAAATGAAACGCGGCGGGTCTAGCAAAGGCACGGATACTCCGGCCTGCAAACTGACAAGAGGCTGACAGATGAAAAATACTCTTCGCTCCATTGCCGCCACCGCTATTCTTCTCTCGGGCGTAAGCCTGGCCTTCGCCGCAAGCCATGGCGGAAACAAGATGGTCGGTGGCGCTGAAATGTTCCCTGACAAGAACATTGTCGAAAACGCCGTCAACTCCGCTGATCACACAACGCTGGTCGCCGCTGTCAAGGCAGCAGGCCTGGTCGACACCCTGATGGGCGAAGGCCCGTTCACCGTGTTCGCCCCGACCAATGATGCGTTCGCCGCTCTGCCGGATGGCACCGTTGACACGCTGCTGAAGCCTGAAAGCAAGGACCAGCTGACCAAGGTTCTCACCTGCCATGTCGTTGCAGCCGACGCGATGTCGGATGCCATCATGAAGATGGTTGACGACGATGGCGGCACCCACCCGGTCGAGACCGTTGGCGGTTGCATCCTCAATGTCAGCTACCAGGGCGACAAGATCATGATTGAAGACGAAACCGGCGCCGTGGCCAATGTCACAATCGCCGACGTCGACCAGTCCAACGGCGTGATCCACGTCATCGACAAGGTACTGCTGCCCAAGGGCTGAGCCTGACGGAAAGCCTCCCGAGGCTCAGACATAAGCCCGGGTACGCCGCAGCCCATGCATCGAAATGTGGCGTGCAAAACCGGGCAGCCTCCCGCCCTTCGCCGGGCGGGAGGCAATTCACGGGCAAGTGAAGACATGTGCTTGGTGCTTTTCCGGTTGATGACTTAGATTTCGATCACCAAGAGGAGAGACGAGATGACAACCAAGACAGAAATGAGCCGCCGGGCGCTGTTGACTGCCGGTGTCGCCGGAGCAGCCCTGTCCGTGTTCGGCCGCTGGGCTCCTGCGACGGCATCTGAAGGTGAATTTGAAGTCATGCTCAGCGAAGCGGAATGGAAGGCGAAACTCACACCGCAGCAGTTTGCGGTTCTGCGTGAGGAAGCCACGGAACGGGCATTCACCAGCCCTCTCAACGACGAGAAACGCAAGGGCATGTTCCACTGTGCCGGTTGCGATCTGCCGGTGTACTCGTCGGAAACCAAGTATGACAGCGGTACCGGCTGGCCGAGCTTCTGGCAGGCCGAAGACAACGCTGTGCGGACCAAGGAAGACCGCTCGCTGTTTTCCGTTCGCACGGAAGTGCATTGCCGCCGTTGCGGCGGTCACTTCGGACATATTTTCGATGATGGCCCGGCCCCGACCGGCATGCGCCATTGCTTGAACGGCGTTGCATTGAGCTTCAAACCGGCTGAAAACGCCTGAAGCACGCAAATCCTTCGCAGGATCTGGAATTGAGTGAAAGCCGTGCGTCCATGAAGCGCACGGCCTTTTGCATTTCGCGAGACAGTGCGCAGCGGTTTTGCGATGCCGGTATACAGACACCCAAGGGGCACGCGGATCTACCCGGAAACCGGTTTGATCCGATGCAGCTTACAGCGTGATGGCCAGCGCGATCGCGTTTCGCAGATCCGCAATACCGGAGCTTTTTTCGGACGATGTGGCGATGATTTCCGGATAGGCCGCAGGCCGGCGCTTCAGCGCGGCAACGGTTTCCGACATCAGACGCGGCACGCCCGCTTCCTTGATCTTGTCGGTCTTGGTCAGCACCACCTGGTAGGACATGGCCGCCTTGTCGAGCAGGTCCATCACGCCTTCGTCGTTCTTCTTCAGGCCATGGCGGGAATCGATCAGCAGATAGACCCGTTTCAGCGTGGAGCGTCCGCGCATGTAGTCAAACACCAGCTTGGTCCACAGATCGACCTGGTCCTTCGGCGCCTTGGCGTAGCCGTAGCCCGGCATGTCGACCAGCGCCATCGGCGGCAGGTCGCCTTCGTCGCCGGAATATCCAGCAGGCACGAAATAGTTCAGCTCCTGGGTGCGGCCCGGCGTGTTCGACGTCCGCGCCAGCCCGTGAACGCCGACAAGCGCGTTGATCAGCGACGACTTGCCGACATTCGAACGGCCGGCAAAGGCAATCTCCGGAGGGCCTTCCGGCGGCAGGAACTTCAGCGACGGCACGCCGCGGATAAACACCCACGGCTTGCCGAACAGCGTGACCGCCAGTTCCTTGGCGGCCTGCTCGGCCGGATCTGCGGACAGTTGGGTCATCGCGCCGCCTCTCTCGTGCCGGTCAGGTTTTCTTGGCTTTGGGCTTGAACAGGTCTCTGAGATTGTCCCACAGCTCGATCTTGGCGCCCTGGCGTTTCATGATGACGCCCTGCTGCAGCACAGACAAGGTGTTGTTCCAGGCCCAGTAGATCACCAGACCAGCCGGGAAGGTGGCCAGCATGAAGGTGAACACCACCGGCATCCAGGTGAAGATCATCGCCTGCGTCGGGTCCGGAGGTGTCGGATTCATGCGCATCTGGATGAACATGGTGATGCCCATGATCAACGGCCAGACGCCGATCATCAGGAAGGTCGGAACGTCATAGGGAAGCAGGCCGAACAGGTTGAACAGCGAGGTCGGGTCCGGCGCTGAAAGGTCCTGGATCCAGCCGAAGAACGGCGCATGCCGCATCTCGATGGTGATGTAGAGCACCTTGTAGAGCGCGAAGAACACCGGGATCTGCAGCAACACCGGCCAGCAGCCGGCCACCGGGTTGATCTTCTCTTTCTTGTAGAGCTCCATCATGCCCTGCTGCAGCGCCATCTTGTCGTCGCCGTGCTTGGCCTTGAGCTCTTCGAGCTTTGGCTGCACCTTCTTCATGTTGGCCATCGACACATAAGACTTGTTGGCCAGCGGGAAGAAGATCAGCTTGACGATAACGGTAGTGACGAGGATCGAGACACCGAAATTGCCGAACATTTTATAAAGGTAATCGATCAGCCAGAACATCGGTTTGGTCAGGAAGTAGAACCATCCCCAGTCGATCATCAGGTCGAAATTGAGAATGTCGAACTGCGACTGATAACCCTCGATCACCGGGACTTCCTTGGCGCCGGCAAACACCAGCGTCTTGGATGTCACGCTGCCGCCAGGCGCGATCGCCATTGTGTCGGTCTTGAAGTCCGACTGGTAGCGTGCGCGGCCATCGGTGAAATGCGCGAAACGGGTCTCGAAGCCCGCGCCTTGTGGCGGGATCAGCGCCGCTGCCCAGTATTTGTCGGTGATCCCCATCCAGCCTGCGGTCGCCTTGGCATGGGCTATGACTGGGGTGTCCTCAACATCGGAGTAATCAACCTCCTGCAAGCCGTCTTCGCCGACAACGCCGATCAGGCCTTCATGCAGAACATAGATACCCTGGGTCTCGGGCTTGAAGAAGCGCGTGACGCGGCCGTAGCCTGCAACGGATGCGGCTGCATCGCCGGAATTGGCAATGGTGTCCTCAAAACTGAACAGATAGTGCTCATCAACCGAGATGACGCGGGTGAACACGAGACCTTCGCCATTGTCATAGGTCAGGGTAACCGGCGTGGACGGTGTCAGCGTTTGGCCAGCCGCAGCATTCCAGACCGTGTTGGGACCGGGAGCCGGGCCTGCCTCGGCTTCGGCGATGAAGCCGACTTCCGCGAAATAGCCGTCGGCCATCGCAGCAGGGCTGAACAGCGTGATGTTGGGGCTCGTGGGGTCGATCGTCTGACGGTATTCCTTGAGCAGCAGGTCATCGATGCGCGCGCCGGTGAGGTTGATCGAACCCTGAACCGATGGTGTGTCGATGGTGATCCGGCCGGTCTGGGCGACAGTCTCTTCGCGCGTCAGGCCCGCGGCCTGCGTCGTCGTGCCGGGGATGGCCACGTCGCTGCCAGGCGCCGATCCGCTCACTCCGCCGGGAGTTGCCGTGTTGCCAGCCGGGGCAGCAGGTGCCTGAGCCGCCTGTTGCGCCTGCAGCGCTTCGGCCGCCACGCGTTCACGCTCGATCTTCGGGGAAACGTAGAGGAATTGCCAGGCGACTAGGACAAGCACCGACAAGAGAATTGCGACGAAATAATTGCGATTGTTTTCCATCAATCAATCCTGATGTTCAGGCTGCGACGGCCTGGTGTTCTGGTGTTGTCCGGAGCGTCGATCAGTGCCGGCGCGCGGTTGCTGGGGTCGTCTTGGCTTGGCGGATTCGTTCACCCGCTCGGTGAGCGCAGCGACCAGTCCGTCAAACGGCGCGCTCAGCGTATCCCTGCGCGCGACCACCACATAGTCATGTCCGGGCTTGAATGGAACCCCTGCCATGTGACGCACCACTTCTCTGAGGCGCCGGCGCATTCGGTTGCGTTCCACCGAGTTGCCCTGCTTCTTGGTTACCGTAAAACCGATGCGCGGGGCCTGCTCGGGGTCGCCCCGGTCGAGGGTTTCCAGCAAAAAATACGGGCCGCGCAGGCGTTTGCCCTTTTGCACGGCGAGGAAATCCGGCCGGATTTTAAGCCGCCCGGGTTTCTTGGTGATATCGTCCTGTGCCACGCGATCGTAGTCCTTCGCGGGCTCGTTGTCAGCGATTAAGCCGACAGACTGCTACGCCCACGGGCGCGGCGAGCCTGGATGACCTTGCGGCCGCCCTTGGTGGCCATACGTGCACGGAAGCCGTGACGGCGCTTGCGAACAAGCTTGGATGGTTGGTAAGTACGCTTTGGCATATTATTGTAATACCGCGGTGTGCGGCCCTTCTTGGAACAACTTGGTTTGGGTGTTCAGTCCGTCAGAACACGCTCCCGGAAACCGGAAGCTTCCACGGACGAGCGGCTTATAGGCGCGATCCCGGTCAAAAGTCAATGAGCCGCGCCGGTTTGGCTTGTGCTGACACCATGATCCGCAATCGCTGTGAGCCCTGCCTGGCCTGGCGCAGCCGGGCACAAACGCCAATCTCCGGTCACGTCGCTTCACAAGCCGGTGACATCACGCCTGCAGCGGTTGCCTCAACAGCCTTCCTGCGCCAAATCCTCGTTCAACAAGTCGCAAAAGCTTTGAGCTGAGGAACCAGAAAACCATGAACCTTGACCGCAGAACCCTGATTGCCGGATCCGCCAGCCTGGCTGCCATGATGGCGCTTGAGCCCGTGACAGCCTCAGCCGCCCTGACCGGCTTTCGGCCCAAAGGACAGTCCGGTTTCGATCATTCGGCTTTCGACGCCCTGCTCGCGGCTTATGTCAAACCCGATGCCCAGGGCTATAACAGGGTCGACTATCGCGGTGTAAAATCCAGTCTGGGGTCCCTGCGCGCCTATATTGCTTCACTGGAAGCAGCCGATCCGGTGTCCCTGTCGCGCAACGAAGCCCACGCATTCTGGATCAACCTCTACAATGCCAAGACCCTCGAAATCGTGGCGGATGCCTTTCCCGTGAGCTCCATCAAGAAGATCAATCTGGGCGGCTCGTTCCTGTTCGGCTCCGGCCCGTGGAAAGCCAAAATCCTCCGGGTCAGTGGCACTGATCTCTCACTTGATGACATCGAGCACGAGATTGTCCGCGCCCTTTTCCGGGATCCGATGTCCCATTACGGCCTGAACTGCGCCTCCTATTCCTGCCCCAATCTCGCCGCCAGCGCCTACACCGGTGCCAATGTCGATGCTCTCCTGCGTCACAATGCGGTCGCCTACATCAACCATCCCCGCGGCGTGAAGGTGGAAAAGGGCCGCATTACGGCCTCCAGGATCTATTCCTGGTATGCTTCCGATTTTGGCGGCAAGGCAAAGCTCAAGGATCACTGGATGTCCTTTGCAAGCCCGCAGAAGGCGGCCGCAATAACGGCGGCCTCGATTGCCGGTTATGACTATGACTGGAGCATCAATGCATCGTAATGCTGGACGCGGCGCAACCTTTCGTCTGAACGAAAGTGTTCTTGCGGAGTTTTACAGCAATGCAGCAGTGTTGACGTGAACCTCACACTGTTGTGAGTTCTGCATGCTTCAGGCTCACGCGAGTTTGGGAAATAGCGAGGGATTGTCATTGGTGGGTGGGGCTACATTCCTCTATTCATTGTTGATACCCCGATAGTGGACAGCAGGCCGCTGCAATGAATCTGGAGAACCGGCATGACCTCGCATTCCCGAACTGGGCAGATCGACAAGACCGCAGCGTGCTCTTGTGAATTGGCCCCGCAAAAGCCTGGGCCGGCAACCTGGCGGCGTTACCTGCCACTGGCTGTTATCCTGGCCGGGCTCGCGGCAGCCTATGCATTTGGCCTTCAGGATTACCTTTCGCTCACGGTTCTCGCCGAGCAGCGCGAAGCTCTCAAAAGCTTTGTTGCCGATCACCGCATCGCTTCGATCCTCGGGTATTTCGTGCTTTATGCTCTGGCCGTGGCCTTTGCTTTTCCGGCAGCTTCGATCCTGACGATTTTTGCCGGATTTGTTTTCGGGTGGTTCATCGCGGGTATCTTGACGGTTTTTGCCGCCACCACCGGTGCGGCGGCGATCTTCCTGGCGGCCCGGTCGGCCTTTGGCGATGTGCTGCGCAAGCGCGCCGGCCCCTTTGCAGCCAAGCTGGCCGACGGCTTTGCCGAGGATGCCTTCGGCTATCTGCTGGTCCTGCGTCTGGCTCCGGTGTTTCCCTTTTTCATCATCAACATCGCGCCGGCCTTTTTCGACATCAAGCTGCGCACCTATGTGGCAGCGACATTCCTCGGCATCATTCCCGGTACCTTCGCCTATACCTGGCTGGGGCAGGGGCTGGACAGTGTCATCGTCGCCGCTGCCGGGCGCGAAATCTCGATATCGGATCTGGTGACGCCCGAGATCACCATCGCCTTTGCCGGGCTTGCAATCGTTGCGGCAATCCCCACCCTTATCCGCAAGTTCCGGGCCCGCTCATTAACCCGGTAAAGCCCGGTATGGCTTAGCGGGTCACCTATTTGGAAAGACATTGCCATGAACAGCCCATTGACACCTGACATCTGCATCATCGGCGGCGGCTCCGGCGGCCTCTCCGTTGCCGCCCCCCCCGCCGCATTCGGCGTTGATGTGGTTCTGGTCGAAAAGGGCAAGATGGGCGGAGACTGTCTCAACTACGGCTGTGTGCCCTCCAAGGCGATGATAGCTGCCGGCAAGCATGCGCACGCCATCGCCGAAGCGCCCTCATTCGGTGTGACTGCCGGCGAAGCCAAGGTCAATTTCGGCAAAGTTCACGACCACATTCATTCGGTCATCAGTGCCATCGCTCCTAATGATTCGGTCGAACGCTTCCGCGCCATGGGCGTCAATGTGATCGAGGCCGAGGCGCGGTTTGTCGACAAGACCACCCTGATGGCCGGTGACACCGAGATCCGTGCCCGGCGCTACGTCGTCGCCACCGGTTCATCGGCCTTCGTGCCCCCCATTCCAGGCCTGGACACCGTTGATTACCTGACCAATGAAACCCTGTTCGAGCGCACCCGTGCGCCCAAACATCTCATCATCATCGGCGGCGGCCCGATCGGCATGGAGATGGCCCAAGCGCACCGCAGGCTCGGTGCCGACGTCACGGTCATCGAGGCCGCCAAAGCGCTGGGCAAGGATGATCCGGAACTTGCGGCGATCGTGCTGGAAAACATCCGCGCGGAAGGCGTGACCATCCTTGAAGGATTCAAGGTCACTTCGGTCAGCAAACGCGGCAAGACCGGTGTCCGTATAGCATATGAAACGGAAGCTGGTGAGGGTGCCGTCGATGGTTCCGACGTGCTGGTTGCCGTCGGCCGGCTCGCCAATGTCGAGGGACTGGGGCTGGACGCGGCCGGTGTCGAGCATGACCGGCGCGGCATCAAGGTCGGCGCCAACCTGCGCTCTTCCAACAAGCGTATCTATGCCATCGGCGACGTCGCCGGCGGTCTGCAGTTTACCCATGTCGCCGGATATCATGCCGGTCTTGTGGTTCAGCAGATCCTGTTCCGAGTGCCGGCCAGGGAAAACCGCGACATCATTCCCTGGGCCACCTACACCGATCCCGAGCTGGCCCATGTCGGACTCTCCGAGGAAGAGGCCGCCAAACGCCACGGCGGCAGAATTTCCATCCTGCGCTGGCCCTATGCCGAAAACGACCGCGCCCAGACGGAACGCAAGACCCGTGGTCTGATCAAGCTTGTCGTCGACCGCAAGGCCCGCATTCTGGGGGTGTCGATTGCCGGTGCCGGTGCGGGCGAAATGATCAACATGTGGGCGCTGGCGGTAACCAACGCGATGACGCTCAAGGATGTCCGCGGCTATGTCCCGCCCTATCCGACAATGGCAGAGATTGGAAAACGCGCCGCGGTTTCCTATTATACACCCATGACCCGCAAACCATATGTGCGCTGGATCGTGCGCTTCCTCAGGCGCTTTGGGTGAAGAACAGGTGGGGAAGGGTGGACAATGACGGACACACATACTGAAACGGCAATGCCGTGGTGGAGGCCGAGAGCCAGAAGCCTTACCTCCAAGCTGCTGTGGCTGACGATCCTGTTCGTGATGATCGCCGAAGTGCTGATCTTCGTGCCGTCGGTGGCCAATACACGGCTGCGCCTGCTCGAAAACCGCCTCAACACGGCCGCTGCCGCGGCAATCGTGGTCGATGGTGTCAATGGCCTGGAGCTTCCGCAAGCCATCCAGAACGACACGCTGATGGCCACCGGGACCAAGTCCATCGTGCTGCGCAAGGATGGAACCTCACGGCTGATTGCCAGCGCCGATATGCCGCCGCTTGTCACCCATCAGTACAATCTGGCCGATGTGACGCCGGTCCGCGCCATCAGTGATGCCTTTGATACCATCCTGTTTGGAGGCGAGCGGGTGATCCGCGTCTACGGCCCGGTCGGCGACGACCCGGACATGCAGATCGACCTGGTCTTCGAGGACACTCAGCTGCGCCACGACATGCTGATCTATGCCCGCAACGTGTTCTTTCTGTCGGTGCTGATCTCGATGATCACGGCGGGTCTCCTGTTCTTCTCCATCAACCGCCTGCTGCTGCGGCCGGTGCAGAGGGTTACCGAGAACATGCAGGCCTTCTCCGAGGACCCGGAGAACCCCGCCAACATCATCGTGCCCGTTGCCGCCGTTGATGAGCTGACGGCGGCCGAGGGTCACCTTGCGGCCATGCAGACGCGGCTGCAGCAGACGCTCAAGGAGCAGCGCCACCTTGCCGATCTCGGCCTGGCGGTCTCCAAGATCAACCACGATATGCGCAACATCCTGACCTCGGCCCAGCTGATGTCGGACCGGCTGGCGACGATTGATGATCCGATGGTCAAGCGGTTTGCGCCGAAACTCCTGCGCACCATTGACCGCGCCGTCTCCTATTCCAGTGAGGTTCTCGCCTATGGCAAGGCGCGCGAGGCAGCACCGCGCCGCCGGTTTATCAGCCTCGCAGCACTTGCCGGCGAGGTTCGGGACGTCATCATCGAAGAGACCAGCACAGACATCAGTTTTGTTCTCGACATGGATGAGGGCATCGAGATCGAGGCCGATAACGAGCAGCTGTTCAGGGCCATCTACAATCTGGCGCGCAACGCGGTGCAGGCCCTGGAGGCGGACGCGCGCGATGATGACGCCATTGTCCGCCGCATCACCTTTTCCGCCCGCCGCCGCGGCCTGGTGGTCGAGATCCGTGTTGCCGACACCGGTCCGGGGCTGCCCGCCAAGGCCCGTGAGAACCTGTTCCAGCCATTCCGCGGCTCGGCACGCTCCGGCGGCACCGGGCTGGGCCTGGCAATTGCCCGCGAGCTGGTCCTTGCCCATGGCGGCACCATCTCGCTTGATGAAACAGTGACCCAGGGCACCGCCTTCCGCATAGAGCTGCCCGACCAGCCTTTGCCCCTCGACAAGTTCCGCGCCCGCGCCTGAGCGCCGGTGAAGCCCTGATACATCCCGTGCATGGTGCGCGGAAAGGCCGGCAGCGGTTTCCGCGGCGCAGGCCTTTTCGGCAACAACCCGGCGCGCGGCCTGCGATCGAGGCGGCGCGCCGAGTGACTTCGCCGTCGAGCAATCGGCCCGATGCCGCGGCCTGTGTGCCCTGCCGCGGCCGGCAGTGCTGATGTGGAGCCGATTGGCTCTCTTGGAGAATCTGTCATCAAACAAACGGCTCCGCAATGCCTCGTAGGAGCCCGAGAGCTGGGGCAAGCGTCGCCAATGGCCGGTCGCCGATAAAGCCGTCCTTGCAGGCAGGCAGGATGCCTCTGGCGGGCCTGCTTCACCCGGACGTCGCAAACAGCCCTTTGCGGTCGCTGGGATCCGGCAACCGGCTTCTGTCACCGGCTAAACATGCAGCCGTCGCTTTTTTCTCCAAATACGCTTGCAATCCCCCGCAGTCCGTTTTAGGAGAACGCCTCGCAGGCAAACGACACCTGCAACGCGCGCCCGTAGCTCAGCTGGATAGAGCACCAGACTACGAATCTGGGGGTCAGAGGTTCGAATCCTTTCGGGCGCGCCATTTTCTTGACGCCGGATACCGGGGCAGAATGCGACGAATTCGCCCGGCTGCTTGGACAGCTGAGGCTACCGCGGCATTTGTCCGGTTTCGGCGGCACGGATCAGGATGCACACAGGATTGCCGGCGTCAGCTTCGGCACATCATCCTATATTCGCATTTTGGAGAAACCGGTAACGCCAGCCTTCATTGCCGGGGCAATTCGCAGTCTGGAAACCGATTGACCAGCTCTCGGATCTGACACCGTCTCCACAGACCAATATACGGCCGAAGCGGGCACCTCGTTAATAGGCGATTTTTGGCAGCCAGAGCGCGATCTGGGGAAACAGTCCGACTGCCAGCAGCCCGGTCAGCTGCAACAGCACGAAGGGGATAATGCCGCGATAGATCTGGCGGGTTGTCACGTCGGCTGGCGCAACGCTTTTCACATAGAACAGCGCCATGCCCACCGGCGGGGTCAGGAACGAGGTCTGCAGGCAGATTGCCAGCAGGATCGCGACCCAGACCGGGTCGTATCCCAGCGAAACGATGACCGGCACGGTCAACGGGGCTACGATCAGGATGATCTCCATCCAGTCGAGCACAAAGCCCAGCACGAACACCGTCGCCAGAACCAGCAACAGGATCGACAGGCGTGACCAGCCCAGCCCGGTGAGTAATTCCTCGACAAGCGCATCCCCTCCATAGCCACGCAACACCACCGAGAAACAGGTCGCGCCGAAGATGATGGCAAACAGGAAGGCAACGGTTTTTGCCGTCGCAGTGCAGGCTTCATACAGGACGCCGGGTGTCAGTGTCCGGTTCGCCAGGCAGATCAGCGTCGCCCCAAGCGCGCCGAGCCCCGAGGCTTCTGTCGGCGAGGCGATGCCGAAGAAGATCGAGCCCAGCACCAGCACCATCAAAACCATCGGCGGAAACAGCGCGGCGGCGATGTCCCTCAAGGCGGCCAGGTCGAACTTCCCTGCGTCGGGGGACGGCGGTGCCTTGTGCGGCTGCAGCAGGGAAATGACAATCAGATAGGAAACGTAGAGTGTTGCCAGCAATATGCCGGGGAAAACCGCGGCCATGAACAGATCGCCGACCGAAAGCCGCAACTGGTCGCCCATCACGATCAGCATGATCGAGGGCGGTATCAGGATTCCCAGGCAGCCTGAAGCAGCTACGGTGCCCAGTCCCAGAGGCATGTCGTAGCCGGCCTTTCGCAGCGCCGGCAGCGCGACTGTCGCCAGCAGGACCACGGAAGCGCCGATGATCCCGGTGGACGCGGCCAGTATGACCCCGATCACCACGACAGAGACACCAAGGCTGCCAGGTGTCCGGCCAAGGCTGCGCGCCATTGCATTGAGCAGGCGCTCGGCCACGCCTGACCGGTCGAGCATGAACCCCATGAACACGAACAGCGCCATCGGGATCAGCGAATAGTTGGTCAGCGTGCTGAAGATCCGGTCATTGGCAAAGCCTATGAAATTGACCCCGGCAAAGACGTCGATGCCGGCAAGCGGGAGCACCTCGCCCAGCAGGGCAAACAGCACGCCCACGCCGCCGAGCACAAAGGCCACGGGAAACCCGGCGAAAAGGCCGATGGCAAAGCTGGCGAACATCGCCAGAACCAGGAGAGCATCTGTTGTCACTTGCTGTCTCCTGACACATCAGACCTGATGATTTGCACCGCCCTTAAGAGCGAAGCGAGCGCCTGGGCGGCCAGCAGCGCAAAGCCTGAAAACAGCAACAGTCTGACCAGATAGCGTGCAGGCAGTCCGCTGGGCATCGGAGATCCTTCCCCGATCTTCCAGGAATAGGCAAAGCTGTTCCAGCTGAACCACATGATGCCGATGGTGAAGGGCAGCAGCAAAAGCAGGATGCCGATCACCTCGATCCAGGCCTTGCGGGTGGCGCTCCATTCGTCCCGCAACACATCGACGCGCACATGGGCGTCATGCCGGTATGCATAGCCGAGACAGAGCATGATGGTCACCGCATTGAGGTGCCATTGCAGTTCTTCCAGCTCCACCAGCCCGAGGCCAAAGCCGTAGCGCAGCACCACATTTCCGACCACGACAAGAATCAGAAGCGGCAGGAACAGCGCTCCGATGATGCCTGCTGCTTCGGTCACGCGTTCAATGGAGCGGGGCAGCCAATCCAGAGTTCTGTTCATTGCCTGCCCCCTTGTCGTTGATTACTGGACCGCGGCCCAGCTTGCGGCGCTGTCGCGGTAGGCCTGAAGCGAATTCCAGGCACGGGCGAAGCTTTCATCCTTTGCCGACTGTTCCTGCATCACGTCATCGGTTGCCGTCTTGAAGCCTGCCAGCACCTCTTCGGGGAACTGGCGGATTTCAACGCCATTGGCCTTGAATGCATCAATAGCCTGGGCATTTTCCACATAGGTTGATGTCAAGCCCCACAGCATCGTCTCGCGGCAGGTCAGTTCGATCAAGCCCTGCTGGCCTTCGGTCATCGAATCCCACTTCGCCTTGTTGATGATCAGCTCGTTGATCGCTGCAGGCTGATGCCAGCCCGGCAGATAGTAGTTCTTGACGATCTGGTCGAAGCCGATCTGCTTGTCGATGGCAGGCATCGAGAATTCGGTGCCGTCGATCACGCTGCGTTCAAGGTTCGGGAAGATGTCTCCACCGGACAACAGCACCACGGAAGCACCCATCTTCTTCATCACTTCCCCGGCAAGGCCGGCGAAGCGCAGCTTGAGACCGTTGAGGTCTTCAACGCTGTTGATCGGTGTCTTGTACCAACCGCCGGCTTCCTGGGCCATCAGTCCGCAAGGAACAGTGACGACACCCTGCTCGGCGTAGATTTCACGCCAGATATCAAGTCCGCCGCCATTGTAGATCCAGCCGATGTATCCCATCGCGTCCGGACCGAAAGGCACGCCGCCAAACAGCTGAACGGCCGGAAACTTGCCGGCGACATAAAGCGGTGAGGTGTAACCGGCATCCAGTGTGCCATTACGCACGGCATCGAAGATTTCCAGCGACGGCACCAGCGCACCGGCGTTCATCAGGCGGACCTTGATCTGGCCGTCGGAGGCTTTGTTGATCGCGTCGCTGAAATGCTTTGCATCCCGCCCGCTCGCCGGCAATGTCAGCGGCCAGGCGCTCTGTACGGTCAGATTGGCAGTATCGGCATGCGCCGCGCCGGTAAATGTGGCGCTCAGTGCTGCAGCAACGCCCAGTGCCAGTTTCCGCAAAAGTGATGGTGATCTCATTGTATCGGTTCCTTCCCCTTGTTTGACCCCGCCCACAACAAACAGAAAGCAGGATGTTCCACACTCCACTCAAACGCTATAACAAAAAATCTGTTTTAAAAAGTCTGTTTTTTAGCAAATAATGTGACTAACGTAAGGGCTAATTCCGGAGGGTCATCACATGCAATCAGTCTTCGTCACCGGCGCCGCAGGCGGTTTTGGCAGCGCCATTGCTTCGGCCCTGGCAGCCGACGGCATGACGGTATTCGGATGTGACAGGCAGGCGGGCGACGGCATTCACGCGATGGACGTGACCGACGAAGCCCAGGTGAAGGCGGTCTTCGATCAGGCCGAGGCGCTCAACGGCCCGGTGTCGGTTCTCGTCACCTGTGCCGGCATCATGCCTTCGGGCAAGGAACCCGCGCGGATTTCAAACATGACGGTTGAGGAATGGGACAGCGTCTTCGCCGTCAACAGCCGTGGCACGTTTCTGTGCCTGCGCGAGTTCCTGCGCCGCCGCGAGCGCATGCCTCTGCCCGGAGCGACGGCCGTGCTGATGTCATCGGCGGCGGCGCAACTGGGCGGATACCGCGGCAGTGCATCCTATGTTGCGTCAAAGGCAGCCCTGCTGGGCCTGACCAAGATCGCGGCCCGTGAGGCGGCCGCCTATGGAGTGACGGTCAACTGCGTGGCTGCCGGACCTGTCAGAACCCAGATGCTGGAGGCCGCCACAACCCCGGAAAGCGTGGCTTCGCTGTCGGAAAGGATCCCCTTGGGCAGGATCGGAACCACCGATGATGTCGCCGCAGCCGTGCGCTATCTGGTCAGCCCCGGTGCGCGCTGGGTCACCGGAACCACCCTGGACGTCAATGGGGGCTATCGCATGCAATGAAGAACAATCTTGTTCATGCGGCACGTGCAGCCGGTGCGCTGGGTCGCCGCTCAGTCCTGATGGTGCAGCAGCAGATCGCCGGACTGATCATAGATGCCGGTCATAACATGCATCAGCGCGACCATGTTCTCCAGATCGAACGCGTCTTGCGGCAATTGCTTGAACAGCCGCAGCAGTGTTTCCTGGCGCTTTTTCTTGTAGGCCAGCACAACCGCCTTGCCGGATTCGGAGATCACGTAATTCGTTGTCTTGCGCGAGGTCCCGCGCTTTTCGATCAGTTTGATCTGCAACAGTTTCTTCAATCCGTATTGAAGATTGGGCAGATCGTCCCGGTGCAGAAGGCGGCTGATGTCCATCAGGCCCTTGGCGGTGCCATTCATTTCCACCGCATGCAGGATCGAGGTTTCCGAGCCGCTGATGCCGAGATCGCTGACCGCCGCAAAGCAATCACGCCGCCAGCGCGAGAACGCAGCGCCGAGATGCCACAGAGCATATTCAAATCCGGCGAGGATTTCTTCGTCCGAGCGTTTCGGTGTCTGTGTCGACATGATCGGGCCCTCCATTCAAAAACCAACATGGCGATACCAGAATATGGATGAAGAACAAGTCACCCAGCCGTCTGAAGGCCGGTACATAGCCTGCCGGAGCGTTGCCGGGCTGCTGAAACAGCAGGCCGCGGATTTTGCTGATCATGACATGCTGGTGCTTCCGCAATCGGTGCAGGCCCTCTGGCCCGCTGAACCAGCCTGCCTGAGCTATGCCGGGATGCAGGGAGCTGTCGGCAACCTCTCGGCGCAGTATGTATCGGCCGGATACGGCGCCGGCGACCGCGTCGCACTGCTGCTGGAAAACCGCCCCGCGCATTTCCTGCACTGGCTGGCGCTCAATGCGATCGCGGCAAGTGTGGTGCCTGTAAACCCACAGGCCAGTGCAGACGAGCTGAGCTATTTGCTGTCTCACAGCGAGGCCTGCCTTCTGGTGCGCTTGCCCGACTATGTTGACCGCACAGACGCGGTTGCGGCAGAGCTGAACCTTGCCTGCTGCGCCCCGGGCGACAGCATCCCACCGCGCACGACACCCAATCAGCCCGGCGTCCCAGCCCCGCAGTCCGAATGCGCGCTGATCTACACCTCCGGCACCACGGGACGGCCCAAGGGCTGCATTCTCTCAAACCGGTATTTCTTGAACTGGGCCGATTGGTACAGCCGGCAGGAAGGTCTGATCGCATTGCGTCCGGGTCAGGAACGATTGCTGACCCCGTTGCCCACCTTCCATGTCAATGCGATGGGGCATTCCTTCCTGGGGATGCTGTCCTGCGGGGGCGCGCAAATCATCGTTGACCGGTTCCACCCGCGCAGCTGGTGGCAGGATGCGGTGCAGACAAAGGCAACCTGCTTCCACTATCTGGGCGTCATGCCGGCAATCCTGCATGAACTGCCTGAAACCAGATTCGAACGCAGCCATGGCATGCGGTTCGGGCTCGGCGGCGGTGTGCATCCCGATCATCATGCGAGGTTCGAAACAAGGTTCGGTGTTCCCCTGCTGGAAGGCTGGGCCATGACGGAAACCGGCGGCGCCGGGACCATGTGCGATACAACCGAGCCTCGCCACGTCGGACAACGTTGCATCGGCCGGCCAGACCGGCCTGGCCCGGCTGTTGAAGTCCGGCTGATTGGCGACGACGGTGCAGAAGTTGCCAGTGGAGAAGCCGGCGAGCTGTTGCTGCGGGCCTCCGGTCCTGATCCGCGGCTTGGCTTCTTCGGCGGTTACCTGAAAGACGATGCAGCGACCGAGGCCGCCTGGAGCGGTGGATGGCTGCATACCGGCGACGTGATGCGGCAGGATGAAAGCGGTGCACTGTTTTTTGTCGAGCGCAAGAAGAACATCATTCGTCGCTCCGGTGAGAACATTGCCGCCGTCGAGGTCGAGGCAACCATCGCCACCCTGCCAGAGGTTTCGGCAATTGCAATCCTGGCGACAGATGACCCTCTGCGCGAGCAGGAAGTATTGGCGGTGGTTGTGCCAGCGGACAGCCAGCAGGCAGCAGAGGAATTGGCGGACCGCATATTTGCCCATTGCGCCGCACATCTGGCCTATTTCAAGGTGCCCGGATACATCGCCTTTGTCGACGCCCTGCCCACCACATCAACGCAGAAAGTCCAGAAGGCGTCGCTGAAGCCACTGGCAGATGATCCGTTCAGCGCTGCTTTGTGCTTTGACCTGCGCAATCGTAAACAGGCATTGCGGCAGGCGCAGGCATGAGTGCACGCAGCTATGACGACATCGTCGTGAGCGTTCCGGTGTCAGTGCCCTACGAGCGGTTTTCCAATGACAGCGCAGCGGCCTTTTTTGCCCGCGCTCTACGCGGGTTGCTCGACGGAGCCGGAATCTCCAAGGACCGGGTTGATGGCATGTGCATCTCCAGTTTCACCATGGCGCCTGACAGCGGCATTGGCCTGGCCCATGCCCTCGGCCTGGAACTGGGCTGGCTCGACACCATACCGTTGGGCGGCGCCAGCGCGATTGCGGCAATCCGGCGAGCTGCTGCTGCGGTGCAATGTGGAGACGCCACGATAGTCGCCTGCATGGGAGCCGACACCAACACGCCAACCGGTTTTCGCGAGAACACGGCCCGGTTTTCGCAAGCCTCACAGGACGCGGTCTATCCCTATGGCGCCGGTGGACCAAACCAGAGCTTTGCCTTCCTGACCGATCACTACATGCGCCGTTACGGTGCCAGCGCAGAGGATTTCGGCCGTCTCTGCATCGCCCAGCGGCACAATGGGCTCAACAACCCTCGTGCCTTGATCCGCAAGGAGTTGACGATGGACGCCTATCTGACGGCGCGCCCGATTGCCGGGCCATTGCGCCTGTTTGACTGCGTCATGCCCTGCGCCGGAGCCGAGGCGTTTCTGGTGATGCGCCGGCAGGAGGCGGAGCGGCTGGAACTGGCCCATTGCACCCTGCTTGCCGCATCCGAACGCCACAACAGTTTTCCGGATGACCCGGTGCAGGACAGGGTCGGATGGGCTCTCGATGCCGATCGCCTGTTTCAAGCCGCCGGCATTGAAAGAGCCCAGGTCGACTGCTTTCAGACCTATGACGACTATCCGGTGATCAGCTTCCTGCAACTGGAGGACTTCGGTTTCTGCAAAAAAGGGGCTGCTGCCGAATTTGTCGCGTCGCATGATCTGAGCTTCGGCGGAGATTTTCCAGTCAACACCGGAGGCGGGCAATTGTCGGCGGGACAGGCAGGCTTTGCCGGCAGCTTCCTCGGCGTCACCGAAACACTGCGCCAGTTGACCGGCACCGCCGACGGCCATCAGGTTCCCGGTGCCGGCATCGGGCTGGTGTCCGGCTTCGGCATGATCGTCTATGATCGCGGCTTGAGCTGCGGCGCTGCAATCCTGGCGGCCGCATGATGGAGAAAATCTTTGCCCTGCCGCCCCGCCTGAGGAGTCGCGCCGCACTCGGCATGACCGGCCCTGCCGCCACCGGACGCTTCGCGCTTCAGACCTGCGAAGACTGCAATGTTGTGCAATATCCGCCCCGGGAATTCTGCCGGAACTGCCTGTCTTCCGCTCTGGTCTGGCGTGACCAACCCCGCCAGGCCGAGGTGCTGGCTGAAGCCACGGTCTACCACAGTCTCGAACCGGCCTTCTCTGGCGCAACCGCGCCGCACACGGGGCTGGTCAGGCACGGTTCCGGCGTGGTGCTTGTGGCATTTCTCAGCGAGGACTGCCGCGCTGGCGATACAGTTCATCTGTCTTACGTTTTTGCACCGGGCGGCAGCGTCGTGGTGCAGGCGGATCCTCCGCCCACTGACAAGGAAAAGGTCACTGTCATGACTTCAACACCCCGTCCGCTTGCCGGATTGAATTGTTACCTGACAGACAGTGAAAACCCGCTCGGGCAGGCCTGCAAGTCCGCTTTGCGGGATGCAGGTGCAGCAAATATCTGGGGTCCCGGTTCACGGGATGCGGATGACAGCAAGGTCGACCTGGTTGTTGAAACCACCTGGTATGCCGACGCCGAAGGTAGCCCCTCTCTGGGGCAACGCATTGAGGCACATCTGGAATTGGCAGAGCGCTTTGCTCCAGTTCTGGCAGATCGAAAAGGCTGTTGGGTTTCCGCTCTCTCCTTCGCTGCGCTGTCGGCTTACCCCGACCAGCCGCGATATTCGGCCCAAATGGCCGCAGCCCAGGCCCTGGCAATTTCGCTGCGCGCAAAACTGTTGAACCAGGGAGCAAGGTTGGTTGCGGCCTATCCGACGAAACTTGATATTGAAGAGCACCAATCCATCGAGGGAAACACGCTTTCCTGGCCCAGCCTTGCGGTTGCTCTGGTCACTGCGCTTCAACATGGTCACGAAGACGTCTATCCGGATCCGCAATCCCGCCTCTGGCTGGAGCGGCTGACGAAGGACCGCAAAGCGCTGGAACGGGAAATGGCAATGTCTCCCGCATCCTATTAATCGCACGGCGCTCTAGCTGTGAGCTTTCAACAGGTTGTCCAGTCGGACCGGACCGTGGCGCCCGGTCATGCCGGTATCCCGGGGAAATGCCGCTGGCCCTGAATGGCCGCGGCACAACCGTGCGTCAGGCCGACGCCAGATTGGCAAGTTCAGGCGTTGCTCTTGCGGCTGGCGCGCTGATGATCGAATCGATGATCCGCTCATAGTCACAGCCATGTTTGTCAGCAAGCGTTCTCCACCATTCGTCGGTCTCGAAGATGGCGCGCGCCTTGGCGACATGCTCAAGCGCCAGATCCCGCTCTCCCATTTCCGCATGACATTGTCCGACATAGAGCTGGCCGAAGGCATGGTCCGGATATTTCTCGACCACGTTGCGCATATAGTGCAGCGCGATGTCGTAGCGCTGGATCCGCATGTTGTAGTTCTCGACGAAATTGACCCGCAACTGGGTTTCGTAGGCGAAAGCCTCGAGCTTGACCGGATCGATGCCCGGCGCCCGGATGACCGATTTTGTCGCCACGAAGTTCTCGTTGGCGGTGTTTTCGATATATCCGTTCTCGACGCAGATGTCATAAAGCCGGCTGCCGAAGATCGGGATCGCAAGATAGACATGGATCCAGTCAAAGCCATTCTCGAGCAGCATTTCCAGCGTTTCCTGGCGATGCTCGTCCTGCTCGCCGGGCAGGCCGGTAACAATGAAGACATGCGATCGCACGCCATGCTTGCGCAGGGCTTCGACGGCAGGCTTGATCAGTTTCTTTTTCAGAGGCTTCTTGATGATGTTGTTGAGCACATGGTCTGATCCGGATTCGACAGCCAGCGCCACCGCCGATACGCCGGCTGCGGCCAGCAGTGCCGCCATGTCATCGTCGATCGCATAGACCGCCGCGCCATTGGGGAATTCGCACCGTATGCCGAGCGTGGCCAGTTCCCGCAGCAACCGCTTGGCGCGCTCCTTGTCGTGGAAGAAATGGTCGTCCTCCAGCATCAGAACCGTCATGCCGAAGTCGTCGCGCATGCGCTTGGCGTCCGCCACCACCCGATCCACCGACATGAACCGGACATCGCGGCCGTGCAGCGACGGGTTGGAGCAGAACACGCAAAGGAACGGGCACCCGCGCGAGGTATGGATGGCCATTTCCCGCTTCGGCTGGTCTGTGTAGCGCTTGTCGATCCCGCGTTGATTGTAATTGTCGAGATCGATGATCGAATAGTTCATCGGCGGGATATCATCGAGATTGCCGATAAAATCATGCGCCGGCGTTTTTCCCTTGGCCAGTGAGGGCCTGTCGATCCAGGAACGGTGCGTTGCGATCACCTGCATCGGATCATCAGAGTCGATGAGAGTCTTGAGCGGCAGCTCGCCTTCGCCCTTGCAGATGGCGTCCAGATCCGGACAGGTGTCGAGCATCAGCTTGAAAGCGGCCGAGGGCAGGCCCCCGCCGGCAATTGTGAGAATGCCGGGGTCGAAATCCTTGGCAACCTTCACCAGCCGCTGGATATATCCGAAGGACGAGTTGAAGAGTGCGGAAATGCCCACGATGTCGGGTTGAAACTCTTCCAGCACCGACTGCAGCTCCGCATTGAAGACCTGTTCGTGGGATTCCACCGTCTGGGTTTCCACCAGTCGCTTGAGCGTGACATTGAGGTCGACCAGACGCATCTCGCCCAGCTGCTCGCAATGCTTCACCAGATAGGCTTCCATCGACAGGATCCCGTAGGGGATCGTAAACGCCGGCAGAACGGCTGCACGGTGCTTGTCGAGATAGTCGTTGGCGTTGAAATAGGGTGGAATGATAAAGAGCAGTTTTTTCACTGGTCGGACTCCCGGGGGGTCGCTGGATTGAGTGTAACCGTCTGATACGCGTTGATGACCGTCATTGCAGACGCCCCTCAAGCAGTGGTATGGGAAACAACATGTTCTCAAGGATACCATAGTATTCCGCCGCAGACTCGGCTCCGCCGATATCCATTTGGAGGCTGAGTTCATTGTTGTTGAAACCCATGAAGGGCGGCAGATCGGGGCGGTATTTGTATTTTGGGTCGAACAGGGCGAGCGCGTCTTTTCCGCGCCATTCCTTGATTGCCCGCCGATAGGCGGATTTCCTGGCTTCAAAGGCCTTGCGGTTGTTCAGAGATTCGCAGTTGCGCGCGCAGGCCTTGATGAAATTCTCTTCCCAGGCGGTGATCTCGATGCCCTGTTCCTGTTTGAAGGATTCGATGACATGGCCGATCTGCGCTGTAATGCCGAGTTCGATCGGAAACGGAAAATTGGAGGCCTCAATGGTTCCGTCCATCTCCTTGCGGAAGGTCTTGATCAGGCTTTCCGCCGCCTTTTCGTCGCGCAGACCAATCGTGTTGGATGCCTTGCAGGCACCAAATACTGACATCGGGCGTTCAAAGTAGACAAAACCGTTGGCCACCATCATGGTTCGGCAGATATTGTCGTAATCGACAATCGGATGACCGAAATACTGACCGGTAAAGGTGGTGCGGATGTCCTCCAGCACGGTGCGCTTGACAGCCCCGTGATAGACCCCGAAAGGGCATTTCGGCCGGTCCGAAGCGTCCTCCCAGAAGAACAGCTTGCGGATCATGTCATCTTTCTTGATCCCGATAAGGTGGCTGCCATTGGGCATCTTGGTCACTTCAGGGCCGGTGCGCGCCTCTGGCCATATGAAGTAAAGCCGTCCCCAGGTCAGGGCATCCACATTGGGCACCGACTTTTTTGCGACACGGATCACTTCACACAGTTCCGGGTCGAGATAGTCATCGTCGCCGATATAGCTGACCCATTCGCCAGACGTTTCCGGAACAATCCGCTCCCAGTTGGCCCGCATTGACAGCACCTGATCCTCAGGCGCCAGCAGCTTGACCCGTTTGTCGCCGCAGTCCGCGACAAACCGGGCCAGCGGCGCAGCGTCATCTGAGTTGTCGGCCAGCACGATCTCGAAGTCCTGCCGTTCGCAAGCAAGCATTTTCCGGACCGCCGACATGGCATAGACCTGCCGGTTGCGGGTCGGAATACAGATGGAGAGCACCGTCACGCCGCAAACACCTCTCTGGCCGAAACCACATGCTTGACCGGCATCAGGAAGGATTCCGCAAAATGATAGAAGTCCGCCGGCGTCACGACCTTCTCAAGACCGCTTTCGCGGATATACATATGGCCTTTGAAGACTCCGCAAAGCTGGTTTTGAGATGTTGGCGGGGTGTACTCTTCGGGTGGATTGAACAGAGCTGCCCAGTTGCCGCCCTCAAAGGCTTCAAAGCCGATCCTCAGGCCCTGCACCTTGAGCCTGTATTCCTCTGTAGTCCGCGAGGTCAGGCATTCCTGCATCGCCGAATGCGCAAAATTCTCCTGAAAACCATCATTGTCGACGCCGTATTTGCGGCAGAACCACCAGGTTGTCGCCGCAATCGATGAAATGATCGCCAGCCCCGGCAGTTTGGGTGAGAACGGAAAATCATCATCCTGGATCTGTTGGCCGTTGCCCAGGTCGCGGTAAAAATCGTCGACCAGCTTTTGCATGGCTTCAAACGACTGGGTGCTTGCGGAGTTTGACGCAACGCAGGCGCCGAGAACAGAAAACGGCCGCTGGCAGAAAATCAGCGCCTTGGCCTCGGTCACCACCTTGCAGATATTGTCGAAATCCACGGTCGGATGTTCGAAATAACGATCGCTGTACTTGCTCTTGATCCGTTCCATCAGCGACCGGCGGACAGCGCCATGATAGATCCCGAAACCGCCGGCGGGGCGTTTTTCGCGGAGGCTCCAGCGATACAATTGGTCGCTCAGGGTTTTTCTGTCGGGGATATGGGTGCTGTGACCGACCGGCACCGAAGCAAGTGTCTGAATTGTCCTGTTGTCGGGCCAGTTGTAGTTCATCCGCGACCAGCCGACCACTTCGAGGTTGGCGTGTTCGCGTTCGTAACGCCGGATCAGCTGAAGCACACTGGCGTCGATATGATCGTCATCACCGATCATGCTGACCCAGCGTCCGCGAACCTCGGGTATCGTACGCTCCCAGTTGTCGACCATCGACAGAACGGTTGACGCCGGCGGCAAGAGCCTGAACCGGCTATCGTTGAGCTGGGTGCGAAAATAGTCGTCGAGAATGGTGGCGTCATCGGAATTGTCAGCGACAATTACCTCGAAATCGGTTTCCTTGGACTCCGCAATGGCCTTGATCGCTTCGATGCAATAGCGCTGCCTGTTCCGTGTCGGGATACAGATCGTGAAATACACCAAAACTGAAGCTCCTGTTTGACATCAAACGCCCAGTGTTAACTCGCAAAATTAGCTTGTGTGACGCTGACCCGTTATGCCGGCCCTGCAAGCAGTCTTGGAGCGGGGTGGGATGCCTGGATCCACACTGCTGCGTTTGCCGCGCACAGCACAGGGTGTGCCTTGCCCACACCGCCACCCAAAAGGGGGATGTGGACAATCTTCATTCTGCCGCGACGGGAGAGGGCATGCGTTTGGCGCCAGGCGCTTTCACATCGGGATTGAGTTTGACCACTTCGCGGAACCGCTCCAGCAGCATCGGGCGATGCGGATCGATATTGTCGGGCAGGCAATGGCTGAGCTGGCCGCAGCTGCCGCAGGTTCCGTTCTCGCACCGCTTGCCTTCGAGATGCTGCAGCCTGAGCGCATTCATCTTGTCGGAATTCCAGACCTGCTTGATCGACTGTTCCTTGACGTCGCCGATGATCAGGTCGCGCGACCAGTCCAGGAAGCAGGAACTCACCAGACCATCCGGATTGACCGACATGGAGTAGAAAATATACGGGCAGGTTTCGGTGTTGCTGACTTCCTGCTGATAGATGCCTTTTTCGATTTTCACGCCGGTGTGCTTCTCGATGTCGAACTCAGGCCAGCAAGGCGCGAAATTCTCGACGAAAATCCGGTCGCAATGGTCGCCGAATGTGTCGAAGAACTTTTCCCGCTCGCCCGGCTGCAGCAGCTCGCCCGGGATCTTGATCGAGATTTCCATGTCGCCCTTGTTGGCGTAGACCCATTTCACGTTTTCGACGAAGCGCTCGAAATCGAAATTGAACTTGGTGAAACGCTGATAGGTATCATTGCTCATGCCGTCGACGGAAATGTTGATCTTGTCGAGGCCGGCTTCGATGACCGGACCCACCCGCTCGGGCGTCAGGAAAGTGCCGTTTGTGGTGGTGTCGATATATTCGACATGGCCGCTCTGCTTGGCATAGGCGATCATGTCGGCAAGGCGCTTGTTCAGAAACGGCTCGCCGTCCTTGTACATCCGCAGCACCTTGATCGGTTTGCTGAACTCGCCAAGGTCGTCAATGATCTTGGTGAACAGGTCATATTTCAGCGCGCCCTGGAACCGGCCGGTATCGGCGATCATGTCGCGGTGCCCGGTCGGGCAGAAGGTGCATTTGAAATTGCAGGCGCTCGAGGGATCCACGAACACCACAAAGGGTGTTTCGAGCGGAATCACGGTTTCAAGCGCAGTCCTGTCTTCGAGATTGATCCGCGGTTTGAGCTGAGCTTTCATGACCGTGCGTCCCTTTTTGATCCTTCAACGACAAAATTTGGCACGCCAACCACCGCGGAAGGATCGCGCGGATGGGGCTGGTGAGTGCCGAATTCGAGCAAGTCGCGCCGTCCGTACCTGTCAGCGATGCTCTCGGCGAACTGGCGAATACTCACAGACAAACCTGAACAAATGTTGATTGCGCCAACCTGACCAGTGTCAATCACCTCGGCAATCCGTGCTCCCGCGTCGGTCAGATCCATGTGGTCGCGCGATTGGTTCCTGGTCGCAACTGGGCCGCCACGCAAGCAATGGCCCTTGCCGGCAAGATGCTTGACGGCCTGTGTGCCGGCAAAACCGCTCGCACCGGAGACGGGCACAACACTCAAGGCAAGGCCCGGAAAAGCTTCGGAGTGTTATTTGCGGCCACTAGACTTGTCCTGTTCGGGGGTGTGATTCTCTCATGCAGTGTCGCACAAGGTGAGCGGTCAAAACATGATGAAAAACTCCCCGTCAGCTTTCGGGCGAGACGCGGCGGGGCATCCCTCAGGGGCTGCCTACACGCAGCGTGCCTTTGATGAGGTTCCAACCCGCCGTGAAGCCCGCGCGCTTGTGCAGGAGCTCGCAGGCCAGCCCTGCCTTGCCGCACCGGTAGCTCCGGATGCGCCGCTGGTGATCTATGGCGCCGGAAATTTCGGACGCATGGCGCTGGATTTTCTCAACGATGTCGGCGTTGAAGCGGTGATGGTGGTCGACGCCAAGGCTGATCTGATTCGCGGCACACAAGCCTGGTCAGGCATTGATCTGCGCACGCCGGGCGAGGTTCCCGGGCAGCTCAAATCCGATGCCTTGCTGGCGCTCAGCGTCGTCACCAGTCCGGTTCTCCCGATTCTCGAGGACCTGCAAAGCCAGGGCTGGGCGCGTTGCGTGCCTTTCTATGACGTCGCCGAAAGCTTCCGTCCGAAACACCCCTTGTCCAACGGCTGGTTTTCCCGGCCGCTGACGGCGGTAGATATCAACGAGATCGGCGCATGTCTCGATGCATGGGATGACGACCTTTCCCGGGCGCATCACCTGATGTTCCTTGCCTGGCGGCTGGCGCGGCAGGAATGGCGGTTTGACGGCGTTTCTGTCGACAACTCCAATCGGTTTTTCATCGCCGAGGTCCGCGACGCGCTGAAACAGGACGATCTGTTTCTCGATGGCGGCGCGCATCACGGCAGCGTCTCCGAGGCTTTTCTTGCAGTCAGCGGCCCGGACAGCCGCATTGTTGCGTTCGAGCCTGATACGATGAATGCGGACCGTTTTGCGGCCTGGTGTGCAAGCCAGCCCGAGCAGGTTCGGAAGCGCATCGAGCTCAGGCGCGTCGCTCTGGATGCCCTGTCACGGGACCGGAAATTCCATGGCGGTCTTGGCTACATGTCACAGCTCACCGGGAGTGGTCCGGAAACCGTCGTGACACAGACCATCGACGCAGCGGGCCTCGAACCGGGCTTCGTCAAGCTGCATCTGGAAGGCGGCGAGCTCGATGCACTCAAGGGCAGCCTTGCTACATTGACCCGCAGCCGCCCGGTCATTGCCGTCACTGTCTATCACAATGCCGACGGCCTATGGCGCACGGCCCGGTGGATGCGCGAGAACCTGAAAGACTATTCCCTGCTCATGCGCACGCACAGCTGGTGCGGAACCGGCGCGGTGATCTATGCGATTCCTAATGAACGGAAGTCGGTATTATGAGTGATGTGCAGGCTGTGACGCCGGGATTGATCTATGATCTCGGAATGAACAATGGCGATGACACCGGCTTCTACCTCAAGCGCGGCTTTGACGTGGTGGCCATCGAAGCCAATCCGGCATTGTGTCATGAAGCCGAGCAACGTTTTGCCGAAGCCATTGCCGCGGGCAAGCTCACGATTATCAAGGCGGCCATCGGCGATCACGACGGCGAGGTGACCTTTCACGTCAATCTCGACAATCACCACTGGAGCAGCACCGACATCAACTGGGCCGGACGCGACGACAGCGCCTGCGAAGCCATCACTGTCCCGTCCCTGTCGCTTGCCTCGATCTATGCACGTCACGGCATTCCCCATTTCATGAAAATCGATGTCGAGGGCGCCGATTTGATGGTGCTCGAACAGCTGGTCAAGAGTTCCGCCTTGCCCGATTTCGTCAGTATCGAGGATTGCCGCTTCGGTTTCGACTATGCGCGCATCCTGTCCGGCGCCGGCTATCAGAACTTCCAGCTGGTCGATCAGTCAGCGGTCGGTGGAAGCCGGGATCCCGTCAGTGGACATGTTTTTCCAACAGGCTCGTCCGGCCTTTTTGGACCGGATCTTCTTGGCATCTGGGAACCCTATCCGGATTTTGTCGAAACCTATGCGACCACCGTTCGCACCCGTGAAGGCGTTCGCCTTGCTCCCCGCACCCGCTGGTGGGACATTCACGCCGCACGGCATGCCCAACACAAGGAAAAGACCCCGTGAGCCAGGAAGCCGAATTCGCCAATTATGTTGACAGCAACATCCTCTCAGCCGCCAGCGATCCTGGATTTCGCGGCCTGTCCCAGGTCTGGGTCCGCGAGTGTATCCGCCACAATTATGCGCAGAACTTCACCTGGCTCGGGCGTCCGATCATCCAGGTTCCGCAGGACACCTATGCCTATCAGGAACTGATCTGGAACTACCGTCCGGACCTGATCATCGAGACCGGCATTGCCCATGGCGGATCGCTGGTGATGAGCGCCTCGATGCTGGCCATGCTCGATTACTGCGATGCGGTGGCGGCGGGCACGGTGCTTGATCCGAAGGCCAGCCGCCGCAAGGTGGTCGGCATCGATATCGACATCCGCGCCCACAACCGCGCAGGCATTCTGGCGCATCCGATGCAGCACAAGATCCAGATGATCGAGGGGTCATCCATCGACAAGCCGATTGTCGAAGAGATCCATGCCATCGCCAGGGACTACGAGCGGGTGATGATCTTCCTCGATTCCAACCACACCCATGATCATGTGCTGGCCGAACTGCACGCCTATGCGCCGCTGGTCTCGCAAGGGTCTTATTGTGTTGTCTGGGACAGCGGTGTCGAGGATCTGCCCGCCGACATGTGCGCCGACCGGCCATGGGGCAAGGGCGACAACCCGAAGACTGCGGTTCATGCCTATCTTGCCGGCCAGCAAGAGGCGGACCGCCGTGGCAGTGACGGAGAGAAGCTTCGATTTGAGATCGACCATGTGATCGAAGCCAAGCTGATGATCACCGCTTGCTCGGACGGCTTCCTCAAACGGGTTTGATCCACGGAATCATACGACAGCCGCGTTCGATTTTTGATACGGACCCCGGAAGGCCGGGCCCGAAAGTGAGCGGGATCTCCGTTGAAGAACCTTCTCCCGCAGCTGCTGGGAAAAGGCGGGTCACCCGGTCTTCAGTGCTGCCATCTGGCGATAGCTGGCCATCAGGTCGTTGAAGCGCTCGCCCTGGATGGCGACGTGCTGGCGCAGCGCTGTGGCGGCGGCCTTCGGGTCGTTGCGTTCAAGCGCTGCAAACACGTCCCGGTGCTCGCGCATTGACTGCGGCATGCGGCCGGTGGCGCGCAGTTGCAGCCGCCGGTAAGGCTGCAGCCGCTTGTGCAGCCGTGCCGCTTCGCGGGCCAGGAAGCGGTTGCCGCTGGCCTCATAGACCAGATGGTGGAATTTCTCGTTCTCGCGGTAATATTCGTCGAAGTCGGCTGCGGAGATAGCGATTTCACAGGCCTCGATTGTCTTGGCGATGGCCGCCATCTGGCTCTCGGTGACGTGGCGGGCGGCGCGGAACCCGCACATGGCCTCCAGCTCGGCCATGACTTCAAACATTTCCACCAGTTCGACAAAATCCGGATGCCGGATGAAGGCGCCGCGGCGGGCTTCAAGCGTCAGCAGTCCCGACGCTGCCAGCGACTGAAACGCCTCGCGCAACGGTGTTCGCGACACCCCGAACTGTTCGGCAAGCTTGACTTCATCAAGCCGCTCGCCATCGGCGAACTCGCCGGTGACAATCATCTGCTCGATGCGCTCGCGAATGGAATCTGCAATGCGTGTGCCCATGATTCCATCATCTCCAATCTGCGCGAAAATGCAAACGCAATGTTTTTGTATACAAGAGATTTGACATTGCATCCAGAAAGTGGTCCCCTCAGCCGTTGCCAGAGCCGGAGGAGGTTCTGCGAGCACAATTCTCTGGGAGGAAGACATGAAACTAACAACAGCGTTTGCAGGCGTATTGGCCGCATCCATCGCCTTTACCGGTCTCGCGCAGGCCGAAACCCTCAAGGCATCGCACCAGTTTCCGGGCGGCAAGGGTGATGCGCGCGATGAAATGGTTCAGCTTTTCGCCAAGGAACTGGCTGCGGCCGATGTCGGCCTTGATGTCCAGGTCTATCCGGGCCAGTCGCTCTACAAGGCGAAAGAGCAGTGGGGCGCGCTGACCAAGGGCCAGCTCGACATCACCTCGTTCCCGCTCGACTACGCGTCGGGCCGCGTGCCGCAGTTCTCGGCAACCCTGATGCCCGGCCTGGTGCGCAACCATGACCGCGCCAAGCGGCTCAATTCGTCGCCCTTCATGGCTGAAATCAAGAAGCTGATCGAAGACAACGGCGCCATCGTCATTGCTGACGCCTGGCTCGGCGGGGCTTTCGCGTCGAAGAAGAACTGCATCACCTCGCCCGACACCATCAAGGGTCAGGTCACCCGTGCTGCGGGCCCTGCCTTCGAGCAGATGCTGGTCGGCGCCGGTGCATCGATCTCCTCGATGGCCTCATCGGAAATCTACACCGGCATGCAGACCGGTGTGCTTGATGCCACCAACACCTCGTCTGGATCCTTCGTCTCCTACCGAATCTACGAGCAGGTCACCTGCCTGACAGAGCCGGGTGAGAACTCGCTTTGGTTCATGTATGAGCCGATGCTGATTTCCAAGGAAACCTATGACCGGCTGACACCCGAGCAGCAGGCCGCTGTCATGGCTGCCGGCAAGAAGGCCGAAGAATATTTCGACAAGGAAGCAGCCGGCCTTGATGACAAGATGGTCGACGCCTTCAAACAGGCCGGCGTCGAAGTCGTGTCCATGTCGAAGGAGGATTATGACGCCTGGCTCGCGATCGCCAAGGAGACTGCCTACAAGGAATTTGCCGAAAAGGTTCCTGGTGGCCAGAAGCTGATCGACGACGCCCTCGCGGTTGAATAAGCGGCGGACCGGGGGGAGGTTCGCCTCCCCCTTCATCCGTCAGGCCTGCCCTTTTTTCGATCTGAGGATTGCCCGGAAATGAAACGTTTTGTTTCGATCATCGAGACACTGTCACGGCTGTGCGGATTGGTCTCCATGCTGTTGATCGCCGCCTCCACCCTTGTGGTATCTCATATGGTATTCATGCGCTATTTCCTGGGCGCTTCCACCATCTGGCAGACCGAGTTTGTCGTCTACGCGATGATCGCCTCCACCTTCATCGGCGCACCCTATGTGCTGCTGCTCAAGGGGCACGTCTCGGTTGACCTGTTGCCCACCCTGCTGGGCGGCAATGGCAAGCGTTTGCTCGATGTGCTTGCCGCCGTATTGAGCCTGGCGTTCTGCGCCCTGCTCGGGTGGTCCGGATGGCACTATTTTTATGAAGCGGCGTCGAAGGGCTGGACGACGGACACGGTCTGGGCGCTGCCATTGTGGATTCCGCTGCTGCCGCTGCCGCTGGGCGTCGGTATCCTGTGCCTGCAATACATCGCCGAAATCTACAAGAACTGGACGTCCACCGGGGAGTATCCTGCATGAGCCCGCTGGAAATCGGCCTTCTCATTCTCGTTGTGCTGATCGCGTTGTTCGCCATCGGCATGCCCATCGCCTTCGCGCTCGGTGCAGTGTCCATCGGCACGCTGCTGCTCATCGATGGCTTCCGTTCGCTCGACATTCTCGGCGAGACATTCTTCTCCGGCCTCAATTCCTTCACGCTGGTCTCGATCCCGATGTTCATCCTGATGGGGGCTGCGGTCTCGAACTCGCCCGCCGGCAAGGATCTCTACGAGGCCCTGGACCGCTGGCTCAACCGGGTGCCGGGCGGACTGGTCCTGTCCAATCTCGGCGCCTGCTCGATCTTCTCGGCTCTGTCGGGGTCTTCGCCCGCCACCTGTGCGGCCATCGGCAAGATGGGCATTCCCGAAATGCGCAAGCGCGGTTATCCGGACGAGATCTCTGCCGGATCGATCGCCGCCGGCGGCACCCTGGGTATTTTGATCCCGCCGTCGATCACCATGATCGTCTACGGCATCTCGACCGAAACCTCGATCGGCCGGCTGTTTCTCGCAGGCGTCATTCCCGGGCTGATGCTGACGGCCATCTTCATGGCCTGGACGCTCTATTCCTGCTGGCGCAGCGGGCTGAAGCTGTCGGACGTGACGCAGCATTATTCGCTCAAGCAGAAGCTCGAGATCCTGCCCCGCGTGCTTCCGTTCCTGGCCATCGTCGCAGGCATCCTGTTCGTGCTCTACGGTGGCGTTGCCACACCATCGGAGGCAGCGGGCGTTGGCGCGCTTTTCTGCCTGGTGCTGGTGGTCGTTGTCTACAAGATGTTCTCGGCCAGGCCGTTCATCTCGATGTTCCGGGATTCGACAAAGGAATCGGTGATGATCATGATGATCATCGCGGCATCGGAACTCTTTGCCTTCACCTTGTCGTCAACCTTCGTCACCCAGAGCATCGCAGGCTGGATCTCCGATCTCGAGGTCAACCGCTGGGTGCTGATGGCGATCATCAATGTCTTCCTGCTGGTTGCCGGTTTCTTCCTGCCGCCGGTGGCGGTGATCCTGATGACAGCGCCGATCCTGTTGCCGATCATCACCAGCGCCGGCTTCGATCCCTACTGGTTCGCCGTCGTCCTGACCATCAATATGGAAATCGGTCTGATCACGCCGCCGGTCGGTCTCAACCTCTACGTCATCAACTCGATCGCGCCGGACATTTCGCTCGGCACCATTCTGCGCGGCTCGCTGCCCTACGTCATGTGCATGATCCTCGCCATCGTGCTGCTGTGCATCTTCCCCTCGATCGCAACCTTCCTGCCGGAACTGATCATGGGAGTGGCGCTTTGAACCGGCCCGGCTTTTTCTATGATCTGCTGTCAACGCTGTTCGAGCGGCCAAACCTCGCCCGCGTCAAGGGCGACGGACGCTCGATCACCGCACTCTGCGAGGATCTGATCGCCAGTGAAGGCGAGGGGGCCGGCCACAGCATGGGCCAGCAGATTCTGTCTCGCTTCAGCGAGTTGACGCCTGAGGGTGAAGTCGCGTTCTTCGAGTATCTCACCGAGCAGATGGACATCGACACCGACCGGTTGATGGCGCTGACAGCAGCCTATCAGGCAGACCGGACGCCCGAAAACTTCGCCAATCTGCTGGATGCTGCCGAACCCAAGCGTCAGGAACTGCTGCGCCGCATCAACCGGGTCCCCGGCGCCACCGGGGAGCTGGTAAAAATGCGGTCGCGGCTTCTCAAGCTGCTGCGGGAGCACCCGTCTTTCGGCCGCACTGATGTGGATTTCCAGCACCTGTTCGGCTCCTGGTTCAACCGCGGCTTCCTGGTGCCGCGGCGGATCCACTGGCAGAGCCCGGCCAATATTCTCGAGAAAATCATCAAATACGAAGCGGTTCATGCCATTGATGACTGGGATGATCTGCGCCGCCGGGTGGAGCCGCCGGACCGTCGCTGCTACGCCTTCTTCCATCCCGCCATGCCGGATGATCCGCTGATCTTCGTCGAGGTGGCGTTGGTCAAGGGGGTCCCCAACTCGGTGCAGGAAATTCTGGCCGGGAACCGCGAGATCCTCAGCCCCGAAAACGCCGATACTGCGGTCTTCTATTCGATCTCCAACTGCCAGGCCGGCTTGCGCGGTGTCTCCTTCGGCAATTCGCTGATCAAGCAAGTGGTGGAGGATCTGCAGACCGAGATGAAATCGATCTCCACCTTCGTCACCCTGTCGCCGATTCCCGGATTTTGCCGCTGGCTGCGGCATCAGGTTGCCGAACAGCCGAATGCCCCCGTCGCCGCAGAGGATATCGAACGTGTCATGGAAACGGGAGAGCTGGGCAGACTGGACGGGCAGTCGCAGTGGCTGCGTCGTCAGGCCGCCGCCTACTTGATCGACCACAAGGGACGCAACGGCATGCCGCTTGATCCGGTTGCGCGCTTCCACCTCAACAATGGGGCAATGGTTCATGATGTTCACGCGGATGCCGACCTGTCTTCCAACGGTGTGCGGCAATCCTGCGGCTTGATGGTCAACTATCTCTATGATTTGAGGAAAATCGCCCAGTTCCACGAAAAATTCGCCGAAGACCACACGGTATTTGCATCCAAGGAAGTCAAGGCGCTGGCCGATGCCGCGGCCACAAACAGCAATGGCAGGAAAATGAAAAATGGCTGATAATTATCTCTTTGACGGACTGCTTGCCGGCAAGCTGGACACTCCCGAAGGCCGGAACGCAGTGTTCGCGACGTTGCCGGAAGATGGTCGTCGCTACTCCTATGGTGACGTCGAAGATGTATCCGGCCGTTTCGCCAATGTGCTGGTGGACTTGGGCGTCAAGCCTGGCGATCGCGTCGCCGTGCAGGCGCCCAAATCCATCGAAGCCGTCATGCTCTATCTCGCTGTCGTGCGTGCCGGTGCCGTGTTCCTGCCGCTCAACACCGGCTACACGCCGGCGGAGATCGAGTATTTTCTCGACAACGCGACCCCGCGCATTTTTGTCTGTGATCCGAAGAAGCGGGACGATTACGAAGCCCTGACAGCCAGGCTTGGCATCGGGCTTGAAACCATGGGCGTCTGGCAGAACCACGAGACCAGTGCGGGTTCGCTCAATGATGCAGGGCTTGCAGCATCGACGGCGTTCCAGACCGTCGCCCGCTCGTCCTCGGATCTGGCCGCCATTCTCTACACGTCGGGCACCACCGGGCGCTCGAAAGGCGCGATGCTGACCCACGCCAATCTGTTGTCCAATGCACAAACGCTGATCGACGTATGGCGCTTCACCAAGGATGACGTGCTGCTGCATGCGCTGCCGATCTTTCACACCCATGGCCTGTTTGTTGCCACCAATGTGGTGCTTGCCGCCGGTGCGTCGCTGATTTTCCTGCCCGGCTTCAGTGCCGAAGCCATAATCTCCAACATTCCTGATGCCACCGCACTCATGGGCGTGCCGACGTTCTACACGCGCTTGCTTGATGACCCGGCCTTCACCGGAGATCTGGTCAGGCATATGCGGCTGTTCGTGTCAGGAAGCGCGCCGTTGCTGGCTGAAACCCATGTCCAGTTCGAAGAACGCACCGGCCACCGCATTCTCGAGCGCTACGGCATGACCGAAACCAACATGAACACCTCCAACCCCTATGACGGCGAGCGGCGCGCCGGCACTGTCGGTTTCCCGCTGCCGGGTGTGGAGTTGCGTATTGTCGACGCCGAGACCGGAAAGGCCCTGCCACAGGGCGAGATCGGCATCATCGAGGTCAAGGGCCCCAACGTCTTTGCCGGTTATTGGCAGATGCCGGAAAAGACCAGGGAAGAATTCCGTGATGACGGCTTCTTCATCACCGGCGATGTCGGAGTCATTGATGCCGATGGCTATGTCCAGATCGTCGGCCGCTCCAAGGATCTGATCATTTCCGGCGGCTACAACATCTATCCCAAGGAACTCGAACTGCTGCTCGACGAGGAGCAGGGCGTGCTCGAATCTGCTGTCATCGGCGTGCCGCATGCCGATTTCGGCGAAGGCGTGGTTGCCGTGCTGGTGCCGAAACCCGGCGCAAAGCTTGAGGAGGCGGCCATATTGGACAGCATCAAGCCGAAGATCGCCCGTTTCAAGCAGCCCAAACGCGTCGTGATTCTGGATGAGTTGCCGCGCAACACCATGGGCAAGGTGCAGAAGAACGTGCTGCGTGAAAGCTACAAGGCGTTGCTGGAATAATGATGCAAGCGCGGCCGGGAACTTGCAACGGTCCCTGCTCTATGCGTCCGGCGGGATCACGCCCTTGCGCAGCATGAAGCAGCCGTAAAACCGCCGCTCCCCGGTCTGGATCACCGCATAGGCCTGTTTGGCCATGTCGTAAAATGCGAACCGTTCTATGCCGGTCATCTTCCTCGGCTTGCCTTCCGCCTTGTCGATCACCGCCTGCACTTCCGCCTGCACCGGTGCAATCTCCTCCGGATTGCCGACAATTTCCATGCGGCCGGCAAAATCATCCACAAAGGTGTCGAGCGGCAGCACAGACAGCACCGCTTCGGCGGCTTCGGCGGAGGTCAGGTTGTCCATCCGCAGCAGCTCGCCGAGCACGGTTTGTCGGGCAATGGTGTCCGATGGAAAATTGGTGTCCGCGATGATCAGCGTATCGCCGTGTCCCATGGCGCGAAGCGCGTAAAGCACTTCGGCATTCAGCCGCGGATCCAGTCCCTTGAGCATTCAATTTTCCTCCTGATGCTTTGCATGCCCATTGCCGGGCCGAGTCCGGCTGATCCTGCAACCGGTGGCACCGGCGTTCAAGCCTTATTCTCGATGACCTGAATTTGGCTGTTGCAAAACCGCGAAACTTGGCGCGCGAAGGGATGCGATTGAGAAACAGATAGGCTAGGTTGCCCACCGGATACGGAGGGCGACATGCAGTTGAAGACACGGCATTGGGACAGAATCGGCAATGGTGGGCTGACATTCACCGAACTCGGATTCGGCACGGCGCCCCTGGGCAATCTCTATCGCGCCATCAGTGACGACGAGGCTCATGCCGTGCTCACCCGGGCTTGGGAGCTGGGCGTGCGTTATTTCGACACCGCTCCGCTCTATGGGCTTGGGCTTGCCGAAACCCGGCTTAACCGGTTCCTGCGCGGCAAGCCACGCGGCGACTATGTGCTCTCGACCAAGATCGGCAGGCTGTTGCGGCGTTGCGAGCCCGGTGAGGAACGCACCGGCGAGGGCAAGTTCTTCGATGTGCCGGCGCGCCGGGAGGTTTACGACTACAGTTATGACGGCGTCATGCGCTCGCTTGAGTTTTCCCTCGAGCGGCTCGGCGCCGACAGCATCGATATTCTATACGCCCACGATCTTGACGTCTTCACCCATGGCAGCGAGGCCGCGCGCGACGCAAAACTCGAAGAGCTGATGGCCGGCGGTTACAAGGCTCTGATGTCCTTGCGTGATCAGGGCGTGATCAAGGCTTTCGGTGCCGGAGTCAACGAATGGCAGGCCTGCCAGTGGCTCACCGAGCGCGGCGATTTCGACCTGTTCCTGCTGGCCGGCCGTTACACGCTTCTGGAACAGGACGCGCTTGAGACATTCCTGCCGCTGGCCGAACAGCGCGGCATCGGCATCATCATCGGCGGACCTTACAATTCCGGCATTCTTGCCACCGGACCAAAGCCGGGCGCTTTCTACAATTACGACCCGGCGCCGCAGTCCATTCTCGAGCGGGTGGCGCGCATCGAGGCTGTCTGCAAGAACCATACTGTGCGTATGGTCGATGCCGCCTTCCAGTTCCCGCTGCGTCATCCGGCCATTGTCTCGGTCATTCCGGGCGGGCAGGGGGTGGCCGAGATGGAAGCCAATGCAGTGGCCGCCACCGCTGAAATGCCGCCCGCGCTGTGGGCGGAGCTGAAAGCTGAAGGGCTGATGCGCCAGGATGCGCCGGTGCAGGCCTGAGAGGATCGTTCTCCATACCTCGGGTGTGTAGATTACGAGTTGGAGAACAATTCCGGGCGCTCGATGATCAACGGCCCGAGCGACCGGATCAGCTGCCCGAGGTGATGCCGGGTGGCGTCGCGTGCGGCCTGCGGGTCGCGCGCCTCAAGCGCTGAAACGATCGCCTTGTGCTCGGCAAAGGCTGTCTGCATCCGCCCGGGCATCGGCAGGTTGAGGTGACGCGCCCGGTTGACATGAACCCATGAGGTTTCAGCCAGTGCCGCCAGCCTGCGGTAGCCGGTGAACGACAGGATCAGCTCGTGCATCTGGGCGTCCATCTGGTGAAATCCGATGGTGTCGCCATCTTCCATCAGCGCTTGCTGAATGCGCAGATTGCGCTTGAGCAGCAGCAATTGCTCGTCGGTGATCGTAGCAGCCACCGATTCCACCGCGGCCAGCTCCAGTGCCTCCCGCAGAAAGGCGCCCTCGCGGATCTCCGCCATTGAGAACCGGGTGACATAGGTGCCGGCCTGCGGAATGATCTCGACCAGCCCTTCGCCCGCCAGCCGTGTCATCGCTTCGCTGACCGGCGACCGCGAAACGCCGAGCTGTTTGCAGATCTCGGGTTTCTGCATCAGCTCGCCGGGACGGTACACCAGCGTCAGGATCGCCTGCTTCAGCGACGCATGGACTTTCTGGGAGAGCGAGCCGGTGAAGTCATCAAGCGGTTGAAGCGCGGGCCGCGACTTTTTTGCGTCTGGCAGTGGACTATCCTCGATGACTGGCATACTAACATGTTAGATAAAGTTGTCCGTCTGTCAAGCCACAGCCCGGTCTTCCAACCTTACCTGTCCCAGGACCCAGCCAATGACAAAAGATCTTCCCCAGACCATCCGCCTCAATGCAGCTGACAATGTCATTATTGCGCTTAAGGATCTGGCTGCCGGCACAGTCGTTCCACACCTTGATGTCCCGCTCGCGGACGCGGTGGGGCGGGGGCACAAGATTGCGACGCGGGCAATTGCCGAGGGTGAAAAAATCATCCGCTATGGCCAGAACATCGGTCTGGCAAGCCACGCCATCGCACCTGGCCAGCACGTTCATGTCCACAATCTCGGCATGGGCGGCCATGCCGAGGCGCAGGAGTTTTCGACCGAAATCCGGCCGCTTCCAGCACCTTCCGAGACGCGCCATTTCATGGGCTATCACCGCGCCGATGGCAGCGTCGGAACCCGCAACTATCTCGGCATTCTGACATCTGTGAACTGTTCCGGCTCGGTCGCCCGCTTCATTGCCGAAGCGGCGGAAAAGCAGGGCTGGCTTGATCAGTTCGAAAATGTTGATGGCATCGTGCCGATCGTCCACGGCACCGGCTGCGGCATGTCCGGCAATGACGAGGGCTATGACACGCTGTTCCGCACCCTGCAGGGCTATGCCCGCAATCCCAATTTCGGCGGCATCCTGCTGCTTGGGCTGGGCTGCGAAGTTATGCAGGTGCCGGATCTGGTCGGCCGCGGCCGCATGCGCGCCGATGGCAATATTCGCTACATGACCATCCAGCAGTCCGGCGGCACCCGCAGGACGATTGAACGCGGCATCGAACAGCTCAAGGAAATGGCGGAAACCGCCAACAGGATCACCCGCACCCCTGCCGGGCTCGAGCATCTGATGATCGGCATGCAGTGCGGCGGCTCGGACGGCTATTCCGGTATCACCGCCAATCCGGCGCTCGGTGCGGCGTCCGATCTGCTGGTCGCCCATGGCGGCACCACCATTCTGTCGGAAACCTCTGAAATCTATGGCGCCGAGCACTTGCTGACCCGCCGTGCGGTGACGCCGGAGGTCGGCAGGAAGATTGTCGAACGGATCCGCTGGTGGGAAGATTACGCCGCGCGCAATGGCGGCGAGATGGACAACAATCCATCGCCCGGCAACAAGAAGGGCGGCCTGACCACCATTCTGGAAAAATCGCTGGGCGCCGTGGCCAAGGGCGGCACGGCGCCGCTGACCCAGGTCTACAAATTCGCCGAACAGGTGACCGAGCGCGGCTTCGTGTTCATGGACAGCCCCGGCTACGATCCCTGCTCGGTGACCGGACAGATCGCCTCGGGCGCCAATCTGATTGCATTTACCACCGGCCGCGGATCGGTGTCGGGCTACAAGCCGACGCCCTGCATCAAGCTCGCCACCAATTCCGAAATGTATGGCCGCATGTCCGAAGACATGGACATCAACTGCGGCGACATCATCACCGACGCCGTCAGCCTTGAGGCCAAGGGCCGCGAGATTTTTGAGCTGTTCATTCGGGTGGCGTCCGGCGAGGAAACCAAGAGCGAGCAACTGGGCTTCGGCGGCGCCGAATTCGTGCCCTGGCAGATGGGCGCGGTGATGTGATCATCGCGGTTTCGGCCTGATCTTGATTAAGGCTTTCTGACGGACAGGGCACCGCGGCAGTGTCGGCGCGTGTTTTGCCGTGTGGGAAAAAGCCCCTGTGTTCTCATCCGCAAATCATCCGATTGACTCTCGCCCCGACTCCGGTGTTAATTAGAACATAACAAGAACACGATGGATCAAGCATGAGTCTCTCGAGGCTGCAGACCGCGACCGATATTCTGAAGCAGCGCACCCGCGCCTATGAGGCCCAGGCCTATCAGGCGCACCGGGGGATGGCGCTTGGCGACGGAAGCGAAGCTCAGCCATTGCCGCTCGGCGCCAGCGCGGTCGATCACTGTCTCGACGGTGGACTGGCCTGCGGCGGGTTGCACGAGGTGCGCAGCCCGCTGGCGCGCGACATCGGCGCGGCGGCAGGTTTTGCGCTGGGGCTCGCGGCCCGCGCCATTGAGGCAGATCGCGCCGGGCGCAGCGGCATCGTCTGGGTTACCGACCCGGCCACCCGGGTCGATGGCGGCGGGTTGTTTCCGGCCGGCCTCGCCCAGTACGGGCTCGACCCGTCAGCGATGACGATGGTTGAGCCGGGTGATCTGCAGGGCGCCATGTGGGCGGCCGACGAGGCGGCGGGCTGCAACGGGCTGGCGGCGCTGATCTTCCAGATCAAGGGCAATCCGGCGCGCTTCGACATCACCGCGACGCGGCGTTTGATGTTGCGCGCGCGCCAGAGCGGGGTGTTGGCGCTGACCCTGCGCCAGAGCGGCGGGGAGGAGGCCAGTGCGGCAGCGACACGCTGGCGGGTGAACACGGAAATGTCCGGGGCGGACGACATGCTTGAACGTGGCGTGGGGGCAATGCGGCTGTCCCTGACGCTGGAACGCAACCGCGCCGGACGCACCGGCCAATGGCTTTTAGCCTGGAACCCCAAAGACAGAAGTTTTGATCATGCCGCTTCAAACCCAACACACAAGCGCATCTCCGGCGCCAACCCGCCAGCGCATTCTCTCGATCGCCTTGCCGTCTCTGCCGACAGACGCGATCCACCGGGCCCGATGGGGCAAGTCCTGGATCGCAGACAGGATTTTGGACGCACATCCTGACGCGCCGCCTGTCGTTGTCACGGCTACTCTCAGGAACGCCATCCGCATTGTTGCACTGGACGAGCGTGCCCGCGCCCGTGGCGTGCGGCTGAACCAGACGCTCAGCGACGCCCGCGCGCTGGTGCCTGATCTGGATTGCCATCCCGCCGGTGACGCGCGCAACCGTGCGCTTCTGGGAAAGATCGCCGGCTGGTGCGAGCGCTACACACCGCTCGTGGCGCTGGATTCGGCCCCCGAGGCGGAGCGCGGTCACGGCCTGTTCATGGACATCACCGGCTGCGCCCATCTCATGGGCGGCGAGGCGGCACTGATCGATGATCTCGAATTCCGGCTTCGTGCCCAGGGCTTTCATGTCCGGCTCTGTCTCGCCGACACGCCCGGCGCCGCCTGGGCCATGGCGCGTTACGGCCAGGGGCGGATTATTGCCGAGGGCGCTCACACCGGGGCAATCCTGCCACTGAGCCTGAGCGGCCTGCGCCTTCCGCCGGCCATGGTCGTCTCGCTTGGCCGCGTCGGTCTCAAGACCATCGGCTGCATTGCAGCTCTGCCGCGCGCGCCCTTGGCCGCCCGTTTCGGTGCCCGCCTGATGCAGCGGCTTGATCAGGCGCTCGGACGTGAGGCCGAGGTGATTTCGCCGATCATGCCGGTGGCGGAACTTTCCACCGAGCGCCGCTTCGCCGAGCCGGTGACCCATCACGACGAGATCAGCCACGTCACCGCGGCGCTCGCGGAAGGCATTATCGAACCGCTGGAGCGGCGCGGCCTTGGCCTCCGCCACGCACGGCTCAAACTGTTCCGGGTCGATGGCCATGTCAGCGAACTTGACGTGCAGACGGCCCGGCCCTTGCGCGATGCCCGCTTGATCCGCCGTCTCTTCGAGGAGCGCATCGCCGGGCTGCATGATGATCTCGACGCCGGCTTCGGTTTCGATCTGATCCGGCTTGATGTGGTCCATGCCGATCCGTTCGAGGCCGGGCAGACCGAGATGATGGCGCATCACGCGGCCGGACAGGACCATGATGCCCTGGTCGACAGGCTCGGCGCGCGGCTCGGCCTGGATCGGGTTCAGCGCTTCGTGCTGGCCGACACCCACATTCCGGAGCGCAGTTTCGGCCGCCAGCCGGTGGCTCATACCGGCGCGCCGGGTCCTGGGTCCCGGAGATTGATCGCGGGCAATGCCGCGCTTGCCCTGGAGCAGGAGGCTGCCGGCGATGTCATCACCCGTCCGCTGATCCTGTTCGACAGGCCCGAGCTGATGCAGACCATCGCCGAGGTGCCCGATGGTCCGCCGCTCAGGTTTCGCTGGCGCGGCGTCTCCTACGAGGCCGCCCGCTCGGAAGGCCCCGAGCGTATTGCCTGCGAATGGTGGCGCGACGGGCGCGGCGCCCGCACCCGCGACTATTTCCGCGTCGAGGACCGTCAGGGCTACCGTTTCTGGATGTTCCGCCACGGGCTTTACGGACGGGAGACCAATGATCCGTCCTGGTACATGCATGGGCTTTTTGCATGAATGCGCTGCAACAATCGGGGCCGGCCTATGTCGAACTTGCCGCCGCCAGCAATTTCTCCTTCCTTCGCGGCGCCTCGCACGCCGAGGAACTGGTGGTGCAGGCCTCGCGCCTCGGCCTTGGCGGCATTGCCATCACCGACCGCAATTCCCTGGCTGGCGTGGTCCGCGCCCACATGGCGGCCAAGGAAGCCGGCCTGGCTTTCGCGCCCGGCTGCCGGCTGGTGTTCATGGACGCAACGCCAGACATCCTGGTCTGGCCCGAAGACAGGGCGGGCTACGCTCATCTGTGCGAATTGCTGACCACAGGCAAGCGCCGCGCACCAAAAGGCGAATGCCATCTGACGCTGGATGATCTGCTGGCTCATGGCGAAGGCCTGCTGATGGCCGTCGTTGCACCCGCCGGTGTGGCCGGGCCGGGGCTGAAGGCCGCATTGGAGCGGCTGCGCGACGCCTTCCCCGATCATCTTCATCTTGCCGTGTCGCGGAGCTATGGCAGCGCCGACCAGCGCCACATGGCCATGCTCGCCCGGCTGGCGCACAGCCACCGCCTGCCGCTGGTGGCAATCGGAGATGTGCTCTACCACGCCCCCGAACGCCGCCCGCTGCAGGACGTGCTGACCTGCATCCGCGAGGGCAAGACCCTGGCCACGGTGGGCACCATGCTGCAGGTCAATGCCGAACGGCATCTGCGCTCGCACGCCGGCATGCTGCATCTGTTCAGGGGCTATGAACCGGCGGTGGCGCAAGCGGCCAGGCTGTTCGGGCGCATCGGGTTCTCGCTCGATGAATTGCGCTACCAGTATCCCGACGCGCCGGTCTTTGAAGAACTTGGCTGCGAAGCGCTGCCCGCGCAGGAGGCGCTGGAAAGGCTCACCGCCATCGGTCTCAAGAAGCGCTATCCCGGCGGCGCGCCCGAGAAGGTGCTGAAAGCCATCGCCCATGAGACGGCGCTGATCAGGAAGCTCGATTACGCGCCCTATTTTCTCACCGTCTATGACATCGTCCGCTTCGCCCGTTCACAGAATATTCTCTGCCAGGGCCGCGGTTCGGCCGCCAATTCCGCCGTCTGCTACTGCCTGGAGATCACCGAGGTCGATCCCGGCAAGGTCGATCTTCTGTTCGAGCGTTTCATCTCCGAGGAGCGCAACGAACCGCCCGACATCGATGTCGATTTCGAGCATGAGCGGCGCGAGGAGGTGATCCAGTATATATACGCGAAGTATGGGCGCGACCGGGCAGGGCTCGCCGCCACCGTGATCACCTACCGGGCCCGTTCGGCGATCCGCGAGGTCGGCAAGGTGTTCGGCCTGTCCGATGATGCGATTGCCGCCATCTCCGGCACGAAATGGGGCGGCTGGTCGCGCGAGGTCGATGCAGAAGACGCCCGCCGCGCCGGCCTTGATCCCTCCGACAAGCATCTGGCCCAGATGCTCGACCTTGCCTCCCAGATTACCGGCTTTCCGCGCCATCTCTCCCAGCATGTCGGCGGCTTCGTCATCACCCGCGACAAGCTCTCCTCGCTGATCCCGATCGAGAATGCGGCGATGGAGGACCGCACCATTGTGGAATGGGACAAGGACGATCTCGAAAGCCTCGGCATGCTCAAGATCGACGTGCTGGCGCTGGGCATACTGACCTGCATCCGCAAGGCCTTCACCCTGCTCGACAGCCATTACGGCCGCCGCGAAACCCTGTCTTCGCTGCCTGATGGCGATACCCCGACCTATGACATGATCTGCCGCGCCGACACCATCGGCGTCTTCCAGATCGAAAGCCGGGCGCAGATGTCGATGCTGCCGCGGCTTAAGCCGCGCACCTATTATGATCTGGTCATCGAGGTGGCGATTGTCCGCCCCGGGCCGATCCAGGGCGACATGGTCCACCCCTATCTGCGCCGGCGCCAGGGCAAGGAACCGGTCTCATTCCCCAAGAAGGAACTTGAGACAGTGCTTGGCAAGACGCTCGGCGTGCCCTTGTTTCAGGAGCAGGCGATGAACATCGCCATTGTCGCAGGCGGCTTTTCGCCGGGCGAAGCCGACAAGCTGCGCCGCGCCATGGCCACCTTCCGCCGTGTCGGCACCATCGGCTCGTTCCAGACCAAGATGGTCGAGGGCATGGTCGGCAATGGCTATGAGCGCGACTTCGCCGAGCACTGCTTCCGCCAGATCGAGGGCTTTGGTGAATATGGTTTTCCGGAAAGCCACGCGGCGAGCTTCGCGCTGCTGGTCTATGTCTCCTGCTGGCTCAAATGCCACTATCCGGATGTCTTCTGCGCAGCCATTCTCAATTCTCAGCCGATGGGGTTTTATGCTTCTGCTCAGCTTATCCGCGATGCCCGCGAGCATGGCGTCGAGATCCGCGCCGTCGATATCAATTGCTCGGATTGGGACGCTACGCTGGAGCCGGATGCCGGTCCGCAACATCTGTCGGCCCGGCACCGCGATATGAAGACCGTCATGAAACACACGCATGCGGTGCGGCTGGGATTGCGGCACGTCAAGGGATTTGGCGAGGCGGAAGCCTTGCAGCTCATGCAAAACCGCGGCCGCGGCTATGACAGCGTCCGCGATCTGTGGATGCGCTCGGGTCTGCCGCGCCGCGCCATCGAACAGCTGGCCGAAGCCGATTGCTTCCGCTCCATCGGGCTCGAGCGTCGCGATGCGCTGTGGGCGGTCAAGGCGCTCGATCCGCTTTCAAGCGCCGAGCGGCTGCCCTTGTTTGCGCTTGCCGACACCCAGGAGCTGCAAAGGGAGCCCGATGTCGACCTGCCGCCCATGCCGCTTGGCGAACAGGTGATCAATGACTACCAGTCGCTGTCATTCTCGCTGAAAGCGCATCCGATGTCGTTTCTGCGCGAACGGCTGGCGCAGTTCGGTTGCCGGCCCAATTCCGATCTGCAGGAAATCCGGTCAGGCAGGCAGGTCAAGGTTTCAGGCCTTGTTCTGGTCCGGCAAAGGCCGGGCTCGGCCAAGGGCGTGGTGTTCGAGACCATCGAGGACGAGACCGGCGTCGCCAACATCATCGTCTGGCCAAAAGTGTTTGAAAAATTCCGCGCCATCGTGCTCGGTAGCCGCTGCGTCGGCGTGCGTGGCAGGCTGCAGAACGAGGAGGGTGTCATTCATGTGGTGGCCGAATATCTCGAGGACCTGACCCCGATGATGGCGCAGATCTCGGACATGGCGGGCGAGATGGGCGGGCTGGCCAATGCCGACGAGGTGCGCCGCCCGATCGAGGACATGCGGCCGCGCACCAAGCCTGCTGCGCGCATCATAAAGCTGATCCGCGACGCGCCCGAGCTGCGGCAGGATTACGAGGACCTGGCGACGGCAAGAGCAGCAAGCCGCGCCTTGCCGAAAGGCCGCAATTTCCACTGACGCACTCCCGGGGGATCAGGCCGGCGGATCGGCCGGCGGCGGGCCGAGCGTTCCGCGCTCGACGACCGACGTCGGAATTTCGATCTGCCGTTCCACCGGCTGCTTGTTGATCAGCTTGATCAGCATCTCGGCTGCGGCCTGGCCCATGCGCCGGTGCGGTACCCGCACCGTGGTCAGTTCGGGGGCAACGACGCTGGCCAGGTCGATGTCGTCAAAGCCGGTAATCGACACATCTTCGGGCACCCGCAGACCGAGCTCGCGTGCTTTCTGCATGGCGCCCACGGCAAGCACGTCATTGCCGCACATCACCGCCGTTGGACGTGGCGACAGCGCCATCAGCTCTCCGAAAGCCCGGGCCCCGTCATCAAAGGTGTAGGCCGCCTCGATCACAGGCAGCTGGTCAAGATTGAGTCCCGCCAGCTTGGCTGCAGCCTGCACACCCTCCACCCGGTCGCTGGCGCGATCGTTCATCTGCGTGATGCCGGCAATCATCGCAAGCCGATGGTGACCCTGGGCAAGCACCTTTTGGGCCAGTTCTGCGGCGGCGGCGCGGTTGTCGAAACCGACGAAATGCCCGTCTTTGCCGCCGATGTTCCAGGCCCCGAGAAAAGGAATGCCGCGGCGGCGCAGAAATTCGATGCTGCTGTCGGGCCGGGCCGAGCCGATCAGCAACACCCCGTCAACGCCACGGCTGGCCATCACTTCCATCTGTTCGCGCTCACGTGCCGGGGAATAGCCCGAACTCGCCACCAGCAATGTCTTGCCGAAGAGTGACAATGTTTCCTGAAAAGACTGCAGGCCCCGCGCAAAGATTGCATTGTCCATGGTCGGAATGATGGCGCCAACCGTGTTGGTCCGCCGCGAGGCCAGCGCACGGCCGCCGAAATCCGGTGTGTACCCCAGGACATCGATCGCCTTCATCACCCGTTCCCGGGTTGGCGCGATCACACGGTCAGGCGCGTTCAGGCAACGTGAAACCGTCGCCGTCGAAACCCCTGCCGCGCGCGCCACATCATCCAGCGTTGGTTTTGCAAAATCACTCATGGCCCCTCACCGGGTCACTATACCTGCTAAAAATGGAATGCACGATGTAAGCGCTTGCATAATTCAATGTAAGCGCTTACATTGAATTTCGTTGGAACCTTGGGAGGGGTGTATGACGCAAGCGGGAAAATCGGCATTCTGGATGGCAGGCCTCTTCATGGCCTTGTTCGTCGCCGATGTAACGGCGGGCGCATTCTTTCGCGCCGCATTCCTGTCCGATGTGATGGAAGCCTTGGTGCTTGCAATCTCCTGCAGTTTCTTTGTCACCGGCATTCTCCTGCTTGAAGGGCAGGAGAAGGGTGATGAATCCACGACACTTCACAGGGAGGAGGAAACCCGATGACAAACGAAATTCTCAATGATGAGCTGGCGTCCGCCGAGCGGCGCAACTTTCTAAAACTGACCGGCAAGGGAGCCTTTACAGCAGCGCTGGTGGCCGGCGCCGCCGGAACATTATGGTCCGAAGAGGCCGTTGCTCAGACCGCCAAAGAGGAAAAAGACCGCCAGTCTGCTGCCGAGCACACCATGACGATTGCCACCGCCTATGTTCTGGGCGCGTCGCGCAGCTATCCGATCATGCAGCTCGACCTCAAGGAGAACATCCAGAACGCCACCAACGGCAAGGTCTATGTCAAGCTTGCCCCCGGCGGTCAGCTCGGTGCCGGCGGCGCGCTGGTTCAGAAGGTTCAGGGCGGCACCATTCAGGCGGCACAGCACTCGTTGTCGAACTTCGCGCCTTTCGCCCCTGCAGCGGATTTGATCAATCTTCCCTATTTCTGCGGTGCCAACCAGAAATTCGTCAATCTGGTCACGTCAGACGCCTGGAAGTCCGAAGTGCATCCGAAGATCGAGGCGGCCGGTTTCAAGCCGCTGTTCTATGTTGTCATCGATCCGCGCGTTGTCGCGGTCCGCAAGGGCGGCGAGGCCGTCATGACCCCGGAAAATATGGCAGGCGTCAAGTTCCGCGTGCCGGGTTCTGCCATGCTGCAGCAATATTACCGTCTGGTCGGCGCCAACCCGACCCCGGTGGCCTGGGGTGAAACCCCCTCGGCAATCAAGCAGGGTGTTGCCGATGCGCTCGATCCGTCGGTCGGCGCGCTCTACGTCTTCGGCTTCAAGGATATCCTCAGCCACGTGACCTTCACCCAGGCCGTGCCTGACAGCCAGGTCTTCTCGATGAACCTCGAATGGTTCAACGGCCTGCCTGCCGATGTCCAGCAGGGTATCGAGTTTGCCGGTGAGATCACCGCCCAGCAGAATCTGGCCAAGGTTCCCGCCGCGCGCGCTTATGCCATGTCCGAGCTGAGCAAGTCCGGCGTCGAGTTCCATTCGCTGAGCCAGGACCAGCTTGCCATGTGGCAGGATGCGGGCGGCTATCAGAAGCCCGAGTGGGACCAGTTCAAGGTGGAACTTGCCGGATCCATGGATGTCTTCGCCAAGCTCGACGAAGCCGCCAGCACCATGGGCCGTTACTACGTTCACGACGCCTGAGAGCTGCACATGCCGGCGCCTTGAACGGGCGCCGGCTTCACCAGAAGGTCTTTCATGCCAGCTTGGCCAGTCGCGGCGTTGCCGGACGGTCTCACGCAGGAGGGGACAGACGTGCCCGGATTTCTAAGAGCATTGGACAGGAACGCGGAGCGGTGGGCCTTGCTGGTCTTTTACGTGCTGCTGGTGGTGACGATGTCGGTGGAGGTCGTCCGCCGCGAGGTCTTCGCCTACTCCTCCATCTGGGGCGAGGAGGTTGTGCGCTATTCCTTCATCTATCTCGCCTGGATCGGCGCCGCCTCGGCGGTGCGCGAGCGCGCCCATATCCGCATTGACGTGATCGTTCACTACCTCGGTCCGCGCGGCAAGGCCTTCATCTACATGCTCGGCGACATTGTCATGTTCGCGGTGTCGCTGGTGGCGCTCTACTGGTCGTTTGAAACCGTCGCGGTGTCCTGGAAATTCGGATCCGTCAGCCACGGGCTGCGCATCTCCATGGTGTGGTTCCTGATGGCCGTGCCGGTGGGATTCACGCTTATGATCGCCCGGCTGATCCAGTCCTTCATCCATGATGTCATCGCCCTTCGAACCGGCAAGCCGGTGTTCGAAGGCAACCAGCTGTTTGATTGAGGCAAGACCATGTTGTGGAACCAGCAATTAGCCGCCGTCGAACTGGGCTGGGATTTCTATGCTCCTGTTCTGATCTTCGTTCTCTTGTGCGCGCTCGCCATTCCTGTCTGGGCCGCCATCGGCTCGGCCGCGATCATCATGCTGTTGATGTCCGGCGCGTTGCCGCTGTCGCTGGTGGGCGAATCCCTGTTCGATGGAATTGACGCATTCGCACTCACCGCCATCCCGCTGTTCGTCCTCACCGGCGACGTTCTGGTCAGAACCGGGTTGAGCCGCAAGTTTCTTGATGTCGCCGAAGCGCTGACCTGCTGGACCAAGGGCGGATTCGGTTCGGCCACGGTGCTTGTCTGCGGCATGTTTTCTGCCATCTCCGGCTCCGATGCAGCGGGTGCCGCCGCCGTCGGACGCATGACCATCGCCCGGCTGGTCGAGAGCGGCTATCCGCGGCCCTATGCCTGCGCGCTTGTTGCCGCCGGTGCCTGCACCGGCATTCTGATCCCGCCTTCGATTGCCTACATCATCATCGGGCTGGTGCTCGGTATCTCCGCATCAACCTTGTTTCTGGCCGCGCTGATCCCGGGGCTGTGCATCCTGACATCGATTCTGATCACCAATCTGGTGGTCAACCGGATCTACAGATATGAGGGCGGCGAGCCCATGACCTTCGCCGAGTGGGCCCGCAATCTTGGCCGCACGCTGGCCTCGGGCTGGTACGCCTTCCTGGTTCCCGGCATTATTTTCTACGGCATCTTCTCGGGCCGCCTGACGCCCACCGAAGCCGGCGCCACCGCGGTCGTCGTCACCATCATCATGGGTTTCGTGCTCAAGACGCTGACGCTGGCGGACTTCCCGACAATGCTGCTCAGTTCGGCCAAGGTGGTGGGCGTCATCCTGCCGATCATCGCCTTCTCGCTGCCGCTGGCTCAGGCGCTCGCCATCATGGGCGTGCCGCAGGGGTTTGTCGGTGCGGTGACTTCGGTCAGCGATGATCCGGCCATCATCATTCTGATGATGATCTTCATCCTGATCGCTGCCGGTTGTGTCATGGAGACAACGCCCAACATCGTCATCCTGGCGCCGATCCTCAAGCCGCTCGCCGACAATATCGGCATGAACGAGATCCAGTTCTGCATCATGATGATCACCGCGCTGGGCGTCGGCTTCATCACCCCGCCGCTTGGACTCAACCTGTTCGTCGTATCTGGCATTACCGGTGAATCAATCCTGAGAATAGCCTGGCAGGCGATCCCCTTCGTATTCTTCATGCTGATCGTGGTTCTGATCATTGCCTTCGTTCCGGCGCTGTCGACCACGCTGCTGCCCGCAATCTATCAATAGGAGGACCGGAGACATGTCCCGTACCTATCTCAAGAAAGCCGCCAAGACCTCGACCTCCGATTCCGGCTCCGTCCGCGATACCGTGCAGGCGATCCTCGACGAGATTGAGACCGGCGGCGAGGCAGCAGCACGCAGCTATGCCGAGAAATTTGACCGTTACACCGGCAACATCTCTGTCACCCGCCAGGAGATAGAAGCTGCAGCGGCCAGCCTGCCGCAGAAGCTTAAGGACGATATCCGCTTCGCCCACGACAATGTCCGCAAATTCGCCGAAGCCCAGAAGAAGACCCTCACCGATATCGAGATCGAGATCGTGCCTGGTCTGACCGCAGGCCAGAAAACCATCCCCATCGAAGCTGCCGGCTGCTATGTGCCCGGCGGCCGCTACAGCCATGTCGCCTCCGCCATCATGACGGTAACCACTGCCAAGGTCGCCGGCTGCAAGCACATCACGGTTTGCTCGCCGCCGCGCCCCGATGTCGGCGTTCATCCGGCGATCCTCTACACCGCCGACATCTGCGGCGCCGACAGCATTCTCGCTATGGGCGGTGTGCAGGGCGTGGCCTCGATGGCGTTCGGACTTTTCAATGTTCCGCCCTCTGGCATTCTGGTCGGGCCGGGCAATCAGTTCGTTGCCGAAGCCAAGCGCATCCTGTTCGGCCGCGTCGGCATCGACATGTTCGCAGGTCCCACCGACAGCCTGATCCTCGCTGACAAGGACGCCGATCCCGAAATCGTCGCCGCCGACCTCGTCGGCCAGGCCGAGCATGGCTACAATTCCCCGGTCTGGCTGGTCACCGATCACAAGCCGCTGGCGGAATCGGTGATGGCGCTGGTGCCGAAGCTGATTTCCACCCTGCCTGAGGTTAACCGCGACAATGCGGAAGCCGCCTGGCGCGATTTCGCCGAGGTCATTCTCTGTGACAGCCGCGAGGAGATGGCCGCGACCTCCGACGACTATGCACCCGAACATCTCACCGTGCAGGCCGCCGACCTCGACTGGTGGCTGAACCGTCTCGGCTGCTATGGCTCGCTGTTTCTCGGCGAGGAAACCACCGTTGCTTTCGGCGACAAGGCCTCGGGCACCAATCATGTTCTGCCGACCTCGGGCGCGGCGCGTTACACCGGTGGGCTTTCGGTGCACAAGTTCATGAAGATCGTCACCTGGCAGCGTGCCACCCGCGACGGCGCCAAACCGGTTGCCGAGGCGACAGCCCGGATCTCCAGGCTCGAGGGCATGGAAGGCCACGCCCGTACCGCCGATATCAGGTTGCGCAAATACTTTCCCGGAGAGAACTTCGATCTCTCGGGAACCGGTCAGGATATCTGACATGAGCCGCAGTGATCTGTTCGATCTGACCGGCCGCGTTGCAGTGGTGACCGGTGCCAGCTCCGGCCTGGGGCGGGCTGCCGCCAGTTTCCTGGTTCAGGCGGGGGCGCAGGTTGTCGGTCTGGCGCGCCGCGCCGAGGCGCTCGAACAATGGAGCGCCGAAGCCGGCGGCGAAACTGCAGCCCTTGCAGCCGATCTTGCGGCCGGGTCCGATATGGCGGCCCTTGCCGCCAGAATCGCCGATCCCTTCGGTCCGCCGGATATTCTGGTCAATGCGGCTGGGCTTAATCTGCGCCAGCCTGCCGATCAGGTGACGCCTGAGAGCTGGGCGCAAACCATCGGGCTCAATCTTTCGGTTCCGTTTTTTCTCGCCCAGGCGCTGGTCCCGGCCATGCGTGAAAGAGGCTGGGGCCGGATCATCAATTTCGCCTCGCTGCAATCGCGCCGGGCGTTCACCAACGGCATCGCCTATGGGGCTTCGAAAGGCGGGGTCGAACAGATGACCCGTGCCATGGCCGAGGCCTGGTCGAAAGACGGCATCAATGCCAATGCGCTGGCGCCGGGCTTCTTTCCGACAGAGCTCACCGGCCCGGTCTTCGCAGACGCCGAGGTTTCTGCCAGGCACGCGGCATCGACCTGCATCGGCCGCAATGGCGAAATGGCTGATATCGAAGGACCTTTGTTGTTTCTGGCCTCCGCTGCCTCGGCCTATGTCACCGGTCAGCTGCTTTTCGTGGATGGGGGATACACCGCCAAATGAAAGCCCTGGTTTACACAGCACCTGAAAGCCTTGCCTATCGCGAGGAGCCTGCCGCCACTGTTCCACCCGGTGAGTGTTTGGTCCGGGTCGAGGCGGTCGGCATCTGCGGATCCGACATGCACGCCTATCTCGGCCATGACGAGCGCCGTCCGGCGCCACTGATCCTCGGGCATGAAGCTGCCGGTATCGTGGTCGACGGTCCGGGTACGGGGAGGCGGGTCACCGTCAATCCGCTGGCCACCTGTGGGCATTGCCGGGCTTGCAGGGCCGGCCGCAACAATCTGTGTCCGGACCGCCAGATCCTGTCGATGGCGCCGCGTCAGGGTGCCTTTGCCCAGTACATTGCCATTCCGCCCGAAAACCTGGTTGAAATGCCCGATCATGTGTCTTTCGAAAAGGCCTGCCTGGCCGAGCCATTGGCCTGTGGCTGGCATGCGGTGCGGCTCGGCGCCCGGGCCCTGGACGTACCGCTGACGGAAGCGCGATGTCTTGTCATCGGCGGCGGCGCGATCGGCCTTGGCGCAGCCCTGGCGCTGAGTGCCAACGGGGCTCAAGATATCAGCATCAGTGAATCCAATCAGCGCCGGATCCCGGCATTGACATCAGCAGGCCGTTTCACGATCGTCTCACCCGATGAGATAAACATCGAGGAGCCCGGTGGCTATGATCTGGTCATTGACGGCGTGGGGTTCTCCCTGACCAGAGCCACCGCCAGCCGCCTGGCGCGGCCGGGTGGCGTCATCGTCCATATTGGCCTTGGCGATGCCTCCGGCGGGCTCAATATCCGCCGGATGACGCTTCAGGAGATTACCTTCATCGGGGCCTATACCTATACACCTGAGGATTTCCGTGACACCGCGGCTGCGATTTTTGACGGCCGTCTCGGCGCGCTCGAATGGGCGGAAATACGTGCCCTTCAAGACGGTGCCCAGGCATTTGCCGATATTCTTGGCGGGCGGGTGGCTGCCCCGAAAATTGTCCTCAAACCCTGATCAGCAGATGGCGGGTCCGTGCCTGTTTGCCGGGGCCTCTGCTGACACCGGGAACTGCGCCGCGAGACTTTCCGCGTGACATAGTCTGGTGCAGCTCCCTAAAAGGCTTGCAGCAGGTCGCCGGGGCGTCACCAGCGGGCAATTTTGTATTGAAGATTTTGATCAACGGAGCGCATCAATGGCCTTTCTATCCAACTTTCCGGATCGCGCCCGGCTTCTTTTTCCGGGCCTCCTGCTGGCCCTGACCATCGCCGCCGCCGCAAAGTTTCTGTCCGAGCATTATGCGGCGCCGGTGATGCTGTTCGCGTTGCTCATCGGCATGGCCTTCAACTTCATGGCGGATCAGGAGCGCACATCCGAAGGTGTGGTCTTTGCCTCCAAAACCCTGCTCCGGCTTGGCATCGTGCTGCTTGGCGCCCGCATCACCCTGGGCGATATCGCCGGCATCGGAACCTCCGGCCTGGTCACGGTGGCAGGTCTGATGGCCCTGACCATCGGCTTTGGCTTCATTTGCGCGAAACTGTTCTCAAGGGGCTGGCGCTTCGCCATTCTGACCGGTGGCGCGGTGGCCATCTGCGGTGCATCGGCAGCCCTTGCACTGGCTGCCGTGATCCCGGCCAACGACAAGACCGACCGCAATGTGCTGTTCACGGTCGTTGCCGTCACCACCTTGTCGACCATCGCCATGATTGCCTATCCGGTGCTTTTCGGCTTTGCCGGATTGAGCGACGTGCAAAGCGGTTTTCTGATCGGCGCAACGGTCCACGACGTGGCACAGGTGGTGGGTGCCGGCTACTCGATCTCGACAGAAGCCGGGGACACGGCAACCATCGTCAAATTGCTGCGTGTCACGCTTCTGCCGGTGGTGCTGATAATCGTCGCCCTCGCCACGGCCAATCGTGAAAGCGGTTTCTCGCAGGTGCGGCTGCCGCTTTTTGTCATCGGTTTTGGCGCCGTCACGCTTGCCAACAGCATCGGGCTTATTCCAGCCCCGGTTGCTGCTGTTCTGGTCGATGCGTCCTCATGGATGCTGGTGATCGCGATCTCCGCGCTTGGCGTGCGCACCAACATGAAAGCCATGATGGATCTGGGATGGCGGCATGTGGCGGTAATCGTAGTGGAAACGCTGTTTCTTCTGGCGCTGGCCTGGGCGGCCGTTTCCTCTGGTCTGGCCGGGGTATGAAGCCAGGTGCCGCAGATGGCGGATAGCCGATTACATCAAACGTATCGTTGACATAATAATCTTTGTATATTCGGGATTGCGAAAAAACCGGCGTTCCGCGCTGTTCCGGCCAGGTTCAATCTCTGGCTGCATAGACAGAACTCACGCGTGCTTGACAGGCTCATGGGGCTGTGACCTCATTGATGCTTCCAAGGGTGACAAGGGGCAATTCCCGCACCCTCCAGCATGCCAACGGGAACACTCATAACCGGGAGCTTAAAGTGAAACATATTCAGAAATTTATGGCGATTGCGCTGATGTGCACCGCCTCTGCCTTCGCGCCAGTCACGGCAAATGCCGAGACACCGGCCGACACCCTCATTCAGGCCTGGGCGATTGACGACATCATCACGCTCGATCCGGCTGAAGTGTTCGAATTCAGCGCCTCGGAAATCCTCGGCAACGCCTATCAGGGGCTGGTGGGCTATAACGTCAAGGATGTGTCCGAGATTTTCGGCGTTATCGCCGAGAAATGGGACATCTCCGAAGACGGCAAGACCTTCACTTTCACCATCCGTGACGGCATGAAGTTTGCCTCGGGCAACCCGATCACCGCAGACGACGCAGTCTACACGCTGCAGCGCGTCATCAAGCTCGACAAATCACCGGCCTTCATTCTCACCCAGTTCGGTTTCAACGCCGACAATGTCGACGCCATGATCCGCAAGACCGGCGACATGACCTTCGAATTCGAGATGGACAAGCCCTATGCGCCGACATTGGTGCTCTATTGCCTGACCGCGACGGTGGGCTTCATCGTCGACAGTGAACTGGTCAAGAGCCACGAAGCCGATGGCGATTTCGGCTACAACTGGCTCAAGACCAATTATGCCGGCTCCGGCGCCTTCACCATTCGCGACTGGCGCGCCAATGAAGCCGTGGTGCTTGAGCGCAACGACAATTATTCCGGCGATGCTCCGGCGATGGCGCGCACCATCTACCGGCATATCCCTGAAACCGCGACGCAGCGGCTGCTGCTTGAACAGGGCGATATCGACATTGCCCGCAATGTCAGCGCCGAGGAAATCACCGCAATGTCGACCAATGCCGACATTGTCATTGAGAGCGATGTGAAGGGGTCAATCTACTATCTCGGACTGAACCAGAAGAACGAAAACCTGGCCAAGCCTCAAGTGCGCCAGGCGATGAAGTATCTGGTCGACTACGCGACCATCTCCGACACCATCATGAAGGGCAAGGTCATTCCGCATCAGGCCTTCCTGCCGCGCGGTTTCCTCGGAGCGCTTGAGGAAACTCCGTTCTCGCTTGATGTCGAGAAGGCCAAGGAATTGCTGGCCGAAGCCGGCCTGCCCGATGGTTTCACAGTCACAATGGACACGCGCAACACCAATGAAATCACTGCAATGGCCCAGGCCATCCAGCAGACCATGGCTCTGGCCGGCATCAACATGGAATTGATCCCGGGCGATGGACAGCAGACTTTGACCAAGTACCGCGCCCGCAATCACGACATCTATATCGGCCGTTGGGGTCCCGACTATCAGGATCCGCACACCAATGCCGATACCTTTGCGCGCAACCCCGACAACTCCGATGATGCCGCTTCCAAGCCTCTGGCCTGGCGCAATGCCTGGGACATCCCGGAAATGACGCTGAAGGCTGATGCGGCGATCCTTGAAGGCGACGCCAAGAAACGCGCCCAGATGTATATCGATCTGCAGACCGAACATCAGCAAACCTCACCCTTTGTCATCATGTTCCAGGAGATCGAAGTGCTGGCGCGCCGCAAGAACGTTGAGGGCTTCATCATTGGCCCGTCGTTCAACGACAACTCGTTCAAGGCAGTGACCAAGTAATTGTCGGACATATCTGCTCTTGCGGAAGGGCGTTCCTACGCCCTTCCGGCCTTCCTTGGCAGAGCCTTGCGGCTTGCTGCCACGATTGCCGTCACCATTTTTGGCCTTCTCGTTGTCACCTTCCTGATTGGCCGGGTGGTTCCGGTTGATCCGGTGCTGGCCGTTGTCGGTGACCGGGCCTCCCAGTCAACCTATGACAAGGCCTTTATCGAGCTTGGCCTCGATCGCCCGCTCTATGTGCAGTTCGGGCTCTACGTCGAAAAGGCTGTAACCGGAGATTTCGGCGAAAGCCTGCTGACCAAGAAGCCGATCATCGATGACATTATCCGCGCCTTTCCCGCCACCCTGGAACTCGCGACCGTTGCCATCCTGATCGGCACGCTGCTGGGAATTCCGGTCGGAGTCTGGGCTGCCGTCCGGCAAGGCAAGCTGGTGGACCAGGTGGTGCGGATCATCGGGCTGATGGGCTATTCGGCGCCGATCTTCTGGCTCGGACTGCTCGGGCTTCTGGTATTTTATGCCAAGTGGGGCATCGTCGCCGGTCCGGGCCGCATCGACATTTCCTATGAATATGCCTTCACGCCGACGACCGGGCTGTATCTCATCGATACCGCGATGCAGGGCCAATGGGGTGCGTTCCGCAATGTGGTCTCGCACATCGCCTTGCCCGCCGCACTGCTGGGCTATTATTCCATGGCCTATATTGCCCGCATGACCCGAAGCTTCATGCTCAACGAACTGGCGCAGGAATATGTGGTCACCGCGCGCGTCAAGGGTGTGGCGGAATGGCGTATCATCTGGGTGCACGCGCTCAGGAATGCTGCCGTGCCGCTGGTCACCGTCATCGCGCTCTCCTATGCCAGCCTGCTTGAAGGCTCGGTGCTGACCGAAACCGTGTTCGCCTGGCCCGGCCTTGGCCAATACCTGACCAATTCCCTGCAGAACGCCGACATGAACGCCGTCCTTGGCGGCACCCTGCTGATCGGCATCATTTTTGTCGGGCTGAACCTGCTGTCCGATTTCCTCTACACCATGCTTGATCCCCGCGTCAGGCGCCGCACATGAGCACCCAGGCCCCCCGTCAGAGTCTTGGTGAATGGCTCAGGAGCGAGCAGCCCGCGTCGCGCAGCCAGGCGCGCCTTGGCCAGATCTGGCGGACCTGGGTCCTGTTCACCGGCAACCGGCTTGGCATGGTTGGTCTCGGCATCGTGGTGCTGCTGGTGCTGGTCGCCGTTTTTGCCGATGTCATCGCACCTTACGATCCCCTGCTCGGTGGCGATCTGCGCACCGCAAGGCTGCTGCCGCCTTCGCTTGAGCACCTGATGGGCACCGACGATCTGGCGCGCGACATCTTCAGCCGTGTCGTCCACGGTGCGCGGCTGACGCTGATGGTGGTGGCGCTGGTTGCCATCATCGCCACACCCATCGGGCTGCTGGTCGGCACTGTGTCCGGCTATTTCGGCGGTTGGGTCGACACCGTGCTGATGCGCATCACCGACATCTTTCTGGCCTTCCCGCGGCTGATCCTGGCGCTGGCTTTTGTCGCCGCCCTCGGTCCGGGCATCGAGAACGCCATCATCGCCATCGCCATTACCTCCTGGCCGCCCTATGCCCGGCTGGCGCGGGCCGAAACCCTGACCATCCGCAACGCCGAACATATTGACGCGATCCGCCTGCAGGGGGCTTCGCCGCCGCGCATCATCTGGGGACACGTGGTGCCGCTCTGCCTGTCCTCGGTGATCATCCGGGTGACGCTCGACATGGCCGGTATCATCCTCACCGCCGCAGGGCTTGGCTTTCTGGGGCTCGGCGCGCAGCCGCCGCAGCCCGAATGGGGGGCTATGATCGCCGGCGGACGCCGCTTCATCATCGATTACTGGTGGGTGGCGACCATGCCCGGCATTGCCATCTTCACCGTTTCGCTCGGGTTCAACCTGCTGGGCGACGGCCTGCGTGATGTGCTTGATCCGAAGGCCGAGAAATGAGCCCGCTGCTGACAGTCGACAACCTGCGCATTGCCTTCCCCTCGCGCCAGGGACCGGTCGAAGTGGTGCGCGGCGTCAGTTTCAGCCTCGGCCGGGAACGGCTTGGCATTGTCGGCGAGAGCGGTTCCGGAAAATCCCAGACCGGCCGCGCCATTCTCGGTCTGACGCCGGTTTCGGGAACCGCGACCGCCGACAGGCTGGAATTCGATGGCATCGATCTTCGCAATGCCACGCCAAGGCAATGGCGCAAGCTTCGTGGCGCCCGGATGTCGATGGTGATGCAGGATCCGAAATTCTCGCTCAACCCGGTGATGACCATCGGCAAGCAGCTGATGGAGGCGGTCAAGCTGCACGGCGGCAAGTCGGAAGCCCGCGACAAGTCGCTGGCCATGCTTGAAGCGGTACAGATACGTGATCCCGAACGGGTGATGGCGGCTTACCCGCATGAACTCTCGGGCGGCATGGGCCAGCGCGCCATGATCGCCATGATGCTGGTCACCGAACCGGACCTGCTGATCGCCGATGAACCAACCTCTGCGCTTGATGTGACCGTCCAGATCGAGGTGCTGCGCATTCTCGATCGTCTGGTGACCGAGCGCGGCATGGGGCTGATCTTCATCAGCCACGACCTGCGGCTGGTCTCGACATTCTGTGACCGGGTTCTGGTCATGTATGCGGGGCAGGTGGTCGAGGAACTTGACGCCCGGGACATGCAACAGGCCACGCATCCCTATACAAAGGGTCTGCTCAACTGTCTGCCGACGATCACCGGCGACACCCGCCCGCTGCCGGTTCTGGCACGCGACGCCGCCTGGCTGGAATAGGACGCGGACATGGCGCTGATAGACATCGAAAACCTTGAAGTCACGTTCGACGGCAGCGGCCGTCAGGTGAAAGCCCTCAAGGGCGTCTCGCTTTCGGTTGAGGAGGAGGACAGTTTCGGCATTGTTGGCGAAAGCGGCTCCGGCAAGTCGACGGTTCTGCGCGCAATGTGCGGGCTGGCTCCCGTGACCGGCGGCCGGATCAGCATTGACGGCAGCCCGGTGCCGACGCCGCGCGATCAGGCTTTCTACCGGCGGGTGCAGATGGTGTTTCAGGATCCCTATGCATCGCTGCATCCACGCCACACCATCGACCGGGTGCTGTCGGAACCGCTGGCGATCCATGGTTTCGACCATGCGGAAAAGCGCGTCGAGCAGGCCCTGGAAGATGTTGGCCTGGGATCGGGTTTCCGCTTCCGCTATCCGCATCAGCTTTCCGGCGGCCAGCGCCAGCGCGTCGCCATCGCCCGGGCCCTGATTCTCGAGCCCAGGATCATCCTGCTCGACGAGCCGACATCGGCGCTCGACGCCTCGATCCAGGCCGAGGTGCTCAACCTGCTCGACCGGCTCCGCGCCGAACGCGGGCTCACCTATATTCTGGTCAGCCATGACCTGGCTGTGGTCTCGCATATGTGTGACCGGCTGATGGTCATGCAGTCGGGCGAGGTGGTTGAGGAACTGACCCGCGAAGCCCTGCAGGCCCACCAGACAACTCAGGACTACACACGCAATCTGCTGACAGCGAGCGAGGGGTTCACCCGCGATTCCGCAGGTCAGCGCTGACGGAGCAAGCCATGGCAGTCACGCCATTCATCGACGGCCACAATGATTTTCTGCTCAGGCTGTTGCGCGAGCCGGAGCGGCGCGACGCCCTGTGGCTGGAAGAGGGCGGCGAAGGCCATCTCGATCTGCCGCGGATGAAGAAGGCGGGTTTTGCCGGCGGCTTCTTTGCCATCTACATTCCATCGCCGGAAGAGCCCGGCGCGCCGGATTATCAGGCGATGATGGACAGCCCGCCCTATGATCTGCCGTTGCCGCAGCTGATCGATGCCGCCGGGGCGCAGCCAACCGCGCTGGCCATGGCAGCGCATCTGATGTGGATGGAGCGGGCCGCAAAAGGCGCGCTGAAGATCTGCCATACATCGGCCGACCTGCGCGCCTGCATGGAAACCGGCACCATCGCCGCGATCATGCACATGGAAGGCGCCGAGGCGATCGGCCCCGACCTCGATGCGCTCTACGCCTTCCACGCGATGGGGCTGCGCTCGCTCGGCCCGGTCTGGAGCCGCCCGACCGTGTTCGGCCACGGCGTGCCCTTCCGCTTTCCCGGCGATCCCGACACCGGCCCCGGCCTGACCGGCGCCGGCAAGGATCTGGTCAAGGCCTGCAACGAGCTGAAAATCATGATCGACCTGTCGCATCTCAACGAGAAGGGGTTTGACGACGTGGCCCGGCTCTCGGATGCGCCGCTGGTCGCCACCCATTCCAACGCCCATGCGGTGACGCCATCGACCCGCAACCTGACCGACCGGCAGCTCGCCATGATCCGCGAGACTGGCGGCATGGCCGGCCTCAACTACGCCACCGTGTTTCTGCGCGACGATGGCCGCAAATTGACCGATTGCGGCTGGGATCCGGTGATGCGGCATCTCGATCATCTCGTTGACAAGCTCGGCGAGGACCATGTCGGCTTCGGCTCCGATTTCGACGGCGCCGAACTGCCCGACGTGATCGGCGATGTCACCGGCGTGCAGGCGCTGATCGGCCAGATGCGCGAGCGGCAATATGGCGAGGCGCTGATCGAAAAGATCGCCCGCAAGAACTGGATCTCGCTGCTGGAGCGGACCTGGGGGGCGTGAGCCTGCCAGGCGCACAGGGACCTGCAAACCAGTCATGCCGGGTCAGGCGGCGCCCGAACCGGATGGCTCACGCTCTCGGCGGGCCGAGGTTTCCAGACAGTGCCGTCACGAGGTGTCGCACCGCATCGCAAGGTCGACCGCCAGCCCGTGGCAGCGGAACAGAACCATATCGACCTCGTGATCCTGCGGCTGGCGATGGCCCGGCGGCAGGCCCGACCGCAGCGGCGAGACCCGCCTGATTCGCACCGAACCGAGACTGCGCCGCAACCGCCAGCGCGCCAGCCGCCGGGCCTGGGCGGGCAGGTCGTCGAGCGCGGCCCTGAAGGCCGAGAGGCGGCGGCAAAGCTGCGCCGCACTGACCGGATCATCCTCTGAAACGGGTGTGGGCTCCGGCGCGGTCACCGGCATGCCGCGGTCAAGATCGATGACGATGCGCGGCTGCCATTGCGACGGGTGAGGGCGGTCGGGCGCGAACCGCTTCAACGGATCAAGCAGGGCGAAAGACCTGAGGCCCGGCGCGGCCTTGTTGCCGCAGGGCCGGCGCGGGGGCTTGAGATCTTCGGCTCGGGCCGGACGGCCGTGCAGGAAAATGCCGGTCCTTGTGGGGTGCCCCGGAAGAGTAAGTGATGGATTACTGATGTGGTCCCGTTCGGCGCCGGAAAGCACGACATCGCGCGCAACCACAATGATCAGCCGCCTGAGCGCCGATTCCGCGGGCCGCAGAATCCTGAGCACGGCGCTGTGCAGGTGGCGCGGCAGCGTGGCGGGCGCTTGAGCGGATCCCGGCGTGGCGGTCGCATCGAGCCCGGCAAGGGTGAACAGGGAGGCGATGATGCGCCTCAGGGCCGCGCTGTTGGTCTTGATGGCGAGATCCCAGTCCATCGCCCTGGTTGCCGTCCATTGTTGTGAAACACGGCAGAAAGCATGCGGGCGGTTTGGCGGGGTGGGGATGAAATTCGGTGCAATGCGGTGTCAGTTTCTGTTCAGCGATGCTGGCAAAGCGCCTCAAATCAGAAGCTTGGCGGCGCTCGCCTGCCGGGTTTTTCGCGTGGCGCGGCAGGTTTTGTCCAGCGGATTTAGGGAAGGAAAGCCCACATCCGTCTTTGCAAGTTGCCCCCCCTCATCCGTCTCCGGGCGTTCACGGAACGCCCGGATCCACCTTCTCCCACAAGGGGAGAAGGAAGGATGCTCCCCGCCGGCCGCCGCGCATGCCTCCCCTCTCCCACAAGGGAAGAAGGGAGGGTGCCGGTTTCGGGATCCGGTGCCTGTGTCGAAAGCTGGCCCGTCGCGCAGCGCCCATCGGTATTTGGTGGTCGCAGGGCCCCTCATCCGTCTCCAGGCGTTCACGGAACGCCTGGATCCACCTTCTCCCACGAGGGGAGAAGGAAGGGTGCTCCCCGCCGGCCGCCGCGCATGCCTCGCCTCTCCCACAAGGGAGAAGGGAGGGTGCCCGTTGCGGGGTCCGGTGCTTGTATCGGCAGGCTGCGGGTAAGCTGGATATCCGGCCGACTCCGGACAGAGGTGTAATGTCTCGGCACGGCCTCCCTTCTCCCCTCGTGGGAGAAGGTGTCAGCGAAGCTGACGGATGAGGGGGACTTTCGGTGTCAGGCTGGAAGGCTGGTTGGCAGTCCGGGACAGGAAACGCCGGTTTCCGAACTTTACAAAATCAATGCGAGGCAGAAAAATGGTCCGCCTCCCCTCTCCCTCGAGGGAGAAGGTGGATGCGGCGGTTCCGTGAACCGGCGCAGACGGATGAGGGGGCTCTCGATGAAAAAGACCACCGACCGGCTGCGAAGTTTCGCCCGCGCCATGCGCCGGGCACCGACCGAGGCCGAACAGCGGCTGTGGGGCGCGTTGCGCAACCGGCGGCTCGACAGATTGAAGTTCCGGCGGCAGACGCCGGTCGGGCCCTATATTGCGGATTTCGTCTGTATGGAGGCGAAGCTGATTGTCGAGCTGGACGGGAGCCAGCATGCCGGAAGCGGCAGCGACAGGACCCGCGATGCGGAGCTCGAAGCGCGTGGATTCCGGGTGTTGCGGTTCTGGAATGACGACGTCATGCGTGATCTCGACGCGACCTGCGCAACGATATTGGCTTTTGCGCGGGACAGGTCGCTCAGGCAGGAACGGCGGTAGGCTCGTCCTATGCCCCTGATCTCGGTCCCTCATCCGTCATTGGAAATTGCAAAAGGCCCCTCATCCGTCTCCGGGCGTTCACGGAACGCCCGGATCCACCTTCTCCCACAAAGGGGAGAAGGGAGGCATGCGTGGCGGCCAGCGGTGGCACCCTCCCTTGTAACTTGAATTCCGCCGCGTGTGATATTGTGTTTCCTGCGGTGGCGGATGGAAGACCGCCCGCCCTTTGGGACA